>NZ_JABEQJ010000014.1 GCF_014174255.1 Gluconacetobacter sacchari
GTAGATCATCGGCTTGTCGTAGACCGGCAGCAACTGCTTGCTGGCCGCAAGCGTCATGGGGTGCAGGCGCGTGCCCGATCCGCCCGCCAGCAGGATGCCCTTCATCGGGGGCTCGGTGTCCGGCGTGTCCGCGATCATGCTCATGGCGTGCCCTCCGCCGGGGCCATGCCCAGGCGCTTCGTGCTGTCATGCCGGTCCTGGAGCGCGGTCCACCAGTCCCGATGCTCCAGATACCATTGGATCGTGCGGCGCAGCCCAGTTTCGAAATCATGACGGGGGCGCCAGCCCAGCGCCGTCTCGGCGCGAGAGGGGTCGATCTCGTAGCGGAAATCATGCCCCGGCCGGTCGGTGACGTAATGGATCAGCCGCGCGCGCGGCCCGGCCGGATCGGGGCGCAATTCGTCCAGGATCGCGCAGATGGTCCGAACGACCTGGATGTTGCTGCGCGGCTGCCGCGCGCCGATGGCGTAGGTCTCGCCCGGCCGGGCGCGCTCCAGCGCCAGGACCAGGGCTTCGGCATGATCGTCGACGAACAGCCAGTCGCGCATGTTGCTGCCGTCGCCATAGACGGGCAGCGGGTGCCCCGCGATGGCGTTGATCGTCACCAGCGGGATCAGCTTCTCGGGGAAGTGCCAGAAACCGTAATTGTTGGTGGTGTTGGTTACGAAGGTCGGCAGCCCGTATGTATGCTGCCATGCCCGCACCAGATGGTCCGACGCCGCCTTGGACGCCGAATAGGGGCTGCGCGGGTCATAGGGCGTGTCCTCGGTAAAGGACGGATCGCCCGGCTGCAACGTGCCGAACACCTCGTCGGTCGAGATGTGATGGAAGCGAAAGCGCTCCCGCCGCGCCGCGTCCAGTCCCGACCAGTAGTCCCGGGCCGCGTCCAGCAGGGTGAACGTGCCCAGCACATTGGTCGTCATGAACACGCCGGGGCCGTCGATCGAGCGGTCGACATGGCTCTCGGCCGCCAGATGCATCACCGCGTCCGGCTGATGGGCCGCGAAAAGGGCCCGCATCGCCGCCCCGTCGGTGATGTCGGCCCGGACATGCAGGTAGCGCGGATCCGCCGCGACGGCGGCCGTCGAGTCCCGGGTCGCGGCATAGGTCATGGCATCGATATTGACGACGGAATGGGGGGTGGCTCCGATCAGATGCCGTACTACCGCCGAACCGATGAAACCGCACCCGCCTGTTACGAGTATACGCACACGCCTGCCTCGCCTGTTGACGCGATCATGCTACAATCAAAAAATCATGTCGCAAGAAAATAAATGTCATGAGATGTTTCATCGGGTTTATTTTTCCGGAATCGAAATTTTTATTATTTATTTAACCTTGGCATGTTTTGGGATGAGAAGAGCCGTTCTTCGATCGCAGCGGATGGTTATTGTATTTCTCCTGGCGCCGGGTCCGGTCCCTGTCATGCATCGCACGAGAACGGCTTCGGCCGTCATGCTCGCTTCTGACTGAAACGGCTGCCATCGTGACGAGTTGCGCGATCGGGGCGGCAAAGGCCGAAGCCGCCGCCCCGTCAGAACCGTCGCCCCGCGGCCGAGAGGCGGTCGGCCGCACGCGGCGCGCGCGGCATGGGAGCATGCTCCGCCAGACATTCGGCAAGGGCGCGACCGACCTGATCGACGCGGATATCGCAGCGTCCCGCTGCCGCGCGCGTGCGGTCCAGGATGAAATAATCGGTCGACGCGCCGATATGCGCGCCGTCGTTGAGCAGGATGGGCAGGCTGGGCTGATGGTCGCCATAGAGGGCGAAGATGCCGCCATCCTCGTTCAGCCAGCGGGAGCCCGCGAGCTGGCCGATCATCCGGTCGGTACCCATCAGACCGTCCAGATACCCGCCCAGCATCGGAGCGAAGGGGCTGTCGGTCGTCGCCTGGGCGGACCAGGGACCATGATTGGCGACCGTGACGGCGAACACAAAGACGGGCCGGGCCTGGCGGTCGATGAAATCGTTGATCCAGGCGCCCAGCACCTCGTCGGCGACCAGTTCGCCGCGTCGGGCCTCAAAGGCCTCGCCGCCGACGAAATGATCGAACCCGAGATTGGGCATGACCTTGTGCCGGCCATAGAACCGGCGGTCATAGGGATGCACGCACACCGTCAGATAGCCCGCCTGCCGCATGCGGGCGGCCAGCGTGTCCAGCGGCCGGCGCGCGAAGGAATAATAGGGATTGAAGCGGTCCAGCCCCAGCGCGGCGGACGACACCCCGCTGATGGCCGCGAATTCGCTGCGCGTGGTGTTGGCCCCCCAGGAATCGACATCGACGCGGCCATGGCGGCAGGCCCGGGCGCGACAGGCCTGGTAGTGCATCAGGGGCGAGGGCAGGGCCGGGTCCAGCCGGCCGATATCGAAGAAGGACTCGGCCTGGACCAGCAGGACCGGGGGCTTGTCCGGCGGCGCGGTCACGATGCCGAAATGGCATGCGGCCTGCCGGGCCGGCCGTTCCTGGCGCGAGCAGACCGTGTGGGCGGCGAAGCTGCCCAGCATGCCGAGTGTCTTCGCATCCTCGACCGGGTCGCCGCTGGGGCGCAGCAGCCGGATCACGCGCGCCATGACGTTCAGCGACGGCCGCCAGAAATAGGCGGCGATCGGCACGATCAGCAATAACGCCCCGACGAGCCGCGACAGCACCGGATCGCCAGGCATGGACGGAGGCTCGATGGAAAACAGCGCCGCCGTCGCCACGACCAGCAGGCCGCCGATGCCGTAGAAGAGGGCGGGATGGACATAGGGCAGATAGAATTTCGGATGGGTGAAGACCAGCAGGAGTTCACTGGCATCGGCGAACACGATCGGTTCGCGCAGGACCTCGCGCTTGGTATGGTCGGCCAGCAGCAATCCGGCGGCCAGCACCACCCACAGCAGCGCCGACGAGACCGGGCGCCCGGTCAGCAGCGCAAGCGAGAGCCACAGGATGATGGCGACCGCCACGTCGGGCAGGTCGTTCCATAGCGGCCTGAACGGCCGGCCGCTGGTTATCCGGAGGATAACGAGTGCGAGGATCGCCAGACCGGCGACGGCGGCGATGGCCCAGTGCTGCATCCTAGTCCCCTGTCGTCCGAGCACGGCGCGACCTGGGCAAATGTCGCGTCCTGGCTGTCGGGATCGTGCTCGGCAAAATTGCGGTTCTCGTCGCCAGATGATCGATGGGGCATGTCTCATACAGACAAGACGGAATTTGTGCCATGCCGGATGATCCGACCGGACTGCCGCACCATGAACGGCAAGCGTGGCATCGGTGTGGCGGGCGGCGCGGGTGGGCCGTCCGGTCTTTCTGGAGGTTCAGATGCGTA
Organism: Gluconacetobacter sacchari; assembly: GCF_014174255.1. Taxonomy (GTDB): domain Bacteria; phylum Pseudomonadota; class Alphaproteobacteria; order Acetobacterales; family Acetobacteraceae; genus Gluconacetobacter; species Gluconacetobacter sacchari. The sequence goes on from NZ_JABEQJ010000014.1 coordinate 3,313, forward strand.
TTCTCGTGACCGGCTCGGCCGGATTTATCGGGTTTCATGTGGCCCGGCGATTGCTGGAGGACGGATGCACGGTCATCGGTATCGACGGCATGACCGATTATTACGACGTTTCGTTGAAGCGGCAGCGCCATGCCATCCTGCAAGCGCACGACAATTTCACCGCCCATGAAGTCATGATGCAGGACGCGGAGGCGCTGGAGGTGGTCTTCGCGCGGGCGGAGCCGGAAATGGTCATCCACCTCGCGGCCCAGGCGGGCGTGCGCTACAGTCTCGAAGCCCCCGGCACCTATATCGGCTCCAACATCGTCGGCACCTCCACGCTGCTGGAAGCGCTCCGCCGGCATCGGCCCCTTCATTTCATGATGGCATCCACCTCCTCGGTCTACGGGGCGAACGCGCTATTGCCGTTTTCCGAGGCTCATCGATGCGATCATCCCCTCAGCCTGTACGCGGCGACCAAGAAGGCGACCGAGGACCTGGCGCATGCCTATGCCTATAACTGGACAATTCCGACCACGGTCTTCCGGTTCTTCACCGTCTACGGCCCGTGGGGGCGGCCGGACATGGCGCTCTTCAAGTTCATCGCCGACATGTACGCCGGCAAGCCGATCGATGTGTACAATAACGGCGATATGGCGCGCGATTTCACCTATATCGACGATCTGGTCGAGGCCGTCCGCCTGCTCTCCCGCGTGCCGCCCCGCAGGGCGGGCGAGGCCGATCCGGGGGCCAGCCCCGTGGCGCCCTATCGCGTGGTCAATATCGGCAACAGCCAGCCCGTCAGTCTCATGGCGTTCATCGAGGCGATCGAAAACGCGACCGGCCTGACATGCGTGCGCCGTTATCTGCCGATGCAGCCCGGTGACGTGCCGCGCACCTGGGCCGACTGTTCCGCCCTTCTGGCGCTGACCGGCTTCCGCCCCTCGACACCGCTCCAGGCGGGCGTCGACGCGTTCGTCGCCTGGTACAGGACCCATTACGCGGCGTCCCTCCAGCAATGACGCCATTGTTCGCAACGGACGATTTTTCGTGTCGGGGCAGACATGCTACCAGCCTGCCGGGATCGGGGGGTTAATATGCTGACAGGAACAGTCCGGGGCGTCGGGGGCGGATACCGCGCATGACGACATTACTGCGGATACCGCCTTTCCACCGGTCCATCCCTGTCCTGGCCCGCCGCTGCGGCCCGACGCCGCCCCCGTTTCCCGTCGCGGAGTCCGAGCGCGCGCAACTGGCCGGGCAGATCCGGCGCGAGCGGGTCGGCGGCAGCTTCTGGGCACCGCGTCCCGAACATGTTCGTCCGATCCTGGTCGTGCTGTCCGGCAAAGGACGCGAACGCCGGCATGTCGCGGCCCTGCTGGAACAGGTACTGGCGGCGCATGACGCGCGCGATGTCCTGCTGGTGCGGCGGGGGCCATGCCGGCCGACCGCCGCGCTGGCGCGGCGACTCGGCATCGCGCATGTGCCGTGGGAGCGCGATCCCCATGCATTGCTGGACGGCGCGGTGCGCGTGTATGCCGACGCCGTGGGGGATATCGTCCGCCTGACGGCCCTGCGCGGCGTGCCCGCCATCCTGTTCGGGCCGGGGGGCATGCTGGACGATCAGGGAGAGGCGCCCTTCCTGCGCGCCGACGTGCTGGCGGATATCCTCGACCGCACGGCCTACCACAGTCCGTTTACCTCCGCCCCGATCCCGTGCGCCGAGGCGATCGCGTTGCTGGCCGACTGGCGGCGCACCATCGCCGTCAACCGCCAGGTCGGGGCCTGTCTGGGCATGTCGCGATGGAAACGGCGGCGGATCGCCGATTTCCTGGCGACGGCACCCGGCGCGCCGCCCTTTCTCCAGGATTTCCGTCCCGGTCTGCCGGGCGCCGTGGCCGTCTGGGCAACCCGCCAGCCGCCAGGGCTGGAGCAGGCGGCGCGCGCGTGCGGGACGCCCGTCTGGCGCGTCGAGGACGGCTTCGTCCGCTCCATCGGGCTGGGCAGCGCGCTGATGCCGCCCTCCTCGATCACCATCGACACGCGGGGCATCTATTACGACCCGGCGCGGGAGAGCGACCTGGAGCATATCCTGGCGACCGCCGCCTTTCCCCCGGCGCTGCGTGCCCGCGCCGCGCGGCTGGTCGACTCGCTGGTCCGGCTGGGCATTTCCAAATACGGCGCCACCCGCGCGGACCATGCGGCCGAATCGTGGGATACCGGCGGACGGCGGACGATCCTGGTGCCCGGACAGGTGGCGGACGACCAGTCGGTGCGGTGCGGCGGCGGCCGGATCGGGGGCAACCTGGAATTGTTGCAGGCCGTCCGGGACCATAATCCTGACGCGTTCATCGTCTACAGGCCGCACCCGGATGTCGAGGCGACTCACCGATTGGGCCATATGGACGATTCCCTTGTCATGCGACTGGCCGACCGGATCGATCGGGGGGGCGCGATTCTCGATACGATCGCCCGGGTGGACGAGGTGCATACCCTGACCTCGCTCGCGGGGTTCGAGGCTCTTATGCGCGGACGGCGGGTTGTGACATATGGCGTCCCGTTCTATGCGGGGTGGGGCCTCACGGTGGATCTGGGGGATGTTCCCGCACGCCGGACACGGCGCCTGTCCCTGGAAGACCTCGTTGCCGGAGTGCTGATCCTGTTTCCGCGTTATCTCGATCCGCTCACCCGACTGCCATGCGGGCCGGAGATCCTGATCGACCGATTGCAGACCCCCGATCTCTGGCGGCCGACACCCTGGATGCGCGCGCTGGCCGTGCAGACGGCATTGCGCAAGGCCTGGGCCCGGCTACGCACGGTCCGGGCGGCATGACCGGCGGCCTGCGCCATCCCGTCCTGATGGATATCTCGCGCCTGCTCTCCCGCGCTGACAGCGCGGTACCGACCGGGATCGATCGCGTGGAACTGGAATATGCGCTGTATCTCATGCGCGTTCCCGCGTCGCAGGTCGCGTTCGTGGCCTATCATCCGGTCGGGCGGATCGGCATCCTGCCGCGTCGCGCGGCGGCATCGTTCCTGCGGGTCCTGGCGCGCGCCTGGGCAAGCGGGACGCGCCCGTCGCGCGCATCGTCGCTGCTGGCCGGCGCGCTGTTGCAGGCGGCGGCCTTCGGCGCGGTCGGCGATACGAAACACCGCCGGACATATCTCCTGCTGTCGCATCACCATCTGATGCGACAGGACGTGATCGCCGCGTTCCTGAAGCGGGCACATGCCGCGATGGCGGTCATGGTCCATGACCTGATCCCGATCGAATATCCCGAATATGCCCGGCCCACCGAACCCGACCGCCATCGCCGGCGCATGGACACAGTGGGCCGGCTGGCGGAAAGCGTGATCGTGCCGTCCCGGCCGGTGGGAGACTCCCTGCGGCATTATCTGGCGCCGCGCGGGCATTGCCCGCCGGTCAGCGTGGTGCATCACGGGTGCCTCGTTCCCTCCGGCATCCCGGCCTCAGCCGGCCCGCTGGCGCCCGACGCCCCTTACTTCGTCATCCTGGGCACCATCGAGCCGCGCAAGAATCATCTGCTACTGCTGAATCTCTGGCGCCAGATGGCGACCGAGGGCGGCTCGGCCCCGTTGCCGCATCTGGTGATCATCGGGCGGCGCGGGTGGGAAAACGAGAATATCCTGGACATGATCGAACGCTGCCCGGCGCTGCGGGGCATCGTGCATGAACATGCCACCCTGTCCGATCGCGGGGTCGCAGCCCTGATCGGCGGCGCGCGCGCCCTGCTGTTTCCATCCTTCGCCGAGGGGTTCGGCCTGCCGCTGCTGGAGGTCCTGGCGATGGGCATCCCGTGCCTGTGCAGCGACCTGCCGGTCTTTCGCGAAATCGCCGGTGATTTCCCCGTCTATCTCGATCCCCTGGACGGGCCCGGCTGGCGGCGTGCGATCGCGGAATTGAGCGGGCATGACCGGCGGCCGGTCCCGGCCCCGTCATTCGCCGACTGGCCGACCCAGGTGGCGGCCGGCCTGGCGGCCCTGGGCGTGACGAACGGGAAGGTCGAGACGGCTTGCTGAGTTTTCTGATGTTGCAGGGGAACGCCACACCGTTCTTCTCCGAACTGGCGATCGCGCTCCGGGCCGCCGGCCATCATGTCCGCCGCATCGCCTTCAATGGCGGCGATGTCGTCTTTTCCCACGACGCCACCTGGTTTCGCGGCCGCCAGGAGGCGCTGCCCGCCTTTCTCGAAAAGATCGTCGCCCAGGACAGGCCGGATGCGATCATCCTGTTCGGCGATTGCCGCCCGATCCACCTCGTGGCGACCGACATCGCCCGGGCGCACGGCATCGCCATCTGGGTGTTCGAGGAAGGCTATCTCAGGCCCGGCTGGATCACGCTGGAGCCGCACGGCGTCAACGGGTTTTCGGCCCTGCCGCGCGATGCCGACGCCATCCGCGAACGGGGCCGGGCCCCGTGGCCGGCCATGCACTACAACCCGCACCCCGATTTCCTGCGCCGCGCGGTCTATGACGTGTCCTATCACGGGCTGCGCGTGGCCCTGTCGGCGCTGTTTCCCCACGCGCGCTTCCATGCGGTGGTCAGCCCCTTCGTGGAATATGCGGGCTGGCTGCGGGACTGGGGCGGCCGTCTGGTCCGCAAGCCGAAACAGGCGCCCCTGCCGAGCGGTCCGTTCATGCTGGTGCCGATGCAACTGGATGGCGATTACCAGTTGCGGGTTCATTCCCCGTTCCGCAGCATGGCCGAGGCGCTGGAGCGTATCCTGGTCTCCTTCGCCACCCATGCGCCGCCATCGCTGTCGCTGCTCGTCCGCCGGCATCCGCTCGATCCGCGCCTGACCGACTGGGAGGGGCTGATCGCCCGGCATGCCCGCGCGCTGGGCATCGCAACGCGGGTCCATTTCATGGCCGAAGGTCCGCTGGAGCCCGTCCTGGGCGCCAGCCAGGGGATCGTGACCGTCAACAGCACGGTCGGATTGCTGGCGCTGCGGCGCGACCGGCCGGTCAAGATCCTGGGCGAAGCCATCTATGATGTCGCGGGACTGACGTTCCAGGCCCCTCTGGACCGCTTCTGGCAGGAGGCGAGGCGGCCGGATGCCGAATTGCTGGATGCGTTCTGCCGCATGCTGATCCAGGAGGTCCTGGTCGAAGGCGATTTCTTCACCCCCGAAGGCCGCGCCCTCGCGGTCGAAGGCTCGGTGCGGCGGATCCTGTCCGCCTATTCCGACAGGGCGCGGAGTGCCTGACCGACCAGCGACGCGGTCTGCGCGATCTGCTCGGGCGTATGGGACGCGCTGACGAAGAAGCGCAGGCGCGCCGCCTTTTCCGGCACCGCCGGGTGGATGATGGGCTGGACATTCAGCCCGCGTTCGAACAGGGCCTGCGACAGCCGGCCGGCCAGCAGCGAACTGCCGGTGACCAGCGGCACGATACCATAGCCCTCCGAGGTGCCGGTATCGAAGCCGGCTTCCTTGAACAGGCGCAGCAGATGCATGGCATTCTCGCGCAGGCGCGCGATGCGCCAGGGTTCCTCGCGGATGATGTCCAGCGCGGCCATCGAGGCCGCGGCGTTGGTCGGCGGCAGCCCGACGGAATAGACGAAGCCGGCGGCGGTACGCTTCAGATAGGTGACGATGTCGGCGCGCCCCGCGATATACCCGCCGCAGGAGATCAGGCTCTTGCTCAACGTGCCCATCCACAGGTCGATCGCATCCGGGGCCACACCGGCCTCTTCGGCGATGCCGTGCCCGCGCGCGCCCAGCACGCCGGTCGAATGGGCCTCGTCCACCAGGGTCATGCAGTCGAATTCGCGGGCCAGGTCGACGAAGGCGGCAAGGTCGGGAATGTCGCCGTCCATGCTGTAATGGCCTTCCAGGACCAGCAGCGCGCGCTTGTGGGCCCGGCGATGCATCCATAACTGCTCGCGCGCCGCCGCGACGTCGTTATGGGTGAAGGCGATGCGCCGCGCGCCAGACAGGATGGCGCCCTGGATCAGGCTGTTATGGGCCAACGCATCATGGACGATCAGGTCGCCCGGCCGCATGAGCTGCGACAGCGTGGTCACGTTGGTCGCATGGCCCGATACCATCACCACGCAATCCTCCGCACCGTGCCAGTCGGCCAGCGCGCCTTCCAGTTCGCGATGGAACGGGCGCTCGCCCGACACCATGCGGCTGGCCGATACCGTGGTGCCGAAGCGGTGGAGCGCATCCTCCACGCGGGCAATCACCCGCGAATCGCCGTTCAGGCCCAGATAGTCGTAGGACGAGAAATTGATGTAGTCGTGCCCGTCGATCCGGGTCGTGGCCCCGGCCAGCCCGTCATGCTGGCGGAAGAACGGATCGGCGACGCCCAGCGCCGCCGCCCGCTTCTCCATGAACGCCATTTCCTCCACACCCGGCAGGGACCAGCCGCGGGTGCCCCCCGTCGCCGGCGCCGCACCCGCCAAGCTGGCCATCAGCTTGATGCGCTCGCCCAGCCGGCGGCCGAATTTGGGTCCCGTCATCGAGTCATTTCTTCTTCGTTCGAAAGCGCGGGTTCGGGAATGTCCGCGGTTTCCGCCACGGCGTGGCGTTCCTCATCCGACAGGTGGCGCGCCATCACGGCTTCATCCGGCGTGGCGGCGGCGGTCTCCTGCCCACCCTTGTTGCCCAGCAGGGTGGATACCTGGCGCGCGACGCGGCGAACCGTCATTTCCTGCCAGGCAAAGCCGGGCAGCGACACGCCCAGCCGGCGCTCCAGCCCCAGCGCCAGTTCGACCGCCGTCAGCGAATCCATGCCCAGCTCGGCCAAAGGCTGGTCCAGCGGCAGGGCCTCGCGGTCGGTCTGCATGATGCGGGTCAGTTCGCCCAGGATCAGGTCGGCGACGATTTCCTCCCGCCGTTCCGTGCCGGCCGTGGCCAGCAGGCTCATCAGGTCGCCGGTATCGCCGTCCTCGTCCCGGCGGCGCGTGACGGCGCCGAACAGGGGCTCGCTCAGGATCGGCAGGCTGCCCGTGGCCTGCCAGTCCATTTCGGCCAGCACCGGCCACGGGTCGGACGAGGCCAGCAGGTCGGGCAGGGCGTCCAGCGCCGCCATCGATCGCATCGACCGCGCGCCCAGCCGCCGGTCCAGCGCCTCGCGCGCCGCCTCGTTGCGTTCCAGGAAACCGGCATCGGCGATCGGCCCCCAGCGGACGGCGCAGCCGGGCAGCCCGGCGTCGCGCCGGCGCTGGATCAGCGCCTCGACCGCCGCATTGGCCGCGACATAGGCTCCCTGGCCGGGCGCCCCCAGCGTGATGGTGGCGGACGAGAAGACCAGGAACAGCGACAGCGGATCGTCGCGGGTCAGCCGGTCCAGCGACAGCGCGCCGGCCAGCTTGGCCTGGACCGATGCCGTCACCTGTTCCTCGGACAGGGTGGCGACCAGCCCGTCCGCCACCGTGACGGCGGCATGCACGATCCCGCCCAGCGGCGGCATGGTGGCCCGGATGTCGTCGAGCAGGCTCGCCAGCCGGTCATGGTCGGTCACGTCGCAGGCCCGGATTTCCACGGTCAGGGCCCCGGCATCCAGCAATGCGTCGCGCAACGCGGCGACGCCGTCGGCCGCCGGCCCGCGCCGGCTGACCAGCACCAGGTGGCGGGCGCCACGGCTCACCAGCCACCGCGCGGCGCGCGCGCCGAAGCCGCCGGTGCCGCCGGTGACCAGCATTGTGCGATCGGCAGGCACCTCCAGCGCCGCCGGCACCTGGACCGGCCCCATCGTCAGCACGATCTTGCCGACATGGGCCGAACTCCGCATCAGCGCGAAGGCATCGGTCGCGGCGGAGGCAGGGAAGGCGGTATAGGGCAGCGGCCCGACCGCGCCGTCTTCCAGCAGTGCGTGCAGCCGGTCCGTCACGGTCGAGACCAAGTCCGGACGATGGCGCACCAGCGCGTCGACATCGATCGCATGATAGCTGACATTCTGCCGCAGCGGGCCGACGCCGACGCGGGTATTGGCCAGGAAGTCGCGCTTGCCCAGTTCCAGGAACCTGCCGAACGGACGTACCAGTTCCAGGCTGCGTTCCATGGCCTCGCCGCTGAGGGCATTGAGCACCACGTCCACGCCCTGCCCGTCGGTGGCGGCCAGCACATCGGCGCCGAAGCGCAGCGAACGGCTGTCCAGCACGGTTTCGATCCCAAGCTCCCGCAGCGCCGCGCGCTTGGCGGGCGACCCGGCGGTGGCGACGATGCGCGCGCCGACATGGCTGGCATACTGGATCGCGGCCAGGCCGACACCGCCGGCCGCGCCATGGATCAGCACCGTTTCGCCGGCCCGCAGCGTGCCGACGGTCTCCAGCGCGTACAGCACCGTCAGATAGGTGACCGGAATGGTGGCGCCGGCCGCGAAGGACAGCCAGTCCGGCAGGGCGAAGACGCTGCGCCGGTCGGTGACCACGCGGCTGGCATGCGCGGCGGCGGCCAGCGCCATGACCCGGTCGCCGGGAGCCAGGTCGGTGACCTCCGCGCCCACGTCCAGCACGGTTCCCGCGCACTCCATGCCCAGCGTGGCGCCGGCGAACCCGTCCAGCAGCAATTCATCGGGCAGCATGCCGATGGCCGACAGCACGTCGCGATAATTCAGTCCGCTGGCCCGGACGTCGATCACCACCTCGCGCGGGCCGGGCGGCACCCTTGGCTCCGGCATCCAGCACAGCCGGTCCAGCGGACCGGGAACCGGCTGGATCAGCCGCACATCCGTCTTCGCTTCCGTGGCGCGGGCCGGCAGGCCCTCGCGCAGGCGGCGGACCAGCCGGCCTTCCGCCGTCCAGCGCACGTCGCGCTCGCCGTCGGTGGCATGGCGTTCCGCCTCCAGCGCGGCCGCGATGGCGGCCTCGGTCAAGGAGGCCGCCAGGTCGATCCGACGGCAGCGCAGGGCAGGGAATTCGTTGGCGATCGTCCGCCCCAGGGCGGCGCGCGCCGCCTCATGCGGGGTGGCGGCGGCGTCGCGGGTAACGATCGCCAGCCAGTCTCCGGCCTCGGCCGCCGCGCGGGCGTCCCGGGCCAGGGCCAGCACCGCGCGGATGGTACGGACGGCGTCGTCCGAATCCTCATCCTGCGCCGGGGCATGGGACAGGCGCAGCACCGGCGGCGCGGACACGGGCGCCGCCTCCGCCTCCGCCTCCGCCTCCGTTTCCTCCGCCTCGACCGCGACCGCCGCCAGCAGGGCGAGCGGGAAGGGCGCCCGGGCGGGAACGCTCTCGGCCACCGCGCGCAGGCGATGCGGCAGGTCGCGCCATGCGGCGATCGTCAGCAGCGGCTCGGGCGACAGGTCGCGCAGGGCCGTCCAGCCCGCATCGTCGGCCGCCTCGGCAACCAGGATCAGCCCGCCCGGCGCCAGCCGGTCGGCATGGGCGAGCGTCACCGCCGGCACCATGCCGTGCAGGCCGGGAGCATAGGCCACCAGAACGTCATACGCGCCCTCCGGCACGGTCTCGGCCATGACGATACCGGGCAGATGGGCCAGCACGGCGGGGCGCAGCCGGGCCTGCCGCTCGCGATTCGGTTCCAGGATCGTGTAGTCGAGGCGACACGCCAGGCCCGCCAGCCGCGGGACCAGCTGGCGGGTCAGGGCTGCCCGGTCGGCATGCAGTTCCAGCACGCGCACCGGACGGTCCTCCGGCCAGTCGCGCGTATAGGCGGCGATGGTGCCGGCGATCTGCTCGGCCGCCAGTTCCACGCTGCGGCCCGACAGCAACTGGCGGAACGCGATATCGGGAAAGGCATCGTCGCCGCGCGCGGCATCCGGCTCGGCGCCCGTCCGTTCGTCGACCCACGCCAGCAGCAACGCCGCGGGCAGCCATTGCGGCAGGTCGAGGAACAGCGTCTGCCACAGCCGGGCCGGGTCGGGCGCATCGGTGGCGGCAGGCGCCGGCTGCGCAGTGCGTCCGGCCAGGATCGTATGGGCCAGCAGCCCGGCATCCCGGTCGTCGTCATCGCCCACCGGCGTTTCCATGGCCGGCCGCAGGGCCAGGAACCGCTCGTCGGACAGCAGGGGCGGCGAGACCGGCGACGGCAGCCAGATTTCGTGGAAGCTGCGCTCGGCGACCGGAACGGGGCGTTCGCCCGGCATGCGGGTGAACCAGCAGCCGGTGGCCGACAGCACCGCCCGGCCGGCGGCGTCCAGCATCACGATGTCGGCCTCGGTCTCGCGCGGGCCCGACATCGTGACGGCGGCCTGGCCGCGCGCGGGCGGCCCGGCCGTCAGGTCCAGCCGGATGACGCCGAACTTGCGCGGCAGCGGCGCCTCGGCGGCTCCGGCGTCGGCATGGTTGACGGCCAGTCCGACCAGGGCCTGGAAGGTGCCGTCCAACGCCGTCGGATCCAGGGTCAGGCCCTCGATCGGCGCCTGGCCGGTCAGGCTGGCCTCGACATGCCCCGGCGCCATCGCGATCGCATCGACCCGGCGGAAAGCCGGTCCATAGGCCAGCCCGGCGGCGCGGGCGATCGCATACAACGCCTCGCCCGTCAGGCCGCTGCCGGTGGCGGCCGGCGGCAGGGCGGCGGGGGCAACGGAGGCCACGCCGGCGCGGGCGGTGGCATGGCGCGTCCAGACCGCGTGCGACAGCCGGGGCCGGCTGTCGATGGTCACGGCGCCATCCGCCGCCAGCCGGACCCGGATTTCACGCAGATGCGCCTGTTCGATGATGACGGGGCGCAGGATCTGGAAATCGCGCAGTTCCAGCAACGGCGCGTCCGGCCATGTCGCGCGGGCGGCGGTAAAGGCGAATTCGATCAGGCAGGCGGCGGCCAGGACAATGGTGTCGCCGACCTTGTGATCGGCCAGCCAGGGCTGCACCGCGCCGTCCAGATGCGCGGTCCATTCGTTGGATTCCCGCTTGCCATGGTCGCCCAGCAGCGGATGCGTGTCCTGCTGGTTCCACAATACCGCCAGCGCTTCCTCGGTCGGCTCGTACCAGTGCCGCTCGCGCTGCCACTGCACGCCGGGCAGGCCCCGGGCGCGGGCGGGGCCGGCGAAACGCGGCGCGGACAGGATGTCGCAGCCCGCGGCGAAACAGCTCAGCGCGGTGCGGGGGAACGGATCGGCGGTGATCTTCGCCGGCACCGCCGGCATGACGCGGGTCTGTGCGTCGCCACCTTTCAGGATGTCGCGCAGATAATGTTGCAGCACCGGCCGGGGAGCGATCTCGACGAAAACCGTGCCGCCCTCGGCGGCCGCCCGGCGCACCGATTCGGCAAACAGCACCGGCGCGCGGACATTGCGCCACCAGTAATCGGCGTCGGGAAGGGTGGCAAAGGGCTGGCTGGTCACGGTCGAGATCATCAGCCGGTCCGGCAGGCGAGCGGTGATCTCGCCCAGGTCGCGGATCAGCGCCTCGGCGATCGGGTCCATCTGGCTGCTGTGATAGGCATATCCCACCTTCAGGCGATGGATCAGCAGCGTGGAAGCGTCCTTCGCCGCCTCAAGGCGATCGAGCGCTTCGGCCGCTCCGGCCACCGCCAGCGCGCTCGGGGCGTTGAAGGCGGCGATTTCCAGGCTCGGCGCGGCCTCGGCCAGCAGGCGCGCGGCCGCCTCGGCATCGCCATGGATCGCGGCCATGCCGCCGCCGGGCGCGGTGGCCTGATGGCGGCTGCGCAGGGCGACGATGCGCGCCGCTTCGGCCATGTCGAGCATGCCGGCATGCACGCCGGCCGCGATTTCCCCGACGCTGTGGCCGACGACGATATCGGCCTTCAGCCCCTGATGCTCAAGCCCGCGCAGGGCGCCGATCTGGAACGCGAACAGCATGGGCTGGGCGATATCGGCCGGATCGGCCGACCAGTCGCCCGAGCGCATCGCCTCCAGCACCGACCAGCCGAGATGCGGGCGCAGCGCGGCATCCGCCTCGGCCACGCCGGCGGCGAAGACGGGGCTGATCGTCAGCAGGTCCTGCCCCATGCCCGAGAACTGGCTGCCATTGCCCGAAAACACGAACACGGTGCGCGCCTGGGCCAGCGCCTGCCCGGTCACGATGTCCGAATGGGCGCGTGTCTCGACCCAGGCGGCCAGCGCCGCGCGCATCTCCGCGGGGTCTCCGCCCGGCACGCCCAGGCGATGGGTCAACTGCGCGCGGCGGGTCGCAGCACCGCGCAGGTCGGCATCGGTCCAGGTCCGGGTGGACCAGACCCGCGCGAGGCTGGCCAGGCCGGCCTCGGACCGCGCGGACAGCAGCAGCGGCACCGCTTCGTCCGGTGCGGCGGTCGTGGTGGAGTCCGGGGCGGCCGCTGGCGCCGGCGCGCTGGCCAGGACCACATGGGCATTGGCGCCGCCGAAGCCGAAATTGTTGACGCCGGCGATCAGCGTCCCCTCCGCCAGAGGCCGGGCTTCGGTGACGATTTCCAGGTTGAGTTCGGCGAAGGGAATCGCCGGATTGGGGGTCGCGCAATGCAGCGAGGCCGGCAGGCGCCGGTTCTGGAGCGCCAGCATGGCCTTGAGCATGCTGACCAGGCCCGACGCCGGTTCCAGATGGCCGAGATTGGTCTTGACCGAGCCGATCGGCAGGGGCGTGTCGCGCAGTTGGCCCAGGGCGGTGCCCAGCGCATTCGTCTCCACCGGGTCGCCTGCCGGGGTGCCGGTGCCGTGCGCCTCGACGAAAGCGACCTGGTCGGGCGACACGCCGGCCTTGCCATAGACCTCGCGCAGCAGGGCCGCCTGGGCCTGGGCACTGGGAAAGGTCAGGCCCGGCGTCCGGCCGTCGGCGTTGATTCCACTGGCCATGATCACCGCGCGGATGTCGTCGCCGTCCCGCCGGGCCGCCGACAGGGGCTTCAGCAGCAGCACGACGCCGCCTTCGCCACGCACATAGCCGTCGGCATCGGCGCTGAAGGCGTGGCACCGCCCGGTCGGGGACAGCATGCTGGCGGCGCAGAAGCCGATGAAGGGGTAGGGCGACAGCAGCATGCTGACCCCGCCGACCAGGGCCACTTCCGTCCGTCCGGCGCGCAGATCCTCGCAGGCCTCGTGCAGGGCGAACAGCGAGGACGAGCAGGCGGTATCGATGGTCATGCTCGGCCCATGCAGGCCCAGCGCGTAGGAGATGCGGTTGGAAAAGATGCTCAGCGTGTTGCCGGGCATGAAATAGGCATTGCCCGACGACGGGTCGGTCAGGCGCATATTGGCGTATTCGAGGCCCGACGCGCCGACATAGACACCGGCCGAGGCGATCTGGTCCGCCGTCGTGCCCGCGTCTTCCAGGGCTTCCCAGGCCAGTTCCAGCAGCAGCCGCTGCTGCGGGTCCATCTGCCGGGCCTCGCGGGCCGAAATGCCGAAGAAGGCGGCGTCGAACAGTTCGATCTCATCCAGCGTCGCCGCCCGGGTGGCATAGAACTTGCCGGTCTCGCCGCGCCGGGGGTGCCAGAAATCCCGCAGGGGAAAGCGGTTCGCCGGGATCGGGCGCACGCTCTCGCGTTCCTCGTCCAGAAGCTGCCACAGGCTGATAACGTCCGGCGCCCCGGGAAGGCGGCAAGATGCGCCGATGATGGCGATGGGCTCGTCCCGAGTAATGGTATTCGGCTCGGACGTCGAACTGTTATGCATGAAGAGATATGTGCCCCAATGCGATGATCGGACTACGATGTAACGCGGTCGGGTCGGGGCGAAAAGCCATATCGGCATTGAAAAAATAGTTCAGCTCGTTTCATGCGCCCCTGCCTTCGCAAAGATCGGATCAAGGCTCCATGCCCATGTGCATGGAGCCGGAAGCACAGGTGAAAGACGAAACGTCACTCCATTATTCTGCCCGGATATCCCCATGACCGCCGTGCATGTCGCGTTTATTCACCCGCAATAGCCACGGTTTCTGCGTCTTTTTTATGTCCTTCGCCCCGCCGGGCATGAAAAACGGATGGCGGGTTCGAACGGCGGCCGGGGACGTAGCGCGATCGGGGCGGAAAACGCTCCGCGAGCGCAGGGTGGTGTCCGCGGCGGGATTCGAACCCACGGCCCCAGGATTCATCCCACTTCGGCTTTCGCCGCCGCCATCCGGAAATGGCGTTCGTGGTCTGGACTGTCCCTTCACCCTGGGCCCGAAAGCCGACAGGTGCCGCCCGTCCAGTCTCTACACCGTCCCGGCAGGGCCGGGCTTGGCTCGGGATCGGCACGACACACGGTGTCAGAGCGTTCCCCGAATTTGAGCGGATCCGTCATGAGGTTTCCCGCCATGACGCCCAATTTGAAAACCAGGAATCCTGTGCTCTATCCTGCTGAGCTACGCGGACACACTCCCCGCTTCTAACCGAGCGCGCGGCCCGGAGCAAGCGCCCGCACGGGGCAAAGGTGTCACCGCTCGCGGCGCAGGATCGCCGCGGTCGCGGCCAGCCGGGCGATGTGGCGGCGGCACAAGGCCAGGTCGGGGGCGCCGGTCTGCTTGCAGTCCTTCTCCAGCGCCTGGGTCTGTTCGGCGGCCTCCATCAGGCGCTCGCCGGTCCACAGCGATAGCGCCTGGCCAAAGGACTCGGTCCGTTTGAAGAAGACCGGCGGCCGCAATCCGCGCATCGCCTCCGCCCGGCTCTGCCCCGAATCCATCGCGATCCGTGCCCGGCGCAGCCGGTGCAGGTGCGACAGCAGCGCCCGCGCGACGGCGATCGGGCTGGTGCCCTCGGCCAGGGCGCGTTCGATCGCGGTATCCGCGCCGGCCCGGTCGCCGGCGGTGGCGGCATAGGCCGCGTCCTCCAGCGACACGCCGGCGGCGTCGCCGATGCAGGTACGCACGTCGTCCAGCGTCAGATGCCCGCCCCGGCCGGCATACAGGGCCAGCTTCTCGACTTCGCCGCGCATCGCCGCGCGATCGGGGCCCAGCAGGCCGGCGAACCAGGACAGCGCATCGGCGTCGATGCGGATCTCCTCCTCTCCCAGAACCTGGCGGATCGTGGCTTCCAGCGCCCGCCCTTCCTCCGGATAGCAGCCGATCGCGGCGCAATGGTCCTGGGCTTCGGCCAGGGCGCGCAGCCGCGACCGGCTGGCCAGGCCGGGGGCCTCGATAATGACCAGCGTGTCGGAATCGCGCGCCAGGCTGGCCTTCAGCGGGGCGGTCAGGCTGTCGCCGCCGTCGCGCACCCACACCACCCGCCGCCCGCCGCTCAGGGAGAGCGAGAAGATTTCCTCTTCCAGCCGTTCCGCCGCATCGCGGTCCAGCACCGCGACGCGGAACGGATCGTCCAGTTGCGGGGCGATGGCGGTGGCGGCCTGGCGCGCGCGCTCGCGAATCAGGCCCGTATCCTCGCCATGCAGCACGATCGCCCGCAGCGCGCCGGGCTCGCGCAGGATCCGGGCGACCGATCGGGCGTCGATCTTCACTGGCTGTTGACTGTTCCGTTGGCCGGCACGCCCCCCGCCGTCCCGGACGGATCGGGGGAGGACCGGCCGATGGCCATGCCGGGCATGCCGTCCTCGCCGACCGCCTGGCGCGGGATCTCGGTGCTGGAATTGGGCATGACGTTCGGGTCGACATAGGTGGCCTGCGGCATGGCCGCGTGCCGGGCGGGCGCTGCCCTGGTCCTGAACCAGATCGCGAGCTGCTGTGTCAGCCGGTCGGCGACGGCCTGGGCCACCCGGCGCGCCAGCGTGGCCTGGTTCAGGTTCTGGGCGAAATATTGCTCGAACGTCTCGTTCTCGCCATCGATCACCTGGGCGTCGCCCTGGGTCAGCAGCGCGGGGACCGGCGCGACGGTATAGAGCATCCAGTGCGCGTGGGCCGAGGCCCGGGTGCGGCCGGTCGTATTGTCCGAATGGATGTCGATCGCTTCGTTCATCACATAGGAACTGACGCGCAGCGTATAGCCGGTCGGATCTTCCTGCCCGGCGCCGGCCAGGTTCTGTTGCAGGAACAGCCGCAATTCCTGCCCGTAGCGCTCGGGGATGCTGGCCACGTAGACCTGGCGCAACTGGTCGGGGATCGTGCCGCTCGCGGTGTCGCCCCCTCCCGGCGTTCCGTAGAGCGGCTGGAAGCCGCACCCGCCCAGCATCGTCACCATCGCCAGCAGCATCGCGCGGCACGGGCCGCGAGGCCGACGGCACGAGGTGGAAAGGGGCAGGGCGGGCACGCGCTCAGCCCGCGATCACGAAATTGACGATACGGTTGGGCACATGGATACGCTTGACGATGCGCTTGCCCTCCAGCAGGCGCGCGACATTGGGTTCATGCTCCGCCAGGGCGATCACCGTCTCGGCCGGCGCGTCGGGCGCGGCGGCGACGGTGCCGCGCAGCTTGCCCATGATCTGGACCGCGATGGTCAGCTCGCGCGCCACCAGCAGGTCGGGCTCGGCCACCGGCCAGGCCCGATCGACGGCCGGCGCCCCGCCCGGCTCCAGCAGCGCCAGCATCTCTTCCGCCTGGTGGGGAACCATCGGCGCGGCCAGCAGGCACAGGGCCAGCGCGGCCTCGCGCCGCGCATGCGCCATGCCGGCATCGGCCGCCGCGCGCTCGGCCTCGGCCAGGGCCGAGGTCAGTTCGTGCAGGCGGGCCACCGCGACATTGATCGCGAACCCTTCCAGCGCCTCGCTGACGGCGGCGATGGCCCGATGGGTGGCGCGGCGCAGCCCGTCGGCGGCGTCGGAGGGCGCGGCTTCCGGGGCGGATACGGCAACGCTCTCGGCCACCGTCCGCACCACGCGATAGAGCCGTTGCAGAAAGCGCGCGGCACCGGCAACGCCGGCCTCGGTCCATTCCATGTCACGTTCCGGCGGGCTGTCGGACAGCACGAACCAGCGCGCGGTATCGGCACCGAACCGTTCGATGATCGCCACCGGCGCCACGGTATTGCGCTTGGATTTCGACATCTTCTCGACCCGGCCGATCGTCACCGGCGCCCCGGTGGCACGATGCACCGCGCCGTCGCCGCGCCGCTCGACCTCCTCGGGATACAGCCACAGCCCGTCGGTGTCGCGATAGCTTTCGTGATTGACCATGCCCTGGGTGAACAGCCCGTCGAACGGCTCCTCCAGGCCCAGATGCCCGGTCTCGCGCATCGCGCGGGTAAAGAAGCGGGCATAGAGCAGATGCAGGATCGCATGCTCGATCCCGCCGATATACTGGTCGACCGGCAGCCAGCCATCCGCCGCTGGGCGCACGGTCGGCGCGGCGGCGTGCGGCGCGGTGAAGCGGGCGAAATACCACGAACTGTCGACGAAGGTGTCGAACGTATCGGTCTCGCGCGTGGCATCGGCGCCGCAGCGCGGGCAGGCGACATGTTTCCAGGTCGGATGATGATCCAGCGGGTTGCCGGGCCGGTCGAACGTCACGTCCTCGGGCAGCGTGACGGGCAACCGGTCGTCGGGCACCGGAACGGGGCCGCACGCGGCGCAATGAATAATCGGAATCGGGCAGCCCCAATAGCGCTGGCGCGAGATCCCCCAGTCGCGCAGCCGCCAGTTCTCCACGCCGCGCCCGACACCGAGCCCCTCCAGGCGACTGATCGCCTCGGCCCGCGCGGCCCGGGTATCCAGCCCGTCCAGGAAGCCGGAATTGATCAGCGTGCCGTCGCCATCCCACGCCTTGGCGGTAATGGCGAAGGTCGCCTCGTCCTCTCCCGGCGGCAGGATCACCGGGCGGAAGGGCAGGTGATAGGCATTGGCGAAGTCCAGGTCGCGCTGGTCGCCGCACGGGCAGCCGAAGATGGCGCCGGTGCCGTAGTCCATCAGCACGAAATTGGCGATCCAGACCGGAAAGCTCTGGTCGGGCAGGAAGGGATGCGACACGCGCAGCCCGGTGTCGAAGCCGCGCTTCTCGGCCTTTTCGATCGCCTCCTCGGAGGTGCCCAGGCGGCGGCATTCGGCGATGAAGGCGGCGGCGCCGGCATTTTGCGCGGCAACCTTCGCGGCCAGCGGATGATCGGCCGCGACGGCCAGGAACGCCATGCCGAACAGGGTGTCGGGCCGGGTGGTATAGACCTCGACCGAATCCAGGTCGGTGTCGAACCCCTCGGGCGGGCTATGCAGGCCAAAGCGCACGCGCGCGCCGACCGACCGGCCGATCCAGCGCTCCTGCATCACGCGCACCCGCTCCGGCCAGCGCGGCAGGTGCGACAGGCCCTCCAGCAGGTCGGGGGCGAATTTGGTGATGCGCAGGAACCACTGCGACAGTTTCTTCTTCTCGATCAGCGCGCCCGACCGCCAGCCGCGCCCGTCCACCACCTGCTCGTTCGCCAGCACGGTGTGGTCCACCGGGTCCCAGTTCACCCAGCTTTCGCGCCGCTCGACCAGGTCGGCCTGGAGCATGTCCAGGAACAGCTTCTGCTGCTTGCCGTAATAGTCCGGCAGGCAGGTCGCGATCTCGCGGTCCCAGTTGAACGAAAAGCCCAGGCGCTTGAGCGTGCCGCGCATGGCGGCGATATTGTCCAGCGTCCACGCCTGCGGATGCACGCCGCGCTCCCGCGCCGCGTTTTCCGCCGGCAGGCCGAACGCGTCCCACCCCATCGGATGCAGGACAGAAAAGCCCCTGGCCCGCTTGTAGCGCGCAACCACATCGCCCAGCGTATAGTTGCGCACATGCCCCATATGGAGCTGCCCCGACGGATAGGGGAACATCTCCAGCACGTAATATTTCGGCCGGTCGGCCGGCGGCACGTCGGGCACGTCGAAGGTGCCGGCCCGCTCCCACTCGGCCTGCCAGCGCGGTTCGGCCGTGCGGAAATCGTAGGAAGCGGGGGTCATGTCAGTCATTGCAGGTCCAGGGGCCGAAACGAAGAAGGAATGCCGGGGCGGACGTGGCTTACTTGCCGCCGCCGCTGTCGGCGCGAAGCTGGCGCGCCCGGGCCAGGATCCGCGACGTGATGTCCGACACCGTGTTCGGCGCGACGGGCGTATCGACCCACTGGCCGTCGGTCAGGGCCTGGCGGAAGACCGATACGCGGATCGCGTCCGAGCGCAGGTTGCGCGACAGGACATAGGCGGTGATCTTGAACCGTTCGTTCTTGCTCGCCGGCGGGGCGTACCAGTCGGTCAGGATCACGCCGCCGATGGCATCGGCCGAGGCGAACGGCATGAAGGACAGCGTATCGATCGCGCCGCGCCACAGATAGGCATTGACGCCGCTCTTGCCGATCTGGTCGTCTCCGCCGCTGGCGGACCGATCCTGGCTGATCAGGTGGTTCTGTGGCGTCGCCAGTCCCGCGTCGGCGCGGCGCGGCGACGAACAGGCGGTCAGGCCAAGAAGCGGGGACAGCGCCAGCACGCCCAGCAGGCGGGCCGATGACGGAAGGCGGCGAATGGCGGATGGCGGTCGAACGGTCATGGTGCCCCTGTGGTCCCCTCGGGTCTGGCCCCGCTGATGATGGATCGGCGGCCGTGGCGTTTCCTGCCCGTCCGGGGCCGGCGGTCGGACCACGGTTCAGCCGGTTGCAATGCCGTCTTCATATCCCGCCCCGGCATCCCCGCCAAGTCGGGCGGTGATTTTCTGCCGGGCCGGCGAAATGGCGTGCGGCCCCCCGGATTCCGCGCCTTGCCTTCCCCGTTCCAGGGGGTTTCAAGAGAGCGGCCCCGCGCGGCGGCACAGGGGGGCGGCACGTGACGAAATGCGGGATCGGGAGGCGCGGCGTGGCAGGGATCGCGGAAGGGTGGAAAGCATGGGGCGGCGCGATCGTCCTGGCCGTCCTGTCGCTGTCGGCGGCGCCTCGGCCCGGCATGGCCGCCCGCCTGACGCCGGCGGAGAAATTGACGCTGGTCCGCGCCGATGTCGCGCCCGCATCGGCCCGGGGCGTGTCGATCGTGACGCTGCCGGGCGTGCCGCGCGCCGGCCTGCCCGCCCTGCGCATGGCGTTGGTCGACGGGGCATCCCAACCCTCGCCGCTGGCGCTGATGGCAAGCTGGGACCGCGACCTGGCGCGGCGGGTCGGGCAGGCCCGGGCCCGCGCCATCCGGGCCGGCGGCCGCGCGCTCGCGGCCCTCGGCGGAATCGGCCCCCTGCCGGCCGGCCGCACGCGCGACGGCGAGGACCCGCTATTGTCCGGCCGGATGATGGGCGAGGTCGCGGCGGGGCTGATCGCGGGCCATGTGCTGCCCCTGTTCGGCGGGCTGGGCCAGCCCGGACCCGACGGGATGGAACAGGACCGGCTGCTGGCGCTCCATGTCGCGCTGGAGCATGCCGCCGGGGCCGGGATGCTGTGCCATGTCGCGACCGTGGCGATGCGGCCCTGCGGCGCGCTCGAGGGCATGGAACGCACGCTGCGCGACGGATGGCGCTATGGCGGCATGATCGCCCTGATGGCGGACCGCGCGACGCCCGAGGCCCCGCCGGCGATGCATCGCACGCTGGTGCTGTCCGCCCTGGCGGCCGGTGTCGATGTGGAGGGCGAGCCCGGAACAGCCGAAACGGCGCTGTTCGGCGCGACCCTGCGCCAGGCGTTGAAGGGCGGTGCGGTGCCGCCCGTCAGGCTCGACCGCATGGCCGCCCACATCATGCAGGCGATGGACGCGGCCGGCGTGACCGAGCATCCCCCGCCGTTCGGCGCGTTGCGCGCCCCGGCCCCCTACCAGGGGCCACTGGTCGGGGACGAGGTCGCCGAGGGCACGGTGCTGCTGCGGAACGAAAACGCGGTCCTGCCGCTTGCCGGTACGGCCGCCGCGCCGATCCTCGTCCTGGGGGCGGGGCCGGCCCGCACGGCCGCGCGCGCGATGGCCGACGCACTGGGCCGCGCCGGCCACGCCGCGCGACTGGCCGCCGACGCGCCAAATGGCACAGCACTCCCGCCCGACGTCGCGCAGGCCGGTCCGGTCGTCATTTTTTCCGCAGGGTCCGAGGACGATCGGCTGATCGGCGCGGTGGCCGACAGCGGCGCGCATGTGGTCGTCGTCCTGCTGTCGGACGATCCCGACCGCCCCATGCCCTGGCTGGACCAGGTCGACGGCGTGGTCCAGGCCTGGTCGTGGCGCGACGGAGGCGAGGACGCGCTCGCGGCGCTCCTGGGCGGGCAGCGCGATTTCTCCGGGCGGCTGCCCGTGACCCTGACCGGCGGCGCGGCGCCGGCGCATCCGGCGGGCTACAAGGCATTCGACCGGGCGCATGTCGCGCCGCTGTTCCCGTTCGGGTACGGGCTGGCGATTCACGCGCGCTTCGCCTATGGCGACCTGAAGGTGACGCGGGACGGCTCCCGGCTGCTGGTCGCCTTCAGCGTGACCAATCGCGGCACCGCGCCCGGGCGCGACGTGCCGCAGATCTATCTCGACCTGCCGGACGGCAGTGGCGAGGCACCGAAACGGCTGATCGGCTGGCGCACCGTGCAACTCGCGCCCGGCCAGAGCGCGCGGCTGGCGGTGGGGATCGACGCGCGGATGCTGGGCCGATGGAATCCCGCGGCGCTGGAATGGGTGGCGCCGGCCGGCGATTACGGGGTCTCGCTGGGCGGTCATTCCGCCAACCTGGCCCGGCAGGTGATGATCCATCTGCCGGAACTGCACGTCCCCGCCGCCCTGCCGGAGGGCGAGGCCGGCTAGGACGTGCCTATTGGCCCGGACGCACGATCATGCAGTCCAGCCCCTGCCGATGCATCGACGAACAGGCGCTGGCGGCACTGGCGCGAGCCAGGCCCGCCAGCCGGGCGCGATAAAGCGAACGCCCGTTGAACGCGGGCACGGGCTGCACGATGCTGCGCGCGCCGTTCAGGGCGTCGAAGGCCGCCTGGCGCGCCATGGTGTTGGCGAAACGGGCCTGCCCTTCCGAGGTAAAGGCGCCGACCTGGATCGCCCACTGGCCGTAATTCACGCCCGACGCCGCGCCACCGGCCAGGGGCGGGCGCGCGGCAACAGGCATGGCTGCGGCTGGCACGGCGGCGACCGGCGCGGGTGGCGGCAGCGGCGCCGGCATGGGGGGCGCCAGCGGCTGGCACGGTGCGTCGGGATCGTAGGCCGCATCGGGATCATGCGCGCATTGTCCGGCGGGGGCCCCGCGCGGCACATAGGCGGCGTACTGCACCGGCTGGCCGCCAGTCGGGTCGGCGATGGTGGGAGTGACGACGACCGGCTGCGCGGCGGGGGCGGCCGATGCCATGGCCACCGGCAGGCTGGCCGGCGTGGCCGACACCATCTGGCTGTCGCTGCCATAGGCGGCCAGCGGGCCGCTGAGGGCGACCGCCGTGCCCAGATGCGGCGTGACCGAGGCCAGGTAGTTGATCGTCTCGTTCGGCAATTGCCGCCCGGTCTGAAGATAATCGTCCAGCCGCTGCGGGCCGGCATTATAGGCCGCGAGAAAGCCCGGCGCGCCGTAGCGGTCATACATCAGCCGGATATAGGCGGTGCCGGCCAGGATATTGTCGTGCGGCTCGTACGGGTCCGGCCCCAGCCCGTTCTGCGCCTGCATGTCGGCATAGGTCTGCGGCATCAGTTGCATCAGCCCCATCGCCCCGGCCGAGGACGTGATCGGCTGGCCGTCCAGATATTCATGGCCGCCCGATTCCTGCTGGATCACCGCACGCACCCATTCCTGCGGGACCGAGAAGCGGGTCGAGGCATCGGCGATATAGGGCCGCCACGGGTCCCCGGGCGGCCCGGGCGCGCGATAGGCGCCGTTCCGGGCGTAATAGCGGGAATAGCGCGAGCCGGGCGTGCCGCCGCATGCCGCCAGCGAGGCGACCCCGATCAGGGCCAGCCCGATCAGGGCGGCCTGGCGGCCGCGCCGACGGCCGGACGCTAGATCAGGCATAGCCCGGCCAGGTCCCGCCGCAGCGCCTCGGGCAGCATCCCGCTCTCGCCGCCACCGGCCGCCAGGTCGGCCGGCGCGTCGGCGGGCGACAGATAGCGCCAGCCCTGGAACGGCCGCATCGGGCGCGGCGAAACCGCGACGATCTCGGGCGCCAGCACCACCAGCGCGCAGGCCACCCCGTCCTCGCGCGTGTCGGGGCGGATCTCGACCACCCGCTGGCGGCACAGGATCAGCCCGCCGATGACCCGGTAGAGCGAGCCGCCATCCACGATCTCCGCCGCCCGGCGCGGGAACATGCGGGTCCGCAACCAGGGGCGGCCGGATGGCTGCGTCCCGTCCAGCCCGTCCCCGGCGCCCTCCGCCATGGTGCGCTGCCGGTGCGCCAATTCCTCGACCGACGCGATTCCGACCGCGAGCTTGACCAGATGCAGCATGGATCAGGGACGTCCCACGGGATGCACGTCGCTTTGCGCCTCGCGCAGGAATGTGTCCAGAAAGCGCGGGGCGTCGATCGACTGCACGATCCGCACCTTGCGGATCCCCGTCCCGGTGGGCGCGGTGGAATCGGGCCAGACCACGACATGGCCGTAATGCGGCCCGTTGGCGATGTCGATGTCCATATAGGCCTCCAGCGAGGCGGTGATCAGGGTCGGATCGGCGGCGATCGCGGTCGCCATCTCGTCCCACATCGGCAGCGGGTCGTAATAGGTGCCGATATAATCGGTCATCGGCGTGCGCTTCTGCCGGATGCGCTTCAGGTAGTCGCGCGTCATCATCAGGTCGTTGGACACGTTGCCGACGACGGTAATCGACGGCCACGGCGCGGTCAGCGCGATATGCGCCGCCTCGGGGTCGAAGATCATGTTGAAATCCGAGGCGAAATCGACGTTGCCGGTCAGCGAGCGCATGCTGGTGTCCAGCAGCCCGCCCATGAAGATCAGTTCCTTCGCCGTGGCGGCGAAGGTCGGGTCGATCCGGATCGCCAGCGCCAGGTTGGTCATCGGCCCGGCCTCGACGATGGTCACCTGGTGCGGATGGGCATGGACCTGGCGGATCAGGAACAGGGCGGCGCATTCCGCCGCCGGTTTCATGGTCGGCGCGCCGTCCTTCATCGGCGGCAGCGGCGGCTGTTCGGCGGGCACCTTGTCCATCGACCCGAGCCCGCCCCAGGCGCCCTTCCACGGGATGGTGCCGAACTGCTTTTCGCGCAGGCGCATCACGGGCACGCTGTTGATCAGCGGATAGACGGCGCCGTCGGCCACCGGCACGTCGGTCCGGCCGATAATCTCCAGGAAGCGGCGCAGATGGGCGGATTCCTGGTTTTCCCAGCCGTCGCCGGTCGCGACGGTAAAGCCCAGCACCCTGACGGCGGGGTTGAACAGCAGCGGGATGATCGATTGCTGGTCGGAGCCGCCCGGCCCGAGGAAATCATTGTCCTCGATCACCAGGCGCGGTTCGGCCGCCTCGGCCACCGGCGGGGCGGCGGCCAGCAGGCCGACCCCCAGCGCGAGCGCCCGCAGCACGGCGGGCAGGAGGGGGCGGGGAGTCCTGGTGCGGGAGAAAGGGAAAGCCATGCCGGGTCCTGTCTGAATGGGGCCGAGCGTCCGGCGGCCTACAGCACCATGGCGCCGAGCAGGGCCTCCAGCCGGAGGCGGCCCGATGCCGTGGCGCGCAGGACGGCCCCGTCCGTCGTCTCGTCGCGGACAAGATACCCTTCTTCCAGCGCCGCCGCCAGAATCACCGGATCGATCGCCTCGGGCATCGCCATCCCGGTGCGCCGCGCGAATCGCGCCTCGGGCACGCCCTCGGTCAGGCGCAGGCCCATCAGCAGCATCTCGCGGGCACGGTCGCGCGCGCTCAGCCGTTCGTCCTGCATCAGGCCGCTGCCCGTCCGCTCCACCCGTTCGGCCCAGGGCTCGGGGGCACGGTGGCGGCGGGTGGCGTGCAGCCCGTCCGCCAGCGTCATCCGCCCATGCGCGCCGGGGCCGATTCCCAGATAGTCGCCATAGCGCCAGTAGGTCAGGTTATGGCGGCTTTCCGCCCCCGGCCGGGCATAGTTCGACACCTCGTACGCATCCAGCCCGTGGCCGGCGGCGACGCAGGCTGTGTCCTCATACATCCGCGCCGCCGATTCGTCGTCGGGCAGCGCGAGCAGCCCCTGGCGATGCAGCCCCTCGAAACGGGTGCCGGGCTCGATGGTCAACTGGTACAGCGACAGATGGTCCGACACCAGGCCCAGCGCCCGGTCCAGTTCGGCCCGCCACGCGGCGGGCGACTGGCCCGGCCGCGCATAGATCAGGTCGAACGAGATCCGCCCGAACAACGCGCGCGCGCTCTCCAGCGCCGCGATCGCCTGCCCGGCGGAATGCTGCCGCCCCAGCAGGCGCAGCGCATCGTCGTCCAGGCTCTGGATCCCCAGCGACACCCGGTTGACCCCGGCATCGCGAAAGGCGCGCAACCGCCCGATCTCGACACTGGTGGGGTTGGCTTCCAGCGTGATTTCCAGATCGGGCACGGCGGCGAACATGGCGCGCGCGTCGGCGATCAGCGCGGCCACCGTCTCCGGCGCCATCAGCGACGGCGTGCCCCCGCCGAAGAAGATCGAGCCCAGCCGACGCGGGCCATGGGCCGTCAGCCGGTCGGCCTCGTGCGCCAGTTCGCGCCGCAGGGCGGCGGCGAACCGCGCCTGGGGAATGGCGTCGCGGACATGGCTGTTGAAATCGCAGTACGGACATTTGGCCAGGCAGAACGGCCAATGGACGTAGAGTGCCAGGGGAATCGGGTCGGGAGCCGGGGCGTCAGATGGCAAGCCGCACGCCCAGTTCCACCACCCGGTCCGGCGGAATGCGGAAGAATTCGGTGGCCGGGATGGCATTGCGCGCCATCAGCAGGAACAGCGACATCCGCCAGCGCGACATCTTGGGCACCGAGGAGCGGACCAGCAATTCGCGGCTGGTGAAATACGAGGCCTGCATGGCGTCGAACTCGACCCCGTTGGCCTTCAGTTCCTCCAGGGCGCGGGGCAGGTTCGGCGTCTCCATGAAGCCGTAGCGCAGGATCACGCGATAGATGTTGGGGGCCAGTTGCTGCAAGGCGACACGGTGGCCGCGCGTGGCCTCCGGCTGGTCCAGGGTCTGGACGGTGACGAACAGCACATGCTCGTGCAGCACCTTGTTATGCTTCAGGTTGTGCAGCAGGCAGGTCGGCACGAAATCCGGCGTGGCGGTCATGAAGACGGCCATGCCGGGCACGCGGATCGTGCGCGATTGCGGCAGGCGCGCCAGGAAGGAATTGACGGGCAGGCTGTCCAGCTTCTGCCGGGCCATGATCAGGCTGCGGCCACGCTTCCAGGTCGTCATCATCAGGGTCAGCGCGGTGCCCAGCAGCACGGGCACCCAGCCGCCCTGCGGAATCTTGAGCGCGTTCGATGCGAAGAAGACGCTGTCCATGACGAAGAAGCCGCCGAACGTCGCAACCGAGGCGGTCTTCGACCAGTGATACTGGCGGCGGAACACCACCATCGCCAGGGCGCAGGTACACATGAAGGTGCCGGTCACGGCGATGCCATAGGCCGAGGCCAGGGCGTCGGAACTGCGGAAGGACACCACCAGCAGCAGCGCGCCGACCATCAGGAAGCGGTTGAATTCGGGCAGGTAGATCTGCCCTTCCTCGTCCTTGTTGGTGTGGGTGATGCGCATGCGCGGCAGGTAGCCAAGCTGGATCAACTGGCGGCACAGCGAGAACCCGCCCGAGATCCCGGCCTGGCTGGCGATGACGGTCGCCATCGTCGACAGGACGATCATCGGGATCTGCATCCAGTGTGGCCCGAGCAGGAAGAACGGGTTGCTGATCGCCGACGGGTCCGAAATGATCAGCGCGCCCTGGCCCATATAGTTCAGCGCCAGGCACGGCAGCACGCAGAACAGCCACGCATAGCGGATCGGCTGGCGCCCGAAATGGCCCATATCGGCATACAGCGCTTCCGCCCCGGTGACCGACAGCACGACCGAGCCCAGCGCGATGAAGGACAGCCAGCCGTGAAAGATGATGAACTGCACGGCATAGATCGGCGAAACCGCCAGCAGGATATGCGGATGGCGCAGGATCGCCAGCAGCCCGAGAATGCCGAGCATGCTGAACCAGACCACCATGACCGGCCCGAAGATCGTGCCGACCTTGCCGGTGCCGTAGGATTGCACGCTGAACAGCCCGATCAGCACGACGATCGCGATGGGAATGATCAATTCGCGCGCGGCGGGAAAGCTGACCTCCAGCCCCTCGACGGCCGACAGGACCGAAATCGCGGGCGTGATCAGCCCGTCGCCGAAGAACAGGCAGGCGCCGGCGATGCCCGCCATGCCCATGACCAGTTTCAGCCGGGTATCCTGTGACACTTTCTGCGCCAGCGCCATCAGCGAGATGATCCCGCCTTCGCCGTTATGGTCGGCGCGCATGATCAGCAGCACGTATTTCACGGTCACGATCAGGATCAGCGACCAGAGGATCAGGCTTTCGACCCCCATGACCTCCCAGGCATTGATCCGGTGATGCTGCGAGACGACGAGGATGGTGGAGCGCAGGGCGTAGAGCGGGCTGGTGCCGATATCGCCGAAGACCACGCCCAGGACCGCCAGCAGGGCCGCGAACCCGACCGGACCGGCCGCGTGTTCGTACTGGTCGGCACCGAATTCGGTAATCTTGGACGTCGTTTCCGAGTGGCCGCCGGTTTCGGCGGCCGCGTGGGCGGGCGGCGTCGATCCGGCAGGCAGGTCGACCGGGTCAGGCGTCATGCGGGACGTCTCCGAAGACTGTTGGCAGGCAACGGCGCGCCGGCCGCGTTGTCTTCCGGCATAGCGTCATGATTCGGGGGCAGCAAGGCAAGCGGGCGGGATGGCGCCATTCGGTGGGCCGGCAGGTCGATGGCCGAAGATCGCGCTGCCCACGCGGACATGGGTGGCGCCGGCCGCGATCGCGGCCTCGAAATCCGCCGACATGCCCATCGACAGCAGCGCCAGGCCGTGCGTCCGCCCCAGCTCCGCCAGGTAGCGGAAATGCGGCACCGGGTCCGCCTCGGCGGGTGGGATGCACATCAGCCCGCGCACGGCATCGCCGAAACGCTGGCGGCATGAGTCGATGAACGCGTCGGCCAGCGCGCGCGGAACGCCGGATTTCTGCGATTCGTCGCCGGTATTCACCTGCACCAGCAGATCCGGCAGGCGCCCGGCGCGATCGGCGGCGCGGGCCAGCGCGTCGGCCAGTGCCGGGCGGTCCAGGCTTTCGATCATGTCGGCGATCCGCACCGCCTCCAGCGCCTTGTTCGTTTGCAGGCCGCCGATGACATGCAGGCGCAGGGCGGGCCAGTCGCCGCGCAGGGCGGGAAATTTCTCCGCCGCCTCCTGTACGCGATTTTCGCCGAACACGGTCTGGCCGGCCCGCAGCGCGTCCAGCACGCTGGACTGGGGATGGAATTTCGAGACCGCGACCAGCGTGACCGCGTCGGGCGCGCGGCCGGCGCGGCGGGCCGCCGCCGCGATGCGCCGCCGGATGCCGGCCAGGGCGGCGGCGATCGGGGGCGGGCAGGCCGGGTTACCGGCGGGGAACATCGTCGTCATGGCGTTACGGTTGGCCGGGCACGCCCCCCGGTCAAGGGGCCTCTCGGCGCCTGGCCGAAAATGTGGGGGTGGCGGCGCAAAGGCTGGCATGCCATCAGCACGCGGCATAGGAACCAGGACGGGAGGAGCGGACGCACCATGATTCAGGGCGCACCAGACGGGCGGAGACAGCGCGGGGCGGGGGCGGATCCGACGCGGGATATCGCCTTCGATATCGTGCAGGGCGTCCTGGAACATCGCCGCATGCTGGAAAACAGCCTGGACCAGTCGCCGGCGGCGCGCGGCGCGGACGCGCGCGACCGTGCCGCCGCGCACCGGCTGGCCGCGACCGTGCTGCGCCATATGGGCACCGCCGGCATGGTGCTGGAACCGTTCCTGAAGAAGGAGCCGCCGCTGCCGGTGCGTACGGTGCTGCTGATCGGCGTGGCGCAGATCCTGTTCCTGGACACGCCCGCCCACGCGGCGGTCGGCACGGCGGTCTCCCTGGCCCGCCGGCGCGGCCTGACGCCGTTCGCGGGGCTGGTGAACGCCGTGCTGCGCCGCATCGCGCAGGCCGGCGCCGGCGCGCTGGACGGGCTGGACCAGGATCGGCTGGATGTGCCGCCCTGGCTGTGGGGGGCGTGGGGCGACCTGGCGCGCCCGATCGCCGGGGCCCTGGGGCGCGAGGCCCCGCTGGACCTGACATTGCGTCCCGGCGCCGAATACCCGCCCGGCGCCGACCCGCTGCCCACCGGCACGGCACGCCTGCCGGCCGGGACCCGGGTGGCGGACCTGCCGGGTTACGCCGAGGGCACGTTCTGGGTGCAGGACGCGGCGGCCTCGCTGCCCGCCCGCCTGCTGGCGGCGCGGCCCGGCGAGCGGATCGCCGACCTGTGCGCGGCGCCGGGCGGCAAGACGGCGCAACTGGCCTTCGCCGGGGCCGACGTCACCGCCGTCGAGCGCGAGCCCGCCCGCATGGCGCGGTTGAACGAGAATCTGGCGCGCCTCGGCCTGACGGACCGGGTGACGACCGTGCTGGGCGACGCCACCGCCTGGCGGCCCGACGCGCCCCTGGACGGCGTGCTGCTGGACGCGCCCTGCTCGGCGACGGGCACCGCGCGGCGCCACCCCGACGTGCTGTGGATCAAGCGCCCGCGCGACCTGCTGGCCCTGACCGAGGGGCAGGACCGGCTGCTGGCGGCCGCGCGCGACATGCTGCGTCCGGGCGGCCGGCTGGTCTATGCCGTCTGCTCGCTCCAGCCCGAGGAAGGGCCGGAACGCGCCCGCGCCGCGCGCGCGATGGGGCTGGAGCCCGATCCGTTCTCGGCCGAGGAACTGGCCATGCTGCCCGAGGCCCTGACCCCGGAGGGCTGGCTGCGCACCCATCCGGCGCTGTGGGCGGATAGCGGCGGGATGGACGGATTCTTCGCCGCGCGCTTCCGCCGCATCTGACCTTCCCGTGATCGGCCGTGGCGGGCGGCATGCAACTGCTTGCATGCCGCCCGTGCTTTCCTGTTACACTGGCGCCATGCCCACTCATTTCCCCCCCCTCATCGCACCCAGCGTCCTCTCGGCCGATTTTTCCCGCATGGCGGAGGAAGTCATCGCCGTCGAGCGGGCCGGGGCCGACTGGCTGCATCTCGACGTGATGGACGGCCATTTCGTGCCGAACCTGTCCTTCGGCGCGCAACTGATCAAGGCGCTGCGCCCGCAATCGGGGCTGGCGTTCGACGTGCATCTGATGATGACGCCGGTCGATCCCTATCTGGAAATGTTCGCCCAGGCCGGGGCCGATCACATCCATGTGCATGTCGAAGCCGGCCCCCATACCCACCGGACCTTGCAGCAGATCCGCGCGCTGGGCGTGAAGCCGGGCATCGCCCTGTGCCCCGCGACCCCGCCGCAGGCGGTGGAGGAGGTGCTGGACCTGGTGGACGTGATCCTGGTCATGACCGTCAACCCGGGCTTCGGCGGCCAGAAATTCCTGACCAGCCAACTGGAAAAGATCCGCACGCTGCGGCGGATGGCGGACGCGACGGGCCGCGACATCCGCATCGGCGTCGATGGCGGCGTCGATGTCGAGACCGCCGCCCTGGCGACCGCCGCCGGGGCCGACATGCTGGTGGCGGGAACCTCGGTCTACGGCCAGCCGGACTACGAGCGGGCCATCGCCGCCCTGCGCGGGGCGGCCCGACGGCCCGAATGATCCAGGGCGCACCGTCATGCATGATGGGGACGGACCAGCCTCATGAAATGAGAGGGGCCTGATGGTCCTGCGACGCTGGAGCCAGGACGCGCGCCTTTCGCTGGCCCGCCTGCCGTCGCTGGCGGGGCTCGGGCGGGTGCCGGCGGCGCCGGTCCACACCGTGCGCGACCTGTGGCCGGGCGACCCGGTCGCGGGGGCGCAACTGGCGCTCGGCAGCCTGACCCATCGCGGGGTCACGCGGCGCATCGGCCCCGGCCGGTGGGAGGACCCGTCCTATCCCGAGTCGTTTCGCGCCTGTCTGCACGGCTTCACCTGGCTGCGGGACCTGCGCGCGGTGGGCACCGACGCGGCGCGGCTCCAGGCCCGCGCGCTGGTCAATGACTGGCTGGCCCACCCGCCGACCGACCCGATGATGCGCGACTGCGCGGTCACCGGCGCCCGGCTGGCCGCGTGGCTGGGCCATTACGATTTCTTCGCCGCCTCGGCCGATGACGGGTTTCGCCACCGCCTGATGCAGCGGCTGCTGGCCGAGGGGCGGACGATCGCGGCCCTGCTGCCGCCCGAGACGCATGACTGGCGGGCACTGATCGCCTTCAAGGGCCTGCTGGCCGCCGCGATCGCGATGCCGGACCATAGCGGCTTCCTGTCGCGGTTCATGCGCTATCTCGATGCCGAACTGGGGCGGCAGATCCTCCAGGATGGCTGCCATATCCAGCGCAGTCCCGAAATCCAGCTTCTGGCGCTGCGCGAACTGGCCGAGATGCGGGCGATGCTGAACGCGGCCCAGGTGCCGCTGCCGGATTCGCTGGCGCTGGCGCTCGACCGGATGAGCCCGGTGCTGCGGGCCATGCGCCATGGCGACGGGGGGCTGGCGCTGTTCAACGGCGGCAATGCCGGCACCGTGGCGACGATCGAGATGGTCCTGGCGCAATCCACCCGCTCGCGGGTGGTGGCGACCGCCATGCCCGACGGGGGCTTTATCCGGTTGCAGGTCGGGCGGTCCCTGCTGCTGGTCGATGCGGCTCCCCCCCCGCCGCCCGGCTTCGATTCCCAGGCCCATGCGGGCACGCTGTCGTTCGAATTCTCGGTGGCCCGCCAGCGGGTGATCGTCAATTGCGGCGGCGGGCAGACGGCGGCCTGGCAGCGCGCGCTGCGGGAAAGCGCCGCGCACTCGCTGCTGGTGCTGGAAGGCCGGTCGTCCTCCGATATCGGGCCCGACGGCGCGATCCAGCGTCGTCCCGCGCATGTGACGGCGGAGCAGATGGGCCAGGACGGGGCCCATTGGCTCGACCTGTCGCATGACGGCTATCACGCGGCGTTCGGTGCCTCCTGGCGGCGCCGGCTCTATCTGGGGGACGGGGGCGAGGACCTGCGCGGCGAGGAAATCGTCGAGGGCGAACGGTCGCAATCCTTCGATCTGCGTTTTCACCTGCACCCCACGGTCGGGGCGGAATGGGACGCGGAAGGACAGATCGTCGTCCTGGACGTGGGAGGACGCATCTGGAAATTCCGCGCCGAAGGCGGCACCCTGGCGGTCGAGGAAAGCATCTATTGCGGCAGCGGAAAGCCCGAGCGCACGCGCCAGATCGTCATCCATGTGCGCCCGGGCGACGACGCGGCGCCCGAGGCGGCGGAACCCGCGCCCGCCGAAGCCGCCGCGCCGGACAGGGACGGCGATAAGCCGGAACCCGAAACCGACAGGCCGGAGCCTCCGCCCCCGCATCCCCGCGCCGCGCGAAGCGGCAACGCGGAACGGACGCGCCAGGTCATCCGCTGGGGATTGATGCGGATGGAAGAATAGGGCGCGGTCGCCCCCCGCTCCTTCCGCAAGGGCGCGACGTGGTGCTAAGAGAGGCCCACGGCACGGAAGGCCCGCGAACGACGATGAAGATTCTTGAAGTAACCAACGTCGATTTTTCCCTACGGCACTTTATTCTCCCCCTGATGCGCGGCTTGCGGGACGCGGGGCACGAGGTCATCGGCGCCTGCGCGGACGGCCCGCTGCTGGCCGAGGTGCGAGAGGAAGGGTTTCGCGTCGAGACGGTGCCGATGGCGCGCTCGTTCTCGCCGCTGGCCCAGGCCCAGGCGCTGACGGCTCTGATACAGCTCATCCAGCGCGAGCGGCCGGACATCGTGCATGCGCACATGCCGATCAGCGGCCTGCTGTCGCGGCTGGCGGGCAAAGTGTGCGGTGTTCCATGCGTGGCCTATACCTGCCACGGCTTCCTGTTCAACCAGCCCGGCGTGATTCCCAGGCGCGGCCTGTCGCTGGCGCTGGAATGGATGGCCGGCCGGATGACCGACCGGTATTTCACCGTCTCCACGCAGGAGGCCGAGGATGCGCGGCGCCTGGGCATCCACCCCAATCCGATCGCTCTGGGCAACGGCCGCGATCCGGCCAGCTTTCATCCCGACGCCGAGGCGCGCGGCCGGATCCGGGCCGAACTGGGCGTGCCCCCCGACAGGGTCGTGATCATCGCGGTGTCGCGCCTGGTACGCCACAAGGGCTACCCGGAACTGCTGGAAGCCATGGAAGAGGTGCCCGGGGCGGAATTATGGGTGGTGGGCGAGCGCCTGGCCTCGGATCACGGCCCCTCGCTGGACGAGAATTTCGCCCGCGCGGAGCACGCGCTTGGCGGACGTCTGCGCCGCCTCGGCTATCGTCGGGACATTCCGGCCCTGATGGCGGCGGCGGATATCTTCGTCCTGCCCAGTCATTTCGAAGGCCTGCCGATGTCGGTGATCGAGGCGATGCTGACCGGCCTGCCGGTCGTGGCGACCGACATTCGCGGCCCGCGCGAACAGGTCGTGACCGGCCGCACCGGCCTGCTGGTCCCGCCTGGCGAGGTCGCGCCGCTGGCCCGCGCCCTGCTGCGCCTGGTCCGCGATACGACCCTGCGGTACCAGATGGGCGAGGCCGGGCGGCAACGCGCCCGGAACCGGTATGATGAAGCGACGGTAACCGCCCGAACCGTCGCGTCCCTGCTGGATGCCGAGCCGCCTGCCTGAAAGCCTTGTCCGGCATGGGGCGCTTTTCTATGGGCGGCGTCTGGACACGCATGCCGCCGATCGGTAAAGTGTTAATATTGACTTAAGAAGTCGAAGGAAAAGCCAGCCCGTCTCAGGCTCCGAACATCCCAGATGCAATTGGTATCGAGTCTGTTCAGCGGATTTGTAGGCTCTCAAAGAATATAAGAGAGGGCGAATATCATGCGTTTCCCGCGGGAAATTGTGACCCTGACGCGCGATCGTCGCGGCGTGACGATGCTGGAATACGGGCTGATCGCGGCACTGGTCGCCGTGGTGGCCATTACCGGCCTGACGACCCTGGGCTCGTCCCTCAACGGCACGTTCGGCAGCGTGGCAAGCAAGCTTCCGACGAACACCACGGGCAATGGCGGTTCCGACGGCACGACGTCGCCGAGTTCCGGAGCCGGCTGATCATGCCCGGCTTCGGCCCGTGTCTCGCAGGCCGGTCGCGCGGGTGATGGCCCATGTGCTCGCCGACACGGCCCGGTGGCCGCTGGTGCCGGCCTGCATGGGTGCCGTGGCGGTTCTTCTGCTCCGGGCCGCGCTGCATGATATCGCGACCCGGCAGGTCTCCGACCGGCTGGTGCTGGGTGTCGCGCTGCTGGACGGAATGCTGGCCTGGCTGGGCGGTTATCCCTGGCGCGGGCTGCTGTCCGGCCTCGGCCTGTTCGCCCTGG
The DNA here is from genome assembly GCF_014174255.1 of Gluconacetobacter sacchari. Lineage (GTDB taxonomy): Bacteria > Pseudomonadota > Alphaproteobacteria > Acetobacterales > Acetobacteraceae > Gluconacetobacter > Gluconacetobacter sacchari. The sequence continues at coordinate 37,429 of NZ_JABEQJ010000014.1, forward strand.
GGGTAACCTGCTGGTCGCGTGGCTGGATGGGGGGTGGCGACGCCAAGCTGCTGGGGGCGGTCGGCGTGGCGCTGCGGCCCGGGCAGGTCCCCGCGCTGGTCGTGGACATCGCGCTGGCTGGCGGCGTGCTGGCGCTGCTCTATCTGCTGGGGCGGGCCAGCCTGCCGCCACCTCACGGCGTGGCGACGCCGCGCACCGCTGTCGGGCGCGTCCTGCGGGTCGAGCGCTGGCGGCTGCATCGCGGATGCCCGCTTCCCTATGTCTGCGCCATAGCGGGAGGAAGCCTGGTCGCTCTCCTGTAACCGGGGCCACGTGATGTTTCGTTTTATTGTCTTCGTTCTTTTGGCGATCGGGCTGGGGGGATTCGGAACCGCGGCCTGGATCGCGATCCACCCCCCGGCGGCCGGTCCGCCGGCCCGGAAAGCGATCATGGTCCAGGTCGTGGCCGCCTCCCGCGCGCTGGGTGGCGGATATCTGCTGAAACCGGCGGACATGACGACGATCGCCGTGCCCCGGGGGCGGGAAGGGCCCGATGCCATCGCGGCGTCGCCCGAGGCGCTGGCGGGCGCGATGATGCTGCACGCCGTCAGCCCAGGCGCGATCCTGCGCGCCGGCGACCTGCTGCGGCCGGGCGACCGGGGTTTCCTGGCCGTCGCGCTCCATGGCGGCATGCGGGCCGTCACCATCGGCGTCGATACGATCACGGGCACGGCGGGCCTGATCTGGCCCGGCGACCATGTGGACCTGATCCTGACCCAGCTCTTTCCGGCCGAGCCGAGGCCCGAACGCCGCGTGGCGGCCGAGACGGTCCTGTCGAACGTGCGGGTCATCGCCATCGACCGCCGCCTGGTCCAGGGCGATGATGCCGCGAAGGAGCCCGCGGCGCGGACGGCCACGCTGGAACTGACCGCGCTTCAGGCCGAACAGGTGTCCGTGGCCACCCGCATGGGGCGGCTGTCGCTGGTGGTGCGTTCCGCCCGTTCGGATGACGAACCCGAACCGGCGCCGGGCGCCGCCTGGGCGGGCGATGTCTCGCGGATCGTGCGCGACGGCATGGTCGCGGCCCCCTCCGCCCGTTCGGTCACGGTCTACCAGGGCAGCGCGGAAGGGCAGGAGGTGCGGTTTTGATCGCGCGCGACGGGGCACGGGCCCGGCTCGCCATGCGATTGCTCGCGGCCGGCGTCCTGTGCGCCCTGCCGGCGGCACGGCCCCTGGCCCAGGACGAAGCCGTCCACGGGCTCACCCTGGAGGCCGGCAGAGGGCGGATGGAAAGCCTGCCCGTTCCCGCGGCCCGGATCTTCGTCGTCGATCCCGGGATCGTGCGGGTTCGTCCCGCCAGCGGCACCAGCATCGCGCTGTACGGCGTGGCGGCCGGCCGGACGACGGTGATGGCGAGCGACGCCGATGGCCGGACGATCGCGCAGTTCACGGTCGACGTGGCGCCGTCGCGCTACGGCGCCTCGCGGGCCGAGGCCGAAATCGCGCGCCAGGTGCCCGGCAGCCAGGTCCGCATCCAGGCCGATCTGCACAATCTGGTCCTGACCGGCACGGTCGAGGCCCCCGAGGACGCGGCGAAGGCCGAGGACATCGCGCGGGGCTTCCTGACCGGCGGCCAGGGGGTCACCGACCGGATCGCCATCCGTTCGGCCACCCAGGTCACGCTGGCCGTGCGGATCGCCGAGATGGACCGCAACGTGGTGCGCCAACTGGGCATCGACTGGCAGGCGGTCGGCAATATGGGAAAATTCGGCAGCTTCCCCGCGCTGACCCTGAACATGAACGCCAGCACCGCCGCGTGCGTCGCGACGCGCAATCCGTTCTGCCTGGGCAGCAACGTCAATGGCGTGGTCGACGCGCTGGCCCAGGACAATCTGGTACGCCTGCTGGCCGAGCCGAACCTGACGGTGATGAGCGGGCAAAGCGCCAGCTTCCAGGTCGGCGGCCAGTATCCCATCCCCCTGGCGCAGCAGGCCGGCGCGATCTCGGTCGCTTTCAAGAGCTACGGGGTCAGCCTGACATTCCTGCCGACGGTCTTCAGCAACGGGCGGATCAACCTGCACGTGGTGCCCGAGGTCAGCCAGTTGAGCAACCAGAACAGCGTCTCGGTCACCGCCTCGGGCGCCACGTCCGTCATTCCCGCGCTGACGGTCCGGCGGGCGGAAACGACGGTGGAACTGGGCAGCGGCGAAACCTTCGCCATCGCCGGTCTGATGGAGGATTCGCTGACCGATTCGACCAGGGCGATTCCCGGCGCCGGCGACATCCCGGTGCTGGGTTCGCTGTTCCGGTCCGGCCATTTCAACAGACAGGAGACCGAACTGGTCATCCTGGTCACGCCCTACCTGGTGCGGCCGGTCGCCGACCGCGCCCGCATGGCGGCCCCGACCGACCTGGCGGGCATCCCCGGCGAACTGGACCGCCTGCTGATGCTGCGGCAGGTCGCGCCCACGCAGCCCGCCCGACCCGTCCCCGTTCCCGGCAGCGCGGGTTTCTTCGTCGAATGAAGGAGCGCGGCATGAGACAGTCCCGGCGCATCGCGCTTTCCTGTGTCCTCGCCCTTCTTGCCGGCTGCGCCGTGCTGGACCCTTATCGCAGGCCCGATGCATGGCATCCCTCCGGTGCCAACCAGGCGAACCTGGCGGCGATGGTGGCCGACCCGCGCGATCTGGCGCACGGCCAGTCGGCGCAAGGAACGGACGCGGAGGCACCCGTCCTGGCCATCGACCGGATCCGGCAGGACAAGCCGAAGCGGCTGCCGGTCACCAGCGGAATCACCACCGGGGTCATGGGATCGGGGTCCGCCATCGGCGGCAATGGCGGCGCGTCCGCCGCCGCGTACGGATATTGAGCGATGACGGGCGGGATGGACAGCGCGGGCCGGCATGACAGGCCGTTCCTGATGGGCTTCGTCGGCGACGCGGCGACCGAGGCGCTCATTCGCGAGGGTCTTGGCACCTTCGTCGGCCCCCCGATCGACCTGCGCCGCGGTTCCGTCCGCACCGCCACCGCCGTACTGCGCCGGCAACCGACGCCGCGAATCCTCATCGTGGATATCGGGGACGAAAAGCAGCCGATCAGCGCCCTGCGCGAACTGGCCCATGTCGTCGAGCCCGACCTGTCGGTGCTGCTGGTTGGCAGCCTGGACAGCGCGGATTTCTACCGCGAGGTCACGCGCGGCCTGGGCGTGCTGGAATATCTGCCGCGCCCGCTGACGCGCGAGAAGATCGCGCGTGAATTCGGTCCCGTGCTGGTGGGGCAGAGTCCCGAGCGCGACACCGGCGGACGATGCGTGACGGTGACCGGCGCCCGGGGCGGGGTGGGTGCCTCGACCATCGCGACCAATCTGGCGTGGCTGTTCGGCGTGGCGATGCATCGCCATACGGCGCTGCTGGATGCCGACCTCTATCGGGGCATGACCGCCCTGCTGCTGGACGTGGAGGCCGGGACGGGCTTGTGCCAGGCGCTGGAAGCGCCGGAGCGGATCGACGTCCTGCTGGTCGAGCGCGCGGCCGTCCCGGTGGCCGAGAGACTGCACGTGCTGGCGGGCCGCCTCGATTTCATGGCCGACGTCGCCTGCGCGCCCGGCGCGACGGGCGCATTGCTGGGCGTGCTGCGGCATCGCTACAACGTCGTGGTGGCGGACGTGCCGTTCGTCCCCAACCGGTTCGGCCGCGACCTGCTGATGGAGGTGCATCAGCGGGTACTGGTCCTGGAGCCGACCCTGGCCTCGGTGCGCGAGACGCTGCGCCTGCTGGCGCTGCCGCCCGGCCCCATGCAGAAACAGCGGCCGGTCCTGGTCCTGAACCGCACGGGCCGGCCGGGCGCGCTCAACCGTCGCCAGGTGGAGGACGCCCTGAAAAGCCATGTCGATCTCAGCATTCCCGACCTGCCGCGCCAGGTCGGAACGGCCGAAACGCTGGGCGAGGCGGCGGTGGCCACGCGCGGTCCGTTTCGCGATGCGATGCTCGAACTGGCACGCCAGGTCGATGGGGTGGGCATGCTCGATGGCGGGGCCGGCATGTCGGTGGCGCCCGGAAGGGGGGCGGCCGGCGGGCTGGGGCGCCGCCTGCTGTCGCGGGGCCGGCGATGACGGGATTTCGCCCGCCCGCCTTCGGCCGCCGCGCGGTCGGCGGCGCCCCGCCGCCCGCGCCGGGTCCGGTTGCGCGGGCCGACCGCGCGCGGACGTTTCCACGCCAGGACGCATCGCCCGAGCCTGGCGTGCCGCCGCCGATTCTTGCCGACCTGCGCGCGATCTGTCTCGACCGGCTGGATCCGGCGGCCGTCGCCGTCATGGCGCCGGAGCGGCTTCTGACGGATATGGAGCGCCTGGTCGCCGAGATCGCGACCGAGCGGCGCATCCAGTTGAACAGCCGCGAGCAGCGGGCGCTGGCCGAGGGCCTGGTCTTCGACATGCTCGGGCTGGGGCCGCTGGAGCCGCTGCTCGACAACGAGGCGATCAGCGAAATCATGGTGAACGGGCCCGACCAGGTCTTCGTCGAGACCGGAGGCCGGCTGGTCGCGTCGGGAGTGCGCTTCCGCGACGCCGCCCACCTGGCGGCGGTCTGCCAGAGGATCGCCTCCGCCGTCGGGCGGCGGGTCGATGAATCCAGCCCGATGGTCGACGCGCGACTGCGCGACGGCTCGCGCGTCAATATCGTCTTCCCGCCGCTGGCGCTGAATGGTCCCTACCTGACGATCCGGAAATTCGGCGGCGCGATCATCGATTTCGATCGGCTGATCGCACTGGGCTCGTTGAGCGCGCCGGTCGCGCGCGTCCTGCGGCTCGCTGCCCGGGCGCGGCTCAACATCCTCGTCTCCGGCGGCACGGGCGCGGGCAAGACGACGCTGCTGAACGCCCTGTCGCGCATGATCGATGCCGGCGAGCGGGTGGTCACGATCGAGGACGCCGCCGAACTGCGCTTGCAGCAGCCGCATGTGGTGCGCCTGGAAACCCGGCCGGCCAACCTGGAAGGCGGCGGGGAAGTCACCCAGCGGGACCTGATGCGCAACGCGCTGCGCATGCGCCCCGACCGCATCATCATCGGCGAATGCCGGGGGCAGGAGGCCTTCGACATGTTGCAGGCGATGAATACCGGCCATGACGGCAGCATGTCGACGGTCCACGCCAACACCGCCCGCGACGCGCTGACGCGGATCGAGAACATGGTGCAGATGGGCAATATGGGCCTGCCCCCACGCGCGATCCGCGCCCAGATCGTCGGCGCCGTCGACCTGGTCATCCAGATGGAACGCCACCGCGACGGCGGCCGGCGCATCGTCCAGGTCACCGAAATCTGCGGGCTGGACGGCGATATCGTGACCCTGAACGACATTTTCCGCTTCGAGATCCAGGGCGGGGAGGAAGATGGCCGCCTGGCGGGCCGCTATCGGGTCAATCGCGGGCCGCCGGCCTTTCTGCGGCGGCTGCTCTATTCGGGCCTGGAGCATGACTGGCAGGCGGCGCTCGAACAGGCCGGCGAGGCATGCTGATGGGCGGGCTTCCCGCGGCGCTGCCGTGGCTTCCGTGGGGCCTGTGGCTCGCGGCCATGATGGCCTGCGTGCTGCTGGCCCTGCGATCGCGGGCGCGCGACCGCAGGCGCGACGCACGGGTGGCGGCGGTGGCGCGCGCCGGCCGCCCGGCCCGGGCGACCGAACTGTCGGCATTCAGGCCGCGGCGTCGCGAGCGCCGTCCGCTGGCCGTGCGGGCGCTGGGGCTGCTGGGCGCCGATCTGGCGCGGGCGGATCTGTACCCCGTTCCCTGGTGGATCGTGCCGGCCGTCGCGGCCGTCGCGGCGGGCGCCTTCCTGACCGTGACGACCGACATTCCGGGCATTGTTTCCATTCCGCTTTCGATCGCCGGCGGCGTCCTGCTGTGCCGCGCCGCCTTCGGCTGGATGACCGAACGGCGGCAGGCGCGGCAGTTACGGCAGTTCCCCGACATACTGGCGGCGATCGTCCGTGCCGTCAGTGTCGGCATTCCGGTGCTGGAGGCGATGCGCGGCGCGGCGCGCGAGGCGCCGGAGCCGACTGGGCCGGAAATGTCCCGCATGCTGCATCAATTTTCCATCGGCGTGCCGCTCGACGAATGCCTGCGCGAGATGGCCGCCCGGTCGGGCCTGCCGGAATATCGGTTCTTCGCCACCGCCCTGGCATTGCAGGCCCAGACCGGCGCGTCGCCGCGCGCGACGCTGGAAGGGCTGGCCGATGTCATTCGCAAACGCCTGGCCCTGAAGGCCCGCGGCTATGCCCTGGCGTCGGAGGCACGGGCCAGCGCCGCCGTGCTGGCCGTGCTGCCGGCCGTGCTGGGCCTGCTGCTGTGGCTGACGAACCGGTCCTATATCCGCCTGCTGTTTTCCGACCCGGCGGGGCACGCGATCCTGTCCCTCGCCGCCGGATCGCTGGCGATGGGTGTCGTCACAATGCGCGCGATCATCCGCCGGACGCTGACATGACCGGCCTGCGCCCCGCGCTCTGCGTCGCGACCGGCGCCACGCTGCTGGCTGCCGCGCTGCTGGGCGCGCACGCGCGGCGGCAGCGGCGGATCGGGCGACGACTGCGCGACCTGCGCGGGCGCCCGGCGGCACGCCCCGCCGTGGCCGGCGTCAGGGAACTGGGCCGGTCGTCGCTGCGCTTGATCGCGGCGATGGGGCAATGGATCGTCCAGCGGGGCCTGCTGTCCGCCGGCACGCTGGACGAACTGCGCGCCTCGCTGGCCGCGACGGGCGTGCGGGGCGCCGGCGCCATCGGCCTGCTCATCGGGCTCAAGATCCTGCTGGCGACGCTGTCGCCGCTGCTGATGGCGCTCCTCCTCTCCCGGGTGGGGGGCGGCATGCCGCCGCTGCTCCACCGGGCGTTCGTGGCCGCCGCCGCGATCGGCGGCCTGCTGCTGCCGGACACGATCCTGCGGGCGCGGCGCCGCCGCTACCTGCGGCAGGTCGAGCGCGGCCTGCCCGACGCGCTGGACGTGATGGTGATCTGCACCCAGGCCGGTATCGGGCTGGGGCCGGCGATCGCGCAGGTCGGCATCGAATTGCAGGATGCCTGTCCCGCGATCGCCGGCGAATTCGCCGTGACGGCCGGCGAACTGGCCGTGACCGCCGATACGGGCCAGGTGCTGGCCAATCTGGGCACCCGCACCGGGATCGACGGGCTGAGGCGACTGTCGGCCACCCTGCTCCAGACGCAGCAATACGGCACCCCGCTCACCGATGCGTTGCGCGGGCTGGCGGCCGAGTTGCGCCAGGATATCCTGACCCGCTACGAGGCCGGGGCCGCGCGGCTCGGCGTACTTCTGACCCTGCCGACCGTGCTGTTCATCATGCCCTGCGTGTTCCTCATCGCCGGCGGCCCCGCCGGAATTCAGGTGATGCATGTGCTTCACCATCAGGGCCGGTGAGTCCGTGGATGGGAAATCCTTCGTGAAACGGGTCATGAATACGAAATGGGCTGTCATGGCGCTCATGGCCGGGCTCCTTTCCGCCTGTGCCGGCGGCGGACAGGATCGGGGCGAGGGCGCCTCCCTCGACGTCGCGCGGGCGGCGCTGCGCGGCGGCGCGCCGCAGATCGCCCTGCGCGCCGCCACCGCCCGCCTGGCCGACGACCCGACGGATGCGGCGGCCTCCCTGATCCAGGGCGACGCGCTGACCGCGCTGGGGCGGCTGGAACAGGCCGAATGGAGCTATCGTGCCGCCCTGCATCGCCGCCCTGACCTCGCCGCCGCCCATCTGGGGCTGGGCCGGTGCCTGCTGGCGACCTATCCGGCCGAGGCCGAACGGCAGTTCCAGTCCGCGATCGACCGGGACCCGGGCAACGCCGCCGCATGGAACGATATGGGCGTGGCGCGCGACCTGCTGCGCCGCCATGACGATGCCCAGGCGGCCTATCGCCGGGCCCTGGCGGCAAACCCGCAGATGATCGGCGCGCAGGTCAACCTGGCGCTGTCCCTGGCGATGAGCGGCAATGCCGGCGCCGCCGAACGCCTGGTGCGCCCCTTCGCGGACGATGCCGGCGCGGGCGCCAAGCTACGGCACGACCTGGCGGCGGTGCTGGCGATGGGCGGCCAGCATGACGCGGCCGCGCGCATCCTGTCGTCGGACCTGTCGCCGCGACAGGTCGCCGATGCCCTGTCGGGCTACATGGCGGCGCGCGCCGCCGGAGCGCCGTCCCGCAACGCCACGCCCTGACGATGCACGGCGAGGTGACCAGGGGCAGGGGCAAGGGCGGCAGGCGATCGCGCGGATCGGTGACGCTGCTGGTCGCGCTGGCCCTGCCGGCGCTGCTGGCCGTGCTGGGCCTCGGGATCGATATCGCCTACTGGGCGATGACGCGCCAGGAGGTGCAGCGCATCGCCGATCTCGCGGCCCTGGCGGGCGTCGCGCGCTACGGGGCCGGCGGCCAGGCGTCCGAGGCGCTGAACGTCGCGGCGTCGGTGGCCGAGCTGAACGGCCTGCCGGCCGGACTCCGGGGCGGGGACGGCGCGACGACCCTGACCGACACGGCGGGGGCCTACGCGGCGACCATCACGTTCATCGCGCCGGCCACCCTCGCGGTCACGATCGTCAAGACCGTGCCGCGCCTGTTCAGTGCCCTGTTCCTGACCTCGGGCACCCAGCCGGTCGCGGCCCGCGCGGTGGCGCGGCTCCTGCCGCGCGCCCATGGCGGCCATGCCTGCCTCCTCGCCCTGTCCGGCGCGGGCGAAACGGTTCTGGACGACGGCGCCAGCCTGCGGATGGCCGGGTGCGACCTGCGCGCCAACGGCACCATGACCCTGGGCGCGGTTTCCGCCGTCGATGTCGCGAACCTGGTCGCGGGCGGCACGATCGGGCCGGAGGGCAACGATGTCTGCCCGGCGCTGACCTGCATCCAATACGCGGCGCAGGCGGCCGATCCCTATGCGGCTCTCTATGGTCCGCTGCTGGCCGTCCCGTCCCGCACCGTCGGCCTGCCGCGGGGGCAGACGATGCTGACGCCGCCCCCGGCCGGGGCGGCCTATGCGTGGCCGCCCGATGCCGGGTCATATACGCTGGCCCCCGGCATCTACGACATCGACGGAGATTTCAGCGTGCATGCGGGCACGACGCTGACCGGGACGGGGGTGACGTTCATCGTCAACGGCAACGTCACCATCGACGGTAATGCCGCGCTCCATCTGGCGGCGCCCGCCACGGGTCCCGCCGCCGGGCTGCTGTTCGCCGCGACCGGCGGGCTGTTCCAGCTCGCCGGCGGGGCGGCCACCGTTTTGACCGGCACGCTGTACGCCCCACGGGCCAGCCTGGTCCTCGACGGCGACAACGCGGCGGCGGGCGATTGCCTCTATGCCGTCGCCGCCTCGATAACGCTTCCCGGCGGCGCCGGCTTCGCCGATGCCGACTGTCAGGCGCCGGGCATGACGCCGATCCCCGACCTGCCGGGCGTCGCGAGCCTGGTGGAATGAGCGAGGTCCACAATCGCCGGCGCGGGGCCGGCGTGGCCCTGCTGGAATTCGCCCTGGTCACCCCGGTCCTGCTGGCCATGCTCGCGGCGCTGGCGGATTTCCCGCTGGCCTTCTGGTATCGGATGGTCGTGCTCTCGGCGGTCGAAGGCGGGGCGCATTATGCCTTCGCGGTGGAGCAGAACGAGTCGGGCACGCAGGCGTCGCTCTCGCCCGGCGCGGTCCGGAACGTGGTGCTGGCCATCGGCGGCCTGCCGGGGATGCGGGCCACGGTCGGTTCCGCCACCACGAACTGCATCCAGCCGGGACCGGTCAGCCGCCTGGTCGCGGTCCCGGCGGACGGAACCTGCGCCGACGGGACCAGCCCCGGCACCTACATGTCCATCGCGGCCTCCTACAGCTACAGCCCGCTGATGCCGGTCTATGCGATGGTGGCGCCGACGGACCTGACCGGGGCGGCGACGGTCAGGCTGCAATGAAGCACGGGCGCGGCCTGGCACGCGACGGGCGCGCGGCGGCCGCCATCGAATTCGCCCTCGTGGCCGGCGTTCTCCTGATGATGCTGGTGGGCGGGATCGAACTGGGGCTGCAATGGTGGACCCGCGACTGCCTGCAAATGACGGCCGACCTGACGGCCCGCTGCGTGGCCGTGGGTCCGTGCCGCGACGATCCGCTCGCCTTCGCCTCGGCCCAGGCGGCGGACTGGGCGCTGCCGGGCGCGGTCGCGGCCCTGTCGGTGGATGATAGCGCCCCGTCCTGCCACGGCGTGTCCATCCAGGGCGGATGGTTCGTCATCGTCCGCATCCGGTCGGACCTCTGGTCCGGCCTGTCCTTCCCGTTCGTGTCGCCGTCGCTGTCGGTTTCCGCCTGTTATCCGTCAGTGCCGTGACCGGGCGCCGCCCCAGGGGGCAACGCCCGGCCGTCCAGCCTCAGCGTGCCAGAAAGGCCCGGATCCGGCCGTTGACGTCGTCCGACCGCTCCATCTGCGGCATATGGCCGGTGTCGGGCAGGATCACCACCGTAACCGCCTCCGGCAGGCCCGCCGCGTGGCTGGCGGGCAGGATCTCGTCGTCCTTGCCCCAGATGATCAGGGTCGGCGGCGCGCTCTCCAGCACCGGCCGCAGGGTGTCGGTCTGCTTTCCATCGGCGAAATTCGCCGCCGCGACCCGGCGCAGGGCATCGACGGCACCGTCCAGCCGCTTGTAGCGCAGCACGTCGTCCGCCATCTTGCGGCCGATCAGCCCCTTGTCATGGACCAGATAGGACAGGACCGGGATCAGCGTCTTCTGCCGGTCGGCGGTGATGAACCCGTCGATGAAGGCCATGTTGACGTCCGGACCCAGCCCGGCCGGCGCCAGCAGGGCCAGCGAGGCCACGCGCGACGGCGCGTTCTTCACGGTGGTCAGCGCGACGCCGCCGCCCAGCGAGTGGCCCACCAGATGGGCACGGTCGATGCCCAGCGTGTCCAGCAGGTCGACCACCACCGTGGAGAAGAACGCCAGCGTTCCGTCCCCGACATCCTTGCCCGACCCACCATGGCCGGGCAGGTCGAAGGCAATGACGCGCCGGCCTTCCGCCAGGGCGGCATGGTTGAACAGCCAGTTGCCGATATCGCCGCCAAAGCCGTGGATCAGCACGATCGGGTCGCCATCGCCATGCCCGATATCCAGCACCCGCAGCGCGCGGCCCTTGACGTCGATCACGCTCGGCTCGGGCGGCGCCTCCTCGGCGTCCTCGGCCGACCCGGCCGAGAATTCGGCGTTGAACCGCGCGATAAAGGCATCGATCTCCGCGTCGGTGGCCTCGGCGTCGGCCAGCACGCCGATCAGCGCGCCGACCGCCAGCGTCTCGCCTTCCTGCGCCACCTGCCGGCGCAGGATGCCGGCCGCCGGGCTCTCATAGGCGTTGGTGATCTTGCTGGTCTCGATGTCGGCCAGGTCGTCGCCCGCGCGCACGGTCGCGCCGGGGCGCACCATCCAGCCGGCCAGCTTGCCCTCGGTCATCGCCAGACCGAATTTGGGCATGGTGATGGGGGTGATGGAAGCATTCATGGTTCAGGCCGCCTCGGTGACGTTATGGTTCATGACGGCCTTCACGGCCGCCTCGATCTTCGCGGCGTCGGGCAGGTACAGCGCCTCCAGCACCGACGCGAAGGGCACCGGCGTATGGGGCGGGATCACCCGGCGGATCGGCGCCTTCAGGGCGTCGAACGCCTCCTCCGCCACCAGGGCCGAGATATCGGCGGCCATGTTGCAGCGCGGGCTGGATTCATCGACGATCACCAGCCGCCCGGTATCGGCCACGCAGTCCAGGATGGTGTCGCGGTCCAGCGGCGAGGTGGTGCGGGGGTCGATCACGGTGCAACCGATGCCCTGGCGTTCCAGCCGGTCGGCCGCCTCGTTCGCCAGCTTCACCATCCGGCCGAAGGCCACGATGGTCACGTCGTCGCCCTCGCGCGTCAGGTTCGCCTCGCCGAACGGGATGGTATAGGCCTCGTCGGGCACCTCCTCCTCGTCGTCGTACATCACTTTGTGTTCCAGGAAGATCACCGGGTCGTCATCGCGGATCGCCTCGATCAGCAGGCCTTTGGCCTCGTAGGGCGAGGACGGGATGACGACCTTCAGGCCCGGAATATGCGTGAACAGCGGATACAGCGCCTGGCTGTGCTGGGCGGCCGCGTTGAAGCCGGCGCCGAACATGGCGCGGATCACCAGCGGCGTGCGGGCCTTGCCGCCGAACATGTAGCGGAACTTGGCGGCCTGGTTCATGATCTGGTCCAGGCAGCACCCGACGAAATCGACGAACATCAGTTCGGCCACCGGGCGCAGGCCCGTGGCGGCGGCCCCGGCGGCGGCCCCGATATAGGATGCCTCGGTGATCGGGGTATCGAACACCCGCTCGGGACCGAATTCCGTATACAGGCCCTTGGTGACGCCCAGCACGCCGCCCCAGGCATCCACCGTGCCGGCCGAGCCGCCCTGGCCGCCGGCGACGTCCTCGCCCATCAGGATCACGCGCGGATCGCGGCGCATTTCCAGTCGCAGGGCCTCGTTGATGGCCTGCCGAAAGCTCTTCTTGCTCATGATTGTCTCATTGTCTCTTGTCTGGGTCTCTTTTCCGGCGCGCGGGAGAGGGCGGCGGGGCGCTCAGTAGCGGACATAGACGTCGGCGAGCAGGTCGGCGGCCTCGGGCAGCGGCGCCGCCTTGGCGGCGACGACCGAGCTTTCGATCTCGTCGCGGACCGATTCGTCGATCGCGTCCAGTTCCGCATCGTCCAGCAGGCCGGCCTCGGTCACCTTCCGGCGGAACAGCACCAGGCAATCATGGTCGCGCCGGGCTTCGGCGACCTCGCCGGCGGCGCGATAGGACATGGCGTCGCCTTCGAAATGGCCGTACCAGCGAGCCAGATGCACATGCAGCATGACCGGCCCGTTGCCGGCGCGGGCATGGGCGATGGCCTCGCCGGCCGTCTGGTGGACCGCGAAGAAATCCGAGCCGTCGCATTCCATGTACGGCATGCCGAACCCTTCGGCGCGCGCCTTCTGCGTGCCCGCCACGGCGAAGGACGACCCGGTGGCCTCGCCATAACCGTTATCCTCGACCACGAAGACCACCGGCAGTTTCCACACCGTGGCCAGGTTCAGGCTCTCCAGCGTGCTGCCCTCGTTCGACGCGCCGTCGCCATAGAAGGCGACCGCGACGCCGCCGTCCTTCAGGACCTTGTGCGACAGGGCGGCGCCGCACATCAGCGGCGGCCCGCCGCCGACGATGCCGTTGGCGCCCAGCATGCCGCGCGACAGGTCGGCGATATGCATCGATCCGCCCTTGCCCCGGCAGACGCCTGTGCTCTTGCCATAGATCTCGGCCATCATGCCCGAAACCTCGACCCCCTTGGCGATGCAGTGGCCATGGCCGCGATGCGTGCTGGAAATGGTGTCGCTGTCCGTCAGGTTGGCGCAGACGCCGACGCCCGAGGCCTCCTCGCCGCAATAGAGATGGACGAAGCCGGGGATCTCGCCGGTGGCGAATTCGACATGCAGCCGCTCCTCGAAGTCGCGGATCGTACGCATGGCGCGATAGGAGCGAAGCAATGTTTCCCGTGCGATCTGCATTGGAAATCTTCCCTGTTATTCCGGGGATATCGAATTCCGATATCCGTCGTGCAGAGGGGAACGCCGATCGCGCCCGGCGACAAGAAAGACTGCCATTCACCTAACGAATATGTGACGCCATCCGTCCGGCCTGTCGCGTTCCTGCGACAGACCGGACGGGTTAAACAGGCATCGACCGTAACCGTACGAAAGAGACGGATGATGTCGCAGACCCTCTCCCTCCGAATGGCCGGCCCCGTTCCGGCCGCTGCCGCCCGGACGCTGCTCGCCGCGTCCTGGCAACGCTGCGAGGGCGATTACGCCCTCGACCCCGCCCAGTCGGGCCTGTCGGACCTGCTGTCATGTTTCGAACTGCGTCAGTCCTGCGACGAGGCCGGGCCGCTGCTGCGCTTCGCCGATGCCGAACTGGACCGGCTGCACGCGATCGTGCGCGACATGGACTACGCGGTCCTGCTCGCCGATCGGACGGGCACGGTGCTGACCCGCCGCACGGCGCGGGACACCGAGCGCGGCTGCCGGCGCTGGCACCTGTGGCCCGGCGCGCGGTGGGACGAGCGCGAGGAAGGCACCAACGGCATCGGCACCTGCCTGGCGGAGCAGCGGCCGGTCACGGTGCATATGAACCAGCACTGGCGGGTGAACCTGCGCTATCTGACCTGTACCGCGGTCCCGGTCTATGACGCGCTGGGCCGCCTGGCCGGGGCGCTGGATGCCAGCTCGTACCACCCCGATCCCGATGCCCGCGATGTGGCGTTGATCCGCAACACGATCACCGAGGCCGCCCGGCGGATCGAGGCACGCTGCTTCGGCGACCTCTATCGCGGCCATATGATCGTGACGATGGGGGCGGATGACGGCAGTTCCGCCCCGTTGCTGGCGCTGGACGCCGACCGGCGGGTCGTGGGGGCCACCCATGCAGCGCGCCGGGACATGGGCCTGAAGGACGGCGACGCGCTGGAATTCTGCCTTCTGGACGAGCGGGGGCCGCGTCCGGACGGCTTCCGCGCGGCCGAAAAGGCGGTGGTCGAGACCGCCCTGGCCTCGGCGCGGGGCAATGTCAGCGCGGCGGCGCGGCAACTGGGCATCAGCCGCTCGACCCTGCACCGCAAGATCAGGGCGCTGTCGATCGAGGCCGATCTATAACAGGCCGCAATCTCCACCCAGCGGCCCCAGGGCGGCATCGACCCCGAATTCCCCCGGCAGCGCGCCGGCCGGGAACAGCACGTTGACATGCCCCATCTTGCGGCCGGCCCGGGCCTCCTGCTTGCCGTAATGGTGCGGCAGCAGGCCCGGAGTCGCCAGGATGGCCGGCCATAGCGCCATGTCGCCGGGGCCGACCAGGTTCTTCATCACCGCGTCGGAATGCCGCACGGCCGGCGGCAGCGGCAGGCCGGCGACGGCGCGCACATGCATGGCGAACTGGTCGACCGGGCAGGCGTCCATGGTCCAGTGGCCGGAATTGTGCGGACGCGGCGCGATCTCGTTGACCAGCACCCGCCCGTCGCGATCGACGAACATCTCCACGCCCAGCAGGCCCACCAGGTCCAGCGCGGCGGCGACGCGCAGCGCGATCGCGCGCGCCTGCTCGCTGACCGCCTCCGGCACGCGCGCCGGGGCGAGGCTGAGGTCCAGGATGCCGTCGCGATGGCGGTTTTCCGTCACGTCGAAAGTCACCGCCGCGCCGTCCAGCCCGCGCGCGACCATCACGCTGACCTCGCAGGCGAAATCGACCATCCCCTCCGCGACCAGCGGATGCGGTGCCAGCGCGTCGAAGGCGTCCCGCATGTCCTCGTCGCGATGGACACGGCGCTGCCCCTTGCCGTCATAGCCCAGGCGCGTGGTCTTGAGGATGAAGGGCAGCCCGAGCCCGGCCCGGGCGGCCGGCAGGTCGTCCGGCGCGCCGATCGCGCGCCAGGGCGCCACCGGGATGCCGGCCCCGGCCAGGAACGTCTTTTCGGCCACCCGGTCCTGGCTGATGCGCAGGATATCGCCCGACGGGCGCACCGGCCGCAGGGCGGCCAGCAGTTCCAGCCCGTCGGCGCTGACATTCTCGAATTCGAAGGTCACGACATCCACCGCCGTCGCGAAGCGGCGCAAGGTGTCGGGGTCGTCATAGCCGCCGATGGTGACGGCATGGGCGACCTGCGCCGCCGGGCCGTCCGGCTCGCTGGTCAGGATATGGGCGCGATAGCCCAGCCGAGCGGCGGCGATGGCGGACATCCGGCCCAACTGGCCGCCGCCGACGATGCCCAGCACCGCGCCGGGCGGCAGGGGGGCAGGCGTGCTCATCGGGCCGGGCCGTCCGCGACCGCATCCGTCTGCGCCTGGCGCCAGGCCGCCAGGCGGGCCGACAGGGCGGCATCGTTCAGCGCCAGGATCGAGGCGGCCATCAGGCCGGCATTGGTCGCGCCCGCCTTGCCGATGGCCAGCGTGCCCACGGGCACGCCGCCGGGCATCTGGACGATCGACAGCAGGCTGTCCATCCCCTTCAGGGCGTGGGATTCCACCGGTACGCCCAGGACCGGCAGGATGGTCCAGGCCGCGCACATGCCCGGCAGATGGGCAGCCCCGCCGGCCCCGGCGATGATGACCGACAGCCCGCGCCCGGCGGCGGTCCGGGCATAATCGGCCAGCCGGTCCGGCGTGCGGTGCGCCGAGACGATCCGCACCTCGTGCGCGACACCCAGCGCCTCCAGCACCGACACGGCATGCCGCATCGTCTCCCAGTCGGACTGGCTGCCCATGATCAGCCCGACCCGGGGCCCGGACGGCGCGGCGGAATGGGGGGAAGGGGAGAGAGGCGTATCGGTCACGCTGGCAGGCTTTCGAGACGGCGGAGAGGGAAGGGGGCGGCGGACCGGCGGCGTCAGGCGATGCTGTCGGGGATCAGGTGGCTTTCCAGCCACGCGATCTCGTCCTTCAGCAGCAGCTTGCGCTTCTTCAGCCGCTGGAGCTGGAGCTGATCCATCGGATGCAGCGCCAGCCGGCTGATGACGGTATCAAGGTCGCGATGTTCGCTGCGCAGTTCGTGCAGCTTGCGAAGCACGGTGTCCCGGTCGGTCAGCATGGTACCCCGTCTGGCTGGTGGTCGGCGTCCATTCTATCGATTCCTGCCGGTATGGCGAGATCCCCGGGCGGCGCGCATGGCCACCTCCGCCAGTCCTGCGATTTTAACATGCGCCGTCCCGGCGCGGCTGGCTTAGGCTGCCGGGTGTCGGAAACGCAAACTCGCTGGAGGCATCATGTCCCACGAACCCAGAATCCGTAGTCTGCGCCTGCGCCACGCGCGCCTCGATGACAGGATCGTCGACGAAGACCATCGCCCCGCGCCCGATCACGGCGTCCTGCACCGCCTGAAGGTGGAGAAACTGCGGATCAAGGAAGAGATCGAGCGGCTCTCCCATCCGGCGTGACCGGCCCGGGCGGGCATGACATGCCCGCCCAGCCTCTCGATCAGCCGGCCTCCTCGCCGATTTCCACCGGCAGGGGGACGGCCTGCCCGTCGCGGGTCAGGCGCTCGTTCGCCGCCTGGACCATCGCATTCAGGTCGGTCTGGCTGCACAGGCCCAGGATCACCGGGTCGCGCGGCTTGATGTTCGTGCTGTTCCAATGCTGGCGGTCGCGGACCTTGGCGATGGTATCCTTGGTGGTGCCCAGCAGCTTGACGATCTGCGGCTCGGAAAGCTGCGGAAAGTTGCGCAGGATGAAGGCGATCGCATCGGGGCGGTCGTTGCGCTTGGCGACGGGGGTATAGCGCGCGCCCTTGGCGCGGCGATGGATCGGGTTGGGCGTCGACAGCACTTTCAGCCGCAGGTCGGGGTTGGCCTCGCACCGCGCGATGTCTTCCGGGCGTACCTGATGGTTGGCTACCGGGTCGTACCCGACGATGCCCTGCGCGACCTCGCCATCGGCGATGGCCTGGACTTCCAGCGGATGCATGCCGCAGAATTCGGCGATCTGGGTAAAGGTCAAAGCCGTCTTCTCGATCAGCCACACGGCGGTGGCCTTCGGCATCAGGGGCAGTGCATTCATGATAACGGGTCCTAACTGCGCTATGGTGGCGCCACGCAGGCACCCGTTCCATGTCAGCGTACCGAAACCCGGTCCACCCCTGCGTGCCTGCAAGACGCGCAATGACTTGACCATGGATATGGGGCCGTTCGGGGCGAGGGGTCAAGGGCGCCCGGGCCGTTCGTTCCACGAAAAAGGGGCCGGACATGCATCCGGCCCCAGTCGATCGCCTGCGTTTCAGGCCGCGTGTTCTGCCGTGGCGCCGTCATTGGCGGGCGCCGACGCGGCATCGGCCGGAAGCCTGGGCGCTCCGCTGCCGACGGGAATGCGGCGCGGCTTCAGCGCCTCGGGCACGAAGCGCCGCACGGCGACGCGTAGCAGGCCGTTGGTCATGTCCGCGCTGTCGACCACGATATGGTCGGCAAGCACGAACCGGCGCTCGAACGCACGCGTGGCGATGCCGCGATGCAGCACCTCGCCTTCCGGCGTGGCGCTGGCCAGCCGGCCGGCCACCACCAGCATGTTGTCCTGCACCGTCAGCTCGATATCCTCGGGGCCGAAACCCGCGACAGCCATCGTCAGGACATAGCTGTCCTCGCCCAGTTTCTCGATATTGTACGGGGGATAGGACGGCGCGGCCGGGTTCTGGGCCGCATTGTCCACCAGCCGGGCCAGACGGTCGAAACCGATGGCGGTGCGGAACAGCGGCGCGAAATCATAGGTCATGGTCAACCTCCTCGACAGCAAGGTTCGATTCAGCAGGCGCGATGATGGCCCCTCGACGAGCGGACCGGCGCCTGGCTGGCGGAAACCCGGATGGCGTTTCCGTATCCCTGATGTGAGAAACCCCGCCCCCCGGTTCAAGGGGCAGGGTTCCGCGAACATGATAACGTGGCGGCGGGGGCGTCGCCCCCGTGGGGCTTACGCCTTGGCGCGGCGGCCGAGGCCCCCGAACTTCTTGTTGAACTTGGCCACCTGGCCCCCGGTGTCGAGCATGCGCTGGACGCCGGTCCACGCGGGATGCGACTTGGGGTCGATGTCCAGGCGCAGCGTCGCGCCGGGCTGGCCGTAGCACGACCGGGTCTTGTATTCGGTGCCATCGGTCATGATGACGTTGATTTCGTGATAGTCGGGGTGAATGCCGGATTTCATCATCAAACCTTCATGCTGGGCCCGCCGATGCCGACCGGGGGCGTTTGCATGGCCGTATAGATGACGCACCGCGCCGGATCAACGCCTATCTGCCACGCGAAATATCGCGCTGCACGGTCTCGTACGGCATTTTCCCTTTCATATGGTATCGTCCGCGTTGCTATCAATCGTCTGCCTGCAATGCACAAGGAGGCTTCATGTCCGTCAAGGCCCCGTCCATCCATACCCCGGGATGGCTTCTGGAATTCCGCACTTTCCTGATGCGCGGAAACGTCGTCGACCTGGCGGTCGGCGTCATCATCGGCGCGGCCTTCACCGCGATCGTCAACAGCCTGGTCAAGGATATCTTCACCCCGTTCATCGGGCTGCTGATCGGCGGCATCGACTTCACCAACGTCTTCTTCACCCTGCGCGGGCCGCATCTGGCGACCCTGGCCGAAGCGCAGAAGGCCGGTGCGGTGACGATCAATGTCGGGCTGTTCCTCAACGCGCTGATCCAGTTCATCATCATCGGCTTCGTCATCTTCTGGGTGGTCAAGGTCGTGAACCGGCTGACCGCGAAGCCGGCGACCCCGGCCGCGCCGCCGCCGCCGCCGCGCAGCGAGGTGCTGCTGGAAGACATTCGCGACCTGCTGGCCGCGCAGAAGACCACGCCCTGAGACGGGGCGCCGCCGCCATCCGCCCTGGCGGATGGCGGCAGGGACATCATGCCGTCAGGCCGCCATCCACGGCGATGCAGGCACCGGTGACGTAGCCGGCGCGCGGGCTGGCCAGGAACGACACCATCTCCGCGATGTCGGACACCGTCCCATAGCTGCCGGTGGCGGTGAAGCTCCGGATGAGGTCCGCCCCTTGCCCGTCCGCCGGGTTCAGGTCGGTGTCGATCGGGCCGGGCTCCACCACGTTGGCGGTAATGCCCCGCCCGCCCAGGTCCCGCGCCACCCCCCGGGCAAACCCGCCCAGCGCCGCCTTGGTGGCGGAATAGAGCGAGATCCCGGCAAGGGGCGCGCGCGCGCCGAAGGCCGAGCCGATATAGACCAGCCGGCCCCCGGCCCCCATATGCTTCACGGCCTCCATGGTTTCCACCATCGCCGCGCGCAGGTTCAGGTGCAGAGTCCGGTCGATCTGCTCCACGCTCATCTCGCCGATCGGTCCGTACGGATAGGTTCCGGCATTGCACACCAGCACATCCAGCCGGCCCAGCGCCGCCACGGTCTGGCCGATCGCGTCGATATTGCCCTGAATGGTGGCGCCGTCGGCCTGGATCGCCACCGCCCGGCGCCCCAGGGCTTCCGCCCGGCTCACGAGCTGGGCGGCGGCGACGGCGTTGCTGGCATAGGTCACGGCGACGTCGAAGCCGTCTTCCGCCAGTTTCGCGGCGATGGCGGCACCGATTCCACGGCTGCCGCCGGTCACGAGGGCGACGCGTTGGGTCATGGATTTCATCCTTGGCATCAGGGTAGCAGGGAACGTCACGCAAACGCCCCGTCCTGTCGGGAGTTGACAGGGTACCGGCCCCGTCAGCCATCGTCCACCAGCATGGCCCGCGCGAAAACGACGAAACCCGATGTCATCACTCAGGCCGCCTCTCTCGTCATAATGCGGCGCGGGTCATGGCAAATCTCCCGGCAGATGGTTTCGCAAGATTTACCTCTTGCGGTTTCTGCCGCTGGGCTGATTTGTCCGATCGACTGGCGTCTCCGGGACGCGCCCGGTTGCCGCCGTGTAGATTTCGTTGCCGGGAGCGTACGGATTCAGGAGCAGTTTTTCGAGTTTCTTCTCGAATTTCTTGCGAATGCTGCCGTCCCGCTCATCCCACTCGCGCAAGTCGCGGTCATCGAACTCGATCGCGTATTCAGTCATCCGGAAAACCATGTCGCGCGACGAGCGCGACGCCGACGACTGCCGCCGTAGCAAGATCCTCTCGGAGCGCGTGCGATGATTCTCGCCGGGGTATCAAAGCCGCCGGGGGCAGCGGTATCCGTCCGCCGGACGAGACATGACGATGGCGGAATTGCTTCCGTTGTCGCTGCTGCGGGCGATTGCCGCCGGTAGCGAAATTTATGTACGACTGACCCGTCGCCCCGTGCTGCTGAGTTGGGCGACGGTACGCACTTGCAGCAGAAAACGATCGATCCCGTTACTGTCCGGCCAAGAGTGGACACGAATTGGGGTCACGGACCGCCAAGAAGGAAGAAGATCACCCATGCGCACAGCACGCTTCGTCTGTCTCTGCCTCTCCCTGGCAGTCGGCCCGGTCCAGGCCGCGTCCGGCGCGCAAGCGCAGGCATCCGGCATCCTGCACGCGCAGGGCCGCGACATCGTGGATTCCGGCGGCCACGTCCATATGCTGCGTGGGATGAACCTGGGCGGTCTATTCGTCATGGAGCCGTTCATGTCGCCGATGGACCGCTCGCATCGTCTACAGGACAGCTATTCCGTAATGCGCGTCCTGGCCGCGCGGTTCGGGGCGGATCGGGCGCGGGCACTCGTCGCGGTCTATCAGGACAACTGGATAGACGACGCCGACATCGCCCAGATCGCGCGCTCGGGGTTCAACGCCGTGCGCATTCCGGTCTGGTGGGGGCAATTCCTCGATCTCGCCAACCCGACGCCCTCGGGCTGGCGCGACGACGGGTTCGCGGCCCTCGACAGGATAATCGCCGCCTGCCGGGCGCACGGGGTCGTCGCGATCATCGACATGCATGGCGTCGTCGGCGGGCAGAGCGGCAATCCCGATACGGGAGAGGCGGGGCAAAACCGCTTCTGGGCCGACGACCACGCGCAGGCGACGACGGCCTGGCTGTGGCGGCGCATCGCCGGGCATTATCGCGGCAATCCGGCCGTCGCCGGATACGATCTGATCAACGAGCCCGCACCCCCGCCGGGCACGGGCAAGGACCAGGTCTGGCGCCTCTATGACCGCCTGTACCGCGCCGTGCGGTCGGCCGATCCCGACCACATGGTCTTCATCGAGGACACGTTCGGTTCATGGTCTCTCGACATGCTGCCACCTCCCGGCCAGTTCGGCTGGACGAACGTCGTTTATGAAAGCCACGTCTATCCCTGGCCGCACGATCATCCGGGTGTTGCGCAAGGTGTGGCCGCGTCCGCCAGCGCCCTGCGCGCGGCGAGGGATTTCGGGGCCCATGCCGCATGGAACGTGCCGGGCTATATCGGCGAATTCAATGCGCTCGATGCCCGGCCCGGCGCATTCGGCATGATGACCCGGCAATTCGATGCCGCGCGCCTCAACTGGACCGCATGGACCTACAAGGCGTCGAACGCGGGCGGGACCATGACGTACTGGGGCTTTATCGAGCCGAACGCGCCGATCGACCGGCCGGACCCCACACATGACGACGAGGGCGCCATTCGTGAACACTGGAAAAAATGGCGGACGGACGCCCGGTTTTCCCCCAACCCCGCCTTTCGATAAGGCCCCGGGTCGGCGCGCCGGACACGTCGCGGCAGGAGGGTGACAATCCCATGACCGGCCTTCCGACTTTTCAGACCGGCAGGCTTGTCATCCGGCCCCGCGTCATGGCGGATCTCCGGTTCTGCCTGGAGATGGACCGCGATCCGGAGGTGACGAGGTTCGTGCCCGGCCCCTGGCACGATCCCGACCGCCAACGGATCGTTCGTGATGACGCGCTTCGACCACATGGCCCGCCGGAACGGGGGAAAGCACTGCAAATGACATGTACTGACAGGGCAGACGGGGTGAAACGGACACTAGCCGAGGCCTTGGAGATTGCCTGCGCCATCATCTTATCCCGCTACAGGGGTGCCGTGTACGCCTTCGTCGCGGGCTCGATCCCGCGTGGGGAAGGAACAAGGTTTTCCGACCTGGACATCGTCATCGTGTACGATCGGCTGGAGGCAGCGCGCCGCGAATCCTTCGTCGTTGACGGCTGTCCGGTCGAGGCGTTCGTGCATGACGAGGAAACACTGGCTTGGTTCGTCGACGCCGACATGGCGCGTGGCCGCCCCTCCATCCTGAACATGGTCGCGGAAGGAAAGATCATCGGGCCCGCGCCCGAACGCGGGAAGGTCATGCAGGCGCATATCGCAAGACGCCTTTCAGAGGGCGCGCCCGGCATGGAGAACACGCACCGCGACATTTTGCGGTATGAAATTACCGATGCAATCGACGATTTGCGTGGCGAGCGTGGTCCGGGTGAGATCATGGCGATCGGCACCATGCTCTATCCTCGGCTTGTCGAACTCGCGCTGCGCGGCCGTGGCCATTGGAATGGCGCGGGCAAATGGGCGCCCCGCCTGCTTGCCGCCGCGGATGCCGGACTGGCCGGACAGTTCGATCGCGCTTTCCGCGCGCTGTTTGGCTCGGGAATATGCGAACCCGTCATCGCATTGGCCGAACGGGAACTGGAACCGCACGGGGGTCCGCTTTTCGATGGGGATTGCCGGCAAGCGCCGTCGTCTTGGCGCGTGCGGGGTGGTATCGGCAGCGGCCAGACATCGCTGCGCTGACCAAGCAGGTCGCCGTGCAGCATGGCTCGCCCCGGCAAGAGAGGTTTTGAATACGATCGATTGTGCTTTAGGCTCCGCCGATGACGAAAACCCGGAACATGGTCGGACGACAAGGACCGGCGGTATCGCTGGTCGTGGCGGGATTCATCGGGCTCGCGGCGTGCCGGGCCGGGCCGCCGGCCGATGCCATCCAGCCGATCGACAGGCTGCCGCTGCCGTTGCAGGCCTATCTCAGCGTCGATGCCTATTTCATCGCCCAGGGCATGGTCCGCGGACGGCTGTCCGATGGCAGGCTGATGCATGACCAGGCGCGCGACCTGGTGGCCAGCACGCTCTATGCAAGGCAACTGACCGTCGCGAACATGCTGCACCCGACGGCCGGCGGCCAAAGGCGGGTACAGATGGCGATCGAGATGATGCTGGGCTGCGTCCAACTGGCCAACAGCGGATCGACCGCCGCCTGCCTGGGGCCGATGTCCCCGCCGGTCAGCGGGGCGGGCGGGCATCCCGTCGCAGACGCTTCTCGCCCAGCAACAGCAGAATCGGCGCCGCGATAAAGATCGAGGACGAGGTCCCGACCACGATCCCGAACAGCATCACCCACGCGAAGCTGGACAGGCTGGCGCCGAACAGCGCCAGCGGCAGGGCCGCCAGGAACACGGTGGTCGAGGTACCCAGCGTCCGGCTCAGCGTCTCGTTGATCGACAGGTCGATCAGTTCGGCCAGCGGCATGGTGCGGTATTTGCGCAGGTTCTCGCGCACCCGGTCATAGACCACCACCTTGTCGTTGGTGGAATAGCCCAGGATCGTCAGGATCGCCGCGACCATCACCAGGTCGAACTCGAAATGCGTGATGACCAGGAAGCCGACGGTCTTGGTCAAATCCAGGATCAGGGTAATCACGGCGCTGACCGCGAACTCCCATTCGAAGCGGAACCAGATATAGCCCAGAATCATCAGCAGGCTGATCCCCAGTGCCAGCATGCCGTCGCGGAACAGTTCGGCCGAGACCGAGGCACCGACGGCGTCGGCGCGCAACACCTGGGCGCCCGGCAGCGTGGCGACCGCGTGCCGCACCGCATCGACCAGCGCCTGGGTGCGGGCCTCATGGTCGGCGCTGGCCGCCGGCGGCGCGTCCAGGCGGATCAGCACGTCGTCGGGCGCGCCGAAGGACTGCACGCCGGCGGCCTCGACATGCTGGGTGGCCAGCGCCGCGCGCACCTGGCCGAAATCGGCCGGGCCCTGGGTGCGGATTTCGACGACGATGCCGCCGCGGAAATCCAGCCCCAGCGTCAGGCCGGGATGGAGGAACAGGATCACGGACGCGATCGACAGCACGGCGGAGGTCGCAAGGCCCATGAAACGGCCGCGCATGAAGTTGATCCGGGTGCCGTTGGGCACGAAGCGCAGAAGGGGGCGAGAGAACATGGCGGGGCGCCTCAGACCGGCAGGACAGTGGGACGGGTGCGGGCATACCAGCGCACCATCAGCATCCGCGACAGCAGCAGCGTGGTGAACAGCGTCGTGACGATGCCGATCATGATCGTCAGGGCGAAATTCTGTACCGGCCCGGTGCCGAAGGCGAACAGCATGATGTGCGCCAGCAGGGCGGTGGCGTTGCTGTCCAGGATGGTGGAGGTCGCGCGCTCGAAGCCCGCCTGCATCGCCGCCAGCGGCGTGCGGCCGCGTGCCACTTCCTCGCGGATGCGCTCGTTGATCAGGATATTGGCGTCCACCGCCATGCCCAGGGTCAGCAGCATGCCGGCCATGCCGGGCAGCGTCAGCGTGGCCTGGAACAGCGACAGGATGGCTACCATCAGCACCAGGTTGGCCAGCAGCGCGACATTCGCGTACCAGCCGAAGCGGCCATAGAACAGCGCCATGAAGACGATCACCAGGCCAAAGCCGATGCCCAGGCTGATCATGCCGGCGCGGATCGAATCAGCACCCAGCGACGGGCCGATGGTCCGCTGCTCGATCACCGACAGGGGCGCGGGCAGGGCGCCGGCGCGCAGCAGCAGCGCCAGGTCGGTGGCCGATTGGGCGTCGAACCCGCCGCTGATCTGCCCGTTTCCGCCGGTGATGGCGCTGCGGATGACCGGCGCCTGCACCACCTTGTTGTCCAGCACGATGGCGAAGCGGCGGCCGACATTGGCCCTGGTCGTGGCCGCGAAGGCCCGCGCGCCCACGGAATCGAAGGTGAAATCGACCGCCCATTCCCCGGTCTGCTGGTCGATGGCGGCGGAGGCATTGGTCAGGTCGGAGCCATCGACATCGACATGGTCGGCAACCGGCAGCTTCTGGTCCGGCGCGTTCATCATCGGCAGCAGGCTCACGCCGGGGCCGGGCAATCCGCCCAGCGCGCTGTCCTGCACCATGTGAAAGGTCATCTTGGCGGTGGTGCCCAGCAGGTGCTTGACACGTTCCGGGTCGCTGATCCCGGGCAGTTCGACCACGATGCGGTCGTCGCCCTGGCGGGTGATCTCGGGGTCGACCGCGCCGGTCGCGTCGATGCGGCGGCGCACGATCTCGATCGACTGGCTGACGGCCTCGGTCGCGCGCAGGCGCATGGCGGCGGCCGACAGCGTGATGGCGATGGAACCGTCGGGCCGCTGGGCGACGGCGAATTCATTGGGCACCGCCATCGGCATGGCGCGTAGCGCCTTCAGGTCCGCCTCGGTCTCGGACGGCGCGCGCGGGGTAAAGGTCACCGCGCCGGCATGCGCGTCGGTCGCGACGTCGCGATAGCCCAGTCCCGCGCCCAGCAGCGCCTGGCGCGTGCCGTCGGCCAGTGTCCGCAGACGGTCGGCGGTCACGCTGTTCATATCCACCTGCATCAGCAGGTACGACCCGCCGCGCAGGTCGAGCCCCAGGTGAATCTGGCGCCACGGCACGCCGGGTCCGGGCTGGCGCATGGCGTTGGGAAGGCAGAGCAGCACTCCCAGAAGGCAAACGGCGGCGATGGAGGCCAATTTGAGCCGGCTGTAATACATCATGACTGAAAAGGGTGCTCCCTACGCCCGGCCCAGCCGGCTCCCTGTTCCGTGTGTCGATGCCGCCTGACGGCCGGCGACGCGGGAACATGCCGGGCCGGCGCGCCGGATGCAACCGCCCGGCGCGGCTTGGCGGCACGAATCCCGCCGTTTCGTCCGGGTATTCGTCAGAACAGCGACAGTTGCGCCTCCGGCGGCGGCGGGGGCGGGGCGAAGAGCGTGCAGTCCAGGGCACGCTCCCGCGTCAGGCCCAGCGCCCGCCGCGCCCGCGTGAACCGCTGGGCCAGCAGGTCGGCATGCACCCCCTGGCCCCGCCCGCGCCGGCCGAAGGTCGAATCGTTCAGCGCGCCGCCACGCACCGCGCGGATGCGCTGCAACACATGGCGCGCGCGGTCGGGATAATGCCGCGCCAGCCAGTCCTCGAACAGCGGCGCGACCTCCAGCGGCAGGCGCAGCAGGGCATAGCCGGCATCGCCGGCCCCGGCCGTCGCGGCGGCGCCCAGAATCGCTTCCAGCTCATGGTCGTTCAGGGCCGGGATCATCGGCGCCGCCAGCACCCCGACGGGTATGCCGGCGGCGGCCAGCGCGGCGATGGCATCCAGCCGCCGGGCAGGGGTGGAGGCGCGCGGTTCCATCCGGCGGGCCAGGTCGGCGTCCAGCGTGGTCACCGACAGGCTGACGCGCACCAGGTTGCGCGCCGCCAGCGCGCCCAGCAGGTCCAGGTCGCGCAGCACGCCGGCCGATTTGGTGACGATGGTGACCGGGTGCGAAAACCGCTCCAGCACCGTCAGAATGGCCCGCGTCAGGCCCAGATTCCGCTCCACGGGCTGGTAAGGGTCGGTATTGGTGCCCAGCGCGATCGGCCGCACCCGATAGGCGGGGTGGCTCAGTTCCCGCTCCAGCAGGCGGGCGGCATCGGGCTTGCAGGTCAGGCGGGTTTCGAAATCCAGTCCGGGCGACAGGCCGATCCAGGCATGGGTGGGGCGGGCGAAGCAATAGATGCAGCCATGCTCGCATCCGCGATAGGCGTTGATCGACCGGTCGAACCCCAGGTCCGGGCTGTTATTGCGGGTGATGATGGTGCGCGCCGGCTCGAAGGTCAGTTCGGTGCGCGGCACGGCCTCGTCCCCGGCCAGACTGTCCCATCCGTCATCGACCGGCGCCGATCGCTGCCGGGCGAAGCGGTCGGGCGGCGACAGGGTGGCGCCGCGCCCGTGGCGGATGCCACCCAGGCTGGACGATGCGTCGGCCAGCGTGCGCGGCGCATCGCGGGTCGCCAGTCCGGGGCCGATGCGGATGGGGGATGGGTCGGGCATGGCCGGTATGATGGCAGACCGGTTTCGCCTCTTCAAGAACAAAAAGGGAACATATACCCGGCGCCACTGGCCGATCGGGTCAGGGTGCTCTAACCCTTCGTCATCCTGGATGCGGAGAGGACATGATGGCGGGGCTGTTCGGTGGCGGAGCGGGACGGGATGTCGCGGCGCGGCAATTGCGGGTGGGCGTCATCGGTGCCGGCCATTTCGGACGGTTCCACGCGCTGAAGGCGGCGGCATCGCCGCGCGAGAGCCTGGTGGGCCTCCACGATCCCGATCACGCGCGGGCAGCCGCCGTCGGCGTCGAGGCCGGCGGCGCCCCCGCTCTGGCGCTGGACGATCTTCTGGCGTGCTGCGAAGCGGTCGTGATCGCGGCCCCGGCCGAACATCATTTCGCCCTGGCCGACCGTGCGCTGCGCGCCGGCCGCCACGTGCTGGTCGAAAAGCCGATCGCCTCGACCCTCGAACAGGCCGACCGCCTAGCCGCCCTGGCCGCCGGCACGGGCCTGGTGCTCCAGGTCGGGCATCTGCTGCGCTATTCGGCCGAACACGACGCGATTGCCGGGCGGATCACGCGCCCCCTCTATATCGAGGCGACCCGCATCGCCCCCTTCAAGCCGCGCGGCACCGATGTCTCGGTGATCCTCGACCTGATGATCCACGATCTGGACCTGGTGCTGGCGATCGTGGACAGCGAGATCGTGGATGTCGACGCCCTGGGGGCGGCGGTCAGTTCGCCGCACGAGGACATCGCCAATGCCCGGGTCCGCTTCGCCAATGGCTGCGTCGCCACCATCACCGCCAGCCGGATCTCGCTGAAGACCGAACGGCGGATGCGCCTGTTTTCCGAGGAAGGCTATCTCTCGGCCGATTTCGTGAAGCGCGAACTGACGATGATCGGGCGCGACAAGGGCCTGCCCCTGCCCGGCACCGGCGGCTTCCGGCGCGAGGCCGTCAGTTGGACCGACCACGACACCCTTGCCGCCGAGCATGCGGCCTTCGCCGCCGCCTGCCTGGATGGCGCCCCGGTGCTGGTGGATGCTCAGGCCGGCCGCCGCGCGCTGGCGGCCGCGCTGGCGGTGACGGACGGCATCGCCGCGGTGCGCGCCTTGTGGGAGCGGTCTGGCCTGGTCAGTGGGGCAGCGTCTCGATCCGCGCCGCCATGATGAAATCGTTGCGATGCAGGCCGCCGATGGCATGGGTTTGCAGCGTCAGCCGCACATACCCCCAGCCGAAGGCGATGTCCGGATGGTGGTCGGCGGCTTCCGCCAGGGCGGCGATGCGCTCGACCAGGGCATAGGCATTGGCGAAGTCCGGCAGGACATACGATCGCAGCAGCAGCGTGCCGTCCGGCGACAGCGTCCAGTTGGGCAGGCTGGCCAGCAGGGTTTCGGCCTCGGCGCGCATCAGGGCCGGGCTGTTGCGCGGACAGGGGGCAATGACCTCGCGCGCGAGGGCGGTCACGAGGGGGGTGGCGGAGGCGGGCATGGCGGTCTTCCTCAGCGCGCCACGCGCGGCACGGGTCAGGACGATCCCAGCGATTCGCGCAGCATTTCCAGTTCCAGCCAACGCTCCTCGGCCGCCGTCAGTTCGGCCTCGGCGCGCTCCAGTTTTTCCGTCCCCGCGGTAAAGGCCGCCGGATCGCGGGCATACAACCCGCCATCCGACAGGACCACCCGCAACTGGCCGATCTGCGTCTCCAGCGCCGCGATCTGGCCGGGCAGGCGGTCCAGCGCGTGCTGGTCCTTGTAGGACAGCTTGCGCGCCGGCCCCCTGTCCGATCGCTTCTGCGCGACCGGAGAGGCGCCGGTTTCGCCGCGTCCCCGGGCCGCCGGGGCCACGCCGCCGCGCTGGGCCAGCATGTCGCTATAGCCGCCGGCATATTCAACCCACCGTCCGGCCCCTTCCGCCAGCAGGACCGAGGTCGCCACCCGGTCCAGGAAGTCGCGATCGTGGCTGACCAGCAGCACGGTGCCGGCATAGGCGTCCAGCATCTCCTGCAACAGGTCCAGCGTCTCCAGATCCAGGTCGTTGGTCGGTTCGTCCAGCACCAGCAGGTTCGACGGGCGGGCCAGCGCGCAGGCCAGCATCAGCCGCCCCCGCTCGCCACCCGACAGCGCGCTGACCGGTGTGCGGGCCTGTTCGGGGCGGAACAGGAAATCCTTCATATAGCCGATGACATGGCGCTTCTCACCGCCGACCTGTACCATGTCGCCACCGCCGCCGGTCAGCGTATCGGCCAGCGTGCGGCCCGGGTCCAGCGTCCGCCGCTGCTGGTCCAGGGTCACGACCGACAGCGCGGTGCCGATCCGGATCTCGCCGGTATCCGGCCGGTCCTGGCCGGTCAGCAACCGCAGCAGGGTACTCTTGCCCGCGCCATTGGCGCCGACAATGCCCAGCCGGTCGCCGCGCAGCACGCGCAGATCCAGCCCGTCGATCACCGTGCGCGGGCCGTAGGCCTTGCGGACATCCTCGGCCACCGCCACCAGCTTGCCGGACAACCCGTCCTCGCTGGCCTGCATCTTCACGCCGCCGGGCGCGCGCACCGCCTCGCGCCGCGCCTGCCGCAGCGCCGCGAGTTCGCCGACCCGGCGCACGTTGCGCTTGCGCCGCGCGGTGACGCCATAGCGCATCCAGTCTTCCTCGCGCGCGATCTGGCGGTCCAGCTTGTGGGCGTCGCGCTCCTCCTGTTCCAGCACCTCCTCGCGCCAGGATTCGAAGCGGGCAAAGCCCTGGTCCAGCCGCCGCGTGACGCCGCGATCCAGCCACACGACGCCGCGCGACAGGGTTTCCAGCATCCGGCGGTCATGGCTGATGATTACCATGGCCGAGGACAGGGACAGCAATTCTCGTTCCAGCCACTCGATGGTCGGCATGTCCAGATGGTTGGTGGGCTCGTCCAGCAGCAGCAGGTCGGGCTCGGGCGCCAGCGCCCAGGCCAGCGCGCAGCGCCGGGCCTCGCCCCCCGACAGGGTCGCCGGGTCTTCCGCCCCCGTCAGCCCCAACTCGCCCAGCAGCAGGGCGGCGCGATGGTCGGGCCCGTCGGGCGGCATGCCCGAACGGACATAGTCCAGCGTGGTGGCGAAGCCCGACAGGTCGGGCTCCTGCGCCAGGTAGCGCACCGTGGTGCCGGGCTGGAGGAACCGCGTGCCGTCATCGGGCGCCAACTGGCCGGCCGCGATGCGCAGCAGGGTGGATTTCCCGCTGCCGTTGCGCCCGACCAGGCAGATCCGTTCGCCGGACGAAACCCCGAATCCGGCACCGTTGAGCAGCGGAGCGCCGCCGAGCGTCAGGACGATATCCTGAAGAAGAAGGAGAGGAGGCGACATGACCGGGGTTCTGGACCATGGCGCGGCCCCGGCGCAAGGGGAAAGGAGGCGCCGCGTTTCAGTCGAAACTGGGGCCGCCGGTAACGGCCTGATAGGTCGCGATCGCCAGGGTCATCGGCTCGAACGGCTTGGTGATGACGAAGGCGGGTTCGATCGCCTCGCCCGTCAGCAGGCGTTCCGGATAGGCGGTGACGAAGATGACCGGGGCCTTGTGTCGGCGCAGGATGCTGGCGACGGCCTGCGCGCCGTCGCCGCCCGCGCCCAGGTTGATGTCCGCCAGGATCAGGCCGGGCTTCGTCCGGCATGCCAGGTCCACCGCGTCGGCCTCGGTCGCCGCGACGCCGGCCACCTCGTGCCCGCACCAGCGGACGAGGTCCTCGATATCCATCGCGATGATCGGCTCGTCCTCGATGATCAGGATCGAGGTCTGGGCCACCTTGCGCAGGTCCGCATGGGCCTGGGACAGGATCTCGGCGGCCTCGGCCTCGGCCAGGTCCACGACCCGCGCGGCATCGGCGATCGACAGTTCCTCCAGCGAGGTCAGCAGCAGCAGCTTGCGCTTCACGGTGTTCAGGGTCTCGGCGTCCGACGCCGGCCCGGGCTGGAACTGCCGCGAGATCCATTGATACAGGCATAATCGCGCCGGCATCGGCCCGGGCTCGGCCACCGTCAGTCCCCGCAGGCTCTCGGCCACCAGAAGATCGCCGCGCGGCTGGCTACCGGTCAGGGCGCGCGCGTATCGCCTGGCATAAGGAAGGGCCCGGATCAGATCCTGCCGCCGCGATAGGGGCATCGAACGGTCAACTCCGCAAGGAACACGTTACGGTATGGATCATGACAGCGATAAAATTGTCCGCAAGAGGAACTAGGAATTCGGCGCGCCCTTCGCCAGCTACCGTGTCGTGGCCGTGACATAATCCGCATGTCGCCGGCCCGGACGGTGCGCCGCGAGGGGATCGGGTTTCACAATTATGGCCGTAAATCACTATTATGGCGGGTTTTTAACGGGGGTTTGAGAGTTTCTAAACGCATCTCACGCCTTCGTCATGATTAAAACACAACTCAGTCATTACACTGGTGCCAGTTCGGCAAGCGAGGAACAGAACGATGGCGAATAATTTCCACGACCAGGTGATAGCGATCCTCCCGCGTCTCCGCGTCCAGGCCCTTGCCCTGACCAGAAATCGAACGATGGCGGAAGACCTGGTGCAGGACGCCGTGTGCAATGCGCTTGCCGCCCAGGACAGCTTCATACCGGGCACGAATTTTTCGGCGTGGATGCATCGCATCCTGCGCAACCGCTTCATTTCCGACCTGCGCAAGCGGCGGGAGACGACGGATATCGAGGATATCCCCGCGTCGGTGCTGGCGACCACGGCGTCGCACGAGGACCGGCTGGCCCTCAAGGACCTGGCGATGGCGCTGGACCGTCTCCCCCAGGACCAGCGCGAGGCCCTGATCATGGTGGTCCTGCACGGCATGAGCTACGAGCATCTGGCCGAGGCGACCGGATGCGCCGTCGGCACGGCCAAGAGCCGGGTCTTCCGCGCCCGTCGCCAGTTGGAAAACTGGATGACCGGCGAGGATCCCGACGCGCCGCAGGTCAAGGCGCGGATCGCCCGCGTGCGCGGCCTTCTGGCGGAGCGGACGGCACCGCTCGGATCCGCCGCCGCGCACCCCTGAGCCATTACCCGGCAAGCCCTTCGCTTTCCCGAGCGGCATTTCCCGAGTCGAACGGCTGGACGGTAGGACACGCGCTGCTCTACTGTTCGCCACCATCGACAGGACCGGGACGCGGCGCTCAGAGGGTTTGCGGGAGGATTAGTGGATCTCAGGGATCATCGATGACGTCCCGCAAGGATTCCCGTCCGGCGCGGCCGTCGAAAGCCAGCAAGGCCACCCGGCGAGACGATCCGTTCGAGCTATGGCTCAAGCGCGGGCTGCATCAGCTTTTCGATGAGGTCGCTTCCGAGCCCCTGCCCGAGGAATTGCTGCGTCTGATCGAGAAAGACCGCGAGACCAAGGGCTAGATGGGCAAGGGGGGCGGCCGGATCCGGCCGAGACGGAAGGGGCCTTGGGGCGGATGGCTTCTCCGGCTGTTCGGGGCGGTCAGCGTGCGGATGATCGCGATCATCCTCTGCGCCGCCGGCCCGATGGCCGTGATCGCCGGCCTCCAGGCATGGAACAGCTACCGCCATACGCTGGAAGCACCGGCATTCCGGGCGGACATGGCGATCGGGCGGATCGACCTCGAAGTCCGCCACGACATCGATCATATCGCCGCCCTCCTGGCCTCGATCAGCCACATGTCGCTGGACGAGCAGGGGTTCATGCGGACCTTGCAGATGGCCCGGTCGCTGACTGGCGAGTTCTATCGCCTGGCATTGCTGGACGATCGGGGGAGGGTGCTGCTGTCGGTCAATGGCGACAACACGCTGTCATTGCCCGACCACGTGCCCTATGAGGAACTGCCGCGTTTCAACGGCGACGTGCGCGTGGTGCCGCTCGATATCCGCGGCGGCGATCCGGCCGGGCGCTCCTATATCCGCATCAGCCTGTCGACCTCGATCGCCGATTCAGCCGATTCAACGGGTGCGGTCCGATCGGGCTTCCTGACGGCCATCATGCCCGTCGTCTGGAGCCGGCGCCATCTCCAGATCGGCGACCCCCGCCTCGATTTCATGCAGAAGAGCGGCACGATCGATGCGTGGATCATCCGGCGCGACCACAAGATCGCGCCCCTGTGCGATGACTGCGCCTATCCGGAGTCGCCTCCTCCCGACGTCGTGCGCTGGATGGCGGCCATGACGTCGGTGCAGCGCGAAAGCCGGCAGTTGCTCAGCGTCGGCGACGCGGCCTTCGCCTTCGGCCCGATCGAGGGCGGCGTGTCGGCCTTGACGATGACCCGCCGCAATCCCGCCGAAACCCATGCGCTGGTCGTGTTCGTGATCTGGCTGTTCGTCATCATCGGCCTGCTGGGCTGCGGCCTGATCGGCGTGACCCAGAGCGCCAATGCATTGCTGGTCGCGCCCTTGCGCCGGCTGACCGGCTCGGTCGAACGCTGGCAGGCGGCAGGCGGCGTGTTCGACGGGCGGGCCAGTTGGGTGATGCCGGTCGAGATCCGCCAACTGGCGCGGGCCTTCACCCAGGCCACCCGCAGCCTCGCCCGCGACGAGCGGCGCCTGGCCCGCGCGGCGGTCCGGCAGGAACTGCTGCTGAAGGAGATGCACCATCGCGTCAAGAACAACTTGCAGATCGTCGCCTCGCTGCTGAACCTCCAGGCAAACCGCATCCGCCAGCCCGAGGCGCGCGAGGAATTCGCGCAGGCCCGCGACCGGGTGCGGGCGCTGGCGACCCTGCATCGCTACCTGTATGCCGAAGGCGAATTGTTCAGCATGAACATGGAGCATTTCGTCAGCGAGCTGTGCGGCCAGATCTTGCAGGCGGCAGGGCACGCGGGTAGCGGCCGGCTGGGCCTGTCGGTGCATGCCGCGACGCTGGAACTGGGGCCCGACCAGGCGGTGCCGCTGGCCCTCATCATCACCGAAATCGTCAGCAACGCCATCAAGCACGCCTTCAGCGACGGGCGGCGCGGCACCATTTCGGTCAGGCTGGACTACGCCGGCCCCGGCCAGGCGCGGCTGGATATCGCCGATGACGGGATCGGGCTCGCCAACGGCCACCAGGCGACCAGCGGGGAGCGAAGCGGCATCGGCATGCAACTGATCCGCGGCTTCGCGCGCCAGCTCGGCGGCAACCTGAAGATCGTCGAGGAAGACGGGACGCGCTATATCCTCCTGTTCCCGCTGAAGAAAGATCAGCCGGGGGAGGGCGTGCGCTGAATCCGCATGGCGGCTGGCCGGCAGGCGCGGTGATTGGCGGTCGGGAATGGCTGTCCCTGGCCGAAAGCTTCGATTATAGGTCGCGATCATGAGCGGTGACAAAATGGTGATGCGTGCCTGGACACGGGCGCAATCGCGCCTGGGGCGGCGGCCGGCGATGCCTGTCGTGGCCTGCGGCATGCTGGCCGGGCTGGTCGCCGTCGGCCAGGCCTGGTGCGTGGCGTCGATCCTGGCGCGCGGACTGGCCGGGCCGGCCTCGGCGCGCTGGCCGGGCGCCGGGCTGCTGCTGGCGGCCCTGGCCGGCCTGGCGGCGGTGCGCGCGCTGCTCATGGCGGGCGGCGACATGGCGGCGGCCCGGGCCGGGCAACAGGCCCGGCGGCGGCTGCGCGACGAGGTGCTGGCCGCCATCCTGCGGGGCGGCCCCGCCCTGCTGCGGCGTCGGCACAGCGCGGAACTGACCGCCCTGGCGGTGGACCGGATCGAGGCGCTGGACGGGTTCTTCGCCCGCTGGATCCCGGCATCGGTGCTGTGGATCGCGGTGCCGGCCCTCATCGCGGCGCTGGCGGCCGTGGCCCAGCCCGGTGCGGCGGCGATCATGATCCTCTGCGGGCTGGCCGTTCCCGTGGGGCAGGCGGTCTTCGGCATCGGGGCCGCCGTCGCGTCGCGCAACCAGTTCCTGGCCATGACCCGCCTGCAAGCCCGTTTTCTCGACCGGGTGCGCGGCATCGCCACCATCGTCCTGCTCAACCGCGCCGATGACGAGGCCGGGCGGCTGGCCGCGGCGGCCGACGAACTGCGCCGCCGGACCATGAAGATCCTGCGGGTGGCGTTCCTGTCCTCGGCATCGATCGACTGCGCGATGGTGGTGGCGCTGGTGCTGATCGTGGTGCGCGATGGCGGGGTCGTGCAACTGCTCCGGCATGGCGGCAGCCCGGCCGCGCTGGCCGATGCGGCGGCGCGCAGCCTGTTCGTGCTGCTTCTGGTGCCGGAATTCTTCGCGCCCCTGCGCGCGCTGGCCCTGGCCTACCAGGATCGCGCGCACGCGGCCGGCGCGGCCTCGGCGATGGGCGACCTGCCGGATGCGCCGGCCCAGGCCGCGCCGGCGCGCGATGCGCTGCCCGCCTTGGCGGCGGGCGGGGTGGCGGTGGCGTTCGCGCATGTCACCTTCGCGTGGGACGCCGCGCGCGGTCCGGTGCTGGACGATCTCAGCTTCGCGGTCGGCGCGGGCGAGATCCTGACGCTGGTCGGCCCGTCGGGCGCGGGCAAGTCGACGATCATCGAAATGCTGCTGGGCTTCATCGTGCCGGACAGCGGCCAGGTACTGGTCGGCGGCGCGGACCTGGCCGCCATGGCGCCCGCGACCCAGTCGGCCCTGGTCTCCTGGATCGGGCAGAAGCCGGTGCTGTTCGCCGGCACGCTGCGCGAGAACATCCTCTTCGCCCGCCCCGATGCCGATGAGCATGCGTTGCGCGCAGCACTCGACGCCGCCTCGGTCGATCGCTTCCTCGCCGACCTGCCCCAGGGCCTGGACACGCCGATCGGCGAGGGCGGGTTCGGCCTGTCGGGCGGTCAGGCGCAGCGCGTGGCGATCGCCCGTGCCTACCTGAAGGACGCGAAGCTGCTGCTGCTGGACGAGCCGACAGCCCATCTCGACCCGGAGACGGAGGGCGAGATCCTGGCCAGCCTGCGCGTCCTGGCGCGGGGCCGGACGGTCATCCTGTCCAGCCACGCGGCAGGCGCGCGCGCGTTCGCCGGCCCGTGCCTCGACCTGGGCCTCGACCTGGGGCAGCCCGGCGCCCTGGCGCCCCGGCCGGTCCCCGTCGAGGAGGGGCGTCATGTCCATGTCTGATCGCGCCCCTGCCGAACACGCCCCGTCCACCGGCCTGGACCCGATCCTGCGCGTGCTGGCGCTGTGGCGGGGCCGCGCGCCGCGCCTGGCGGCCGGTGCGTTCCTCTCCCTGCTGGCGCTGCTCGCCGCGCTGGTGCTGATGCGCGGCGCGGGCGCGCGCGTGGCCGCGCTGGCGTTCGGCGGCGCGGTGGCCGGGATGGGGCTGCTGCGCGTCTCGGGCGTGGCGCGCGTGGTGCTGCGCTATGTCGAGCGCCTGGTCACGCATGACGCGATGTTCCGCGCGCTGGCCGACCTGCGGGTCTGGTTCTTCCGCCGCCTTGCCGGCGGCGCGGCCGCCGGCCTGGGCTTCCGCCGCGCGGGCGACCTGCTGTCGCGGCTGGTATCGGATGTCGAGGCGCTGGACGGGCTGTATCTGCGGATCATGGTGCCGCTCGCCGGGGCCTGCCTGGTCCTGCCGTTCCTGGTGGTCGCGATCCTGCCGGTCGATCCGCTGCTGGCGGCGATCGTCGGCGGCCTGTTCGCGGCCGGCGCCTTCCTGCTGCCGCTGGCGGCGGCGCTGATGGGGCGGCGCGAGGCCGCGATCCTGACGCATCGCCTGGCCGACCTGCGGATCGGCGTGCTGGACCTGGTGACCGGACTGCGTGAAATCCGGGCCTTCGGCGCCGAGGGCCGCATGATGTCGCACGCGCGGGCCCGCGACGCCGCGCTGCTGCGGGGGCAGGCGCGGCAGGCGCGGCTGCTGGCCCTGATGGGTGGCGCGTCCTATCTGTGCGGCCAGGCGGCGATGCTGGCCGTGCTGGCCGCGATCCTGGGTGTCGGGCTGGGGCCGATTCCGGCGGCGCGCGGCATCGGGCTGCTGTTTCTCGTCCTCGCTGGGTTCGAGAGCGCGGGCGGCCTGACGCGCGCCGGCGCGCTGGCCGGCGGGATCAGCCGCGCGGCGGCCCGGGTGGTCGCGGTCGGCGAAACCGATGGCCCGCCGGTCATCGCCGGCACGCAGCCGGCCCCGCCCGGCACCGACATCCGCTTCGAACAGGTGTCGTTCCGCTGGCAGGCCGATCGCGCCCCGGTATTCGACGGGCTGAACCTGGACATCCGACAAGGCACCCGCGTCGCGATCCTGGGGCCGTCGGGGATCGGCAAATCCACCCTGGCCGCGCTGCTGCTGAAGGTCGCGGCCCCCGGCGCGGGGCGGATCACGCTGGGCGGGCAGGACCTGGCGACGCTGGACAGCGTGTCGGTGCGCCGGCGCATGGCATGGCTGTCGCAGGCGACGCACCTGTTCGCCGACACCATCCGCGCCAACCTGCTGCTGGGCCGGCCCGAGGCGAGCGAGGCCGATCTGTGGACGGCGCTGGACCGCGCGCAGATGGGCGACACGGTCCGCGCGCTGCCCGACGGGCTCGATGCGTGGCTGGGCGAGGGCGGGGCATCGCTGTCGGGCGGCCAGGGCCGGCGGATCGCGCTGGCGCGCACGCTGCTGTCCGACGCGCCGATCCTGATCCTGGACGAGCCGGCGACCGGCCTGGACGGCGAGACCGAGCGCGCGTTCCTGACGACGCTGTACGACGTGACGGCGGGCCGCACGGTGATCCTGATCGCGCATCGCCTGGTCGGCGTGGAAAAACTGGACCGCGTCTGGCGGCTGGCGGACGGGCGGGCGGTCGCCGCCGCCGTGTGACGTCGGCCCCGCCATCTTTCCGGGCTGAAACGCAGGTTGACGCAAAGGCGGGCAGGGGGCACCAAGGTCTCCGGTCCAGTGAGTCGCGTGCAGGCGCAGGGCAGGGGCAAGGCAGGGGGCAAGATCGAGATTGCAGCACTCTGACGCCCCGTTTGCCGAGCACATGACGCTGGCCGAACACACGGACACGCCCCGGGCGATCCTGTCCCGCGTCTTCGGCTTCCCCGATTTCCG
Source organism: Gluconacetobacter sacchari (assembly GCF_014174255.1). GTDB lineage: Bacteria > Pseudomonadota > Alphaproteobacteria > Acetobacterales > Acetobacteraceae > Gluconacetobacter > Gluconacetobacter sacchari. The sequence continues at coordinate 75,869 of NZ_JABEQJ010000014.1, forward strand.
CGGCTTGCAGGAGCAGGCGGTCGAGGCGGTGATGGCCGGGCGCGACTGCCTGGTGCTGATGCCGACCGGCGGCGGCAAGAGCATCTGCTACCAGGTGCCGGCGCTGGCGCGTCCCGGCACCGGGCTGGTGATCTCGCCGCTGATCGCCCTGATGGACGACCAGGTGGCCGCCCTGCGGCAGGTCGGGGTCAATGCGGGGGCGCTGCATTCGGAACTGGAGCCCGACGACGCGGCGCGGGTGCGGGCCGACCTGGCCGCCGGCCGGCTGGACATCCTGTATGTCTCGCCCGAGCGCCTGCTGTCGCCCGGCACGCTCGACCGGCTGTCGCGGCTCGCGATCTCGGTGATCGCGATCGACGAGGCCCATTGCATCTCGGCCTGGGGCCACGAATTCCGGCCGGAATACCGGGCGCTGGCCAGCCTACCCGAGCATTTTCCCGGCGTGCCGCGCATCGCGCTGACCGCCACGGCCGACCCGCGCACCCAGGCCGACATCCTGGGCGCGCTGGCGATGCCCGATGCCCAGGTCCTGCGCGCCAGTTTCCACCGGCCCAACCTGGACATCGCCGTGCGGGCGAAGACGTCGGAACTGCGCCAGGTGCTGGAGGTTCTGGGCCGGCACGCGGGCGAGGCCGCGATCGTCTATTGCGGCAGCCGCAGCAAAACCGAACGCGTGGCAAAGTCGCTGGCCGACCGCGACTGGCCGGCGCTGCCGTTCCATGCCGGCCTGTCGCCGATCGAAAAGCGCGCCGCCCTGGCCCGCTTCCGCTCCGGCGAGCCGGTGGTGATCGTGGCGACGGTCGCCTTCGGCATGGGGATCGACCGCCCCGACGTGCGGACGGTGGTGCATCTGGACATGCCCTCGTCGCCCGAGGCCTATTACCAGCAGATCGGCCGCGCCGGTCGCGACGGCGAGACGTCCGAGACGGTGCTGCTCTATGGCGGCGACGATATCGCGCGGGCCCGCCACTGGCTGGAGCAATCCGCGGCGCCCGACGCCCAGAAACGGATCATGAGCGCCCGGCTGGAGGCGATGATCACCCTGACCGAGACCACCGGCTGCCGCACCCAGGCGCTGCTGGGCTGTTTCGGCGAGACGCTGGCCACGCCCTGCGGGCATTGCGACAATTGCCGCAACCCGGTCGCCTCGTTCGACGGCACGGTCGAGGCGCAGAAGGTCCTGTCGACGATCTATCGCATCGGCCAGAAATTCGGCGCGGTGCATGTGACGGCGGTGCTGCGCGGCAAGGTGAACGAGATGGCATCGCGCTACAGCCACGACCGGCTGAGCGTGTTCGGCATCGGCCAGGACCGGCCCGAGCCGTTCTGGCGCGGGGTGATCCGCCAGTTGATCGCGCGCGGCGCCATCCGCGTGACCGGCGACTACAACGCCCTGGCATTGAACGAGGCGGTGGCCCGCCCGATCCTGCGCGGCGAGGAAAAGGTGCTGCTGCGCGACGATCCGGTCGAGGACCTGAAGACGACGCGCGCGGTGCGGTCGGGGGGCGCCGGCCGGCCGGCGGCGGCACGGCCGGCGGTCGCCCTGCCGCCCGAGGCCGAGGGCCCGTTCGCCGCCCTGCGCGCCTGGCGGCTGGGCGAGGCGCGCGAGCAGGAAATTCCGCCCTATGTGATCTTCCACGACGCCGTGCTGCACGACATCGCGATCGAACGCCCGGCGACGCTCGATGCGCTGGGGCGGATCAAGGGCGTGGGCGCCTCCAAGCTGGATCGCTACGGCCAGGCCGTCCTGCAGGTACTGGCCGAGGCGGGCTGACATGGCCGGCATTCCCTCCGAGGACCGCTATCGCGAGATCCTGTCGCTGGTGCGGGCGCGCGGCTACGTGGCCAACGAGGAACTGGCGCAGCGCCTGCGCGTGGCGGTGCAGACGATCCGCCGCGACGTGAACCACCTGGCCGGGATCGGCCAGTTGACCCGCCATCACGGCGGGGCCGGGCTGGTCTCGTCGATCGAGAACATCGCCTATGCCGAACGGCAGGTACTCAACCGGCGCGAGAAGGAGGCGATCGGCCAGATCGCGGCGCGCGAGATCCCGGACCAGTCGTCGCTGTTCATCAATATCGGTACCACGACCGAGGCCTTCGCGCGGGCGCTGCTGCATCACCAGGGCCTGCGGGTCATCACCAACAACCTGCATGTGGCCTCGACCCTGGCGCCGCGCTCCAGCTTCCGGGTGGTGGTGGCCGGCGGCACGGTGCGCTCGCACGACGGCGGCATCACCGGCCCGACCGCGACCGCGATGATCGACCAGTATCGCGCCGATTTCGGGGTGATCGGCATCAGCGGCATCGAGGAAGACGGCACGCTGCTGGATTTCGACCTCGACGAGATCGAACTGGCGCGGACGATCATGCGCAACGCGCGCACCGTGTTCCTGCTGGCCGACCACACCAAGTTCGGGCGGCGGCCGATGGGGCGGGTAGGGCACCTGTCCGACGTCCAGGCCCTGTTCACCGATCGCCCGCCGCCGCCATCGGTGCGCGCGGTGCTGGCGCAGCACCAGGTCGCCCTCCACGTGTCCGGGCAGACGCCCAAGGAAATGTTCTAAAACGAACATCTTTTCCACGATCGGCACGAAATCTTCGGATCATTGGCTTCGAAAGCGCGCTTCCTCGCTTCGTTTTGCGTTGATTTTTCCTTTTGTGTTCGTTTACGAACATCGCCGGGAGGAAGTGAGCCATGTTGTCCGATCCATCGCGCGGGACGAATCCCGCACAGCAATCCCCCGCGCCGCAACTTTATGACCTGCTGATCGTCGGCGGCGGCGTCAACGGTGCCGGCATCGCGCGCGACGCCGCCGGGCGGGGGGCGTCGGTGCTGCTGGTGGAACAGCACGACCTGGCGTCCCATACCTCGTCCGCCAGTACCAAGCTGATCCATGGCGGGTTGCGCTATCTGGAATATTACGAATTCCGCCTGGTGCGCGAGGCGCTGATCGAGCGCGAGCGGCTGCTGGCGATCGCGCCGCACATCATCTGGCCGCTGTCGTTCGTGCTGCCGCATTCCAGGCTGGTGCGACCGGCCTGGATGCTGCGGATGGGCCTGTTCCTGTACGACCATCTGGGCGGGCGGATGACGCTGCCGCGCTCGCGCGGCGTGCGGCTGGACCGCGACCCGGTCGGCAAGCCGCTGCGGCCGGCGTATCGGCGGGCCTTCATCTATTCCGACGCGCGGGTGCTGGACAGCCGGCTGGTGGTGCTGAACGCGATGGACGCACGGGCGCGCGGCGCCGATATCCGTACCCGGACCAGGCTGGTCGGCGCCCGCCGGGTCGGCGGCGTCTGGGAGGCGACGATCGAGGACGCGTCCGGCCGGCAGACCGTGCGGGTGCGCGGTCTGGTCAACGCCGCCGGCCCGTGGGTCGAGCGCGTACTGCGCGACACGCTGGCGATCGGGACCACCAAGCAGGTCAGGCTGGTCAAGGGCAGCCACATCGTGGTGCCGCGCCGCTTCGAAGGCGAACAGGCCTATATTTTCCAGAACCCCGACCGCCGGATCGTGTTCGCGATCCCGTACGAGCGCGATTTCACCCTCATCGGCACCACCGACATCCCATGGACGGCCGATCCGGGCGACGTCCGGATCACCGAGGACGAAGTCCGCTATCTGTGCGACAGCGTGAATCGCTATTTCACCAAACCCGTCACGCCCGGCGACGTTGTGTGGTCCTATGCCGGGGTCAGGCCGCTCTATGACGATGCGGCGCAGAATGCCTCGGCGGTAACGCGCGACTACGTGCTGGATGTCGATTCCCCGCCGGAAGGGGGCGTGCTGCTGTCGATCTTCGGCGGCAAGATCACCACCTATCGCCGTCTCGCCGAGCACGCGCTGGAAAAGCTGGCACCCTTCCTGCCGGTTGTGGGCGGGCGGGGCTGGACCGCCGGCCAACCGCTGCCGGGCGGCGACCTGGGGCCGGGCGGGTTCGATTCGGCGGTGGCGCGCCTGCGGGTCCACGCGCCCTTCCTGCCGCTCGACGACGCGCGGCGCCTGGTTCGCCACTACGGCACGCTGGCGTGGGACATACTGGGTACGGCGCAGAGCCGGGCCGATCTGGGCGAGGATTTCGGCGGCGGCCTGACGGCGCGCGAGGTCGAGTACCTGATCGCGCGGGAATGGGCGGTGACCGCCGAGGATATTCTATGGCGCCGCTCGCGCCAGGGGCTGCATGTCGACGAGGACGGCCAGGCGCGGCTGGAGCATTATCTCGCGGCGCGGCGCCAGGGCGCGCCCGGCAATCGGCCCGCCATGGCCGACTGAGGGACGGGACCGCGCCCCAGGACCAGCAGCCCGAACAGACGCCCCGAAAAGAAACCCGAAAAAACAAAGAGAAGAAGCGGGACCATGGACAGGACCAGGCAATTCGTCGGAGAGCTGATCTCCGAGTTCATCGCGGTCTTCATCATCATCCTGATCGGTGATTCCGTCGCCGCGATGTATTCGCTGTACGATCCCAGCCCCTATCGCAACGCCTATTGGGGCGTGTGCATCGTCTGGGGCCTGGGCGTCACCATCGCCATCTATGTCACGGGCGCGGTGTCGGGCACCCATGCCAATCCGGCCGTCACGCTGGCGCTTGCGCTGTATCGCGGCTTTCCGTGGCGCAAGGTGCTGCCCTATGCCGCCGTCCAGGTTCTGGGCGGCATGGCCGGGGCGGCCATCGTCTATGTCCTCTACGCGCCGGTGATCGACCATTTCAACCTGGTGCATCATCTGGATCGCATGACCGACGGCGGCGCGGCGGGGGTGTTCTTTACCCATCCCGGCGATTTCGTGACGCCGCTCCACGCCCTGGTGGACGAAACCATCCTGACGGCGATGCTGCTGTTCGGGATCTTCGCCGTGACGTGCGAATATAACACCCAGGCGCCGCAGGCCAATTCCGGCGCGCTGATCATCGGCCTGCTGGTGGCCGCGATCGGCGGCTGCGCGGGCTATCTGGAAGCCTGGGCCATCAATCCGGCGCGCGATTTCGGGCCGCGCCTGTTCTGCTACCTCGCCGGCTGGGGGCCGTCCGCCCTGCCGGCCCCCGGCCATTACTGGTGGGTGCCCATCGTGGGCCCGCTGGCCGGCGGCGTGATCGGTGCCGGGGCCTATCAGTACCTGGTGCGCCCCTACATGCCGCGCCTGCGCGACCGGGTGGCGCCCCAGGTCGGCGGCCCCCTGGCCGACCCCCAGACGGTCGAGGTCCGCGCGACCGGCCAGTCATGAGAACGAGCGAAGATTGGGAGGAACGAGCATGAGCAACAAGAACACGATCCTGGCGATCGACCAGGGCACCACCTCGACCCGCAGCATCATCTTCGACCGCGACGCCCAGCCGCTGGCGACGGCGCGTGCCGAATTCGCGCAGCATTATCCCGACCATGGCTGGGTCGAGCATGATGCCGAGGAAATCTGGCGCGACGTGGTCTCGACCGCGCGCGACGTACTGGAACAGAGCGGCGGCGCGGACGGCGTGGCCGCGATCGGCATCACCAACCAGCGCGAGACGATCGTGGTCTGGGACCGCGCGACCGGCAAGCCGGTCCACCGCGCCATCGTCTGGCAGGACCGCCGCACCGCCCCCCTCTGCGCGCGCATGCGCCAGGACGGGTACGAGGACCTGGTGCGCGCGCGGACCGGTCTGCTGCTGGACCCGTATTTCTCCGCCAGCAAGCTGGCCTGGATCCTCGACAACGTCGCCGGGGCCAGGCGCGATGCCGAGGCCGGGCGGCTGGCCTTCGGCACCATCGACAGTTTCCTGCTGTGGCGCCTGACGGGCGGGCAGGTGCATGCCACCGACGTCACCAATGCATCGCGCACGCTGCTGTTCGACATCCACCGCCAATGCTGGGACGACGACCTGCTGCGCCTGTTCGATATCCCGCGCAGCCTGCTGCCCGAGGTGCGTGGCAACAGCGAGATCTATGGCGAGACCGACCCGGCGCTGCTCGGCCGCGCGATCCCGGTGGCGGGCATGGCGGGCGACCAGCAGGCGGCGCTGGTCGGGCAGGCCTGCTTCACCCCCGGCATGGCCAAGGCGACCTACGGCACCGGCTGTTTCGTGCTGCTCAATACCGGCGAGTCCCCGGTGGCCTCGGCCAACCGGATGCTGACCACGATCGGCTACCGGATCGGCGGCCGCACGACCTACGCGCTCGAAGGCGCGATCTTCGTCGCCGGCGCCGCCATCAAGTGGCTGCGCGACGGGCTGCACCTCATCACCCACGCCTCGCAGACCGACGACATGGCGACGCGCATTCCGCACAGCCATGGCGTGTATATGGTGCCCGGCTTCGTCGGGCTGGGCGCCCCGCATTGGGACCCGGAGGCCCGCGGCCTGATCTGCGGCCTGACGCTGGATGCCACCGCGGCGCATATCGCCCGCGCGGCGCTGGAATCCGTTGCCTACCAGACCTACGACCTGATGGAGGCGATGGCGCAGGACGGCGGCGGCCAGGTGAAGACGCTGCGCGTCGATGGCGGCATGGCGGCCAATGACTGGTTCTGCCAGTTCCTGGCCGACATCCTGCAAGCCGGCGTCGAGCGGCCGACCCATCTGGAGACGACGGCCACCGGCGCCGCGTTCCTGGCCGGTCTGGCCTGCGGCGTATGGACCGACCTGGACGACGTGGCATCGCGCTGGTCGCGCGGCCACGTGTTCGAGGCCGGCATGGAAGACGCCCAGCGCCAGACCATGCTGGCGGGCTGGCGCGACGCGGTGCGCCGCACCCTCACGCCCAAGGCGGCGTGATCGCGTCCGATATTCCATTTTTATATTCTAGGGCGTCGCATCCGGCGGGGTGGCGTCCTGGGTATCGGCGGCGGCGCGGACCAGGAAGGGGACGTTGCGGGTGGCGCCCCCCAGGAAGTGGAACGTGATGGTGACCTGCTGGCCCGGCCGCACGCCGTCGCCATAATCGGCGCAGATCAGGTGATAGCCGCCCGGCGGGAAAACCAGGGTGGTCTGGGCCGGCAGGGCAAGATGCGAGAACAGGGCCGCCGTCTCGCCCGTGCTTTCCTGTTCGGTATGGTGGGCGAACAGCCGCGGGCAGGCGGGTGACGAGACCCCGGCCAGCAGATGCACCGACTCGCCCCGGTTCTCGATCGTGAAATAGCCGGCGGCGATCCGGCGTTCGGGGCGCAGGATCTGGAGCGAGGCATCGCGGATCTCGATATCCTGCCCGGCGGTGGTCTGGTTGTCGTCGGGCGCCAGCGGCGCGGCCCGCGCGGCCGACAGGGCCGCCTGGCTGGCGAGGATCAGCATTCCGATCAGCAGCGCGTGTCGCGTCATGGGCTCCTCGCCTTCTCGATTGCGGAAAGAGTATCACGGCGCCGGGAGGGCACAAGGCGGAGCCGACTTGCCCGCATGGGCTTGCGTCCGGTTGATTTCATGCGCATTTCCCACCGAGGAACACGCCGGTCAGGACAGAAGCCCGCATGAGATGCCCTTTTTGTGGTCATGACGATACCCAGGTCAAGGATAGTCGTCCGCATGAAGACGGGGCGGCGATCCGTCGCCGGCGGATCTGCGCGTCATGCGGCCAGCGCTTCACCACCATCGAGCGGGTGCAGCTTCGCGACCTGTACGTGCTCAAGGCCGACGGCCGCCGCGTGCCGTTCGAACGCGACAAGCTGGCGCGCTCGGTGCGCGTCGCCCTGCGCAAGCGCCCGGTGGATGACGAGCGGATCGAGCGAATCGTCAACGGCCTGGTCCGCAAGCTGGAAGCGTCGGGCGAGACCGACATTCCATCGGGCGATATCGGCAAGCTGGTGATGGACACGCTGCGCGAGGTCGATATCGTAGCTTATATCCGTTTCGCCAGCGTGCATTGGGATTTTCGTGAAACCAAGGATTTCGCGGCGATCCTGGAATCGATCCCCGGACCGGCCGAGGCCCGGGCCGCCGCCGCCGGGGCACGGCACGACGGCGCCCCCCGGGATGACGCCTATGGACCTGGCGACGTAAAGAGGCGATGAAGCCGCCTCTCGCGGAGAGCAGGCAGCAGGGAGACAGGCGCATGACCGCATCGCAGGACGAAGACAGGACCCATGTGCGAACCCGCTCGCGAACCGCGTCTCGCGTCGCGGTGGTGCAGGCGCTGTTCCAGATCGAGCAGGGCGAGGACACGCCGGAGGCCGTGATCGGGCAGTTCCTGCGGCATCGGCTGCTGGCGACGCCGGACGCCGATCAGGATGCCGCGTACGAGGACGGGCGCGTGCCCGAGGCCGATATCCGCCTGTTCGAGCAGGTGGCGCGGTCGGCGGTGGCGGGGCGCGAGCGGATCGACGCCCTGATCGTCGACGTGCTGCCGCCGTCCTGGCCGGTCGGGCGCCTCGATCCGGTGCTGCGCGCGCTGCTGCGCGCCGCGGGCGGCGAACTGACGGTGGTCGACGGGGTGCCGACGCGCGTGGTCATCAACGAATATCTCGACATCGCCCACGGCTTCTTTTCGGGTGACGAGCCGAAGATGGTCAACGGCGTGCTGGACGCGCTGGCCCGCCGGCTGCGCGCGCCCGACCCCGCGCCCCATCCCGCGCCGGGCACCGCGGCCGAGGAGCCTCATGGGGCCGAAGGCGCCTGATCCGATGGGCGGGTCCGCCCCCCTGCCGTCGGAATTCCGCTTCATCCGCCGGCATTTCAGCGCCCTGGCGGGCGAGGGCGCGCTGGGCCTGACCGACGACGCGGCGCTGGTGCGGCCGCCGAAGGGCCGCGAACTGGTGATCGCGGTCGATACGATGGTCGAATCGGTGCATTTCCTGCCGGACGATCCACCCGACACGGTGGGGCGCAAGCTGCTGCGCTGCAACCTGTCCGACCTGGCGGCGATGGATGCCACCCCCCTGGGCTACCTGCTGTCGGTCACCCGCCCCCACGCGCGGGGCGAGGACTGGTTCGCCGCCTTCGCGGCCGGGCTGCGCGACGATCAGGCCCATTATGGCCTGGCCCTGCTGGGGGGCGATACCACCGCCACGCCGGGGCCGCTGGTGCTGTCCCTGACCATCCTCGGCCATGTCCGCCCCGGCGGCGCTCTGCGGCGCGGCGGCGCGCGCGACGGCGACGACATCTGGGTCACCGGGACGATCGGCGACGGCGCGCTGGGGCTGCGCGTGCTGCGCGGCGAACTGGCCGATGCCTCGGGCGTCCTGGCCCGGCGCTACCGCCTGCCCGAGCCCAGGCTGGGGCTGGGGCTGGGCGGCATCGCCTCGGCGGCGATGGATGTGTCGGACGGGCTGGTGCAGGATCTGGGCCACCTGGCGCGCGAAAGCGGCCTGGGCGCGTGGCTCGACGCCGCGAGCGTGCCCCTGTCCGACGCCGCCCGCCGGGCGGGGCCGGGCTGGCTGCCCACCTGCCTCACCGGCGGCGACGATTACGAATTGCTGCTGGCCGTCCCGCCGGACCACGAGGCTGCCCTGCGCCGGGCCGCCGCCCGGGGGGGCGTGCCGGTCACCCGCATCGGCCGGTTCGACCGCGCGCTGAAGGGAGTCGAGGTCCGCGACGGCGCAGGCGGCACGCTGGCGCTTGACCGCCCCGGCTGGAGCCACCTGTAAAATTCATTGTTGGGTGCGTAACCCGCGATCATAGACCGCGATCATAGACGCGGTAGCGCTTGCACGGCTCGGGGGCCAGGCGCTCGATCAGCCGGCGCATCGGCATGTTGGTCTCGACGATCCAGCCCATTTCGACCATGCGATAGGGTAGGGAATGGCCGCGCCGCATCAGTTCGGCAATCGCCAGCGCGGGCAGGATGGCGCCCAGCGCCGTCCCCTCCATTTTCGAGCTGACGCCCAGCAGGATGACGCGCGCGGACCGGAACCGGTGGCGCAGCAGCCGCGCCGCCAGCCGCACCCAGCCCAGCGGCGAGGGCGCGCCGCCCAGGTCGCCCGCGATGTCGTACAGGTTCGGCACCACCAGCGCCACGGCCACCGGTTCGCCGTTCTGCTCGATCAGCACGTAATGCTCGGGCTTCAGGATCGGCTTCATCTGCGCGATCATCGCCTTCATCTCGTCGGCGGTCAGCGGCAACGAGCCCCAGTTGTTGCGCCACGCGTCGTTATAGAGCTGGCGCAGGATCTCGCCGTCCTCGGCGATCCGCCCCTTGCGCATGCCGCGCGTGCTCACCGTGCCCAGCCGCCCCTCGCCCAGCCGCAGGCTGGAGGGCACGAGGTGCTTTTCCTCGGCCTGCGGGCCGATATCCATCTGGTAGGCCACGAAATCCATCGCCTTGGCGAACCCGCAGGCCTCGATCAGCGGCGGCAGCCAGCGCGGGTGCCAGGGCATGGCGATCATCGGCGGGGCGTCATGCCCCTCGATCATCACGCCCAGCTCGCCGTTCGAATTCAGCGTGAACGGCCCACGGGCGGTCACCATGCCCCGCTCGCGCAGCCAGTCGCAGGCGGCGTCCAGCAGGGCGGTAACCACGGCCGCGTCGTCGATCGCGTCCAGCGCCCCGAAAAAGCCAATATTCTCGCCGAGTCTCTCGATGGCCAGATCGTCGATCTGCGCGGAGATCCGGCCCACCGGCCGCCCCGCGCGCATGGCCAGGAAATATTGCGCCCGCCCGTGGCCGAAAAACGCGCTCTTGCGCGGATCGAGCAGATCCTTCTGCTCCATGTCCAGCGGCGGCACATAGCCGGGCAGTCCCGCATACAGCCGGCGGGGCAGGCGGATGAAGTGCGACAACTGACGAAGGCCGGATACGGGGGTAATGACAAGTTGATCCGCTTCGTTCATGACCGTTCCGTCTTCTGGCCGCGGTTGGGTCCGCGCCGGGTCGCCGCGATGGCGGCGTCCGGCCGTGCCGTCCGGCGGGCAATTGGCTGAATCGCATGGCCACGACGGCCAGCCAGTGCTGATGACATGGAATTGGTAGCTAAAGAAAGGGGCCCGATGGCCAAGACTCATCAGGGGGGCGAAATCCGTTTTGATCCGGCGACCGTCCTGATTACCGGAGCCTCCAGCGGGATCGGGGCGGAACTGGCCCGTTTCTATGCCCGTTCGGGCCGCCGGCTGGTCCTGTGGGGGCGCGATCCGGCCCGGCTGGAACAGGTGGCGCGCGACTGCCGGACCATGGGCGCCACCGTCGCGACGCGCACGCTCAATCTGGCCGACGGCGCCGCCGCGATCGCGGCGTTCCGCGCGGATGACGACACCCACCCGGTCGATCTGCTGGTCCTGGCCGCCGGGCTGGGGGACATGCGCCAGCGGCATGCCCTGACCGAGCGCGCCGAGACGGTGCTGGAACTGGGGCTGGTGAATTTCGCGACTCCGGCCGCGCTGGCCACCGCCGGGGCGGAGCGCATGGTGGCGCGGCAGCGCGGCCATATCGTCCTGCTGGGCTCGGTCGCGGCCTTTCATGCCCTGCCGTTCGCCCCCGGCTATTCGGGATCGAAAGCCGGGCTGGCGCGTTTCGCCGAGGCGCTGCGCACGGGCCTGCTGGACCACGGCGTGGGGGTGACGCTGGTGTCGCCGGGCTTCGTCGACACGCCGATGAGCCGGCGGGTCAGCAGCACCAAGCCCTTCCTGCAAACCGCCCCCCAGGCCGCCCGCCTGATCGCCCGCGCGGTGGAGGAGGAACGGCCGCACCTGATCTTCCCCCGGATCTTCGCGGGGCTGCGCCTGCTGGACATCGTGCTGCCGCGTCCGGTACGGAATTTCGTGCTGCGGCGCCTCAAGGCTGAACAGGCGCCCCGCCCGACGACATGACGACCGGCCCCATGTGCCGGTGGACCACCGCAGGGAGGCTGGACTGGCCATGAAGGAAATCGTCGCCGTTGATATCGGCGGAACACATGCCCGCTTCGCGATCGCCACGGTGGAGGCCGGGCGCGTCGTCTCGCTGGGCGACGCCGTGACGCTGAAATGCGCCGAACACGCCAGCATGCAACTGGCGTGGGAGGCCTTCGGCCGCGAGATCGGGCGCGTGCTGCCGCGCGCGGCCGGCATCGCCGTCGCCTGTCCCATCCAGGGCGACATCCTGAAGCTGACCAACAATCCCTGGATCATCCGGCCCGCGCAACTGGCCGAGCAGCTTGGGGTGGACGAGCATGTGCTGGTCAATGATTTCGGCGCCGTCGGCTACGCGGTGACCCAGGTCGACGCCACCCATCTGCGCCATCTGTGCGGCCCCGATACCGACCTGTCGGCCAACGGCGTGACGACGATCGTCGGTCCCGGCACCGGGCTGGGCTCGGCCTATGTCGTCCGGCGCGACGGGCGCAGCCTGGTGTGCGAGACCGAGGGCGGCCACGTCGATTTCGCGCCGCTCGACAGTGTGGACGACCGGATTCTCCAGCGGCTGCGGCAGCGATACCGCCGGGTTTCGGCCGAGCGGATCGTCTCCGGGCCGGGGCTGGTGAACCTGTACGAAACCATCGCCGAACTCGAAGGTCAGCCGGCCCTGATCCACGACGACAAGGAATTATGGACCCTGGCGCTGGAAGGGCGCGACCCGATGGCCTCGGCGGCGGTCGAGCGGTTCTGTCTGGCGCTGGGCGCCGTCGCGGGCGACCTGGCCCTGGCGCAGGGCGCCAATGGCGTGGTGATCGCCGGGGGCGTGGGCCTGCGGCTGGCGGACCATCTGCCGCGATCGGGCTTCGCCGAGCGCTTCGTGGCCAAGGGACGTTTCGAATCGATGATGGCGCGGATGCCGGTGAAGCTGATCACCCACCCGCAGCCCGGCCTGCTGGGGGCGGCGGCGGCCTTCGCCGAACGGTTCTGACCGGCTGCCGGCCTCTCTTGCATCGTAACGGAAGCGGTAGGACAGTCGCTGCCGGAGCAGGCGGGCAAGAGGACAGGCAGTGACGCATGACGGCGCCGGGGCAACCGGCTGGATCGACCGCTTTTTCCATGTGACGCGCCGTGGCTCGACCCTGCCGCGCGAGGTGGTCGCCGGGCTGACCACCTTCGGGGCGATGGCCTATATCATGGTCGTCAACCCGGCCATCCTGTCCATGGCGGGGCTGGACCGCCACGACATGATCATGACCACCATCGCCGCCTCGGTGGTCGGGTCGCTGCTGATGGCGCTGCTGGCCAACCTGCCGATCGCCCTGGCCCCGGCCATGAGCAGCAACCTGGTCTTCGCGCAGGTCGTGGTCGTGCAGATGGGCATCGCGCCGCCGGTCGCCTTCACCATGGTCCTGATCGGGGGGCTGTGCTTCGTCGCGCTGTCGCTGACCCATTGGCGGCAGAAGATCGTGATGGGCTTCCCGGTCTCGGTGCGCACCGGCATCCACTGCGCGATCGGCGCCTTCATCGCCCATATCGGCATGGTCAGCGGCGGGCTGGCGGTCCGGGGCGGCGACGGCCTCGCCTTCGGCGCGCTGCGCGATCCGGCGGTGCTGCTGGGGGTCGCCGGCCTGTTTCTGGCCGCCGCGCTGCGCCTGCTGCGCGTGCCGGCGGGCATGCTGCTGACCATCGTCGCGGTCACGGTGGCGGGGTGTTGCATCCATCGTGCCGACGGGCACGCGGTCACGTCGCTGCCCTCCGCGTGGCTGGAATGGCCGCGTTATCCGGCCCACATGCTGTTGCCCTTCGACTTTCACGGCTTCTTCACCCATTTCGGGCTGGTGCTGCCGGTGGCGCTGTATTTCTTCCTGGGCGATTTCTTCGACGCGACGGGTACCATGATGGCGGTGACGCGCAAGGCCGGCCTGTCGGTCGAGGACGGGCAGCCGGTGCTGGGCCGCGCCGCCTTCGTCGCCGACGGCACGGCCAGCGTGGTGGGGGCCGCGCTCGGCACCTCCACCGTGTCGGCCTATCTGGAATCGCTGGTGGGGGCCGAGGCCGGAGGACGGACCGGGCTGGTCGGGGTCACGGTCGCGATCCTGTTCGCGCTGTCGTCGGTCCTGTGGCCGATCATCACCGCCGTCCCGGCGGTCGCGACCGCCCCGGTGCTGATCCTGGTCGGGCTGGGCATGCTGGCCGACCTGGGCCGGGCGGAGCACGACGGCGCGGCGGGTATCCTGGCGCCGCTGCTGATGGTGCTGGTCACGGTCATGACCGGCAATTTCATGGTCAGCCTGGCGCTGGGGCTGCTGCTTCACACCGTCCTGGCGCTGGCGGCGCGCCGCTGGAGCGAGATCACGCCGGTCCTGCTGCTGCTGGACGCGGTGTTCGTTTTCTATCTGGTGCTGGCCAGCGGCATCGGCGACAAGTCGTGAAGGCGGCATGGGCGCTCCTGGTCTGGTCGGGCCTGGCCGTCGCGACGCCCGCCGCCGCGAACGAGCGAGGGACCATGTGGCCCGACACCCCCCGCGCGCGCCTGGAACTGGAAGCCCTGGTCGCGACGCTGGACGCAAGCCTGCTCTCCCACCCCAGCGCCACGCTGACGCTGGAGGCCTGGTGCCGCGATCACGGCCTGGCGCCCGTCGCCCATGTGGTGGCGCACCGCGTCCCGGGCATCGCGCGTGCGCCCAGCGCCGAACAGCGGCATGATCTCGCCGTCGGCGCGGACGAGCCGGTCGCCTATCGCCGGGTGGCGCTGGCCTGCGGCGACCGCGTGCTGTCGGTGGCGGATAACTGGTACGTCCCCTCGCGCCTGACCCCGGCGATGAACGACCTTCTGGCGCGCACCGACACCGCGTTCGGCCATGCGGTGGCGGATCTGCGTTTCACCCGCCGGACCCTGGACAGCACCCGCCTGTTCACCCCGCTGCCCGACGGGTGGGAGCGGCGCGGCCTGCCGCCGCCCGGCCCGGGCCCGCTCGCCATTCCCGCCGACATCCTGCGCCACCGTGCGCTGCTCTATCGTCGGGACGGCCTGCCGTTCAGCGAGGTGGTGGAAACCTACACCGCCGCCATGCTGGATTTCCCGCCGCCGCCCCAACCGAAGCGCGAGGCGCCATGACCCCACCCGCGATCGACCTGCGCGATCCCGACCTGCCGGCCGAGGCCGTGCGCGCGGCCCTTTCCCTGTCGCCGCACCCCGAGGGCGGATGGTATCGCGAAACCTGGCGCGACACCCCGCCCGATGGCGGGCGCGGGGTCGCGACGACCATCCAGTTCCTGCTGGCGCGGGGCGAGCGCTCGCACTGGCACCGGGTCGACGCGGCGGAAATCTGGTGCTGGCAGGGCGGCGCGCCGCTGCGCCTGGGCATCGCCCGGGATGGCGTGGTCGAGCGCGTGACACTGGGGCCATGCCCCGCCGAGGGCCATCTCCAGCAGGCGGTGGTGCCGGTCATGGCCTGGCAGGCCGCCGAATCGCTGGGGGCGTGGAGCGTCGTGGGCTGCATCGTCGCCCCGGCCTTCCAGTTCGCCGGCTTCGAACTCGCCCCGCCGGGCTGGGCGCCGGAGGGCGCATGAGCACCGAACCCGACTGGCTGGCCTGGGCGCGCGAGATCCAGGCCATCGCGCAGACCGGCCTGACCTTCGCCGGCGACCCGTTCGACCGCGAGCGGTACGAGGCGCTGCGGACGATCGCGGCGCGGATGATGGCGGCCGGCAGCGGCCAGCCCGTGGCGCGGATCGAGGCCCTGTTCGCCGATCAGGAAGGCTACGCGACGCCGAAGGTCGAGGTGCGCGCCGCCGTGTTCGACGATGCGGGCCGGATCCTGATGGTGCGCGAGGTGCTGGATAACGGGCGCTGGACGCTCCCCGGCGGCTGGGCGGACGTCAACCTGACCCCGGCCGAGAACGCGGTGAAGGAAGTGCGCGAGGAAAGCGGTTATATCGTCACGGCGCGCCGGCTGGCGGCGGTGTGGGACCGCGACCGCCAGGGGCACGAGCACAAGGCCTTCTCCTGCGCCAAGTTCTTCTTCCTGTGCGACCTGGCGGGCGGCGAGGCGGCCACCAGCATCGAGACGTCCGAGATCGCCTGGTTCGGCCCCGGCGAGATCCCCGCCGACCTGTCGCTGGGCCGGGTGCTGCCGGCGCAGATCCGGCGTATGTTCGACCATTACCGCGATCCCGGCCTGCCGGCCGATTTCGAATGACGCGCGATAGATATGACGCAGAGCGTTGAAATCGCGCTGTTCGTGACCCATATCCCGCCACTGTGTGATTTCACGTAACGGAGAGATGTCCGACATGGTCGATCAGGCTGCGGGTGGCGAGGAACATGCATTCAGCGCGGAGGTCGGGCGCCTGCTCGACCTGGTGGTGCATGCGCTCTATTCCGAGCGGGAGATTTTCCTGCGCGAACTGGTGGCCAACGCCGCCGACGCCACCGACCGGCGGCGGTTCGAGGCCCTGACCGACGCCGCCCTGGCGCTGCCCGAGGGGGCCAAGGTCCGCATCGATCCCGACAAGGACGCCCGGCGCCTGACCATCAGCGACGACGGCGCGGGCATGAGCAAGGACGAGCTGGCGCGCAACCTGGGCACGATCGCGCGCTCGGGCACCCGCGCGTTCGGCGAGGAACTGGCCAGGCACAAGCCCGAGGAACGGTCGGGCCTGATCGGCCAGTTCGGCGTCGGCTTCTATGCCGCCTTCATGGTGGCGGACCATGTCGACGTGGTGTCGCGCCGCGCGGGCAGCGAAGAGGCCTGGCGCTGGTCGTCCGACGGCAAGGGAAGCTTCACCCTCAGCCCCGCGACGCGCGAGCAGCCCGGCACCGACATCATCCTGTACATGAAGGACGATGCCGACGAATTCCTCGACGCATGGCGCCTGGAATCGATCGTGCGCAAATGGGCCGATCACATCGCCTGGCCGATCACGATCCGGAGCGATGGCGAGGAGAAGCCCGCCAATGCCGGAACCGCGTTGTGGCGCAAGCCGCGCAGCGAGGTGACCGAAGAGCAGCTCACCGAATTCTATCGCCATGTCAGCCATAATTTCGATACGCCCTGGGCGACGCTGCACTGGCATGCCGAAGGCACGATCGACTTCACCGCCCTGCTGTTCGTCCCCGGCAGCCGCCCGTTCGAATTCGGCGAGCAGGTACGTGAGAGCAAGGTACGGCTGCATGTCCGCCGCATGTTCATCACCGACGACGCGGCGCTGCTGCCGCCCTGGCTGCGCTTCGTGCAGGGCGTGGTCGATACCGAGGACCTGCCGCTGAACGTCTCGCGCGAGATGTTGCAGGCCACCCCGGTGCTGCAACGCATCCGCAAGGCCGTGACCAACCGGGTGCTGAACGAACTGCGCACCCGCGCCAAGGACGCCGAATCCTACGCCAAATTCTGGGACAATTTCGGCCCGGTGGTGAAGGAAGGCATCTGGGACGACGCGGAATACCGCACCGACCTGGCCGGTCTGGCCCGCTTCCGCTCCAGCACACAGGAGGGCTGGACCACGCTGGCCGAGTACGTGGCACGGATGAAGGACGGGCAGGAGGCGATCTATTACCTGACCGGCGACAATCCCGACACGCTGCCGGCCTCGCCGCAACTGGAAGGCTTCAAGGCGCGCGGGATCGAGGTCCTGCTGCTGACCGACCCGGTCGATTCCTTCTGGCCCGACCGCCTGGGCACGTTCGAGGGCAAGTCCCTGCGCAGCGTCAGCCAGAGCCACGCCGATCTGGAGACGTTCGAGGCCCCGCCCTCCGAGGGTGAGAAGGCGGAGCTGGACACGCTGCTGCCGGCGCTGAAGGAGGCCCTGGGCGACGCGGTCTCCGAGGTCCGGGGCAGCACGCGGCTGGTCAGCAGCGCGGTGGTGCTGGCCGCCGCCGGCCACGGCCCCGACCTGCAATTGCAGCGCCTGCTGCGGCGCAGCGGCCAGGCGGTGCCCGACCAGGCGCCGGTGCTGGAGGTCAATCCGGCGCACCCGCTGATCCGCGACCTGGCGGCGCGGGTGGCGCGGGGCGAGCCGATCACCGACACGGCGCTGATCCTGCTGGACATCGCCCGGATCCAGGAGGGCGAGAGCCTGAAGGACCCCACGGCCTTCGCCAGCCGCCTGACGGCGACCCTGACTCACCTGCAAGGCGGCAGCGCCTGAACCCTGCCACGACAGGTTCACGCGCATTCGGCGCCTGAACCTGCTAGAGGGTCGCGGGCTTGCCGCCGCGCAAACGGGGTGCTTCCCTGCGCGGCCTTTTCCCAGCCATTGGAACCATGCGGCATGAAAATCGGTAACGTCCCTTATCGCAGCGTATGGGTGGACCAGGAAGATGGCTGGTCGGTCCATATCTTCGACCAGACCCGCCTGCCATGGGCGCTGGACATCCTGCGCCTGACCGGGCGCGACCAGGTGGCGCACGCGATCCGCAGCATGCAGGTGCGCGGCGCGCCGCTGATCGGCGCGGTGGCGGCCTACGGGCTGGCCCTGGCCCTGCGGGTCGACGCCGCCGACGCGGCGATGGAGCGCGACGCCGCCCTGCTGGCCGATACCCGCCCCACCGCCATCAACCTGCGCTGGGCGATCGAGCGCATGCTGGCGCGCCTGCGCCCGCTGCCGGCCGAAGCCCGCGTCGCCGCCGCCTATGACGAAGCGGGGCGCATCTGCGACGAGGACGCGGCGCAGAACGAGGCGATCGGCCGTCACGGCCTCGGCCTGATCCAGGAGATCGCGGCGCGACGGGGCGAGGGGGCGACGGTCAATATCCTCACCCATTGCAATGCCGGCTGGATCGCCACCGTCGACTGGGGCACCGCGCTGGCGCCCATCTACATGGCTCATGACAGCGGGCTGAAGGTCCATGTCTGGGTGGACGAAACCCGGCCGCGCAACCAGGGCGCGGCGCTGACGGCGTGGGAACTGGGCAGCCACGGCGTGCCGCATACCGTGATCGTCGACAATGCCGGCGGCCACCTGATGCAGCACGGCGCGGTGGACATGGTGATCGTGGGCACCGACCGCGTGACGCGCGGCGGCGACGTGGCCAACAAGATCGGCACCTATCTCAAGGCGCTGGCGGCGCATGACAACGGCGTGCCCTTCTGGGTCGCCCTGCCGTCCACCACCATCGACTGGCGGGTGACCGACGGGCTGGCCGAAATCCCGATCGAGGAACGCGCGTCCGCCGAGGTCACCACCGTGACCGGGCAGACGGCGGACGGACGGATCGAGACGGTGCGGGTCGCGCCGCCCGGCAGCCACGCCGCCAATCCGGCCTTCGACGTCACCCCGGCGCGGCTGGTCACCGGCCTGATGACCGAGCGCGGACTGTGCGCGGCCTCGCAGGCCGGACTGGCCGAACTGTTTCCCGAGCGGGCGGGCGAAGCCAACCCTTGACAGGGGCGGCCCGGCCCGGCTTCCTCCGCCTTCGACCGAACGGGGCGCGTCGCGCCCCGTTCCTTGTTTTCTGGCGACACAGGACCGGACCATGCATCCCTACCGTACCCATAGCTGCGCCGCGCTTCGGGCCAGCGACGCCGGGCAGACCGCCCGCCTCTCCGGCTGGGTCCACAGCAAGCGCGATCATGGCGGCCTGCTGTTCATCGACCTGCGCGATCATTTCGGCATCACCCAGATCGTGATTCCCGCCGGCTCGCCGGTGCTGGAGGCGGTCGAGCGCGTGCGCGTCGAAAGCGTGCTGACGGTAACGGGCGAGGTCGTGCTGCGCGACGACGCGACGCGCAACCCCAACCTGCCGACCGGCGATATCGAACTGCGCGCCCGAGAAGTCGACGTGCAGTCGGCCGCCGACGTGCTGCCGTTCCAGGTCGCGGGGCATGAGAACTATCCCGAAGACCTGCGCCTGACCTATCGCTATATCGACCTGCGCCGCGACAAGGTGCATCGCAACATCCTGCTGCGCTCGCAGGTCATCGCCAGCCTGCGCCGCCGCATGACCGACCAGGGCTTCATCGAGTTCCAGACGCCGATCCTCACGGCCTCGTCCCCCGAGGGCGCGCGCGACTTCCTGGTTCCGGCGCGCATGCATCCGGGCAAGTTCTACGCCCTGCCGCAGGCCCCGCAGCAATTCAAGCAGCTCGCGATGGTCGCCGGCTTCGACCGGTATTTCCAGATCGCCCCCTGTTTCCGTGACGAGGCCGCCCGCGCCGACCGCTCGCCGGGCGAATTCTACCAGCTCGATTTCGAGATGGCCTTCGCCACGCAGGAAGACGTGTTCGCGACGCTGGAACCGGTGATGGAAGGCGTATTCCGCGAATTCGGCGGCGGCCGCACGGTCAGCCCCGCGCCGTTCGAGCGGATTCCCTACGCCACGGCGATGGCGCTCTACGGCAGCGACAAGCCCGACCTGCGCAACCCGCTGCGCATCAGCGACGTGACCGAATCGTTCGCGGACTCCGGATTCGGCCTGTTCGCCCGCATCGTCGCCGGCGGCGGCGCGGTCCGCGCGATTCCGGCTCCCGGCGCGGGCGATCGCCCGCGCACCTTCTATGACAAGCTGAATGCCTGGGCGCGCGAGGCCGGGGCAGGCGGCCTGGGCTACATCATCTTCGACGAGGAAGGCGGCAAAGGCCCGATCGCCAAGAACCTGGAGCCCGAGCGGGTGGAGGCGATTCGCGCCGCGACCGGCCTCAAGGCGGGTGACGCCGTGTTCTTCGCGGCGGGCAAGGGCGACGAGGTCGTGAAATTTTCCGGCCAGGTGCGCACCCGCGTCGCGACCGAACTGGACCTGATCGAGCAGAACGCCTTCCGCTTCTGCTGGATCACCGATTTCCCGATGTACGAGCGCAACGAGGAAACGGGCCAGATCGATTTCTCGCACAACCCGTTCTCGATGCCCCAGGGCGGGCTGGAGGCGCTGAACAGCCAGGACCCGCTGACGATCACGGCCTATCAGTACGACATCGTGTGCAACGGCATCGAACTGTCGTCGGGCGCGATCCGCAACCATCGCCCGGACGTGATGATCCGCGCCTTCGAACTGGCCGGCTACCCGGCCAGCGAGGTCGAGGCCCGGTTCGGCGGCATGCTCAATGCGTTCCGCTACGGCGCGCCGCCGCATGGCGGCTCCGCGCCGGGCGTGGACCGCATGGTCATGCTGCTGGCCGACGAGCCGAATATCCGCGAGGTGATCCTGTTCCCGCTGAACCAGCAGGGCGAGGACCTGATGATGGGCGCCCCGGCCCCGGTCCCGCCCGAGCGGCTGAAGGAACTGTCGCTGGCGCTCGACCTGCCGCGCCCCAGGCCCGCGGCGGGCAAGGATGCCAAGCCGGCGGAATAGCATCATTGCGCGGAACGACGCGATGGGTTCTGCTGGCGGGATGACACGAAGCATCCGATGCGCCCTCATGGTTCTGCTGTGCGGGGCGGCCGCCCCCGCGCGGGCCGAAGCGCCGGTGGCGCTGGCGCCCCACCGCGCGGTGTACGATCTGACGCTGGTCGCGGTGACCGGCGGCGATACGATTTCCGCCAGCGGCACCATGACCTACGCGGTCAGCGACGCCTGTTCGGCCTGGTCGACCCAGCAGCAGCTCAAGCTGCAAACGGTCTCCCGCTCCGGCGCCGTGACCGAGATGGTCTCGGACTATGCGACGCTGGAGGCCAAGGACGGCCATAGCCTGGTCTTCCGCACCGTCCAGACCGCCAACGGCCGCCCGGCCAGCCGGGTGGCGGGTGAGGCGACGATGACGCCGGCAGGCGGCGAGATCCGCTATACCCAGCCCGCCGCGCATACCGTCCGCCTGGCCGCCGGGGTCCTGTTCCCGATGGCCCATACCCGGGCGATCATCAGCGCGGCGGAACAGGGGAGCACGTCCATTTCCCCCGTCCTGTTCGATGGAACCGGCGAGGACGGCCCGCAGGATACCTATGTCATGATCCTGGGCTGGACCCATCCGCCGTCCGCCAGCCCGTTCCCGCAACTGGCGCGCCTGCCGTCCGGCCGGGTGCATGTGGCGTTCTACACCGCGTCCTCGCACGACATGCGCCCCGATTACGAGATCGGGATGCGCTATTTCGCCAACGGCGTCTCCGACGATCTGGATATGGATTTCGGCGATTTCCGCATGCACGGCACGCTGCACAGCTTCACCCCAGCCCCGGAAGGCCACCGATGCTGAACCCCACGCCGATCGAGGACAGAACGCCGGATGCCGCGCCGGCCAACGGGGGCGGCTTGGCCCATTCGTTGCGCACCCGCCACGTTTCGATGATCGCGATCGGCGGCATGGTGGGCGCCGGCCTGTTCGTCAACACCTCGGTCATGATCCAGGGGGCGGGGCCGCTGGTGCTGCTGTCCTACCTCATGGCCGGGCTGATCGTCTTCCTGGTCATGCGCATGCTGGGCGAAATGGCCATCGACTGCCCCGAGGCCGGGTCGTTCGTCGGGCATGTGCGGCGCGGGCTGGGGCACCGCGCCGCCTTCGTCACCGGCTGGTCCTACTGGCTGTTCTGGGTCGTGGTCGCCTCGGTCGAGGCCAAGGCGGCGGCGCTGATCGTCGGGCCGATGCTCGACGTCGCCCAGCTTCCGGTGGCGCTGGCGCTGATCGCGCTGATGACGGCGGTCAACATGGGGTCGGTCCGGGGCTATGGCGAGTTCGAATTCTGGTTCTCGCTGATGAAGATCTCGGCGATCGGCCTGTTCACGATCATCGCCGGGCTGGCGCTGTTCGGGGTGTTCGGCACGTCGCTCAACGGCGGCATCGCGCATCTGTGGGACCGGGGCGGCTTCATGCCGCACGGGTTCGGGGCCTCGCTGTCGCTGCTGCCGGCGATCCTGTTCACCTTCGCCGGGGCCGAGATCGCCACCGTCGCGGCGGCGGAAACCGACAATCCGGGCCATAACATCGTCCGGGCCATCCGCACCGTGGTCGTGCGGGTGATGCTGTTCTACATGGGCTCGCTGGCCGTGATCCTGTGCCTGATCCCGTGGAACCAGATCCGCCCCGGCCATTCGCCGTTCCTCGACGTCCTGCACCGTATCGGCATCCCCGGCGCCGAGGCGGCGATGACGGTGGTGGTGCTGGTGGCGATCGCCTCGTGCCTCAATTCCACCCTGTACGTCACCTCGCGCATCCTGTTCGAGATGGCGGCGCATGGCGACGCGCCGGCGGTGCTGGTCCGCACCGGGCCCAGCGGCGCCCCCCGCCGCGCGATCGGGATCGGCAGCGCGGTGGCCATGGTGCTGACGGTCATCGCCGCGACCTTCCCGGGCGAGGTCTTCGGTTTCCTGCTCAACGCCTCGGGGGCGATCATCCTGTTCGATTACCTGATGGTGGTGTTCGCCCAGATCGCCCTGCGCGGGCGCATGCGCGGCGAGGGGCGGCAGCCGGCCTTCCCGATGCTGCTGTTCCCCTATCTGTCCTGGCTCACCGTGGCCGCGATCCTGCTGGTGATGGTGACGATGCTGCTGACCCCCGACACGCGGGTGCAGATCGAACTGGGCAGCGTGACGCTGGTCCTGATCGTGGCGCTGGGCGCGGTCACGCCGCGCCGCCGCGCCTCTTCGTAACGGTTTCGCCTTTTCAACGCCACGAAGGTCGGATCATATCCAACCCGGCGGGACGGCAAAGATCCCGTGCGTAAATCAGGAGTTGGTTCGCATGAACAGGCATATTGTCAGGGGCGCCCTGCTGGCGCTGGGTGTGGTCGCCGGCGGCGCCATGACGGTCGGCACCGCCGCTCCGGCCCAGGCGCAGGTCTATCGCTACGGTCCGGTCACCCCCGGCTGGGCACCGCCCCCCATGCCGCCGCCGCGTGCCGAAATCGTGCCCGTGCCGCGCCCCGGCTGGATGTGGGTCGGCGGCGGCTGGGACTGGACAGATCGCGGCTATATCTGGGTTCCGGGCCATTACGTGCGCGGCTGGCACCGGGGCTGGGGCCCGGGACGGTGGGAGCAGCGCGGCCCGCGCTGGGTCTGGATCCGGCCCGGCTGGCGTTGAGCGCATTGCCTGGCGCGGTATCCGCGTCAGGCATCGTCCAGCGTTATGACCAGCGGCACATGGTCCGACGGCTGGCCGCGCCCGCGCTCGTCCCGGTCCGGCCGGGCATCGCGCAGGCGCTCTGCCAGACGGGGTGACAGCAGGGCATGGTCGATGCGCAACCCGCAATCGCGCGGCCAGGCCCCGGCCTGATAATCCCAGAACGTGTAATACCGGCCATGCGGATGCAGCGCCCGCAGCGCATCGGTCAGGCCCAGCCAGATCAGCCGGCGAAAGGCCGCGCGCGATTCCGGGCGCACCAGCGCGTCGGTGGGCGGCAGGGCGCCGGGCGCGCAATCCTCGTCCGTCGGGCAGACATTATAGTCGCCCGCCAGCACGAAATCCCTCCCGGCCTCCAGCAGCGCCCGCGCATGCAGCGCCAACGCCTCCATGAAGGCCAGCTTGGCCTCATATCCGGCACTGCCGCCGGAATTGCCGTTGGGCAGATACAGGTTGCCGAAGACCAGCCCCTCCGCCTCGATCTCGACATAGCGCGCCTGCGGGGCCTCGTCGGCCAGGAACGGCAGCGCCCGCGCGGTGACGGCCACCGGCCCGCGCGACAGGATGGCAACGCCGTTATAGCTCTTCTGCCCCACCACCACCGAGTCGTAGCCAGCCTCGCGGAACGCCTCGGCCGGGAACGCTGCCTCCTCGCACTTGATCTCCTGAAGGCCGAGCAGGTCGGGTTTCTCGCGCTCCAGCCAGTCCAGCACATGGGCCTGGCGCTGGCGGACGGAATTGACGTTCCAGCTTGCGATTTTCATCTGCGAAAGGCGGCCCGCTCAATCGATCGAGAAACTGGTGCCGCACCCGCAGGACGAGGTGGCATTGGGATTGCGCACCGTGAAATGCGCGCCCATCAGCGAATCGTTGAAATGCAGTTCCGCGCCGGCCAGCAAATCCATGCTGGCCGGGTCGACCAGCACGCGGGACGCGCCCGCCGGCACCACGATGTCGTCGGCGCGTTCCGCGCCATCCAGGGCGAAACTGTATTGAAACCCGTTGCACCCCCCGGCGAGCACGCTGACCCGCAGCGCCGTCGCCGCGGTGCCGGCCCCCGGCTGGGCGGCGATGATCTCCCCCAGCCTGGCGGCGGCCTCGGGCGAGACGCGGAAAGCGGTGGCGGAGGAAGAAGGCAGCGGCATGTCCATCAGGATCACCATCGTCACGCGGCCCGGGGTCCACATGCCAGGTCGGCATGCTGGCCTTGCGGCGCCGGGCGGGTTATCGACAGGGGGCGGTCCGGTTCGTCCGGCACCGGGCACACGCCACCCATTCGGGATTGGTTTCATATATGAGCATCGCACCCTACGCTGTCCAGACCGCCACCGCCCGGGGCCGCCTGCATGCCGAGCCGGAATCGCCCAGCCGCTCGCCGTGGCAGCGCGACCGCGACCGGGTGCTGCATTCCGCCGGCTTCCGCACGCTGCAATACAAGACGCAGGTCTTCGTCAACCATCAGGGCGATTTCTTCCGCACCCGGCTGACCCATTCGCTGGAAGTGGCGCAGATCGCCCGCTCCATCGCCCGCAGCCTGTCGGTGGACGAGGACCTGACCGAGACCCTGTCCCTGGCCCACGATCTGGGCCACACGCCCTTCGGCCACGCGGGCGAGGACGCGCTGGCCGCCGCGATGGCCGACTGGGGCGGCTTCGACCACAATACCCAGACCCTGCGCCAGGTGACCAAGCTGGAACGCCGCTATTTCGACTTCGACGGCCTGAACCTGACCTGGGAAACGCTGGAAGGGCTGATCAAGCATAACGGCCCGGTGGACCACCCGACCGGCTATGTCGCGCGTTACGCCGACGGGCTGGGGCTGGACCTGTCCAGCTATGCGTCGGTCGAGGCCCAGATCGCCGCCATGGCCGACGACATCGCCTATCACGCCCACGACCTGGACGACGGCATGCGCGCCGGCCTGCTGGACCTGGCCGACCTGGCGGACCTGCCGGTGGTCGGCGCGGCGCTGGCCCAGGTCCGCGCCCTGGCCGCCGGCCCCGGCGAGGACCTGCACCTCCAGGACCGGATGCGGCACGAGACCATCCGCCGGGTGATCAACGCCCTGGCGGTGGACCTGACGGAGCAGACGCGGCGCAACCTGGCGGACCTCGCTCCCGGATCGCCCGACGACGTGCGGCGCGCGCGCGCGCCGGTGGTGGCCTACAGCCCGGCGATGGCGCGCGACAACGGGGCCATCCGCACCTTCCTGTATGCGCGGATGTACCGGCACTGGCGGGTCAACCGCATGACGCGCAAGGCGCGGATGGCGGTCGAATCCATCTTCTCGATTCTGGCCGAAGACATCTCCCTCCTCCCCGACGCCTGGCGGCAGGAAGCCCGGGCCACCGACGCGACGGGTGCGCGCCGGATCGTGGCCGACTATATAGCCGGAATGACGGATCGATTCGCGATGGAAGAACATCGACGGTTGACGGATCTGTCCGTGCCGGGCTGAAACGCCCGTACTCATGTTCCAGTCGTTCAGTAGGAAGCCGCATCGCATGTCCGACAGCCTGTTCGTCCGCTATCTCTCGCATGTGCGCGACGCCCTGCGGCGGATCGTTCCGGACCTGCCGGAGGAGGTGACGGCGCGCGTGGAACTGACGCCGACCCGCGATCCGGCCCATGGCGACATGGCCACCAACGCCGCCCTGCTGGCGGCCAAACCGGCCCGCCGCCGCCCGGCCGAGATCGCGGCCGACCTCGCGGCGGCGCTGGTCGAGGTCCCGGGCATCGCCCGGGCCGAGCCCGCCGGCCCCGGCTTCGTCAATTTGACGCTGGACGCATCGGTGCTGCGCGCGGTGGCGGGCGAGGTGCTGCGCGCCGGCGAGTCCTACGGCGACGCCACGCTGGGGCAGGGCGTGCGGGTGAATGTCGAATATGTGTCGGCCAACCCGACCGGCCCGATGCATGTCGGCCATTGCCGGGGCGCCGTGGTCGGCGACGCGCTGGCCAATCTGCTGGCCAAGGCCGGATACGCCGTCACCAAGGAATATTACATCAACGATGCCGGCGCCCAGGTCGCGGCCCTGGCCTGGGCCGCCTACTGGCGCTACCTGGAGGCCATCGGCACGACCATGGACCGCGAGACGTTCGCCGAACTGGTGCCCGGCGGCATCCAGTATGGCGGCGACTACCTGATCCCGGTGGGCGAGGCCCTGGCCGAACGGCACGGCACCGGCCTGGCCGGGGTCGACGGCCAGCCGGCGGCGCCCGAACTCTGGATGGACACGGTCAAGCCCTTCGTGGTCGCCGCGATGATGGCCATGATCCGCGAGGATCTTGACGTGCTGGGGGTGCGCCACGACGTCTTCACCAGCGAGGCGAAGATCCTGGCCGACGGCGTGACCGACCGCGCCATCGCCCGCCTCGACGCACAGGGCCTGCTGTACGAGGGCGTGCTGGAACCGCCGAAGGGCAAGCTGCCCGACGATTGGGAGGCCCGGCCCCAGACCCTGTTCCGCTCCACCGCGTTCGGCGACGACGTGGACCGCCCGCTGCGCAAGTCCGACGGCTCGAACACTTACTTCGCCAACGATATCGGCTATCACGACGACAAGATCCGCCGTGGCGCCGACCTGCTGATCGATGTCTGGGGCGCCGACCATGGCGGCTACGTCACCCGGATGAAGGCGGCGGTGCAGGCGCTGAACGCGGGCGCCGGGGCCACCGGCTTCGACGTGCTGCTGTGCCAGATCGTCCGCATCGTGCGCGACGGCCAGCCGGTGCGCATGTCCAAGCGGGCCGGCACCTTCGTCACCCTGCGCGACCTGATCGACGAGGTCGGGCGCGACGCGGTGCGCTTCACGATGCTGACGCGCAAGGCCGACGCGCAGATGGAATTCGACCTGGACCAGGTGGTGGCCCAGACCCGCGACAACCCGGTCTTCTACGTGCAGTACGCCCATGCCCGCTGCCGCTCGGTCCTCCGCGCGGCGCAGGAGATGTTGGGCGAGGCCGCGATCGCCCCCGCCGCGCTGGCCGAGGCCGCTCTGGACGGCATCGGCTCGGATGCCGAACTGGCGCTGCTGCGGCGCCTGGCCCAGTGGCCCCGCACGGTCGAGGGCGCCGCCCAGGCGCACGAACCGCACCGCATCGCCTTTTATCTCGGCGAACTCGCGGGCGATTTCCATACGCTGTGGAATCGCGGCCGCGATGATGCGACATTGCGCTTCCTACAGGAGGACGACCTTCCCGCCACCCGGGCGAAGCTGGCACTGGTCGAGGCCACGGCCACCACCATCCGCTCCGGCCTGGCGGTGCTGGGCGTCCAGCCGGTCGAGGAAATGCGATGAGCGATACCGATCCCACCGGCCGCGACCCATACGAGGACCGGCTGAACCGCGTGCGCGAGCGCATGAGCGCGGATTACGACGACGACCCGCCGCCGCGCACGCGCCCCGCCCGCCGGGCGGGCGGCCTGCTGGACAGCCTGCTGGGCGCCGATCCCACGACGCGGCGCCTGGCCTACGGCGCGGCCGGCCTGGGCGGCCTGCTGGTGATCGCCATCGGCGGCTGGGCCCTGGTCGGCCACCACCAGACGGGCATTCCCGTCCTCGGGCCACCGCCCGGGCCGGTGCGGGTGCGCCCGCTCGATCCGGGCGGCATGCAGGTTCTGGGGGCGGAAGCACCCAGCGGCGACGACGGCGCGGTGGCCCGCCTGGCCCCGGGCCCGGAACAGCCGCGCCCCGACCGCCTGGCCCAGCAATACGGCCAGCCGCCGGAACCTCCGGCCGCACCAGCCGCCCCCGCATCCTCGCCCGCTCCGGCCCCGTCATCCGCGCCCGCAGCGGCGGCCCAGCCCACGGCACCTCCGGCTCCGGCCGCGCCGCCCGCCGTCGCTCCGGCTGCGCCCGCCCCGGCGCCCGCGCCAGCCGCCACGCCCGCCCCCGTGGCCGAGGGCCGCTACGGCGTACAACTCGCGGCCCTGGATTCCCAGCAATCCGCCGAGAAGGAATGGGCGCGCCTGACCCAGCACTACCCGGACCTGTTCGGCGGCCACACGCCGGTCATCGAGCGGACTGAACGCAACGGCGCCGTTTTCTTCCGCCTGCGTACGCGCGGCTTCGCCAGCATCGCCCAGGCCACGTCGTTCTGCGAACATGTGCGGCTGAACGGCCTGGCCTGCACGCTGGCCGGGTTCTAGGGACCGGCCATTGGGCAGCGAACCCGCCGGCCAGATCCGCGCGGAAGGGCAGGGGACCAGCCTGCCCGACGGCCTGACCGCGCCCATGCTGCACCTGGACGGGTTCGAGGGGCCGCTGGACCTGCTGCTGGACCTGGCGCGGGCGCAGAAGGTCGATCTGGCGCGGATCTCGATCCTGCAACTGGTCGAGCAATATCTGGCGATCGTGGACTCCGCCCGTCGCGTCCGTCTGGAACTGGCGGCCGACTGGCTGGTCATGGCCGCCTGGCTGGCCTGGCTGAAATCGCGCCTGCTGCTGCCGGCCGAGGACGGCGAGGACACGGACGCCGAAGAAGCCGCCGAACTGCTCCAGGCGCGGCTTCTGGAACTGGCGCGGATCGGTCGGGCGGCGGCGTGGCTGGGGGCCCGTCCCCAATTGGGCCGCGACGTCTTCGCCCGGGGCGAACGCGAGGACCTGACGGAAATCGACCGCTCGGGCCTGTCGCTGGACCTGCCGCAACTGATGGGCGCCTACATGGCGGCGATGCGGCGCGGCGCGCGCAAGCGCGTCTACCAGCCCAGGCGCCTGCATTTCTGGACGGTGCAGGACGCGCTGGCCCGCTTGCAGCGCCTGCTGGGCGCCGAGACCATCCCCGGCGGCGGCGACTGGTGCGACCTCGGGGCCTTCCTGCCCGAAGGCGGCCCGGCGATCGACGGCGAGGACGTGGAGGCACGGACCCAGCAACGCCGGGCCGCGATGGCCGGCACCCTGCTGGCCGGGCTGGAACTGGCGCGCAACGGCATGATCGAACTGCGGCAGGACGAACAATTCGGTCGCATCATGCTGCGCCCCAACGCCGGGGGCGAACCGGCGGCCAACGATACGGGCATGGATGGGCCGGAGATGGACAGGATGGACGCGGCGGAATGACCGACGAACAGGACACTCCCGAGATGTCAGCGACCGGCGAGGACGCGGCCATGTCCGCCATTCCGCTGGCGATCCGCCTGGTCGAGGCCATGGTGTTCGCCAGCCCCGACCCGGTGCCCGAACGCGCGATCGCCGACCTGCTCGAAGCGCAGGACCTGGTCCCCCCCGACACCGAGGACCTCGCCGCCTATGTGCGCGGGGTGATCGACGGCATGGTGGCGCTGTATGCCGGCCGGGGCGTGGCCCCGGTCCTGGTGGCCGGCGGATGGCAGTTCCGGACGATGGCCGACCTGGCGCCGCGCCTGACCCGCGTGCTGCACCGCCCCCGCCGGCTGGCCCGCGCGACGCTGGAAAGCCTGGCGATCATCGCCTATCACCAGCCCTGCACCCGCGGCGAAATCGAGGAGATCCGCGGCGTCTCGCTCAGCCAGCAGGTGCTGGACACGCTGCTCGAGGCCTCGCTGATCGTGCCGCGCGGCCGCAAGGAGGTCCCGGGCCGGCCGATCCTGTGGGGCACATCGGCCGATTTCCTGCGCCATTTCGGCCTGCGCGACCTGCGCGACCTGCCCCGGCGCGAGGAATTGCTGGTCGACGTGCCCGACAATCCCGCCCTGCAAGCCGCCGCGCCGGACGCGTCGGGGACGGAAGCGGTTCCCGGCCCGACGGCGGCGTGATAGGTGTCCACCCTTTCCACGCGCCGTTCGCGTCACGCCAGATCCGAGTCCGTATAATGTCCAAGCCTGAGCCGGGGATCGGTCATGTTTGATTTCGCATGGTCCGAAATGGCACTGATCGGTGTCGTCGCCCTGCTGCTGATCGGGCCCAAGGACATGCCGGTCGCGATCCGCACCATCACCGGGCTGATCAAGAAGGCCCGCAAGATGGCCTCGGAATTCCAGTCCCATGTCGACGAGATGGTGCGCGAGGCCGACCTGACGGAGGCAAGGGACGCGCTGGGCGGCCTGCGCCGCCTCAATGTCCGCAACCAGATCATGCGCGCGATCGACGATGACGGCACGCTGCAACGCACCTTCGGCGAATCGCCGCTCGACGCTTCCACCCCGGCGACGGCCAGCCCGCCCGGTTTCGATCCCGACGGGGCGCACCGCTACGGCTACATCCCGCCGGCCCCGGCGCGCGACGACGGCGCGTTCCCGCCGCTCGCGCCCGCCGGGCCCGCGCCCGCCCTGCTGCCGCCCTCGGTCGCGCGCCGGCTGACCGCCGAATGGGCGCGGCTGCGTCCGCCCGCCTTCCTGCCGCCGGCGCGGGTCATGCACGGAGCGCGGCGGGTGCCCGTGGACGCGCCGGCGCGGGACCACACATAATGAGCGCGCCCAAACCGGAAGAAACGATCCTGAACGACGATCCGATCAACGACCAGCCGATGCCGCTGCTGGAGCATCTGGTCGAACTGCGCCGTCGCCTGATCCGCTCGGCGCTGGCCTTCGGCCTGTGCTTCCTGCTGTGCTACCATTTCTCGGCGCGGATCTACCTGTTCCTCGCCCAGCCTCTGGGCGACGTGATGCGCGCGCAGGGCGAACAGCCGCACCTGATCTACACGGCGCTGTACGAGGCCTTCTTCACCTATATCAAGGTGGCGATCTTCGGCGCGGCGTTCCTGTCCTTCCCCATGGTCGCCATGCAGGCCTGGATGTTCGTGGCGCCGGGCCTGTATCGCAGCGAAAAGCGCGCCTTCCTGCCGTTCCTGGTCGCAACCCCGATCATGTTCGTGATGGGCGCCGCGCTGGCCTATTATTTCGTCTTCCCCTTCGCGTGGAAATTCTTCCTCTCCTTCCAGACCGCCGACGGGCAGGACGGATTGCAGATCCAGCTCCAGGCCAAGGTGTCGGAATATCTGGCGCTGGTCATGAAGCTGATCATGGCCTTCGGCGTGGCGTTCGAACTGCCGGTGGCGCTGACGCTGCTGGCACGGGTCGGCATCGTCACTGCCGACACGCTCAAGCGCTTCCGGCGCTACGCCTATGTCGGCGCCTTCGTGATCGCGGCGATCCTGACCCCGCCGGACATCATCACCCAGACCGGCCTCGCGGTGCCGCTGATCGGTCTGTACGAAATTTCCATCGTCTGCGCGCGCCTGGTCCAGCCCAAGCGCCCCGCCGACCTGGACCAGGAGACCCAAGATGCATGACCTCCGCGCGCTCCGCGCCGATCCGGCCGCCTTCGACGCGGCCCTGACGCGCCGGGGCGGCGCCCCGGTCGCCGCCCATATCGTCCTGCTGGACGAGGAGCGACGCGCCGCCGTGACCGCGTTGCAGGACCGTCAGGCCCGCCGCAAGACCCTGTCGAAAGAGGTCGGCACCCTGCGCCGCACCGGCGCCGACAGCACGCCGCAGGAGGCCGAGGCCGTCGCCCTGCGCGAGGAGATCGAGCGACTGGAGGCCGTGGTCCGCGACCGCGACGCCGAAATCCGCGACCTGCTGGTCACGCTGCCCAACCGGCTTGACGATGGCGTGCCCGATGGCGCCGACGAGTCCGCGAACATGGTGGTCCATCAGGTCGGCGAACGGCGGAATTTCGCCTTCCCCCCAAGCGAGCATTTCGTATTGGGCGAGGCACTGGGCATGATGGATTTCGAAACCGCGTCCAAATTGTCCGGCGCGCGCTTCGTGGTCCTGCGCGGGGCGCTGGCGCGGATGGAGCGCGCGCTGGGCCAGTTCATGCTCGACCTGCATGTCCAGGACCACGGCTATACCGAAACGGCGGTGCCGGTGCTGGTCAACGAGGCCGCGATGTTCGGCACCGACAAGCTGCCGAAATTCGCCGACCAGTCCTTCCGCACCGAGGACGGGCGCTGGCTGGTCCCCACGGCCGAGGTCCCGCTGGCCGCCAGCGTGGCGGGCGATATCCTGCCGGCGTCGGCCCTGCCGCGCCGCATGGTCGCCCTGTCCTCCTGCTTCCGTAGCGAGGCCGGGGCCGCCGGCCGCGACACGCGCGGCATGCTGCGCCAGCACCAGTTCCAGAAGGTCGAGATGGTCTCGGTCACGCGGCCCGAGGACAGCGACGCGGAACTGGAGCGCATGACCCGCTGCGCCGAGACGGTGCTGGAACGGCTGGGCATTCCCTATCGCCGCATGCTGCTCTGCGCCGGCGATACCGGCTTCGGCGCCGCGAAGACCTTCGACCTGGAAGCCTGGCTGCCCGGCCAGGACGCATGGCGCGAAATCTCCTCCTGCTCCACCACGCGCGCCTTCCAGGCCCGGCGCATGAACGCCCGCTTCCGCCCCGCCGAGGGCGAGGCGCCGGAGTTCGTCCATACGCTCAACGGCTCCGGCCTCGCGGTCGGGCGTACGCTGATCGCGGTGATGGAAAACTACCAGAACGCCGACGGCAGCATCACGGTGCCGGAAGTGCTGCGCCCCTATATGGGCGGGCTGGCGGTGGTGGGCGCGCCCTGACGCCCACCCCGCGCCTAGGCTTCCATGAGGATCTCGCCGGGCAGGTCGTTCGTCATCGTCTCGCCCGGGCGGTAATGCATGACCGACCGGATCGCCTCGCCCCGACGCAGCAGGTCGAACGCCCGGTTGATCTGCCCATGGGTCATGTTGTGCGTGATGTACGGATCGACGCTGAACTTGCCCGACAGCCATTCATCCACCATGCCGGGTAGCTCCGAGCGACCTTTCACGCCGCCGAACGCCGTGCCGCGCCAGACCCGCCCGGTGACGAGCTGAAACGGCCGGGTCGCGATTTCCTCTCCCGCGCCGGCCACGCCGATGACGGTGCATTCCCCCCAGCCCTTGTGGCAGCATTCGAGCGCCGCGCGCATCATATCCACGCGCCCGATCGCCTCGAAGGCATAATCGACACCCCCGCCGGTCATCCCGATGATGACGTCCTGAATCGGCCCGGCATGGTCGCCGGGATCGACCAGGTCGGTCGCCCCC
This sequence comes from Gluconacetobacter sacchari, assembly GCF_014174255.1. Lineage (GTDB taxonomy): Bacteria > Pseudomonadota > Alphaproteobacteria > Acetobacterales > Acetobacteraceae > Gluconacetobacter > Gluconacetobacter sacchari. The sequence goes on from NZ_JABEQJ010000014.1 coordinate 109,552, forward strand.
AGGCGTTTCGCCAGCAGGAACTTGGCGGGATTGGTGTCGATGCCGATAATCCGCGCCGCGCCCGCCATGACCGCGCCCTGGATCACCGCCATGCCGATCGCGCCCAGGCCGAACACGGAGACCGTCGCGCCTGCCTCCACCTTCGCGGCGTTCCTCACCGCGCCCATCCCCGTCGGCACCGCGCAGCCCATCACGCTGGCCTTGGCCAGGGGCGCGTCCCGGCTGATCCTGGCCACCGCGATCTCGGGCAGCACGGTGTATTCGCTGAAGGTGCTGGTGCCCATGTAATGCAGGATCTGGCGGCCCTTGTAGGAAAAGCGGCTGGTTCCGTCGGGCATCAGCCCCTGGGCCTGCGTTTCCCGTATGGTCGAGCAGAGATTGGTCTTGCCCGAGCGGATCATCGGGCAGTTCGGATCTTCGGGGATATAAAGCGGGATGACGTGGTCGCCGGGACGGACCGAGGTCACGCCCGTGCCGATATCCTCGACGACGCCGACCCCCTCATGCCCCAGAATGGCCGGGAAACGTCCTTCCGGATCACGTCCCGACAAGGTGAACATGTCGGTATGGCACAGGCTGGTGGTCACGATGCGGACCAGGACCTCCCCCTCCCGGGGGCCTTCGAGATCGACGAGGTCGATTTCGAGCGGCATGTTCGGTTCCCAGGCTATCGCGGCTCTCGTTTTCATCGGCTCGGTTCTTTCGAAAGAATTTCACGAACGCGTCCTTGCGGTCAGGCGTGCGCCACGCCCTCGGCATCACGGCGCCAGGCAGGGAAGGGGTCCGGCAGGCGGGCAAAGCGCGCCGGGTCGAAGATCGTCGCGCCGTCGTCGGGCACGAGGCAGGCATCGAGCCTGTCCCGGATGGCGGCCTCATCCATGTCGCCGGTGCCGATAAAGACGATCTCCTGGCGGCGGTCGCCATAGACCGGGTCCCAGTTGCCCAGGACCATGTCGCGCCACTGGTCGCTGTCCGGCCACTCGGCCTTCGGCACGGAGGCCCACCACAGGCCCATCGCCTGATTGCGGACCAGTGCCCCGGCCTGGCTCATCTCGCCCACCCAGTCGGGGCGTGTCGCCAGCCAGAAATGACCCTTCGAGCGCACCAGGCCCGGCCAGCTCGTATCGAGGAATGTCTGGAATTTCCGCGGCACGAAAGGGCGGCGCGCCCGATAGACGAAACTGCGAATGCCGTATTCGTCGCTTTCCGGCACATGCCCGGCAAAGCCGAAGAGTTCCTTGTACCAGAGCGGATGCTGATGCGCCCTGTCATAGTCGAAGCGCCCGGTATTCAGCACGCGGCCGACCGCCACCCGGCCCATGTCGGCTTCGATCAGGTCGGCATCGGGATTGAGGGCACGAATGATCTTGCGGGCGGCCTCCACCTGGTCCGGCGTGGCCGTCGAGACCTTGTTGACGACGACGACATCGGCAAACTCGATCTGCTGGACCAGAAGATCCACCAGCGCGCGGTCGTCCTCCTCTCCGGCCGTCTCGCCGCGATCCTTCAGGAAGTCGGTCGAACCGTAATCGCGCAGCAGGTTCACCGCATCGACGACCGTGACCATCGTATCCAGCCGCGCGACATCGCTCAGGCTCTCGCCCGCCTCGTCGCGAAACGCGAAGGTCGCGGCCACCGGCAGCGGCTCCGCGATGCCGGTGGATTCGATCAGCAGGTAGTCGAACCGCTTCTCGTCCGCCAGACGCCGCACCTCCTGCAAAAGATCGTCGCGCAGCGTGCAGCAGATACAGCCATTGGTCATCTCGACCAGCTTTTCATCGGTGCGCGACAGGTTGCTCCCGCCCTGGCGCACCAGGTCGGCGTCGATATTGATCTCGCTCATGTCGTTGACGATCACCGCGACCTTATGGCCCTCGCGATTGTTCAGCACATGATTCAGCAGGGTCGTCTTGCCCGCACCGAGAAAACCGGACAGCACCGTGACCGGAAGCCGGTGATCCTCTCCAACCAGCATATCCATGCAACCCTCTCTCCGAACCGAATATGTTATGTTATACTATAACATAACGATGCTCCGCTCCGGCGGTCAAGCGCGGGTTTCATGCTCCCGGCTTCGCTCACGTCGAACGCCTCGCGCCGATGCCGCCCGCGCGGCAAAAGGCCAGTCGCTCAAGAATCTTCAGGTCCCGATCGCACCAACAGAATCGACATGCATGCGGCAAGATTTCATGGGTTCAGTTTTTCATATATAACATAAGAGCCTGTGGAGGCTGATCGGCAGTCACCGTATGTTCTATCGCTCCCGTCAGGCTGACATGCTGACCTTCCTGGAAGTGGAGCTGATGATAGCCGGAGACAACGGCAACGGCTCGAACATCAGAAATACTTCCGTAGTCGCTGTCCGAATAACAGGATTTTTTTTCTAAATGCAGCAAAGGATAGGTATATGCGTCTTTTTTAGGATCGCTTTGTGCAGCAACGGATTCAATCGTGATTTTTCCAGACAATAAAACAGTCTGATCCTGCTTCCAGCATGGAGCGCCGAATGCCATCGCGGGGGCCGCGACCAACCCCATCAATACGACGCTGGCAAAGTTTTTCATTGCGAAACCCCGTTGAAGGAAATTCTCTCCCTGCTACACGCGGAATAAATGATCGTATTGTAAATTTTATATACATTCCAATGCGCCAGGTATCGAGTACAGGGATTTCCGGGGTGCGACGCGGCGTCTCCTTCAGTTGCCCCCGGCGATGCCCATCCTCCGATCATGTCCCTTATCGGCGGTGGGCGCGCACGCCAGCGGATTTGCCACCGCCGGGTTCGCCACCGCCGCCGCGCCCACGCTGGGGGCGCTTCGGCCCCGGCCGCGCGCGGTCGGCCTCGTCCGCCCGGGTGCGGCTGCTCTGCTGGCGCAGCACGTCCTCGATCCAGTCGTTCAGGCGCGCGGTCGCCTCCTCGGCGTCTTCTCCGGCGCGATAGGCATCGGGGAAGCGCAGCGCCAGCCAGCGCCACGCCACCAGCCGCTTGTGGCGCTTCTCCGCGCGTTCCAGTTCGATGCGGTCGGCCCGCTCGGCGGGCGGCAGGCGCCCGGTCCCGGGCGGAATCACCGGGCGCCCGGCGGCATGGTCGGCGGCCCATTGCACCAGACGCTGAATGCCGTTGTCGCGGTCGTCCACCGGACACATCGCATAGACCCAGCGCTGCGCCAGCGTCAGGCCGGTCACGCCTTCCAGCGCGGTGGCGATGGCAAAAGCCTGCTCCATGTTCGCCAGACGGTAATTCGGGTCGTCATGGCGCAGTACGGCGCGGCGAATGCGCGACAGCACGCCGAACAGGCTCTCCGACCCGATTTCCGCCGCCACCGCCTGGATGATGTCGGAATCGGGTTGGACCTGCGGGCGCAGGTCGGTGGGGTCGGCGGGGGGCGCCGCCAGCATGGCGCGCACGAACGCGGCGCTGCCCGCGCCGGCCAGCACCGCCACCACGCCCTGCTCATGCTTGCCGTAGCGCCCGGCGCGGCCGCCGATCTGCTTGACCTCCTGCGCGTTCAGGTCGCGGGTCTGCGTGCCGTCGAACTTGCGCAGCGCGGTAAAGATCACGCGGCGGATCGTCAGGTTCAGCCCCATGCCGATCGCATCGGTGGCGATCAGGATATCGGCCGCGCCGTCGTTGAATCGCTGGGCCTCGGCCCGCCGCACCTCGGGGCTCAGAGCGCCATAGACCACGGCGACCTTGCGCCCCCGCGCCAGCAGCGCCGCGCGAAAATCCAGCACCTCGCGGCGCGAGAAGGCGATCAGCGCGTCATGCGGCTTCAGGTCCTGAAGATGGACGGCCTCGCTGGCGGTCACCAGCGGCCCCTTGCGCTCCAGCCGCACCTCGTCCAGCGGGTCGCCGCACAGTTCGGCGATCCGGCGCACCATCGGCACGCAATCCGGCGCGCCCAGTACATAAAGATGCCGCGCCGGTGCGCCCATGATCGCCGCCGTCCACGCGGCGCCCCGATCGGGGTCGGCCAGCATCTGCGCCTCGTCGATCACCGCGACATCGACCGGGTTGTGCAGCGGGCACATCTCGACCGTGGCGGCCAGGTGCCGGCTGCCGGGCACATCGATCCGTTCCTCGCCGGTCGCCAGCGATGTCGGCACGCCCCGCGCGGCCAGCGCCTCGCGGAACTCGTGGGCCAGCAGGCGCAGCGGCGCCAGCGCCATGCCGCTTTCGGCCCGCGCCAGGGCTTCCAGCGCGGTATGCGACTTGCCGCTGTTGGTCGGGCCGGTGACGAGCGTGATCCTGCGCTTCAGCGCCCGCGCGGTCTTGAAATGCGCGGCATAGCGGTCCAGCGCCGCGACGCGGGCAATGACGGCATTGCCCACCTTGCGCGTGCCGGGATCGGGCACCAGGGCAGGGGCCTGGGGGCCGCCGCCGCGCCATTCGGGCAGGCGGGCGCGCAGGGCCACCAGTTCCCGGGGGTCGAATTCCCACCGCTCCGTACCGTCCGGCTGCGGGACCCGGCGCGCGACCGGCAGCCGGTTCTCGGCGATCCAGCGCAGCGCTTCCTTGCCCGAGCAATGGAGCAGGCGCGGAACCTCGGAAAACCCGACCAGACTGTCTTCCCAGTCCCGCAGCCTCTGTTCTTCCACATTGCGCCGGCTACGGGCGGCCTGTTCGATCGCCTCCTGTTCCCGCCGCCTGGCATCGGCATCGCGCCGCATGCCCTCGACGAAGCCCGATCGCGGGTCCAGGGCGAACGCCTCGGCCACCGCGCGCGACAGGGTCTCGGTCTCGGCGGGCGTCAGCACCCGCCCGGTGCCGTCGAACAGGTCGGCGCGCACGGTTTCCACCGCTGCCTCGGGGGTGGCGGCGCTGGCGCGCAGGCGCGCGCGAATCACGGCGGACAGCGCCTCCAGCAGGCGGGCGTCGTCGGGCTCCGGGTCGTCGATCGCGGCGGCGGCGGCCTCGGCATCCGCGCGCGTCACCCACACCTGGCCCGCGCGGCGGGTCAGGTCCATCAGGCGCGAGCCCCAGGGCTTGCGGCGCACGGCACATAGCGCCGCGCGGAAGGTGGCGTCGTCCACGCGGTCCTGTCCCGGCGTCAGGGCACGGGCGACGGTGCGCTCCAGCTTGGGCAGTTCGCGGGTTTCGACGGTCAGGCCGGTTTCGGCGATGGCGGCCGCAACGGCGCTGACGGCGGGGGAATGGGATGTCATATCCGGTTTGTGCGCCATCGCGCGCCATCCCACAACGGTTCCGCATGGGGCAGGCCTGCCGTTGCCTCAACCCTCCGATCGCGGTTTTGTGCTGGCATCGGCGACGCGGGGTGCTTAAACATCTCTCCCTTCTGCACGAACGGGGCGCATGCCGCGGGCGTGGCCTATGAGTTCCTGTCATGACGGAGAGTTCTGATCTCATGTCCGATACGTTGACCAAGCCTATTGGGACCATGCCTGCCGGGACCGTGCCGAGCGGTCTGGAGCCCGTTCCGGGTGAGGCCGGCGTGTATCATCTGGCCGAGCCGACCAAGACCTACGGCCACCTGAACGCCGAGACGGTGCTGACCGTCCATCACTGGACCGACCGGCTGTTCAGCTTCACCACCACCCGCGACGCCGCGCTGCGGTTCGAGAACGGGCAGTTCGCGATGATCGGCATCGAGGTCGAGGGCAAGCCGCTGCTGCGCGCCTATTCGATCGCCAGCGCGAATTACGAGGAACAGCTCGAATTCCTGTCGATCGCGGTGCCCGACGGCCCGCTGACCTCGCGCCTGCGGCACGTCAAGCCGGGCGACAAGGTGCTGATCGGCCGCAAGCCCACCGGCACGCTGCTGCTGGACAATCTGCGCCCCGGCCGCAATTTGTATTTCCTGTCCACCGGCACCGGGCTGGCGCCGTTCATGAGCCTGATCAAGGACCCTTCGGTCTACGAGCGGTTCGACAAGGTCATCCTCAGCCACACGGTGCGGATCTCGGGCGAGCTGGCCTACGCCAACCACATCCGCCACGAACTGCCGCAGCACGAGTTCCTGGGCGAGGACGTATCGGGCAAGCTGCTCTATTATCCGGCGGTGACGCGCGAGGAATTCGCGGTGACCGACCGCATCACGAAGCTGATCGAATCCGGCAAGATCTTCACCGACCTGAACATCCCCGAGCTGGACCCGGCGCATGACCGCGTGATGATCTGCGGCTCGCCCGAAATGCTGGCCGATACCGAGGCGCTGCTGGAATCCCGCGGCTTCGACGAGGGCAACAATTCCAACCCCGGCGCCTATGTGGTCGAAAAGGCTTTCGCCGAACGCTGATCGGAAAACCGCCATGACGTATGATTTCGACCTGTTCGTCATCGGCGCGGGGTCGGGCGGCGTGCGCTGCGCGCGCATCGCCGCCGCGCATGGCGCACGCGTCGCCGTGGCCGAAAACCGGCATTGGGGCGGCACCTGCGTCAATCTGGGCTGCGTGCCCAAGAAGCTGATGGTCCAGGCCGCCGAATATGGCGACCTTGCGCGCGACAGCCACGGGTTCGGCTGGGACACCCGCCCCGGCCATCACGACTGGGCGGCGCTGATCGCCGCCAAGGACCACGAGATCGCGCGCCTCAACGGCATCTACGTCTCGATGCTGGAAAAATCGGGAGTCACGCTGTTCACCGGCACTGCCCGGTTCGAGGACGCGCATACCATCGCGATCGGCCCGGGCGATCTCGCGCCCGACGCGCCGGTCCGGCGCGTGACGGCGGCGCGGATCGTGGTCGCCACCGGGTCGCGGCCCGACCTGCCCGACATCCCCGGCATCGCGCACGCGATCTCGTCGGACGAGGCCTTTCATCTGAAGGCCCGGCCGAAACGGGTCTGCATGGTCGGCGGCGGCTATATCGGCGTGGAATTCGCCGGCATCTTCCAGGGGCTGGGCTCCGAGGTCGATCTCGTCTACCGCCAGCACCTGCCGCTGCGCGGGTTCGACCACGATCTGCGCACGGCCCTGCACGAGGCCATCGCGGGCAGGGAAATCCGCCAGCATGCGGGGCGGACGCCGGTGGCGATCCATACCCATGGCGGCCACTACACGGTCGAACTGGATGACGGCGCGACGATCGAGACCGATTGCGTCTTCTTCGCCACCGGGCGCAGCCCCAATGTCGGCGGACTATGCCTGAATCACGCCGGCGTGGCGGTGACGGCCGGCGGACGGATCGTCGTCGATCCGGTCGGCGAGACGAACGTGCCGGGCATCTTCGCCATCGGCGACGTGACGAACCGGGTGAACCTGACCCCCGTCGCCATCGCCGAGGGCCATAGCCTGGCCGACCGCCTGTTTGGCCAGGGCCACGCGCGCGAATGGTCGCTGGCGACCACGCCCAAGGCCGTGTTCTTCTCGCCCCCGCTGGCCAGCGTGGGCCTGACCGAGGCCGAGGCCGTGCGTGACGGCGCGGTCGATATCTATCTGGCGCGCTTCACCCCGATGCGCCACACGCTCACCGGCCGGGCGCGCAAGACGGTGATGAAGCTGGTGGTCGACCAGGCCAGCCAGAAGGTCGTCGGCGCGCACATGCTGGGCGACGATGCGCCGGAGATGATGCAGGGCCTGGCCATCGCGGTGACGGCCGGCCTGACGAAGCACGATTTCGACCGCACGGTCGGCATCCACCCGACCTCGGCCGAGGAATTCGTGACCATGCGCACCCGCACCCGCGTCACACAGCGCACAAGCGATTGAAAGCGAGAGGAAGCCGGCAGCGGATTGATGCTCGGGAGGCGGCCTGAAAAACCGGCCTGCCGAGCGAGAGTGCCGCCTCAGCGCGGCGTCACCCAGCCATTGCCGGTGGCATCGCCCAGTTGTCCCTGCCCGTAGGGGCCGCTGCTCTGATAGGCGTTGCCGAAGCGCGACAGGTCGCTGCCGGTCACGGCATCGCGGTGTACGCCGGCCTCGTGGTCCGGGTCCGGTCCATGCGTCATGTCCATCGAGGGCGCGTCCTGGTATCCGGGCGGCAGGCTGCGGCGCCCCTGGACGGTCATGTTTTCGCCATGCTGGGCCTCGACTCCGTCCTGGCCCTGCGCGGGCTGCCGGGCCTTGGTCTCCGGGTCGCCGTGTGCGGCGAGAGCGGGCGCGGCCAGCAGGCAGAAGCCGGCCAGAAGCGGGATCAGGCTGGTGCGGAACGTGGCCAGCATCGGGAGTCCTTCCATAGGTGGGTGGGACGCAGCATGTCATGTACGCCGTGGCCGGTTAAGGCCCCGCTCCGTATCGCCGCCGAATCATCCCGTATCCGGCGGGTTTAGCCGATTGCGGCGCGTCGTTGCACGCCCGAAAAACATGGCAGGCAGGCATGACGCGCGATACGCCGATCCTCTTTGCGTTGGGGCGGGATTTTCGACATAAAGACTGCCCCTTGCAAGGCCGGCCGTCGGGGCCGGGCCTGGGGAAGATGGCGGCGCGCATCGCTGGGATGCCGCGACCGGACGATCAGAGGAATTTTAGGAACCGACCATGAGTGCGACGCACAGCCACGACAAATCTTCCCGGCAGGCCTGGACGCCGGAAAGCTGGCGGTCGTTTCCCATCCGTCAGGTTCCCAGCTATCCCGACGCGACCGCCCTGCGGGCGGTCGAGGACCGGCTGCGCCGCTATCCGCCGCTGGTCTTCGCGGGCGAGGCACGGCGCCTGAAGGCCGGGCTGGCCGCCGCGTCGCAGGGCCGCGCCTTCGTGCTGCAAGGCGGCGCCTGCGCCGAAAGCTTCAGCGAATTCACCGCCGACATCGTCCGCGACACCTTCCGCGTGCTGTTGCAGATGGCGGTGGTGCTGACCTTCGGCGCCAAGGTGCCGGTGGTGAAGATCGGTCGCATGGCCGGCCAGTACGCCAAGCCCCGCTCGTCGGATTCCGAGACGATCGACGGCGTCAGCCTGCCGTCCTATCGCGGCGACATCATCAACGGCGCGCCCTTCACGCCCGAGGCGCGCATCCCCGACCCGACGCGCATGGAAACCGGCTATTTCCAGTCGGCGGGGGTGATGAACCTGCTGCGCGCCTTCGCCGGCGGCGGCTACGCCAACCTGCACCAGGTGCATCGCTGGAACCTGGGCTTCGTCGAGCGCTCGCCCCTGGCCCAGCGCTACGGCGTGCTGGCCGAACGCATCGACGAGACCCTGGCCTTCATGGCGGCCTGCGGCGTCAACGGCGCCACCAGCCGGCAACTGGACGAGACCGAGTTCTACACCTCGCACGAGGCGCTGCTGCTGCCGTACGAGCAGGCCCTGACGCGCATCGATTCGACCAGCGGCGAATGGTACGACTGCTCGGCGCATTTCGTCTGGATCGGCGACCGCACCCGCCAGCCCGACGGCGCGCATGTCGAGTTCCTGCGCGGCGTGCGCAACCCGATCGGCATCAAGGTCGGGCCGACGACCACGATCGACGACCTGGAACGCCTGCTGGAGATCCTGAACCCGGCCGACGAACCGGGTCGCATCTCGCTGATCTCGCGCATGGGCGCCGAGGGCGTGACCCGCAACCTGCCGCCGCTGCTGCGCAAGGTGGTGGCTTCGGGCCGCACGGTCACGTGGTTGTGCGATCCGATGCACGGCAACACGATCTCGACCGTCAACAAGGTCAAGACGCGCTCCTTCGAGTCGATTCTGACCGAGATTCGCGGCTTTTTCGACGTCTTCCAGGCCGAGAACGCCCACCCCGGCGGGGTGCATGTCGAGATGACCGGACAGAACGTGACCGAGTGCGTGGGCGGCGCCCACCGCTTGACGGAGGCCGATCTTGGTGAACGGTATGAAACCTTCTGCGACCCGAGGCTCAATGCCGAGCAGTCGCTGGAGATGGCATTCCTGCTGGCCGAGGAACTGACGGCCCGCCTGCGCGGCGGGTCCGGCACCAAAGGCACGGAGGCCGCATAACGGGAAGACCATCGGAGGAACGATGTCGGCAGTCCAGTCCCCCACGGCTTTCGGCCCCAGCCAGGCCCTGGATGACGCAACCATCCGGGCGCGGACCGATGCCTATTTCAACCGGACGCGCGACATCGTCACCCGCTTCGGCGACCGGCGTGTGACCTACGCCCTGTTCGTCCGCCGTCCGGTCCTCTCCGCGACGCGGCTGATGACCGAGTGGCTGGACAACGTGGCCCGCGCGCGCGGCATCGTCCTGACGCACGAGGTGATGTTCCCCGAGGGCGCGTGGGTCGGGGCGGGCGAGCCGCTGGTCTACATCACCGGCTCCTTCGCGGCGCTGGCGGATCTCGAGACACTGCTGCTGCAAAAGCTCGGCCCGCCCTGCGTCGCGGCGCTGAATGCCTACCAGATGGCGATGGCGCTGCCCAAGGTGCGCTTCCTGGCCATGGAGGCCCGGCACTGCGCCGGCTTCGAAATGCAGGAACAGATGGCCTACGCCGCCTCGATCGGCAGCCTGGCGGCGCGGGGCGAAGGCGCGCTGGGCTTCGTCGGCGGCGCCAACGACGCCACGGCGGGCTATTTCGGCCAGCCGGCCGGGCTGGGCACCATGCCCCACGCCCTGATCGGCTACGCGGGTTCCACCCTGCGCGCGGCCGAGATGTTCCACGAGGCATTCCCCGAGTCCGACCTCGTGGTGCTGACCGACTATTTCGGGCGCGAGATCACGGACGGTCTGGCGGTCTGCCGCGCCTTTCCCCACCTGGCGGCGGCGGGGCGCCTGGCGGTGCGGCTGGACACCCATGGCGGCCGCTTCCTCGAGGGGCTGGACCCCCAGACGTCCTATGCGGCGCTGGAGCGCAACACCCCCGGTACCATCCGCCGCTACCGTTCCGAGACCGAATTGCGCAACCTGGTCGGCACCGGCGTCTCCGCCGCCGCGATCTGGCGCATGCGCGAGGTGCTGGACGAAGCCGGCTTCCCCAAGGTGCGGATCATCGTCTCGTCCGGCTTCAACGTCGAGAAATGCCTCGCGATGGCCGACGCCCACGCGCCGATCGATGTCGTCGGCACCGGCTCCTTCATCCCCGACCGCTGGTCGGAAACCTATGCCACCGCCGACATCGTGTCGTATGACGGCGAACCCCGGGTCAAGGTCGGGCGCGAGTTCCTGCTGCGCCGCGCGAACGACCGGGCGGCCTCGGGCACTTGATCCCACCCTCCCGCCGGGGCATGTCCCGCGGGCACCATCACAGGGAATTTCGCATTTGACCGACACCCCCATCAGCCCCGATTCCACGCAGGACGAGTCCGGCTGGCGCGTCCGGATCCTGGATCTGTCGGGCGGCGCCGAGGATGGAATCGTCGAGGATATCGGCGGCTTCGTCGATCTGTCCCATGCCAACGCCTTCGCGCGCGCCTATGTCCGCGACAGTATCGAACGCTGCCGCGTCCCCGGCGCGTCCCCGCGCGAGGTGCTGCAAGCGTGGCTCTCCTTCGGCGAGGACGCCGAAATCCTCGATGTGGGCGACGAGGGCTGGCGCTCGGCCAACGAGCTGGACGATTTCACCGCCAACCCCGCCACGCCGATGGAGCGCGACTGGCGCGCGCTCGACCCGCGCCGCCTGGTCGAGGACGACGAGGACGACGAATAAGGGGCAAGCGGCGGCGGCCTTCCGGCTGGCCTTTCCGACGCGTCCGACGCATATAGGCGGCATGAAACTCCGCTTCGCGCCCAGCCCGACGGGCCTGCTCCATGTCGGCAACGCCCGTCAGGCGATTGCTAACGCCCTGTATGCGCGCCGCCACGGCGCCACGTTCCAGTTGCGCATCGACGACACCGACCGCGAGCGCTCGCGCGAGGACTATGCCGATGCCCTGCGCACCGACCTCGCCTGGCTGGGCATCCGGTGGGACGAGACGTTCCGCCAGTCCGACCGGCTGGACCGCTATGCGGCGGCGATCGAGACGCTGAAGGATTCCGGCCGCCTCTATCCCTGTTTCGAAAGCGAGCAGGAACTGGCGGCCAAGCGCGAGGCGCGCATCCGCATGCGTAAGCCCCCGGTCTATGACCGCGCGATGCTGCGCATGACGGCCGAACAGCGCGCGCAGGCCGAGGCCAACGGCAAGGTGCCGTACTGGCGCTTCCGCCTGTCCGACGGCATGGTGGCGTGGGACGACCTGGTCATGGGCCGCTCGCAGGTCAAGCTGCCCTCCATTTCCGACCCCGTCCTGGTCCGCGCCGACGGCACGGTGCTCTACACGCTGGCCTCGGTGGTGGACGACCTGGAAACCGGGATCACCCACATCCTGCGCGGCGAGGACCACCTGACCAATACCGGCGTGCAGATCGACATCGCCGAGGCCCTGGGTGCCCGCCCGGGCCGCTTCACCTTCGCGCACCTGCCGCTGCTGCTGGACGAGGCCGGGGGCAAGCTGTCCAAGCGCTTCGACGGCCTGTCGCTGCGCGCCCTGCGCCAGGACGGCATCGATCCCGCCGCCGTCGTCTCCTACCTGGCGCGGCTGGGCAGCGCGGACGATCCGGCACCGCTCTCCCTCGAAGAACTGGCCACCACCTACGATGTCCGCCGCGTCTCGCGTTCGGCCGCGCGTTTCGACATGCGGCAGTTGCTGGCGCTCAACCGCAAGGTGATGCACCAGAAGCCCTTCGAAGCGATGCGCGACCTGCTGCCCGAGGGCGCGACCGAGGCCTTCTGGCTGGCGGTGCGCGGCAATGTCGACCTGCTGTCCGAACTGCGCCACTGGTGGGACGTGGCCGGCGGCACGATCGTCCCGCCGGTGCAGGACGACGAGGGCGCCTACCTGCTCCAGGCCCTGTCCCTGCTCCCCGCCGATCCGTGGGACGGCGAAACCTGGAAAAGCTGGACCGGCGCGATCCGTACCGCCACCGGCCGCAGTGGCAAGGCCCTGTTCCACCCGCTGCGCGTCGCCCTGACCGGCGAGGAAAAGGGCCCGGAAATGCGCGACCTGCTGCCGCTGATGGGCCATGAACGGGTCGCGGAACGGCTGCGCATCGCCGCGCGCTGAAGCTGGATGGGATTTTGCCGCGGGCGGCCTCGTTCGCGGCAGACCCACCCGGGCCCTTGCGTCAGGGTGTCGATTCCCGGGGAAGGGCGGCTATTGCCGGCCTGTGGATCCGCTTCAGAAGGCCGCGCATCGCGGGTTCCGGATAGGCATCGACCAGTACTGCCACGATGAATGCACCGAGTATCGCCACGGGGACCGCATTTGTTCCCAGAGAGGGGGCGAGAAGCGTGCAGATCAGGATCGTGACCGGGGCAGGCACCAGATAGAGCGGATAGGTGATGCGCCCCATGAATTTCAGCACCCGGGTAAACTCTGGCCGCCACGAACGGGCGGCGAGGACCTGCGTGACGGACAGGACGATCGCGGCGAAGGCAATCCACCAGATGGCCAGCGGAAACAGCGGATTGAGATCCATTTTCGTGAGGCGCGCGATAAGATCGTTCTGTCCGATGATCTCGAGCGAACAGCCGCAGCACAGGAGCATGCCGGTGATGAGGCGTATCCTGGTCAGGCCGCTTTCCGTCGCCTCCTTGATGAGAACGCCAAGGGCAAAGAAACAGCCATGCTGGATCAGGCAAAGCTGAAAGATGCGCGCGGCGACGGCCTTGTGGGTCCAGAGCAGGGCGAAACCGGCATAGCGGCCATGGATATGCGGCAGAACAGTTTCTAGCGTCAGGGCGACGCACCAGAACGACAGGCTGACCATGCCGAATGCGAACATGATCCATTCGAGATGTCTCAGGCGGTCGATCAGCAGAAGATAGAAGACGATCGCATAGAACGAAATTTCCACACCCAGCGTCCAATAGACGCCGTCGATGGCGGAAAACGGCCAGAAAAGCAGGGTGCATACATAGAGTTTCATGAGAGTGAGTAGAGGATGCTCACCGAGGAACGCATATATAAGCAGAGAAATCGTCGCGCAGATCCACACGCCGGGAACAAGCCTGAGCATCCGGTTCACGGCAAAACTTGACGCCGTTCCGCGAGACGCGGAGTGATGGATGACCAGGCCGGAAATGACGAAGAATATCTCGACGCCAACCCAACCGAATTTATCGGAAATGAAGAGATGGTCGGAAATAGGCCATCCGAACCGATTTAGTGGAAGTCCTCGCAGCCTGTAGAAGAAATTAACATGATATATCATGACGATCGTTGCCGCGAAGAAACGAACAAGATCGATGCCCATCAGATGGCGCTGGGGTGTGTTGTTTCTCATGATGCTGTCATGATATCCTGATGGCTTCCAAGATATCTGTTAAAAACTCATTATATTTACCGTATATTTATTAAGTTTCATGACGGTCATATTGTTGGCGGACAAGAATCCGTGAACGCGTCATCCGGCTGCTCCCGCCCCTCGGGTTTCATGGGCCGAACACGGTGTCCGAGACAGCCTTCCCCCGATGCCTGTCTTCTACCTGTCTTCGGGTGGACGATGTCCGTTTTCCGTCGCCGGGCTCAGGCAGGCGAGGAGCGGGTAGCGGCCGGGCTCCGCGACATGCATGCCAAATCGCGCGGATGTTTCAGGCTTTGTCCCCGCCCGTCCGTGCCTTGCGGCCCCGGGCCAGTTCCGTCACCACGCCGTGCAGGGTACGCAGTTCCTGTTCTGTGACTTCGCCGCGGGTGAAGAAATGGCGCAGGTTTCGCACCATGCCGGCGCGCTTCTGTTCGTTGCGCAGAAAGCCGCATTCGTCCAACTGGCCGATCAGGTTGCGCATGAAATTGTCCAGCTCGCCCTTGGTGGCGACATGGGTCTCATTGGTCATCAGCGTGCGCGGCGGGGTGGCGTCCTCGGCCATCCACCATTCATAGGCCATGATCATCACCGCCTGCGCCAGGTTCAGCGACATGAAGGCCGGATTCAGCGGGTAGCGGATCAGCGCGTCGGCGCGGGCCATGTCCTCATTGTCCAGCCCGGCGCGCTCGGGGCCGAACATCAGGCCCGTGCGCAGGCCGCGGCTGCTCATCTGCCGCAGTTCCGCCGCCCCGCCGCGTGCGGTCAGCACCGTCTTGACGATATGGCGCGGGCGCGGGCAGGTGGCGAAGACATGGTGCAGGTCCGCCACCGCGTCATCGACGCTCTCATGCACCGTGGCCGCATCCAGGATCCGGTCGGCGCCCGAGGCCGCGCGCCAGGCCCGCTCCAGCGGCCAGCCGTCGCGCGGCGCGACCAGGCGCAGGTGAAACAGTCCGCCATTGGCCATGGCGCGCGCCGTGGTGCCGATATTCTCGGCCATCTGCGGCCGCACCAGGATCACGACCGGGCTGTTGCCGATCGGGCCGATATCGGCCCCGCCGTCCCGCCCGGTCACGCGCGCCTCCAGATCGTCCCGCCGGCACCGTCTTCCAGCACGATGCCGCGCTCCGCCAGGCCGGCGCGGATGGCATCGGCCCGGGCGAAATCGCGCGCCGCGCGGGCCGCCAGCCGCTCGGCGATCAGCGCGTCGATCTCCGCCTCGCCAACCCCCGCGCCGGCGCGGAACCACGTATCGGCCGACTGGCCCAGCAGGCCCAGCAGCCGGCCGGCCGCGCGCAGGCCGCGCGCGGCGCCGCGGTCGCCGGCCAGGGCGCGGTCGGCCAGGCCATGCATCTCGGCCAGGGCGCGCGGCGTGTTCAGGTCGTCGCACATCGCGGCCACCACCGCGCCCGGCACCGGCCCGGCCGCATCGGGCGGCAGGTCGCCGACGGCGCGATAGAATCGGTTCAGCGTCTGCTTCGCCTCGTCCAGCCCGGCGCGGGTGAAATTCAGCACCGAGCGATACTGGGCATGCAGCAGCATCAGGCGCAGCGCCTCGGCCGGCGTGTCGGCCAGCACGTCGCGGATGGTCAGGAAATTGCCCAGCGATTTGGACATCTTCTCGCCATTCACCAGCAGCATCGCATTATGCACCCAGTGGTTGGCGAACCGCCCGCGCGGAAAGCAGCACTGGCTCTGCGCCAGCTCGTTCTCATGGTGCGGAAACAGCAGGTCGCTGCCGCCGCCATGAATGTCGAAGCTTTCGCCCAGATAGCGATGCGACATCGCCGAGCATTCGATATGCCAGCCCGGCCGCCCGCGCCCCCACGGGCTCTCCCAGCCCGGCAGGCCGGGCTCCGAGGGCTTCCACAGCACGAAATCCCCCGCGTCGCGCTTGTAGGGCGCGACCTCGACCCGGGCGCCGGCCAGCAGGTCGTCGGGCGACCGGCCGGACAGCGCGCCGTAATCGGGAAAGCGCG
This sequence comes from Gluconacetobacter sacchari, assembly GCF_014174255.1. Classification (GTDB taxonomy): domain Bacteria; phylum Pseudomonadota; class Alphaproteobacteria; order Acetobacterales; family Acetobacteraceae; genus Gluconacetobacter; species Gluconacetobacter sacchari. The sequence goes on from NZ_JABEQJ010000014.1 coordinate 125,665, forward strand.
CGACGGCGAACAGCACATGGCCCTGCGCCTCATAGGCATGGCCGCTGGCGATCAGGCATTCGATCAGCGCGATCATCTCGGCGATATGGCGGGTGGCGCGCGGCTCCACATCCGGCGGCAGCACGCCGACGGCGGCCAGATCGTCGTGGAAATCGCGGATGGTGCGCGCGGTCAGGCTGTCGATCGTCTCGCCGTTCGCGCGGGCGCGGGCATTGATCTTGTCGTCGACGTCCGTGATGTTGCGGACATAGGTGACATGCGGATACAGGTGCCGCAGCAGCCGCACCAGGATATCGGCGGTCATCATGGCCCGCAGATTGCCGATATGCGCCAGGTCGTAGACCGTGGGCCCGCAATAATAGACCCGCACATTCCCCGGATCGAGGGGCGCGAAGGGAACCGTCGCGCGGCGTCTGCTGTCGTGCAGGGTCAGTTGCGGCATGGAATCGGGCATGATGCCGCCTAGATGCGACAGGCACGGGGCGGACGCAACACCCTTGTGCGCGGCATCTGGTCTTTCCCGGGCCGATCTGCTCTGGATGCGCCCATGCCGCACCCAGCCTCGCCCCGATCGGAACTTCGTCTCCTGCTGCGCATCGCGGCCCCCATCGCCCTGGCGCAGATCGCGCAGATGGCCATGGGCGTGACCGACAGCGTCCTGCTGGGCGGGCTGGGGGCGGACGCGCTGGCCATCGGCGGCCTGTCCACGACCCTGTTCTTCACCGTCATGGCGGTGTTGCAGGCCATGCTCGGCGCCGGCGGCGTCCTGATCGCCCAGGCAAGCGGGCGGGGGGAGCGCGCGCGCATCGCCTCGATCCATGCCATGCTGCTGGTGATGGCGCTGCTGCTGTGCCTGCCCTGCCTGGCGATCCTGGGCCAGGCCGGCGCGCTGCTGCGGCTGATGCACCAGCCCGAGGCATTCGTCGCCCCGGTCTCGTCCTTCACCCACATCCTGATGTGGGGCGTCCCGCCGGCATTGATCGGCACCGGAGTGGTCGAGGTGGTGCTGCCGGCGCTGGACGCGCAGATCATCCTGCTGCGGGTGATGCCGGCGGTGGCGGTGGTGAACGGCGTGCTCAACGCGGCGCTGATCCACGGGTGGTTCGGCCTGCCGGCCCTGGGGCTGCGCGGCTCGGCGCTGGCCACCACCCTGACCATGTGGGGCAGCGCGCTGGTGCTGCTGGCGATGGTGCATTCCCGTCCGCATCTGCGCCTGCTGCTATGGCCCCTGCGGCCGCGCGCGGCCGACATGGCGGTGCTGCTGCGCCTGGGCCTGCCGATGTTCGCGGGCGCGGCGGCCGAGATCATGCTGTTCGAGGTCACGGGGTTGCAGGCGGCGACGCTGGGGCCGCACGCGCTGGCGGCATTCCAGATCGTGCTCAGCGTCACCGCGACCACTTATATGGTGACCATGGCACTGGGGCAGGCCGCGAATGTGCGGGTCGCCTACTGGACCGGCGGTAATCATCCGGCGAGAGACGCGGGCGTATTCAGGCGGCGATGGTATTGTGGACCTGCTGGTGGGCTTTCCAGTGCCAGGGCAGGAGTTCATGGAGGCGTGGATTGGGGAT
>NZ_JABEQJ010000015.1 GCF_014174255.1 Gluconacetobacter sacchari
CGGCCGGCCGGGTGGAGCGGGCGCGGCTGGCGGACGAGCGGCGCGCGGCGGCGGCGGCGCTGGACCGGCTGGACCAGGCGGCGCGGGCGGTGACGCGGGCGTCGGCGGAGCTGGAGGCCTGCACGATCGATGACGCGCGGATGGGGGCGGTCCGGCAGGCGGAGCGGGCGCTGGATGCGGCGCGGGCCGCCAGCCAGGCCCAGGCGACGACGCTGGATATCGCCTTGGCCGACGGCGCGCACGGGCGGCTGGTGCTGGACGGGCAAACGCTGAACAGCGGCCGGGTCGTGGTGACGGACAATGCCGTGTTGCGGATCGAGGGGGTCGGTACCATCCGCATCGCGCCGGCGAGCCAGGGGCGCGACAGGGTGCGCGCGGACCTGGCGGGGGCGGAAGACGCGCTGCGTCGCGCGCTGGCGGCCGCCGGCTGCGCGGATGTCGCGGCGACCGAGGCGGCGCTGGCCGGGCGGCGGCAGGCCGACCTGGCCTTTCAGGCGGCGCGGACGGTGCTGGGCGGCCTGCTGGCCGCCGCCGGCCAGTCGCCGGCGACGGCGATCGAGGCGGCCGGGCGGCGGGTGGCGGAGCTGGATGCGCGCCTTGCGCGGGCCGGCGAGGCCGGCATGGCGGAGGCGGACGGCGACCCGGACGCGGCGCTGGATGCGGCGCGCCAGGCGATGGCGGCGGCCGAGGACCGGTACGGGGCCGCGCATCGGGCGATGCTCGCCCCCGACGAGACGATGCGCCGGGCGGCGGAGGACCTCGCCCGGCTGCGCGCCGAATGGCACGCGGCGCGCGATGGCGCGGCCCAGTTGGCGCGTGATCTCGCGGCCGCGCGGGCGGCGGAGCCGGACGACGCGCTGGCGGCCCGGCTGGCGGCGGCCCACGCGGCCGCCGAGGCGGCGGAACAGGCGCTGCGCCGCATCGAGGAGACGCGGCCCGATGGGACCGAGGCGCTGGCCGATGCCGCGATCCGGCGGCTGGAACGCACGATCCAGGACGGCCATGCCCGGCTGGCGGCGTTGCGCCAGGAGATGGCGGCGCGCGAGGCCCGCATTCGCGCGGCGGAGGGGGACGGGCTGGACGAGCGGATCGCGGCGCAGGAGCGGCTGCGCGCCGCCCATGCCGCCGAGGAGGCCGCCTGCCGCCGCGAGGTCGCGATCCTGCAATGTCTGCGCGACGCCGTGGCGGCGGCGGAGCGGGCGGCGACCGGGCGTTATCTGGCGCCGCTGGCCCGGGCGATCCAGCCGGCGCTGGGCGCGCTGTTTCCACGCGCCGTGGCGACGGTGGAGCCCGATTTCAGCATTTCGGCCCTGTCGCGGCGGCTCGACGAGCCGTTCGTCAACCTGTCGGACGGCACGCGCGAGCAGATCGCGGTGCTGGCGCGGCTGGGGCTGGCCGACCTGATGCGGGCACGGGGGCGGCCGGCGATGCTGGTGCTGGACGATGCCCTGACCTATGCCGATTCGGGGCGGCTGGACCGGATGTTCGACATCCTGACCGAGGCCGCCGGCCGGTTGCAGATCCTGATCCTGACCTGCCGGACGGAACTGTTCACCGGGCTGGGCGCGCGGCGGCTGGCGGTCGAGCCGGCCGGCTGACCCGCGCCGCCCGGCATCGGGCGCGCGGAAAAGGCGTTGACGCGCATTCGGGCGACGGAGAACATGCGGCCATGTCAAAGCTGGACCTCACGCGCCCCTTCCTGCCTGTCCGCATCGCGGTGATGACCGTCTCGGACTCGCGCACGCTGGAGACCGATACCTCCGGCGCGCTGCTGGCCGAGCGGATCGCCGCCGCCGGCCATCAACTGGCGGCGCGCAGCATCGAGCCGGACGATGTCGATCACATCACCGGCTGCCTGAACGAATGGATCGCCGACCCGGAGATCGACGTGATCATCACGACCGGGGGAACCGGGGTCACCGGCCGCGACGTGACGCCCGAGGCCTATGAGCAGGTGCTGGACAAGCGCATCGAAGGCTTCGGCGAGCTGTTCCGCATGCTGTCCTACCAGAAGATCGGCACCTCCACGATCCAGTCGCGCGCCCTGGCCGGAGTGGCGGGGGGGACGTATCTGTTCGCCCTGCCCGGCTCGACCGGCGCGGTGCGCGACGGGTGGGACGACATCCTGGTCTGGCAGCTCGACAGCCGGCATCGGCCCTGCAATTTCGTGGAACTGATGCCGCGCCTGCGCGAGCATCTGCCGCCGTCGCATCATTGAACGACGGGCACGCCGAGAGACGGGGGGAACGACCATGAGTGCCGGGAAATTGCTGCTGCTGGCGGGCGATTATGTCGAGGATTACGAGATCATGGTCCCGTACCAGGCATTGTCGATGCTGGGCTTTACCGTCGATGCCGTCTGCCCGGGCAAGAAGGCGGGCGAGTATGTGCTGACCGCGATCCATGATTTCGAGGGCGCGCAGACCTATAGCGAGAAGCCGGGCCATCGATTCACGCTGACGGCGGATTTCGCGGATGTGAATGCCGCCGATTATGCCGGGCTGGTGATTCCGGGGGGCCGGGCGCCGGAATATCTGCGGCTGGACCCGCGGGTGATCGACCTGGTCCGCGCCTTTGTCGGCCGGCCGGTCGCCGCGATCTGCCATGCCGGCCAGTTGCTGGCCGCCGCCCGGGTGATCGAGGGGCGCACCGTGTCGGCCTATCCGGCGTGCCGTCCGGAGATCGAACTGGCCGGCGGGATCTATGCCGATATCGCGATCGATGACGCGGTGACCGATGGATGGCTGGTCAGCGCCCCGGCCTGGCCGGCCCATCCGCGCTGGCTGGCGCGCTTTATCGCGCTGCTGGGCGTGACCGTGACGATCTGATCGGCCGGGGCGGGGCTTGTCGCCTGGCCGGCATTGGCATGGGCCGATAGCTGTGCATCATGGGCGGGCAGGGGCGGCGTTCGGGCCGCCCGATCAGGCATGGGAGAATTCCGTCTTGCGCACCCGTCATCTTCTGGCCCGCTCGGCGCTGGCCGTCGCGATCGCCACCGGTTTTGCCGCCGCCTCGGTCCCCGGGCAGGAGGCGTTCGCCGCCGGGCCGCCGCCGGCGAACCAGCCGCTGAAGCTGAAATCCCTGGTCATTTCCGGCAACAAGCAGGTCTCGACCGACGAGATCCTGGCTGCCCTGCCGTTTCACCAGGGCGACACCGTGACCCGCAACCAGATCGATGCCGGCGTGCAGGACGTCATGGGCGTCTATCAGAAGAAGAATGTCGGCCTGAAATTCGGCGAGAAGCTGAAATTCGCCGGTTCAGCCGTCAATGTCGAATGGATGATCGAGGAGCAGGCGCCGCAGGCGGCCCGGCAGGTCGCGCTGGTGGTCGACAGGATCGTCTTCCAGGGCAACAAGAAGCTGTCCGACGCCGACCTGACCGCCGCGACCAGGCTGCGGCCCGGATCGACGATCGACCAGGCGGCGATGGCGGCCGACCAGCAGGCGGTGCAGCAGGCGTACAAGAAGCACAATGTCAGCGCGGCGATCGGCGTCGTGCCGTCGCAGCCGGCCGGCGACAACCATGTCGTCCTGACCTACCAGATCACCGAGAAATAACGGGACGGGCGCGGGGCCGGGCCCCGCGCCGTTGCCGGCGGGCGGATCGTTCACCGTATGAAACCTTTATGACAAGGGCGGTTCGCGGCTTCGTTCGGCGTGCAGGAATGCGAAACTGCGGGGATCGTTCATACGGACCCGGAGTATCCATTTCATGATTGAAATAAAACGGCGTGCCTTTCTTTCCCTGACGGGTGGCCTTGCGCTGGCCGGCACCGCGCGGGCCGGGGTGCCGAACCGGCCGCCGATGCGCGCGCATGAGCCGTTCACCTTCCTGTTCATCACCGACACGCATCTTCAGCCGGAACTGAACGCCCGGGCCGGCTGTCACGCGGCCTTCGTCAAGGCGCGCGGGATCCCGGCGGATTTCGCCATCCAGGGCGGCGACCATGTGTTCGACGCGCTGGGCGTCGGTGCCCCGCGCGCCACGATGCTGCTGGACCTCTACAAGCGCACGGCCGACGATCTGACGCTGCCGGTGCATCATACGATCGGCAATCACGATTGTTTCGGCGTCTATACGAAGAGCGGCGTGGAACCGAGCGACCCGATGTATGGCAAGAAGTATTTCGAGGATAATTTCGGGCGTCTCTATTACGCGTTCGACCATAAGGGCGTGCATGTGGTCGTGCTCGATTCCATCGGGATCACGGCGGATCGCATGTATGAGGGGCGCATCGATGCCCCGCAGATCGCGTGGCTGGCCAATGACCTGGCCGCGCAGCCCGCGGGCACGCCGATTATCGTGGTGACGCATATTCCGCTCGTCACCGCCGTCGAGGATTACGCGGCCCCGCCCGCGACGCCGCCCAAACATCATGCGCTGAGCGTCATCAACGCGTACGAAGTGATTTCCCTGTTCGACCGCTACAACGTTATCGGCGTATTCCAGGGACATACGCATATCCTGGAACATATCGTATGGCATGGCGTGCCGTACATCACCGGCGGCGCGGTTTCCGGCAATTGGTGGCACGGCACGCGCTACGGCACGCCGGAGGGATTCATGGTCGTGGACGTCGCCGACGGGGCGGTGACGGCGCGGTACGAAACATATGGATTCCGCACGATCGACCCGCAGAATACGTGAGGAGGCGGGCGGAAGGGCGCTTGCGATCGGGCGGTTTTCGCTCAGGCTTCGGGGAAGCGGAGGGTCAGGGCGCCGTTCTGCGGCAGGGCGGCCCATTGATGGGTCAGATCATCGAGGCGATCGCGGATCGCCGCGACGTCGTGGGATGAAATGGCCGCGATCCCGTGCCCGCGGGCCGCGCAGGCGTGTTCGTACGCGGCGATGAGGTCCGTGGCCGGGACGCGGCCGCCCCACATTTCGGCCTGGAAGGTTTCGACCAGCCGTTCGACCGCGTCCTCGCTTTCCTTGCCGCCGGTGGCGAATCCCGCCGCCTGTCCCTCTTGCACCAGCGAGAGGAAGCCGCGATGCGCGAGCACGCTTTCCACCGCATAATGCACCATGTCATGGGGGATGATGCCCTGTTTGGGGCAGGCGATCGTCTCCGACGCGCCGTCGCCGCGCACGATGGTCAGATCATCGTATCTGCCGCCGCGCTTGACGAATGTCAGGTGCATCACGCGATCCGCCATCTGGCCTGCACGCCGGATTGTCCCCGGCGTGCGTTTCGGCCCGGTGTCAGTTCGGGTCGGTGCCCAGGACCCGGTGGCGCAGCATCGGGCCGATATCGGGGTCCTTGCCGTAGAACGAGCGGAACATCGGGCCGTAATCCTGCGTGTGGCCGCGCGACAGGACCAGATCGCGGAAGCGCTGGCCGTTTTCGCGCGTCAGGCCGCCATGCTCGCGGAACCAGGCGAAGGAATCGTCGGCCAGCATCTGCGTCCACAGATAGGCATAATAGCCGGCGGAATAGCCGTTCGACCAGATATGCAGGAAGTAGCTGGTGCGGTAGCGGGTGGGGACCAGGGCGGTATCGAGGCCGGTCTTGTCCAGGGCGGCCTTTTCGAACGCGTCCACATCCTGCCGGGGGGCGCTGGCGGGGAGGCTGTGCCAGGCCATGTCGAGCTGCGCCGCCGCGATCAGCTCGCCCATGTTATAGCCGCGATTGAAGGTCGCGGCCTTCTTGATCTTGTCCACCAGCGCCTGCGGCATGGCGGCGCCCGTCTGGTAATGGCGCGCGTAATGGGCGAACACGGTGGGGTCGAGCGCCCAGTGCTCGTTGAACTGCGAGGGGAATTCGACGAAGTCGCGCGCGACCTGCGTGCCCGACACGATCGGGTAGGTCTGGTCGGCGAACAGCCCATGCAGCGCATGGCCGAATTCGTGGAACATCGTGACCACGTCTTCGAACGTGATCAGCTCGGGCTGGCCGGCCGCCGGCTTGGAGAAGTTCGCGACGTTATAGATGACCGGCTTCGTCCCCAGCAGTTTGGACTGGCCGACGAAGTTCGACATCCAGGCGCCGCCGTTCTTGTTGTCGCGTTTGAAATAATCGAAATACATCAAGCCGAGTGTCGAGCCGTCCTTGTCCAGGACTTCGAACACCATCATGTCGGGATTGTAGACCGGAATGTCGTGGCGCGGCTTGAAGGTGATGCCGTAGAGCTGGGTCGCGGCGAAGAACACGCCGTCGCGCAGGACGGTATTGAGTTCGAAATACGGCTTTACCTGGTTTTCGTCGAGCGCATAGTCCTGTTTACGCACCTGCTCGGCATAATGCATCCAGTCCCACGGCTGCAACGTGAAGGACTGGCCGTCCTTGCGGATCGTGTCCTGGATGCGGGCGGCCTCGCGGTCCTGCTGCGCGCGGGTCGCCGGGGCCAGTTCCGCGATGAAATGCCGCACGGCGGCCGGGGTGTCGGCCATCTGGTCGTACAGCACGTAGGATGCGAAATCGGGATAGCCGAACAGGGCCGCCTTCTGCGCCCGCGCCTGCGCCAGGGTCGCGATCGTCGCGCGGGTGTCGTTGGCGTCGCCCTTTTCGGCGCGCGTCCAGCTTTGCTGGAACAGGGCCTGGCGCGTGGCGCGGTCGGTCATGTCCTGCAAGTCGGGCTGCTGCGTGGTGTTTTGCAGCGGGATCACCCATTTGCCGGCCAGCTTGCGGTCGGCGGCGTTCTTCGCGAGCGCGGTGATCGCGTTGTCATCGAGGCCGGCCAGCGCCTCCTTGCGGTCGACCACCAGTGCGCCGTCGCGGGTGGCGGCCAGCAGCTTCTGCTGGAAGGCCGTCTCCAGCGTGGAGATCTGCGTGTTCAGGGCGCGCAGCTTCGTCTGGTCGGCGGGCGAGAGCCTGGCGCCGGCATGGACGAATTGCTGGTAATAGAGTGTGAGCACCTGCATCTGTTCGGCGGTCAGGTTCAGATGCGCGCGCTCGTTGTACAGGGTTTCGACACGCCTGAAGAGCTTCGGATCGAGATAGATCGAATCCTGATGTTGCGAGAGCAGCGGAGCGATTTCGCTCTGCGTTTTGTCCAGCGTGTCGTCGGTGTTGGCCTGGTAGACGCCGTAGAAGGTGAGGCTCACGCGATCGAGCATGCGGCCCGAGCGTTCCATCGCCACGATCGTGTTGTCGAAGGTCGGCGCGGCGCGGTTGTCGGCGATCCGGCGGATTTCGCCCTTCTGGATCGCCATGGCCTGGAGGAAGGCCGGCTTGTAATCGCCGTCATGGATGATGTCGAAGCGCGGGGCCTGGAGCGGAAGGGTGCTGGGGGCGGCGAACGGGTTGGGAGCCGCCATTGCGCCGGCGGCCATGCCGACGAAAGCGGTCGAGGCGATCAATGTGCGGAGGTGGAACAGGCGTGTCATGCGGTAAACCCTTGGAAGCCGAAGGGCGGCCCGTGGCGCCCCGGCGATGCCGGATGATCCGGCCGGTACTCCCTTATAGGGAGCGCCGATCGATGTGGAAACAGGCGGGGGCGGCCGCTTGTCCATGCTCCGTGCCATAGCCTGTCGCATAATATGGACCGGCGCGGGCAGGGCCTTCGGGGGACGAGGCGCCGGAGTGTGGCGGCGCGTTGTCAGGATGTGTCGTCGGCTTTTCCGGCGGGTTCGTTTTCCAGCCGGACCAGTTCCCGCCGGATCGTTTCCGGAAGGGGTTCATCGATCACGTGGGAAAACCGCTCTTGAAGTTTGTTCTTGATCCAGTTCCCGAACAGGCGGTCACTTGGCTGGCTCTGCATCGGGGAAACACCATGATTGCGTTCGATGGGCGCGCGTCAGGCGCCTCTTCCGCCTCGGGACGCCACGCGGACCTTTTCGGAACGCCGGTCATGCATGGGCGCGCCGTTCGGCATATTTCTGGACGTTGAGTTTTTGCTCGGTCGTCAGCCGGCGATAGAGTGCGACGAGGTCGTGCTCGTCGGCTGAAAGGGCTATCGTGATGCTCTGGTCCAACATGCCGCCGAGAAACAGTTCGCGGGGTACCTGGAAGACCGCCGCGAGCTTTGGCAGGAGTTTACAGGCATTGCCGGCGCGGCCCGTTTCCATGGCCGCGATCGCGGACCGGCTGACGCCGAGCGTATCGGCGAGTTCTGTCTGGTTCATGCCGTAGGCCTTGCGCAGGGCCGCGACCTTCTTGGCCAGTTCGATGCTGGGCGCTGCCACGCCCTGGGCATGGCCGCCGAGCGTGGCGCCGGTTTCGCGGATCCAGCGGCGGAACTGGGACTGGAAGACGACGTACTCGTCCTGTTTCCCATTCGGGTCATCCTGGGAGGCGTCGCGTGGTACGAGCCGGTAGCAAAGCATGCGCGCGGGGAAATCGAGGATCAGCCGAGAGGGGGCGGCATTGTCTTCAGGCGTCCAGATCTGGCCGGGTTGGAGAAGAATGCGGGGTGCCATGACGTTGCGTATTCCGAATTGGGGCCTCCCGCCGCATGGGCAACCATGCGGCGGGAGGCAGCGTGTTACGGGCGCGGTGTCAGGCCCTGGCGAGGCACTCTGTCCCGACCGTCATGTTTGCCAGGTAGGGACCGGCCGCCTTGATTTGCAGGGCAAGCAGGGCCACCCCGTTGGGGGGGCGCCTGCCCAGTGCCAGGACGGCGTTGCCGTCTGTCCACCGCGTGTCGGGCCATTCCAGAATGTGCCATCCATCAAGGTGGGTGGGGTCGAGATGATGCGTGATCGCGTTCATCGTATTGTCTTCGAAAAGAGAGATCTCGCCGATCGCAATGCCGAGGACGCGGCGGTCGTCGACGAAGGGACCGATGACGTCACAGGGGCGACTGGCACGGGAGACGATGCGTACGCTTTCCACACCGGTCGGGATCAGGAAAATCGTATAATTGCCGTTCGTGCGCGCCGGACGGATGATGGCGCCGCTATCGAGGGCGAGATGGAGATCCATATCGTCCGTGAGGGCGGGCGGAATGGTGTTGGCAGCGATGCCCATCGTGTTGCATCGGGAGTCGATCCGGCGGAAGAGAGGTTCGACGAACGCCCGGTCGACACGGAGCGGAGCGCCGGCGTCGTTCCATGACAATTCGCGCGGGGAGACGAGGGAAACGACCTTGCCGTTCTGCCGGAAGGTATCGCGATTGCCGGTGTCGAGATAGGATTCGGTGAGCATGCCGTCGGCCGTGACGACGGCATGCTGCTCCGTCTCGATATGATAATACATGTAGGACCGGGCAGACTTGTCGTAGAAGATCGACCCCCCGTTGACGAGCATGCGGGCGGGCACGAAGCCGCCGTCGAAAAACAGGCAATGTTCCGCTGTGATCAGCATGTCCTTGTAGGGAACGCCGTCGGCGAACGCGTCCTTGCGGATGCGGACCGGCCAGCCGGCCGCGTCATCGGGCAGATGCGGGCGGACAGTGCAGCGCGCCTTGCCGACCCATATGACGGGACGTGTGATTTCCGCGTTTTGACGCCAGTCAAACGTGATGATTTCGTCGCCGATTCCGATGTCCTCGACAGCGACATCCCTCGATGGAGTGCGGATCATGCTGCCCGCGAGGAAACAGACAGTTTCGGATGCTCCGGCGTCGATCGTCAGGCTTCCGCCATTCTGCACTGTGGGATTGACGATCGTTGCTCCGGAATAGACATGGATTCCATTGCCGTTGGTGGGACCGGCGGGGCCACCCGGGCCACCCGGGCCACCCGGGCCACCCGGGCCGGCGGGGCCACCTGGACCGGCGGGACCACCCGGGCCGGGAGGCGTTGTGGCGGTGACATCGTTATAGATGACGTCGTTCACCGATGATGCGCCGGCGAAGTAGTATCCCTGCGTTCCGTCCAGATCGTTGCCGCTGGTGATGCCGCCGGACGATACGGAGAGCGTTGCGTTCGTGACGATGGAACTCTCCAGTGTTCCGCCGCCCATGACGGTGATGGTCGGCGCCGCGCCGCTGCCGGTCGCGAGCCCGGACACGACCGCGCCGCTTTCCACGATCAGCGTTGCGCCTTGCTGGCCGGGCGGAGCGGGTGGCCCTCCCGGCGGTCCTCCTGGCCCCCCTGGAGGGCCCGGAGGACCGGGCGGGCCAGGCGGCGCCGTGGCGGCGTCGGCCAGGACCACCGGACCGGTGACCAGGGTTCCGCCGCTGGTATAGACGGTCTGCCCCTGTTGCAGGATCGCCGACCATGTGCCCGAAAGAACGGTCGGGTTTGCGGGCGTACGGAGTATTGCCGCGGAAGCGTTTTCGGATGCTCCGGCGTCGATCGTCAGGCTGCCGCCGTTCTGCACGGTGGGATTGACGATCGTCGCTCCGGAATAGACATGGATTCCATTGCCGTTGGTGGGACCGGCGGGGCCACCTGGACCGGCGGGACCACCCGGGCCGGGAGGCGTTGTGGCGGTGACATCGTTATAGATGACGTCGTTCACCGATGATGCGCCGGCGAAGTAGTATCCCTGCGTTCCGTCCAGATCGTTGCCGCTGGTGATGCCGCCGGACGATACGGAGAGCGTTGCGTTCGTGACGATGGAACTCTCCAGTGTTCCGCCGCCCATGACGGTGATGGTCGGTGCCGCGCCGCTGCCGGTCGTGAGCCCGGACACCACCGCGCCGCTTTCCACGATCAGCGTTGCGCCTTGCTGGCCGGGCGGAGCGGGTGGCCCTCCCGGCGGTCCTCCTGGCCCCCCCGGAGGGCCCGGCGGACCGGGCGGGCCAGGAGGCGCCGTGGCGGCGTCGGCCAGGACCACCGGACCGGTGACCAGAGTTCCGCCGCTGGTATAGACGGTCTGCCCCTGTTGCAGGATCGCCGACCATGTGCCCGAAAGAACGGTCGGGTCGGCAGGCGTGCCGGATGTAGCCATATTTGGATTTCTCCTGTTTCAGACTGAATCGGAAAGTCGGGATTCGATCAGTTTGCCGATCGTGCGGATAACGTGTTCCGCTGAAATGAACCGCGAGCATTCGAACTGCCTCGGCGTTCCCGCGTGTCGCGGGCACCAGAGGAAGTCATTGTGGTCGAACTGATGCCGTGGATCATTCCAGCATGAGTTACACACGTGCCAATTGATGATACGCCACGGTGTGTAAAACTCGTTTGTCGGGTGGGTGAAACCCGATATCATAACGACATCGCACCCGGCGGCCCAGGCGAGCCACGCGAGGCCGGAACTGGTGCCGATGAAGAATTCTGCGTGCTTCAGCCACGATGCTCTTTCGGCCAAGGGCCGATTGCCGGTCTGGTCCTCGACGCCGTGGGGCAGGTGGTTCCAGACGATCCCGCCGCCATTCACGGGCTTCTGGTCTATGCATACGACCCGATAGCCGAGATCTTTTAGGTGCGTAACGATATCGTGCCAGCCTGTCGGATTGTTCCAATACTTGCATTGCGCCGAACTTTGAACCGCGATACAGACATACGGTTCTTTAATAGGCCGTGCATCGCTTTCGATTGCGAGTCGGGGGCGTTCTTCCGCTGGATCGACGCCAAGAATGTAGGATGCCGTCTTGTGCAAGCCGACGAGACGGAAATCCGTCGGTTGCCGTTCACATCCGGTATCGGTGAAAAACAAGCCGATATTATAGGTTGCGTAAGCACGATCGAGTAACTGTCCTTCGATTGCCTGCGCGGTGCTGTAGAATGAGATTTCCGGGTATTCCGCCTTGAAAAGCGGGATGTAAGCAGGCGACAGGATACACGCGACTTGCGCCGCATGCGTACGGGCGAACTTCGCGACATAGGGCAGCCATGCAAGGACATCGCCCAACGTATTCACAGGGAGCTGTATGACGACAATGTGCTCTTCGGACGTATCGTAGTCATGCCTGAAAATGATCCGTCCGTTTTCCTCGGCGGACAGGTCTGTAACTTCGATAGAAAAGCGAACGAAATATTTCTTTGTGGATGTAACGGTGCCTCCTTCCACCGAAGCCTGATAGACAATCGTTCCCGTATCGATATCGCGCAAGGTCACGTTCCAGAGCCGACCCGTGCGCACGGGCAGATGCACCCTCGCGCCATCATTGTAGTCGTAACGAATGCCTTCCGGGCCGGCCTGGGTGAGTTTGGATGGGGCGGGAATATAGATGGATGTTGTCATCCGCTGCGAGGGAGAACAGAGCAAAGGGGGCTGAAATACAGAAGGATCACCGACCATGTTCATAGAGTGAAACCCTGACGACCAAAAAATCCTGATTTACGAAAATTTTCTTGTTGAAAATGTTTTCTTTCCAGTGACGATTTTTCTTGCGTTCTCGTCGTGGCGAATACATAGTCGTGGACGTAGGCGGGGTAAAAGCCGTGTTTGCGCAAATCAGGAATTGCGCATAATCCCGGGCGCGATAATGTGTCTGTCATCATGAAATACGGTGGCGGACCTGTGGCGCGAAAGATCGGTTATGCGCGGGTGAGTACGGTCGGGCAGACCTTGGATACTCAGATCCAGGCCCTCGGGGCATTCGGTTGCGAAAGAACGTTCCAGGAAAAGGCGAGTGGGGCAGATGCGGCGCGCGTTCAGCTCCATCGATTGCTACGGAGCCTGCATCATGGCGACACCGTCGTCGTGACCCGGATCGACCGGCTGGCCCGCAGCACGTTCGACCTGTTCGCCATCGTCAAGGCGATTATCCAGAAAGATGCGCAGTTCTATTCCATTGCCGAACCGTGGGCCGATACCACGACGAGCACGGGGCGATTGATGCTGGCGGTGCTGGGCGGCCTTGCGGATGTGGAGCGCGACCTGATTCGGACGCGGACGGCGGAAGGGCGGGCGCGGGCGGTCGGGCTGGGTGTCAGGATGGGGAGGCCGCCCGTGATATCGGATGCCCAGCGTCTGGAAATCGTCCGCCGGCGCCAGGCGGGTGAGACATTGAAAGTCCTCGCCGAGGCCTTCGGGGTTAGCGCGGCCACCGTATCGCGGATCACCACCGGAGCGGACAGTCATCGGAGCAGGAAGGCGCTGGCAAGCCTTGATTGAACCGTTCGCTTCGCCGACGGCTCGGACTTGCCGGCGCGTATGCGCGCCGCGTGGCCGCTACGTATAGGCGGAGGCGACCGAGGGACGGTTGAGCATGGACATCAGTTCGCGCCTCGTGTCGGAATTGGTGCGGAAGACCCCCAGCATGCGGCTGGTGACCATCGATACGCCGGGGCGGTGGACGCCGCGGGTGGTCATGCATTGGTGCCCGGCTTCCAGGATCACCGCCACGCCGTGCGGTTGCAGCACGTCGTTGATCGTATTCGCGATCTGCGCCGTCAGGCGTTCCTGGATTTGCAGGCGGCGGGAAAAGGCGTCGACCACGCGGGCGAGTTTCGAGATGCCGACCACCCGCCGGCTGGGCAGGTAGGCGACATGGGCGACGCCGATGATCGGCACCATATGGTGTTCGCAATGGCTTTCGAAACGGATGTCGCGCAGCAGCACGATCTCGTCATAATCATCGACTTCGGCGAAGGTGCGCGACAGGATGGCCGACGGGTCCTCGCCGTAGCCCTGGAAGAATTCATCATAGGAGCGCACGACCCTGCCGGGCGTGTCCCGCAGGCCCTCGCGCGACGGGTCCTCGCCCGCCCAGCGCAGCAGGGTACGGATCGCGTCTTCCGCCTCCTCGCGAGAGGGGCGGGGCAGGGGGGCTTTGGGCATGTTGGTCATGAAATCCTGTCTGCGGGGCAGTGCGTGCGCGCTAATGGATGATGGCGGGATGGTACGGGCAGTCCAGACTGAAGGGCGGGATCTGGACGTCGAACGGCTGGCGGGTGCGGGCCGCGATCATGTGATAGCGGCCGCGCATGAAGCCGGTCGGGGTCTGCAAGCCGGTGCCCGACGTGTATTCGAACACCTGACCGGGCTCCAGGACCGGCTGTTCGCCCACCACACCATCGCCGTGGACATGCTCGGTCCGCCCGGCGGCGTCCATGATCTCCCACGTCCGGCGCAGCAACTGCACCGTCTCGTCGCCCAGATTCTCGATCCGGATGCGATAGACCCAGGCGAAGCGATGCTCATCGGGCACCGACTGGTCGTCCAGCCAGAAGATCTGTACGACCACGCGGATCGCGTTCGTCGTCGCCTCGTAGCAGGGGGCGCCGTCCATGACCTCCGCCAGCGCGGCATCGGGATCGGGCGGCATTCCCGGCGGCGGTCTGTCAATGGCCATGGCGCGGCTCCACCGGTTCAGCGCGACCGCAGGGCCGTGAGGCCGCGATCGAGGTCGTCCTTCAGGTCGGCGACATCTTCCAGCCCGACCGAAAAGCGGATCGCGCCGTCGCTGATGCCCAGGCGCGCCCGTTCCTCGGGCCCGATCTTCATGTGCGTGGTGGTGGCCGGGTGGGTGACCATCGAGCGCGCGTCGCCCAGATTGTTGGAAATCGCGATCAGCCGCAGCGCGTTCATGAAGGCGAACGCGCCCT
Organism: Gluconacetobacter sacchari; assembly: GCF_014174255.1. GTDB lineage: Bacteria > Pseudomonadota > Alphaproteobacteria > Acetobacterales > Acetobacteraceae > Gluconacetobacter > Gluconacetobacter sacchari. The sequence goes on from NZ_JABEQJ010000015.1 coordinate 14,324, forward strand.
CCTTGCCGCCCGCGACCTCGAACGCCACCAGCGTCGAGGCGTCGCTCATCTGGCGGCGGGCCAGCTCGTATTGCGGATGGTCGGGGCGGCCGGGGTAGAAGACGCGGGTCACGCCTTCGGCGGCGGCCAGGTGGTCGGCGACGGCGGCGGCGTTTTCGGTCATCGCGCGCACGCGCAGGGACAGCGTTTCCAGCCCCTTCAGCATCACCCACGCATTGAAGGGCGACAGGGCGTTGCCGGTGTTGCGGGTGAAGGGTTGCAGCGTATCGGTGATCCAGTCGCGGCGGCCCAGCACCGCGCCGCCCAGCACGCGGCCCTGGCCGTCGATATGCTTGGTGCAGGAATAGACCACCACGTCGGCGCCCAGCGCCAACGGCTGCTGATAGAGCGGGGTGGCGAAGACGTTATCGACCACCACCAGCGCGCCCACCGCGTGGGCCAGGTCGGCGATCGCCCTGATGTCGAGGATTTCGAGCATCGGGTTCGACGGGCTTTCCAGCAGCACTGCCGCCGTGGGGCGGGAGAGGGCGGCGGCCCAGGCGTCCAGGTCGTGCCCGTCGACGAATTCGGTTTCGACGCCGTAGCGGGGCAGCAGGTTGGCGACGATCCAGTGGCAGGAGCCGAACAGCGCGCGCGACGCCACCACCCGGTCGCCGGCCTTCACATGCGACAGCAGGGCCGAGGACACCGCGCCCATGCCCGTCGAGGTCGCGATACAGGCCTCGGCGCCCTCCAGGTCCGCCAGGCGGGCTTCCAGCGCCGCGACGGTGGGGTTGCCGAAACGGCTGTACTGATAATGGGTCACGTCGCCGGTGAAGGTGGCCTCGGCCTGCTCGGCGTCGTCGTAGACGAAGCCGGAGGTGAGGAACATGGCCTCGCTGGTCTCGCCGAAGGGGGTGCGCTCCAGCCCCGCGTGCAGCAGGCGGGTGGCGGGGCGGTAGGCGTGGGTGGAATCAGTGCTCATCGTCAGGTCCCGGAACAAAACCGTCAGGAGGCCGAGGCTGGGAGCATCCGGGTGACGAACCGGTCCCGCGGCCCCGCGTCCTGGCGCGGAAATCCGACCGTGGAAACCATGACGCCCGCGGAGTCTTGGCGGTGTCAGGCCTCTTTAGCGCGTCTGTTTAACCTCGTCGCAAGCCGGCCGATCCAAATCCCGAGGGCCTTCAGGCCCAGCAGGCCGTCGGACGACAGGGTTATCGCGGATCGCGGGGCCGGTCGTCAACCATGGATGCCTGCGCATGGATTGCATCGGGCCGGGCGGTGCGGTATAGGCTCAACCGCGACGCGGGTGTAGTTCAATGGTAGAACGGCAGCTTCCCAAGCTGCATACGAGGGTTCGATTCCCTTCACCCGCTCCAGAATCCTGTCCGGTGGTGCCTGCCGGAAATTGGAACCCCCCCGGATTTCCGTGCGTTTTAAGGTAGTCACTGGTTGTCGGTGATCGCTTCCGGGCGCATCGCGCGCCGCCATCGCCGATCCTGCGCTGGCGCGCGTGGAGGGAAGTGCGCAGGCCAACCCTTGATGAACGCCAGCGCAAGGTCATCAGTCGGCTACTGGACGGGTTCGAGGCAAGCTGACCACCGCAAAATGGCCGGCAATCACCAGGGCATCATCCGCCTCGGCGCTGGTGAATCCCCTATGACGTTCGGTCGTATGTCAGGCGGGCGTGGGTGATCGCCGCGTGGCTGCGATCGGCCCAGCGGACAAGGGCGGCCAGAGGCTCCAGAATCGTCTCGCCCAACGGGGTCAGGCGATATTCGACGCTGGGTGGCTTGGTCGGGAATACCGCGCGCGCAATCAGGCCGTCGCGCTCCAGGTCGCGGAAGGTCTGCGCCAGCATGCGCTTGGAGATGTCCGGGATCGCGCGTTGCATCGCGCTGAAGCGGTGCGGGCCGTTCGCCAATGTGACCAGGATGAGCGTCGACCATTTGTCGCCGATGCGGTCCAGAACGTCACGCACCGGGCAATTCGGGTCGCGCGACCATCCCGGCTGGTGTTCGAGGGAGGAATGGCTGAACATCTCCCCGCCTGCCGAAGCGCTTACGTCCACGTCATCCTGTTCCAAAAGCCCTGGCCTTCTCGCCGTCAAAGGTCTTTTTTATAGACCTTGTTCGCATTGAAAACCACAGGGAGACGGATGGTGGTGGCCTATCGTGGCGGCGGCTCCGTGCGACGTCGCGCCTGGAAGCGTTCGATCGACTGGCGCAGGCCGGTGTCGGAGGCGGCCGGCATGGTGTCGCGGTAGGTGGTGCCGTTCCAGACCCAGCGATCGGTGCGGTCCACGATCAGGTCGCGCATGCCGCCATGGCTGTGGCGCGACAGCGCGATCGGGCCGCTGATCGAATCCAGCACCTTGACCCAGTCGCGCCGGTCGCGGCGCAGATAGACCGAGGTCGCGCAGCCGGCCGAGCCGCACAGGTCGGCCGACTGCAACTGCACGAACAGCGCGGTGTCGCCCGCATGGGCCGAGAGCGGAGCCGAGCCGACCAGGACCACGGGCGTATCACCCCGGCGCGCCGCCGCCGCCAGGTCGTGCGCGTTCAGCGCGCGGGCCGCCTGGTCCAGCGCCCCGCCGGGCTGCTGGGCCAGGGTCACCGGGTCGCCGGTCTCGGCCGAGGGCCGGTGGCGCGGCGCGGCGAGGGCGGCGGGCGGAGGGGCCGGCGCCAGGGTGATGGCCAGGGTGGCGGCCAGTATCGGGAGCGCGTGGGGAGGACGGGGGAGGCGAAACATGCGATGAGATCCGTCGGTTCGCGTGCGGTCCGTGCGGGCCGCGGGGGGAGAGGCTGGCCGCGGATCGCGGCCCGGTGAGGAGAGTAACGCATGAACGAGACCGAAAGGACACGGCCGGGCCTGTACCGCCATTACAAGGGCGGCCTGTATACCCTGATCTGTGTCGGGCGGCATTCCGAGACCGAGGAATGGCTGGTGACCTATCGCAGCGAGTCGCGTGGCGATTACTGGGTGCGGCCGCTGGCGATGTGGGTCGAGGAGGTGGCGGGCGTGCCCCGTTTCAGCCGCGTCGGCGACGCGGCGGGCTGACCGGTGCGGCCTGTTGCGTTTTTGAATCGATCGCGCCACGATCGCGCGATGTCGCGCTTCCTTGCCGTCTGCGTCGTGGGCGCCGGGCTGATTCTGTCCGGCGTGGCCATGGCCGCGCCCGCGCCGCCCGATGCGGCGTCGCGCGCCTTCGCGCTGCTGCGCCGCGATCCGGCGCGGCTGGAGCAGGTGTTGCGCGCCATGCCCAAGGGCGCGGACCTGCATAATCACCTGGCCGGCGCGATCTATGCCGAGAGCATGCTGGACTGGGCGGCGCGGGACGGGCTGTGCGTGGCGCCCGCGCAGGGGCGTATCCTCGCCGGCGCCTGCGATCCGGGTGGGGATGGGGCGCGCGTGCGGGCCGCCGACCTGGCCGCGCGGCCGGATGCGCGGGCCGACATGATCGACGCGCTGTCGATGCGCGATTTCGTCCCGACCGCGTCGGACCGGTCGGGGCATGACCATTTCTTCGCGACCTTCGCGCGCTTCATGCCCGCGCAGGCAAGCCATGGCGGCGACATGCTGGCGGAGGCGGTGACGCATGCGGCCGGCGATCATGTCCTGTATCTGGAACTGATGATCTCGCCCCAGCTTGGCCCCGTGGCCGGGCTGGGGGTGCGGCATCCGTTGCGCGGCGAGGCGTTCGCCGAGGCCGATCGCGCCCTCGCGCCCGACCTGCCGGCGCTGGTGGCGGCGGCACGGCGGGACGTCGATGCGATGGAGGCGCGGATGCGCGCCGTGCTGGGCTGCGGGACGGCGCGGGCGGCACCGGGATGCGGCGTGACGGTGCGGTACCTGTACCAGACGATCCGCACCATGCCGCCCGCGATGGTCTTTCCGCAGCTCGATTTCGGCTATGCGCTGGTGAATGCCGACCCGCGATTCGTCGGCGTGAATATCGTGGCGCCGGAAGACGATGCGGTGGCGATGCGCGATTACGGGTTGCATATGCGTATGTTCGGCTGGCTGGCCGCGCGCGATCCTGGGGTGGAATTGTCGCTGCATGCCGGGGAACTGGCGCCGGGTCTCGTTCCGCCCGAGGGGCTGCGCGACCATATCCGGCAGGCGGTCGAGGTGGCGGGGGCGCGGCGGATCGGGCATGGCGTCGATATCCTGCATGAGGACGATCCGGACGGGCTGATGGCGGAGATGGCGCGGCGCCGGGTGATGGTGGAGATCAACCTGACCAGCAACGACGTCATTCTGGGCATCGCCGGGGCGGGACATCCGTTCGGCGCCTATCGCGCGGCGGGGGTGCCGGTGGCGCTGTCGACCGATGACGAAGGCGTGTCGCGGATCGACCTGACGCATGAATATGCGCGGGCGGCGACGGTTTATGCACTGGATTACGCGACGCTGCGCGACCTGTCGCGCGCCGGGCTGGACCATGCCTTCCTCCCCGGTGACAGCCTGTGGCGCGGGGAGGCGCCGTATCGCATGGTCGCGGCCTGCGCGTCCGTGGCGCCGGGACCGCTGCCCGCCCATGGGGCCTGCCACGACCTGCTGGCGGCGAGTGCGAAGGCGCGGCTGCAATGGGCGCTGGAAGCCCGGCTGCATGATTTTGAAACCACGATGATCCGCGAGGCGGGGCAGGGCGCCACCGCCGCGCGTGCGAAAGGACCGGGACCGGCATGACGATACACGCGACGCGCGGACGAAGGGCGCGCCGGCTGGCGGGGGCCTGCCTGCTGGCTCTCGTGGTGAGCGGCGGGGCGCGCGCGGCGCCGATCCCGGTGCGCGTGGTGGTGGTCACCACCTTCGAGATCGGCAAGGATACCGGCGATGTGCCGGGGGAATTCCAGACCTGGGTGGAAAAGCTGCCGCTGAAGCAGGAACTGCCGGCGCCGGGGACCTGGCATGGGGTGATGCGCTACAGCCCCGACCTTCATGTGCTGGCCATCGCGACCGGCGAGGGGCCGGAACATATGGCCTCCGCCATCACCGCGCTGGTGCTGGACCCGCGCTTCGACCTGCGCCGGGCCTATTTCGTGCTGGCTGGCATTGCCGGGATCGACCCCAATTTCGGATCGGTCGGCGGGGCGGTGTGGGCGCCGCGCGTCGTCAATGGCGGGCTGGCGCACGCGGTCGACGCGCGGGAGATCCCGGGCGACTGGCCGGATGGCTACACCCCGGTGCAGGGCAGCACGCCGACCGACAATCCTGTGCCGCCGTTGCATTCGCTGTCCGGCGACATGGAATACACGCTCAATCCGGCGCTGGTCGGCTGGGCCTATAATCTGACGCGTTCGCTGGCCCTGCCCGATACGCCCGCGCTGAAGGCGATCCGCGCGCGCTATGTCGGCTATCCGCAGGCGCAGAAGCCGCCATCGGTGCTGCTGGGCGACACGCTGTCCAGCGAGACCTTCTGGGTCGGCGCGCGGATGAATCGGTGGGCCGAGCGCTGGGTCGGCTACTGGACGCAGGGCAAGGGCACCTTCGCCACCACGGCCGAGGAGGAAATCGGCATGATGCAGGCGCTGACGCTCCAGGCCCAGGCCGGGCGCGTGGACCCCGACCGGGTGCTGGTGCTGCGCACCGGCAGCAATTTCGACATGCCGCCGCCGGGCGAGACGGCCGCCGAACTGCTGAAGTCCGAGACCAGCGAGGGCGGCTATTCAGGCTATCTGCCCGCGGTGGCCGCCGCCTATCAGGTCGGCAGCGTCGTGGTGCGCGAGCTGGCGCTGCATTGGGACCGCTATGGCGACCAGGTGCCGGGCACGCCGCCCGCGCAGGGCCGGTAGCGCCGCCGCGAGCGGGGTCGGAGGGGGCGGCCGACATGCCGCCCCCTCCGGGGAATGCGTCATGCCCGGGCGGCCGGGCGTGCCGCGATCCGGGCGAACCAGGCGCCCAGGGCGGTGGTTTCGTCCGGCAGGTCCAGTTTCAGCCGGGCGCGCGCGAAATCCAGCGTGACGAACGCGGTGATGTCGGCGATCGAGAACGCGTCGCCCGCGACATGGGGCGTGTCGCGCAGGCGCAGAGTCAGGTCGGCCATGAAATCGGCCAGTCTCCGACGGCCGCGCGCGGCCAGTTCCGGGATCTGCTGGCAGGCGTGCGGGCCGACCAGCGCGCGCCCCGCCAGCCCCGGCAGGCTGTTGCGCACGGCCTCCATCGCGGCGAGATAGCCGTCATTTTCCATCCGGCGGTCCCACATGCCGATGACGGCGCGACGCTCCGCCGTGTCGCCCATCAGCGAAGGATCGGGATGCAGCTCTTCCAGATAGCGGCAGATGACGGGGACCTCGCTGATCGCGGTGCCGTCGTCCAGTTCCAGCACCGGAACGGTGCAGGAAGGGTTGAGGGCGCGGAACGCGGGTGCGAACTGCGCGCGCTGCGCCAGGTCGACCGTGACGGTCGGGATCGCCAGCCCTTTCTCGGCGATGAAGAAGCGGACGCGCCGTGGGTTGGGGGCGCTGGGGTAATCATGCAGCTTCATGGCTGGCCTCCGGCAGGGGAGCCCGTCTGTGCGTCTAGAGCCATATCCGTTTACACTGGTTCACGGATATGGCTCTAGATCATTGTTTTATCGAGCATCTTTATCCAACCGAATGAGTCCATCCGGTTGGATGATGCTCTAGCGCGGCCAGCTTGCGGTAATCCGCTCCGCCAGGTCGTCCAGGATCGCCTGGGTCAGCGCCGCGACCTGCTCGTCGGTCGCGGCGGGGCCCTGGCGGGTCAGGGTCGCGCGCTGGTGCAGCAGGGGCTGGCGCTCGTCATGCGGGATGATCGACCAGTCGGCGGCCAGCGACGCCGTGCCGTCGCGCGCGATGTCCAGCCGGCTGATATTCACTGCCAGCCGCCAGGTGGCGGGCAGCACCTGCGGCTGGTCGGTCACGAACAGGTCGGTGCGGCCTTGCGCCAGGCGGGCGGTGATGAGGTCGGTCGCCCCCAGCGACAGGCGGCTGGCCCAGCGGGCAGCCGCGCTGCGCTCGATCCGATTGCCGTCGCGGACGATCATGTCCTGCCCGTCGAGATAGTCGGGCAGGGTGACGCGGGAGACGGTGACGACGGGCGTCGCCGGGGTGACGCTGCCGACCGGCACCGCGCCGGTCGCGATGGCCGGCGCGCCCAGCGTGTAGAAGCGCACCGGCGGCGAGGCGCAGGCGGCGAGGATGGCCGGGAGAACAAGGCCGGCGAGCCAAGCCGGCATGCGGCGGTCGTGAGACTCAAAAAACCGTTCCGCACGCCGGGCTGCCGAGCGAGAGTACCGCGCAGCGGCACGCCCGGCATGTGTTTCCGAGCACCGGAGCGGAGCGGCCTGAACGGCCGTGAGCACCGGAGCGCCGGAAACGCGCGTCGGATCGCCGGCGGGCCGGCGTGCGGAACGGTTTTTCATGGGCGGCGTCCCATCAGGAGGAGTTGCGGGTTGCGTTCGACATCGCTGGCGAAGCCGCGCAGGGCGGCGGCGGCGGCGGACAGGTCGCGCAGGGTGGAGTCGATGTTCGCGCGGTCGGCCGAGCGGGGCGAGGTGATGTCGTGCAGGGCGGACAGGCTCTCGCGCGCCTGGATCACCGTGTCGTTGGCGTTATGCAGCAACTGGTGCAGGTCGGCGCCACGGGCGTCGAGCTGCTGCGTGCCGCTGATGGCCAGCCGGTCGATGGATGTCAGCGTCGTGTCCAGCCGCTTCTCCAGATCCTCGATCGCGTGGGTCGCGCTGTCGACGGCGATGCGCGAATGGTCGGAGGTCTGCTTCACGCTGTCGACCAGCGGGGGCAGGTCCTGGTCCAGCCGCTCGCTCAATTGCTTGATGCTGGCCAGGGCCGCCTGGGCGTTGTCGGCCAGTTCCTTCAGCGGAAGCTGGCTGAGGGTTTCCTGCACCTTCTGGATCGCGGACTGGCGGGTCGGGATCTCGACGCTCTTGCCGGACACGATGTCGGGGTGCAGCACGGCGGGGGCGGAGGGGTCGAAATCCAGATCGATCTCCGACTGGCCGGTCACGAAGCTCTGCATGTTCAGCGAGGCGCGCAGCCCGTGGTCGATCATGTTCTGCAAGCTCAGGCTGCGATGGGTGCCCGAGGTCCCGGCGATGGAGATGTTGTTGGGCTGGAGCTGGACCGACACCGGAATATAGGCGGCATGGGTCCGGGCGTCATAGGTGATCGAGATGGAATCGACCGCGCCGACCCGCACCCCCCGGAACGTCACCGGGGCGCCGATGCTCAGGCCCGACGTCGAGCCCTGGAAGACCACCGTGGCCCGCCGCGTGGGCGAGAAAATAGTGAAATTGCCGAAGAAGATCAGGGCCCCAAGTCCCAGGGCCACGCCTCCGACGACAAAGGCGCCAACCATCGTTTCTCGATTTGCCATGGGTCAGTCGGTCCTCCCGGACTCGGTTTCGCGTTCGCGGTGCATGAAGGCGTGGACCTGCGGCTCGTCGCAATGGTCGCGCAGCCAGGACGGCGCGCCGTGGGCGATCGGGGTCCTGGTCTTGGCGTCGAGGAAGATCCCGTCATCGGCGATGGCGAACAGGCTGGGCAGTTCGTGGCTGACGATGACGATGGTGGCACCCAGCCCGTCGCGCAGGTTGAGGATCAGGTCGTCCAGCCGGGCCGACGTGATGGGGTCGAGCCCGGCGGACGGTTCGTCGAAGAACAGGATGTCCGGGTCCAGCGCCATGGCGCGGGCCAGTCCGGCGCGCTTCTTCATGCCGCCGCTGAGTTCGGACGGATACTGGTCGATGGTGTGCAGCATGCCGACCAGGCCCAGCTTCAGCTCCACCTGGTCGCGGATGGTGGCCGGGTCCATCTTCGTGAGCATCTGCATCGGCAGGGCGACATTTTCGCCGACCGTCAGCGAACTCCAGAGTGCCGCGCTCTGGAACAGCACGCCGAAACGCCGGCTCACCGCCTCCCGGTGGGCGGCGTCGGCGGTCCAGTATGCGTCGCCGTCGACCAGGTAATCGCCGGCGGCCGGGCGCAGCAGCCCGATCATGCTCTTGAGGACGGTGCTCTTGCCGCAGCCCGATCCGCCCATGACGGCGAAGATGCTGCCGCGCCGGATGTCGAAGGAAATGTCCTTCTGGATCACCTTCGGCCCGAAGGCGAGCGTGACGCCCCGGAGGGACATCAGGGTGTCGTCCTGCGTGCCGTCCCGTCCGGCGCCCTGGGTGGGGTATGCCATGTCAGAGTCCGATCGTCGTCGCGATGATGGCGAAGATCGCGTCGAGCGCGATGACGCCGACGATGCCCACCACCACCGCGCGGGTCGCGGCCACGCCGACATCGGCGGCGCTGCGTCCGGCCCGCAGGCCGATGCGGCAACTGGTCAGCCCGATCAGGATGGCGAAGAAGATGCTCTTGACGAAGCCGAACGCGAACTGGTCCAGCGCCACGGCATTGAGCGTCTGGTGAAGATAGCCGGCCCCGGTGACCGACAGCATGCTGATCGCGACCGCGAAGCCGCCCAGCATGCCGACCAGGCTGCCGTACAGGTACAGGAACGGCATGGTGGCGGTCAGGCTGAGGATCGAGGGCAGGATCAGGTAGCTGGAGACCGGAATGCCGAAGACCGTCAGGGCGTCGATTTCCTCGTTGCCCTGCATGGTGGCGATGCGGGCGGCATAGGCGCCGCCGGTGCGGCCGGCCATGATGATCGCCGTCATCACCGCCGACATCTCGCGCACCATGGCGATGCCGACCAGGCTGGCGACATAGATGTCGGCGGCGAACTTGCGCAATTGCACCGCGCCGACGAAGGCCAGGATCGCGCCGACCAGGAAATTCACCACGCTGACGATCACCAGCGCCGAGGGCCCGGCATCGCGGATGTTCGACATCAGGTCGGTCAGGCGCATCCGGCCGCGCCCGGTCAGGCTGGCCATGCCGCCGCGCGCGGTCTCGATCCCCAGTTCGGTAACGGTGCCGATCTCGGTCAGGCCGTCGATCGTCGATCCCCCGATCGCCGCCAGCGGGGCGAAGCGGCGGCGGGGGGGCGGGCCATGCGGCGCCGGGCGGTCGGGCAGCAGGTCGAGCAGCTTGCGCGCCGCGTCGGGCAGGGTTTCGGTGTCGAGATCGAGATGGGCCTGCGCCGCGCCCTGCTTCAGGGCCCACAGGAAGCCGATCATCCCGGTATCCCAGCGGCCCAGCCCGTCGGTGCGGAAGGCCAGGGGCTGGCCGGGCCGCGCCTGGCGCAGCCCGTCGGATGGAAAGTCGGGGATGTGACCCTGCTGGGCGATCCAGTCGCCGGACAGGACGATCACGTTGGCATTGCCGCCGGTCTCGAGAGACCATTCGGGACCGTGATCGGTCGTGTTCACAGGCTCTCCATATCGCAGCGCTCCCGTGGCCGGGGCGGAAAAAACGGGCAGGCGGCGGGGGCCCGGGGACATATTCTGTTTCCTTATCAGATAGGGCCGGTCGGGCAAGGGGGCTTCAGGGACGCAGCGGGACCAGGACCCTGGCCTGCGTGGTGGGCACGTCCCGGCCGGCGGCGGCGGCGGCCAGGTCGTCCATGACCATGTGCGCCACCGCCTGCCGGTAATGGATCGGGTCCCAGAAATTGGTGCGGTCGTCGGCGATGGGGCCGGGGATTTCGAAATCGATCGCCATCGCATGCGGGGTGGCGCGGGCGAGGGCAATGACGGCGCGGCGGCAGGCGGCGCGGGTCGCCGCGACCCGGCTGCCCGGCGCGCCCTGCTGTTCGCGCGCCGCGGGCGGGAACCACAGGATCTTCGTGGTGCCGGCCGGGATGGCGTCGAGCAGGCGGGTCAGGAGCGGCATGGAGGCGGGCGCCGGGACGGGGCCGGTGGCGGGGCTGGGGTCGAACGCCCAGCCGCGGAACAGCTCGTCGACCCGACGCGGGTCGTAGCGTGCGTCGGGCGGGACGAAGCTGGTATAGCCGTCCGAGCCGAAACGCTGCCGCTTGTGCCCGATCAGCCACATGAACTGGTTCGCGGCTTCCTGCACCGCGTACAGGGTCATGATCTCGGTATAGCCGCGCCAGGGCGATCCCGCGTACATCCAGTCCGGCATCGGCCGGTTGGGTTCGGACAGGCCGTGACGGTCGGCGACGCACCATTCCGGGTCGATGTCGATCAGCACCACGCGGGGCGAGGGATGGTGGCGCAGGAACAGGCGCAGGATGCGGTCCTGCTCCCAGGGGGTCGCGCTGTTCATGGCCAGGTTGACGAAACGCGCGCCGAAGGGGGCGTCGAGAACGGCCGGTTGCATCAGCCGGCCGGTCGAGGTGCCGACCATCGCCGAATCGAAGCGCGGGCTGACGGCGAGGGCCGGCATGCTGTAGCGCGCGTTGCTGGAAATCGGGATCCGGTGCCAGGGCGGCGACAGGGGCAGCATGCCCCAAGGGTCGACCAGGGCGACGAACAGATAGATGCCCGCCGCCAGCGCCGCCGCCGTGCCGGCGAAGGCGCGGGCGAAACGGCGCCAGGCCGCCCGCCCGTCCGGTCCGGGCTCAGAACTGGAAATAGATGAAGGCATCGGGAATCCGTCCGCCGATCAGCAGCAGCAGGAAGACGAAGGCGATCGCGGCGCCCGCCGCCAGCGGCGGGCTGGGCCGCAGCATCCGCAGCACCGCCTGCTGCGAGGACGGGCCGAGCAGCGCCACCGCGATCGCGATCCAGACCACCGCCGCGTCCGGGATCTTCGCATGGCCCCACCCGCCCAGGCCGGCCATGCCGGCCAGCACGCGCCCGGCGGTGGCGAAGTCCGGCGCGCGGAACAGCACCCAGCCGATGATGACGAACAGCATCGTCGCCGCCCAGCCGGCCAGTGGCGGCAGGCGCAGGCCCGCGCGGGTCCAGGCATGATTGGCCGCCAGGCCGGTACCGTGCAGCGCGCCCCAGGCGACGAAGGTCCAGCCCGCGCCGTGCCACAGGCCGCCCAGCATCATGGTCGCCAGCAGGTTGGCCATCTGGCGCGCCGTGCCGCGCCGGTTGCCGCCCAGCGGGATATAGACGTAATCGCGCAGGAAGCGCGACAGGGTCATGTGCCAGCGCTGCCAGAAGGCGCGGATGCTGGTGGCCCGGTAGGGCACGTCGAAATTGAACGGCAGCCGCAGGCCGAACATCAGCGCCATGCCGATCGCCATGTCGGAATAGCCCGAGAAATCGAAGAAGATTTCCAGCGTATAGGTCAGGGCCGCCACCCAGGCTTCCGCCAGGTTCGGCGTCGCGCCCTGGGCCGCGTGGGCGAAGAGCGGGTTGCAGGCCAGGGCCAGCGTGTCGGCCAGCCCGGCTTTCTTGGCCAGGCCCAGCACCAGCAGCATCGCCCCGCGCGAGAGGTTTTCCCACATGTCGGGACCGCGCGGGTCGGTGCCGAACTGCGGCACGATTTCCGAATGGCGGACGATGGGCCCGGCGATCAGTTGCGGGAAGAAGGTTACGAATTCCAGGAAGTCCAGCGCGCCGCGCACCGGGCGCGCGCCGCGCAGCAGGTCGGCGTGATAGGCGATCTTCTGGAAGGTGAAGAACGAGATGCCCAGCGGCAGCAGGATGCGCCAGCCCGGCGAGGGGCGGCCCGCCGCCCAGGCCAAGCTGGCGGCGAAGAAATGCGCGTATTTGAACACGAACAGGATCACGAGGTTCAGCACGATCCCCGCGATCGGCCAGGCGCGGCGGCCCGTGGCGGCCCACGCGCGGCCCAGCGCCCAGTTGGCCAGCGTCAGCGCCACCAGCGCCGGCACGAAATGCCAGTTCCACAGTCCGTAGAACAGCAGCGATGCCCCGACCAGCACCGTCTGCCGTGCCGTGCGGTTGCCGGCGCACAGATGGAACAGCGCGAGCACCGGCGGCAGGAAGCCGAGCAGGAAGGCCTGGGTGCTGAACAGCATGGTGGCGCGGGCGCGGCCCTATTGGTGCCGGAAGGTCACGACCAGCACGTCGCGCCAGGCGGGCCGGGCCGCGTCGATCGGCCGCACGGCGGTAACGCCGTGATAGACGCGGTTGTCGTCGACCAGGGCGGCGTCCAGCGGTTCGGTCAGGGTGAAGTGCCCGATTGGGCGGCGGTGCAGGTCATGAATCGTCGTCTCGCCGCTGGCCACGTTCTCGCGCTGGACCATCAGCACCAGCACCCAGTCCACGCCGTCGCGATGCAGCCCCTCGGGCGTCGGCTCGCCGGGCTCCCCGGCGCGGGCCTCGATGCGGAACTGGTGGATTTCGACATGCCAGGCATCGGGGCGCCGGTCGGGGGGCGTCAGGTCCGTGACCAGCCGCTGCATCAGGCGCAGCACGGCGAGCAGGGCCGGATGGTGGCCGATCGCGGTTTCCATCGGGCGGAACCAGCGTTCGACGCCGCCATTCAGCTCGTTATAGTCGCGGCTCTGGTAATGGGGCTGGTGCTTCTTGCGCGCGATGCCGTGCGCCGAAACCGTGTAGGTGGCGTGCCGCCGCCGGCGGTAGCGGCCGCCATCGGCCATGTAGCGGTCCAGCCCCAGGCGGTTCCAGCTCGCGGCGAACCCGTCCCAGTCGGCCAGGCCGTAGGGCGCGAGCAGGGCGTGCGCGGCGGGGGCGTGCAGGAAGGCGAAGCCATCCTGCGCCAGGGGAGATTCGATCTCGGCCAGGGCGGCCGGCAGGGGGGCGTCAGTCATGCGACGGGTCCGGTTGGAGGGCTGCCGGCGCGGTATTGGCATTGGCGGGCGGCATCGGCGCGGCCTGTCCGATCATCAAGGGGGTGGCGCCGAAATTGGTCATCATCGAGATGGCGGTGGGAATCGGGAACTTCACCCCCTCGGCGACCATGCGCAGGCCGAGCCGGCGATAATATTCGCGCGACACCTTCCATTTGCTGCCCGGCGTGGTGCGGAACGAGCCGATGAATTTCGCCCCGTTGCCGTCGGCATTGTCGACGCCGAGGAACGAGAAGTCCGTCAGGATCAGTGGCGCGAACAACTCGTCGGCGCGCATGCCGGCGACGACATCGGCCAGGATGGACGCCACGCGGTCCGGGCTCTCGCTGAGGTCGAGCATGAAGGTGACGATCACGACGTTGTAGTCGCGCGAGGTGTTGGCGATGGAGGTGACGGACGAGAAGGGGATGATATGCACGTCGCCCGAGGTGGAGCGCAGGCGCAGCGTGCGGATGGACAGATGTTCGACCGTGCCCGACACGCCCCCCGCCGTCACCCAGTCGCCCACCTGCATGGCGTTTTCCACCAGCATGAAGAAGCCGGTGATGAAGTCCTTCACCAGGCTTTGCGAGCCGAAGGCGATCGCGGCGCCCAGGATGCCCGCGCCGGTCAGCAGCGGCGCGACGTTCAGCCCGATCTGCGACAGGGTGGTGACGGCGACGATGATGACGATCACCGTCAGCAGCACGGTGCGGATGATCGGCAGGACGGTGCGCAGCCTGATGGCGCGAGAGACCTGCTCGTTGTTCTCATAGTGGCTGATCTGGTTGTACAGGGCGGCGTTCGCGACCTCCCACACCACGACGGCGAAGGTGAAGGCGACCAGGATCGACAGCAGGGCGGCGATGATCCGCGTGCCCAGCTCGCTGTGCAGGAAGAAGGCCAGGGCCGGAATGCCCCAGGCCTGCAACAGGATGACGGTCGTGGCGAAGACCAGCAGCATCGACAGGCCGCGTCGGGCATAGGGGTAGTAATGGTCGGCCCGGGCCCGCAGGCCGGGATAGCGGGCCTCGACATCGTCATCGATGTGGAACAGCCGGTTCTGCGCGCCGAAGAGCAGCAGCGCCAGCACGCGCGAGACGATGGTGACGACGATGGTCATGATCATCGTGCGCCAGATCCAGGCATAACCGCCGCGGATATGGGTCGCCCAGACCAGCCACAGCGCCAGGTCGAACACCATCGCCGGCAGCCACCAGAATTGCGTCAGCCGGCCGACGAACTGCCAGAACGCGCTCTTCTGGAAGCGGGCCGGCGGATGCAGCGCCGTGGCCACCTGGTGGCGGATGCGCCAGATGAATACCGCGATCATCAGATGTTCGGCCAGCACCAGCGCGCGGATCAGCGCGTCGGTGCCGCGCGGCGCCAGGTGGAACAGGCTGCCCAGCGTGGACAGGCACATGACGATCGACGGCATGGCGACCAGCACGTTCCACCAGCGCGTGACGATGCGGGCCGTGCGGTCGGACGCGCCGCACAGGCGGATGGTCGGGGATTTCGGCACCAGGACGGTCTCGACCAGCAGGTACATGCCGCGCGCGGCGGCATAGGCGTTGGCCAGCGTCAGCACCACCAGCTCCGCCTGGTTGCCGCCCCCGGCCAGGGTCGCCCCCGCATAGCTCACGCCCAGGAATAGGGCCACGGGCAGCAGCTTGGTCAGCAGATGCAGCAGCGAGAAGGGGATGCGGCGGATGATGCGTAGCGTGTCGACCTGCTTGCGGTCGTCCTGGCGCCTGGTGGCCTCGACCGAGCGTTCGGCCTGGTCCTCGCCGGTCGGGGCGGGGGCGTCGTCTTCGGCCAGGTCCGCCGTCGCGCGCTGGCTCAGGCGGCGTTCGGCCGCGACCGCATGGGCGGTGATGCCGTTCAGCGGCCGGCGCAGCGCGATCGACAGGGCGCGCTCGGCGGCCAGCGCGACCATGATGACCAGGGCCGCCCGGCCGAACGCGTCGAACAGGAGACGCCGCGACGCCGGGTCGGACAATTCGGTGCGGAACCAGTGGCCGACGAAGGCCAGGTCGGCGAACAGGGCGGCGAACTCGCGCACCTGGCGGACGACGCCGTCGCGCATGACCGACAGTTCGCTCACCATGTCGCTGCCTATGCTGTCCGGTTCCAGCGCCATGTCAGAACCGCCGGCCGTGCCGGCGGTGGCGGGGGCATTCGCCGCCTGCGGCAGGCCGCGCGCGATCGCACTCAGGGTGCGGGTGAACTCGGCGCGCTTCTGCGGGTCGTTCAGCACGCCCAGCACCTGTTGCGCCTGCTGCGCGGTCATGGCGGGCGGCGGGGCGGCGTCGTCGGCCCGGCCGGGGGCCGGGGGCAGGACGATCATGCCGAGAAGCAGGAGCAGGATCGGCATCAGGCGGCATGGGCGCCGTCCGGCGCGGGGCGAGGGAAATCCACGAACGGAAAAAGCCGACATGCCTGCGTATAACCTCCTGGAGAAGCCGGGATCGAGCGGGCCGGGCCCTCAGTCGGCGATGATAGCGATCCGTGCCTCGTGCGTCACGGCATGGCGGGTCAGATGATGGAGCTGGTCCAGCAGCCCGACCTGGAGGCTGCCCGGGCCGGCGGCGTGGCGGGCCGCCCGCTCCCCCGCCAGGCCGATCAGCACCATGGCATGCGCGCAGGCGGCCATGGCATCGGGCTCCACCGCCAGGCAGGCGCCGGCCAGCGCGGTCGCGGTGCAGCCCAGGCCGGTGACGCGCGTCATCATCGGGTGGCCGTTCGCCACGGTGGCCACCCGCCTGCCGTCGGTGATGTGGTCGGTCGCCCCGCTGATGACGACGCAGGCCCCGGTCGCCCGCGCCAGCCCGCGCGCCGCCGACAGAGCCTGTTCGGCGGTTTCCAGCGAATCCACGCCCCGTCCGGCGGGCGGCGGTGCGGCATTGCCGCCATGCAGGTGGGCCAGGGCCAGGATTTCCGAGGCGTTGCCGCGAATGGCCCGGGGGGCATGGGCCAGGCTGTCCAGCGCGACACGGGCGCGGAAGGCCAGCGCCCCCACCGCGACGGGATCGAGGATCCACGGCGTGCCCGCCGCCCGCGCGGCCCGGGTCGCGCGCGCGATGGCGGCGGCCTGCGGCGCGGTGACGGTGCCGATATTGACCACCAGGGCGGCGGCGATGGCGGCGAAGGGCTCGACCTCCTCCTCCGCGTCGACCATGGCCGGGGAGGCGCCGAGCGCCAGCAGGGCGTTGGCCGTACTGTTGGCGGCCACGATGTTGGTGATGTTGTGGACCAGCGGCGTGGCGGCCCGGACGCGTTCCAGCGTCGTGGCCACCGCGTCGGGGGTGAACAGGCCGGTCACGTCGGCGGGGTGAAGCTGACGAGCGCTTCGTCCTGCTGGCGGATGACGCAGGTACCGGCCAGCAGGTCGTGCAGCGCCTGCTTGCGCCGGGTCCAGGTGACCATCAGGAAGCCCAGGCCGAGCGTCAGGACCGACAGGATATGGCCGAAATAGCGCACGGTCGCGCGGCCGATGCCGATTCGCGCGCCCTGGAGGTCGGCCACGCGCATGCGGCACGCCCGCTTGCCCGGCGTGGCTTGCAGGCGCGAGGATTCGAACAGGATATAATACAGCGCCGGCAGGACGAATTGCAGCAGTTCATAGACCCCGTTGCCATGCCATGTCGGATGGAACGTGCCGTAGGAATAGGCATAGTCGGCCGGCACGGCGCGCGCCACGTCGCTGATCCGGACGATGTCCGAGATCTCGTACCGGCTGGCGGGCGCGTTGCCGTTGATCACCGTAAGCGTGAGGCTGGGGGCGATCAGCAGGCTCACCCCCCAGCTCAGCACCTTCAGGATGACGGCGTCGATGATCCAGGCCAGCACCCTGAACCAGAAGCCGGCATAGACCCAGACATAGCGGGGGTGGAGGCTGCCGAAGGGATCGGAAAGCGGCGGCACGTCGGGCATGGGCGGTCTCCGCGGGGGGCTGTCAACGGCGACGGGTCAACTGCGATAGGACCCGTTGATGTCGATATAGCCGTGAGTCAGGTCGCAGCTCCAGGCCATCCCGCTACCGTCGCCCAGGCCCAGATCGATGGCGATGTCGATCTCGGCGCCCTTCATATGGGCGACGACCGGAGTTTCGTCATAGTCCGGAACGACGGCGCCCTCGCGCGCGATCCACACGCCGCCGATGGCGACCGACAGCGTGTCGCGGTTGGCGGGCTCGCCGCTCTTGCCCACCGCCATGACGACACGGCCCCAATTGGCGTCCTCGCCGGCGATCGCGGTCTTGACCAGGGGGGAATTGGCCACCGCCATCGCCACGGTCCGGGCCGACTGGTCGCTGACGGCCCCCCTGACCTGGATCGAAATCAGTTTGGTCGCGCCCTCGCCGTCGCGCACCACCAGCAGCGCCAGTTCCAGCAGCAGTTCGTTCAGCGCCGTGGCGAACGCGGCCAGCGCCGGGTCGTCCGGCGTGGTCACCGGCGGGTTGCCCGCCTGACCGGTGGCGAACAGCAGCACCGTGTCCGAGGTCGAGGTGTCGGAATCGACCGTCGTGCGGTTGAAGCTGCGGTCGGTGCCGGCGGCCAGCAGCGGTTGCAGCACCGTGGGCGGCAGGGCGGCGTCGGTCGCGACGAAGCACAGCATGGTCGCCATGTCCGGCGCCACCATGCCGCTGCCCTTGGCGATGCCCTGGATACGGACCGGCACGCCGCCGATCGCGGTCTCGCGCACCGCCGCCTTGGGAAAGGTGTCGGTGGTCATGATGCCGCGCGCGGCCTCCGCCCAGCCGGTCTCCGACAGGGTGGCGTGCAGGCCCGGCAGGGCGGCGGAAATCTTCTGGTAGGGCAGGATCTCGCCGATCACGCCGGTCGAGGCCAGGAACACCTCGCTGGCCGCGCAGCCGACCAGGCGCGCGGCATCGGCGGCGTTGGCCTGGGTGGCCTCGTAGCCGGCGCGGCCGGTGAAGACGTTGGCATTGCCGGCATTGACCACCAGCGCGCGGGCCGTGCCGCCGGGCAGCGCGGCGCGGCACCAGTCGACCGGCGCGCCCGGGCATTTGTTGCGGGTGAACACGCCCGCGACATTGGTGCCGGGGGCGAAATCCGCCATCACCAGGTCGGTCCGGCCGGTATAGCGGATGCCGGCCGCCGCCGCGCCGAAACGCACCCCGGCCACGGGCTGAAGGTCCGGCAGCGGGCGGGCGAGGGGGGAAACGGGGAGGGGGGCCATCGGTCCGGTCTTCCGTCCTGGGTCGGCAGGGCCCGACCCGTCGCGGGCCGGGCAGCGTATCGGGCCGGCCCCGGCGTGCCAGGGCCGGCGGGGGTCGTTACTTCTTGGCCGGAGCGGCCGGCGCCGCCGCCGGGGCGGGGGTGTCGGCGATCGGCTTGCCGGTGGGGTCGTAACGCACGACCTTGACGCCGGACACGGCCTTTTCGACCACTTCGCGGACGCCCTGCTGGATCAGCTTCTGGCGGATCTCGTCACGCACCGCGTCCAGCTTGGGTACGGCGGCGGTGCGGGTGTCCAGCACCTCGATCACGTGCCAGCCATACTGGGTATGGACCGGGGTCTGGCTGATGGTGTGGGGCTTCATGGCGAAGGCGGCGTCGGAGAAGGCCGGCAGCATGTCGCCCTTCTTGAACCAGCCCAGGTCGCCGCCATTCTGCTTGGCCGAGGCCTTGTCGGTCGACAGCTTGGTGGCCAGGGCCGAGAAATCGGCACCGGCCTTGAGCTGCTTGATCACGTCCTTCGCCTCGGCTTCCGTCGCCACCAGGATATGGCGGGCGTGGACTTCCTGCTCCGGCTTCTTGCCGGCGTAGTTCTGGTCGTAATAGGCCTGGATCGCGGCGTCGGTCAGCGTCGGCGTGACCTTCTGCGACAGATAGGCGTTTTGCAGCGCGTTGGCGGCGGCGGTCTGCATCTGCCGCTTGATGTCGGGCTGGTTCTCCAGCCCCTCCTTGTGCGCCGCGAGCTGGATCGCCTTCTGGTCGATCAACTGGTTCAGCAGCATCGGGAAGATCATGTTGGGCGGGAGCTGGCGGAGCTGCTGCGGCATGCCGGCCGCGGCCTGCCGCACGTCGTCGAGATGGATCTCGTCGCCGTTCACGCTGGCGACGAGCGGGTTCGGATTGGCCGGAGCGGCCGGCTGGGCCGGGGCGGCCGCCGGCGCGGGCGCGGCCGCCGCGCGGGCATGAGGGACGGAAAGCGCAGGAACGAGCAGGGCTGCCGCCAGAAAGGAGGCTGCCGGGCTGGAAGGCCGCATGTGTTGAGAACCCTAAGATATAGAAAAGCGTCGCGGCATCATGGCCGAGCCCGCCCGGTCCTGCAAGGCTGGGGGCGGGGAATGGATCAGGCCGCCTTCGGTTGACCCGTGGCGGCGGGGGTCCTATCTCAGATGCCGCGCGCGAGAATGCCCTTGCTCCATGTCCAGCCCGTCCGGGGGTCCGGCCGGGTGTGGGGCCGCGCCAGCCCGGAAGGTCTTCATGTTCGCCAGTCTTGCCCGTGCCCTGTTTGGAACCGCCAACGATCGCTCCCTGAAGGCATTCCAGCGCCGCGTGCCCGAGATCAACGCGCTGGAGCCCGCGATGCGCGCGCTGGACGATGCGGCGCTCGCGGCCAGGACGGTGGCGTTCCGCGAGCGGATCGCGGACGGCGCCACGCTGGACGCGCTGCTGCCCGAGGCGTTCGCCGTGGCGCGCGAGGCGGCGCGCCGGGTGCTGGGGATGCGCCATTTCGATGTGCAGCTCATCGGCGGCATGGTGCTGCATGCGGGACGAATCGCGGAAATGCGGACCGGCGAGGGCAAGACGCTGGTGGCGACCCTGGCGGTGTATCTGAGCGCGCTGGCCGGTCGCGGCGTGCATGTGGTGACGGTCAACGACTATCTGGCCCGCCGCGACGCCGAGGAAATGGGCCAGCTCTACAGCTTCCTGGGGCTGACGACGGGCGTGATCGTGCCCAACATGGCCGACGAGGAACGGCGCGCGGCCTATCGGGCCGACATCACCTACGGCACCAACAACGAGTTCGGCTTCGATTATCTGCGCGATAACATGAAGTACCGGATCGAGGACATGGTGCAGCGCCCCTTCCACCACGCCATCGTGGACGAGGTGGATTCGATCCTGATCGACGAGGCGCGGACGCCGCTCATCATCTCCGGCCCGGCCGAGGACAGTTCCGACCTGTACCGCTCGGTCGACGAGGTGGTGCTCGAACTGGTCAAGCTGCCCGATAGCTTCGAGAAGGACGAGAAGTTCCGCACCGTGATCCTGACCGATTCGGGGTCGGAACAGGTCGAGACCATGCTGCGCGAGGCGGGCGTGCTGTCCGAGGGCGGGCTGTACGACATCCACAACATCGCGGTGATCCATCACGTGCAGCAGTCGCTGCGCGCCCATACGCTGTTCGCGCGCGACGTGGACTATATCGTGCGCGGCGGCAAGGTGGTCATCATCGACGAGTTCACCGGCCGCATGATGGATGGCCGCCGCTATTCCGACGGGCTGCACCAGGCGCTGGAAGCCAAGGAGCATGTCGAGGTCCAGCAGGAAAACCAGACGCTGGCCTCGATCACCTTCCAGAATTATTTCCGCCTCTATCCCAAACTGTCGGGCATGACCGGCACCGCGATGACCGAGGCCGACGAGTTCGCCGAGATCTACAAGCTGGACGTGGTCGAGATCCCGACCAACCTGCCGGTGTCGCGCAAGGACGAGGATGACGAGGTCTATCTGACCGCGCGCGAGAAATACGACGCCGTCAGCACCCTGATCGAGGAGATCGCCAAGACGCCGCAGCCGGTGCTGGTGGGCACGACCTCGATCGAGAAGAGCGAGTATCTGTCGGAGCTTCTGAAAAAGCGCGGCATTCGCCACAACGTGCTGAATGCCCGTTTCCACGAGATGGAGGCGACCATCGTGGCCCAGGCCGGCGCGCCGGGGGCGATCACGATCGCCACCAACATGGCCGGGCGCGGCACCGACATCAAGCTGGGCGGCAATGTCGAGATGCGCATCCGCCAGGAACTGGCGGACGTGGCCGACCCCGAGGAAAAGGCGCGGCGCGAGGCCGAGATCCGCGCCCAGGTGGCGGAATATCACGATATCGTCCGCAAGGCGGGCGGGCTGTATGTGATCGGCACCGAGCGGCATGAAAGCCGGCGCATCGACAACCAGTTGCGCGGCCGCGCCGGGCGGCAGGGCGACCCGGGCAATTCGCGCTTCTTCATCTCGCTCGAAGACGACCTGATGCGCATCTTCGGGACTGAGCGCATGGGCGGGATGCTCCAGCGCCTGGGCCTGAAGGATGGCGAGGCGATCGTGCATCCCTGGATCAACAAGGCCCTGGAGCGCGCGCAGAAGAAGGTCGAGGCCCGCAACTTCGACATGCGCAAGAACACGCTGAAATACGACGACGTCATGAACGACCAGCGCAAGGAGGTCTACGCCCAGCGCAAGGAATACATGGCGGCCGAGGACCTGTCGGCGACGGTGCAGGAAATGCGGGCCGAAATCATCCACGACATGGTGCGCCGGCGCATCCCCGAGAAGGCGTTCGCCGAACAGTGGCAGAGCGCCGAACTGGCCGAGGATGCGCGCGAGATCCTGGGGCTGGATCTGCCGGTCGCCGACTGGGCGCGCGAGGACGGGGTGGACGGCGACGTGGTGACCGACCGGCTGGAGCAGGCGGCGACGCAGGCCCAGGCGGCCAAGGCGGCCAATTTCGGCCCCTCGGTCATGCGCTATATCGAAAAGCAGGTGGTGCTGACCACGTTCGATTCGGCGTGGAAGGAACATCTGCTGGCGCTGGACCAGTTGCGCCAGGGCATCGGCCTGCGCGCATACGGCCAGAAGGACCCGCTGAACGAGTTCAAGCACGAGGCGTTCCAGCTTTTCACCGCCATGCTCGACGATCTGCGGCTGCGCGTGACCTCGACCATGGCGCGGGTCGAGGTGGCGCCGCCGGTGCTGGACAATCCGTTTGCCCGGGTGGCGGAAATCCACGCCGATCCGCAGGTGCCGGGCCTGGCGTCGGATCACGGCCCCGGCGCGTTGTTCGGCGAGACGGCGGCCAACGTGACGGTCGCGACCCCGATCGGCGGCAGCGCGATCATGCCGGACGATCCGTCGAGCTGGGGCGAGACGCCGCGCAATGCGCTTTGCCCCTGCGGCTCGGGCAGGAAATACAAGCATTGCCACGGGCGCCTGGCATAGGCCGGCCGAAGCGGACCGGATCGCAGAATTGACGAAGCGTTAGAGAAGCACGGACGATGGCGGGTCATTCCCAGTTCAAGAACATCATGCATCGCAAGGGCGCGCAGGACGCGCGCCGGGCCCGGCAGTTTGCCAAGGTGATCCGCGAGATCACCGTGGCGGCCCGGTCGGGCCTGCCCGACCCGGCGAGCAACCCGCGCCTGCGGGCCGCGATTTCGGCGGCGCGCGAGGTCAACATGCCCAAGGACACGGTCGAGCGCGCGATCAAGAAGGCGACGGGCGCGGGCGGCGGCGACGATTACGTGGAGGTCCGCTACGAGGGCTACGGCCCGGCGGGCGTCGCCGTGATCGTCGAGGCGCTGACCGACAACCGCAACCGCACGGCGTCGGACGTGCGGGCCGCGTTCTCGAAATATGGCGGGTCGCTGGGCGAGACCAATTCGGTGTCCTTCATGTTCACCCGCCTGGGCGTGATCGCCTATCCGCCCGGCGTGGCCAGCGAGGACGAGATGCTGGAAGCGGCGATCGAGGCCGGGGCCGAGAATGTCGAAAGCTCGGCCGAGGGGCACGAGATCACCTGCGCGGTGGAATCGATGTTCGCGGTGCGCGACGCGCTGGAATCGCGCTTCGGCGAGCCGGCGAGCGCGAAGTTCGACTGGCGCCCCGGAACCGTGGTGACGCTGGACGAGGACAAGGCGCGCACGGTGCTGAAGCTGATCGACGTGCTGGACGAAAGCGACGACGTGCAGGCCGTCTATGCCAATTTCGACCTGCCCGACGACGTGGCCGAGAAGCTGTCGGCCTGACCGGGTTGGCGATGGTCCGGCTGCTGGGCATCGATCCGGGCCTGCGCTTCACGGGCTGGGGGATCATCGACGTGGCGGGCAACCGGCTGTGCCATGTCGCCGACGGCGTGATCGCGACCGACGGCGACGCGGCGGTGCCCGAGCGGCTGCGCTGCCTGCATGACGGGTTGATGGACCTCGTGCGGCGCTTCGCGCCGGCCGAGGCGGCGGTGGAGGAAACCTATGTCAACCGCAACGGGGCCTCGACGCTGAAGCTGGGCTATGCGCGCGGGGTTGCGCTGCTGGTGCCGGCGCTGGCCGGGATCGCGGTTTCCGAATACGGTGCCATGGCGGTGAAGCGCGCGGTGGTCGGCACCGGCGCCGCCAGCAAGGAGCAGGTGGAGATGATGGTGCGCCGCCTGCTGCCCGCCGCGACGATCAAGCGGCCCGATGCCTCCGACGCGCTGGCGGTGGCGATCTGCCACGCCCATCATCGGGCCAGCGCCCTGCGCGTGGCGGCGGGAACGCGCACCGCATGATCGCGCAACTGACCGGGCTGGTCGGGCAGATCGAGGCCGATCGCTGCGTGGTCGACGTCCACGGCGTGGGCTATCTGGTGCATGCCTCCACCCGCACCCTGTCCGCGCTGCCCGGCCCGCCCGAGGCGGCGCGCGTGCTGGTCGAGACCGTGGTGCGCGAGGATGCCTTCCTGCTCTACGGCTTCGCCGACGCGGCGGAGCGCGACTGGTTCCGGCTGCTGACGACGGTGCAGGGGGTGGGGGCCAAGCTGGCGCTGGCGATCCTCTCCGCGCTGTCGCCCGGCGACCTGGCGGCCACCATCGCGGCGGCGGACAAGGCGGGGCTGACGCGGGTGTCGGGCGTGGGGGCGCGGCTGGCCGAGCGGATCCTGTCGGAACTGCGCGACAAGGCGGGCAGGCTGCCGGTGGGGGCCGGCGTGGCGCTGCCCGTGCAGGTGGTTTCGGCCGGGGTCGAGGGCGACGCGCTGCTGGCGCTGGCGGGGCTGGGCTTCCGCCGGGCCGAGGCGCAGCCGGTGGTGGCGCGGATCCTGGCCCGGCTGAAGGAGGCCGGGCAGCACGGCGACCTGGACGTGGTGATCCGTGAAAGCCTGCGGGAGCTGGCGCGATGAGCGACCTGCCCCCCCGCGCGGTGGACCCTGCGCGCATGGACGAGGACGCGGGCGAGGCCGGGCTGCGCCCGCAGACGCTCGAGGATTTCACCGGCCAGAAGGCCAGCCGCGAGAACCTGGCGATCTTCATCGCCGCCGCGCGCGGGCGGGGCGAGGCGATGGACCATGTGCTGCTGCATGGTCCGCCGGGGCTGGGCAAGACCACGCTGGCGCAGATCGTGGCGCGCGAGCTTGGGGTGGGGTTTCGCGCCACCTCGGGGCCGGTGATCCAGCGGGCGGGCGACCTGGCGGCGATCCTGACCAACCTCCAGCCGCGCGACGTGCTGTTCATCGACGAGATCCATCGCCTGCAACCGGCGATCGAGGAAATCCTGTATCCGGCGATGGAGGATTTCCAGCTCGACCTGATCATCGGCGAGGGGCCGGCCGCGCGGTCGGTGCGGATCGACCTGTCGCCCTTCACCCTGGTCGCGGCCACCACGCGGGCCGGGCTGCTGGCCACCCCGTTGCGCGACCGGTTCGGCATTCCCCTGCGGCTGGTGTTCTACACCGCCGAGGAATTGCGGCAGATCGTCTCGCGCGGGGCGCGGAAGCTGCAATTCGACCTGACGCCGGAGGGGGCGGAGGAAATCGCCCGCCGGTCGCGCGGGACGCCGCGCATCGCCGGCCGCCTGCTGCGGCGGGTGCGCGACTTCGCCTCGGTCGCGCGGCCGGGGCCGGTGGATCGGGCGATGGCCGACGCCGCCCTGTCGCGGCTGGAGGTCGACGCGCTGGGGCTGGATGCGATGGACCGCCGCTATCTGCGGCGGATCGCGGACTATCATCATGGCGGCCCGGTCGGGGTGGAAACCCTGGCGGCGGCGCTGGCCGAGGCCCGCGATACGCTGGAAGACGTGGTCGAGCCCTATCTGATCCAGGAGGGGCTGGTGCTGCGGACCAGTCGGGGGCGGATGCTGGGCGAGCGCGGCTGGCGCCATCTGGGGCTGCAACCGCCGGCGCGCCAGCCGGACCAGGGCGATCTTTTGCTGGGAGAGGACGGATGAAGCACAGCATCCCGTTTCGGGTCTATTACGAGGATACCGACGCGGGGGGTGTCGTCTATCATGCCCGCTATCTGGCGTTCGCCGAACGGGCGCGGACCGAAGCGATTCGCGGGCTGGGACGCTCGGCGTTCTCGCTGCTGGAAGAATACGGGCTGGCCTTCGTCATCCATCGCGCCGCGATCGACTACCGGCGGCCGCTGCGGCTCGACGATGTCGTGACGGTGACGACCCGCCTGATCGAGCTGGGGTCGGCCAGTTGCCGGCTGGAGCAGGATTTCCTGCTGGGGGACACCAACTGCGCGCATCTGGATGTCCGGCTGGCCTGCGTGCGCGCGGCGGACGGCCGGGCTGCCCGATTTCCGCCTTTATGGCATGATCTTCTGACCGGGTTGCTGGGTTAGGGCGAGGCGATTTTCCGCTTTCGGGTCCTGGGAGAAAATTTTTCCGCGCGGCCTGGATGTCCCGCCGGAGGGGTGCTTCTGCTTTCTTCCGGAAGCCTATAAGGAACGGTGTGGAAAGCAGTGCGGGACTGCCCCGACTCGGCGTCGGGATCGCGGTGCCGCCACTGTGTGCGGAAGGTGCAGGAGGCGTTTTTGGACCAAGCGGTTAACGCGGCGAATCTGGGCGCGGCGGCGTCCGACCTGTCGCTGTGGAGTCTGTTTCTGCACGCGGCGATCGTCGTCAAGCTGGTGATGATCGGCCTGGCGGTCAGCAGCGTCGTCGTGTGGGGGATCATTTTCGACAAGATCGTGACCCTGCGGCGGGTGAATCGCGAGGCCTCGGCGTTCGAGGACAAGTTCTGGTCGGGCGGCAGCCTGGACGACCTGTACGAATCCGACGGGGCCAAGCCGCTGCACCCGATGGCGGCCGTGTTCGGCGCCGCGATGGGCGAATGGCGCCGCTCGGCGCGCATCGCCGGCATCGACCTGGCGCGCGGCGGGGTGAAGGAGCGCGTCGATCGCGCGATGACCATCACCATCACCCGCGAGATGGAGCGGCTGGGCCGCTGGATGATCTTCCTGGCCACCATCGGGCCGGTGGCGCCGTTCATCGGCCTGTTCGGCACCGTGTGGGGCATCATGCACGCGTTCGGCTCGATCGCGGCGATGCACAACACCAACCTCGCCGTGGTCGCCCCTGGTATTTCCGAGGCGCTGTTCGCCACCGCCATCGGCCTTGTGACCGCCATTCCGGCGGTGATCGCCTATAACGTCATCAGCAACAGTCTGGCGCTGTTCGAGGACCGGATGGCGGCGTTCGGTACCGAATTCGCCGCGATCCTGTCCCGCCAGTCCGAAGAAAGGGGCTGAACCATGGGCGTTTCCCTCGGTGGGGGGGGCGGCCGCCGCGGGCGTCGGCGCCCCATGTCGGATATCAACGTCACCCCGCTGGTCGATGTCATGCTGGTGCTGCTGATCATCTTCATGGTCACGGCGCCGATGATGACCAGCGGCGTGAATGTCGACCTGCCGAAGACCGATGCCGCCCCGGTCAACGCCGACACCAAGCCGATCACCGTATCCATCCGCAGCGATGGCGCGCTGTATCTGGGCGACAATCCGGTGTCGTCGGACCAGTTGGTCGACCAGTTGCGCGCGGCGGCGCAGAACGACCCGGCGCACCGGATCTTCGTCCGTGGGGATTCGCATATCGATTATGGGCGCGTGATGGAGGTCATGGGCCGGATCACCTCCGGCGGCTTCACCCATGTCGCCCTCCTGGCCCAGCAGCCGCCCTCGGGCGGCGGCGCGCCCTGACCGCGATCGGGTAGGAGTCCGCCGTCGTGGTTCCGCCGCGTCGATCCGAACGTGTCCTGATGCGGCGATCGATCGTCGTGTCCGGCGTCGCGCACATGGTGCTGCTGGTGGTCGTGCTGCTGGGGCTGCCGGTGCCGGTGCCGCCCGAGCCGCCGCCTCCGCCGACGATCGAAATGGAATTCGCCGCCTCGGACAGCGGCGGCACGCCGCACAAGGCCGACAAGCCGGCGCCCAAGCCGGCCCCCGCCCCGGCCCCCGTGCCGCAGGAGGCCCCGCCGGCGCCCACCCCACCGGTCAAGGCACCGAACGAGGAGGCACCGCCTCCGCCGCCCCCGCCGCCGCCCCTGCCGCCGCCGCCCGAGACCCCACCGGTGAAGCTGCCCGATACCCCCGTGCCGCCCAAGGTCGCGCAGCCGTCGCCCGACGCCGTGCCCGCGCCGCCGCCCCTGCCGTCGCCGCCCGTGCCCTCGCACGAAACCGCGCCGCCATCGCCGCAGCCCGAGCCCGCGCCCCTGCCGAAAATGCAGCAATTCTCGCACATCACGCAGCCGAACGAAGCGAAGAAAGCGGTCCCGGACACCCACTCGCTGCTGGCGACGCTGGATGCCTTCCGCGCCGACCAGAAGCAGACCCACCCACCGAAGGCACGCGCGAACCCGGTGCAGGGCGGAGCGCCCGACGGCGGCGGCGCGCCGGACGGCGACATCACCAGCGCGCTGAGCGCGGCCCAGCAGAAGGCGATCGGGAATGCCGTCCGCCGCTGCTATACCGAGGATACGGCGGCGAAGGATTACGCGCAGTTCGTCGCCCATCTGGTGGTGACGGTGGACGCGGCGGGCATGGCGCGCATCGTCCAGTTCGCGCCCGCCACCCAGGCGCGGATGGCGGGCGACCCGTCCTATCGCGCGCTGGCCGAGCGGGCCCGCGCGGCGGTGCTGAGCCCGACCTGCGCCCAACTGCCGCTGCCCAAGGCGATGCTGGGGCAAACCCAGCAACTGAAATTCGTTTTCCGCCCGTGAGGCAGCCCGGCTGCTGCCCTGTCGGTGCGTTCGAGGAGAAGACCATGCGTCCCAGTGACCTTCCGCTGATATCCGATGTCGAAGCCTCGCTGCTGGCGGCCCATTTCGGTCGCCGGGCCCTGCTCGGGGCCGGGGGGCTTGCCGCCGGCGTCCTGGCCATGCCGCTGTCCGCGCTGGCCCAGGCGGCCCCCGCCGGCGCGGGCGAGGCCGAGATCACCGTGGACCAGGCGCGCACGGCGCCGATTCCCATCGTCATTCCGGTGCTGGGCGGCGATGCCGGCCAACTGGTCAGCAGCGTGATCTCGGGCGATCTGGGCAATTGCGGCCTGTTCGCCCCGATCAATGGCGCGCTGCCGGTCGGGGTGCCGGATTTCGGCACCTACAAATCGCTGGGCGCGCGGGCGCTGGTCAGCGGCACCGCGACCACGGGCGGCGGCGGGCTGCGCGTCGAATTCCGGCTGTGGGACGTACTGACCGGCCAGCAGATCCAGGGAACGGCGTATACCGCCGGTGCCGGCGACGCGCGCAAGATCGCGCATATCATCGCCGACGTGATCTATGAGCGGCTGCTGGGCGAGAAGGGTTATTTCAACTCGCGAATCGCCTATATCGCCCGGTCGGGGCCGCGCGCGCACCAGATCACCCGCCTGGCGATCATGGATCAGGACGGCGCCAACAGCCATTATCTGTCCGGTGGCCAGTGGCTGACCCTGACGCCGCGTTTCAGCCCGGTCAGCGAGCAGCTCGCCTTCATGTCCTATGCCAACAACCGGCCGCGCGTCTATGTGCTGAACCTGGCGACGGGGCGGCAGCAATTGCTGGGCGATTTCGACGGGATTTCGTTCGCACCGCGCTTCGCGCCCGATGGGCGGACGGTCGTCATGTCCGTGACGCGCGGCGGCGGGTCGGACATCTATACCGTGGACCTCGCCACCCGCGCCAAGCGGCAGCTCACCAGTTCGGGCGCCATCGATACCAGCCCGTGCTACAGCCCCGACGGATCGCAGATCGTCTTCAACTCGGATCGCGGCGGCACGCCGCAGCTTTATATCATGAGTGCCGGGGGTGGCGGCGCGAAGCGGATTTCCTATGGCAGCGGCACCTATGGCTCGCCGGTCTGGTCGCCGCGCGGCGATCTGATCGCCTTTACCCGGATCGCCAACGGCAGCTTCTCGCTGGGCGTGATGGCGCCGGACGGCACCGGGGAGCGGATTCTGACCCAGGGCTTTACCGTGGATACCCCGACCTTCTGCCCCAACGGGCGGGTGCTGGCCTTCTGCCGCCAGACGGCGGCGGGGGCCGGGGGGGCAGGGTTCTCGTCCTCGATCGGCACCATCGACATCACCGGCTTCCACGAGCGCGCGATTCCGGCGATCGGCATGTCCTCCGATCCGGCCTGGTCGCCGCTGAACGGTTGAAACCATTGCCGGATTGGCGCGCTACTGTGCTTTTCCAGCCGATGTCCAAAACAAGATGCCCGGCATGTGTTGCGGGCATCTTGACGGTTTGTCACGTCTGGCGCTAACGGGCTGTGGGCTCCAGTGTTCGGATAGTTTCGTCGTGGGTTGTTGACGGAACAAAACGAGTGTCGGAACCAGAAAAGCTTACCGGCAACTTAATCATATGGTTCCGTGCGGGAACCGATCTCAGGATCTAAAACCAATGAGACTGAAGCTTCTTGGTGCGCTTGGCATGGCCGTGTTTCTCGCGGCGTGCTCGGACGATACGAACAAGGGCGCCACGACCGGAACCGGCGCCGCCGCCCAGAGCACTGGCGTAACGCCCGGCAGTGAAGCCGATCTGGTCGCTAATGTCGGCGATCGCGTCTTCTTCGACCTGAACAAGAACAACCTGTCGAGTGAAGCCCAGGCGACGCTGGACCGCCAGGCGGCCTGGCTGGCGAAGTATCCGCAGGTCACCGTGCAGTTGGCCGGCAATTGTGACGATCGCGGCACCGAAGAGTACAATATCGCCCTGGGCGAGCGGCGTGCCAACGCGGCGCGCGATTACCTGGTGGCCAAGGGCGTCGCCGCCTCGCGCATCACCACGATCTCCTACGGCAAGGACCGTCCGACCGCGACGGGCGACAGCGAGGAATCCTGGGCCCAGAACCGTAACAGCATCACGTCGGTTCGCTGAGCGAACCGGCCGATACGGTCGTTCGGTTGAAGGAAGCCGGCCAGGTGGTTCACCTGGCCGGCTTTTTTGTTTTATCGCCGTCCCTTCCTCGTGATCCGTCATGTGTGATCCCTTCACGCCTTCGGAGCGGGGGTGCATAACAGGGATCGTTTGTGACCTTGCATCGTTGCCGCGGGCGACGCGGCCGGGTGCGTTCATGGAGACATCCGTATCATGCGGCCTGTTGCCTTCCGTCTTCTCTCGTCATTTCGCAACCGGGGCACTCTGCCGCCGCGTGCAAGGGGGGTGCTGCTCCTGACCTTGCTGGCCGGCCTGTCGCCGCTGGCAGTCCGGGCGCAGGACAGCGATCAGATGACGAGTCGGGAGGGGATCGCGCTACAGAACCAGATCATGGATCTGCGCCAGCAGCTTTCGCAGATGCAGTCTGCGATGCCCGGACCCCAGGCGCCGGGGGTGCTGCCACCGCCTTCACCCTCGGCGGGCGGCAATGGCGGGTCGCCGGTTGCCGGTGGCGGTGACCTGACCGCGCAATTGCTGGACCGGGTGATGACTCTGGAACAGCAGGTGCGCGATATGCGCGGGCAGCTCGACCAACTGACCAACCAGGTGCAGCAGCAGAATGCGACCCTGGCGAAGCAGATCGACGACATGAATTTCGCCATGCAGAATGGCGGACACCCCGCCGCCCGGCCGGCGGCGGCGGACGCGCCCGCGGTCGGAGGAGGCGACGAAGACGGGGCACCGGCCCCGGCGGCCAGGCGCACGCCCGAAACCGTGCTGCATGACGGCAACGCGGCTCTGATGCATGGGGATTATGCGGGGGCCCAGGCAGCCGCCAAGCAGGTGCTGGCCGGCCCGCGCGGCCCGTTGCAGATCGACGCGCAGTTCCTGCTGGCGCAGTCGCTGGCCGGGCAGAAGCAATATCGCCAGTCGGCGGTGGCCTATTACGATACGTACAACCGCTCGCCGCGTTCGGGCCGGGCTCCGGATGCGCTGCTGGGTGTGGCGGCGTCGCTGCTGGCGATGGGCGACAAGAATTCGGCGTGCCAGGCCCTGGCGAAGCTGAAAAGCGAGTTCCCGTCACCGGCACCGCGCGTCAAGACCGCGGAAGCGGCTTATCGCACCCGCGCCGCATGCCATTGAGAGCCTGTCCGTAAATGCGCGCTGGCGGCGACCCGACGCGCGCTTCCTGCGCGTCGATGCTTACGGCGATTAAGGCCGCTCCGCTGCACTCTCGCTCGCCAGCCTGTATGTCCCGGCAGGCTCCAGGTTCGGCTTGATGAGGCGGCTAGCCGCCGGGATGCTGGATGATGGCGGATTTGCCGCCATCATGGCGGGACTGGGGCCCTGGTTGCCCGATGGGGCGGGCATGCCCGAGGTGGGGATTGCCGTGTCGGGGGGGGCGGACAGTCTGTGTCTGGCCTATCTGGCGCGGCGCTGGCGTCGTGCGGTGCGGGCGCTGATCGTCGATCATGGGTTGCGGCCGACTGCGTCCGCCGAGGCATGGCTGACGCGGGATCGTCTGGCCCGGCTGGGAATCGCCGCTGACATTCTGGTGCTGGAGGGGCTGCATCCCGGGCCCGGGGTCGCCGACAGGGCGCGGCGCGCGCGCTATGCGGCGCTGGCCGCCGCGTGCCGGCGGGCCGGAATCGTCGATCTGCTGCTGGGTCATCATGCCGGCGACCAGGCGGAAACCGTGCTGATGCGCCGTCGTGCCGCCAGCGGACCGGACGGGCTGGCGGGGATGGCCGCCGTGACATTTACCGGCGACCTGCGCCTGGTGCGCCCGTTGCTGGAGATCGATCCCGCCTGTCTGCGCGGCACGCTGCGACGGGCGGGGCTGGATTGGGTGGAAGATCCGTCGAACGCCGATCCGCGTGCCGAGCGCGCCCGCATGCGGGCCGCGCTGTCCGATGATCCGCCGGCCGTGAGGCCTCTTCTGGATATCGCTTGGCGGGCGGGGGGCGCCCGCATGGCACGCGATGCCGAGCAGGCGCGGCGATTGGCGTGCGGCGTGACGGTCGCCGATGGTGGGTGGGTGGCGTTGACGGAGGATCCGACCTGTCCGCGCGCGCTGGCCTTTCTGCTGCGCGCGGTGTCGGGGCGGGATTATCTGCCGCCGTCGCGGGCGGTGGCGGCGCTGTGCGCCGATCCGCGCCCGGCCACGCTGGCCGGTGCCTGCCTGGTGGCGGCGGGGGCCGCGCTGCGCCGCGCCGGGTTGCGCTGGCTGGTACTGCGCGAGGAGGCCGCCATGCATCCTCCGGTGCCGGCGGTGGCGGGCGGCCTGTGGGACGGGCGATTCATGCTCTCGGTGCCGACGGGGACCGACCTCCGCGGCGTGACGCTGGGTGCCGCGGGGCCGCCGGGACGGTGGATGCCTTCGGATCGGGCGAGTCCGTGGCCGGCCCGTGCGCTGCGCACCCTGCCGGCCCTGTTTCGGGACGGGCGGGTGGCGGCGGTTCCGGCAATGGGAATTTGCCACGATCCGGCGCTGGCGGGCGCGCGCGTGACATCGATGCCCGGCGGAGTGGCGGCCGAGGCGGCCCGTTTCAGCGAGCGCCACCGGGCCTCCGGACCAGCGGATTTTTACCCCGGGGGCGATTAAAGGCCCGCGATGGGGGTGTGAATGTGGGCCGAAGGGCCTATGTATGACTAAATCGAGTTAGAGAGGCGACTGACTGCCGGTCAGAAGGGGCCTGGCCTGCGTGTTTCGGCACCAGGTGGTATCCGGGTGGCGTCAAGCGTATGGAACAATGGGCAAGATGAGCAATTTTGGCCGGAACCTGGCCCTCTGGGTCATTATTATCGTGCTGCTGCTGCTGCTGTTCAACGTCTTCCAGCCTGGAAGCACGCAGCATGCCGCGCAGCAACTGGCCTATTCCGATTTTATCGGGGACGTGAATAACGGGCGGGTGCGCTCGGTCGTCGTGCAGGACCATAACGTCTCCGGCACGTTGACGGATGGCACGTCGTTCGAGACCTATACACCCCAGGACCCGACACTGATCCCGCGCCTGACCGAAAAGGGCGTCGAGGTGATGGCGAAGCCACAGGACAGCGATTCCAATCCGTTCCTGCGCTATCTGATCAACTATGCTCCGATCCTGCTGATGTTCGGTGCCTGGATCTTCATTATGCGGCAGATGCAGTCGGGTGGCGGCCGGGCGATGGGATTCGGCAAGTCGCGCGCCAAGATGCTGACCGAAAAGCAGGGGCGGGTGACGTTCGATGACGTCGCGGGCATCGACGAGGCCAAGAGCGAGTTGCAGGAAATCGTGGACTTTCTGCGCGATCCGCAGAAATTCACGCGCCTGGGCGGCAAGATCCCCAAGGGCGTGTTGCTGGTCGGGCCGCCGGGCACCGGCAAGACGCTGCTGGCGCGGGCCATCGCGGGCGAGGCGAACGTGCCCTTCTTCACCATCTCCGGTTCCGATTTCGTCGAGATGTTCGTCGGTGTCGGCGCGTCGCGGGTACGCGACATGTTCGAGCAGGGCAAGAAGGCCGCGCCCTGCATCATCTTCATCGACGAGATCGACGCGGTCGGCCGGCATCGCGGTGCCGGGCTGGGCGGCGGCAATGACGAGCGCGAGCAGACGCTGAACCAGATGCTGGTCGAGATGGACGGCTTCGAGAGCAACGAGGGCGTGATCCTGATCGCGGCGACCAATCGCCCCGACGTGCTGGATCCGGCCCTGCTGCGTCCCGGTCGCTTCGACCGCCAGGTGGTCGTGCCCAATCCCGATGTGGTGGGGCGCGAGAAGATCCTGCGCGTGCATATGCGCAAGGTACCGCTGGCGTCGGATGTCGATCCCAAGGTGATCGCCCGTGGCACGCCGGGCTTCTCGGGTGCCGACCTGGCCAATCTGGTGAACGAGGCCGCGCTGATGGCCGCCCGCCTGGGCAAGCGTACCGTCGCGATGCTGGAATTCGAGAACGCCAAGGACAAGGTGCTGATGGGTGCCGAGCGTCGCTCGCTGGTCATGAGCGAGGACGAGAAGCGGATGACGGCCTTCCACGAGGGTGGGCATGCGCTGGTCGCGATCCTGACGCCGGGTGCGGACCCGGTCCACAAGGCCACGATCATTCCGCGTGGACGCGCGCTGGGCCTGGTGATGAGCCTGCCGGAGGGCGATCGCTATTCCAAGAGCCGGGCGAAATGCCTGGGCGAGTTGACGCTGGCCATGGGCGGACGCGCCGCCGAGGAGATCATCTTCGGGGCGGACAATGTGTCGAACGGGGCCTCGGGCGATATCAAGATGGCGACGGATCTGGCGCGCCGGATGGTGTCCGAATGGGGCATGAGCGACAAGCTGGGCATGATCGCCTATGGCGATAACGGGCAGGAAGTCTTCCTCGGTCACAGCGTGACCCAGAACAAGAACGTGTCCGAAGAGACGGTTCGCGAGATCGACGACGAGATCAAGCGCCTGATCGACAGCGCCTATGCCCGGGCGCGGACGATGCTGATCGAGCATGTCGAGGACCTGCATCGTCTGGCCAATGCGCTGCTGGAATATGAGACGCTGTCCGGTGAGGAAATCCGCCAGGTGCTGCGTGGCGAGGCGATCGAGCGGGTGGTGGTGGATGATCCGATGCCGGAGAACCGCCGGTCTTCGGTTCCGCCCACGCCGCCGCCGGCGCCGCTGGGGAGCGGTCTTGATCCGGCGCCGTTGCCGGGCTGAGCCGGGCATTGACGGGTGGCAAGGGAAAGCAGGCGGGGGTTGTCCCCGTCTGTTTTCGTTTTGGGGCCATGTCCTGACGTGGGAATGGAGGCGTGATGGACGCAGTGCGGCTGCTCGAACCGGCGGGGCTGGTGTTCGGGCTGGATGCCTATCGGGCGGTGGATGCGGGTCTGGCCCATTGGCTGGCCGGTGGGCCGGCGGCCTTCACCCTGGCGCGGCTGATCGAGAGGGGTGATGCCCGGCTGGTCCATGCGGCGGATGTGCCGGGTGACTGGCTGGAAGTGCTGGCGCGTGTGGCGGCGCCTCTGCCGCTGGCGGATTTGCCGGCCGGGCCGCAGATCATGGGCATCCTGAACGTCACCCCCGACAGTTTCAGCGACGGGGGACGGCATTTCGGGGCCGAGGCGGCGATCCGCGCCGGTATCGCGATGATTACGGCGGGGGCTGGGGTGCTGGATATCGGTGGCGAGAGCACGCGCCCAGGGTCGGCGGCGATCACGCCGGAGGCGGAATGGGCGCGGATCGCCCCCGTGCTGGCGGAGTTGCGGGTGCAGTCCGATGTCGCGCTGTCGGTCGATACCCGCAACGCGCGGACCATGGCTGCCGCGATCGGGCAGGGGGCGGCGCTGATCAATGACATTTCGGCGCTGCTGCATGATCCGTACGCGCTGGCGGTGGTGGCCGATGCCGGGTGCCCCGTCGTGCTGATGCATATGCGCGGCACTCCGCAGACCATGCAGCAATTCGCCGCCTATGACGACGTGGCCGTCGATGTGACGCGGGAATTGGCCGCGCGGATTGGGGAAGCCGTGGCGAACGGCATCGCGCGCGAGCGGATTATCGTCGACCCGGGAATCGGGTTTGCCAAGAACGCGGCGCAGAATATCGAGATGATGCGTCGCCTGCCGATCCTGGCCAACCTGGGGTGCCGGGTGTTGCTGGGCACGTCGCGCAAGCGGGTGCTGGGGGAAATAGCGGGCGTGCCGGTGGCGTCGGACCGCGATCCGGCCACCCTCGTCAGCAGCCTGCCGGGGTTGGAACTCGGCAATACCATCCTGCGTGTACATAATGTTCCGGCCATGGTGCAGGCATTGCGGGTCTGGCAGGGATTGTGGACCTGCGATAAGCCGGTCGGGCACGAGGCGCGGCGCGCGGAAAACCGAGGATAGCCGGGAAATGACCAAGACCAGAAAACTGTTCGGCACCGACGGTATCCGCGGCATGGCCAACCAGGACCCGATGACGGTGGAAATCGCCCAGAAGCTGGGGCAGGCCGCCGGGTTGCGTTTCATGCGCGGGACGCATCGGCACAGGGTGCTGCTGGGCAAGGATACGCGGCTGTCGGGCTATATGATCGAATGCGCGCTGGTTTCCGGTTTTCTGTCGGCCGGGATGGACGTGACGCTGGCCGGGCCGATGCCGACACCGGCGATCGCGATGCTGACGCGTTCACTGCGGGCCGATCTCGGCGTCATGATCTCGGCCTCGCATAATCCGTTCGGTGATAACGGCATCAAGCTGTTCGGGCCGGACGGATTCAAGCTGTCCGACGACACCGAGGCCGAGATCGAGACGCTGATGCGCGCCGACCTGGCGGACCGTCTGGCGACGCCCGAACGGATCGGCCGCGCGTCGCGCCTGAACGACGCGGCCGGACGGTATATCGAGAATGCCAAGGCCTCGTTCCCGCGCGGGCGACGGCTGGACGGGCTGCGGATCGTCATCGACTGCGCCAATGGTGCCGCCTATCGGGTCGCGCCTACCGCGTTGTGGGAGCTGGGGGCCGAGGTGATCCGGATCGGGTGTGAGCCGAACGGGGTCAATATCAACGAGAATTGCGGTTCGACCCGTCCCGAGGCGCTGTGCGCGGCGGTGGTGGCGCAGGAAGCCGATATCGGCATCGCGCTGGATGGAGACGCCGACCGGCTGCTGATCGCCGATGAACAGGGGCGGTTGATCGATGGTGACCAGATCCTGGCGCTGATCGCCCGGTCGTGGAGCCGTCAGGGACGCTTGAGTTCGCAACAGGTCGTGGCGACGGTGATGTCGAACATGGGGCTGGCGCGTTGTCTGGACGGGCTGGGGCTGGAACTGGTGCGGACGGCGGTGGGAGACCGCTATGTCGTCGAGCGCATGCGCGAACTGGGCGCCAATCTGGGGGGCGAGCAGTCGGGCCACATGGTACTGTCCGATTTCGCGACCACGGGCGACGGCCTGGTCGCGGCCTTGCAGGTCCTGGCGGTGCTGGTCGAGGAAGGCCGACCGGCCAGCGAGGTCTGCCGCGTGTTCACGCCCTTTCCGCAAGTGCTGCGCAATGTCCGTTTCGCCGGCAAGAGCCCGCTGCATGCGCCGGCGGTGCAGGAGGCGCGCCGCCAGGCCGAGGCCGAACTGGGGATGGCGGGACGGCTGCTGCTGCGCGAGAGCGGGACGGAGCCGCTGGTCCGGGTGATGGCCGAAGCCGAGGATCCGGCGCTGGTGGAACGGGTGGTCGCCGGGATGTGCGCGGTGATCGGTTCCGCGCAGGCAGCGGCGTAGGGGCGCCCGCCTTGGTCGCCATGAAAGGCCGCGTGCTGGTCGTCGCCGGCAGCGATTCCGGTGGCGGAGCGGGAATCCAGGCCGATATCAAGGCGGTGACGGCGCTGGGCGGATTCGCCATGACGGCGGTATCGGCCCTGACCGTGCAGAATACCCTGGGCGTGAGCGCAATCCTGCCGGTGCCGGCCGACATGGTGACGGCGCAGATGCGCTGCGTGCTGGACGATATCGGTGTGGATGCGTTCAAGAGCGGCATGCTGGACCGGAGCGAGGTCATCGTTGCCGTGGCGGATGAGATCCGCGCCTATCCGGACGTGCCGTACGTGCTGGATCCGGTGATGGTGGCGAAGGGCGGGTCGAGCCTGCTGCGGGATGATGCGGTCGAGACGTTGATGCGGAACCTGGTGCCGCTGGCGAGCCTGCTGACGCCCAATCTGCCGGAGGCGGAGGTGCTGGCCGGTCATCCGATCCGCACGGTGGACGATATGTGCCGGGCGGCGGAGGCATTGCGGCGCGCGGGTGCGCGGGCAGTGCTGGTGAAGGGGGGGCATCTGGAGGGCGACACCCTGACGGACGTGTTGTGCGATTCGACGGGTATCGCGTTGTTTTCGGATACCAGGCTGCCGACCCGGCACACGCATGGAACCGGCTGCACGCTGGCCAGCGCGATCGCCGTCGGCCTGGCACAGGGTCTTGGCCTGCGTGTGGCCGTGGAGCGGGCGCGGCGCTACCTGCGGGCCGCGATCGCGGAGGCACCCGGCTATGGAGCCGGCGCGGGCCCGCTGAACCATGCGGTGACGGTCGATTCGGCCTGGGGCGCCATCGTCGTCTGACGAGAGAAGCCACATATAACATATTCGTGATCATCTGGGTTTGACGGACGGCTCTGCCGTAAAAAGATTGTTTATATCTCGTTATACACCTATAGGTAGTATCCGTAGTCATAAACAATCAATGGTTGATTAACATGCGTGTCTTGCTCGTCGAAGGGGATGGGAGTGCGGCTCGCGGTACTTCCAACACATTGCGCTCCATTGGCTATCTGTTCGATCATGCCCTGACGGGGCATGAAGCGGTCGAGATGCTTCGCCGCTACGATTACGATCTGGCATTACTCGAAATGTCTTTACCGGATATTGACGGCTATGAAGTCCTGCGCACGGTACGAGCCGC
Source organism: Gluconacetobacter sacchari (assembly GCF_014174255.1). Taxonomy (GTDB): domain Bacteria; phylum Pseudomonadota; class Alphaproteobacteria; order Acetobacterales; family Acetobacteraceae; genus Gluconacetobacter; species Gluconacetobacter sacchari. The sequence goes on from NZ_JABEQJ010000015.1 coordinate 53,388, forward strand.
GCGGCTGCATACGCCCATCGTCGCCATGTCCAGCATGGGAGGGGCGCATGCCAAGGTGAGGGCCTTTTCCGCCGGGGCGGACGATTACATCACCCGGCCCTACGACACGCCGGAACTGGCCGCCCGGATCCAGGCCATCGTCCGGCGCTCGAAAGGATACAGCCAGCCGGTTCTACAGGCCGGGCTGGTCAGGCTGTCGCTGGACAGCCGTGAGGTGACGGTGAAGGATCGGCTGGTCCATCTGACCGGCAAGGAATACATGATCCTGGAACTGCTCATGCTCCGCAGGGGAACGGTTCTGAGCAAGTTTGCGTTCCTCGACCATCTCTATGGCGGGATGGATGAGCCGGAAATGAAGATCATCGACGTCTTCATCTGCAAACTGCGCAAGAAATTGCAGCAGGCCGGCGCGAAGGACGTCATTACCACCGTATGGGGCCAGGGTTATATGATGAGGGAGGACGCGGAGGAGGGGGTGCCGTTTTCCGTCCCGACGCGATCATCGGATGACCTGCCGACCCTTGCGGTCATCTGACCGGCCGGATCCTAGCCGCGCAAAAAAAGCAGGGCCCGAAGACCCTGCGAGGTAGCGTGATGATTCAATAATGCGATGCCCCCATCGCCCTTTTGTTATGGCACGGCCAGGGGGCATCGGCCTTGATCTGAATCAAGAGTGGATGAAAAGACCGAAAGGTCTGGAAGGGTTTTCAGCGCGGGCCGGGCACGTCGGACCGGCGTGCCCTTTCCCCCTGCATGAGGGCCAGCCCCTCGGCCACGGAGACGAACTCGCCGCCGCGATCGATCCGATCGGTGCCGAACCGTGCCGCGAACAGGGCGCGCACTGCCGGGACGAACGAGGTGCCCCCCGTCAGGAAGACCCGGTCGATATCGGCTTCGGCCAGGCCCGCGCGTTCCAGCGCCGTGTTGACCGCGCCGTCGAACTTTGCCAGGTCGGGAGCGATCCAGTCTTCGAACGCGGCCCGCGTGATCGTGCGTTCGATATGGATATCCTTGTGGTGGAAGCGCAGGGTCGTGCTGTCCGCTTGCGAGAGTTCGGTCTTGGCGGCGCCGACGGCGCGATACAGGGCCTGGCCCTGCTGGTCGGCGACCAGGGTGGCCAGCGCATGCAGGCGATCGGGTGCGGAGGCGGTGCGCGCCACGTCGTCGATCGCGCGCAGCGTTGCCGGTGTGCGCATCAGCGACAGGCGGTGCCAGCGCGCCAGGCTGGCGTACCATTCGATCGGCACCGGCAGCGGTGCGCCGCCCATGATGCGATAGGTGCTGTCGCGCCCCAGTTCTGGCGAGACGACATTGTCGATGATCCGGTAATCGAACTGATCGCCCGCGATGCCCACGCCCGCATGGCCCAACGGAATGGCCCGGCCGATGGCGGGGTCGAAGCGCAGCACCGAGAAATCGCTGGTGCCGCCGCCGAAATCGCCAACCAGGATCGTCGCCGGCGCGTCCAGGCGCCGGGCGAAGCGCCAGCCGGCGGCCTCGGGCTCCAGCGCCACGGTGATGCTGCCGAAGCCGGCCTCGGCAAAGCCGTCGCGCAGGCGCTGTTCGCCGAAGGCATCGTCCGGTGCCTCGCCGGCGAAGCGCACCGGGCGGCCGACCGTGGCATCCGTCTCGGTAGGGTCGATTCCGGCCGAGCGTATCAATTCGGCGACGAAGAGGCCGATCAGGTTTTCCAGCGTCAGGCGGCGGCCGAGCAGGCGGGTCTCGCGGAACGATGTCTGCGCCAGATAGGATTTCATGGACATGATCAGGCGGCTTTCGGCCGGATCGTCCAGATAGGCGTCGATGGCGGCGGCACCGATGGCGCGATGAACGGCCAGGCGTCCGCGCTGCTCCTCCTGCCACAGGCAGAGCAGGGTGCGGCAGGTCTCGGATTCGGGATGGCCCGCAAAGGCGAAGCGGACGGTGTGGGTCTCGCCGTTCGGGGTCGCGATGACGACAACGCTGTTGGTCGTGCCGAAATCGATGCCGACACGGGGACGGGGCGCGGTGGCGGGAGAGAGCATCGCGGGTAAATAAGGGCTGCGGATTGCGATGTCCATCCGCGTCCCGTCGTCTTATGCCGCCCGTCGGAAGGTCAGGTTCAGTCGGGTTCGGCCGGTCAGGGCGTTTGTGCCCTCGGCCAGGGGATGGATGCCGTGGTGGGCCAGACGGGTCGCTCCGCCCCAGACCGCGATGTCGCCATGATCCAGCGGAATCCGCTGTACCGGGTCGGTTCGGGCAAGGCCTCCCCAGAGGAACCGTGCCGGGAGTCCGAGGGAAACCGAGACGATCGGCTGGCTGAAATCGTGTTCGTTGCGGTCCTGATGCAGGGTGAGCCGCGTGCCGGGCTCGTAGCGGTTGATCAGGCAGGCGTCGGGCATGAAGTCGGGATAGCCGGCCTCGGCGGCGGCCTGGCCCGCGAGGCTGGCGAAGGCGGCAGGGATGGCGGGCCATGGCAGGTCGGTCAGCGGATCGCGGGACATGTAGCGATATCCTCGTGAGTCGGACACCCAGCCCAGCGCGCCGCAATTTGTCATGGCGACGGACATCATCCGTCCGCCGGGCGTGGACATGCGGCGGAAGGGGGCGCTTCTGGCGATGGCCTCGATCAGGGCGACCAGTTCGGTGGCCGTGGCGCGGGCGCGCCCGGCCAGCAGCATGGCGCCCGGACCCAGCACGCGATCGCGCATGCAGGATTGCAGGTCCAGGCCGGGAAGTGTGGCGGTAGCGGGTGGGGGACGCGGCATGTCCGGGTCTTTCGGATTCAGGGCCTGTCGGGGGGGGGTGCGGTCGCCGCTGCCCAGCGCGCGTTGCAGGAGTACGACATCCAGCCAGCGCCCGTGTTTGTAGCCGACCGACTGCAATGTGCCGACCGTGCGGAAGCCATGGCGTTGGTGGAGGCGGATGGATGGGGTGTTCGCGCTGTCGCCGACCAGCGCCATCATCTGCCGGTAGCCCCGTGCTGTGCATTCCGCGATCAATGCGCCCAGCAGCGCCGTGCCGACCCCGCGTCCGGCGGCTTCGGGGGCCAGATAGATCGAATCTTCCACCGTATCGCGATAGGCGACCCGTGGGTGGTAGGGGCCGGCATAGGCGTAGCCGATCAGCGCGCCGTCCTGCTCGGCCACCAGATAGGGGTAGTCCCTGGCCCTCAGGGCGTCCATGCGCCGCGTCATGTCCTCGGTGGAGGGCGGGTCGATTTCGAACGAGGCGCACCCATGCAGCACATGATGGGCGTAGATCGCCGTGATGGCGGGCAGGTCCGTGGTATGTGCGGCGCGGATTGTGGCGATTGGCGAGGCGGGAGGCATGATGGCTGATCCGGTTGGCCTGGCGGCTTGGATGTGTATGATTCACTCTAGCCAGGATGGAGGACACGGACGAAATGTGCGGCGGCATGGCTCCGATGTCGATGGCGACTTTGTCCGTGCGTCCGGTCGCGCAAGGTGATGCGGAGGCGCTGGTTCGTGCCAACCTGGACAGTCGTGCCTATCATGCGCCGTGGGCCCGGCCGTTTACCGATCAGGACGGTTTCGAACGCTGGCTCGCGCGGCTTGCAACCGGGCCGGATGTCGGGCTGGCGGCTTGGTATGGGCCCGATGATCCGGTGGGGGTGTTTACGTTCAGCCAGATCGTCATGGGGCCGTTTTGCAGTGCGTATCTTGGCTATTACGGGATGAGAGCGCACGCGCGAACGGGCCGGATGACATGTGCGATGGCGCTGGTGCTGGATTATGGTTTCGATCAACTGGGGCTGCATCGGGTCGAGGTCAATATCCAGCCCGGCAATGCGGCTTCGATCGCGCTGGTCAGGCGAGCCGGATTCCGGCGGGAAGGGTATTCGCCGCGCTATCTGAAGATCGACGGGGAATGGCGCGACCATGAACGGTGGGCTGTCCTGGCCGAGGAGCGGCCAGGACAGCGGCGAGAGCCGCGGACGGGATTGTCGTCAGTTTAGTGTGGCAGGGGCGGGGGCCTTCAGGGTCGCGGCCAGGAAGGCCTCGCGCGCGTCGTCGACATGGGCGCGCAGGGTCGGGTCGGTCAGCATGTGGGTGCCGGGCAGCAGCAGCAGATTGTAGGGGCGGCCGGCGGCGATGAAGGCCTGGGTCATCTTCATCGTGTTTTCGAAATAGACATTGTCGTCGGTCAGCCCATGCATGATCAGCAGCGGACGGGACAGGGATTGCGCGTAGGTGAGGACGTTGCTGGCGCGGTAGCCGTCGGGGTCGGCCTGCGGCGTGCCCAGGTAGCGTTCGGTATAGGCGGTGTCGTAATCGGCGAAATCGGCCGGCGGGGCGCCCGCGACGCCGGCCTTGAAGATATCCGGACGGCGGATGGTGGCCATGGCGGTGAAATAGCCGCCGAAGGACCAGCCATGGACGCCGACATGATCGAGATCCAGTTCCCGGTAGCGTTTGCCGAGGGCGACCAGGCCGTCGATCTGGTCCTGGAGCGGCAAGTCGATCAGATTGTTCTTGATGGCGCGTTCCCAGTCATGGTCACGGCCGGGGGTGCCGCGCCCGTCCAGGCTGACGACGATGAATCCGTGGTCGGCCATGCATTGGCTTTCCAGATACTGGCGCGGTGCATCCAGGACCTGCTTGTAGCCGGGGCCGGCATAGACCGACAGCACCACGGGGTAGCGCTGTCCGGGCTTGAAACCGGCCGGTCGGATGATCATGGCGTCCATGTCGCGTGTGCCGGCGCGTGTGTATTCGATATGAGGTGTCAGCGTCGGGGTTTCCGCGACGGCGGGTACCGTGGCCAGCACCTGGCCGCTCGCGTCGCGCAGGGTGGTGGTGGCGCTGCCGTCCGCGCCCGACAGGCTGTCGATGAAGCGGGTGTGGCCGCCATCGGCGAAAGTTGCGGCATGCAGGCCGGGTTCGGGCGTCAGCAGGACCGGAGCGCCGCCATGCAGGGACAGGCGGTAGATCGCGGTGCGGGTGCGTTCGGGATTGGCGGTGATCGTCACCGTGCCGGCCCCGGGATCGACATCGTCCAGCGAGACGAAGGGCAGGCCGGGCGGGGTGATCGCGCGGTTCAGCGTGCCGTCGGCATGGTGGAGTTCCAGTTGCCAGTGGCCGTTGCGTTCGGCCGCCCAGAGGAAGCCGCTGCCGTCCGGCAGCCAGCGGGGGAGGGAGCGACCGCGCCCGTCGCCGGAGGGGCTGATATTGATCCAGGCGGGATCGTGTTCGCTCAGCAGGGTCGTGGTCCGCCCGGTGGCGGGGTCGACGCTCAGAAGCCGTTCCTCGGTCTGGGCGCGGTTGAGCACGACCAGCGTCAGGGGGCCTTGTCCCTTCGGCCAGACGGCGCGGGCCAGATAGGGAAACGCCGTGCTGTCCCACCCGACCCAGCGGGTGGGGCCGCCGTCGCGCGCGACCAGCCCCAGCCGGATACGTGCGTTTGCGGTGCCCGCGCGGGGATAGCGGAATTCGACCGGTTGCGCGGCTGGGTGCTGGGGATCGGCGATGTAGTGTTTCTCGACGCCCGACATGTCGGCTTCTTCGTAGAGAATCGTCTGTCCGTCGGGCGACCACCACAGGCCATCCGGCCGGGCCAGTTCCTCGGCGGCGGCGAATTCGGCCAGGCCGTGGGTCAGGGTTTCGGTGCCGCCATGGGTCAGGCGCCTGGTCTGGCCGGTGGCCAATGTCACGACTTGGATGTCATTGTCCCGCACCGCCGCGACGTGGGTGCCGTCCGGAGAGAGGCGGGGGGCGATCCAGCCGTGGCCGGGCACGTCGGAGAGCTTGCCGGTGGTGACGCCGACCTGCATCAGCCGGTCGCCCTGGCTGACCAGCGCGGTCTGGCCGTTATCCGACAGGGCGAAATCCGTGATGCCGGTCATCGACATGCGTGCGCGTTCGCGTCGGGCCTTTTCCTCGACCGACAGGGAGTCGGTGCCGGTCGGGCGGGCGAGTTCTGTCTGGGTGCCGGTTGCGGGATCGAGGCGCCAGAGATGGAGGGTGGTGTCGCGCGGGTTGCTGCGCAGGAACAGCACCGCGCGGCCATCCGGCGTGGGTTGCGCGTGGCGGGGCAGACCCAGAGTGAAATTCCGCGTGGCGGCGAGGTCGGCGTAACATTGGCCGCCGGCGGTCGGGGCGGCATATGCCGCCGCTGTCGGCAGCACGCCGGGGAGGGACAGGACCAGGCGCCGCATAAGGCGGCGGAACCGGTGGCCGGGGGAAGGTGGGAGCATCGGGACGTCCGTCTGTCATTCGTAAGGCGTCCGACGATGAATCGCCGCAGCGCCAGGCGCAAGCCGCCGATCTTCTTCTCTCGCGCGGTCGGTGGGGTTCCGGTATGACACGGGCGCCCGCCGCTGGGGCGGGCATGGAAGCCTGACGCATGTCCACTGCCGCGCGGTTCCTGCCGCTGATTGTTGTCGTTGCCATCCTGTCCTGGGCGAGCGCCTATCCCGTCGTGCGGATTGCGTTGCGCGACCTGCCGCCGGTGCCGCTGGCGGCCGCGCGCTATGCCATCGCGGCGTTGTTGGCCGGGGGGTGGTTGGCGTGGGCGCGTCCGCCGGTGCCGATGCGGGGGGACTGGCCGCGTATCGGGGGGTGTGGGGCGATCGGGATCGCGCTTTACAATATCCTGTTCAATACCGGGGAAGTGACTGTCTCGGCCGGTGCGGCGAGCCTGCTGATCAGCGCGATGCCGCTGATTGCCGCCCTGATCGCGGTGGCGGTGATGGGCGAACGGTTGTCGTTCTGGGGATGGGCTGGGTCGCTGTGCAGCTTCGTGGGCGTGGTGCTGATTGCTGGGGGGCAGGTGGGTGGCATCGCCCTGGGGTCGGGGGCGACGATGGTTGTCGGGGCAGCGGTCTGCGGGGCGCTCTATACGACTTTGCAGAAGAAGTTGGTGCTGCGTTACGGGGCATTGCCGACGATCTGTTACATCCTGATCGCGGGCGCGATCTGCTTGAGTCCGTGGTTACCGCAGGCGTTGCGGGTGCTGCCGGGTGCGCCGGCGCATTGCTGGGCGGCGGTGCTGGAACTTGGGATCTTTCCCGCTGCCATCGGCTATGCGGCGTGGGCGTTCGTGATCGGCCATATGGGGGCGGCGCGAGGGGCGGGGTTGCTGTATCTGCTGCCGCCGGCGACGCTGGTTCTGGCGTTTGTGCTGACCGGGGAAGTGCCCAGCGCGCGTACCTTGCTGGGGGGCGTGATCGTCATGGCGGGGGTCGTGCTGACCAATACGTACGGCCATCCGGATCGCGCGAGGCGGACGGGGGCATGAAACGACGGGAGGCGTGGACGCCCGCCCAATCCGGAACAAAACGGGCCTGTGGCCATGCCATGCCGGACCGTCTATCAGTGAGGCAAACTGTGGCGGCGCTGGGGCTCGCCCACCTTGAGGCGCCAAGGCGGAAGACGGAGAAGGCATGAAATTCTGTGTGGTCGGCGCCGGGTTTAGCGGCGCAGTCATCGCCCGGCACCTCGCCGGGGGTGGCCACAGGGTGGTCGTGGTGGACGAGCGACCCCATGTGGGAGGTAATTGCCACACCGAACGGGACGCCGAGACGGGCGTGATGGTCCATCGTTATGGACCCCATATCTTTCACACCGCGGATGAGCGTGTATGGCGCTATGTGCGGCGGTTCGGCACCTTTCGCCCCTATACGAATCGCGTGAAGGCGGTCTCGGGCGGGCGCGTTTATTCCCTGCCTGTCAATCTTCTGACGATCAACCAGTTCTTTGGCGTTGCCTTGCTGCCGCAGGAGGCGCGCGCGCTTATCGAGACAAAGGCCGATCGCTCGATCGCTGATCCGGTCTCTTTCGAGGAGCAAGCCCTTAAAATGGTCGGGCCGGAATTGTACAGGGCTTTTTTCCGAGGCTATACGCGCAAGCAATGGGGACTCGACCCCACGGATCTTCCGGCATCCATCTTGAAGCGCCTGCCGTTGCGCTTCGATTATGATGATAATTACTTCAGCCATCCATATCAGGGGATGCCGGAAGACGGGTATACGGCGATCATTCGGAACATACTGGACGTGAATGGTCTCGAAACAAGAATGAATTGTTCGTTCGAAGCGGTTTTAGACGATTTCGATCATGTCTTCTATACAGGCCCGATCGATCGATATTTCAATTTCCGGATGGGTCGCCTAGCCTATAGAACACTCGATTTTGAGCGGTTCGTCGAAGACGGTGCCTATCAGGGCGCCGCGGTCATGAATTATTGCGATGAAGATGTGCCTTATACGCGCATCACGGAACATAAATACTTTTCGCCGTGGGAAAAAGATAAGTTTCTAAAAACTGTATGTTTTCGTGAATATAGTCGTTCCGCTGAGAAAAATGACATACCATATTACCCGGTAAGACTGGTCAATGGTGGGGCTTTGCTGGACGATTATATCGAGATGGCGCGCGAGCAGAAAAAGGTTTCTTTCCTGGGGCGTCTCGGTACCTATCGTTATCTGGACATGGATGTGACGATCAAGGAAGCGCTGGATGCATGTGACATGATCGATCGTGCTTTCCAGTCTTCTGAATTTTCCCTGCCGACTTTTTTTGTCGACCCGCGATGACGGGCGCCGGCGGCGAGCCCGTGTATGATGTTCCGTAATGAGAGTAAAAAATGAACACGTTTTTCATCAGTCTGGATAGAACCCCCGAGCGTACGACGCGGTTCTTGAACGCGAATGACCATATACAGGGTCTGATCAAGGCGCCCGGCATCGATGGTTCCATACTGGATATCGACGGGATGAGGGGGCAGGGATTTTTACTGGAAAGTTGCCGGTTTACCCCCGGCGCCATCGGGTCCGGCCTGACGCATGTCGCGTTATGGGGCAGTGTGGCGAAATCTGGCATTCCTGCCCATATTTTCGAAGACGACGCTTTTCTTTGCGGCAATTTCGAGGAGGAAAGCCGTCGTATTCTGAGTAGCCTGCCGGAAGACTGGGACATTATTCTCTGGGGGAATAATTCGGATACTGTTCTGCAATTCGAACTTCTGCCCGGGATTACGAAATGTGTCGCCACTTTTTCCCAGGAGTCGGTCCGGGAAGGCGTTCATCTGTTCCGCGAGATGACGGTGTCGACCCTTCCGTTTCGACTGGATCATACGTTCGGCATATGCGGCTACGCGATTTCGCCGCAGGGGGCGGAGAAGATGATCAAGCGCTGCCTTCCGATGCAGACGACCGACATCATGTATTCTTCTCTTGGTAACCGAGTGATTACGGCGACGTCGATCGATCACCTGATGAATCAGCATTATCGGGAGATGAAGGCCTATACGTGTTTTCCTCCGCTCTGTCTGACTGATAATCGGACTGCGAACAGTTTGAATATTTAAAGACCGATACATCCCCCATTCGCGCTCCTGGCCTGCGCGCATTTGCCAGCAGGCTGGGAGGGCAGGTGTGTTTTGTGCATGCCTATATCGGCTTCTTCTCGAAACGTGGGAGGCTCGGGGGGGACTGTGACGTGGATGGCAGGACTGTCGGGAGGCGTGCTGGAGGGGCGACATGATATATAGACAATAGATTGTCTATATGGCCTTCCATGCTGTAGACCCGCACACCGGCATCCCAGAATTCATCTATTGAATTCGGATTGAAGAGTATCTTTCTTATCCTGTTCCAGAAGCTTTGGATATCGCCGCCGGTAAATACGAAATCATCGTGGTTTATGATTTCTTTCTGACCACCTTTGTCCGAAACGAGGATGGGCACCCCGTTGCACACGAATTCGATGGCGACCTGGGGCAAGGCATCGTACCACAGGGGCGGGACCACGCCGATATCGATCGTCGATAGTATGAGTGGAATATCGGCGTGCGTATATTGCTTTACAATCGTGATGCCCGAAAGATATCTCTCCAGGGATCTCAGCCTGTTGAGGTCGATTTCGTTTTCGATTTTTCCAGCGAACGTGAGAGATAGTTTACCATGCAAGTCGGTGGGCATATTTGAAAAAGCATCGAGTAAAAAATAAAATCCTTTATCCTTTCTGGCATATCCCATGAAGCAGATATTCAATTTCTCCGGATCGAAACGTTTCTTCCGTTCGAATGTGCCGGAAAAATGCCTTGTACCGATATAGCTTACGATGGATTTTCGCGGGTCCATGCCATATTTCACAACGATATCCTCGACGCACTCGGAGACGGACAGGATATGGTCGATATGGTCGTTTATAAGCTGAACGGCCTTGTGTCTTCTATAGAAGAACTTGTTTTTTCCATATAAATCGATTGATCTTTTATCAAAGGACTTGTCGTATATTTTGAAGTCATTGAACCATGTTAAATCGAGTTCCTTATAACTCATTATGAAGTTAATGATCGATTGCTGGTCGTCCGGAACGAGTTTTCTATTGAAACGGGTTGTGAGAGCTCGGATCGCAAAAAAATGCGGGAATTGTATCTGATTGGTCATGCATGAATAGCACGCGATGCCATCATAATAATCGCCACAGGACGACTCTTCATTGTACCATAAATTCACCTGTTGGCAAATGGCATGGTAATTGTGATTGGATAATATAAATTTAGTATTTGGAAATTCGGAGCGTAACTCCAGAGTGCTGAATGGAATGCCTTCGATATTCTGAATATGTAAAATATCAAAAGGTCCGCAATCGAGAAGAAATGTCCTGACCGCATTTTTGGTGCTTTCTTCATGCATGCAAAGTTCGATATTGTGGAACATTGCGTATGCAGGAGCGATTACACGGCTGTTGATAATATCAATATAGCGGATATTGCTTTTTTTTTCTATGTGGCGCCTCAGAAAAATATTCTTATTGGTCAAATCATAGAAAAAGCCGCTGGATAAAACAGTGACGTCGTGACCCCGCTCCGAAAGGGCATGGGCGATGTTTTTCAGATAAATGCCTGCGCCGCCACCCTCGTCGAAATTCCCATGAATGGGGGCCCAATTGAATAAAGCGATTTTCATTAAAGTGTCTCATTCAGAAATGGATCCATGTTAATGGAATATTAATTTCATTTCTTCTTGTGATCAAGCCTCCAGAGCATAAGAACCTGTCTGGGGTCGATTCGGCGAGCGCGGCCCTATTTCGGGTCGCTCTTGCCCGCAGCATGTCTTTGCGCATAGGCTTCGAGCGGATCGTGCTATTTTCCCTTAGCCAAGTATTTGAACCGCGACTTGCTGGTGACGGGGTACGACGCCAATATATTTGTATTTCTGTCCGGACGATGAGATATATTCCTGAAATGCCTTGAATTCATGTTGCTCCCAGTAGGGGTAGTTAAAATATTCATCGAAGACGATTATTGAGCCTGGAACTATATTTTTTCGCAGATTATTGAAAATTGTCACAGTCGAAGAGTACATGTCACAGTCGACGTGGAGGTACGAGACAGGTATGGATGAAACGTGGTCGAGAAATAATGGTAAAGTGTGATCAAACCAGCCCTTTATAAGTTGGACATTGCTTCTGACTTCCGGAAGATCGTCTCGTGCGAAATGCCCGGCATCGTAGCCGTCTCGCCATTTTTCGGGCAGTCCCTGGAAGGAATCGAAACCGAAAATTGTCTGGTGTTGTTTTCGCTCGGCGATGAGATTTATCGACCAACCCGAATAGACGCCGAATTCGAGATACAAGCCATTGTCCGATGCCCGTTCAAGCATGGCGTGGTGCAAGTCGGATGCTGTTTCAAACTGCCGGGCGTGTGACATATGCTTCATCATATAATCCGCAGATGACAATGCCGAAGCAAAGGGGAGAAGTTTATTTAAATCAAAATCTTCGCATTCTTCTGGATTGTGTCCGAAGAGGCGTTTGCGGATTATTTTCTCGATCGCTGCTTCAGGAGATGAGTCTTCATGCGGTGTATTTTGCATTGAATTTATCTTCTGCGTTGGTCTTGGTGACAGAATGAGATAGAAATATTCCGGGATATAGAGGTGATATTGTGCAGTATTCGTTCGGTATCGGATCGAGTAATGATGGTCTGTCCATGGCCTGGATATCCGGGCTTGCCTTGGAGCGTTGCGTGCCATCGGATGTCCCGCTTGGGATTCGTGAAGAAATGGCACGCGGGCACCACCTCGGATACGTCTCCGAAGTGGTGCATGATGGCGGGACGGAAATCAGACGTCTTCGTCATCCTCGCCGTCATCGCCGTAGACCGGCTCGACGGTGATGGTGTCGTTGTTGTTGGCGCGAAGGGTTTCGGCGTCGCGTTCGGCTTCCTCTTCGGTCTCGTAGAGCTTGCCGTCGTCCGGGTCGTCGTTCCAGCCCGCTTCCGGGTCCCAGAACTGGACTTCGTCGTCGCCGATTTCCCGTATCACGAGATAGCCGACGACCACGTCGTTTTCGTCTTCCATGATGTCCCCCTTCTTCCTGCTGGACGGCCGACGTATGGACGATACCGGCAAAAAGGGAAGGGAAAAAATGACATGGAGGGGGCGGTGAGAAGCGTGCGGAAAGGGCCTTGGCCACATTTCGCGCAGACGTCGATGGCAGACGTCTATATCCGGGGTGCGGTGTCGGGTTCGTTCATTCGGAGGACTTTGACGGGGTGGGCATGCCCCATCCCCGCGGCCGGCGCCGTGCGCATTCGATGGATGGACCGTGCGCGGACGCGGGGCGTAGCCCTTTCGTCGGCATGATGAGGCGCGTAGTGCGGTGTTCGCGGTGGATCATGGCCCCTGTTGCGCCTGCTGGCTGACGGCTGCCGCTCAGGTGGTGATTCCTTCCTGAATCTTGAGATCCTTCCGCGACAGCTTGCCGATGAGGGTCTTGGGCAGGGAATCGCGGAAGACGATTTCGCGCGGGCGTTCGATCTTGGAGAGATAGTGTTCCAGATGGAGCGCGAGGTCGGCCGCAGTGACGGTGGAATCGGGGCGCAGGGTGACGAAGGCCTTTGGAGACTGGCCGCGATAGGGATCGGGTACGCCGATCACCAGGGCTTCGAGCACCGCCGGGTGGCGGTGGAGGGCTTCCTCGATGACATGCGGGTAGACGTTGTAGCCGCCGCAGATGATGATGTCCTTGAGGCGGTCGACCAGGAAAAGGTAGCCGTCCGCATCGAGATAGCCGACGTCACCGGTACGGAAATAGCCGTCCGGGGTGAAAGCTGAGGCATTTTCCGCGCTCTGCCAGTAGCCGCTCATGACCTGGGGGCCGCGCACGCAGACTTCGCCCTTTTCCATCACCGGCATGCGCTGGCTGATGTCGTCGAGGCTGCGGATCTGCAAGTCGGTGTGAATGACCACCTTGCCGCAGGAGCCGTCGCGGGCCGCGTGGAGCGGGTTGAGGGTCAGGACCGGCGAGGTCTCGCTCAGCCCGTATCCCTCGATCACCGGGCATTTGGCCGTTTCCTCGAAGCGCTTGCGCAAGGCCACGGGCAATGGCGCGCCGCCGGAAATGATCGCGCGCATATGCGCGAACAGGCCGGGCGACAGGTCGGGTTCGCGCAGGAGTGCCGTCTGGATCGTGGGGACGGTGGGCATCAGGGTGATCCGGACCCGGCGCATGGTGTCGAGCGTGGACCGTGCATCGAAACGCGGCAGCAGCACGATCTCGCCGCCCCGATCGATCGTGAGCAGCATGACCGCCATCAGCGCGAAGACATGAAACAGCGGCAGGATGCCCAGCGTCACCGGCGGCTCGAGCAGAGCATCGCGCGCCATGTCCTTGACCTGTTCGATGTTCGCCAGGAGATTGCCATGGGTGAGCTTGGCCGCCTTGGGAAGGCCCGTGGTGCCGCCGGTGAACTGCAGGACGGCGACGTCATGCAGCGGGTCGAGCGCGACATGCCTGGCCACCGTCTTGCTGTGGGACAGCGTGTCATAGGTGACGATGCGCTTGTCGGCCGGGAAATGGTGGATGTCCTTCGCTTTCAGGACCTTGAACAGGGCCGACTTGACCGGCGGCAGCGCGTGCGCGAACGGGCAGACGACGACGCGGCGGACCGACGTATTTTCCGATGCCCGATAGGCGGGTTCGGCAATGGCGGTGAGGTCGGAGATCACGAGAACCGAGACGTCTGCGGTCTTGAGGATCTGGTGGACTTCGTGCTGGACATAGAGCGGATTGAGGTTGACGACGATGCCGCCGACACGCTGCACCGCGAAGAAGAAGATAACCGCGTAGGGTGTGTTGGGCAGCGAGAGCGCGACGCGGTCGCCCCGGGAGACGCCGATATCCTTGAGGCCGCCCGCGACATGCTCCACTGCCTGGAAGAGGTCGCGATAGGTCAGCTTCCGCCCGAGGAAATCGATGGCGAGGGCGTTGGGGCTGCGAAATGTCGAAACACGCAGCAGTTCGAAAAGATCCTGGATCGAATCGCCGGAGGCGGCGGGGCGCAGGATTGTATTCTCATTCATGACGTTCATGGGGATACCCTTCAGAAACGTGTCCGCACGCCGAAGGCGACGATATTGCCGTAATCATTGTAGGTACCGATGATCCGTCCGGAGGTCGGGGAGGCGGCATCGTTGATCTTGGGATTGGTGCCGAAGATGTGGGCGTAGGACAGGGTGAGCGTCAGGCGCTTGAACGGCGTGTAGTCGATGCCGGTACCCAGATCGAAACGGTTGGTATCGGGGGTGATCGTATTGCGGTTGTGGACGGTCGTCGGGCTCTGGTCGTAGCTGAAGCCACCACGGAGGAGCACGGCCTTCGAGACGCGATACGTCGCCCCGATGCCGCCGAACCAGCTATTGCGCCAGTTGACGGGGATCGACGTGCTGGCGCCGCCAGGGTGGTCCGACACGTTGTTCAGCGAGTGCAGCAGGGACCAATGCGTCCATTCTCCCTGGAGCATGATCGTCCAGCGCGGGGAGAGAACGCGGGTGATGCCGAACGAGACGCTGTCGGGCAGGGTGACCTGCATCGCGCCATGTCCGCTCTGCGCGATCAGCGAGCCGTTGACCAGCGGATTGGCGGCCAGCATCGGCGGGGGGGAGAATTTCGTCCGCGTCGAGAGGTCGTAGGAAATGCGCGACTGGTAGTTGATGCCGATCTGGGTCGCGTCGTCGGGCTTGTAGAGGATGCCGGCGTCATAGCCGAAGCCGAACGCGTTGCCCGCCATGTCGACCCCCGTCGGCCCGAAGGCGTTCAGGGCACCCAGATTGAGATCGCGCGTGAAGCGGCCGGAGAGAAAGCCCATGCGGGGACCGATGCCGATCGACAAGCGCTTGTTGAACCGGTAGGACGCCATGATCCCGAGTTCGTAATCGGTGACCGAGCTGACCAGGCTCTGGTACCGCCCGACCCAGTTGGAGGGATAGTTGGCGCGCTGGCCATATGGGGTATAGAAGCCGTAGCCGATCGCCCAGTGCGGATCGATTTTCAGGACGCCGTATCCGGCGGCCGTGGCTGCGTCGGTGATGCCGCGATTACCCTGCACGCCCGGCGTGGTGATGCCCGGGCCCAGATAGTTCTGACCCGAGAAGCGGGCGATCGGGCCGGCATAGAAGACGTTGCCTTCCATTTCGCTGGAGTCCAGGAAGGACATGCCTGCGGGGTTCTGCAAGACCGTCGAGGCGTCGCTGGCGCGGCTGACGGAGCCGACATAGGCATTGCCCAGCGAGATGGCATCGGTCTCACGCAGGGCGAAACCCGAAGCGAGCGCCTGATGACCGGAGCAGAGCAGTGTCTGGGTGATGAGGGCGCTGCATGTCATCAGCGTGATTTTATTTTTCATTATTGGACTGACCATCTCAGCTTTTCAAACCAAACATTTGATAGGTTGGGTGGGCGAGTGGGGTCTCCATGTGTCTTATCCGTGGAAAACTATGAGCTTCGAATGTCTGCCATGCAAGGAAATCAGGGTGGAAATCGGAAAGGCGGTGCTTCACACTCTCTCGATCAAAATGCCGGAAATGGCGGCGCAGAACGTCATGAGTCGTCGAAAGTTCCGATGCATGCCGTGCCGGGAGTGTTTTTGGCAACGAGGATCATCGGCCCCGACGGGGCCGTTTTTTTTGCATAACGATCGTTTGGTTGCGGTATGCGGCGCCGGGGGCTTATTCCAGTGCCGCCGTCAGGGCGGGCACGATCTGGAACAGGTCGCCCACCAGGCCGTAATCGGCCACCTGGAAGATCGGCGCATCCTCGTCCTTGTTGATGGCGACGATCACCTTGCTGTCCTTCATGCCCGCCAGATGCTGGATGGCGCCGGAAATGCCGCAGGCGATGTAGAGGTCCGGAGCGACGATCTTGCCGGTCTGGCCGACCTGGTAGTCGTTGGGGACGAAGCCGGCATCGACGGCGACGCGCGAGGCGCCGATGGCGGCGCCGAGCTTGTCGGCCAGGGGTTCGAGGATCTTGAAGCCCTCGGCGCTCTGCATGCCGCGGCCGCCGGAGACGATGACCCGCGCGGCCTCGAGCTGCGGACGTTCGGTGCTGGAATGTTCCGCGGAGAGGAAGCGCGATTTTTCCGCGCTGGAAGGGGGCGTCACGGCTTCGATCGGGGCGTTGCCGCCTTCGGCGGGCACCGGGTCGAAGCTGGCGGTGCGGATGGTGAGGAGTTTTTTTGCGTCGGAGGAACGCAGCGTGACCAGTGCGTTGCCGGCGAAGATCGGGCGCACGAAGGTCTCGGCGTCCTTGATGTCCATGACATCGGGAATGATCTGGACATCGAGCCGCGCGGCGGCGCGGGGCAGGGCGCTTTTGCCGATGGCGGTCGCGGCGGCGAGGATGTGATCGTATTCCGGCGCCAGGGCGACGATCAGCGCCGCCAGCGGCTCTGCCAGGCCGTGGGCGAAGGCCTCGCCCGCGGCGGTGCGGACCTTGCGGATGCCCGGGAGTTTCGCGGCGCTGGCGGCGGCGGCCTGGATGGTGTCCGGGCCGCCGGTGACCAGCACGTCGATCTCGCCGAGCGTCGCGGCGGCCGCGATGGCCGAGCGGGAGGTCTGCGGGATGGTGCCGTCTTCGGCATCGAGGAGGACGAGCGCGGTCATGATCAGATCACCTTGGCTTCGTTGCGGAGTTTTTCGACCAGTTCGGCGACGCTGCCGAGTTTGACGCCCGCCTTGCGGGTCGGGGGTTCGGCCATCGAAAGCATGGTGAGGCGGCGTGTCAGGTCGATGCCGAGATCGGCGGCCGCGATGGTGTCGAGTGGCTTCTTCTTCGCCTTCATGATGTTGGGCAGGGAAGCGTAGCGCGGCTCGTTCAGGCGCAGGTCGGCGGTGACGATGGCGGGCAGCGTGAGGGAGAGGGTTTCCGATCCGCCATCGACCTCCCGCGTGACCGTCAGGCCGTCGTCGGTCTTCTCGACGCGGCTGGCGAAGGTGGCCTGCGGCCAGTCCAGCAGACCGGCGAGCATCTGTCCGGTCGCGTTCATGTCGTCGTCGATGGCCTGCTTGCCGAGGATGACCAGATCGGGCTTTTCCCGTTCGACGAGGGTTTTCAGGATCTTGGCGACGGCAAGCGGCTCGGGGCTTTCCTCTGATTGGACCAGGATGGCGCGGTCGGCGCCCATGGCCAGAGCGGTGCGCAGCGTGTCCGCCGCCTGGGGGACGCCGACCGAGACGACCACGATGTCATCGGCGGCACCTTTTTCGCGCAGGCGCAGGGCTTCCTCGACCGCGATTTCGTCGAATGGGTTCATCGACATCTTGACGCCGGCGGTCTCGACGCCCGTGCCGTCGCGCCTGACGCGGACCTTGACGTTGTAATCGACGACTCTCTTGATGGGAACAAGGATTTTCATGGTGCCTCAGTGGGATGGAGGAAACGGGCGCGGGTTACATGCCGCCGGGATAGTTGGGGCCGCCGCCGCCCTCGGGCGTGTACCAGTCGATATTCTGCGGCGGGTCCTTGATGTCGCAGGTTTTGCAATGCACGCAGTTCTGGGCGTTGATCGTAAGCCGGGGGGTGCTGTCGGGATCGGCGACTTCGTAGACCCCGGCGGGGCAATAGCGGATCTCGGGCGCGCGGTAGATGTCCCAGTTGACCGGTTTCCACAGGGCCGGATCGCGCAGGCGGAGATGGATCGGCTGGTCCTCGGCGTGGTTGGTGTTGGACAGGAAGACCGAGGACAGCTTGTCGAAGGTGACCGTGCCGTCGGGCTTCGGGTACACGGGGGGCGGGCAGGCGGCGGCGGGGCGCAGGGTCTCGTGGTCCGCGTGGCGGAAATGCAATGTCCATGGCGCCCGGCCGCGCAGGATGGCGGCATCGATCCCGGCATAGAGCGCGCCGCGCATCGTGCCCCAGCGGGCGAAGGCGGGGCGGATATTGCGCGCCGCCGAGAGTTCCTGATGCAGCCATGAAGCCTGGAGCCGGTCGGTGAACGTGTCGGGTTCCGGCGCGTCCGCCGTATAGGCGGCGGCCACGGCCTCGGCCGCGAGCATGCCGGATTTCATCGCCGTGTGGGTGCCCTTGATCTTGGGCGTGTTGAGAAAGCCCGCCGCGTCGCCGACCAGCGCGCCGCCGGGGAATGTGAGGCGGGGGAGGGATTGCAGGCCGCCCTCGGACAGCGCGCGGGCACCGTAGATCAGCCGGCGGCCGCCTTCGAAATAGGGGCGGAAAACCGGGTGGAGCTTGGTCCGCTGCATCTCGTCATAGGGCGAGAGCCAGGGATTGGCGTAGTCGAGCCCGGTGACGAAGCCGTAGGAGACCAGGTTCCTGCCGAAATGGTAGAGCCAGGCGCCCCCATAGGTGCGATCGTCCATCGGCCAGCCGAAACTGTGCAGTACCAGGCCGGGCTCGTGACGTTCGGCGGGGATTTCCCATACCTCCTTGATCCCCAGGCCATAGGTCTGCGGATCGACGCCCGCGCGCAGGTTGAAATGGGCCATGACGCGCTTGGTCAGGGAGCCGCGGCAGCCTTCGGCGAACAGGGTATATCTGCCGCGCAGTTCCATGCCGGGTGCGAAGTTCGGGCCCTGGGCGCCGTCGCGGGTGACCCCCATGTCGCCGGTGACGATGCCGGCGACCCGCCCGTTTTCGATCAGCACGTCGGCCGCGGCGAAGCCGGGATAGATCTCGACGCCCATCGCTTCGGCCTGTGCGGCCAGCCAGCGGCAGACATCGCCCAGGCTGACGACGAAATTCCCGTGATTGGCGAGGTGCGGCATGACACGGGCCAGGGCAGGAATACGGAACGCCTTGCGTTGGGTCAGGAAATACATCTCCTCTCGCGTGACCCTGGTGGTGAGCGGGGCGTCGCGGTCGGCCCAGTCGGGCAGCAGTTCGTCGAGGGCCCGGGGCTCGATGACCGCGCCGGAGACGATGTGCGCGCCGATCTCGCTGCCCTTTTCGACCAGGCAGACGGATTCGTCGGGCAGGAGCTGTTTCAGCCTGATCGCCGCCGCCAGCCCGGCCGGGCCGCCGCCGACGATCACGATGTCGAACTCCATGATGTCCCGTTGGGTCATACAAATGTCTCCAGCATTCGGGTACCGGCGCGCCCCGGAGCGGCATCTGATGCGCGGGATACCGTTCAACAAGGTGAAGTCTATATCGCGTCGTTTTTTTTTCGAACAGTCGATAGGTAGGGGGTGGCGGAAGATGCGGGGCCGAGGGACGGGCGGGCGTGGAAAGAAACGTGGTAGAATGATGATAAGAAAAGGAATTGTTCCTGGAGTGGCGCTTCGTCACATATTTGAGATCGCCTGATGGCTTTCCGCGGATCGTGAGTGCGAATCTGGCCCGCGATTGCCGGCGGCCATGGGAATCCGCGCGGCCGCGGAAAAATTCTAACGGTCGTTCGTATAGGGTCTTCGTGGTGCGGTCGGGTGAGGGTTTTGAAATAATATGTTGATATAGAAAGTGGTTTTTTATCTGCCCTGGAATTTTTCCGCCATGGACGGAGGCGGGATCAATCAAGGAATCGTGTCATCACGACAAAGCGTCTTTGCCGAGAGGCCATCATTCAATTATCAAGGCGGGGCACAACGCGCGCCTCCTGTTCGAACAAACGTTAGGCATGGTGAACGGGGGCATTGCCAGGAGCGCTACTCATGAATTCCGTTGTCATCGCAGGTTATGCGCGATCGCCGTTTCAGCTCGCGCGCAAGGGGCAGTTCGTCAGGACGCGCCCCGACGATATAGCCGCCCAGGTCGTGCGTGGCCTGGTGGAGCGCACGGGGATCGCGCCGGAGGATATCGAGGACCTGATCCTTGGCTGTGCGTTTCCCGAAGGAGAGCAAGGGTTCAATCTGGGCCGGATCGTGGCGCTGCTGAGCGACCTGCCGCTGTCGGTCGGCGGGGTGACGGTCAACCGTTTCTGCGGATCCTCGATGCAGTCGGTCCATATGGCGGCCGGGGCGATCCGGATGGGGGCGGGCGAGGCCTTTATCTGCGCCGGCGTCGAGAGCATGACGCGCATCCCCATGGGTGGGTTCAATCCGCTGCCCAATCCGGCGCTCTACAAGAAGCGGCCGGGTGCCTATATGGACATGGGCATCACCGCGGAGAACGTGGCCCGGAAATACGAGATCGGCCGTGAGCAGCAGGAACAGTTCGCGCTGCGCAGCCAGGCCCGGGCGCGCGATGCCATCGCCGCCGGACGGCTGGAAGCCGAGATCGTGCCGATCCAGACGCGTGACGGCGTGGTTTCGACCGATGGCTGCCCGCGTCCGGATACCACCGCCGAGGGACTGGCCGGGCTGAAGCCGGCCTTCGACGCCGCCGCCGGCACGGTGACGGCGGGGACGTCATCGCCCCTGACCGACGGGGCGGCTTCGGTGCTGGTCTGCTCGGAGGCGTATGCCGATCGCAAGGGGCTGCCGAAGATGGCGCGCATCCGCTCGATCGCCATTTCCGGCTGCGAGCCGGAGGTGATGGGGCTGGGGCCGATCCTGTCGTCGCGCAAGGCGCTGGAACGCGCCGGGATCACGATCGAGGATATCGGCGTCGTCGAGCTGAACGAGGCCTTTGCCTCGCAGTCGATCGCCTGCATGCGTGAGCTTGGCGTGCGGGACCAGACGCTGAATATCGATGGTGGCGCGATCGCGCTGGGGCATCCGCTGGGTGCCACGGGCGCGCGGATCGTCGGCAAGGCGGCGCAGCTTCTGGAACGCGAGGGTGCGCGCTACGCGCTGGCCACGCAATGCATCGGCGGTGGACAGGGCATCGCCACGGTCTTGGAGCGCATCTGATGACCCAGGATGTCACATCTGGCGGGGTGGACGGCGCACGGCCGGCCTTCTCCCGCGTCTGCGTGATCGGTTCGGGCGTGATGGGGGCGGGGATCGCCGCCCAGATCGCCAATGCCGGGGTGCCGGTGCTGCTGCTGGACCGCAAGGCGGACGGGGCGGACCCGAACGCGCTGGCCAATGGCGCCATCGCCAAGGCGCTGAAGACCGATCCGGCGCCCTTCATGGACCCGGCGGCGGCGAAACTGATCGCCACCGGCAATATTGACGACGATCTGGCCCGGGTTGCCGAGTGTGACTGGGTGGTCGAGGTCATCATCGAGCGGCTGGACCTCAAGCAGGCGCTGTATCGCCGGCTTGACGAGGTGCGGCGCCCGGGAACGCCGGTGTCGTCGAACACCTCGACCATTCCGCTGGCGCGGCTGGTGGAGGGATTGCCGGAGGGGTTCGCGCGCGATTTCCTGATTACCCACTTCTTCAACCCGCCGCGCTACATGCGGCTGCTGGAGGTGGTGGCTGGGCCTGCGACCGACCCCGCGCACGTCGCGGCGGTTGCTGATTTCTGCGACCGCCGGCTGGGCAAGACCGTCGTGCGGGCCAAGGACACGGCGGGCTTCATCGCCAACCGCATCGGCACGTTCTGGATGCAGGTGGCGGCCCGCGTGGCGCTGGACCACGGACTGACGGTGGAACAGGTCGACGCGATCATCGGCCGGCCGTTCGGCATTCCCAAGACCGGCGTGTTCGGCCTGCTGGATCTGGTGGGCATCGACCTGATGCCGCATATCTCGGCCAGCATGAAATCGCTGCTGGCCGCCGGCGACCGGTATCATGCGTTCGCCGACGATCTGCCGCTGATCGGGAAGATGATCGAGGGGGGCTATACCGGCCGCAAGGGCAAGGGCGGCTTCTATCGCATCAACAAGGCGGGCGGCGGCAAGGTCAAGGAATCGATCGATCTGGCCACCGGCGCCTATGCGGTGTCCGAACGGTTCTCGCTGCCGGCGGGAGCAGGCGACGCGGCCGGGCTGCTGGCCTCGGGCGACCGGTTCGGCGCCTACGCGCGCAAGGTCATGGGCGAGACGCTGGCCTATGCGGCGTCACTGGTGCCCGAGATCTCGGACGATATCGTCGGTATCGACAGGGCGATGGAGCTTGGCTTCAACTGGAAGAAGGGGCCGTTCGCGCTGATCGACCAGATCGGGGCCGCGAAGCTGGCGTCGCTGCTGCGCCAGGAAGGGATCGCGGTGCCGGCGCTGATCGACGCGGTCGGGGACGGGCGGTTCTACCAGGACCGGGATGGCGTGACGCATGCCTTCGGCGTCGATGGCGCCTATCATCCGGTGGCGCGGCCCGACGGCGTGATCCTGCTGGGCGATTTCCGCAAGCGCGGCAAGCCGGTGCTGTCGAGCAAGGCGGGCGCGCTGTGGGATATCGGCGACGGGGTGGCGTGTTTCGAGATCACCACCAAGATGAACACGTTCGATGAGAGCGTCATGGCGATCCTTGAAAAATCGATCGCCCATGTCGGAGAGCATTTCAAGGCGCTCGTGCTCTATTCGGATGCCGTCCATTTTTCGGCCGGGGCGAATCTCGGCCTCGCGGCGTTCGCGGCGAACATGGCGGCCTGGGGGGAGATCAGGAAACTCGTCGTGCGCGGGCAGAGCGTTTACAAGACGCTGAAATACGCGCCGTTCCCCGTGGTGGCGGCGCCGGCCGGCATGGCGCTGGGCGGTGGGTGCGAGATCGTGCTGCACTCCGACGCCATCCAGGCCCATGCCGAGAGCTATATCGGGCTGGTGGAATGCGGTGTGGGGCTGATCCCCGGCTGGGGCGGCTGTGGCGAGATGCTCGATCGGCTGCGGGCCGACCCGCGCACGGCCAAGGGACCGATGCCGCCGACGCGCGAGGTGTTCGAGATGATCGCCACCGCGCGGGTTTCGAAATCGGCGGCCGAGGCGCGGCGGATGCATATCCTGCGTGATCGCGACGGCATCACCATGAATCGCGACCGGCTCCTGGCCGACGCGAAGGCGCTGGCGCTGTCGTTGGTCGAGGGATACCAGCCGCCGCCGAAGCCGGAATTCCGTCTGGCGGGCGCGGGTGGGAAGCTTGCGCTCGACATGGCGGTGGACGGGATGGCGCGGCAGGGGATCGCGACGCCCCATGACGTGACGGTCGCGGGGAAGCTGGCCTTCATCCTGACGGGTGGCGACCACGACGCGACGGAGATCGTGACGGAGGAGGAGATGCTCGGGCTGGAACGCGCGGCGTTCATTGATCTGATCGAGAGCATTCCGACATTGGACCGGATCGAGCACATGCTCGAAACCGGCAAGCCCCTCAGAAACTGACGCAAGGGGAACCAGAGAGATGCAAACCTATACACCACCCCTGCGCGACATGAAGTTCGTGCTGACCGAACTGCATGATTTTTCGCGGCTGACCACGCTCGATGCGTTTTCCGAAGTCGATGCCGACCTGGCGGAGACGGTGCTGGAGGAGGGGGGGAAATTCACCTCCGAGGTGCTGTTGCCGCTGAACGGGTCGGGCGACCGGGAGGGCTGCCGGCTGGAAAACGGTGTCGTCACGACGCCCAAAGGGTTTCGTGACGCCTACCGGCAGTTCTGCGAGGGCGGCTGGTCGGCCTTGTCGGCACCGCCGGAATTCGGCGGACAGGGCCTGCCCGAGACCATCGGCATGATGCTCTCCGAGATGATCTGCGCGACCAACCTGTCTTTCGGGCTGTATCCGGGCCTGACGGGCGGTGCGATGGTGGCGCTGCGCAAATATGGGTCGGAAGAGCTGAAGGCGCTGTATCTGCCGAAGATGATCAGCGGCGAATGGTCGGGCAGCATGTGCCTGACCGAGGCGCATTGCGGCACCGACCTGGGCCTGCTGCGCACCAAGGCGGTACCGCAGCAGGACGGGACGTACCGTATCAGCGGAGCGAAGATCTTCATCTCGGCCGGGGAACATGACCTGTCGGAGAATATCATCCATCTGGTGCTGGCGCGGTTGTCGGACGCGCCTGCCGGGATCAAGGGGATCAGCCTGTTCCTGGTGCCGAAATTCCTGCCCCGCGAGGACGGGACGCCGGGCGAGCGCAATGGCGTGCTCTGCACCGGTATCGAGCACAAGATGGGCATCAAGGCTTCGGCCACCTGTCAACTGGCCTTCGACGATGCGAAGGGCTGGCTGGTCGGCGCCCCGCACAAGGGGATGCAGGCGATGTTCGCGATGATGAATGCCGAGCGCCTGGGCGTTGGCATTCAGGGGTTGGGGATCGCCGAGGTTTCGTACCAGAGCGCCGTGGCCTACGCGAAGGAGCGCCTACAGGGGCGGTCGCTGGCGGGGACCAAGTATCCGGCGTTGCCGGCCGACCCGATCGTGGTGCATCCCGATGTGCGGCGGATGCTGATGACCATGCGCGTCAATGCCGAGGGCTGTCGGGCGCTGGGTGCGTGGGTGGCGATGACCCTGGACGTGGCCGAGCATGCCACGGACGAGCGCCAGCGTCGCGATGCCGAGGATTTCGTGGCGCTGATGACACCGGTGGTGAAGGCGATGTTCACGGACCTGGGTTTTGAATCGGCCAATCTGGCGGTCCAGACCTATGGCGGGCATGGTTATATCGCCGATCATGGTGTCGAGCAGTTCGTGCGGGATTCGCGGATTGCGATGATCTACGAGGGCACGAACGGCATTCAGGCGCTCGATCTGGTGGGGCGCAAGCTGCCGCCGCATATGGGGCGCAATCTGCGGGGGCTGTTTCATCCCATCGCGGCCTTCATCGCGGAGAACAAGGAGAATCCGCTGCTGGGCGAGATGGTCACCGGGCTGGAACGCGCGTTCGGCGCGCTGCAACTCGCGACCGGGCAGATCGCCGAGCGCGGGATGAGGGACCCCGAAGAAGCCGGGGCTGCCGCGACGGATTATCTGCGCCTGATCGGGCTGGTCTCGCTGGCTTATCTCTGGGCGCGGACGGTGGCTGTGGCGGTGCCGAAATCCTTCGCCGCCGGGCCGGACCAGGCGTTCTATGGCGCGAAGATCGCATCCGCCCGCTTCTTCTACGACCGTGTTCTTCCGGAATCGGCGTCGCTCTATCTGAAGATCAAGGCGGGAAAAGCGTCGATGATGGCCTTGGCCGACGACGCGTTCTGATGCGATTGTCGCCCCGCTCCGGCATCCGGCCAGGGAGCGGGGCGGCAGTTCGTGCCGGAGCGGTCCGCATTCTGGAGAACTTTCTCTATGGTTCATCTGTCTGACATTCCACCGGCTGGGGCGCGGCCCGCCGGCTTTCGTCCTCTGCCCCTGCTCAACGACAGCGGCTTCGACGCGGTCATCGGCGGGTTTGACGTGGCCGAGGCGGATGGACGATTGCTGGCCGGCTTCGTCGTGCAGCCCCGTCACTGCAATCACGCAGGGGTCTGCCATGGCGGCATGATCGCCACCGTTTTCGACGGGTATCTGGCCATGGCGGCGATGTTCGAGCACGATCTTCAGGTTCCGATCCTGCCTACCATATCGCTGGTCGTCGATTTCCTGGCACCTGGCAAGCCTGAGGACTGGATCGCGTTCAGCGCCGATGTGCTGCGTGTCACGCGCGGCACCGTCTTCGTCCAGGGGCTTGCGCGGGTGAAGGGCATGCCGATCGCGCGGGCGAGTGGTGTCTATAAACGGTCGGCGCCCGACCCGGAGTCGGGCCCGGATACCGGAAAGCTGCTGCGCGCGTTCATGCGAAGCTGATGCGGTCGCGGGTGGCGTTTCGCCCGCGTTTTCATGTTTCACAATCATTTCCCATTCTTGTCGGGCCGGGACCGCGCAGAGCGTGTGTCCGTATCGGGATGACGGCGATGGGAGGCGGGATGCCGCGTGAAGCGGTGCCCGATATTTTCTGGAGGGTTGATCCATGCCTGGATTGCGCTGGTTGTCGTTCCGTATCCCCCTGGCCCTGGCGGCCGGGCTGGTGGTCGCATCGTCCGCCGGTCACGCGGACACCAGAATCGGCGGTGCCGTCTTTCCCGACGACCTGAAGATCGGCAATACGTCCCTGAAGCTGAATGGCGTGGGCGTGCGCGTCTTCTATCATCTGGTGGACGGGTATGCGACCGGTCTTTACGTCGTCTCACCGGGGCATGACGGGACGGCCATTGCCGATGGCCCCAATCCGAAGGTCATCTATACCGAGTTCCTTCGCGACGCGTCCCTGGAGCGGGTCAAGGACGAGTATGATTCGATCCATGCCCGTTACTGCAAGATTTATGGGTGCAGTGAAAAGAACGAGGCATCCTATGCCGCTTTCACCGGACATCTGGCCGCCGCCAGGAAAGGCGAGGCCCAGCTTGTCCTCGTTACGGACCAGGGGGTCAGCATGCAGCGGAACGGTGTCGTGGTGGCGTCGATCGACGATCCGGCGTTCGGCAAGGGAATGGTCCAGTCGCTGCTGAGCGCGGCGGCGCCGACCAAGGGTTTTCGTGACGGTCTGCTTGGGATTGCGAATTGAGGAAAGCCCGTCATTCGTCAGGGGGCGTGCTGCGGCCGCCCCCCGCGCCGGGCGACCTTTGAGCGGCCCGGCGCGGTGGCGGCGCGGCTGCCGGCCCTGGTCGATGTGCGCGCGTCCGTATCGGACAGGTCCTGGTGCTTGAAAATTGTGAAGATCTGCTCGGCAATCTGGTCGTGGGACATGCGGCCGCTGCGGTACCAGTCGCTTGCGGTATTGAGGACGCGTAGCAGCAGGATCCGGTAGATGTCGCGATCGATCGTGGGGGGAAGCGGCAGATCGTCGATGATGTTGCGAAAGATCGCCTCGAATTCGTCCCGCTTCTTGATCAGGGCGCTGCGGACGTCCGGCGGTGCCGAGATGATGCTGTTCATCAGCGGCAGAGTGATCGATGTCAGGCTGAGCTGGATATCGAGCAATTCGACGCATGCTGCCTGCAACCGGGCCCAGGGCGAGGGGTGGGGGGCGATCGCCGAGAAGATCCTGCTGGCCGCCGCGTCGAGCGCGCGGTTATGGATTTCGACGAACAGGGATTCCTTCGACTGGATATGGTAGTAGAGCGATCCGGCCATCATGCCGGCCGCGTCCGCGATCTGACGGATCGAGGTGGCCTTGTAGCCGCGTTCGGCGAAAAGCTGTGCCGCGACTTCGAGGATTTCCTGCCGGCGTTCGGCTTGTGCCGCGGTTTCGTCGCTGTTGGGGACCGCGGATGCCGCATGCATGGTGGAGAGAACGGTGCGTTCGACGGCTGCCCGGGCTTTTCTTCCTGGCGATTTGCGGGAGGACGTCATTCTCGGTCGGTTCCAGAATCTGGTGATTTCAACTCTGCCGGTCCGGCATCGGGAAGCTTACGGCATTTTCCCGGATAATTGTTGATGTCCCCTGCCTTTATAAGGTTTTGTGTTCTCAACCATCCGTGATGCCCTGCATTTGCGTCTCGACGGACTAACGATCGTTAGAATAAAAGAAGGAAATTGCCGGAGCAAGCGTTTCGTGACCGGCGGGAGGGGTGTATGTCCAGGCCGATATCGTTTCAGGACCGGCTGGCATTGCCGGCTATCGCGGCGCCCATGTTTCTGGTCTCGACGGTCGAACTTGTCCTGGCGTGTTGTCGCGCCGGGGTCGTGGGATCGATTCCCTCGCTCAATGCGCGGCCGGCGTCGGTTCTGGAGGCGTGGCTGCAACGGCTGACCGGGTCGCTGACCATCGCGGATGCGCCGTTTGCGGTCAACCTGATCGTCCATCGCAGCAATGCCAGGTTGGAGGAGGATCTGGCGCTGGTGGTCAAATACGAGGTGCCCATCGTCATTACGTCGCTGGGCGCGCGGCCCGAGGTCAATGACGCGGTGCATGCTTATGGCGGCATCGTCCTGCATGACGTGACCACCAATGTGTTTGCCCGCAAGGCGGTGGCGCGCGGGGCGGACGGGCTGATCGCGGTCGCGGCCGGAGCGGGCGGGCATGCGGGTACGCAATCGCCTTTCGCGCTGGTGCAGGAGATCCGGTCATGGTTCGATGGGATGCTGGTCCTTTCCGGTGCCATTGCGAATGGGCGCTCGATCGCCGCGGCGCGGGCGCTGGGCGCGGATCTGGCCTATATCGGCTCGGCATTCGTCGCGACGGAGGAGGCGGCGGCGGATCCGCGCTACAAGCAGATGATCGTGGACTCCTCCGCCGAGGATATCGTCTATTCCAATCTGTTCACCGGTGTGCATGGCAATTATCTGGCGCCCAGCGTGCGCGCGGCCGGGCTCGATCCCCAGGATCTGGCGCTATCCGATCCGTCGCGGATGGACGTGACGGCGTTCGCCGGCGGCGGGACGAAGGCGTGGCGGGATATCTGGGGAGCGGGCCAGGGGATCGGCGCCGTTGATGCGGTGGTGCCTGCCGCGACATTGATCGCGCGGTTGCGGCGGGAGTATCGGGACGCGCTGTCGCGTCTGGCGGAAGAGAGCCGTCTGGTGAACCAGGACGGTGCATGATGATGTTTTCCGCGCTATCGTAGCATGGGCGCATCCAAGGTTTTTCGCCTTCTTCTTATAAAAATAAAAACGGGCATAATTATTTCTGAAAGGGAGTTGACATGTCGTTTTCCATCAATTCGACCGTTCGTGAAATCCTGGCTGACGACCGGGCGAAGGCGGTTGTCGAGACGGTTCTGCCCGGGTTCTCCAAACATCCGCAACTGGGGATGGCGAAGGGGCTGTCACTGAAGACGCTGGCGAAATTCTCGGGTGGGGTGATGACGGACGAGGTTCTGGAAAAGATCGATACAGGACTGAAAGCCTTGTAGGACAGGTATCCGGCCGGCGGTGAATGCGGCCCGAAGGGACAGGTCCGGTCTGACGTCTCCGGTGATCGTGTGGTTTCGCCGTGACTTGCGGCTGGCGGACAATGCTGCGTTGGTCGCGGCGGTGAAAACCGGCGCGCCGATCTTGTGCGTTTATATCCTCGACGACGCGTGTGAGCCGGTCGCCGCGCGCTGGTGGATGGGCCGGGCGCTGGATCTGTTCGATGCCGCCCTGCGGTCGCTTGGCGGAGCGCTACATGTCTTCCGGGGGGCGGCGATCGAGATCCTGCCGGCGGTCGTGGCCGCGACCGGGGCGCGGGCGGTGTACTGGAACCGGCGGTACGATCCCGAAGGCCGGGAGACGGATACGCGGTTGAAGGCAATGCTGACGGGAGCGGGAACGCCGGCCCATAGTTTTGCCGGCGCCCTGTTGCATGAGCCATGGGAGATCCGGACGCAAGCAGGGCAGCCCTATCACGTCTTCGGTGCCTATTGGCGGGCGGCCTGCCGGGCAGGGCTTGAGCGGGTGCCCGTGCCGACGCCGGTGGCGATAAAGTTCGCCGCGCCAGCGCCGGCGGGCCTCCCGTCCATGATCGATGTCGGCGCTGTCGGACGGGAGATGCGGGCGGCCGGCTGGACTGGCGGGTTGGAGGCGGCCTGGCAGCCGGACGAGGCATCGGCGCACGCTGCGCTGGAACGGTTCGTGGACGGCCCGCTGGCGAATTACGCGCGGGATCGGGATGAGCCGGCGCGGTCGGCGACCTCCTGCCTGTCGCCCTTCCTGTGTTGGGGGCATATCACGCCGGCGCAGATCCGCGACGCGGTGGGAGCCCGGCCGCAGGCGAGCGATTGGGCGAAATTCATGGCGGAACTGGGGTGGCGGGAGTTCGCGTGGTCGGTGTTGTTTGCCCGCCCCGATCTGCTGTCGCGCAATCTGCGCCCGGAATTTGACGGCATGGCGTGGCGTCGCGATGCCGAGGGGCTGCGTGCGTGGCAGCGCGGGCAAACCGGCTATCCGCTGGTCGATGCGGGCATGCGCCAGCTATGGCGGACAGGCTGGATGCATAACCGCGTGCGCATGGTGGTGGCGTCGTTCCTGGTGAAGCACCTGCTGATCGATTGGCGGGAAGGCGAGCGCTGGTTCGCGCGCACGCTGGTCGATTACGACCCGGCCTGCAACGGGGTGAACTGGCAATGGGTCGCGGGCACCGGTATCGAGGCCGCGCCATTCTTTCGGATGATGAATCCGTTGATCCAGTCGCGTCGATTCGATCCGTCCGGGGCCTATATCCGCGCCTGGGTGCCGGAACTGGCTGGCTTGCCGGACGCGCGGATTCATACGCCGTGGCTGAGTGGCGGCGCCGTGGGCTATCCGGCGCCGTTTATCCCGCACGAGGCGGCGCGGGAGCGGGCCCTGTCCGCCTGGCGGGCGTTGCGCGCCCGGACGGAAGGGTAGGGCCTGGACCGTTATTCCGTGCTTTCTGTCAGGCGGCGGCGGGCGAGGCGGCAGGCGGCGAGATCCCACGCCGCGCAGCCGACCGATTTGAACAGGATCGGCCGGTCGGGGGACGGGGGCGTGTCGATTGCCGTGGCCAGCGGGCGGACGCTTCGCCAGTCCACGCCGGCCTGGATCAGGTCGCCGGCTTCGCATGGCGCGCCGATCGGATCGTCGACGAAGATCTGGCTGTTCAGGACCAGGTTCGGGCCGATTTCGATCATTTCTGGCCGGTAGGCGCCGACGCCGATGACCAGGCGGCCGGTGCGTGGGGGCGCATCATAGACGATTTCGTGGCTGCTGGTGGTGGTGATGACGATGTCGGCGGCCTCGGCATCGCCCGGGGTTTCGGGGCGGATATGCTGGCCTGTCGGGTCGAGGGTCGCGCACAAGGCGGCGACCGCCGGCGACTTGCGGCCGCGAACGCGGATGGCGGCCTCCGGGTACAGGGTGCGCAGGGCGTCGATATGGCCCCGGGCCTGGGTGCCGGTGCCGACGATCAGCACATGGCGCGGCGGGGCGCGGTGCAGCAGGCGGATGGCCAGCATCGACATCGCGGCGGTGCGGCGCCCTGTGGTCTCGGGCCCGTCGAGCGTGAACAGGAACGCGCCGTCGCGCGCATCGCAGCATGTCACCTGCCCCTGGATCACGGGCAGTGCCTGGTTGCCGTGGAAGATCGTGATCAGCTTGGTGGCCATGATGTCGCCGGCAATCGATGGCATGCAGAGCAGATGGCCGCCGGCATCCGCCGTGTCGATCACCATCCGTTCGGGTGACAGGATGCCGCCGGCGGCATAGTCCTGCACGACCTCCCGCAGGGTATCGACGAGTTCAGGGATGGGAAGAAGGTGGGCGGTCTGCCCGGCCGTGAAGATCTGCATCGGGGCCTCTGAGCGGCGTAGGACGGGCAAGGACGAGTCCTTTCAGGCTTCGCCGGACTGCATTGCCGCGAAACGATCCAGCCTGTCGAGATAGCGGCGACGCTCGGCGTCGGAAATCCAGGCGGAGACGAAGGCGTTGCGGCTGATGGCCAGAAGTTCCGCGCGCGTCAGGTCCGCCGTTTGCTGCGCGCTGCGCAGGCACTCGGTCATATAGGCGCTGTTCATGTATCCCGGGTCGTCGGAATTGATGGTGATCCGCAGCCCGGCATCCAGCATGGCGCGCAGATCGCGTCGGCCGCATCCGGGCCGTATGACGTCGTTGGGGGACGGGCAGATGGTGAAGACGATGTCGCGTTCGCGGGCGCGGGCGATCAGTTCGGGGCGGTCCAGCACGTTCAGCCCATGGTCGATCCGCTCGCTGGCCAGATCGTCGAGCGCCTGGCGGATATGCTCGTGCGTGTTCTCCTGGTCCAGGTCGCAATGCATGGTCAGATGCAGCCCGGCCGCGCGGGCGCGGGCGAAGACATGCGCGAACTTGGCCGGCGGGTTGCCGGTCTCGTAGGAATCGAGCCCGACGCCGATGATGTCGTCGAGATAGGGCAGCGCCTGGGTGAAGGTCTCGTCCGCCGACTCCGCGCTCATTTCGCGCACGAAGCACATGATCAGTTGCGAGCGGATGCCGAAATCGCGCTCGGCGTCCTTGCGGGCGCGGGTGATGCCGGTGATGACGGTTGCGAACGGGATGCCGCGCCGCGTGTGCAATTGGGGGTCGAAGAACATCTCGGTATAGAGCACGTTCTGCGAAGCGACCTTTTGCAGGTACTGGTAGCACAGATCGTAGAAATCCTGCTCCGTTTGCAGCAGTTCGACGCCCTCGTAATACAGGTCGAGAAATGACAGCAGGTCGTGATAGACGTAGCCGGCGCGGATGGCGTCCGCGCTGCTGCCCTTCAGCGGATGATCGTTGCGCCGCGCCAGTTCCATCTTCAGCGACGCTTCCAGCGTGCCTTCCAGATGCACATGCAGTTCCGCCTTGGGCAGGGCGTCGATAAAGGCGGCGATCGAGCCGGTCATTGCGTCTCACTCCATCGGGACAGGGCTATCATTGCCGATGATGCCCTGTCTTGCGTGCCGGGGCACGTTTTTCCTTGGGAAGACGGAACGAGGAAATGTCTTCAGTTCTTTTTTGGAGATGGCCGGCGCCGTTCGATCGGCGAGTTCTTAGACGGAAACGGTTGTCGGGCGGGAGAAGATTGCGGCGCCGCGTAGGGGATCATGGGTTGCCGGGTTTATCCGGGCGCAGTTTCTCGCCTTCGGTCATTCCCAAGCGGCCGCGACGGCGGCCCGCTCAGTGGCAGCCGCCGCCATCGCCGCATTTGGTGCAGGCGCCGCAGCCGCTGGGAAGCTTGTCCGCTCGCTGCGCGCGTTGCGTGGCCCGCTCGCGCAACGCGCGCGGAGCGTGGACCGCGCGCAGCATGTCCGCGCTGCCGCGCCAGAAGATTCCCTGGCTGGCGGGCACCAGCCGGCGCACCCAGTAGAGGGCGGAGGCCGTGATGATGGTGACGATTACAATGGTTTCGATCATGGGTTGCTCCCCCATCCGAGAAGAAGCGCCGCGCGCCAGACGATGAAGGCGGCGCCGTAGGCCATGGCGAACAGATAGCCGGCCGTTATTCCTACCATACGCCAGGACCCGGTTTCACGCCGGATCACCGCGAGCGTCGAAAAACATTGTGGCGCGAAGATGTACCAGGCCAGCAGCGACAGCGCGGTGCCCAGGCTCCAATGCGCCGACAGCAGCGGCAGGAGCTGGTTGGCGGCGTCGCCATCGGTGGCGCCCAGGGAATAGACGGTGGCCAGGGCGCTGACCGCGACCTCGCGCGCCGCCAGGCCGGGGATCAGGCTGACGCAGATCTGCCAGTTGAAGCCGATCGGCGCCATGACATGGAGCATCCAGTGGCCGATGCGGCCGGCCAGGCTCCATTCGATCGCCGGGCCCGCCGCGCCGGCCGGTGCGGCCGGGAAGCTGGCGAGCGCCCAGAGCAGCACGCTGACGGTGACGATGATGGTGCCGACGCGAGACAGGAAGATCACCGCCCGCTGCTTCAGGCCGAGAGCGAGGTCGCGCGGGTTGGGCAGGCGGTAGGCCGGCAGTTCCAGCAGCAGGGGATGTTCTTCCTGCCGGTCGCGGTTCTTCAGCACCCGTGCCACCACCAGCGCGCTGAGGATGCCGGCCATGTAGAGCGTGAACAGCACCAGCCCGTGCAGGTTGAACAGGCCGGCGATCCGTCGCTCGGGTACGAAGGCCGCGATCAGCAGCGTATAGACCGGCAGGCGGGCCGAGCACGTCATCAGCGGGGCGATCAGGATCGTGATCATCCGGTCGCGGGGGTTCTGGATCGTGCGCGTGGCCATGATCCCGGGCACCGCGCAGGCGAAGCTGGACAGCAGAGGAATGAACGAGCGGCCGCTCAGTCCCGCCGTGGCCATGACCCGGTCCAGCAGGAAGGCGGCGCGAGGCAGGTAGCCCGATTCCTCCAGCGCCAGGATCCACAGGAACAGGATCAGGATTTGCGGCAGGAACACCACCACGCTGCCCGCGCCGGCGATGACGCCGTCGACGATCAGGCTGCGCAACGGACCGTCGGGCAGGATTGTGCCGACCGCCTGGCCCAATGCCGCCGTGCCGGCATCCAGCAGGTCCATCACCGGCTGGGCCCAGGAGAACACCGCCTGGAACATGACGAACATCAGGGCGAACAGGATCACCACGCCCCAGACCGGGTGCAGGAACCAGCGATCCAGCCGTTCTTCCAGCGCCATGCCCAGCCGCGACGGGCGCGTCACGCAGTCGGCCAGGATCCGGCGGGCCTCGGCATGGAAATCGCTGCCTGACGGCATGGCGGGCGGCGGGGGCGGGGGCGGAAGGTCGAGCGCGCGCAGGAGGTCCCGGCCCCCGTCGCGGCGGATGCCGACGGCGGTGACCACGGGGGCGCCGAATTCGGCCGCCAGGCGCGGCATATCGATCGCGATGCCTTGCCGCTTCGCCGCGTCGATCATGTTCAGTACGAGGATCATCGGCCGGCCCATCTGTCGGACTTCGAGCGCGAAGCGCAGATGCAGGCGTAAATTGGTGGCGTCCACCACGCAGACCAGCAGTTCCGGCGCGGGTTCGCCGCGATAGGTGCCGGCGCATACATCGCGCGTCACCGCCTCGTCGGGGCTGGTGGCGACCAAGCTGTAGGCGCCCGGCAGATCGAGCAGGCGCACCGACAGGCCGCCCGGAGTCGTCAGTCGCCCGACCTTGCGCTCGACCGTGACGCCGGCATAGTTCGCCACCTTCTGCCGGCTGCCGGTCAGGAGGTTGAACAGCGCCGTCTTGCCGCAATTGGGATTGCCGACCAGGGCGGCGTTGAGGACGCTCATGCCACGGGTCCGAGGGTCAGGCCGCGTCGCGCAGCAGCACGCGCGCCGCTTCGGCACGGCGGAGGGCGAAGCGGGTAAAGCCGATGCCGACCGCGATCGGGTCCGCGCCGATCGGCCCCACGGCCACGATCCGGATCGGCTCGCCCGGCACGAAACCCAGCGCGCGCAGTCGCTCGGCCACCGGGTCGCCGGCCGCATGGTCTTCCACATGGTCGATGACGGCGCTGCGCCCCAGCTTCAGTTCGTTCAGTCGCATCCCGGATCCGTTCGGCACTGGAGGTTCAGTTGAGAATAATACTTAATATTTAATCGCGCCGATGTCCATTGTGCCGGGCGCATTCCACCCGGTCCGTCCCCGGAGGGGCGGTGACCGTGCAATCAGGATCCGATATGGTCGGGGGACACTGCCCCGGGGAGGGGGCTTTCAGCTCGCGGGGAGCAGGTGCAGCGTGATGCGCATCGCTTCCGCCGACAGGCGGGCGCCGCCGGCGGCGGTGGCCGTCAGGTCGATATCCACCTGGCGGTTGTTTTCCATCAGCTTGCCGCCCACGCCGCGGCCCACGGTCGCCTCGGCCTGCACCGCCCAATAGGTGCCGTCGAAATCCTGCAGGCGGGTGAGGTTACGTACCGTGCCGTGTCCCGCGATATGCGAATAGCCGATGCTGCCCAGTCCGCCGCCGGAAATCGTGAACGCGTAGGAGCGGCCGGCATAGACCAGATGTCCCTTGCCCCAGGTGTAGCCGGCACCGACTCCGACTTCCTTCATGACGAAGGTGATCTGGCCGGTCGTCAGGGCCGCCGGATCGGACGCCGCGCGGACGGGCATCGGCAGGCCCATGGCGTAGAGCGTCAGTCCGGCGGACAGGATTTTCTTCACGCTACGTCCTCCTCGACAGGATGCGTGCCGGTCGGCGGCATCCCACTCAAGACCGATATGACGAATTTTACAATGTGCCTCATGGTCGAGGTGCCTGATGTCCGGGTGGATTCGCGCGCCATGGGCGGTCTGGAGGACGGGCGCGTTTTTCTTGACAGGCCGGGTGCTGCTTCTATGAAGGGCGCGATGGTTCCTCTCTCCGAGGATTAAAAGGGAACGCAGTGCGGGTCGCGAGACCCAAGCCTGTGGCTGTCCCCGCAACTGTAAGCGGCATGTCCACGCATCGCCGGGCGTCATGGCCCGGGGCCACTGGGGTTTCGTTCCTCCGGGAAGGCCATGCTGGATGCGAACCGCGAGCCAGGAGACCTGCCGTCAGCACTGGTTGCGACCGGGAACCGTTGGGCGGGGCCATCCGACGGGCGGAGCAGGATCGTCATCGCGGCATCGGTGGCGGATCGTGATTCGTGGTCTCGCGGCAGCCGCGCCTGGTCACGAGAACGCTCCCGATGCATGATTTTCGCTCGCTTCTTTTCATCTCCACGCTGTTCACCGCCGTCGGGTTGTCCGTGGCGGCGGCGCAGGAGATGCGCCCCGTGACCGTGTCGGCGAAAGCCCCCGTCCGCCCGGCGACCGCGACGATGCGGCCGGTCGCATCGGCCGGCAACCATGTCGCGCTGAAGCGGCAGGAGGGGGGAGAAACCATTACCGTCAGCGCCGCCCGTCGCCCGGTCAGCGTGGATGACATCGGTTCCAGCGTGACGATCGTGACCGAAGGGCAAATCCAGACCCAGCAGCGCCGGGGCCTGGCGGATATCCTGACGCGGCAGCCGGGACTGAATGTCGTGCAGACAGGAGGGCCCGGCGGCGCGACCTCGATTTTCATGCGCGGGAACAATGCGAACGAGGTCAAGGTCCGGCTGGACGGCATGGACATCAATGACGGCAGTTCGCCCAGCGGGGCGTTCGATGCCGGCCAGTTCGTGACGGATGGCATGGGGAGGATCGAGATCCTGCGCGGGCCGCAGAGCGGCCTGTACGGTGCCGATGCCATGGCGGGCGTCATCGACATCACGACCGCGCAGGGGCAGGGGCGTCTTACGCCGTTCGTCCGGCTTGAAGGTGGGGCGTATGGAACGTTCAACCAGGTGTTGGGTGCGCGGGGCAGCACAAGGCGGTTTCATTATAATATCGAATTGTCCCATTACCGTATGGATGGATTCAACAATATCCCGCCTTATATCGAGCGGGCGTATCAGGCCGACCGCCGGCAGCGGAACGAGGGGAATCGCAACGACAACCGGAGCGCCAATATCCGGTTGGGATATGACGTGACCCGGACGTTCGATCTTGGCCTGACGGCGCGCCTGATCCAGTCGAATTACCATTCCTATTCGGTCTATGACCTACAGAGCGAGAATCTGTATGGGGATTCCGGTGTGCGCGAGCAGAACAACAAGAACGAGGCGATCGTGCGGGGCACCGCGCATCTCGTGTCGTTCGGCGGGCTGTTCGACCAGGTGATCGGGCTGGGATACATGACCAACCGCAATCGCTGGACGGAAACCGGCACCAGCTATGGCAGCCCGATCAATCCGGACCCCAGTTACTATCGGTCGGATCGGTTGAAGATCGACTGGCACGGGACCTTCGACCTGAAGCAGTACGGCCAGTTTCTGGTCGGTGCCGAACATTTCCATGACACGTTCAACACCAGCCATACCGCCGCCAGCATCTGGGACAGCGGATACGACAATTCGGCCGGCATGGATACGACGGCGGGATATGGGCAGTATCAGGGAAACTGGAACCGGATTCTCTATGGTGCGGCCAATATCCGCTATGATGCGAATTCGCGCTACGGCAACCATGTGACCTGGCGGGTGGCGCCCGCCATCCATGTGCCGGGGACGGGGACCATCATCAAGGCCAGCGCCGGCTCGGGATTCCACGGGCCTTCGCTGTATCAGCTCTTCGCCAACCAGGTTGGCGCGGGATATTCCGAAAAGGGCAATCCGAACCTGCGGGCCGAGCGGTTGATCGGCTATGATGCCGGCGTGGAGCAGAAGCTGCTGCATGATCGCCTGACATTCGGCGCCACCTGGTATGACAACCGGGTGAGGAACCTGATCCAGTCGGCGCTGTCGATCGATTCTTCGTATAACTACAATTATTCATATGAGAATGTGGCGAAGGCGCGCCTGTACGGCGTGGAGGCCTTTCTGGACTGGAAGGCGCGCAGCGATCTGGAGTTCAACCTGAGCTACACCTGGACCCACGCGCGCAACGAGACGCTGGACACGGAATTGCAGCAGCGTCCGCAGCATAAATTCAATTTCAATACGCTATGGACGCCGATCCGCGACCTGACCTTCTCGGGCAACATTCTCTATGTGAGCGGCTGGCGCGACCTGCCAGTGATCGGCAGCGAGACATGCAGCGTCTGCGCCAAGGGACATGGGTATGTCACGATCGATATCGCGGCCAATTACAAGATCAACCGGTTCATTTCGGTCCATGCCCGCGCGGATAATCTGCTGAACCGGCAATATGAGGAGCCGATCGGCTATTTGCAGCCGGGGCGTGGCGGGTATGGCGGCGTCACGCTGTCTTACTGACGCGATGCCGGTCCGGGGACGCGGCCTGGCGGTCATGCTGCTGGTGGTGATGCTGGCGGGTGGGGCCCGGGCCGAGCCCCGGCATCGGATCGTTTCGCTGAACCTGTGTACGGACCAGTTGCTGCTGCAACTGGTGCCGGCCCCCGATATTGCGGGTCTGTCGCCACTGGCGCGGGATTGCGCCTATTCCGTGATGTGTCGCGAGGCGCGATCGGTTCCCGTCATTCGCGCCACGGCCGAGGCCGTGGTGGCGGCGCAGCCCGATCTTGTGGTTGGCGGGCGTTATACGCGGGTCATCGCCTTGCAGGCGGTGCGTCAGGCGGGCGTGCCGGTCGCACTGTTCGACCCCGTCGAGCGGCTGGCGGATGTCGCGGACCAGATCATGGCCGTGGCGAAGGCGGCGGGCGTGCCGGCTCGGGGGCGGGCACTGGCCGATGCGTTCATGTTTCGTCTGGCGGCCTATCCTGTTTCCGCGGATAGCGGGGCTGTCCCCTCGGCGGTGATCTATGCCGCCAATGGCTTCGTGACCCGTGAGGGATCGCTGGCCGACGACATGTTGAAACGGGCCGGGTTTCGCAATGCGGCGAACGAACCGGAGAGGGGGCATGCGCTCGCCTTGCCGCTGGAGAATCTGCTGGCCCGGCCGCCCGACCTGCTGATCGTCGCGCGCTCCGATGTCGGCACGTCGATGGCGCAGGCGGTGCTGGACCATCCGGCGTTGCGCGACGCGTTTCCGCCGCCGCACCGTCTGACGCTGCCCGACCGGATGTGGCTGTGTGGCCTGCCGCAGACGCTCGATACGCTGGATCGGCTGATCGCGGCCCGCAAGCTGCTGGAGGATTCCCGATGATCGACCGCCGCGACTATCCGCTGATCGCCGCCCTGGCGGCGGGTGTGCTGGCGATGCTGGTCCTGTCGCTGGTGTGGGGGGACAGCCCCGTTTCGCTGCCTGCGGCGCTGCGCGATCTGCTGGCGGGACGGCATAGCGTGGGGGCGATCATCGTCGGGCAGTTGCGGCTGCCTCGGGCGATCCTCGGGATTGCGATCGGAGCGGCGCTGGGGCTGAGCGGGGCGGTGATGCAGGGTTATCTGCGTAATCCGCTGGCCGATCCCGGTCTGCTGGGCGTGTCCGGCGGCGCGGCGCTGGGGGCAGTGCTGGTCTTCTATACCGGGTTGGCCGGCGTGTCCGCGCTGTTGCTGCCGGCGGGGGGGCTGGCGGGGGCGCTGCTGGCGGTGCTGCTGCTGCTGGGGCTGGTCGGGCAGGGCGGGACGCTGGTGCTGCTGCTGGCGGGGGCCGCGCTGAGCAGTTTCGCCGCCGCGCTGACGGCCATGGCGATGAACCTGATGCCGAGCCCTTATGCGGCCTACGAGGTCATGCGGTGGGTCATGGGGTCGCTGACCGACCGGACCATGACCGATGTGTGGATCAGCCTGCCGGGCACCATCGCGGGCTGCCTGTTGATGCTGACGACGGCGCGGGCGCTGGATGCGCTGGCGTTGGGGGACGAGGTGGCGGAAAGCATGGGGTTTCGCCTGCGCGGCCTGCGGGGCGTCCAGACCCGGGTGGTCATGGGCACCGCCGTCGCCGTCGGGTCCTGCGTCGCGGTCAGCGGCGCGATCGGCTTCGTGGGGCTGGTGGTGCCGCATTTGCTGCGGCCGCTGACAGGGTATCAGCCCGCGCGCCTGCTGCTGCCTTCCGCGCTGGGGGGCGCGCTGCTGCTGCTGCTGGCCGATGCGGCCGTGCGGCTTCTGTCCGGTGCCACCGAGATCCAGATCGGTGTGTTGACGGCACTGATCGGGGCGCCGGTCTTCTTCCACCGGGTGATCGCCATGCGGCGGAGCCAGGCATGACTGGCCTCGTTGCGCGTGGGGTAACGCTGGTGCTGGGCGGGCGGACGGTCCTGCATGAGGCGGGGGTCGCGGTGGCCCCCGGGGAAGTCGTCGGTGTGATCGGTCCCAATGGCGCGGGCAAGAGCACGCTGCTGCGTGCGTTGGCCGGCATCCAGCGCCCTGATAAGGGCGAGGTGATGCTGGAAGGCCGCGAACTGGCGGGGATGACGCCGGGCGACCGGGCCCGGCGCCTGTCTTTTCTGCCGCAGGAGGGGGAGCCGACGCCGCCGATGCGGGTGGAGGACCTGGTGGCTCTTGGGCGTCTGCCGCATCGCGCGGCGCGGGACGGGGCGCGCGATCGCGCGGCGGTCGACCGTGCGCTGGCCGAAACCGGACTGCTGGATCTGCGCGACCGGCCGGCCAGCCAGTTGTCGGGCGGTGAGCGTGCCCGCCTGCGGCTGGCGCGGGCCCTGGCGGTCGAAGCGTCCTTTCTGCTTGCCGATGAGCCGGTGGCGGCGCTGGACCCCGCGCATGCGCTTGCGGTGATGGCATCGTTCGACCGGCTGGGGCGGGCAGGGGTGGGAGTGGCGGTGGTGTTGCACGACCTGACGCTGGCCGGGCGGTTCTGTCACCGGCTGGTGCTGATGCGGGACGGGCGGGTCGTGGCGCAGGGGACGGCGGCGGAGATTTTGACCGATGCGACCATGCGGGCGGTTTATGGCGTGACCGTGCGGCGGGTGGGCGACGCGATCGTGCCCTGGAGCCTGACCGGTGGCTGCCAGGCGGATGAGCAGCGGGTTTCGTGAAAAATACGCGAAAAATATAGCTGTGTTCGATCGATTGCCGCAGGTCACCGCGACGTGATGGGATCGTTTGTCGTTCCGGAGGCGTTCGTGGGGGGAACGATGCCCGGGGCGGATCGGTCCGCCCCGGCCTGCAAGGTGGAAAATGGCCCATGGCGGCTATATTCAGTCCACGGGCCAACGTCATCGCCGCGGTGGCGATGCTGGGGGCCATGGGCGCCGTCGCGGGGCTGTGTCTGTGGTGGTTTGCGTGGCCGCGATCGGATTACGCCCGGCATGTCGGGTGGGTGATCCAGCAGCCGGTTCCTTTCAGTCACCAGCATCATGTTGCGGGATTGGGGATCGATTGCCGCTTCTGCCACAGCAGCGTGGAGCGCAGCGCGCAGGCCAGCCTGCCGCCGACCTACACCTGCATGACGTGTCATTCGCAGATCTGGACCAATGCCGCCGTGCTGGCGCCGGTACGCGACAGTCTGATGGCAAACAGACCGATCGTCTGGGTGAGGGTGACGGACATACCGGATTACGTTTACTTCAACCATAGCATCCATGTTTCGAAAGGCGTGGGGTGCGCGAGTTGCCACGGGGACGTGGCGCGCATGCCGCTGACCTTCAAGGCGAAGACGCTGACGATGCAGTTCTGTCTGGACTGCCATCGCAATCCGGGGCCGAACCTGCGCCCGCTCGCGCATGTCTATGACACGGACTGGCGTCCCGACCATGCGACGCCGTCTCCGGCGGAATTGATGCGTGCCTATC
This sequence comes from Gluconacetobacter sacchari, assembly GCF_014174255.1. Lineage (GTDB taxonomy): Bacteria > Pseudomonadota > Alphaproteobacteria > Acetobacterales > Acetobacteraceae > Gluconacetobacter > Gluconacetobacter sacchari. Next base: position 94,901 of record NZ_JABEQJ010000015.1, read on the forward strand.
ATATCGGCGGGCGAAACCTGACGGAGTGCTCGATATGCCATCGCTGAAGGGGATTCCGGGCGACGAACGGGACTGGATCAGGCGCTTCCCGCACCTGGAACAGGCGTTGGCGCATCCGCTGGATCGGCGGCGGACGCTGAAACTGCTGGCGCTTGCCTTGGCCGGCGGCGGACTGGCGGGATGCGATCCCGGGACGCCGGATCGCGGGTTTGTCTCGGCGGTGCGGGCGGCGCCGGGGGTGGTTCCCGGGAGAGCCAATATTTATGCCAGTGCCCATGTCCGTGATGGGTATGCCAACGGCATTCTCGTCACGCACCAGATGGGGCGACCGATCAAGGTGGAAGGCAATCCCGGACATCCGTCCAGCCTCGGGGCGACCGACCTGTTCGCGCAGGCCGAGATTCAGGATTTCTATGATCCCGACCGGGCCAGCGGGCCGCTGCATGACGGCATGCCCGCCGCGTGGCAGGAGGTGACGACGGCCCTCCAGGCTCTGCGCGCGGTGCCGGGTGGCGCGGGGGCAGGTCTGCGCGTCCTGACCGGAACGGTCACCTCGCCCACGCTGGGAGCGGCGGTCGAGGCGCTGCTGGCGGCGCATCCCGGTGCCGTCTGGCATCGATGGGACGCCATCGGGCGCGATGCGGTGCGGGAGGGCGCGGCCGCGGCCTATGGGCGGCCGGCGATGGTGATACCGGATCTGCGGCAGGTTGATGTCGCGCTGGCCGTGGACAGCGACCTGTTGGACAGCGCGCCTGGGCATCTGCGCCATGCCAGGGCCTTTGCCGGGCGGCGTAATCCGGTGCGGGGGCCGATGAGCCGCCTGTATGCCTTGGAGCCGACGCCGGGCCTGACGGGGGTGGCGGCCGACCATCGCTTTATCGCGACGCCCGCCGGATGCGAGGAGGTTATCGGACGGCTGGCGGCTTCGCTGCTGCACAACGAGGAGCCGTCCGGCGGCCCGGACTGGCTGAGGGCCGTGGTGGACGATCTGCGCGCGCATCGTGGGCGGGCGCTGATCCATCTCGGTCCCGATTACGGGGCGCGGACCCATGAAGCGGTCCATGCGATGAACGAGGCGCTGGGTGGCCGGGGCGGCGTGTTCGATGTCTTCGAGCCGGCCGAGTATCGCCCGGCGCAACCGCTTTCCGGCTTGCCCGACCTGATGGACGATATGGAACAGGGTCGCGTCCGCGCGCTGCTGATGCTGGACGTCAATCCGGTCTATCAGGTGCCGCGTTTTGCGGAGGCACTGCCGCGCGTGGCCCTGAGCGTTGCATTGGCCGACCGGCCGCATGAGACGGCACGGGCGGCGCGGTGGCATGTTCCGCTGGTGCATGGGTTCGAGGCATGGGGGGATGCGCGCGCCGACGATGGTACGGCGACGATCCTACAGCCGCAGGCGATGCCGCTTTATGGCGGAGCCACCGCCGCGGCCCTCCTGCGGTTCTGCGCCGGCGACGTCGTACGCCCGGCACGGGAACTGGTGCTGCAGGTGTGGCGGGACCGTCTGGCGTCGGAGCGCGACTGGCGCGCGGCGCTGGCCGCCGGGGTTGTTCCGGGCACCGCCAGCGCGCGGCTCGACGCGGCGATCGCGCCCGCCATGCCGCGCGTCCTGCCCGGCGCGGGGCCTGCGGACCTGACGCTGCTGCTCCGGCCCGACCCGCATCTGTGGGATGGGCGCGAGGCGAATAATCCATGGTTGCAGGAATTGCCCCGGCCGCTCAGCAAGACGGTATGGGGCAATCCGCTGCTGGTTCCGCCGGATCTGGCGCGATCAATGGGGCTGCGCAACGGGGATGAAGTGGCACTCTTCGTGGGCGCGCGCCGTGCCGTGCTGCCGGTCTGGGTGCAGCCGGGGCAGGCAGCGGGCTGCGTGGTCGGGCTGCTGGGGTCGGGGCGGTGGCATGCGGGAGAAACGGGAGATGGGGTCGGCGCCGATCTTTATCCATTGCGCGATGGTGTGGGGGCGGTGCGGATTGTCGCTACCGGCCGCAGCGTGGATGTGGCCTGCACCGAACATCATGCCACCCTGGTTGCCGACAGGCCTTCCGACATCGTGCGACACGGTACGCTGGCGCGGTTTCGGCAGGAACCCGGATTTCTCGGTGTCGCGCGGAATGATGCGGCATCGATCGCTTCGCTTTATCGGCGGGACCCGGGTGCGCCGGTGGCGTGGGGGATGAGCATCGATCTCAATGCCTGCATCGGCTGCAATGCCTGCATGACCGCGTGCCAGGCGGAGAACAACGTGCCGGTGGTGGGGCGCGACGAGGTGCTGCGCCAGCGTGAGATGCATTGGCTGCGGATCGATCGTGCCTATGAAGGAACGGAGGAGGCTCCGGATACGTTCTTCCAGCCGATGCTCTGCATGCATTGCGAACAGGCGCCGTGCGAAACGGTCTGCCCCGTGGGCGCCACGATGCATGATTCGGAGGGCCTGAATCTGATGGTCTACAATCGATGCGTCGGCACGAAATTCTGTTCCAATAATTGTCCTTACAAGGTCAGGCGTTTCAACTACTTCGCCTTTGCCGAGCAGGAGCGCCGGCCACCGGTCAGCCGCAATCCGGACGTTTCGGTGCGCGGGCGCGGGGTGATGGAAAAATGCACTTTCTGCGTACAGCGGATCGCGCAGGCACGGATTGCGGCGGACCGGGACGGCGTGGCCGAACAGGTGGCGACGGCCTGCCAGGCGGCCTGTCCGACGCAGGCCATCACCTTCGGTGACATCAACGATCCAGACGCTGCCGTCAGGCATCGCAAGGCCAGTCCGCTGACCTATGCCGTGCTGTCCGAGCAGGGTACGCGTCCGCGCGTGACGTATGAGGCGCGCATCCGTAACCCGAACCCGGCGCTCGAAACATGAGCGCCCCGGCTGTCATCGTCCCCGCTGTCATTGCCGCTGGGGAGACCGCGCAGTCGGTGACTGAACGCATCAGCGCGGTGACGCTGCGCGAAGGCGCGCGGCCCTGGAGCCCGCTCTGGTGGTGGGGGGCATTCGCGTTCTCGCTGGGACTGCTGGGAATGGGCGTGATCTCGGTGGGATGGCTGTTCTATGCCGGGCTGGGCATCTGGGGCATCGACTGGCCGGTCGTCTGGGGCCTGGATATTCTCAATTACGTCTGGTGGATCGCCATCGCCTCGGGCGGAACGTTCATCTCCGCGCTGTTCTTCCTGCTGGGGGTGGAATGGCGCACGGCGCTGAATCGGCTGGCGGAAAGCCTGACCCTGTGCGCGGCCTTGTGCGCCGCGATCTTTCCCATCCTGCATCTGGGCCGGCCGTGGTTCTTCTACTGGCTGTTTCCCTATCCGAACACGATGGGGTTGTGGGCCCAGTTCCGCAGTCCGCTGGTATGGGATTTCTTCGCGATCCTGACATATGTTCTGGCGTCGACCCTGTTCTGGTATTTCGGGTTGCTGCCGGATCTGGCGACCTTGCGCGACCGGGCGCAAAGCCAGGGGCTGCGCGTATTCTACGGCGTGCTCGCCTTGGGTTTTCGGGGATCGGGTCGGCAGTGGCGGCATTATCGTGCGGTCTATGCCGTCATGGCCGCGCTGATGGCGCCGCTGGTGGTGTCGGTCCACAGCATCGTGGGGATGGATTTCGCGGGCAGTGCCGCCATCGGCTGGCATTCCACGCAGTTTCCGCCTTTCTTCGTGTTCGGTGCGGCCCTGTCGGGGTTTGCGGTCGTGCTGGTGGCCATTCTGCCGCTGCGCGTGCTGCTGGGGTTGCAGGCCTATGTGACGGATCGGCATATCGATGTGCTGGGTCGCCTGTTCCTGACCAGTTCGCTGTGTGTCGCCTATGCCTACCTCATGGATGGCTTTTCCACCTTTTATGGGCCGGACCCGGCGGAGCGGACGATGTTCGTCCTGCGTGTCTTCGGCCTGTATGCGCCGGTCTACTGGGGTACCATCGTCCTGAATATCCTGCTGCCGCAATTGCTGTGGTGGCGTACGGCGCGGCTGACGCCGCCCCTGGTCTGGGGGATCGGGCTGGGCGTGCTGATGGGGATGTGGCTGGAACGGTTCCAGATCATCGTGACCAGTCTGGCGCGTACGCAGATGCCGTCTTCCTGGGGGCAATACACGCCGACGATATGGGAATGGAGCCTGTTTTTCGGCACGATCGGGTTGTTCCTGACGACATTTCTGCTGATCGTGCGACTGATGCCGGTGGTGGCGATGGCGGAAATGCGGGCGATGCTGCGGGGAGGGACGGCATGATCGTCGCGGCCTTCGCCACCGAAGCGGGGATGCGGGAGGCAGCGGCCGAAATGCGGCGCGGCGATCCCGGCTTCATCGAAACCTACATGGCGATGGAACCGTGCGCGGCCGAGGGGGAAGGCGAGGACGGCGCGACGGGCGGCTCGATCCTCCCGGCCGTGATGCTGGTCGGCGGGATCGTGGGTGGCGTGGGGGGCTTTCTGATGCAGGCCTATGCCACGACCGTCAGTTATCCGCAGAATGTCGGCGGCCGACCGGATCTGTCCTGGCCGTCCTATGTGCCCGCGACCTTCGAACTGGCGGTTCTGGGCGCGGTCGTGGCCGGCATGGCCGGCTTTCTGCTGCTGGCCGGGATGCCGCGCCTGTATGACCCGGTCGATGAGGCCGCGTGCCTGCGCGGCGCCATGCTGGGTTCATATGTGCTGGTCGTGCGCCCCGCCGACAGCGCCCGCGCGCGTCGCGTGCTGGCCCGTCACGCGCCGATCGGGATCGATGAGGTGGCGGAATGACGCCGCGTCCTGCGATCGTCTTCGGACTCGCGGCCGTACTGCTGGTTGCGGGCTGCGACGACATGACCAGGCAGAAGAAGCAGAACCCGTATGCCAGCCGCGCGACCGCGCCTGGCGACGTTCCGGCCGGCGTGGTGCAGTACGGCGAGACATCCGCCCCGGTGCCGCCGGTGACGATGGCGCTGCTGGAGCGTGGACGGACCGAATATCACGTCTTCTGCGCGCCCTGTCATGCGGAAACCGGCGATGGGCACGGGATGATCGTGCAGCGTGGCTTCCCCGCGCCGCCGCGGCTGGCCAGTGACGGGCCGCAGCGTATCTACGACGTCATAACCGATGGTCGGGGTGTGATGTATGGTTTCGCCCAACGGATCGCGCCGGACGATCGTTGGGCCGTCGTTGCCTATGTGCATGCGTTGCGGATCAGCCAGCACATGATGCTGTCTGACCTGACGCCGGAACAGCAGGCCACGCGATGATCCGGACCCGGCTCCGCATCGAAGGCGCCGCATGGGCGATCGCCGCGCTGGCAGGGGTGGCGGTGCTGGCCGGGCTGGTCTGGATGCCGCATGCGGTCTACCGCCCGTGGCTGGGGGCGTGTGCCGGATGGCTGGGCTGGCCGCTGGGCAGCATGGCGCTGATCCTGACCCATGCGCTCACGGGCGGACGCTGGGGCGAGATCCTGCTTCCCGCCCTGCGCGCCGGCGTGGCGACCCTGCCGCTGGGAGTGCCGGCGCTGGCTGTGTTGCTGGCTGGGGCGGGGGACCTTTATCCTTGGCTGAACGAGGGCGTCGCCGCGCATCTTGCCAACCGGTTCTATCTGAACCCGCCTTTCGCCCTGCTTCGGATCGCGCTCTATGCCGCGATCTGGGGCGTGCTGGGGGTGCTGTGCCTGCGAGGACAGGGGCTGGCGCGCATCGCGCCGGCGGGGCTGATCCTGCTGGCCCTGACATTCAGTTTCGCCTCCATCGATCTGACGGAATCGCTCGATCCGGGTTTCAGTTCCAGTGCCTATGGACTGATTGCCGCCGCCGGCGCCGGCCTGCTGGCGCTGGCGCTGGCCACGTTGCTGGTTCTGCTGGCAGGTCCGCCGCGAACCGAGCGGCGCGCGCTGCGCGTGTTGGCCCGGCTGCTGCTGGGATTGACGGTGTTGTGGGCCTATCTGGATTTCATGCAGTTCCTGATCATCTGGCAGTCCGACCTGCCGGTGGAGGCTGCCTGGTATGGCCCGCGCCTTCATGGCCGGTGGGGCGCGGTCGCGGTCGGGATTGTGCTGCTGCATTTCCTGCTGCCCTTCGCGCTGCTGATGCTTGCGCCGTTGCAGGTGCGGCGCCCGGCCGTCCTGGGCGCGGCGGGCCTGCTGGTGGTCATGGAGGTGACGCGCAACCTGTGGCTGGTGCTGCCGGGGACGGCGTCGGTTTCGATCCTGCTGACGCTGGCGTCGCTATCGGTGTTCGCGGCCGCCGGGGCGGCGCTTTGCATCCGCGCGATGCGGCGCGAGGTGAGCCATGGGTGACGATCCCGCCCCGGTCGTGTCGCCGCATTTTCCCCGTCCTCGGCATGAGGTACGGGATGTTGCGGTTCGTCCCGTCCTGGTCGCGGGTCTTGGAGTGGGCGTGGTCCTGGTGATGCTGGCGGTGGCGGCCAATCTCCTGTTTCCACAGCGCAGTCTGGACAGATTGCTGGTCACGCCGCTACCGCCGATGGCCGCGCCCGCCCTACAGAGCGATCCGGCCGCCGACATGGCGGCCTTTGGCGCGGCGGATATGGCGCGGCTGGAGAGTTTCGGATGGGTGGACCGCGCACAGGGTGTGGCTCACGTGCCGATCGGCCAGGCGATGCGGCAGGTGGTACGTGAGGGGGTTCCCGATTGGCCCGGCGCGGGGGCGGGGCGGCCATGACGTCGGGGAAGATGATCGGGCGCGCCATCATGGCGGTGCTGATCCTGGCGATCGCCATGCCGGCGTGGGCGGGCACGATGCGGGACCTGGCGTTCACCCAGCGCCAGGGGGCGGCGCTGCCGCTGGATGCGCGCTTCACCGACACGGCGGGACGCACCCTGCCACTGGGCGCGTTCGTCGATGGCCGTCCGGCGATCCTGTCGATCGGCTATTATGAGTGTCCCAATCTCTGCGCGCTGGAACGCGAAGACCTGCTGCATGCGCTGGATGGCAGCGGCCTGAAGACGCCCGACGATTATACGCTGATCGTGGTCAGCATCGACCCCGCCGAAACCGCGCCATTGGCCCGCCAGGCGCGGCAGGACGATCTGGACCGCCATGCCACGCCGGGCGCGGAGCGCGGATGGCACTTTCTGGTCGGGGAGGCGGCGTCGATCCGGCGTCTGGCCGATGCGGTGGGGTTCCATGCGCGGTATGATCCCGTGCTGAAGCAGTATCTCCACCCGATGGGACTGGTCTTCACGACACCGGCCGGCGTGGTCTCGGGCTATGTGCTGGGCGTGGGGTATCGCGCCGGCGATGTCCGCCAGGCTCTGGCGCGGGCCGCTGCGGGCCAGCGTGTCGAGGCGTCGCCGATCCTGCTGTTGTGCTTCCATTATGATGCCGCCACCGGACGCTACACCCTGGCCATTCGCAAGTTGCTGCAACTGGGCGGGCTGATGACGGTGCTGGGGCTGGGCACCCTGCTGGGCGTGGCGCATGGGCGGAGGGCGCGATGAGCTGGCTGCCCGAAGCCTCGGCCCATGCCGCGCGGATCGACCTGCTGCTGGCCGGTCTGACGATCATCAGTCTGGCGGTGCTGGGGCTGGTATTCGGGTTGATGGTGCTGAACGTGATGCGCTTCCGCGCCGGCCGGACGACGGCCGTCGCGCGGGCCGCCGCCGGACATAAGAACTGGTGGTTCGAAATCGCCTGGACCGCGGCGACGCTGGTGATCTTCTTCGGCCTGTTTCTCTGGGCCACGCAACTCTATGTCGTCGGGTTCCGGCCGCCGGCCGATGCGATCCAGATCTATGTCACCGGCAAGCAATGGATGTGGAAGATCCAGTATCCGGGTGGCCAGCGCGAGATCAATGCGCTGCATGTGCCGGCGGGCCGGCCGGTACGCCTACTGATGACGTCGGAAGACGTGATCCATGATTTCTCGGTCCCCGCCCTGCGGATCAAGCATGACGTATTGCCCGGCCGATATCAGAGCCTGTGGTTCACCGCGACGCGGACCGGATCGTTCCGTCTGTACTGCACGCAATTCTGCGGGGTGGGCCATTCCCGCATGACAGGCACGCTGACGGTGCTGGATGCCGCGGATTATGCGGACTGGCTGAACAATGTTCCGGCCAGTGGCAGCCTGGCGATGGAGGGCGAGGCCCTGTTCATCCGCAGCGGGTGCAGCGGCTGCCATGCCTCCAGCCGCTATGCCCCGGATGCGGCGGATGCCAGCCGGGCGCCGTCGATGGTCGGGCTGTACGGCAGCCGGGTGGTGCTGGCGGACGGGCATGCGATCGTGGCCGATGCCGCCTTCCTTCACGATGCGATCCTTGATTCGCCGCGACGGCAGGGGGCCTCGTTCGCGACTGAAATGCCGTCCTTCCGCGGTGTGCTGGGCGAGGAGGATCTGGCCGCGCTGGTCGCTTATTTGCAGACTCTCTCGCCCGCCCTTCCTCCAGACACTGGGAATTGACGCGATGTCGGCAAGCTATCTCTGGCAGGACGGCACCCTGCGATCGTGGCTGCTGACGCGCGACCACAAGCGGATCGCCCTGCTCTATCTGGGGTCGATCACCGCCTTCTTTGCGCTGGGCGGCATCGGCGCGGCGCTGATCCGGCTGCAATTGCTGGAGCCGGCGGGTACCATCCTGTCCGATGCGACCTATAACCGGGTGTTCACCATGCATGGCGTGGTGATGGTGTGGCTGTTCCTGGTGCCGTCGATCCCGGTCACGCTGGGCAATTTCCTGGTTCCGCTGATGCTCGGCGCCCGGGACCTTGCGTTTCCGCGCCTCAACCTCGTCAGTTGGTATCTGTTCGTGGCTTCGGGGCTGCTGGTGCTTTACGGCCTGTTCCGGGGCGGGCTGGAGACTGGCTGGACCTTCTATACCCCGCTTTCGTCGGATTATTCCGAAGGCAGGGTGCTGCCGGTGGTGCTGGGCATCTTCCTCAACGGCTTTTCCTCGATCGCCACGGGAGTGAATTTCATCGTCAGCATCCATCAACTGCGCGCGCCGGGGATGACGTGGTACCGGCTGCCGCTGATGCTGTGGGCGTTGTATGCCACCAGCATCATCTTCGTGCTGGCGACGCCGGTCCTGGGCATCACGCTGCTGCTGCTGGCGTTCGAACGGCTGTTCCGGGTCGGGGTGTTCGACCCGACGCTGGGCGGCGATCCGCTGCTGTTCCAGCAGATGTTCTGGTTCTACTCCCACCCGGCCGTCTACATCATGATCCTGCCCGGCATGGGCGTCGTCAGCGAGATCGTCAGCACCTTCTGCCGCAAGCCGGTCTTCGGCTATCGCTTCGTGGCGTGGTCATCGGTCTCGATCGCGGCGATCGGCTTCATCGTGTGGGGGCACCACATGTTCGTGGCGGGGGAGTCGCTCTACTCCGCGATCGTCTTTTCGATGTTCAGTTTCTTCGTCTCGGTGCCATCGGCCATCAAGGTCTTCAACTGGCTGGGCACGATGCATGGCGGCTCCATCCGGCTGGATGCGCCGATGCTCTATGCGCTGGGCTTTATCGGACTGTTCACGGTGGGGGGGCTGACCGGACTGTTCCTGGCCTCGCTGGCCGCCGACGTGCATCTGACGCAGACCTATTTCGTGGTGGCGCATTTTCACTACATCATGGTCGGCGGCATGGTGTCGGCCTATTTCGGCGGACTGCATTACTGGTGGCCCAAGATCACCGGGCGGATGTATCCCGAAATCTGGGGACGGCTGGCCGCCGCCCTGATCTTCTTCGGCTTCAACCTGACCTTTTTCCCGCAATTCATCCTGGGATTCGAGGGCATGCCACGCCGCTATGCCACCTATCCCGCGCAGTTCCAGGTTCTGAACGTGCTGTCTTCAGCGGGAGCGGGCATCCTGGCCGTCGCTTACGTGATGCCGCTGGTCTATTTTACCTGGTCGCTGTTTCGCGGCGCGCGCGCGCCCGACAATCCGTGGGGGGCGACGGGCTTGGAATGGCGGACCTCGTCGCCGCCACCGGTGGAGAATTTCGCCGAGACGCCGGTCGTGACCACCGATGCCTATGATTACGGGGACATGGATGCCCGTACCGGCGTCGCGGACGCGGGAGGGCGGCATCATGTCTGACGGTGCCGTCCTGGACCGCCACGCGCCGTATGAGACGACCCTGCATCGCGACGAGACGGCGATTGCCGGCATGTGGCTGTTCCTGGCCAGCGAGACGCTGCTGTTCGGCGGTCTGTTCCTGGTCTGCCTGGTTTATTCGCAGACGCGTGCCGACGGGTGGGCGGAGGGGGTGCGCCATACGAACCTGGCGATCGGGGCGGTCAACACGCTGGTCCTGATCACCAGCAGCGCAATCTATACGATGGCGGTGGAAGCGGGGAGGCGCGGCGACAATCGCCGGGTGATGCGGTTCGGACTCGGGGCCGCGGTGCTGGGTCTGGCGTTTCTGGTGCTGAAGGGCGTGGAATGGGGGCAGGAATTCAGCGAGAACCTGTTTCCGGGACCGCATTTCGCGCTTCATGGCCCGAATGCCCGAGCCGCCGAACTGTTCTACAGCTTCTATTTCCTGGCGACCTTCCTGCATGGGATGCACATGGTGGTCGGAATCGGGTTGATCCTGTGGATCGGCCGCAAGGCGCATCAGGGGGCGTTCAGTGCGGCATGGAGCACGCCCGTCGATGTCGTGGGACTGTATTGGAGCTTCGTCGACCTGGTCTGGATGCTGCTGTTCCCGCTGCTGTATCTGATCGGGCGGGCGTAATGGCGCGCATCGGCATCTGCTGGGGCATGCTGGTCCTGCTGCTGGCGGCGGAGCTGGCGGCCGCGCGGGCGGGTTTCGGTGCCGCCGTGTGCGTGGCAGCGATCCTGATGGTTCTGGTCATTGTGCTGGGCTTCATGCGGATCCTGCGCGGACCGCCGCTTGCGATCATCTTCGCGCTCGGCGGGCTGTTCTGGCTGACGATCCTGCTTGCGCTGGGCAGCCTGGACAGTTTTACCCGCACCGTCGTGCCGGTGGCCGGAGCCGCTGCATATGGTCCCGTCGTGCGCGGGGGCGCGGCAGGCCAGACGAAGGGCGGATAGTTTCATGAAAGATACACGGAAGAAATAGTCGGATACGGCTAGACAAGGCGCGTCCTTCATCAGGGTAGGTTGCTTGCGATGAACGTGATTCTCAATGATCGACTCGCATCCGCCAGCTACAGGGCCGTCTTTGTTTCGGACGTGCATCTTGGAACGCGCGATTGCCGGGCCGACCTGCTGGCGGAATTCCTGAGCAATCTGACCTGCCAGCGCCTGTATCTGGTCGGCGATATCATCGACGGCTGGAAGTTGAAGCGGTCGTGGTTCTGGAACAGCCATCATGACGATGTGCTGAATCTGATCCTGCGCATGGGGCGCAGCGGGACCGAGATCATCTATATCCCCGGCAACCATGACGAGATGTTCCGTCGCTGGCTGCCGCATGAACTTGAAGTCGCCGGCATCAGGCTGTGCGGCGAGGCCGAGCACGTGACCGCGACCGGACGGAAATTCCTGGTTCTGCATGGGGACGAATTCGACAGCGTGGTGCGCTATGCGCCCTTTCTGGCGATGCTGGGGGACCGGGCCTATACGCTGGCTCTGATCGTCAACCGCTGGTTCAACCTGGCGCGGCGCAAGCTGGGCCTGCCTTACCGTTCGCTGTCGCAATGGCTGAAGCAGCAGGTCAAGAGCGCGGTCATGGCCATCGACCGGTTCGAGACCGCGGTTGCCGACGAGGCGCGGCGGCGGGGCATGGATGGGGTGATCTGCGGCCATATCCATCATGCCGTGATCAAGGATCTGGGGGGTGTGGTGTACATGAACGACGGCGACTGGGTCGAAAGTTGCAGCGCGCTGGTCGAGCATCATGACGGCAGCATGGAGCTGCTGGATGTGACCGACGTCCGCAACCGGTTCCCGGCGCCTGCGCCGCTGGCATCGCGCCTGTTCGCCGGTGCGTGAGTGACGGGGGCATGGTTGCCGCCTTGTCGCAGCACGTCCCGCTGGAAACGCCCCTGCGCATTCTGATGATCAGCGATGCCTGGTATCCGCAGGTCAACGGTGTGGTGCGCACCCTCTCGCGCCTGCGGGATACGTTGACCGACATGGGGCATACGGTCGACATCATCGGTCCGCACCTGTTTCGTACCGTCCCGTGCCCGACTTACCCCGAAATCCGGCTGTGCCTGCTGCCCGGCCGCCGGTTGGCGCGGCTGATCGAAGCCTTTCAGCCGGATGCGATCCATATCGTGACCGAGGGGCCGCTGGGCCTGGCCGCGCGGCGCTGGGGGCGGCGGAACGGGCGGTGCTTCACCTCGTCGTTCCATACGCGGTTTCCGGAATATATTCATGTCCGTACCGGGTTCTCGACGAGGCTTCCTTATCGGTTCCTGCGCTGGTTCCATGGCGCGGCGGCGCTGACGCTGGTTCCGACCGCCAGCCTGCTCGAGGATCTGCGCGAACGGGGATTCGCGCATCTGGAATGCTGGACCCGGGGCGTCGATGCCGACCGGTTTCACCCCGATGCGGTCGCGATCGACTGGCATGGCCGGTATGGGGTGCGCGGCCCGTATCTTCTGTATGTCGGGCGGGTGGCGGTAGAGAAGAATCTGGAGGCGTTCCTGTCGCTGGATCTGCCCGGTACCCGAATCGTGGTGGGGGATGGGCCGGACCGGGCGGCGCTGGCCGCGCGCTATCCGGGTGTACTGTTCACCGGCTACCTGACCGGCGCTGACCTGGCGGCAGCGTATGCCGCCAGCGATGTGTTCGTGTTTCCCAGCCTTACGGACACGTTCGGGCTGGTGATCCTGGAGGCGCTGGCCTGCGGCGTGCCGGTCGCGGCGTTCGACGTGACGGGGCCGCGCGACATCCTGCCGCCGGGAATCTCGGCGGTCGGTGCCATCGGGCCGGACCTGCGCCGCAATATCCTGGCCGCCTTGCGGGCGGATCGCGCCGCCTGCCGCGCCTATGCCGCGCGGTTCAGTTGGGAGGCCTGCGCGCGCATGTTCCTGGGCGCGGTAATCCGGGCCCAGCGGCCCCCCGGCGCGGGGAATCGCGTCGCGCGGTGAACGGTCGACGCGGCGCGGCGTTTTGGCCGCATGGGGTCCGCGCGGATGGACCGCAGGCTGAAAACACCGTAACGGAGCCGGATGCCGAGGGTCGTCCCGGCGCCGTGTGGAAGGACCGATCGTCATGGAAGGCATCATTGCCGTTGTTACGGGCCTGTTGGTGGGTCTGTTCGGCCTGATCCTGACGGCGGTTGCCGCGATCGAGCATCTGGCCCGGCAGATCCTGGCCAGTGTGGGCATCGTGGGCGAGTTGCAGACCGCGCTGTTGATCATTCTTCTGGTCAGTCTCGCGATCGGTGCCTTCCGGCTGTTCGGGGGTGTGTTTGCCGTCCTGATCGGCCTGGTGCTGATGCTGATCCTGCTTCATGCGCTCCTGACTACGGCGGGCGTGCCCGTGCATTGACCGCCACGTCCATTCGTCCGGCGATGTCCGACCGGGCGTCTATCGTTGCCGGCGGAATGCGACGCGGCGCGACAGGTCCGCCGACATCTGGCGCATGGAGGCGACGTAGCCGGGCCGAGACCTGGCCTGGTCGCCCGTCCAGGTGACGCGCCTTGGTGATGTCGGCGAACGGCCATGGCGATCGGCGGCGCAGGCGGGCCGCCTGGTCGCGATCCAGTCGCGGATGAGGATATGCCCGATGATTCCGGCTGCGTATACCATCGACGAGGCCCTCCACCTCAGGGGTTCCGGAGGGGGAACTCGGAACCGCCAGCAAAGTTCAGACACAAACCCGGGAACGACCCGATGTGCTGCGTTTTGCCGGATATCGTGGGACGGCCCTGCTACCAGGCCTGTCCGAACAGCAGGACGCCGGCATAGAGCACGATCAGGGCGACGATCCCGCCGACCATGACGGTCCAGTAGCCGATTGAACGGGGTGGCGCGGCGGAGACGCCGCGGGTGATCGTATGGGTCATGGCTGCCTCCCTTGCCGAAGGTCGTCTGCACGACGTCTTCGTGCCGGAGGACGTGGGGTGTCCTGCCTGGGGAACAAGGCGTGTTCCGCGATCACATCCGCACGATCCGGCGGGGAGATTTTCTTGCCGGGTGCCGGGAAACGCTGGCATGCTGCCGGCCCGACCGCTGCGACAAGGATGGTTTCATATGCGTGTGCGCCTGCTTCTTTCCAGCCTTACCGTCATTGCGCTGATCGGCGTTTCGGCGCCGGTTTCCGCCGCCGCGCCGTGCCGGGATGCCAAGGGCAAGTTTACGACCTGCCCCAAGCCGAAACCCGCCAAATGCCGCGATGAAAAGGGGCGTTATGTCAAATGCGCGGCTCCGCCTGCCAGTCCCGGCTGACGGGGCGACGCTTCTATTGTCGCAGGGTCGTGCCGTTCACGATCCCGCCCGGCGTCAGGTATAGCTGGCGATAGGCCGCTCCGACATGGGGGTGCGTGGCGCGCCATAGCCCCGCCAGGTCGACCAGGCCGCAGAGCAGGCCAAGCATCGCCAGCCCCAGCAGGCGTGTGCGTCCATCGCGCCGGGAGCGTTCAGGCAAGAAAGCGCCTCCCATGCAGCCAACTGTCCGCGAACACGCAATCCAGTACCAGGCAGAGCAGGATCAGCCACCGCCGCCAGCTTGGGGGGGCTCGATCGGCCATGATGGTGAGCAGCATGCCGGCAAGCGGGTTGCCCAGCACGATCCGATGGATCGACATGATCCCAGCACTGCCGGCCAGCAGGAAGGTCGCCAGGAGCGTGCAGCTTTCCATGCGCCAGCCGATGCGCAGTCCCCAGCCGATCAGTCCGATTTCGAGCAGCGCGGCAATGGCCAGATGCAGCGTTCGGCGGTGGGTGAAACCGTAGCCGATCCAGAAGGATGGCAGATGCGGCTGATGCCCCCACGCGGCCTGCACATGGGCGAAGGCCAGCCCGTCGCCGAGCAGGTGGTCGAGAAAGAAGATGAACGACGCCAGGCCGGTTCCGCCTGCCAGGATCACCACCCCGCCTTCGACCAGGCGGGTCGGCCGGCCGGCGCCTGGGGCGCGCATGCCGGGAGCGAAGGCGTGGAACAGGGCGGCGACGATCACGCAGACCAGGCCCGTGGGGCGTGTCAGACATAGCAGGGCCGCCAGCAGCATGGCCGCCAATGTCCGCCCCCGCGCCAGGACCATCAGCATCCCCAGCAGCAGCACGCCGTACAGGCATTCCGTATAGGGAAGCCGAAACCAGAAGCCGGTGGGTAGAATCAGGAACATCACCGTGCGAAACGGACCGTTCGCCCCGTCGTCACCCACCCGGTCGCGCATATAGGTTGCGGCGAGCAGGACGAGCACGGGAAACAGGATGGCGCCGATCGCCAGGCCGGCCGCGTGCGCGCCCAGGCCGGTCAGGTCGATCATGGCCCGCAGCAGCAACGGATAGAGCGGAAAGAACGCCCAGGAGGCCTGGCCGTAATCGTCGGAGGTCCAGCGCGGCGGCATATCGTATCCGTTGCGCGCGATCTGTTCGTACCAGCCGCAATCCCATTGGCACATCGCGCGGTCGATTCCGCCGAGCGGCTGGGCTCCGGCTGCCAGAAGCAGCAGCAGCGTGACATGCAGCGGCAGGATCCAGCGCGTTCCATCCTGCGCGAGTCCGGACGGCATGAAGCGGTTCCTGCCGATGATCCCGTATGCCATATCCCTTCGCGCCTCGCTTCAACGAGAGAACGACATACTATGACACAATATAATTGGGCGGGAAGATATTCGGAAGGACGTAAATACGCTTTGTTGACATTTGTCGAGATTGAAAAAGTTTTATTGAAACTGACATGAATGGAAAACAATATGATAATTTTTTTACTTTTGTGATTTTAATGATGCGGTAGGTAGTGATTTTTCTACGTATAGATGACAAGTTTCTTTGGCATAAATGTTTCGATAATTAAATAAAATCGGACGGAATTTGATGGCGAGCGAGAAATCTCAACAATATGACGAATTCAATTGGCGATTGCGACGTTCCATGTCGGTTCGCTGGCCCGTACGCGAAAGTGGCGTGGGGTGTATTGAGCTATGTCGTGGGGCATTTTTACTTGGTGTATGGCTGGTATGTGGAGAAAGTGTGCGCGGGCGACCCGTCGAACATTGCGGGATACCGGTAGCGTGGCATAAGAAACGCTCGGGTGGCAGGTCGGGTGCGACAGCCGCCGCGAGCGTCTCCAGGCGGTCCTGAATGTTCTGTGCGAGAGGATCGCCAGGGTGGAGAAATGTTTCATGAGGGAGCCGGCGTTGCAGGGTGGGCCGTCATCTCTTTCTTCGGTCCTGAACGCGCTGGCCGACGGCGTGGTGATGGTCGACGACGGTGGAAAGGTGACGTTCGTCAATGACGCCGCCGTGGCGATGTGCGGCGGACGGGCCGAATCGTGGATCGGGCAACCGGCGCGCGCCATGGTGCCGGCGCTGGACCTGACGTTGGGCGCGGGCCGTCGCGAACTGCGGCTCTTTCGGCCTGGTTCGCCGGGCCTGTGGGTGGAAGCGGCCGTGGCGCGCGAGGGTGCGCCAGGCGCCGCGGGCTGGGTCGTGAGCCTGCGGGACGTGACGGCGGACGTCAGTCGGCGCGAGGCGGGGCATCTTTGCTCCGCCGTCGTCAATCGTACCGATCGCGGTGTGATGGTCCTCGATGGCCTGGACCGGATAACCTATGTCAATCCGGCCTTCACACATCTGCTGGGCTATCGTTCGGACGATGTCCTGTTGCGCGATGTCTCGGTCGTCCTGTCGGCGGAAGAGAGCGACATGTCGGTCCTGCGCGAATTCCGCTACAATCTGCGTGCCCGCAGGGCGTTCGAGATCGACCTGCGGGCACGGTCGCGCGCGGGGTGCGAGATCTGGCTGAGTACCGCCGTCAGCCCGGTGCGTGACGATGGCGCGGCGAGTGGCGATGTCATCGTCATCCTGGCCGACAACACCCAGGCGATGGCATTGCGCGGCCTGCGCCAGGACGTGACGACGGCCCTGAGCGGCGCCACGGATTTCAATGACGTCATGCTGCTGATCTGCCGGCGGATCGAGGCGATCTCGCCGGATGTGCTGGTGTCGATCATCCTGGTCACCGAGGAGGGAACGGCCTGGATGGCGGGCAGGGGCGCGATGCCGGAATCGTTTGCCTTGGCCTGCGACGGCATGATCGTCGGACCGATGGTGGGGACCTGCGGCGCCGCGATCTGTTCGGGCCATGAGGTCCTGACCTCCGATATCGAGACCGATCCGCGCTGGACGCCGGCCCTGCGCGACGCGGTGCGTCCGCTGGGACTGATCGCGTGCTGGTCGGTGCCGGTGCGTATGCGCGACGGCACGGTTGTCGGCACGATGGCCCTGTATTTCCGGGATCGGCGGGAACCGACGCTGTGGCATCGTCGGGTCGTGGATGCCTGTATCCATTTCTGCACCCTGGCGGTCGAGCAGGAGCGCGCGCGGGCGCGAATCGCGCAACTGGCGCATTACGATGCGGCCACCGGCCTGCCCAACCGGACCTGGCTGCGCGACCATCTGGCCGGCTTGCAGGACAGGCCGGGATGGTGTGGCCTGACCCTGATCGCGGTCGATCTCGACCAGTTCCGGACGATCCGCGATGGGCTGGGAGGGGCCGGCGCGGACGAATTGCTGGAGACGGTCGCCCGGCGGCTGAAGCGGGCGGTGGGGAACGATGGTACCCTGACCCGGACCGGCGATGATGAGTTTTCGATCGTGACGGGGTGCGGTCGGACGCCCGGAGGCTCAGGCTGCTGCCCGGACGGCGACGGATTCCAGGCCGTCGATCATGCGGCCGTGCTGGCCGGAGCCGTTGTGCGGGCCATGGCGGTTCCGTTCGTCATCAACGGCGTGCCGGTGACCTCGGGGGTCAGCATCGGCATCTGCGCCGGCGGCGAGAAGGGGGGCACCGTCGATACGCTGCTGCGCAACACGCGGATCGCCGTGTCCCGCGCCCGGGATGCGGGCGGGAATTGCTATCGCTTCTTCAGTCCCGCGATGAACCTGCGGGCGCACGACCGCCTCATTCTCAGTAGCGTGTTGGGGACGGCGCTGGCGTCCGAGCGGTTGCGCCTGGTGTATCAACCCCAGGTTTCGCCCCGTACCGGCGCCATCCACGGGGTCGAGGCGCTGGCGCGCTGGCATGATTCGGCGCGTGGCGAGATCCCGCCGGTGCGCTTTATTCCGCTGGCCGAGGAATCCGGCCTGATCCAGGTGCTGGGCGAGTGGGCGTTGCGGCTGGCTTGCCGGCAGATGGCACGATGGATGGCCGACGATGTCGGGATTCCGTCGGTTTCGGTCAATCTGTCCGCGCGGCATTTCCGCGAGCCGGGCCTGCCGTCGATGATTGCCGGCATCCTGCGGGAAACCGGCATTCCAGCCAGCCGCCTGATGGTGGAAATGACCGAGAGTACGATGATCGCCGACCTGGACAGCGCGATCGCGGCGGCGCGGGCGATTCGCGCGCTGGGGGTCGGCCTGTCGATGGACGATTTCGGCACCGGCTTTTCCACGCTGGCGAATCTGGTCAATCTGCCGCTGAGCGAAGTGAAGATCGACCGCAGCTTCGTGGACGGGATGGACCGGGTCGAGGAAAGCCGCCTGATCGTCAACGCGGTTGTCGGGATCGGGCGCCATCTGGGCATGTCGATCGTGGCCGAGGGGGTCGAGACCGCGCGGCAGCTTGAGATTCTGGACGAAGTGGGGTGCCCTGCCGTGCAGGGCTTCCTGATCTCCCATCCGCTGGAAGCCGAGCAACTGCCGGATTGGGTGCGGACGTGGCACCAGTCGCATGCGGCCTCGCTGGTGCGGCTGCCGGTGGCCTGACGCGCGTTTTGTGCCTGTGCCACCGGATGTCATAAAAACTTAATTGCCCTGCCGATCCTGTCCGATTGAAGCCCGAGGGGGCGAAATGTATTGGATGAACGGATTGAAGGTCGGCATCGGGAAGAGATGAATGCAGCGGATGCCGCGATCCCCGGACCTGGCTCCGGTGGGACGAAACGAACACGCAGAGATCGGCGACCGGATATTTGCGGGGCTTGTGCGCCTGTGCGGATGGCTGATGCTTGCTCTTCTGGGTGGGTTGATTGCGGTTTTGGCGTGGGGTGGGGTTTCCGCGTGGTCGTCG
>NZ_JABEQJ010000016.1 GCF_014174255.1 Gluconacetobacter sacchari
GCCACCTTCGCTTTGAACTCCGCGCTGTAGCGCTTTCTCGTCGTCTTCATTCCCGTCCATTCCTTCAGGTCGGGATGAGCTTAACACCCTGTCCGATTTTCCGGCTCCACCCCAGTGGACGTGCCGCCCGATATCCGGGCCGGCGACACGTTGC
Organism: Gluconacetobacter sacchari; assembly: GCF_014174255.1. Classification (GTDB taxonomy): domain Bacteria; phylum Pseudomonadota; class Alphaproteobacteria; order Acetobacterales; family Acetobacteraceae; genus Gluconacetobacter; species Gluconacetobacter sacchari. The sequence continues at coordinate 155 of NZ_JABEQJ010000016.1, forward strand.
GCCGCCATGAGCGGATCGGCACCCTCGTCACCGACACGCGCGCCGTCATCGAAGCCTATGTCGACGAGGCGGACATCGACGGGCTGCGTGTCGGCGCGCGGGGCTGGTTTCGCGCACCCGGCGCGGACGGTGCGGTGACGGGTGCCCGTGTGATCGCGGTTTCGGCGGCCTCGATCGGGCATCTGGATTCGCTCGAAGCCGCGTCGGTCTATGGCGGCCATGTCCAGGCCCGCAAGGACGAGAACGGACAATTGGTGCCCGATGGCGCGGTCTATCGCGTTCTTCTGGAACCGGACCGCGCGTTCGACCCCATCCCGCCGCGCCAGCCCGGCATCGTCCTGATCCGGAGCAGGCCGATGTCGCTGCTGGGACGGGTGTATCGCAGGACGGTCGCGCTGCTGATGGGGGAGGCGGGCTTCTGACCCCTCCGGCCCCCGTCAGGGGGGCGTCGCCTGTCCAAATGGTATGATTTCTGGGCGCGGGAATATGCGGTATGGAATCGCCATGCTGGACATCCATACCTACGACGCCCAGGCGGGCGGCAATGTTCTCTACAAGGCGCTGGTCCATCCGCTGGCGGCCGAGGCGCTGGCGGGGCTGGCGGCGTCGGTGCGCGCCGCGGGCCCCGTGGCGGTGTACGATCCCGAGGGCATGTTCGCCATGGTGCTGGCGTTGTGCCCCGGCGCGGCGGACGGATTGTCCGGACTGGGCGTGATCGAGGGCGTGTATGTCCATGACACGCTGTGGGTCGGCCAGGCCACGGCCGCCGGCCCGGCGCGGGCGCTGGTGGATCTGCCCCGGGCGGCGGTGGGGGCGGTGCTGGTCGCGAGTTTCGACGGCGCGCGGGTGCGCGACCGCATCGCGCATCTGCTGCCCGATGGGGCGCGGGTCTTCGCGCTGGACGGCGTGCGGTTGCCCGACGCCCTGCTGACCGTGCCGGGGCATTATCTCGACCGGTTGAATTTCGCGACCAACCATGCGTTCTTCCGTGATGCGGACGGGTTGTCGACGCGTCTGGTCTCGGCGAATTACTGGGCGCGCTACGGTGCGTCGGCGGTGCGGCTGTGGCTGCGGCTGTTCGGGGCGCGGGGTGAGGTGCTGGCCAGTTGGGAGGAGCGCGTCGCCGACGGCGAGAGCGCGATCGTGATCGACAGCCGCGTGGTGCGCGAACGGTTCGGCCTGCCGCCCTTCGTCGGACAGTTGTTCATCCATGCCATCGGTGTGGCCGGCCACGACGTGGTGAAATATGCGCTGGATACCTATGGTACCGATGGGAATCCGAGCCTGTCGGTGACGCATGACGCCAATGCCTGGCCCTCGGACCGCTATGCCAACCTGCCGGCCCCCGACGCGGGCGAGGAGGTGGTGCTGTGGGTGCAGAACAGCCACGCGGTGCCGATTCCGGCCGGCGCGATGGCGGTGAACCGCATGGGGGACGGGGGGCAGGTGCCGATCATGCGGGAGATCGCTCCGTACGAGACGGTGGCGATTCCGGTGGCGGCGTGCCTGCCGGACCTGCGCTGGCCGGCGCAGATCGAGCTTCGGTCGGGGCGGTATCTGGTGCGTCCGCGCTATGAGGTGACGCGCGGCACGCGGACGCGGATCGCGCACCTGAACGTGGAGCGGGCGGACCTGCGTCCCGATCCGGGAATCGCGGACCTGCCGGCCAGCCTGGGGCGCGGCTATCTGCTGCCATTTCCGATTCTGGACCCCGCGCGGTTCGGCACCGTCGTCCAGCCCACGCCGATGGCCGAATCGCAGGAGACGCTGCCGCTGCGCCTGGATTGTTTCGATAGCGCGGGGCGGCTGACCGGCCGGAAATTCCTGGGTTGCCTGCCGCGCGACCATGATCTGGCGCAGGATGTGGCGGAACTGGGCGTGCCCGAGGGGCACGGGGAACTGGTCTATGATTTCCGCGACGGCGGCGAGGCCGATGGCTGGCTGCATGCGCTGATCCGCTTCACGGCGCGGGACGGAGGGCATGCCGCCGAGACCAGCTTCGGCGCGCACGTCTTCAATACCGTCATGACCTATCGCGGCGAGCCCCAATCCTATTCGGGACCGCCGCCGGGGTTGAGCACACGGCTGTTCCTGAAGGGCGGGAACGGGCTGGGCGAGGCGTTCTGCTGCCTGATCTATCCGTCGTCGGCGCCCTGGCGGCCCTGGTCGCGCACCATGCTGAGCCTGCATGACGCGCAGGGGCGGGGGGTGGCGAAGGCGGAGCTGGAAATCGCCTGTTCGGGATCGGCGATGGTGTGGCCGCACCGCCTGTTCGGAAGCGCTGCCGTCGAGCGCGCCGGCATGGGCGGATATGTCATGATCCGTGACGTGACGTGCCGGCTGTTCGGCTATCATGGCCTGATGCGGGACGATGGCGCGTTCTCGCTGGACCACATGTTCGGCTTTTGAAGAATGTGGGACGGGGCGTCTTGCGGCCTGGGGGGAGATCCATTATGAGGTCCCCACCGGGCACGGATGGGTGCGTAGCTCAGCGGTAGAGCATCGCCTTCACACGGCGGGGGTCACAGGTTCAATCCCTGTCGCACCCACCATCCGACCGGAAAATCCTTCTTCTTTTCATGTCCCGTCGTTCGATTGGAGCTTCTTGCGGTGTCGCGGTCGTGGCCGTGCGTGTTCCGTCGCGATTTTTCTTGACACTTAAAAGTGATTTGAGCCATCAAAATTGCGTTGCAGCGTTTCGATTGAGCGGCTGCTTCTTGGACGTTTCCTCCCTAAACTTGGCGGTGCTTCGGCACCGTTTTTTTTTGCCTGGCCTCTTGGCCGATCCGTGCGGATCGACATCTTGTGAATCACTTGGCATTGGAGTTGGATCATGGCGGGATTCTTTGACGGGTTGGCGAGCAAGCTGACCGAACTGGCCGATGGCATGGGCCTGACCGACCAGGTGCATCAGCATCTGGCCGAGTTGACCTCGCCCAACGGCATTTCGACGCTGCTGGCCCAGGCCGAGCAGGCGGGGCTGGGGGACAAGGTTCGGTCGTGGATCGGCAATGGCCAGAACCTGCCGGTCTCTCCCGACGAATTGCGGTCGATCCTGTCGAGCCAGCAGGTCCAGACCCTGGTGGACAAGACCGGCCTGCCGGCGGAGACGATCCTGCCGGCGCTGGCGCGGTTTCTGCCGGCCGCGGTGGATCACCAGACGCCGGCCGCCTGAACAGGGCGTTTCCCGGCTTCAGGCTGTGCGGGGCAGGCCGGCGGCGACGCCGGCCAGTGCCCGCAGCAGCGCGGTCATGACGGCGAGGATGTCGTCGAAGCCGCTGTTCGGTGTCAGGCCGTTTTCGTCCATGTAGAGCGGACGGCTGATTTCGATCTGGATCGCGTGCCGGCCGGCTGCGGGCCTGCCGTAATGGCGGGTGACGTAGCCGCCGGCATAGGGGGTGTTGCGATTGGTCCTGAAGCCGTGGGACCGCAGGCATGTCTCGGCGGCCTCGGTGATGACGGGCGCGCAGGATGATCCCCATGCGTCGCCCAGCACGAAATCGGGCATGTCGTAGGCGCGCAATCCCGTGCCGGGCATCGAATGGCAATCGACCAGCAGGCAGGCCCCGTGTTCGGCGACCTGGGATGCGATCAGGGCCGACAGGGCGGCGTGATAAGGAGCCCAGAAGCGGGTGATGCGGTGGTTTGCCTCGTGCAGCGGCAGCCGGGCCCGATAGATCGGGGCGCCGGACGCCGCAATGCGCGGGATGACGCCGAGGCCGGCCTGCACGCGCGGCGTGATGATTCCGCGCTCCGGCGGCAAGGATTCGGTGAACATCGTGGGGTCGAGTTCGTCCGCGTCGCGATTCACGTCGCAATAGATGCGTGGGAAGGTGGCGTGGATCATATGCGCGCCCACGCCCGGGGCGCCGGTCAGCAATTCGTCGACATGGAAATCCTCGCTGCGGCGCAGGGCGGCATGGTCCAGCCGCGACAGGGCGAGGAAATCGCGCGGATAGTCGTGTCCCGAATGGGGGGAGGCGACGACCAGCGGCACCCCGGCGATCGTGGGCGGGACCAGGACGAACGGGCGGGGCGTCGTGTCCGATTCAGGAGCCATCCGCGATTCCGATTCTGTCACGTCTGGGTATCCGGCGCGATGCGAGGAAGGGTTTCCTTCTTTTTGCAAGGTGCCAGGGGAAAGGGGCCCCGGCTCGTTATTTTTTACATATCGATGGCTTGCGCAATGCCGGTTGCCCGGCTAGAAGCCGTTTCACCGAACGGATGGGCGCATAGCTCAGCGGTAGAGCACTACCTTGACATGGTAGGGGTCACAGGTTCAATCCCTGTTGCGCCCACCATCCGTCGGCTTTCCTTATCTGCGAAATGGTTAATCGGGTTCCGATTGCGTGGCCGATGCGTCCAGCGCCGCCTGGAGCATGTAGGCGGCGGCCAGCTTGTCCACCAGTTCCGCGCGGCGTTGGCGGGTGAGGTCGGCGTCCTGGATCAGCATCCGGTTCACGGCGCTGGACGACAGGCGTTCGTCCCACATCGCGGCGGGCAGGCCGACGAGGTCCGACAGGTTGCGCGTCCAGTCATGCGCCGCCTGCGCCGCCGGGCCGAAGCTGCCATCCATCGACAGGGGCAGGCCGCAGACCAGGCCTCCGACGCCTTCGCGCGTCGCGATCCGGCCGATTTCGGCGGCGACCGCGCCGAGCTTGCCGCGCTTGAGCGTACCATAGGACGAGGCCAGCATCAGCAGCGGGTCCGACAGGGCCAGGCCGATCGTCTTCTGGCCGGGGTCGATGCCCAGCAGGCGTTGGCCGTGGCCCAGATGAGCGCGAATCTGGTGCATGTTGAACAGGGGCATGGTCTGGGGCTATGGTCCGCGCGATATCCTGACCCGCAGGATATTCCCCCCGGATGATAATGGAAAGTTGTGCTTCATGTCGCTTGACCCCGCGACGGTCCGACGTATCGCCAGATTGGCGCGGATCGGTATCGACGAGTCCGACCTGCCCGCCTTGCAGCGGGAACTGAACGGTATTCTGGGCTGGATCGAGCAATTGAACGAAGTCGATGTCGACAATGTCGAGCCCATGGTCGGCACCGGGCATGCAGCCCTGCGCATGCGCGAGGACGTGGTGACCGATGGCGACGCGCGCGAGGCCGTGCTGTCGAACGCCCCCGATGCGGCGGGGCCGTACTACACCGTGCCGAAGGTGGTGGAATGATGCTGACCGAACTCACGATCGCCGCGGCCCATGAAGGGCTGCGTCGCCGCGACTTCTCCGCCGAGGAACTGGTCGGTGCCCATCTGGCGGCCATCGACCGGCTGAATGGCCGGCTGAACGCCTTCATCACCGTGACCCCCGAGCAGGCGCTGGCCGCCGCCCGGCGGGCCGATGCGATCCTGGCCGGTGGCGAGGAGGCGCCGGTACTGACCGGGATCCCGCTGGGGATCAAGGATCTGTTCTGCACCGACGGCGTCCGGACCACCGCCGCGAGCCGGATGCTGGAGGAGTTCGTTCCGCCATACGAAAGCACGGTGACGGCGAACCTGCTGGCCGATGGCGCGGTTTTTGTCGGCAAGACCAACCTGGATGAATTCGCCATGGGGTCGGCCAATATCACCTCGGTCTTCGGTGCGGTGGAGAATCCGTGGAAGCGGGCGGGAGATGCCGAGACCGTCCTGGTGCCCGGCGGGTCGTCCGGCGGGTCGGCGGCGGCGGTGGCGGCGCGGCTGGCCATGGGGGCCACCGGTACCGATACTGGCGGGTCGATCCGTCAGCCCGCCTCCTATTGCGGCATCGCGGGGATCAAGCCGACCTATGGACGGTGCAGCCGCTGGGGGACGATTGCCTTCGCCAGTTCGCTGGACCAGGCCGGACCCATGGCGCGCACGGTCGAGGATTGCGCCATCCTGCTGGAATCGATGGCGGGGTTCGATACCCGCGACAGCACGAGCGTGGATATCGCGGTGCCGGACTATCGTGCCGCCTGCGGCCGGTCGCTGAAGGGCATGAAGGTGGGCATTCCCGCCGAATATCGGGTTGCCGGCATGCCCGCCGAAATCGAGGCGGCGTGGGAGCAGGGTATCGCCTGGCTGCGCGAGGCCGGCTGCGAGATCGTTGAGGTTTCGTTGCCCTACACCCGGTATGGTCTGGCGACCTATTATATCGTGGCGCCGGCGGAATGCTCGTCGAACCTCGCGCGTTATGACGGGGTGCGCTTCGGCCGCCGCGTGCCGGGCGCGACGCTGGACGAACTGTATGAAGCGACCCGTCGGGAAGGATTCGGGGCCGAGGTGCGGCGCCGCATCCTGATGGGGACGTATGTGCTGTCGGCGGGGTATTACGATGCGTATTACCTGCGGGCGCAGAAGGTGCGGAACCTGATCCGCAAGGATTTCGAGAGCGCGTTCCGGACGGTGGACGTGCTGCTGACGCCGACCGCGCCGTCGCCCGCCTTCGCGCAGGGCGAGAAGATGGATGATCCGGTGCAGATGTATCTGAACGACGTGTTTACCGTGCCGGCCAGCATGGCGGGCGTGCCCGCGATGTCGGTTCCCGCCGGGTTGAGCGCGTCCGGCCTGCCGCTGGGATTGCAGGTGATCGGCCGTTCGTTTGACGAGGAATCGGTCTTTGCAGCGGCCAGCGCCCTGGAGCGGGCGGCGGGCTTCACGCATCGTCCCGCCGTGCGCGCGGAGGTGGTGTGATGACCTATCTGATCGAAGGGCGCGATGGACCCTGGGAACTCGTGGTGGGGCTGGAAGTCCATGCCCAGGTCATCAGCCGGTCCAAGCTGTTCTCGGGGGCCTCGGCATCCTATGGCGGGGAGCCGAATACCCATGTCAGCCTGGTCGATGCCGGGTTTCCGGGCATGCTGCCGGTCATCAACCGCGAATGCGTGGCGCAGGCCGTGCGTACCGGGCTGGGACTGAAGGCGCGGGTGAATCTGGAGAGCCGGTTCGACCGCAAGAATTATTTCTATGCGGACCTGCCGACGGGATATCAGATCAGCCAGTTCACGCATCCGATCATTGGCGAGGGCGCGGTGGAGATCGAACTGGTCGACGGTTCGACCCGCGTGATCGGCATCACCCGGCTGCATCTGGAACAGGATGCCGGCAAGTCGATGCATGACCAGGACCCGGCGCGTTCGTTCATCGACCTGAACCGGGCCGGGGTTGCGCTGATGGAAATCGTCAGCGAGCCGGATATCCGTTCGCCGGAGGAAGCGGGGGCCTATCTGCGCAAGCTGCGCATGATCCTGCGCTATCTGGGCACCTGCGACGGCAACATGGAAGAGGGCTCGATGCGTGCCGACGTCAATGTGTCGGTCCGCAAGGCGGGCGAGCCGTTCCGTACGCGCTGCGAGATCAAGAACGTCAATTCGATCCGCTATGTCATGCAGGCGATCGAGGTCGAGGCCGTTCGCCAGGTGGAAATCTGGGAAAGCGGCGGCTCGGTCGATCAGGAAACGCGACTGTTCGATCCGGCGCGCTCCGAGACGCGATCGCTGCGGAGCAAGGAAGATGCGCACGATTACCGCTATTTTCCCGATCCGGACCTGTTGCCGCTGGTGATCGAGGAGGCGTGGGTGCAAGAGCTGGCTTCGCATCTGCCGGAACTGCCGGATGCCAAGCGCCAGCGTTTCCAGGATGAGTATGGCATTCCGCGTTATGATGCCGGTGTGCTGGTGGCCGAACAGCCGACCGCCGATTTCTACGAGACGGTGGCGCGCGGCCGTGACCCGCGCCTGGCGGCGAACTGGGTGATCGGCGACTTCTTCGCCGCGCTGAACCGTACCGGCCGTACGATCCAGGACAGCCCGATCAGTGCCGAGGCGCTGGGCGGCATGCTGGACCTGATTACCGATGGCACGATCAACGGCAAGATCGCCAAGGACGTGTTTGAGGAGATGCTGGCGAATGGCGAGACGGCCGCCGAGATCGTCGAGCGCAAAGGCCTGCGGCAGGTGACCGATACCGGCGCGATCGACGCCGCCGTGCAGGCGGTGCTGGACAAGAATCCTGACAAGCTGGCGGAATATCGCAGCGGCAAGGACAAATTGTTCGGCTTTTTCGTCGGGCAGGTCATGAAGGCGATGGCCGGCAAGGGCAATCCCGCCCTGGTGAACGAAGCCCTGAAGAAAGTGCTGTAATCGCCGGAGGCTGGCGGTTTGGGGTTTGACGGCGCTGTGGTGACAGTCTACAAGCAGCGCTGCAAACGCCGTGTTGACAAACACGCTCCTCGGCGGAGGGGTGGCCGAGTGGCTGAAGGCGGCGGTTTGCTAAACCGTTGTACGGTGTCAAGCCGTACCGTGGGTTCGAATCCCATCCCCTCCGCCAATTCCCCTTTTTATTCAATGTCATAGCATAGCAAAAGTGGCAGAATTCCGCGGAATTCACGCCATTTCGTGTTGCATGCCGATGCACGGAATTGCATCCTATCCCACACCTCGCGTGGTAAGAAGTGTGGGATAAAAATGGGGCGTCTTTCCGCAACAACCGTGAAGGCCATCAGGGAGCCGGGTCGCTATGGCGACGGCGACGGGCTCTATCTCGTCATCAGCCCACGGGGTGGCAAATCCTGGGTCTGCCGGGTCCAGAAAAACGGCAAGCGGCGTGACATCGGCCTCGGCAGCGCCAAGAAGGTATCCTTGGCATTGGCGCGCGAACGAGCCGTCAAGGCGCGGATGCAGGTTGAAGTCGGCCTTGATCCCGTGGCCGAACGCCGCAAGGAGGCGGGCATCCCGTCCTTCCGTGAAGCCGCCCTTGAGGTCTACGCGCAGAACAAGGCGACCTGGAAGAATAAGAAGCACCGGGCTCAATGGCTGACGACCCTTGAGACCTACGCATTCCCGTTGATCGGTGACGTCTCAATCGCCGATCTTGACGGTCATCATGTTCGTGAAGCAATCGCCCCGATCTGGCTCAATAAGCCTGAGACCGCCCGCCGGGTTCGGCAGCGGATCAGCAACGTTACGGACTGGGCGATCGGCAAAGGCTACCGCACGCTTCCCCTGCCGCTGGCGGCAATGGATAAATCCCTTCCCAAGGCGAAGATTAAGACCGTTCATCACACAGCGTTGCCCTATGCCGAGGTGCCGGCCTTCCTCACTTATCTCCGGTCGGGAGATTCGATCGGGCGCCTGGCTCTGGCGGCTCTTATCCTGACGGCCACACGCTCTGGGGAGATCAGGAGCGCCACATGGGATGAAATCGACTTTGAGAACAAGCTCTGGACGATTCCCGCCGACCGGATGAAAGCAGGGCGGGAGCATGTCATCCCGCTCTCTTCGCAGATGTGTCACGTTTTCAAGCTTGCGCAAGGTTATCGCGAGGCACGAAGCCAGCTTGTGTTTCCTGGCCAGCGCGCGGGCAAGCCGTTGTCCGATATGACGCTAACCAAGATTTGCCGGGACGCGCGAATCGCGGCGGTGCCTCATGGCTTTCGTTCATCGTTTCGCGATTGGGTCGCCGAGGAAACCCAGTTCGTTGGCGACATCGCCGAGATGGCGCTTGCCCATACGATCGGCAATAAGGTCGAAGCCGCCTATCGGCGTGGTAATCTTCTGGAAAAACGGCGTATTTTGATGGAAGCTTGGGGGGCGTATTGCTGGCCAGAAAAATGCCGAGACGAGGGGAATGAAAGCAGTCCGATTGAGCTTGCTCGCGGCCCAGAGAATCAATCCTGATAATCTGGAAGGAGGCTATCAGTTAGTCGAGCAGGCGATTGTCGATCTGAAGAAAAAATCTGATCGGGCGTTCAGATTCTTCGTCGCTATATTTGTTGTATCTTTCATTATAAGCTTGGCATCTGGTATTCTTCTTTTTTCATTTATTTTTCATCATCCAAATTCTCCTGCCTATATCACGTATCTCATTTTATTTTTGAGCAGCTTTTTCGTGATGGTATTTTCCGCGACCGGCATCAGATGGTTTCAAACCAGAAAATTTTTGTTCGTCAAAACGCCCTACGATGTTGTGCTGCCCGCAGAATTGGAGCGGCTCATGTCGGACCTGCGCAGCGGGCGGCTCTCCGCCTATACGAGCGCCGGCTACGGCAATACGATCCTCAGCGCCGTGCAGGCGCCCGATGGTGTCCTGCTGGATGGACGGATTTCGCCCGAGACTTTTTCCAACCGCTACTCCCCATTGCTCCTCTCCCGCCAGGCAAAATTCTGGGGGCTGTTCTGGCTCTCCTTCCGCAGGTCGTTCACCCGTCCGATCTATGTGGTGCCAGATACCATGCCTGACGGCGACGAGGCGCCGTGCCTCAACAATGATCCGCGCTTCCGCTGGCTGGTCAGCGGCACGATGCCGGAATTCATGACCAATCTCGACGCCTTTCTTCGCGAGAATATCTCTCCCGACGATCAGCCATGGTATCGGATCGCTTTTACCGTTGCTCGACGCGAAATGCGAAAAGGCGCTCAACACGGGGCTCTGGCTGCCGCGATCAAAGCCATCAAACAGGAACTTGCAGTAACTCTGGGCAGCGACCTCGGTCCGCAAGGTGGCGATTCGACCTCATCGCTCAAGGCACTTTTGAGTGGCAGGCAGGGGCGAAAAGATATCAAGGGATATTTCGACCCCAATGACTCCTGATCAGTCCTTATCGCGTTGGATAACGTTGGCTAACAGGCTTTTTCCAGGGATTTGAAGCCGTTTAGCGTCGTCGGCACGCCATCAAACAGGATGCCGTCCGATGGACCAGAATGCCGCTTTCACCCTACTGCTGACGATCGACGATGTGATGCGCCTGACCGGTTATAAGAGTCGGTCGAGCATTTATCGCCTGGTGCGCCAGAAGCGCTGCCCGCCGCCCGTGGTGATCGGTGGTGGGCGCGTCCGCTGGCGCGCAGGCGAGATCGAACATTGGCTCCAGGGCCTCCCGATCCAGACTTACATCTGACCGCAGGGGCGGCGCGTCCCCCGCCATTTGGGGGCGGTCCACGCCGCGCCTGCTCCCGGACTTCCTCCGACAATCCCGTTTCATCGTGTTTCGCGTGAGTCACGAAAGGACACCCCATGCCCATCTTCCGCGCCATGCTGGACTGGCTTCGCCCCGGCAACCGGGTCACGCTGCGTTTTTACGTGCATCCCCGGATCGCCCGTGAAGCCCTCCCGCTGATCGACAAGCTGCTGTCCGATGACCCGGACGGCGAGACCTACCGCTGCACCATAGCTTTCTGGCGTCATACCCTGCGCCCGCCGCTTACGGTGTACCGGGGGGATGGTTCAACCTGCCGGATCGACGGCCCGTTGCAGGCTGCGGGACGCACCTATTTTCCATTGGGTGGCCTGATCGAAACGCCTGGCGTGACAGCCCACCTCACGCCCTTCGAAGCCCACGCGCTGGACATGCGCATCCGGGATGCGATCGAGCATGTCATCCGCGCCTGGACCGCCGAGCATGGGCTTTATGACCTGCCCCCCGTCGATCCCCATCTGGACCGCCGGACAGCGGATCGGGAGGCCATTTTCCAGATCGCGCAGTGGGCCGACCAGCATCGCCGGGAGGGTTCTGACCATGCGTGACCCATGCCGGTTTTTCCATGCGAAGAGCAGCCCCGATGCTGCGCATCGGGCCACAGAAAGAGGAACACACCTCACGCACTGGCCTGCGGCGGTTTTCTGCCGTTTTTCGAGGGTGCGATCCGACACCAATTATTTTGGTAGCATCAAAAATGGCGGTTTTCCAACATTTTTCGCGCATGCGGATTGGGTGCGCCGGGATCACTGGCCATGAGCTACGTCCGGCATTCCATCCGCCTGCCGTTCGCGCTGGATCGAACGCTCCGGCAGCTTGCCGCCGGGCGCGAGATGACCCCGTATGCCCTGTTGCAGGACTGCGTCCGCATCGGCCTCGCCTCCATGACGCAGGAGGGCACGACGGGACCAATCTCCACCGAACTGGCGGAGGAACTGGGGCAGATCAGCGCGCGGATCGTCCATGTCGAGCGCCTGACCGAGCGCGCGCTGTACGTGTCCTGCGCCGCCTATGTCTTCGCCCGCGCCGCAGCACCCACCCGCATCGACGAGACCCGTCTCACCGACGACATCAATGCAGCCTTCCAGCGCCAGCTTGTCTTGGCGGGAGACGCCCCATGACCAGTGATCTCGACCAGCAGGCGCATGCCCGCGCCCTGCGCGCCATCCGCCGCGCCCAGAGCGCCGCACGCTTTCGTGCTGGCTTCCTCGTGACCAGCCTCGGCCTGCTGGCCGGTGGCGGGCTGGTGGCGGTCGCCACCACCTCGCCGGAAGAACTGACCATAGCCGGACAGTTTCTTCTCGCCGAGGCCCAGCGTCCCATTATGGCCATCAGCCATCGGGACGTGCCGATGATCGTCATCCTTGATGGCCGACGCTATGACACCGGCGCTTACGCGCTGCTCGGCAGCGAAGACGTCCAGCATCGCGTCCTGACCCTGACCGAGCGCACTGGCCTGGGTGGTCTGCTCGGCATGGGGCTGGGCATCGGTGCCTTTGCCCTGACCGAAGGTCGGCGGCGGCGTAAACGCGCACAGGAACTGGCCGACCGCACCATCGCCGGCAGTCGGGTCGTGTCCGAAGCCACGCTGGCGGCGGCCACGGAGAATACAGACGATCCCGCGCCCCTGCGGCTGGGCAGCGTCGCCTTGCCGCGCGCGATCGAGACGCGCCATCTGGCGATGATCGGCACCACGGGCGCAGGCAAGACCACCGCCCTGCGCCAGCTTCTCGACGTAATCGAAGCCCGTGGCGAGGCAGCGCTCGTTTATGACACGTCGGGAGATTTCGTCGCCCAGTATTACAACCCCGTCCGGGGCGACATCCTGCTCAATCCTTTCGATGCGCGGGGCGTCTACTGGAACCCGTTCGACGAAATCCGCCATCCCGCCGACGCCGCGCGGATCGCCCGCTATCTGATCAGCGAGACGGGAGACCGGGACCGCGATGTCTGGCTGGAAACGGCCCGTATCCTCGTGGCCAACATCCTGCGTGAACTCTGGGAGGAAAAACGCGGCACACCGGCGCGACTGCTCGACACGCTGCAATATATGTCCAGCGCGGACATGGAGCGCTGGCTGGCCCATACCTCCTCGGCGCGAACCTTTGCCCAGGACGCCGAGCGCGCCACGGCCAGCGTGCTGTTCATGCTCGCTAAGGCCGCCAACCTGCTCATGTTCCTGCGTGCCGAACCGGCACAAGGCGGCGAAAGCTTTGCCTTTGCCCGCTTTTTCGCCGGGTTCGACAGCCACAAGGGCCGTCGCCCGTGGATTTTCGTGCCACGCAAGGAGGATCATTTCGAGGCCATCAGGCCCTTGATGGCGCTCTGGCTGGAATGCGCGGCTTCAGCGACGCTTGGATTGCCGCCCTCCGACCGTCGCCGGATGTGGTTCCTGCTCGACGAGTTCCCGGACCTGCCGCGCGTGGACAACATGACCCGCCTGCTGCCGCAGGGGCGCAAGTTCGGCGCGGCCGTGATCCTGACCTTCCAGGCCATCGACCAGATGCGCAGCCGGTACGGAGAAAAGGACGCCGAAACGGTGCTGGGAAGCTGCAACACCAAGCTCTTCCTTCAACTCGCGGATATCGAGAGCCGGGACTGGGCATCGAAGACGATCGGTCAGGCCGAGGTCGAAATCCAGACCCTTTCGGCCAATCTCGACCCCAAGACACGCAAGCCCCAGATCACGGTCGGCACACGACGCGAGGTCCGCCCGGCCGTGATGGAAAGTGCTTTGCGCCTGCCGCCCGGCTGGGCCTATCTCCTGTTGCCCGACGGACTGCCGGTGGCCCGCATCGCGCTCACCAACGCGCATATCATCGCGCGAGGCGCGGCCGGAACGCTGGCGTTCGAGCCGATCGGCCTGGATCAGACATTGTGGAAACAGACGCGGCCAGATGAGCCGAAGGCCGGAAAGGAGAAGAAGGAGGACAAACCCACCGGCGAGGCCCCGGCATCGAACCGCCCCGCCCGACGCAACCTGGCCTCCAAACCTGGTCCGGTCTGATGGTCGCCACCCTGTCGGCCCTGACCAACGCGGCCCAGGCGGCGAGCTACTACGAGGCCGACGATTATTACGCCGAGGGTGGCCTCGCCCCCTCCGAATGGCAGGGCAAAGGGGCGGAGGCGCTGAAGTTGCAGGGCGCGGTCGAACACGACCAGTTCTCCCGGCTTCTGGAAGGCCGGGTCGCGGATCAGCAGCTTGGCGCGACGCGGGAGGGTGAAATCGCGCACCGGCCGGGCTGGGATTTGACCTTCAGCGCCCCAAAATCGGTGTCGATCCTGGCCGAGGTGGCGGGCGACCGCCGCCTGGTCGAGGCGCATGAGCGCGCGGTCAGGACCGCGCTGGGACTGGCCGAAACCCATTTCGCCGCAACGCGCATCCGGGAGGATGGAGCGGTCCGGCGTGAGACGACGGGGAATCTGGTCATCGCCACCTTTCGTCACGGCACGAGCCGCGCGCTCGATCCTCAGCTTCACAGCCATAACATCATTCTCAACATGACCCAGGATGACAGCGGGCAATGGCGGAGCCTGGAACCCCGCGCCTTCTATCAATTGCAAAAGCAGTTGGGCGCGATCTACCGCCAGGAACTGGCGGGCGAAGTTCAGCACCTGGGCTACATGATCGACAGAGGGAAGGAGTCGAGCTTCGAGATCGCAGGCCTCGACGCGGCGACGCTGGAAGCGTTCAGCCAGCGATCCCAGGCGATTGAAGCGCATCTCAGCGAGCGCGGGACCAGCCGGGAAGAGGCGAGCGCCGCCGAGAAGCAGATGGCGGCACTCGATACCAGGCGGGCCAAGGAGGCCGTGCCTCATGCCGATCTGGTCCGGGAGTGGCGCGCGGTGGCGGACTCCGCCGGCTGGAACGAACAGGCCCGGCGCGAGATAGTCGCACGGGCCGAGGCGCGTGCCCGGACCCAGGCCACAGCCCAGGACGTGGAAAGCCCTTTCGCCCGCGAATGTGCCGCCGATCGGGCGGTCGCGCGGGGCGCGTCGATGCTTGGCGAACGGCAATCGGTCTTCGCGACAACCGCGCTGCACGAGGCGGCGGGGCGTTTCGCCTTCGGCGCGGTCGGCCATGCCGAGATCGGTGCCGCGATCGTGCGGGCGCAGAAAACCGGCGCGCTGGAAGCCCGCTCGTTCGTCGATCGCCGGGGTGCGGCCTTCGAGGGAATGACCACGGCCGCCAATATCGCGGACGAGGCTGCCTTGCTGCGCCTTGAAGAGAGTGGACGGAACCAGGTCGCACCGATCCTGGCACCTGTGGTCGCCGCGCGCGCCGTGGCCCAGGCGGAACGGCGCGCGGAATCACAGGGCCACGCATGGAACGAGGAGCAGCGCGCGGCGACCACGCAAATTCTTACCAGCCGCAACCGGATCATCGCCTTGCAGGGCGCGGCCGGCACGGCCAAGACCTCCACCGTGCTGGCAACCGTCGCGGAAGAAGCCCAGGCGCAGGGTCTTCGTGTCACGGCGCTGGCCCCGACCGCCTCGGCGGCCCAGGTGCTGGGCGACGCGCTTGGCAGTCGCGCCGACACGCTGGCGCGGCATCTTCTGGCACCCGGCAAACCGACCACCGCCGATCAGCTCTGGATCGTGGACGAGGCGTCGCTGGTGTCGGCACGCGACACCGCGAAGCTGCTGGCGCTGGCGGAAACCCATCGGGCGCGCGTGCTGCTGGTCGGCGACACGGCGCAACTTGGCTCAATCGAGGCCGGTGCCGCCTTCGGGCAGCTTCAGCAGGCGGGCATGGAGACCGCCCATCTCACCCGGATTCTGCGCCAGACCAACGAGCAGGCCCGTGCGGCGGTGGATGCCAGCCTTGCCGGCGATGCGAAGAAAGCCCTGGCGGCCCTTGATTCGGGCGGCGGGCATGTCGTCGAGCATGAGGGACGGGAAGCACGGTTCGAGCAGATGGCGCGGGATTTCGCGGCGCTGGACGGAAAAGCCCGCAAGCGCACCCTGGTCATCGAGCCGTCGCGGGACGGGCGCGACATCCTGACCGGAAAAATCCGCGAGCAACTGGCCGGGGCGGGTGCGCTGCGTGGGCCGACGATCGAAATGTCGCATCTCGTGGCCAGAGACATGACCCGCACCGAGGCGAAGGAGGCGAGCAGTTACGCGATCGGCGATGTCGTCCGCTTTACGAAGGATTATGCCGATAAGGGGGTCTCCCGCCGGGATGCCTATACCGTGGCCGGCATCGACACGGAAAAGGCGGCCGTGATCCTGACGGCGCGTGACGGACGACGCATCGACTGGCGCTTGCGCCAATGGGGCGCCATGCAGTCCCAGGTATTCACCGCCGAGCCGATCGAACTCCGTGCAGGTGATCGCGTGCAATTCACCCGCAATGATCGTGCAGCGGGGCGGGTCAACGGCCAGCAAGGGGAAGTGATCGGTGTCGATCCCCAGACGCGTGGCGTGACACTCCGCATGGCCAATCGCCGGATCGAGCATCTGACGCCGGACGACCCGCGCGACCGTCATATCGCCCATGGCTGGGTTGCCACGGCCTTTGCGGCGCAGGGGCGCACCGCCGATCGCGTCCTGGTCCATGCCGACAGCACGGTCAGCCAGCTTGTGGATCAGAAGAGTTTCTATGTGGCTCTGTCCCGTGCCAGGGAGAGCGTTGCCGTTTATACCAATGACCGCGCCAAGCTCGTCACAGCTATTCAGGAGCGGTCAGGGCTGAAGCAGACCGCCCTTGCATCGGCGGCAGGCGATCAGATCGGGGACATTCAACGCAAGGCCGCAGCCAAAGGCATGGCCCTGTAATCCAAATTTGTATAGCCTCGGGATATGTAAAGTTTAGGGAGCAAGCATTCCGCGCCGTTCGGGGCATGGCGATGCTATCTTCTTGTTTGAGAACGGGATTAGGTAGAGGCGATGAACGCCGTAGAAATTGAAGAAGCCGTATCTGCGCTGGCGGAGCAACCTTTTGATGCGGAAGAATTTCCTTACCTTTTCCTTCTGGCCTTCGGCAATAAAGACACCACCATCAAGCGTCTCCGGGCCACCAAAGGCTCGACCAATGCCTCTGACATCCCAGGCGCCGTTCTCCAGCGGAATAACATCCATATTGCGACCTGCCCGCCCGGTGAGGTAACGCGGACTTTGACCGCCCTCCGGGATAGCCCAGCCACGTCGAAGGCCAAGGCCAAGTTCATCCTGGCGACGGACGGTGAGACCTTCGAGGCGGAGGAATTGGATACAGGTGAGACCGTCGCCTGTGCCTATACGGACTTCCCGAATCATTTCGGCGCGTTCCTGCCCTTAGCCGGCATCACGACGGTCAAACAAATCCGCGAAAGTTCGTTCGATATTCGCGCGACCAGCAAGCTGAACCGGCTGTATGTCGAATTGCTGAAGGACAATCCCGACTGGGGGACTGCTGACCGCCGCCATGACATGAACCATTTCATGGCTCGCCTGATCTTCTGCTTCTTTGCTGAAGACACGGATATTTTCCAGGATGGTCACTCTTTCACGAACACGGTCGATACAATGACCGAGCGAGATTCGTCTAACACCCATGAAGTGATTGGCGAACTGTTCCGTGCAATGAATACCCCTACGGCAGAGCGAAAGAAAGCGGGCATTGCTCGTTACGCCGATCGGTTCCCATACGTTAATGGCGGCCTATTTTCGGGCAGCCCTGAAGTGCCGCGTTTCAGTAAGATCGCTCGATCCTATCTTATCCATATCGGCGCCCTCGACTGGACGAAAATCAACCCGGACATCTTCGGGTCTATGATCCAGGCCGTGGCAGATGATGAGGAACGTGGCGCTCTTGGTATGCACTATACGAGCGTTCCCAACATCCTCAAGGTGCTGAATCCTCTCTTTCTTGATGACCTGAGGGCACGACTAGATGAGGCCGGCGACAATGCCCGGATGCTCCTGAACCTACGCAAGCGTATGGCAAGGATCAGGGTGTTCGACCCGGCCTGTGGCAGCGGAAATTTCCTTGTTATCGCTTATAAGGAAATGCGGGCAATCGAGGCTGAGATCAACAGTCGTCGCGGGGAAGCCGATCGTCCTTCAGAGATTCCCCTGACTAATTTGCGTGGAATAGAACTACGAGATTTCCCGGCTGAGATTGCGCGGCTTGCGCTCATTATCGCGGAATTCCAATGCGATGTCCTATATCGTGGTCAGAAGCTGGCCTTGGCCGAATTCCTTCCTTTGAACGCAGAAAACTGGATTACCTGTGGGAATGCTCTTCGCTTGGACTGGTTGAGTATATGTCCGCCGACGGGAACCGGAGTGAAACACAGCGCAGATGATCTATTTCATTCTCCGTTAGATCAGCCGCAAATCGATTTCGAGAACGAGGGTGGAGAAACCTATATCTGTGGGAATCCGCCTTATAAAGGTAGTAAATGGCAGAATGAGAAACAAAAAATCGAGTTGGCAAATGCTTGGGTAAAATTTCCACATCTCGCCAAGATTACAGACTACGTTTCTGGTTGGATCGCTCGCTATTTGGATTACGCAGAAAAGGTTCCCGATGCTGTCGCTGCGTTCGTGACTACGAACAGCATCTGTCAGGGCCAACAAGCCTCCGAAATTTGGCCCGTAGCTTTTGCTCGTGGCATCGAAATTCGCTTCGCCCACACCCCGTTCCATTGGAGCAATCTTGCCAGTCATAACGCGGGCGTTACCGTTATAATTATTGGACTTGGCTGTAAGTCGACCAAGTCAAAGCAACTTTTTGACGATTCAAGCCTTGTCCGTGACTGTAATACGATCGGCCCGTATCTCGTGCCTAACAGGGACGATGTCGTGCAGAAGGCAACTGACCCAATCGGACGACAATCAATAATGCTATTCGGCAACATGCCGCGTGATGGCGGTCATCTCTTTCTTAGCACAGATGAAGCCGATGACCTCAGACGGAATCCACAGACAAGCGCTTATGTTAAGCGATTCGTAGGTGCCGAGGAGTTGATTCATGGCAAGCAGAGATATTGTCTCTGGATCAATGATGAAGATGCTGTTACGGCAAAAAAAAGTGCGTTTATTGCCGATAGATTGGCGCTTGTTGCCAAAAACAGATTGCAGTCACAGGCGGGTTCAACAAGGGATTTTGCGAAACGACCATATAGGTTTGTTCAGATCGGTGGCGTTGCTAAAAAGAACGCGATATTTGTGGCTGGAATCAGTTCTGAGAACCGAGAATATTTACCCTGCGATTATCTACCTTCAGAATATATTGCATCTAATAAATGCTTTGCCCTGTATGATGCCCCGCTATGGAATATGGCGCTTGTCGCGTCGCGCCTCCATTGGGTATGGATTGGCACGGTTTGCGTGCGGATGCGGAACGATTTTTCCTATTCCAACACGCTGGGCTGGAATACCTTCCCCGTTCCCGCTCTGACCGACAAGATGAAAACCGACCTGACCCGCTGTGCTGAAGACATCCTGTTGGCACGCGAGGCGCATTTCCCCGCCACCATTGCGGAACTGTATGACCCCGAAAAAATGCCCGCCGATTTGAGAGAGGCGCACGACCGCAATGACGAAGTGCTGGAGCGCATCTACATTGGCCGACGTTTTCGCAATGATACGGAGCGACTGGAAAAACTGTTCGATCTCTATACCAAAATGACCGCCAGAACCGGATCGAAAAATAAGAAAAAGGCAGGGGCGGTATGAGCGCTATTACAGAGATCGACAAAAGATACCTTGAAAAAATTCTTGGGATGCAGAGCGGTTACGTTCTGGATTATTCAGACACAACATTTCAGGAGTTTTTTACCCGTTACGGGATTGAGATTCATAGTCAAAAGTATCAGACGTATGGTTCATCAAAAGCCAGAAAAATGCGGGCCTTCTGGGAGAAAGAGCCTAACGCCATTGTCGGCCAAGTGCTTGATGAAATGTTAGGCGTCTATGAGGTAAATTGTCTCCTAAACGGCAATCAACCTGATGCAGTCATTCTCGAACAATCCCGAAAGGTAGTCGCACGTCTGACCGGAAAACCCCTTGCCGCTAAAACTATGAGCGCTGAAGAAACCTTTCTTCAAAGTGAATTTTCCATCCCAAACCTCCAGAAACTCCCGGTTGAAGGAGCGGTCGCATCCATCATCGAATGTCGGTTAAAAGAAGCGCAAGCGACAATGTCTGCAAAAGCGTATCTTTCCACAATTTTTCTATGCGGTAGCGTGCTGGAAGCCGTTCTTCTCGGGGCCGCGCAGAAAGAGCCAGCACGATTTAATCGTTCACCTTCCTGTCCCAAAACCACCGAGGGCAAGCCCAAGCTATTTCATGACTGGACGCTCAGCCAGTTGATAGATGTCTCATGTGAAATAGGATTACTGAAGCCAGACGTGCAGAAATTTAGTCATGGTCTTCGTGATTTTCGAAATTACATCCATCCATACGCGCAAATGTTATCGCGCTTCTCGCCAGATAAACACACTGCGACACTTTGCTTCCAAACATTAAAGGCAGCATTGGCTAGTGTCGCAGGAGAGAGAGCATGACCCAAAAAATCCAATCCGTCCCTTCCGTCTCTGTCTCTTACGCGGCCAATGGCAGTTCAACCAAGGCCAATGCCATGGGGATGCGACCCATGCAGGAACGCGCCTATGAAAAGCGTGGCGAACAATATCTTCTCATCAAGTCTCCTCCAGCTTCGGGCAAAAGCCGGGCGCTTATGTTTATCGCCCTCGATAAGCTGGCAAATCAGGGACTGAAGCAGGCCATTATCGTCGTGCCTGAAAGAAGCATTGGCGCAAGTTTCCATGACGAGCCTTTGACCCAGTTCGGCTTCTGGGAAGACTGGCACGTAGAACCCAGAAGAAACCTGTGTGACGCAGCCGGCGGTGATAATGGGGGCAAGGTCAATTCGGTCGAAGCGTTCCTGAAGAGTGACGACAAGGTGCTGGTCTGCACGCACGCCACCTTCCGCTTCGCCGTGGACAGGTTCGGTGTAGAGGCTTTCGACGATCGTCTTATTGCCGTCGATGAGTTCCATCACGTCTCGTCAGATTCAGACAACAAACTAGGTCATCATCTCGGTGCGTTCATTGCCCGCGACAAAGTCCACATCGTCGCCATGACCGGCTCATATTTCCGGGGTGACGCAGTCGATGTCTTGTCACCACAGGACGAGGCCAAGTTTGATACCGTAACCTATACCTATTACGAGCAGTTAAACGGCTATCGATACCTCAAGCATCTCGACATCGGCTATTTCTTCTATTCCGGGTCTTACGCCGAAGACATCCTGAAGGTTCTTGACCCAAATCAAAAAACCATCATTCACATCCCCAGCGTCAATTCGCGCGAAAGCACGAAAGATAAAATGAAGGAAGTGGAGCATATCATTGAAAATCTGGGCGACTGGCAGGGGGCTGACCCTGTTACCGGCTTTCAGTTGGTAAAAACGGAAGACGGCCGGACGTTGCGGATCGCTGATCTGGTGGACGATGACAAGAACAAGCGTGACCGCGTGTCCACCGCATTGAAAGACCCAACCCAGAAGAACAACCGCGACCATGTGGACATCATCATTGCCCTGGGCATGGCCAAGGAGGGCTTTGACTGGATTTGGTGCGAACATGCGCTCACCGTTGGCTATCGATCCAGCCTGACCGAGATTATCCAGATCATAGGACGCGCTACCCGCGATGCGCCAGGGAAAACCCGCGCTCGCTTTACAAACCTTATCGCCGAGCCGGATGCGTCGGAACAGGCCGTAACCGAGGCCGTGAACGATACCCTTAAAGCCATTGCCGCCAGTCTGCTGATGGAACAGGTTCTCGCCCCCCGCTTCGAATTCAGATCGAAAGCGTCAACCAATGAACCGACTGACGGTTTCGATTATGGTGACGAAGGCTACCAACCTGATAAATGCAATGTCGGCTTCAACGAAGAAAAAGGTAAATTCCAGATCGAAATTAAAGGTCTGGCGGAACCCAAAAGCGAAGAAGCAACCCGCATCTGCGAAGAAGACCTGAACGAAGTCATCACGGCCTTCGTGCAAGACAAGACCGCTCTTGAGCGTGGGCTTTTCGACAAAGAACTCGTTCCGGAGGAATTGACGATCTCCCGCATGGGGAAAATCATCAAAGACAAATATCCCGAACTGGATGAGGAAGATCAGGAAGCCGTTCGACAGCACGCCATCGCGGCTCTAAACTTGACACAACAGGCGGCCCATATTGCGACGAGTGGCGATGGAGAGCCAGGAGCCAACACGGCCCTGATCGATGGCGTGCGTAAATTCGCAATGGACGTGCGAGAACTCGACATTGATCTGATCGATCGCATCAATCCGTTTGGTGAGGCTTATTCCATTCTGGCTAAAGCCATGAGCGAAGAGAGTCTGAAGCAGGTTGCGGCCGTAATCGGTGCCAAACGTGCGACGATGACATTGGAAGAAGCGCGTGTTTTATCTAAACGAGCGCTGAAGTTCATGCAGGAACGTGGCCGGCTCCCCTCCATAACCTCGACCGACCCCTGGGAGAAAAGCATGGCCGAGGGCGTTGCGTTCCTTGCTCGCATGAAGGCGGAGGCGGCTCGTGGCTAAAGGTTTTACCGACGAGGACGATGCGCTCCTGTCAGCGCTGGGCGTTGAAGTCGAGACAAAGAAAGAAGGCTCCCGAACTCCAAAAGAAGAGCGCATTATAGCTGGGTTTGAGGAAATCCAGCGGTTCGTGGACAAACACGGACGCTCCCCTCGTCATGGGGAAAATCACGACATTTTCGAGCGTCTATATGCAGTCCGCCTCGATCGGCTTCGCTCGCAACCCGATTGCATGGCATTGCTTCTGCCTATGGATCATCAGGGTATTCTCTCCAATGCCGTTGTCATTGAAGAGATCGATGAAAACATTAGCGACGATGAACTGCTTTCCATGCTTGGCGTGGCCAGCATCGAGCAGAATTCAATCACTGACCTGCGCCACGTCCGCTCCGCAGCAGAAAAGCGGGCAGCCGAGGAAATCGCCAACCGGGAGCGCTGTGAGGATTTCGAGACTTTCAAGCCGATATTCAACGCAGTCCAGAAAGACATCGAGATCGGGACGCGCATTACACGCCCTATCAGGAAGGAAGCCGGCCTCCTGAAAACTGACATTAGACCGGGAGAATTTTTTATTCTCGGTGGTCAGACAGCATATGTTGCCGAGATTGGTGAGACCTTCAGAGCGCCCAATGGTGAGAGTGATGCGCGTCTCCGCGTCATTTATTCCAATGGAACAGAAAGCAATATCCTGCTTCGCTCCCTTCAGCGTGCGCTTTATAAAGATGAAGCCAGCCGCCGAGTGTCCGAACCCAGTGCCGGGCCATTATTCGCCGGAGAAAACGACGAAGACGATCTAGCCAGTGGCACCATTTATGTTCTCCAGAGCAAGTCGGATAACTCTATCGTCGCTGCTAACCGAGACCTTATTCACAAAATCGGCGTAACGGGCGGAGATGTTGCCAAACGCATAGCCAATGCGAAAATCGACCCGACTTTCCTGCTGGCCGATGTGGAGGTCATTGCGACCTACAAGCTGTTCAACATCAGCCGCACCAAACTCGAAAAAATAATCCATCGCATCTTCGATCCAGCCCGACTGGATATCCAGATCGAAGACAGGTTCGGCAACTTCGTCATCCCGCGCGAGTGGTTTCTTGTGCCACTGTTTGTGATTAATGAGGCAGTGGAGAAGATCAAGGACGGTACAATTACTGGCTATGTTTATGAACCGCTAACAGCTCAACTTGTGTTGCAGGCTTAATCCATGTGCCAGGTGAGAAGCCCACGCCAGGGTTTTCCATAATAAAATCAGTGATGATTTTGCCTTTTTCATTATTCTTTCTGCCGTCTTCGAAGATATTGTTCAAGGCTTTCTGAATATCTTCTAAGAGAGAATCGTAATCTATGTTAACTCTATCCCATTCCTGTCCATTGAATATGATTCTATTTATGTGGAGGTGGTTGCCTCTATGCCAGAGCGTGAGGGTATTTTCTCTCCAGTAAGGTTTATACCGACCAGAATTTCGCACTTTTTCGTCTGGACGCAAGCTAAGGCCGTGTACCAGTCCGCAGCGAAGGACCATGTATAACTGCTCTGGTAGGTCATTGGCTGAAACGGGCTTTTCGTATTTAATATTTCTATATTTTGGTAAACGCTCATCGAATAGCTTTCTCACAACTTGAAAAGTACTTTTCCCTGTTCGTTCAGAGTTAAGCTTTGAAACAACTTCAATAAGGCATCCTAATATAACAAAATCCCATATGCTGCCATTTAATCTATCTTCAGGTGTTTTTATGGACTGTGCTGTTCTTAATTCCATAATCCTCTCGTTCAACCACTCTTGATATTTATTGATATCCACTTTCTTCCTCAATTTTCTTTTGGGTTCGCCGTTTCTTGGTATCTGCTGCCCGTTCGGCAACGGCGGGTAACATGCAGAACAAAGCGTAGGAGATTTTGATGTCATATGAAATGACTTGTATCTTTGCGTTCGATGATCTGGAGGCCAATATTGCCCTTGAAGCATGTGCCGGGCTAAATCCCCCTTCGAAGGCAGGTAGTTTATCGTATTGCATATAAGGAAAGTTTTAGTTCGCTTATTGGCGAAATTATGAACTAGACGGAAGTTTATAAGTCTGTCAAGATATCAAGCATGAATATGCATTCAGGTGGAAAACTAAACCGTCTCCAGCAGGAACTCCCCGAAGGACTCCTCGCTGATGCAGCTTGGATGGAAGCCCACGGCTATTCGTCGGCGTTGAGGAGCCAGTATGTGCGCTCCGGCTGGCTCGAAAGCCCAGCTCGTCGCGTCTATCGTCGCTCACGCACGCCGCTAAGCTGGCAGCAGGTCGTGGTTTCCCTCCAGGCGGTACTGGACCTTCCGTTGACCGTCGGCGGCCGTACCGCGCTCGAACAGCAGGGTTATGCTCATTATCTGCCGACATCGGTTCGTGAGGTTCATCTTTACGGACCGAAACCCCCACCGACCTGGCTGCCAAGTCTGCCGCTCGACGTGGCCTTTCATTGGCACAACAGCTTGCGGCTGTTTCCAAGCCACATCGATCCATCGCCCATATCAAGTCCCGCTATGGTCAATGTCGGTGGTCTGGCCCTGCCCATTCGCTATTCCAGCAAAGAGCGCGCCGTTCTCGAATTACTCGATGAACTGCCCGAGCGTGAGACCTTCCACCAAGCTGATGCTTTGATTGAAGGAATGAGCGATTTAAGCCCGCGCCGACTGCAAGTGCTGCTTGAGGCTTGCACTAGCGTGAAGGTGAAGCGGCTCTTCCTCTTCTTCGCCGACCGCCACCGTCATGCATGGCGACCCCGGCTCGATATATCTCGCATCGATCTGGGTGCGGGTAAGCGCGTCCTTGCCAAAGGAGGAAAACTCGATCCGCATTATAACATCACCGTGCCATCCGACTTGGGAGCTTCGTGAAGCTCATGGTTTTCCTCGACACATATCAGCAGCAGGTGGCTCTCTTGATGCGGGTTGTTCCTTTCGTCGCGGAGGAACGGATTTTCGCGCTCAAGGGTGGCACTGCGATCAACCTGTTCGTGCGCGACATGCCACGCCTTTCCGTGGACATCGACCTGACTTATCTGCCGGTTGAGGGACGGCCCGCATCACTTTCTGCGATTGATGCCGCGATGCTCAGAATCAAGGAGCGGATCGAACAGGGCATACCCGGTGTGAAGGTCAATACCTCACGCTCGGCCGATGAGAACGTCGTGACCAAGCTGGTCGTTCGGGTCGGGGGTGTACAGATCAAAATAGAGGTAACGCCGGTGTTGCGAGGCACCGTTTATGATCCGGCTGTGACAAGCGTGGTGCCCGCTGTCGAAGACGTCTTCGGTTTTGCCGAGATGCAGGTCGTGTCTTTCGCCGACCTTTATGCGGGCAAGATCGTAGCTGCATTCGACCGCCAGCATCCCCGCGACCTTTTCGACGTGCGCGGCCTGCTGGCGAACGAGGGTGTCGACGATGCATTGCGTCGAGCTTTTCTGGTTTATCTCATCAGCCATAACCGCCCGATGGCTGAAGTTCTTGCCCCGACCCGCAAACCGCTGCGCGAGGAGTTTGAGAGGGGCTTTGTCGGAATGACGGAAGAACCCGTCACTCTCACGGAACTGGAGGCCGCGCGGGAAGCAATTATCGCCGAGATGGTCGCTGCCATGCCGGAGGATCACCGGCATTTCCTCCTCAGCTTCAAGCGAGGCGAACCGGATTGGGAGCTACTTGGGATACCGGAAGCCCAGCATCTACCTGCTGTCATATGGAAACAGCGCAATCTTGCCAAGCTATCTGATGCCAAGCGGACTGAACTGACCGACGCATTGGAGCGGGTCTTGTTTTCATGAGCATGAATTGTCCATCAAAATCCGCATTGTCTGACAATGAAGACGCAGGTAAAGGCGGATGGTCATGTGCCCTCTGGACCACCCAAAATGACGTAAATGACGACATTATGTGGGTTTTTGTGTGGGATAAATTTTTATGGTCATGCAATAAATGTTAATAAATCAATATGTTGATTTGTTTTTGCGGCGGACATCCCCTCCGCCAATTTCCTGATCAATCAAAGATTTGAGCGGATCCACAGCGGGCCGTTGTGGGCGACCTATGTCATCGGCTCTTCGTTTATCGTCATGGTGACGATTTCCGCTGACTTCCCGTAAAGGACTGGAATTTTTTACATCGGGCCATGTACGCGATCCTGTCTGGCCCGATGATTGCCGGGTTTTTGCCGGCCCGGCGATGATGGACGGGGGAGGAAAGGGAAAGGGGGCAGTTCCCGGTCGGGCCCGCCTCCGAACCTGATTCGGTCCGCAATGTGGTCGACTTCCTATGAAGCGGCGGACGGGGCGAGGTTGATGTAGGGCAGGTGCTGGCGGTCGATTTCCTCGAACGCTTCCGCGTAGCCGGCGTCGGCATAGCGCATGACGCCCAGGCTGGTGTCGTTGGTCAGGGTCAGGCGCAGGCGTTCGTCGGCTTCCGGCGAGCCGTCAGCAATGATGGTGACGCCGGCGCTGGTCATGTAGCCCGCATAGCCGCCGCCGCCGGAATGGATGGCGACCAGATCGGCCTGTGACGAGCAGGCGAGCATGGCATTGAGCAGGGGCCAGTCGGCGATGGCGTCCGACCCGTCCTTGAGGTTCTCGGTCATGATGTTGGGGTGGGCCATGGCGCCGGCATCCAGATGGTCGCGCGTGAAGGCCACGGGGCCGGAGAGGATGCCCTCGCGCACCATGCGGTTGACGGCCAGCCCGACTGTCGTGCGGTCGCCATGGCCCAGCCACGCGATGCGCGCGGGCATGCCCTCGACGGGGATGAAGCGGCGGGCCAGCGTGATCCAGTTCGTGACCGACGGGTTGTCGGCGAAGGTTTCCAGCAGATAATCGTCGATCCTGCGCAGGTCCGCCTGGTCATTGGACAGGGCGATCCAGCGGAAGGGGCCGATGCCGCGGGCGAAGAGCGGGCGGAGATAGGCTTCGGTAAAGATCGGGATATCGAAGGCGTGGGCGATGCCGGCCTTGCGGGCCTGGGTGCGGATCAGATTGCCGTTGTCGAACACGACCGCGCCGGCGGCGCGGAAATCGAGCATGGCCTGCACATGGCGGGCAATCGAGTCCAGGGCCAGCCGGGACAGGGCCTCCGGCTCGTTCTGGCGCAGGGCCCGGGTCTCGTCGAGGGAGAGGGCGGCCGGGACGTAGCCATAGACCAGGTCGTGCGCCGAGGTCTGGTCGGTGACGA
Source organism: Gluconacetobacter sacchari (assembly GCF_014174255.1). GTDB lineage: Bacteria > Pseudomonadota > Alphaproteobacteria > Acetobacterales > Acetobacteraceae > Gluconacetobacter > Gluconacetobacter sacchari. Next base: position 27,838 of record NZ_JABEQJ010000016.1, read on the forward strand.
TATCGGGGATGATGCCGCGCGCCAGCAGGGCGGGGAAGATGTCGGCGGCATTGCCGCACAGGCCGATGGAACGGGCGTCGCCGGTCGCGCGGGCTTCCGCCACCAGGCGCAGGGCGTCGTCCAGCGAGGTGGCGCGATGTTGCAGATAGCCGCTGTCGATGCGGCGGCCGATCCGTGCGTCATCGACCTCGACACACAGGATGATCGCGCCGGCCAGCCGCCCGGCCAGGGGCTGGGCGCCGCCCATGCCGCCGAGGCCGGAGGTGAGGATCAGCCGGCCGGTCAGGTCGCCGCTGAAATGCTGCTCCGCGATGCGGCGGAAGATCTCGTAGGTGCCCTGGATGACGCCCTGTGAGCCGATATACTGCCAGTCGCCGGCCGTCAGGCCACCCCAGCAGATCAGGCCCTTCTTTTCCAGCCGATAGAATTCCTCGGCCTTCGCCCATTGTCCGACGATGTTGCAGTTGGCCATGACGACGATCGGCGCGCGCTCGTGCGTCCTGACCACGCCGATCGGCTTGCCGGACTGGACGATCAGGGTTTCGTCATCGCCCATGGTGGTCAGGGCGTGGACGATGGCGTCGTGCGACGGCCAGTCGCGGGCGGCCTTGCCCAGGGCCGCGTAGACGACGAGGTTGGCCGGGTCCTCGCCGACGGAGAGGACGTTTTCCAGCAGGCGCAGCAATCCTTCCTGCCGCCATCCGCGACAGCGCAGATTGCCGCCCGAGGTGACGCCGAATGTCTGGTTCGTCATGGTCTGGGCCCTCTTGCGCATGTCATTGTCGCTGGTGTCATGTGGTGCTGATGCCGTGTAGCGCGTAGCTGGTCAGGTCGATCCCGAGCGCGCGCTCGACTGGGGGATAGACCGCGGGGTCGAGCACGCTCGATGAAAGCGGGAACTTGGTCTTTTCCACGTGCAGAACGAGGATTTCCATCCCTTCGGTGACTTCGCCGACGCTGAGCGGATGCCCGTCGGGTGACAGGGTGGTGATGATGTCCGGGAAGGAGGCGATCCGCTTTCCGCCCGCATCGTCCAGGGCCATGTATTCGTTCATGACATGCAGCGTGACCGCGCGGTCGCCGGTGCCGACGGTGATGGTGCCGATATCGAAGGCTTCCGGTGTGTAGACGACCGATTTCCGCGCCACCTTGCCCCGCGCCACGATGGCGCCGTCGAGGGTGCGGGCGATGGTGTCGATGATCGCGCTGCCGCCTTTGGGGCGGGCGGCCAGCACGGCTTCGCCCAGTGCCAGCGCGCGCGAGATGCCGCCCCAGGCGGCGTGGCGCTTGACATAGGCGGCCGGCAGCGGGTTGCGGCAGGAGGCGATGAAGCCGCCGGACATGTCGGACGCCGTACGCAGGATGGGCGACACGCGGGCGGTGGCGCCCTTGGCGACCACTTCGAGATAGGCGCCATTGGCGCGGTTGCCGCCCACCACGGCCTGGATCATGGGTTCGGGCGAGCCCGCCATGCCGATCGAGCCCATGTCGCCCGTGGGGTGGGCCCGCATGTCGCCTACCGCGTCGACGACCCTGGTGCCCAGGATGGCGCCGGGCAGCCAGGCGTTCAGCGTGCTGGACTTGCCGTTCTGGCCGATCATCAGCCCGTAGATGGGGCGGCCCAGTTCCTTTTCCACCAGCCGGACGGCGTTGACGTAATCGACGCCCAGCATCTGCCATGCGGTGGTGCTGGCGGGGGCGCCGATGGCGGCGGCGGTCGCGATGATCGCGTCGTCGGGGATCTCGTCGGCGCCGACCAGTTCCGGCTGGCCGGCATTGATCGCGGCTATGCCCAGCATGCGGCCATGCTCCACCCAGCCGCCGCCGCCACATGCGAAGATGGAACCGCCCGCGATGGCGGCTTCGACATCCTTTTCAACCAGTATACGGCCCATTTCGGTTCCTTCCCGTGCAGTTCAGGGGGTCAGTCGATGCGGTCGCGCATGGCCAGCGCCTCGGCCAGGACCATCGTGCCGCGCGTGGCGTCTTCGGGGGCGCACCATTCGTCCGGGTCGTGGCTGCGGCCGTCGCGGCAGGGGACGAACAGCATGGCCGTCGGTGCCAGCCGTGCGACGAAGGCGGCATCGTGACCGGCGCCGGACACCATGTGCCGGGTGCTGAAGCCCTGTGCGTGGGCCGCGTCCTCGACCAGCGCGGCCAGGGCCGGGTCGCAGGGCGTGGGGTGCGTGTCGGACTGGATGGTGAAGCGCGCGAGGGTGGTGCGGCTGGCGGCGGCGGCCTCGATGCAGGCGCTGCGGATCGATGCCACGAGGGCTTCGGCGACCGGACGGTTGGAAACGCGGATATCGACGACCAGCCGCGCCGCGCGCGGGACGACGTTGGACGCGCCGGGCGACAACGCGAGCACGCCGCAGGTGGCCGTGACATGCCCTGCGCCGGAGCGGGCCAGCGTGCTTGCCTGGTCGTGGACGAAGGTGACGATGGCGGCGGCAGGCACCGCGGCGTCCTGCCGCAGGTCCATCGGCGTGGTGCCGGCGTGGTCGGCCCGGCCGGTGAAGGTGATGTCCAGCCGGGTGACGCCGGCGATGGCGTCCACCACGCCGATCTGGATGCCCGCCTGCTCCAGGACGATGCCCTGTTCGATATGCAGTTCGAAGAACGCGCGGATATCGGTGCGGCGTGGCGTGTCCAGCCGGTCGGGCGCGCCGCCCATGCGGGTGATGGCGTCGGCCAGGCCTTCATCCCAAGGTGCGCGCAGGGTGCGGTGCTCGGCTGACAAAGCGCCGGCCATGCCGCGGCTGCCGATGCAGGACAGGCCGAAATCGCTGGGTTCCTCGGCCAGGAAATCGACGATGTCCAGGTCATGGCGCAGGGCGAGGCCGGCATCGGCGAAGGCTCGTGCGGCTTCCAGCGCCGCCAGCACGCCCAGGATGCCGTCGAAACGGCCGCCATCGGGCACCGTATCGGAGTGCGAGCCGCTCATGAGCGTGCCCAGGTCGGGCATCGTGCCGGGGCGGCGGCCGATCAGGTTGCCGGCGTCGTCGATGCGGGTGGTCAGGCCGGCCTGTCGGAACCGGTCCGCCAGCCATGCGCGGCCTTCGAGGAAGTGCGGCGAAAAGGACCGCCGCGTGTGGGGGCGGCCCGGATCGGTGATGGCGGTCAGGGCGTCGAGATCGGCCTGGAGGCGGTCGGGCCGGATGTAGGCGGCGACGCTCATCGCACGCCCGAAGGTTGTTCGGGCGTGATGAAGCGGCCGGTGCCCGGTTCGGCGAGGACGGTCCGGCCGTCGAAGACCTGTCGGCCGCGCAGCCAGGTGCCGGCGATGCGCCAGTCCAGTTCGCGGCCCGCATAGGGGCTCCAGTCGGTCAGGACATTGTCGCTGGCGGCGGGGTCGTAGCGCCATGTCTCGCGCCGGGCGACGGTGATGTCGGCATCGCGGCCGGGTGCCAGGCCGCCCTTGCCGGCGGCGAGGCGGAACAGGCGGGCCGGGTTTTCCGCCAGCAGGCGGCTGGCGTGGGTGGGGGAGAGGTCACGGCGCGAAAGTTCGGTCAGCAGGAGCGGATACAGCATGTCCAGACCCGGCACGCCCGATGCGTTCCTGAGCATGTCCGGGTCCGACTTGCGGGCCAGAGACCAGGAGACATGGTCGGTCGAGACGATCGTGACATTGCCGGCGGCCAGGTGGTGCCAGAGGCCTTCGACCTCGGCGCGGGGGCGGACGGGGGGATTGATCTTGGCGCGGCCGCCCAGGCGGGCGACGTCATGCTCCTCGTCCAGGACCAGATAATGGATGCAGGCTTCGACGGTCGTATCGAATCCCTGCCGGCGATAGGCCTCGCACAGCGCATAGCCGCGCGCGACCGAGCAATGGACGACATGGGCCGAGCAGCCGGTGCCGGCCGCCGTTTCGTAGATCTGGGCCATGGCCAGCGTTTCGGCCAATGCCGGCCGGGAGAGGCCGTGGGCGCGCCAGTCGGTGATGCCCGCGCGGGCGACCGCCGCGATGCGGGCGCGCACCAACTCGTCGTCCTCGTTATGGACGCCGGCGATCAGCCCGGTACGGGCGACGGCCTCGAAACAGGCGGCCAGCAGGTCGGGCGGGATACGGGGGAAGCGGACCGGATCGGTGCCGAAGGTCGAGAATTTGAAGCCGCAGGCACCGGCCTGGGCCATGGCCGGGATGTGGGCGGGGCCGTCATCCGGTGCGATCGTCCCCCAGAGGGCGTAATCGATTCGGGCCTGCGCGCCGGCTTCCTGCGCCTTCTGGCGCAGAGCGTCGGCCGTGCAGACCAGGAACCCGTCATCGTACGGCATGTCGGCGATCGTCGTGACGCCGCCGGCGGCGGCGGCGCGGGTGCTCCAGACGAAATCTTCCTGCCCCTTCTGCGAGCGGGAATGGACCTGGGCGTCGATGGCGCCGGGCAGGATCAGCGCATCACCGTGGTCTTCGACATGGCGGGCCGGTGGGGCTTCGTTCTGGCCCAGGCGGCTGATGCGGCCGCCATCGACGGCGATCCAGCCATCGTCGAGCACCGCATGGGGGGTGACGACACGGCCTTTGAACAGCAGGTCATGCATGGGCATTCTCCTGAAACGATGGCGGTGGAAAGGCGAGGTCCGCCGGCAGCGGGGCGGCCAGGCGCGTTGCGAAGCGGGCCAGGACGTCTTCCGTCCTCTGCACGGCGTCGGAGACGGCATGGCTGTCGTCGAGCAGCGGCACATGCCGGTCGAGTTCGACCAGCAGGTCGCCGGGGCCGCCGGCCGGTCGGGCATCGGACAGGCGGATGGCCTGCCGGGCGGCGAGGGCTTCCAGCGCGATCAGGGGGGACAGCAGGCTGGCTTGCAGGCCCAGCGCGCGGGCGACGGAGGGCAGGTAGCTGGCTTCGTCCTCGAACCCGTTGGCGACGGGGATCTGGTAGAGGGAGGCCGGGGTGGATTCGCGCAGGATCGCGGTGGTGAGGTCGGCGGCCAGTTTGGTCGCGGCGCCGAAGGCGACCTGGCGACCGGGATCGAGCGTGAGGTTGCGCGGCAGGCCCGACAGGTCTTCGCGGCAGGAGGCGAGGATGCGGCCCAGCGTGCTGCGGGCGTAATGACACAAGGCGATCACCAGTCCCTGCGCATCGAGTGCCAGTGCAAGAGGCAGGGAGGCGCCGGATGTCATGGCCCGGCCGTGGAACAGGATCGGGTTGTCGTCGGCGTGGGCGATCGTGTGTGCCAGTGTGGCTTCGGCCCTGTCGAGCGCCGTGACCAGGGCCCCCGCGATCTGCGGCATGCAGCGGAAACTCAGCGGGTCCTGCAGGTTGCGGCGGGGCGACCAGTCGCCGGGACGGGTGAGGCCTTGCAGATAGCGGGCGACGCGGGCCTCGTCCTTCAACCCGTCCAGGCGGGCGGTCTCCCACGGGATGCCGAAGGCGCCGAAGCCGGCGGCGGCCAGCACGAACACATGCAGCAGCAGCGGCAGGCGGTTGCGCAGATCGGCCGTGGCCAAGGCCACGCCGGCGACGCCCAGCGCGTTGCTGGACAGGACGGACATGACGTCCTTGGGGCCGGGCACCAGCGGCGGCAGGCCGAACCGGGCCCGCAGGGGGGCGGAAGGATGGGCCGGGCCGCCTTCGGGAGCGAAAGCCAAGCCCTCGCCCAGCAGGGTCGCGCCGATATGGCTCATGAGGCCGACATCCGCGCAGCCGATCGAACCATATTCGGGCACGGCGGGCGTGATGCCGGTATTCAGCAGGTCCGCCAGGGCGGCGGCCAGGGGCAGGCTGGCCCCGGTATGGCCGGTCAGCAGCGTGTTGAGGCGGATGGCCATCGCGGCGCGGACCACCCGCACGGGCAGATAGGCGCCGGTGCCCAGCAGATGGGAACGCAGGAGCCGGAGGGCGTATTTCGGCCTGTCCGCGTCCGCGACGCCGTTATCCTTGAAGGCCCCGACCATGCTGGTGGTGCCGTAGATGCCGTCTCCACGGGCCAGGGCCTCGTGCAGCGCCTGCTCGCCCGCGCGCAGGCGGGCGACTCCGTCGGGGCCGAGCGCGACCGGCGCGCCGTCGGCAATGGCGGTGAGATGGGCCAGCGGCAGCGTTTCGCCGGAGAGGGAGAGGGGGGTCACGATGGTCTTTCGTCCCTGGTTGCCGTCCGCAGTGTCCCATTGCGGCCTCCGGGTTCCGGTATGCTTTTTTTTGCATGGCCCACAGGATTTTCCGCATTGTGAGCCCGGGCGAAGGGGGGCGACAGCAGTGCCGCCAGTGCGGGCAGCGCGGCCAGTGCGACATAGAGGGCCGCGCTGGGCACGCCGTGCCAGGCCAGGCCGAGGCTGGCGAGCAGGGCCGGGGCGAAGCCGCCGAACAGTGCGACGGCGGCGTTGTAGGACAGGGCGATGCCGGTGGCCCTGATCCGCGATGGAAACAGGCTGGCGATGCCCAGCGGCGCGGCGCCGACGAACAGGGCGACCAGTCCGCACAGGCTGGCCGCGACCGCGATCATGGTCGGTGTATCCGGATGGGATTTCAGCATGCCGAGGATGGGGGCGGGCAGGGCGATCAGCATCATCGTCGCCACCACCAGCATGCGCCGGACGCCGAGACGATCGGCGATCGCGCCGGCTGCCAGCGAACCGGCGACCAGGGCGAGATTGCCGGCCAGCGAGGCGACATAGCTGGCATGGGGGGTGACGCCGCTGAAACGCTGGGCGTAGAGCGGCAGGTAGATGACCAGCGCGTAGGGCGCCGCACCCCAGAGCAGGGACAGCCCGAGTGCGGCCATGAAACGGCCGGCATGGTTGTGGGCCAGATCGTGCAGGATCGGGGCGTGATCGACGGTGGTGCGCGGTGGTGCGGATTCGCCGCGACGCAGGATGAGGCCGAAGGGAATGATCAGCAGGCCGATGGCAAAGGGCGCCCGCCAGCCCCATTGCGCCATCTGCGCGTCGGTCAGCAGGGCGGTCAGGCCGGCGGCGACCGCGGCGCCGAGCATGTTGGACAGGCCCATCGTGGCCTGTAGGAACGAGCCGGCAAAGCCGGCGCGGCCCTTGCCCGCGCGTTCTACCAGGAAGGAGGCGGCGCCGCCGATTTCGCCACCCGCCGAGATACCCTGCAACAACCGTGCGAGGCAGAGAATGACGATGGAGGCGCGGCCCGCCACGGCATAGGGCGGGTCGCACAGGATCAGTGCGGTGCCGGCGCCCATCAGCAGGCAGGTGAGCATCAGCGCCGGCCCGCGCCCCCGCCGGTCGGCGAACTGGCCCAGCAGCAGCGCGCCCAGCGGACGGGCGACAGCCCCGAGCGCGAAGACCAGCAGGCTTTGGGCCAGTTGCGACAGATGGTCGGTCGGCGGCAGCAGGGCGCGGGCGATATAGGGCGCGAACAGGGCGTAGACCGAAAAATCGTACCATTCGAGAAGATTGCCGATGCAGGCAGCGGCAATCATCGTTTTTCCGGTTCGCCCGGGCGGAGTCTGGCGCGGCATGACGGGGCTGCCGGTCAGAAATCCGCGCTGACGGTGCCGAAGAACTGCCGGGGCGCGCCCATCATGAAGTAATTGAAGTTGGTGTTGACGAAATTGTTTCCCAGTTCGTTCGTTGTGGCGATGTAGGTCTTGTTGGCGAGGTTGTAGATATTGAAGCTGGCGGTGAGACCCTTGAACGGTCCGACCTGGCCGAAATGGTAGCGCATGCCGAAATTCATCAGGAAATAGCCGGGTACGCGCAGGTCGTTTGTGTAGGTCAGTTCGCGGCGGGAGAGGTAGGTGCCGTCGACATGCGCGTCAAAATTGCCGATGGCGTAAGTGATGTTCCCTTTATACATGAATTGCGGATAGTTCGGCACCAGCTTGCCGCGCGTCGGTTGCAGGCCGGTCGATGTCAGGACGTTCTGGTCGTACGTCGAATGGGCGTAGGAGAACGAATTGTAGATCGACAGCCCGCGCACGGGACGCAGCGTGACGCTGGCCTCGGCGCCGTTGGTCGTGACGCCGCCGACATTCTGCACGGCGGTGACGGGATTGATGCCGGCCTGGCTGGTGATCAGTTGCAGGCGGTTGGAGAAATTGATGCGATAGAGGGAGGCCAGCGCGCTGATCAGCGGCGAGGTGTAGCGGTAGCCGCCTTCATAGACCCAGTCGGTTTCCGGCTTCAGCGTGTTGCGGGTGGCCTGGAAGGCATTTTGCGAGGCGGTCCATGGAGTGGCGGAGACGTTGGTACCATACCCGTCCAGCGGGAAGGCGCGCATGTTGTGCGACACGTCGAAGAACAGTTCGTTATGCGGCAGGAAGCGCCAGTTGGCCGAGACCTGGGGCAGGAAGGCGTTCGAGGCTTCCAGATGGCCCTGGGCGATGCGCGTGCCGTTGATGGTGCCGTCCTGCGTCGGGACCGAATTGCCGGAATTGACGATCATGGATTTGAAGCCGGCATTGATCGTCAGGTTGTCCGTGACCCTGTAGGTATCCTGCAGGTGGAACACGAAGGTACGGGTCGAGAAGGCTTCCTGCCACGCGGTGGCGAACACCTTGTCGGCCGGGAAGCCGGTGGTGGGGTTGCCGAGCGTGCCCTGGCCCAGTAGCGGGGCTTCGGAGAAATAGCGGCCTTCATTGAAATTACCGTATTCGTACCAGACGCCGGCATTCAGCGCGTGGCGCGCGACCTTCCATGTGAGGGCGGTCTGGAAGCCGCCGCGTGCCACGTTGGGCGTCTGGATACGCTGTGACAGCGGCGCGCCATTCGGCGAGTGCATGTACGGCGTCGTCCAGGTGCTGTAGCCGTTGTCGGCGTGGCCGTACAGCGTCGTCTTCCAGTTGAGGGACGAGGTGAGGTTTTCGTCCAGCGTGAGGCCGCCGAGATAGTCGGTGCGATTGGCGGTGCCGGCATAATAGGCGGCATCGAACGGATCGTTCGTCTTCTGTAGTTCCGCGGGATAGGTGCCGAGCGCCGCGTTATAGGCGGCCGCGTAGTTGGGATAGTAGTTCGCCAGGTTGGGGCCGACCGTGTGCAGCCAGTTCTTGGTCATGTCCTGGTAGTCGAACTGCTGGATCGAACTCCAGTCGAAGAACAGTTTGAGGGACGAATTGCGGGCCAGCGGCTGGATCAGCTTGGCGTTGACCTGGTCGGAATGGTCATAGCCGCCGCCTTTCCACAGATTGCCGTTCAGCCGGGCATAGGCGACGTAGAAGCGGGTGCCGGTGGTGTTGAGGTCGCCGCTTTCGAAACGCGCATAGGTGCGCATGGTCGAATTGCTGCCGAAGGTCTGGGCGACGGTGCCCCCGCGCACATGGGACGGGTCGAGCGAACGGATCTGGATCGCGCCGCCCAGATTGCTGGTGGACGCGACGTCGATCGCGCCCGCGCCCTGCGAGACGTCCACGCCGCCGACATCGTCGGAGATGATGGCGCGGGTGACGGCAAGGCCGTTGTAATTGTTGAACTGCTGGTCGCCGAGTGGAATATCGTCGAGCGTGAAGCCAAGCTGCGGCTGGCTGAAGCCGCGCATGAACAGTTGGCTGGAATATTCATAGGCGCCGAACGGATCGGCCGACTGGTAGATCACGCCGGGAAGCTGGCTGAGAACCTTCAGCGGCGAGGTACCGGGCGTGCTCTGCTGCATCATGTTGCGCGTGACGCTGGTCATCTGCCGGGTGGAGCCGTGGCCGAAGACCGAGATCGCCTCGATGGCGGGGGCGGGCATGCCGGCGGCGCGATGACCGGGCGCATGGGTGTGCGCTGCCGCCTTCTTCGGGGTGCGGGGTTCCGGCGCGGGAGCGGCCGCGTGAATCCGGGGCGCGATGGCGAGGCCGCCGAGCATGGTCGAGAGCGCGAGAATCCGGAGTGAGGTCATCGGATTATTCCTTGTCGTATCCGGTGGAGGCAACGTCTTCGGGGCGCAGGCCGAACTGGTAGAGCGCGACGGTGGCCAGCCCGATGGCGGCCGCCGTGAGCATGGAGGGGGTGAAGCTGCCGAACCGGTCGGCCAGCAATCCGGTCACGGCCGGGGCAAGCGCGCCACCGAGCGAGCCGCCGGTATTCTGGATCGCCTGCAAGGTGGCGACCCGATGGTCGGCCGCGATGACGGTACCGAGCATCCAGCCGGTGCTGAGGGCCAGGCCGCCCGCGAACAGTGCGATGCCCATGAAGGCGATCATGACCGCCAGCCCCGTATGCAGCGTGGTCAACGCGGTGGCGATGGCGGCGACCAGCATGGCGAGTACCAGCGGGGTGCGGCAGGCGTTCAACCGCCCCACGCCCCTGACGGCCAGATGGTCGACCACGAAACCGCCCAGCACGCTGCCGGCGAAACCGCAGAACTGGGGCAGCGCGGACAGCATGCCGGCCTGCCCGATCGTCAGGTGGCGGGAGGTCTGGAGCCATGCGGGCATCCAGGTGGCATAGAGCCAGGTGATGTAGATCACCCCAGCATAGCCTGCCGTCAGCACCCAGCTTGAGCGCCGGCACAGCAGGTCGCCCAGATCATGGCGCAGCGACTGCACGATACCGGCGGGCACCGGGCCGTCGGAGCGGGGCAGGGCCTGACGCATCGCCGCGTTCAGCGGCAGGTCGGCGGGGTCGCGATAGAAGCGGATCCACACGACAGCCAGTACCAGGCTGGCGGCGCCGATCGCGACCGACATGCCCCGCCAGCCCCAGACCATCATGATCGCGAGCAGCAGCGGCGGCGCCATGGCCGGCCCGAGCGCCGCGGAGCCGTTGAACAGTCCGAGCGGGCGCCCACGCTCGTGCGGCCGATACCAGCGGACCAGTGCGCGGGTGCCGGAGAGGAACAGTGGCGTTTCGCCTATCCCCAGCCCGATCCGCGCCAGGAACAGGCCGGTGACACCATGCACCAGGCCGAAGGCCATCTGCGCGCAGGACCACAGGACCAGGCCCGCGCCCAGCAGAACGCGGCTGTCGAACCGGTCGGCCAGCAGGCCCGTCGGGATCTGTCCGGCCAGGTAGGCCCAGGCGAAGACCGACAGCAGCAGGCCCATCTGGGTGTAGGACATGTGCATGTCGGCCATCACGGTCGTATTGCTGACCGACAGGGCGGCGCGGTCGATATAGCTGATGCATCCGGCGGCCATGAGCAGCAGGACCGTGATCTGGCGGCGGCGGCGCAGGGCGGGCGTCAGCAGGGGCGCGATCATGCTCATGCGACCGATTTCCGGCCCGCGTTGCCGGCTTCGGCCTGGATTTCCGCCAGACCGGCGCGCAGGCGACCGATGATGGCGAGGTTAGGGTGGTCCTTCTTCCAGATCAGCCGCGTCGTCATCCGGTAGCGGTCGGGGAGGGGGATGGCATGTACCGCGTGGGCGCGGAACGACCCGGCAGGCAGGATGGCGCAGCAGGTGCCGTCCTCGACCAGGCGCAGGATCAGCGACAGCGACTGGGTTTCGAAGATGCCGCCCGGTGTGATGCCTTCATGATCCAGATAGCGATCCGTCACCCGACGCAGGCCGGTGCCCAGGGCGGGCACCGTCAGCAGGTAGGAGGTCAGCGCGATACGGGGAGGCTGGTTGGGCGGCGGGCTGTGCGCGCGGCCGAAGACGAGGAAGATTGCGGATTTTTCCAGTTCCGAACTGTCGAAATCCAGCGGGATGTCGATCAGGTCGGACAGGCCGGCATCGAACCGGCCGTCGAGCAGGCCGTCGACCATCTGAGGTGCGGCGATGGTCGAGATCGTCAAAGGCGGCTGATAGCGGCGGTGGCGCCAGAGGCGGACCAGGTTGGCCAGCAGCACGGTCAGCGAACTGTCGCTGCTGGTCGGCATCATGGAGGCGAGTTTCAGAGTCTTGAAGGCGCGGAAATAGCTGAAATTCTCGTCGCGCATGATCTGCCGGTGGGCCTGTTCCACCTGCTGGCAGCCCTGGCGCAGGGCCTCGGCCTCGGCCGTCGGCAGAACGCCATGGGGGCTGCGGACGAACAGGGGCCGGCCGAGGATTGCTTCCAGCTTGCCGATCTGCCGCGACAGGGTGGGCTGTGTCAGCGACAGGCGCTGGGCGGCAGCGGCGATGCGGCGGGTTTCATAGACCGAGAGGAAATAGCCGATCATGCGCAATGTCAGGCCCGACCCCAGCAGTGCGCGCAGACGGTGCGTCGGCAGCGGACAGGCCGTGTCGCGTTCCGGCGGGGCCATGCCGGCGCGACCGTCATGCTCGATCAGGGTCAGGTACCAGGCCAGCAGGTGCAGGGCCGACCGGTAGAGACTTTCACCCTGGGCGGTGGTGGCGGCCCTGCTGCCCCGACGGAATGCGGAACGTGACAGCAGCGATGTCGCCATGGCCTGCTCCAGCGCGGAAACGCTGTGGCTGAGCGTGGACGCGCTGACGCCGAGCAGCGGGGCCGCCGCCGCGGCGGAGCCTTCTGTGACGAGGCTCGTAAAATAGATCAGGGCTGGAAGTTCCATTTCCACGGAGCCTTATGACAATAGGAATGGTAGCGCGGCTTGTGTGGGTTATTACTGGTTCATCCTTATAATCACATATATTCATGTTGATATTAAAATTAGCGATCAACGGTCGTATCGAAGCATCGCCGTAATGAGCGTGCAATTTCAATTAGCCCGCAGGCATGGCATGCGCATGAAAAAGCATACGTCAACGGTCGAGGGGGGAAGCGGTTGCCGCCGGCCGGCACCGGCGATAGTGGCGCGGGCGCGCGGGAAATGGCCGGTCGGGCGTTTGTCAGGGGTACAGGATGGATGGCGGCCAGGCCGGAAGGGGCATGGCGCCCGGCCGATGGGCCGGGCTCAGGGAGCCGGTTCGTCCATCAGGGCACGAGCGGCCATATTGAGAAAGACCGGTTCGCCGGGGATGCCGAGTTCGGCTTCGATGGCTTCCAGGCGTTTTTCCAGCGCGAACAGGAAGATCATGAACTGATGGTGGGCATGGGCGTGTTCGCCCTGATAGCCAAGGGATTTCTCGCAGAATTCGCCCTGCCGGCACAGATCGAGATTCAGGCTGTAATATCCCCGGCACACCATCGGGCGCGCGGCATAGATCGAGCAGCTTCCGTCGAAGAGGAAGGGGCAGGCCGACGGGGGCGAGGTCAGCCGTTCCTGAAGGATATGCAGGCGCTCGGGCGAAAATGTCTGTCGTGCCTCATGAACGGCGAGCGCTGCGAACAGCGGATTGACCTGTACCAGGCTGTGGCAGCAGGTATCGCAGCCCTTGCCACAGGCCAGCGGCACGACGGGGCTGAGATGCGGCAATGCGTCCGCCACCTCGTCGCACAGGGAGAGGATGCGCCGGGCCAGGAGAAGGAGGTCGGCTCTGCTGCCGGCCACAGGCCGGTCGCGCCTGAACATGGCATCGGCCTGGTTCATCTTCTGGCGCATATAGGCCAGGGGGGAGGCCGCTTCGGGAGCGGCGCTGTCGCTGCTCATCGAATGGTCAGGCGGTCCGGGGATGACAATGTGGGCGGTGTTGCCGTCGGCTTGCGTTCTGCCCCGACAGGGCAAGGATTTTCGTGGAGTTTTTCTTTTTCGTATATTTCATAAGGCGTGGAAAATCTTGCAACCTGGCGATGTAAGGGGATTTTTCCTATGCTGTCATGAATGATTCGGACGGTCAAAGGAAAAGGCCCGCCGATCAGAAAGCATGCAGGATCACCGATGATTTCGGCCCGCGGGAAATAAACCTGTTCGGCACGCGCGGGTCGTGGCCGATCGACAGGATGAGGTCGGCGCGTTCGATGGTTTCATGCATGTTGAAGCGCGACGGGTAGTGTGGAACTACGGGACAGAAGGTATGGAACCCTGGACTTGCTTCGAAAAAGTGGAGAGCGCTTTCCGAGGATGAAAGGCTATATCCATGACGAAGCAACGACGTTTTACGCGAGAATTTGAGGATGAGGCGGTTCGCCTGGTGCATACGAGCGGTCGGACGCGGCGGGCGGCGGCGGACGATTCGGCATTTCTTCGGGTATGACATGTGGAACCTCGCCCGGGGCAATGGGGCCGACCTGCTGTGGTGTAGAAATCTCGACTAAATCTGACGGATGGTTCCTGCCTGAGCCGCATCTATCCGTCCGAGCGTGACCGGCGTCATGGGGCCGACGCGGTCGTGGTTCGGGTCATTGATTACCGTCTGGAAGGCATCGCCGGCGCCGAACCGATCTATCGTCTGATGACCACCATCCTCGATCCCCAACGCGCCCAGGCGGACAAACTTGCCGCGCTCTATCATGAGCGATGGGAAATCGAGACTGCGCTTGACGAATTGAAAACCCATCTTCGCGGCGCGCGGATCACGCTGCGGTCGAGGACGCCCGACCTCGTGCGGCAGGAGTTTCACGGGCTGATCATGGCCCATTTCGCAATCCGTTCCCTGATCCATGAGGCCGCTCTCAAAGCCGACGAGGATCCCGACAGGCTCTCCTTTCTTCACGCCGTCAGGGTCGTGCGTCGCAAGATGGCCGCAGCCGTCGCGTTTTCCCCCTCGGAAGCGGACGATCTTCCATATTGCCTCTAGAACTGTACGTCCACGACGAGGTTGTCGTTGTACGACCCTGCCGGCGGTGTTGGCTGCGTTGTCAGGATGTGTGCCGTATAGGCGAATTGCTGCTGCGTTATGCCATCGAGGCTGTTCGGATTGACATCCGCGGTCGAGTCGGCGCGCCTTTGCATGCCGGTAGACCCCCAGCGGTCGGTCGTCGATTGCTTGTAGATTTCGTAGCGGAGCAGCGATCCGGCGCCGTTGCTCATGGCGCGGCTGGTGCTGTCGGCGTTGTTGCCGTCGCTGATTCCGACCGTGTAGGTCGAGCCCCTGGTGCAGCCGACGGTCAGGGACTGGTGGATGTCGGTGAAGGCGGTGACGAGAGGGCTGGGCGCGAAGACGACGTTCGGCGCGGTGATCCGGCAATCCGCCGTGATGGTGAAGGTGAGGGGGATGGTTTCGGGCACGGGGGTCGTCTGGCTGTCGAGCCCCGCGCAGAGACCCAGCACGCCGATCCCCCAGCAGACGTTCCATGTCCAGCCGATCGTCACCGAACCGGTATAGACCCCCGCGCTGACATTGTAGGAGCCGGGTGGAATCCGGACGTAAAGCGGCAGGGTGCCGTTGATGCCGTTGAAGAGGCCGAGCAGGCCGATCAGGCTCGTTTCGGACCAGTTGATCGTCTGACCCGCCGTATAGGTCGTCGCGCAATTCGCGGACTGGCAGAGCTGCATCGGCAGGCTGTCGCCCGCCGGATTGGTGAGGGCGCCGATCGACTGGATCTGGGCGTTGACGGTCTGGGTATAGATAAGGGAGAGAAGCCCCCCGTTGCAGGAGAAGCCCGAGGAGATTTCCGTCGTGCTGCCGCCCGAACTGACGGCGAGAGAAGAAAGCGAGCCGAGTGGCGTGGTGCCGGGGGTAGAGACGCTGCAAGCCGCCCAGGCCCGCCCGCCCGTCAGCGTCGCCAGAAGGAGCAGGGTCAGAAATACCAGTGGTTTCATGGGGTCGGCACGCTCCGGCAGACAAGGGGGCCAAGGCGGACCTGTCCGGCCGAGGCGGCGGGAACGGCGTCGGCCGTGGCGATGCAGCGGTCGCCGGAGGGCAGTGACGCTTCCAGCTTTTCGCCCCGGCTGATGCCGTTGAGATACAACATGCCATCCCAGCCGACATAGGCATCGGCTTCCGCTTCCGTGTCCGCCGCGCGTACGGATGTGCCGACGGGCAGCGGTTTGCCGGAGGGGTCGGTCAGACGGATCAGGACGGTCAGCACGTGCTTCATCGGGAAGCGGACGAGATAGCCGCTGCCATACTGGACGGCGACGCGCTGCTCGACCATCCGGGCCTGAAGGTCCGCCGGGAGCGAGAGCGTGTCGATTTCGTATTTCGCGGGATAATAGGACGTCGCATAGGGTACGAGCAGATGGCCGCCCGCGTTGGTCTTGCCGACGAGCTGGTTTTCGTAGCGGACCGGCACGCCCGCCACGTGGTCGGTGCTGACGACGGCGAAGGCGTCCGGGACGCGGTTGCCGAAGAAGGCCGCGCCGTCCAGCAGCGCGATCGATCCCTGGGCTTCCGCCCAGCGCGTGGTGTCGCGCACATCGCCGTAAAGGCCGCCCTGGAACTGGGCGAACGGGCCGCGCCAGGTCGCCGAGCCTTCGACGTAATCGGCGCCGCCGGCCTGGCCGGTGCCGTTCGCGTGCTGGTAGTTCGCGGTCCAGCCGAAATCGCCCCTTGCCGCGACGGAGCGGGTGGCCGTGACCTGTTCGGTGCTTTCCCCGTCCGCCCGGCGGCTCCATCCCGCGGTCGCGGTGCCGTAGGCGCCGAAGGGAATCACGATCTGGGCGTAGCCGGCCCAGCCGTCGCTCCGTGCGTCCAGAGTGCCCAATTGCCGGTTGCCGGACAGGGACAGGCTGATGCCGTGCCAGAGCGGGAGCGTGTCGGTGATGGTCGCGAACCGGGTGCGCCGGCCGACGGACGGCGTGATGTCGAAATAGCCGAGGCTGAGCGAGCCGAACGGCTTCAGCATGAGGCTTGCGCTGGCCTGGAGGCTCGAAAGCGGCAGGCGCGTGAAGCCGGGATCGTAGGTCGAAAGATCGGCATAGCCCCGCGTGCGCCAGGTCTTCTGTGCGGCGACCGTGAAATTCCTGTGGGTGTACTGATAGCCGGCCACGAATTGCTGCCCGTCCGTGGGCAGGGTCGTCCTGGCGTTTGTGGTGCGGTTTCCGGGGCGGCGGCTGGCGCTTGCGGCGATATTGACGACGCCGAACCGCTGGCCGATCTGGGCGAGCAGCCCCAGTCCGCCGAGGAGGAGGTGGGGAGCGGCCTCGGCATGGGTTTCCAGCGTGAGGACGGGCAGGAGGCCCCGGCGGTAGGAGGCATTGACGCTCGGCGCGCCATAGTCGAAATCCGCCAGGCCGTAGCGTTCGCGCTGCGCGCCGAGGGCGAGCGTGTAGTCGCTGTAGCCCGGGTGCAGCAATGTGCTGGCGACGTAGAACGGCACGCTGGTTTCCACCCGTCGGCCCAGCGCGTCGGTCGTCACCACCGTCGCCTCGCCCGCGCCGTTGATGTAGGGCAGGTCGGTCAGGCTGTAGGGCCCTGGCTGGACGGTGCTGTGCATGGATTGCACGCCGTTGACCAGCAGATCGACGCTGGTGGGGACGGACGCCTGGCCTGAGAATTGTGGCAGCGGGTAGGTCACGATGTCGGGCCGCACCGAGAAATCGCGCGAGATCTGTATCCCGCCCAGCCTGATCGTGCTCGACCAGGCCAGGGCGTGCGTTACGATGTCGCCGGCTTCGGCGGTCAGCACCCGGTTCTGATCCGAATAGCGCCAGGTCGTGTCGTAGCGGCGGTACGAAGCGCGGTTTTTGCCGTTGCCGACGGTGCCCTCGAATCCGAATTGGGCGACGCCTGTGTTCGAAAGCGTGCCGAACGCGCCGAAAATCCGCTGCTCGTTCCATAGGGAGAGATTTGCGAGGCCGGTCGCCTGTGTGGCGTACGCATCGTAATTGAGGATGGCGCCGAAGCTCGATCGTGCCTTCTTCTCCTCGACCAGCCTGTCCCGGGCGAAGTGCTGCGCCGGCAGCCAGTGCGTCGGGACAGAGAGAAGCAATTTCTGCGCCGTCGAATCATAGCGCGTGCGCAGGCCTGCGATCGTGGCCAGCGCCACCGGTCCTTCTTCGTTGTTGGGCAGATGCGCGCCGAGTCCGAGCGCGCGAAGAGCCGGCGCGGCGAGGAAGAAGCGCTCGCCCTTCGCCAGAACGGGCTCGACGCGACCCGTATCGAGCCCGTTGAGAACGAGATCGAGATAGAGCGTCATGCCCGTGTCCACTGTCGCCGCCCCGAAGCTGTGAGGCGGCGGAGGCAGGGCGGCCGCCCGCGCGCCGTGGTCTCGGACCGCCGTGAGCGCCAGCATGCAAAGGACCGCCCGCCGCGCTTTCACGGCTGGGCCGGGATGGTCTCGCGCTTGGCCCCGCCATTGACGAAAGCCTGGAGGGGCGCGCCGCTCGCGCCGCCGGTCAGGGGCCACTCCATCGTGCGGCCCGGCAGGATGTAGCCGAGCAGCCCCGCCGAAACGGTTCTGCCGCCCAAGGTCGCCTGGCTGAGTTGGGCGTGGATGGGGCCCGTATTGGCGACGGCCAGGAAATGTCGGCCGTTCCGCGTCGCGATGTGCCAATGCAGCGCTGGCCGCGCCTTGATGTCGGTTACCATCGTCGGCTCGCCTGCCCCGGCAGGGGCGTGCGTCCCGTAGACGAAGAGCGGCACGGAATAGCGGAGCTGGATCGCGATCCGCGGCCCGCTTCTCGCGGCGGCCTGCTGCGATTCCGGCGTGGGGATTTCGTCGATGATGACGCGATAGGCGGTTTCGGCGTCGGAGGGCGTGGTTCCGGCGCGGATCAGGCGGATGAGCTGGCGCGCGCCGGGCGGGACGCTCGCCATGGGTGGGCTCGCGACGATGTCCGTCTGGTCGGCATATTGGTCGCCCGTCGAATCCTGTGTCCAGCGGAAGACGCGGACCTGGAGCAGCACGTTGTGATGGTCGTTGTTTTCCAGCCACAGAGCGGCGGCCCTGGCCGTGCTGCCCAGCACGGGGTTGACCGGCCAGATCGTGACGGCGGATGCGGCATGCGCCCGGCAGGGGGAAAGGCTGGCGGCCAGAAAGCCGGCGAACAGGAGGCGGAGGGCTGTCACCATTGAAGGGTCACCGTCAGGGTATCGGAATAGAGGCCGGCGGATGTGAGGCCGGTCGGCGTCGCCTGCCCGAAAATCGGCAGGGTGAGTGGGCTGGGCGAGCCGGCGACGTTCACGCTGACGGTAGCGCCCGGCTGGATCGTGGCGCTGTAGGCGCTGTCGCTGAAGAGGGCGTAGGCGATCCGTGCCGTGCCGCCGGTCAGGACCATGCCGCGCGAGCCGCCGGCATAGTGGAGCCCGCCATCGACCGTCATCGTCACCGGCACGCCGGGCGTGCAGCGCAGGGAAACCGTGGCGGCGGGAGTGAGCGCGGCCCGGAGCGGCGCGGTCGACAGCGACGCGACGGAACCGAAATCAAGCGCCCCCAGCGAGCCGACCGAGGCGCCGGACGCCGGGACCGCCCCGTTGATCGCGCAGCCTGCCACGATCTGGGCCGAGACCGACATCGTGGCGCTGGTCGCGGCCCAGGTCGGCGCGGCCGCCGCCAGCAGCGCCGTACCGGCGGCGGCCGCGCCGATACGCATGGCCGTGCTCAGAAAGAGAGCGTGACGTTGAGCGTGTCGGTATAGACGCCGGCGGGAAGGACGCTTGCCGTCCCCGCGCCGAACACCCGGCCGTAGAGGTTGGTGGTGTAGGTCGTGCTGCTGGCCGTCAGCGCCAGGGCGGCATTGTTCTGAACCACCGTCGTGCGGCTGGAATCCGAGTACAGATCGTACGACACATTGGAACTGCCGGAGACCAGCGCGTGGAGATGGCCGCCGGTGGTCTTGGTGTCGTTGCCGCCGCTGGTGACGGTCAGTTGCGGGCTGATCCCCGGCGAGCAGGTCAGCGATATTCCGCCGCTGGAGCCGGTCAGAACCTGGGCGTCCTGCTGCGTGAAGAGCGTCGTCGCCGTGCCGAAATCGAGCGTGCCGAAATTGGCACTGCTGCCCGAGGCGAGAATCGTGCCGTTGATGCTGCATGCGGACGTCAGGGTCAGCGTCACGCCGATCGTGCCGGTGATGCTGGTCTGGGCGGCGGCGACATCCGGATGGCCCAGTGCGAATGCCGCCGCGGCGACCAGCAGCCCGGTGTGGCCCGGCCGGGGGCGGCGGAACGCGAAACGCGTGCTCCCGGCGGTATCGCGCGTCCTCGGTCCGATAGGCGGCATTGCGTACTCCGTTGGTCTGGCTTCGTGCTTTGAATAGTATCCGCTTATGCCAATGCCCTTAATTCCTGGTGAACGGCTGTGATTTTGTGAGAGCCCTGGGGGGTGCGCTTTCCCGGTCGAATGGTGGCCTCGATGTGCAAGACTGCGGCCCGGCCGGAGCATCGCCGGCCGACCGTGCCACACACATAATCGATCGGACCTGACATGACCTACGCGAACCGGATCTCGACCCCCGTCAATGGCGGCCAGCGGAACGGCCTGCCCGGCGAGGCTCACGCCATGCGCACCTATGGAGCGGCCCATGCGCCGCTGCCGGCCACGGGCGTGACGGTGGACGAGTCCTACAAGGACCTCGACACGTTCATCACGGCGGAAGACCATGCCTATTGGTGCTTCATGCGTCCGTCGGAGCGGCCCAGCTTCACCCGGCAACTGCTGATCGACCTGGAGGCGATGCAGGCGAATATCGGCCGGATGTTCGCCGCCGCGCCGGCGGACCAGCGGCCGTTCGATTATTTCGTGCTCGGCTCGCGCACGCCGGGCGTGTTCAACCTCGGCGGCGACCTGGTGCTGTTCCGCCAGAAGATCGAGCAGCGCGACGCCGATACGCTGCGCCGCTACGCCTATAGCTGCGTCGAGTCGGGCTATGCCAACTATATCGGCTATGGCCATCGCGTGATCACCATCGCCCTGATCCAGGGCGACGCGCTGGGCGGCGGGCTGGAATCGGCCTTGTCCTGCGACATGCTTGTCGCGGAGCGGCAGGCGAAGTTCGGGCTGCCGGAGATCCTGTTCAACCTGTTTCCGGGCATGGGGGCGTACAGCTTCCTGGCCCGGAAGATCGGCGCGGCCAAAGCGGAGGAGATGATCATGTCCGGCCGCATCTATACCGCCGAGGAGATGCACGCCCTGGGCGTCGTCGACATCCTGGTCGACGAGGGGGAGGGCGAGCGCGCGGTGAAGCACTATATCGCCGGCAACCGGACGCGCCATTCCGCGCATTCGGCGATCTACCAGGTGCGGCGGCGGGTCAATCCGGTGACGTTGGAGGAACTGCGCGACGTGACGGATACGTGGGTCGAGGCCGCGATGCGCCTGTCCGAGCAGGATCTGCGGAAGATGGCGCGGATCGCCGCGGCGCAGGACCGGTCGCGGCAGCGCCGCATGGCATCAATGGCGGTCGCCGCGGCGTGAATCGCTGAACAGTCGGGGCCAGGCGGTGGAAGCGGTCGCTTTCATCGCTTGGCTACCCCCTTTGCGTCCCAGTTCCGCAACGCGCTTTCCACCCGCGCGAGTTCCGCCGCCAGGCGCCTGACGTGGGATTCCCCTTTCGCCGCCATCTCATCGGCGGAGATGGTCTGCCATTCCGTGCAGAGTTCGTACAGCATCGTCGCCCCGAGATTGGCGGCCCCGCTGCACATGGCATGGGCCTGGGCGCGGAAGGTCGCCACATCGGACCGGGCCGTGGCATCTTGCAGCCGTGCCAGGATGGCTTTCGCATCCGTCAGATATTCGTCCGTGACCTCTTGCAGGAAGGCCGGGCCGGCGAGGTCCAGCAGGCGCGCGATGACCTGCGCGTTGACGGCCGGAGCGCCGGCCTCGCGGAACCTCGGGTGGGTGTCGATCCTGGCGACGATGCCGCTCTTCGGCGCGGCCTCCGGCCGGCCGGGGGCCATCAGGCCGTCGATGGCGGCCAGCAGCGTGTCCGGTTCCACCGGCTTGGTGACGCATGCATCCATCCCCGCATCGAGGCAGCGCTGCCGGGTCTCGGGCGTCGCGTCCGCTGTCAGGGCCAGGATGGGCAGATGCGGGTCGCCGATGGCGCCGAAGCGGTAGAGCTTGACCGCCTCGATCCCGCCCATGACCGGCATGTTCACGTCCATGATCGCGAGGTCGAAATCGGCCTCGGCCAGCAGGTCCAGCGCTTCCTCGCCGTCGCTGACGACCCGCACCGAGTGGCCGGCCCGTTCCAGGATGCGCGACAGGACGAGCTGGTTCGCCCGGTTGTCGTCGGCGACCAGGATGCGCAGGCTCCAGAGCGGCCGTGGCCGCCCGGGCACCGCCGGCCGAGGTGGGGCGGCGATGTTCGCACGCACGAGGGAGAGCACGGTCATCAGCTCGTCATCTGTACATTGCGGCGTCAGCACCGAGATCAGGCGGCGCCGGGCCTCGGTCAGGGCCGGACCCGCGAGCGGCGCCGTCGCCACCGCAGCCAGTACGCCGGAGGGTGCCTTTGTCGCATCCTCGTCCCGTGGTTGGAAGAGGAGAATCCCCGTCTCGTCGCCAGGGGCGCCGAAAACCTCCATCAGCGCGGCCTCGGCCGGGCTGGCCGGGTGGACGGCGATGCCCAGGTCCGACAGCCTGGCCACCAGCGGGGCCGCCATCGCGGGCGCGCGCGCCATCAGCGCCGCTTGCAGCCCGTGGAGGTGCCCGGCCTCCGCCACGGCAGCGCCGCCGCGACAGGTGAAGTCGATCTCGACCCAGAAGGTGCTGCCGACGTCCATCGTGCTGTCGACCCCGATTTCGCCACGTAGGAGCTGGACCGATTTGCGGGTGATCGCGAGGCCGAGCCCGGTGCCGCCGAAACGGTCCAGGATGGTGGGATTGGCCTGCTCGAAGATTTCGAAGATGCGGTGGCGTGCCTCGGGCTCGATGCCGATGCCGGTATCGGTGACCTCGAAGCGCAGCCGGGCCGTGGTTTCGGTGCGCTCCACCATGTCCACCGCGACCGCGACGCCGCCCTGGCTGGTGAACTTGATGGCGTTGCTGACGAGGTTCAGCAGGATGTCGCGCAGGCGGCCGTTGTCGCCGACCAGGCGCACCGGCGTGCGCGCGGCGACGTGGATGTTGAGGAACAGGCCCTTGGCCCGGGCCTGTCCCGCGGTCATGCGCCGCAACTGACCCAGCAGGTCGGCGAGGTCGAAATCGGCGCTGATCTCCGGCATCTTGCCGGCCTCGATGCGCGAGAGGTTGAGGATCCCGTCGATCAGCGACAGCAGGGTGTTCGCCGCCGTCAGGATGGTGCGGCTCATCTCCCGCTGCTCCGCGTCGGTCGCGCGGTCTTCCAGCAGGGCGCCGGTGCCGACGATGGCGTTCAGCGGCGTGCGCAGCTCATGGCTGACGCTGGCCAGGAACAGCGACTTCGCCTGGCTGGCTTCCTCTGCCTGGCGGCGTGCCTGCGACAGCCGGCGGATCAGCACCAGCGCATAGATCGGCACGATGATCATGCCGACCAGCATGCCGATGGCCAGGGGCTGCTGCATGCGCCAGAACGGCGTGGTCCAGAGCATGAGGCCGAACATGGCGGTGCTGACGCCCATGGCCAGCAGGAGGAAGCCGGAGCCGAAGCGGAAGCCGTTGCCGAAGATGACCCATAGATAGGCGGGGTACAGCCACGCCGTCCACCAGCCGCCGATATGCAGCTCGTACGACACGGCGCCGAAATCCAGCAGCATGGCGAGGACGCGGCGCACGCGGATGGCCTTGGGGGCCGCGATGCAATAGCCGAGCAGCAGCAGTCCCAGTCCGAGATAGGCCAGCGCGCCGGCGCGCGGGTACGACGTGGCCCCGATGTCGCCGCCGAGGCCGTACAGGTTGAACAGCAGGACCAGCAGGCCGGCGATGAACCGGTTGAGCGCCATTTCCCAGTCGCCGGCCGCGAGGTCCCGCGATCGGCGCAGCCGGGCGCCCAGCGCCCTAAGCGCCGGCATCGGGCGCCCGCCTGGTCATGATGCCTCGCCGCTCATCAGCCGCGTGATGTCTTCGGGGGGCCGGGCACGGCTGAAATAGAAGCCCTGGACCAGGTGGCAGCCTTCTTCCCGCAGGGTGCGGGCCTGATCCTCGGTCTCCACCCCCTCGGCCACGACCTCGATATTCATCTCGCGCCCCAGGTTGATGATGGCGCGGACGATGGCCAGGTCGTTGGAGCCGGCCCTATGCATGTCGGCGACGAAGCCCTGGTCGATCTTCAGCCGGTCCACGCGGACGCGCTTCAGATGCGTCAGCGAGGAGTGGCCCATGCCGAAATCGTCGATCGCGATATGCACGCCGCGGCGACGCAGCTCCTGCAAGTCGGGGGCGGCGGCCTCGGCATGTTGCAGGAGGATGCTTTCGGTCAGTTCCAGCTCCAGCAGATAGGGTGGCAGGCCGGTCTGCTCCAGCACGTCCATGACCAGGGTACAGAGATTTTCCCGCTGGATTTGCAGCGGCGCGATATTCACCGCCACGCGCAATGGCGGGGTGGCGCCCACCATCCAGCGCACGGCCTGGCGGCAGGCCTCGCGCAGCACCCATTCGTTGATCGGCAGGATCAGCCCGCTTTCCTCAGCCGCCGGCAGGAAGGCCGCGGGGGTGACGAGGCCGACTCCCGGCCGGTCCCAGCGCAGCAGGGCCTCGACGCCGATGATCTCGCCGGAATCGAGGTCGAACTGCGGCTGGTAATGGACGACGAACTGCTGCTCTTGCAGCGCCTCGCGCAGTTCGAGTTGCAGGCTGATCGAGTTGCGGGCGCGGGAGAGCATGTCTTCGGTGAAGAAGGCGTGGCCGCGCCGGCCGGCGACCTTGACCCGGTACATCGCGATATCGGCGTTCTGCAACAGCTCCTCGGTGGTCAGGCCGTCGCGCGGGTAGAGGGCGATGCCGACGCTGGCATTCACCGCCACGTCCTTGCCTTCCAGCAGGAAGGGCGCGTCCAGCGCGTGGTTGATGCGTTGCGCGACCTCGGCGGCGTCCTCGTCGGTCGAGGTTTCGGTTTGCAGCAGGGCGAATTCGTCGCCACCGAGGCGCACCAGCAGGTCGCTGGGGCGCACGGAGGCGCGGAGGCGGTCGGCCACGGCGCGCAGGAGCTGGTCGCCGAAATAATGGCCCAGCCCGTCATTGATGCCCTTGAACCGGTCGAGATCGATGAAATGCAGCGCGAAGGGGCGATCGCCATTCTGCAGTTCGTGCCGCAGCCGGTCATGCAGGAACGAGCGGTTGGGCAGGCCGGTCAGGTGGTCGCGATGCGCCAGGAAGGCCAGCCGTTCCTCCGCCCGTTTCCGCTCGGTGATGTCGATGGAGGTCGTCAGCACGCCGACGATTTTCCCGGCGCCGTCGTGCAGCGGCGATTTCGTGGTGGTGAAGACGCGCTGTTCGCCGTGGCGGTCGGAGATCTCCTCCTCCAGCCCGGTGATCGGCCGGCCGGTGGCCAGAACCTGCTGGTCGAGAAGGCCGTGGCGCACATGATGCGTCTCGCCGAACATGGCGGCGCGGCCGTCGGGCGGCAGCGCCAGGTCGACCCCGGCCAGGGCGGCCTGGTAGGCGCCGACGAAGATGCAGCGGCCCTCGCGGTCGGACGCGCTGATCAGGGCCGGGATGGTATCGATCACCTGGGCCAGTCGCTCGCGGCTGTCGCGCAGCGCCCGGTCGTGCGAGATCTCGCTCTCCCTCAGTTCCCGCGCGAGCGCCTCGACCCGGCCGCGCATGGCGCGCTGGTGCAGGCTGAGCTTGAGGAGATTGTGGACGCGGGTCTTGAACTCGGTGTGATCGATCGGGGTGTGCAGGAAGTCGGTCGCCCCGGCTTCGAGCGCCGTCATGCGGAAGGCGCGGTCGTCATGCGCCGTGATCACGACAACGGGGATGTCGGACCACCGGGGCATGGCGCGGACCCGGCGGGTGAACGTCGCCCCGTCCATTTCCGGCATCTTGTAGTCGACGATGACCAGGTCGGCGTCGTGGCTGGCCATCCATTGCAGCGCGGCGAGCGGGCCTTCGAACGGAACCGCGACCACATCCGGTTCGACCGAGGCGGCGATCTTGGCGAAGATGGTGCGATTGGTAATCCGGTCGTCGACGATCAGGATCGTAGCCATATGGAAAAGGTACCTTTCGCCCGACCTTGCACCCTGGACCAGACTTCAACACCCGTGAACAGCGTCGGATCCGTGGGAAGACCATAAAGAAGTCCGCGGAACCGATCCCTGGGAGGTCCACCCGCCTCGGCTTGAGTGCGTCCGGCACCAATAACATTGCGTGACCGGAGACGGTAGTGTCGTGTGGTGCCAGTGCGCAAGATTGTGGAAATGCTGATTTTTTTTCGTGAGGTCGGCGCTTTCGAGAGGATTGCCGGCCCGTGGGCGGGCTGTGGAAAACTTCGGTGGAGCGCCGGACCGGCGCGGCATCGGGGTACGTGCCCGATCATAGGATACAGGATGTGAACAGATTGCTTATGGCCGGGCCGGGCGGGATTTGGGGTGCCCGCTCTCCGTGGACGGCCGGAGTCGCCTGATCGGGCTGGCTGCCGGAGAGAAAGGGCGAATAACGAATTTTTAACAGATCGACCGGCCGTCGGGATGATGCGCCGTCCGGGGCGGCGCGGCGGTAGCGGACCGCAGGCTGGTCCGGTCGCGTTCCCGCGGGTGGGGCGTTTATCGGCTTTTTTACGGGGCATGCTGCAATTTTTTTGCCACCGTCATTTTTAAAGAATTATAACGGTTATTTACTTGAATCAAGACAATGTGTGTAATATTCATTAGATATTCTCGTGCATATATGCTAGAATTTGTTCCCCAAAGCGAAAGGTCTTTGTTTCGCTGGGGTAAAATATTTTTCTGACGGGACGCGAAACCTTTCCATTCGGGATATCTTAATCTTCCAGCCATGATGTCGGAAAGATTACTATTATTTCGGTACTTTTCGGATCCTAGCGCATTGGAGAGGCGTGCCGGTCGTGCGGCAGGTCGTGGATCCGGGCGCATGGCAGCTGGCGAGGAACTGATTGCAATGCAAATATTGATTACTGGAAATATGGGCTATGTCGGGTCCACGGTATGCAAATATCTGAGGCGCGCCCGGCCCGACGCCATCCTGCATGGGTTCGACAATGCCTATTTCGCGCATTGCCTGACGGGCGTGACGCGCCTGCCGGAGCGGACACTCGACGCGCAACTGCTGGGCGACGTGCGGTCGATCACGCCCGAACAGCTTGCCGGATATGACGCGGTCGTTCAGCTCGCCGCCATATCGAACGATCCGATGGGGCATAAATTCGAAAAGATCACTTACGACATCAACCAGGATACCACGATCGCGCTGGCCCGGGCCGCGGCGTCGGCGGGTGTCGGGCATTTTGTCTTTGCGTCGAGTTGCAGCATCTACGGCATTGCCGAGGGCGGCCCGCGCAGGGAGGGCGATCCGGTCAATCCGGTGACGGCCTATGCCCGGTCCAAGATCGGCGCGGAGAAGGCGCTGGAGCAGATCGACGGCGACATGGTGATCACCAGCCTGCGCTTCGCCACCGCCTGCGGCATGTCCGACCGGCTGCGGCTGGATCTCGTCCTGAACGATTTCGTCGCATCCGCCATGGTCTCCGGCAGGCTCACCGTGCTTTCGGATGGAACGCCGTGGCGGCCGATGATCGATACCGCCGACATGGCGCGCGCGATCGACTGGGCGGTGGACCGTCCGGCGGAGGCGGGTGGGCGCTATCTGGCGGTGAATGTCGGCAGCGACGACCGCAACTACCAGGTGCGGCAGATCGCCGACGCGGTGGCCGAGGCGCTGCCGGGAACCGAGGTCAGCGTCAATACCGACGCGCCGGTGGACAGCCGGTCCTATCGGGTCGATTTCGGCCTCTACAAATCCCTGGCGCCCCATCATCAACCGCAGGTGACGCTGCGCGATTCGATCGGGGAATTGAAGGCGGGACTGGAGCGCATGCGTTTTGGAGACGCGGATTTCCGCAATTCGCCCCTGATCCGCCTCAAGGTCCTGGAAGCCCATATGGCGGAGGGGCGCCTCGATTCATCGCTGGTGTGGCAGGCGCCGCCACCCTGAGACAGGACGGCGCTCGGCACAGGACCATGCGGGGCCGCCCGGGGCGGGGAAACAAACCAACAATACCATGGTACAGGGAGGGGTGAGGCATGAAGGTCGCGATATTAGCGGGTGGTTTTGGAACACGGCTCAGCGAGGAGACGATGATCCGCCCCAAGCCGATGGCCGAGATCGGCGGCCGGCCGATATTATGGCACATCATGAAGATCTACGCCCATTACGGGTTTTCGGACTTCGTCATCCTGGGCGGATATCGGGTCGATTTCATCCGCGATTACTTCATGCGCTATCGCGCGTCGCTCAGCGATTTCACCATCGACCTCGGCACCGGGGAGGTGGACTGGTTGCAGGCGCAGGCCGAGAACTGGCGTATCACGGTGCTGGATACCGGCAAGGAGTCCCTGACGGGCGGGCGGATCCGCCGTGCGCGCCGGTATCTGGAAGGCGGCACGTTCTGCCTGACCTACGGCGACGGCGTGAGCGACGTGAACATCGGCGATCTCGTGGCATTCCATAAATCCCGCGATACGTGGTGTACATTGACGGCGGTGGTCCAGCCCGGGCGCTACGGCGCGCTGAACCTCAGCGACAATGGCGCGGCCGTGCGCGGATTCGGCGAGAAGCGGGCCGGGGATGGCGGGTTGATCAATGGCGGTTTCTTCGTGTGCGAGCCGGAGATCTTCGACCTGATCGACGATGATCTGACGACGTGGGAGGCCGAGCCGATGGACCGGATGATCGCGCGCGACAAGCTGTCGAGCTTTGTACACGACGGTTATTGGCAGAGCATGGATACGTTGCGTGACAAGCAGGTCCTGGAGGCGGCGTGGGCGACCCGGGCGGCGCCATGGAAGGTATGGTCCGACTGACGGCGGCAGGCGGCGCCATGCGGCAATCGGTGGAAAGCCGTGCGGTGCCATGGGAAATCACACAACTGGCAGGATCCGGAACATGATCATCGTCGATACGGCATTGAAGAAGCGCGAGGCCGAAGGACTGCCCGTGACCGTCGCCATCGTCGGGGCGGGTACCCAGGCGCGGGCCATTGCCCGCACCATCGAGATCGCGACGCCCGGCATGCGTGTCGTCGCGGTGGCCAACCGCACCCGCGCGAACGGCGAGGCGGTCTTTACCGAACTGGGGCTCGACCCGGTCTGGTGCCCGGACGGCGCCGCCCTTGACGCCGCCATCGCGGCGGGGCAGCGGGCGGTCACCGACGACCCGCTGCTGCTGGCCGGCGCGACGGGCATCGACGCGGTAGTCGAGGCGACCGGATCGATGGAATATGCCGCCCGCGCTGTGCTGGCCGCCATCGAGGGGGGCAAGCACCTGATTCAGGTGAATGCGGAACTCGATGGTACCATCGGCCCGATCCTGAAGGTGAAGGCGGATGCGGCGGGGGTCGTCTATTCCGCCGGGGATGGCGACCAGCCGGGCGTGATGATGAACCTGGTGCGCTTCATGGAAGGGGTCGGCGTTCGTCCGGTGCTGTGCGGCAGCATCAAGGGGCTGTACGATCCGTACCGCACGCCCGATACGCAGGTTTCCTTCGCGCGGAAATGGGGGCTGGACCCCGCCATGGCGGCGTCGTTCGCCGACGGGACGAAGATCTCGTTCGAGCAGACGGTCATTGCCAACGGCACCGGCATGAAGGTGGCGCGGCGCGGGATGATCGGGCCGGATTTCTCCGGCGGTGACCCTTATGCGCCGCTGGTGCCGCTTGAGGAGACGACCGGCGCCTTTGCCGCGCATCTCGACGCGCATCTCGCCGCCGGCGGCCCCGGTCTGGTCGATTACGTGATCGGCGCGCGGCCGGGGCCCGGCGTCTTTGTCATCGGGACGATGGAGGATGCACGCCAGCGGCATTTCCTGAACTACTACAAGATGGGGTCGGGGCCTTATTACTGTTTCTACACCGCCTTTCATCTGTGCCATTTCGAGGTTCCGGGTTCGATCGCGCGTGCGGTGCTGTTCGGGGATGCGACGCTTGCGCCGCTGGCCGGCCCGAGTGTCGGCGTCGTCGCGCTGGCCAAGAAGGATCTCGCGCCGGGGGATGTCATCTCGGCGCTTGGCGGGTTCGAGGCCTATGGGATGATCGAGAATATCGAGACGATGCGGGCGGAAAACCTGATTCCGCTCGGGCTGGCGATCGGCGGGCAGGTGAACAGGCCCATTCCCCGCGACCAGCCCATCACGTTCGCCGATATCGACCTGCCCGAGGGGCGGACGATCGACCGTCTCTATGCCGAGCAGGAGGCCGCCTTCGCGCCGTCTGTCTTGGTCGACGAGGTGGTTTATGATCTTTCATGAAACCACGCTGAAGGATGCGATGCTGATCGACCCCGAGCCTCGGGGGGACGATCGTGGCTTCTTTGCCCGGATGATGTGCAGGGAGGCATTCGCCGCGCATGGGCTGATCGGCGATTTCGTGCAGCATAATATGTCTTTTTCACGCAACAGGGGGACCGTGCGCGGGCTGCATTTCCAGCGCGGCGCGCATGCCGAGGCCAAGCTGATGCGCTGCACGAGGGGGGAGATCGTCGATGTCATCGTGGATCTGCGCGGGACATCGCCGACCTATCTGAAGCATGAAGCCTTCCATCTGACCGCCGAAAATCGTCGGCTGCTCTATGTGCCGCCGGGATTTGCCCATGGTTTCCAGACGCTGACCGATGATGTCGAGGTCTTCTATCCCGTCAGCGCCGCCTATGCGCCCGGCATGGAGGGCGGCTTGCGCCACGATGATCCGCTGATCGGGATCGCATGGCCGCTGGAGGTCAGCGGTCTCTCGGCGAAGGATGCGTCGTGGCCGCTGCTGCGACGGGGGGCGCCCCCCATCTTCCCGGGGGGCGCGGCGGAGCGGGAGCGCGCCGCCACCGGGGCGGGCATCATCGGTGCCGCTCCGCCGTAAATGGAGACCCGGCCACCACCGGCAGTTCACATGAAATCGTCAGCCTCCAATCCACAGGAGATTTGTGATGAAGTCGGAAGAACAAATGCAGCCTGAAACCAGGCGTTTTCTTGTCCTAGGCCGTGTCGGCGACAATTCTCTGCATCGGAGCTGGATCGCGGATAGGACGGTCGCGCGGAACTGGGACCTGCAACTCAACGCGTATGCCAAGGATGTTTCACGCTGCCAGGATGGCGATCTGCCGCCGGTATTCGATTATGGCACCAAGTGGGACAGTATCGCGCGCCATTTCAGGGCCAATCCGGACCTGCTGGACCGGTACGAGTATGTCATGCTGCCCGACGACGACCTGCTGATGGCGGCGGGGGATATCAACCGGTTGTTCGACATCGCGGTGGAACACGACCTGACGATGGCGCAGCCGGCCATGACGATCGAAAGCTATCTGTCGCATGCGGTCGTCCTGCGCATGCCGGGCTTTCGCCTGCGGTATGCGACGTTTCTGGAATCCATGGCGTGCTGCATCAAATCGTCCTATCTGCGCACGCTTCTGCCGATGTTCGAACGGCATTTCACCGGCTGGGGCACGGACCTGATCTGGGCGATGCTGATGCGGGCGCCGGCCTATCGCGCCGCGATCGTGGATGCGGTGCCGATGACCCATACGCGGCCGCTCTATAGCGGCCCGATCTACGATACGTTCGCCGAGGGCAAGGTCGACCCGCACGAGGAGGTCCGCAGCCTGATGGCCTGTTTCGAGAACCATCCGCGCGGCATGCATGTCTATGGTGGCTATCTGAATGACGGCAGGCGGGTCGGCGCGTTCGAGGCGCGCATACGCAACGCGGTCGGACTGTTCAATATCGCGGGACGCTCGAAGCTGCCGTGGAACACTGCCCGCCTGGGGTGCGCGATGCTGCTGAGGGCGTTCACCAGGATGGGCTATCAGCCGGAACAGCTTCGTGCGGTCGCGGGTTCGGAAATGGCCGTGCTGGGGATCGGCGCGCCGCCGCGCCATCCGGGCCAGGACCGGAGGGCGGCGGGCGGCCCGGTTTCGCTTGCCGGCGTGGCCGAAAAGCATCTGACCGGTGGCATGAGCGCGTGAAGTCCAGGGCCCTGCCGGGAGTTGTTTCCCCGGCGGGGCCAGTCTTTCAGGGTGCTGCGGGCGCGAAATGCCGGATGTGCGCGGGCGAAAGTTCGCCGAGCGTATTCACGCCGAGCATCGCCATGTCGCGCGCGATTTCCGCCCGCACCAGGCGCAACGCGTGACGCACGCCGGACGTGCCCGCCGCGACCGACGCGTAAAGGAACGGCCGGCCGACGAAGACGAAATCCGCGCCAAGCGCCAGGGCCTTGAGCACGTCGGTGCCGCGCCGGACGCCGCCGTCGATCAGCACCGCCATCTGGCCTGCCTCGCGCCTGGCTTCCGGCAGCATGAGCAGGGGGGCGATGGCCGAATCGAGCTGGCGGCCGCCATGATTGGACAGCCACACGCCGTCGATCCCCGCCGCGCGGGCGAGCGCCACATCGGCGGGCGACAGGATGCCCTTGATGACGAGCCGGCCTTTCCAGTGATCGCGCATGAACGCGACATGCTCCCAGCAGAGGCCGTCGCGGGTACCGATATTGCGTTCGGCGGAGCGTGAGAGGATCGCCGGCCCGCGAAACGCGTCCATGTTCTCGAAATGCGGCATGCCGCGCGCCAGGGTACGGAGGAAGGTGCCGAGCGACCAGCGCGGGTGCAGCGCCCCGTCCCAGAACAGGCGCGGGGTCGGCCGCAGGGGCATGGAGAAGCCGCTGCGGGCATTGTTCTCGCGGTTGGCGGGAACCTGCACGTCGGCGGTGAGGACGATCGTTTCGAACCCCGCCGCGCCGACCCGGCGGAGCATCGCCGCGATGCGCGCGCGGTCGCCGGGCAGATAGGCCTGGAACCAGCGGGCCCCGCCCGTGGCTGCCATCGTTTCCAGCGGCGTCAGCGAGGTGGCGCTGGCGACCATCAGCGCGTCTTCCGCGGCGGCGGCGCGCGCCAGGACGATATCGCCCCGGAACGACGAGAGCGCGGACAAGCCCATGGGCGCGATGCCTACCGGCAGGCTGAAGGATGTTCGGAACAGGGACGCCGCCGTCGAGCGCGCGCGGGTATCGACGAGCACGCGCGGCAGAAGGGCGAGGGCGGCGTAGCTCTCGCGGTTGGCGCGCAGGGAACGGTTGGTTTCCGCCGCCCCCGAATAATAGCCGTAGATCTGTCGCGGCAGGCGGCGCCGCGCGACGGCCTCGAAATCGTCGAGGCACAGGAACCGTTCGAGGTGGCGAGGGGTGGCCAGGGCGGATGCCGGCTTTGCCGGAACGGGGGGAAAGGCGGTCATGGCACTCCTTGCGGCGGAGCCGGGCAGGGGAACCGCGCCGGACTGCGTGCGTCCCGGCAGTGTGAACGCCGGGCGGCCGGCAGGGTTCGGGCCGCGATGACCGGATGTCAGGACGGGCCGGGCATCATCCGGCGCGATCCGAGCCCAGGGGGGCCGCGCGCCGGAAACGGATCAGGCTGCGCGAGGGGCTGCCGTTTCCCCAGTTGGGCATCTCGCGCCAGGGGGTGACGACGGTGGCATGCGGGCCGTCCACGGTGACGGTCCGCCGCTGTTCCGTGCCGACCCATTCGGGCGCCCACGCCGTTTCGACGCGCGTGATCCATTGGTCCTGCTCGATCCTGTAGCGACCGATATAGGCGACCAGGGTCTTCATCAACTGCGCCCGGTCCCAGTCGGTCGTGGCGGGCTGGCGGTCGCTGCCCTCCAGATTGAAGGCGACCCATCCGTCCGGGGTGAAGATGACCCGTCCGCGCGGGCAATCGCCCATCGCTTCGATCATCTCGCCGGTCTGCTTGTCCTCGACCTGATAGGAAACGAGCTCCCACGTGCCGATCAATTTCTGTGCCAGATCGCCGGAATGCTCGTTTTTGAACTGCGTCATTTGTAGAGAGGCTCCTCTTGAAACAAAAATAAAATAAGAAAATCAGACTGTGCTTGGTTGGTATTTTTTGTTTTTCTTGTTTTACTGTTTTTGTGCATTTTTATCGGACAAGTGTTCATTTATATGAGGGGTATGTAGGGCATTTTGTCGTTTTTTTCTATTAAAAATGAAACAAAAGATTTATGCTGAATCGACAAAAATGGAACAGGCCAAAACATGATCTACGATGAGGTCGGCGATCTGAGGTTTTTCGTGATGCTGGCGGAGGCGCAGAGCCTGACCAAGGCGGCGCGCGGCATGGGGACCTCGCCGGCCGTG
This sequence comes from Gluconacetobacter sacchari, assembly GCF_014174255.1. GTDB lineage: Bacteria > Pseudomonadota > Alphaproteobacteria > Acetobacterales > Acetobacteraceae > Gluconacetobacter > Gluconacetobacter sacchari. Next base: position 61,560 of record NZ_JABEQJ010000016.1, read on the forward strand.
GTCTCGCGGCGCCTGGCCAGGCTGGAGGGCAGGCTGGGCAGTTGCCTGGTGAACCGGAGCACGCGGCGCTTCAAGCTGAGCGAGACGGGGCAGATCCTGTACGATCGCGCGCTGCGGATCGTGACCGACATCACCGACCTGGAAGCGGAGATCTCCTCGGCCGAGCGGATGCCGCAGGGCAGCCTGAACGTGGGCGCGCCGCTCGAACTGGGGCGCCGCCTGATCGCGCCGTTCGTCGAGGCGTTCAACCGGCGCTATCCCGAGCTGAAGATCGGGCTGGCGCTGGTCAGCGAGGGGCGGCATGAGTTCGGCGACTGCCTCGACCTGATCGTGCGGCTGGGCATGCCCGACACGCCGACCGCCATCGTGACGCATCTGGCCTCGACCATGCGCATTCTCTGCGCCTCGCCGGCCTATCTGGCGCGCAACCCGGCGCCGGAGACGCTCCAGGACCTTGCCGCCCATGATTGCCTGTGCCTGCGGCGGAGCAAATCCATGACCCTCGTCAATCGCTGGACGTTCGGCCAGGAGGAAGGCAGGGAGGCGATCACGGTGCAGCCCCGCCTGTCCTCGACGAGTTGCGAGGTCATTCATGACTGGGCGCTGTCGGGGCAGGGGGTCGCCTACAAGCTGATGTGCGATGTCCATGACGACCTGAAGTCGGGCAAGCTCGTCCATATCCTGCCCGGGCTTTCGGGGGAGGTTATCGATGTCTATGCCCTCCGGCCCCATCGCCAGGGCGCGCGTGCGAATGTGGATGTGTTTCTGCGCGAATTGCGCGCGTATCTGGGGCGCTGCGGCGGGTTTTCCTACCGGCCGGCACCGGGATAAAAAGCGGCATCGCCGTTGGGAGAGGGCGATGCCGCGTGAGGTTTCACGGCGCGAGGGTTGGGAAATCGACGGTTGGGAACCTGTCGGAACGCCGTGAGTTGTCTCTTGATAGTAAGAATGAATATCAATTGCAACATAAAAGAGGATATGGGGCCCGCGCGGGGACCGGACGGGCGCGCATGCCCGATATGATTGTTCCGTGACGGTGGAGGGGCGGGCTTGCCGATGCGGGCCCCGCTCCCCACATGGCCTGTCGAACGTCATGTTCATGGAGAAGACAATGTCGAGCAAGACCAAGGCTTTGACCGCAGGCGAGGCCCATGTTCACACCTATCTCGGGACACCGACCGACCTGAAGAAAGACGCGGTGGACGCCATTGCCGCGGGGCTGCGGGCGGTGCTGGCCGATGTCTTCGCGCTGTATATCAAGACCAAGAATTTCCATTGGCACATGAGCGGTCGCCATTTCCGCGATTTTCATCTGCTGCTGGACGAGCAGAGCGACCAGATCTTCGCCATGACCGATCCGCTGGCCGAGCGGGCGCGCAAGCTGGGAGGGACGACCCTGCATTCGATCGGCGAGATCGGCCGCCTGACCAAGGTGGCGGACAATGACGCGCTGTATGTGACGCCGGAAGACATGCTGGCCGAACTGCGCGAGGACAATCTGGCGCTGACCGGCCGCCTGCGCGCGGTGCATGCCATCTGTGACGATGGCGGCGACGTGGCGACCGCGAGCCTGCTGGAAAACTGGATCGACGAAACCGAGCGCCGGACGTGGTTCCTGTTCGAATCGACCCGGCCGGCTTTCGGCGGCAACGACTGACGGCGTCGGCCGCGTAGCTGGCCCTGCCCCGCGGCGCGGTGTCGTCGCGGGGCGGGGCTGTTTCCCCCCCTGCTGTCGCAGGTTCGCGACAGATGTTGCGCGGATCTGTCACGAGGGCGCGAGAGCGGGGCCGGGGCCCCTTCCGCGCCGTGTCGCGACATGGCGGTCTCGTGCCCGGAAGCCCGCGTTCCGCGGAGCTGAACGGGGGGAATGATCGCATGGCAATCGCAGGACAGGTCGCGCTGGTGACGGGGGCGGCCCAGGGGATCGGACGGGGGATCGCCCTGCGTCTGGCGCGGGATGGCGCGGATGTGGCGCTGGTCGACCTCCAGCCCGAGGCGCTGGCCTCGGTCGCGGCGGAGATCGCGGCGATCGGGCGCAGGGCCACGATTTTCGTCGCCGATGTCGGGGACCGCGAGCAGGTCAGGGCGGCGATCGACCACGCCGCGCGGGAACTGGGCGGTTTTGACATCCTGGTCAACAATGCGGGCATCGCGCAGGTCAAGGCGCTGGCGTCGGTGACGCCGGAGGATGTGGAGCGCATTTTCCGCATCAATGTCCATGGGGTGCTGTGGGGTATCCAGGCGGCGGCGGAACGCTTTATCGCGACGGGTCGGAAGGGCAAGATCGTCAATGCCTGCTCGATCGCGGGGCATGACGGGTTTGCCTTGCTGGGTGTCTATTCCGCGACGAAATTCGCCGTGCGCGCGCTGACCCAGGCGGCGGCGAAGGAATATGCCAGCAGGGGAATCACGGTAAACGCCTATTGCCCCGGGGTGGTGGGGACCAGCATGTGGGTCGAGATCGACCGGATGTTCTCCGAGATCACCGGAGCGGAGCGGGGCGCGACCTTCCGCAAATATGTCGATGGCATCGCCCTGGGCCGGGCGGAGACGCCAGAGGATGTCGCGGCGCTGGTGTCGTACCTGTCGGGACCCGATTCCGATTACATGACCGGCCAGTCGATCCTGATCGATGGCGGGATGGTCTGTCGCTGAGGCGCGGCCCGTCGGCCCGGCGTCGCAACGAAGGTCTGTCGCCGGCATCGCCGGTCGTGCTGGAATCCGGCATTGTCGGGCACGGCGCGGGTCGCCCCCGCGCCGTGGCATCCGGAATGTTGATTACGGGAACGAAATGCGTAATAGCACGCTGGACATGGGTGTGGTTGCGTGTCCTTCTTCGCTGTCCCGCCTGATGTGGCCATGGAGGGGCGGGTGATGCGGGCAGGTGGGCGATGCGGCCGGACAAGGCGCTTTTGCGACGGATTGGGGTAGGGTGCGCGCCGGTGTGAGTGGCCGTTCGAAAGAGGGCGACGACGCACGGAGAACGGATGGCCGATCGGCGGCGCGCCGGTTTTTCAGGCGGGCTTTGCCGTGCGCGGCCATCGTTCCCGCCCTGTTGCTGTCGGCCCTGACGCCGCTCGCCGCGCGGGCGAGCGGGTTGAATCTGCTGGTCTGGGAATGGGGGATCAGCCCTGACGTGGTTCGGGCATGGACCGCCATGACCGGTGTCGAAATCAACCAGATCGTCTTCGACAATGGGGACCGGCGGGACCTGCTGATTGCGAACGTCAACGCGCCGATCGACCTGGCCGTGGTCGACAGTGCCCATGTCCAGCCGTTCGGCGACCGGGGATTGCTGCTGGACCAGTCGGGCCTGCCGCTGCCCGAGACGTCGCGGAGCGACGAGCGGTCGCGGGCGATGTGCGGGCGCTATGGCGTTCCCTATAGCTGGGGGAATACCGGGATCGTCTATCGTGCCGACCGGCTGAAGGAGGCTCCGCGATCCTGGGCGGACCTGCTGAAGCCGGCGCCCGCGCTGGCGGGCCATATCGCGATGACCGACGACCAGGAGGAATTGCTGGCCGCCGCTCTGAATTTCATGGGACGCCCGATGAACAGCGGCGACCCGGAGGACCTGCGGCGGGCCTTCGAACTGCTGCGCGCGCAGGCCCCCGCCGTGCTGACCTATGGCCTGCCCATGACCGCGCAGCAGCGGCGGGACATCAAGGGGCGGATCTTTATCGGCCTGGGGGCGACGGGCGACCAGAAGACATTGAACATCGGCGGCGGCGGCAGGGAAAACTGGCGTTTCGTGACGCCGCGCGAAGGGGCGATGGTCTGGACCGACTGCCTGGTCGTACTTCGGCGCACGCGCGATCCGGGGCTGGCGGAGCGGTTCGTCACGTTTCTGGCGCAGCCGGAAAACGGGGCGGCGAATGCCGTCTTCCTGCACCAGCCGCCCCCCAATCCGCATGCGGCGGCCCTGCTGCCGGCCGCGATGCGCGACGACCCGCAGGTCTATCCGCCGCCGGGCTATCCCGTCATCTATCGCGGGCCGTTTCCGACCGACAGCCTGCCGCTGCGGCGACGGATCCTCAGCGCGCTGCTGGCCATTCATGACGCTCAATAGACGCGCGTTCGTCGTTCTGTTCCCCATCGTGCTGCTGGCGCATATCGTGGGGGGCGGGGTCGGGTACATGGGGTATCGTCATGCCCTGATCACGCAGCATGTGGCACGGCTTCAGCAGAATCTGTCGCAGCTCCAGAACGCCTATGCCGAATATGCGTCGCTGGATTCGCAGTTGCTGTATGTCGTGCGCAACAGTTCGGCCTTTCTGACCTTCATCGACGAAAGCGATGCCGAATACCGGACCAGGGTGCTGGGCATCGGTGTCCAGGACAGCCTGCTGTCGCTGGTGCCCAATGACGGAACCAGCGTGTCGTGCAGCATCTTCCAGTCGGATGGCCGGCAGATCTTCTATTTCGACAACGGCACCGACCCGTTCGAGACGTTGGGCCCGCGCCAGGCGGCGTTCGCGCAGGCCGTGCTGAACGACGACGTGACGTCGCGTTCGGGACTGGTCACCGAGGCGGACGGCACGACCTATCTGGTAATGGCCGCCAAAGTGCAGGCGCGCACGGGTGGCGTGGGAATCGCGGGGCCGCGGCCCGACCAGTCGCTGATCATGCAGGTGTCGGTGCGGCCCCGCCGTTTCGCGACGATCCGCCGCACCATGGCCCGCGAATATGGCGCGCCGGTCGAACTGCTGGCCGCGCCGCCCGCGTCGCCCCCGGAATTGTCCGCCACCGTCCAGCTTGCCGTCGGCCTGTATGCCCGCGAGACTCCTTCTCCTGCCTATCTGCGCGGTCCGCTGGCCCGCTTTGCCGTCGTGACCGGATTATGCGTCGTCTTTCTCAGCCTGCTGTCGGTGGGGATGCTGATGCTGCTGGTCCGCCGCTATATCATCGCGCCGGTCGAGGAGCTGGACCGCCAGGTGACGGCGATCACGGAAAATCGCCGCATGGATATCGACGTGCCCGACGTGGGCGAGGTCGGCCGGCTGGCGGCGAACGTGCGGATGCTGCACGGCCAACTGACGCGGTCGCTGCGCCAGGTGCGCCAGCTCTATGAGACGGATTCGGTCACCGGGATCGGCAACCGGATCTATTTCAACGAGAAGCTGGACCAGTTCTTTCATCTCAGCGTCACGACCGGCCGGCCGCTGACGATGCTGTTCATCGATCTGGATAATTTCAAGCAGGTCAATGACATGCATGGCCACCGGACCGGGGATGCCCTGCTGGGCGGGGTGGCGAGCGCGTTGAGTGAGGTGCTTCAGGAGGCGATCGGCGCCAGCGGGACGATGGGGATCGTGGCGCGGCTGTCGGGCGACGAGTTCACCGCGCTGATCCTGGCCGATTCGCGCGGCGCGGTGATCGGGGCGCTGATCGATGCGTTTCTGCTGAAGTTTCGCGGCGGCTTTCGGGTCGATGCCGCGTCCTATCCCGTTACCGCCAGCATCGGCGTCGCGGCGGTGCCGGGCGATGCCGAGACATCCGCGCATCTATTCTGGTGCGCGGACCAGGCGATGTACCACGCCAAGGCGGCGGGACGGAACACGGTGGCCTTCTATGCCGACATGCCGCGCGATGCGGACGCCCCGGAGTGGAGTGTCATGCCGGCAGAGCGCGGACGAGCAACGCGGCCACCTGTTCGACAAGCTGCCGGTCCCTCGGGGTGAAGCGGTCGAGGAGCGGGCTGTCGATATCCAGCACGCCGACCAGCCGGTCGCCGACGACGAGGGGCACCACGATTTCCGAAGCCGAGGCGGTATCGCAGGCGATATGGCCGGGAAAGGCGTGTACGTCCGGCACAACGATGGTCTGGCGCGCGGACGCGGCGGCCCCGCAGACCCCCTTGCCCAGCGGGATGCGGGTGCAGGCGACGCGGCCCTGGAACGGCCCCAGCACAAGCTGGTCGTCGCGCAGGAAATAGAAGCCGGCCCAGTTGATATCGGGCAGCGCCTCGAACAGCAGGGCGGCGACATTCGCCGCGTTGGCGATCAGGTCGGGCTCGCCGGCCAGGATCGCCTCGACGCTGTCCGGCAGGTCGTCCGGCGTGATGCGTCGATCGGCGGGCTGGTGGGTCATCGGCGGGCTCCGGTCGTCAAACGGCGTGCCGTCATACCGCGAATCGCGGAAAGATGGAAACCGGGGGGCATGGCAACGCATGGGGGCGGACAGGCCGCCCCGCTCATGCCGGCCGGGACGGTCAGACCGCCTTCTTCAGGTTCGGACTGGCCTTGAAGCGGACCGTCTTGCCGGCCTTGACCTTGACCGCCGCGCCGGTGCGGGGATTGAGCGCCTTGCGGGCCTTCGTCTTATGCACGGTGAACGTTCCGAACGAGGGCAGGGTGAAGCCGCCTTCCTCGTGCAGCGTCGCCACGATCGCGTCGATCAGGTCGTTCGCGGCCTTTCCGGCGGCAACCCCCGTGCAATTGAGGGAATCTTGAAGAACGGCGGCGATGAAAGCCTTGCTCATGGAGGAGCGTGTCCCAATGGTTAAAGATCGGGGGACGGTAGCAGCGGGACTGGAAAAATGTCTAACCCGATCGTAATGGAATCTGCATGAAATGCCGTCTTTGGGGCCGCGCATGGGTGAAAAGCGGCCTGCGGCGGCCCTTCGTCCGGTGAAATCGGTGCTTATTGGGCGGTGTAACCGCCATCGATGACCAGTTCGCTGCCGGTCATGAATTTCGATTCGTCCGACGCCAGATAGAGGATGCCGAAGGCGATGTCGTTGGCCTCGCCCAGGTGCCCGACGGGATGCAGCGCCTCCAGTCGCGCGCGGAACGCGGCCTGGTCCGGGGTTTCGGCGGTCAGGCCCTGGACCATCGGGGTCCAGATATAGCCGGGATGGACCGAATTGACGCGAATCCGATAGCCGGACCGGGCGCAATGCAGGGCCGCCGACTTGGTGAACAGCCGCACGCCGCCCTTGCTGGCGTTGTAGGCCGCCAGGGTCGGGTCGCCGACCAGCCCCTCGATCGACGACAGGTTGATGATCGACCCGCCATGGTCCTTCATCGCGGCGACGGCGGCCTTCGTGCCCAGGAACACGCCGTCGAGATTGATCGACTGCACGCGCCGCCAGTCGTCCAGGCTGGTGGTTTCCACCGTGCCCGACCAGGCGATGCCCGCATTGTTGACCGCGATGTCCAGGCGCCCGAATCGCGCCAGCACCGTGGCGATGGCCCTCGTCCAGTCGTCCTCGCGGCTGACATCCAGCGGGACGAACAGGGCCTCGCCTCCGGCGGCCTCGATTTCGGAGACGACGGCCCGGCCTTCGTCCTCCTTCAGGTCCGCGACGGCGACCTTCGCGCCCTCGCGGGCCAGCAGCAGGGCGGTCGCCCTGCCGATGCCGAGCGATGCGCCGGTGACGATTGCGACTTTGCCGGAAACGCGTGCCATGACGGGACTCCATCGATCGAAAACAGCGGGGATCGTGGCGAGGATGCCCGCTGGAGGCCATGATCTGGGTCAAGTCCGGCGTGGTCCGGGGGCGGGGACGCGACGGGCGGCCGGAACAATAAATATAATATTCATAATATGATCGGCCGATCGATTGTAGGGTTCGCGCCCGGCTGCCCGTGCCATTCCGTTCGGGGATGGCGGGAGTTTCTCATTGCGTCGGCCGACGGGCGCATGACATCGCGAAAGGGTGGGGTGTGCGATCGCTGGGCATCAAAGGGTCGTTGGGTATCGTTCTGTTTTTTATCGCCCTTTCCTGTGTTTTTTCGGGCGCGTTTTCGATCGGGGGCCTGACCTACGTCAATGGGCGGGTCGAGGAGATCACCAGCCGGTCGCTTGCGAGCATCAAGGCGCTTTCGACCCTTCGTGCCGAGATCCAGAATTTCCGTGGCGTCGAAATCAGGCAACTGACGGCATCGTCGCAGGACGATTTCAAGACTCTTGCCGGTGAAAGCGATGCGGCGGCGGACAAGATCGCCCATGCGATCGACCGCTACGTCCCTTTTATCACGACGGACCACGAGCAGGCCCTGTTCCACAATATTCAGGAACAGTGGTACCAGTACAAGGATCTTCACGACGATACATTCAAGGACTGGACGGTTTCCCAGGACAGGAGCCGTGCCGTTGCCAGTGCCAGCCAGGATCTGGTCGGCGCCGAGGAGACGGTTTCGGAAACCCTGACCGCGTTCCTGGACGGCAGCATCAGGGATGCCGCCTCGTACGGCGTCGAATCGGTGGCGGCCTACAAGAGCACGATCCGGCGCGTCTACGCGGCATATGCCGTGCTGTTCGTCGTGATGCTGGCCGCTGTCCTGGTCGTACTGTTCAATATCCTGCGGCCGCTTCAGCGGATCAATGCGTCCATTACCCGGCTGGCGGCCGGCGAGACCGACTTGACGTTTCCGATGGCCGGCCGGTCGGACGAGATCGGCGCGATTTCCCGCTCGCTTGAAATCTTCCGCATGGCCGCCATCGCGAAGCTGGACCTGGAGCGCGACGCCGAAAGCCAGCGCCGGCGTGCCGAGACCGAGCGCCTCGCCATCCAGGAGCAGGCCGAGGACAAGGCCCGGCAATGGTTGATCCACGCCACCAGTGCCCTGGCGGACGGGTTGAAGCGGATGGCGGGCGGCGATCTCTCCTTTCAGATCACCACCCCGTTCTCGGAGGCGTTCGAGGCGCTGCGCGGCGATTTCAATCGCTCCCTGGCGCAGCTTGGCGCGGCGTTCGGGCAGATGTCCGGCGCCGTGCGCGTGATCCGCGACGGCACCCATGAACTGGCGGCCGGTGCCGAGGACCTGGCGCGGCGGACGGAACATCAGGCCGCGGCGCTGGAGGAGACGAATACGGCCGTTTCGGGGATTGCCAGGAGCGTGGCGGAGACGGCGGAACGGTCGGAACTCGCCCGCCAGATCGGTGACCGGGCGCGGCAGTCGGCCGCGAGTTCCAGCAGCGTCACCCTGAAGACCGAGGAGGCGATGAGCCGGATCGAACGGGGGTCGGGCAGGATCGCCGTGATCGTTGACATGATCGACAGCATCGCCTTCCAGACCAATATCCTGGCGCTGAACGCCAGTGTCGAGGCCGCCAGGGCCGGGGAGGCCGGCAGGGGGTTCACGGTCGTGGCCAGCGAAGTGCGGTCGCTCGCGCAGAAATGCGCCGAGGCCGCCCGGGATGTGCGGGGCGTGATCCGCGCGACCGCGGCCGACGTGAAGGAGGGATCGAACCGGGTTACGGAGTGCAGCGGGACGCTGCGCACGATCGCCGATTTCATCGGCGAGATGGGGCAGCATCTGGACGCCATCGCGGTGGCGGCCAAGGAACAGTCGGCCAGCCTGTCGGAGGTCAATGCCGCCGTGGGTTCGCTGGATCGGACGACGCAGCAGAACACCATCGTCGCCGAGACGTTCAACGAGACATCCAGGCGGCTGGCGGCCGAGGGGCGCAGGCTCGACGGGCTGGTGGAAACCTTCCGCCTGCCGAAGGCGGCGAAGGCCGCCCGGCGCGACGACGTGGCCCTGCTGTCGGGCTGAGGCCGCGCCTGGCGGCGGGTCAGGTATCCAGTTCGCTATCCCAGTACAGATAGTCCCGCCAGCTTTCATGCAGGTAATTCGGCGGGAAGGAGCGCCCGTTTTCCTGCAATTCCCAGGTCGAGGGCTGGGCGGGTGTGCGGCGCGGATACATGTGGAGTTCATGTGGCATCCGCGAGCCCTTCATCAGGTTGCAGGGGCTACAGGCGGTGACGACATTTTCCCAGGTGGTGCGGCCGCCCTTGCAACGGGGAATGACGTGGTCGAACGTCAGATCGTGGGTCGGCAGGCGGTCCAGGCAATATTGGCAGGAAAAATTGTCGCGCAGGAAGACGTTGAAGCGGGTGAAGGCGGGGCGGCGGGCGGTCTGGATATAATCCTTCAGCGCGATGACGCTGGGTAGTCGCAGCGACCGGCTGGGGGAGCGTACTTCCTCGTCATATTCGCTGAGGACCGAGACCCGGTCGAGAAACACTGCCTTGATGGCGTCCTGCCACGACCAGAGCGAGAGCGGAAAATAGGAAAGCGGCCTGAAATCGGCGTTCAGGACCAGGGCCGGGTAATGTGGACTGCCAGCAAGCAAGGGGCGCATCCTTTCGCGATGCCGCCACACCATCATCCGGCGTCGTTACTCAAAATGCGAACGCCCAATGATATGCGCCGTTGAGAACCTTCAATCTATATCGCAAATATTCCGCGTTTCCGCAAGGGAGGGCGGAGCGCCGGTATCGGTTCCGTGGTATGGCGGTGCGCGGGGAGGCGCGGCGGCATGATGGCATCCTGCTGTTTTCAGAGTGGAAATCCGGACACCGCGCGGGGGTGGGTGACGCGCTTCGCGCCCAGTCCGACCGGGTATCTGCATCTGGGACATGCCGCCGCCGCACTGGCGGCGTGGCAGGCGGCGGAGGATTCGGGCGGGCGCTTTCTGCTGCGGATCGAGGATATCGACCCCGGCCGGTGCCGGACGGACTATGACGATGCGATCCGCGAGGACCTGGCCTGGCTGGGCATCGTGCCGGATGGGCCGGTGCGCCGCCAGTCCGACCATATGGCGGAATATCGCGCCGTGCTGGACGCGCTGGCGGGGCGCGGGCTGCTTTATCCCTGCTTCTGCACCCGGGCCGATATCAGGCGCGAGGCCGCCGAGGCCGCGCATGCCCCCCATCATGCCCCGGACGGCACGCTGGCCTATGGCGGTACCTGCCGCGCCCTGTCGGCGGAGGCGCGGGCCGAACGGATTGCCGGAGGTGCGCCGCATGTGCTGCGGCTGGACATGGCGCGGGCGACGGGCGAGGTGGGCGGCGATATCATGACCTGGCGGGAATGGGAGGCCGGGAGCGGGCGGCGGAGGGTGTCGGCGCCGGTCGCGCCGTTCGGCGATGTCGTGCTGGCGCGCAAGGATTGCCCGGCTTCCTATCATCTCTGCGTAACGCATGACGATGCGCGGCAGGGGGTCGGCCTGGTGACGCGGGGCGCGGACCTGCGGCCCGCGACGGCGGTGCATCGCCTGTTGCAGGTGCTGATGGGCTGGCCCGCCCCGGATTATTTCCACCATCCGCTGCTGCTGGACGACCAGGGGCGCCGGCTGGCCAAGCGCGACGGGGCGCGGTCGCTGCGCGCGCTGCGCGCGGCGGGATATGACGCGCGGGCCGTGCGCGACGCGGCGACGGGAAAAGCGCCCCTGCCGGCCTGACCGATGACGATCGGCGGTTTCCTTGGCCCGCGCTTCGCATTACGGTGGCGGCCGCGTCGGGCCGACCGTGGTGCGGCGCGTTTCCCCGTTACTGTGGACTTGGTGTCATGGATCTTATCGCCGCCCGTCTGAACAAGGTCAGCCCCAGCCAGACCATCGCCATTTCGACCAAGGCGCGTGCCTTGAAGGCTGCCGGGCAGGATATCATCAGCCTGTCGGCGGGCGAGCCCGATTTCGACACCCCGCAGAACATCAAGGACGCCGCCATTCGCGCGATCGCGGAGGGCCAGACCAAATATACCGACGTGGCCGGCACGCCGGCGCTGCGCCGGGCCGTGGCCGAGCGCTTTCGCGTCGATTCCGGGCTGGACTACACGGCCGACGAGATCATCGTCTCCACCGGCGGCAAGCAGGTGATCTACAACGCCATGGTCGCCACCTTGAATCCGGGGGACGAGGCGATCATCCCCGCACCGTGCTGGGTGTCATACCCCGATATCGTGGCGCTGGCCGACGGGGTGCCGGTGATCGTGCCGTGCCCGGCGGAAACCGGCTTCAAGCTGCGTGCCGGAGACCTGGAGGCCGCGATCACGCCCCGGACCAAGTGGTTCTTCCTGAACTCGCCGTGCAACCCGACGGGGGCGGCCTATTCCGCCGAGGATCTGCGGCCGATCTGCGACGTGTTGCTGCGCCATCCGGACGTGTGGATCTTCACCGACGATATCTATGACAAGCTGGTCTATGACGGCTTCGTGCCCGCGACCGTCGTGCAGGTGGAGCCGAAGCTGCGCGACCGCACCGTGACGATGAACGGTGTTTCGAAAGCCTATGCCATGACCGGCTGGCGCATCGGCTTTTCGGGCGCGCCGGCGGTGCTGACCAGGGCGATGAACAAGTTGCAGAGCCAGTCGACATCGAGCACCAGTTCGATCAGCCAGGCGGCGGCGCTGGAGGCGGTCTCGGGCCCGCAGGATTTTATCGCCGAGATGGTGCGCGCCTATCAGGAGCGGCGCGACCTCGTGGTGGGGATGCTCAACCAGGCCAAGGGGCTGAGCTGCCACCGGCCGGAGGGGGCGTTCTATGTCTTCCCGTCGGTCGAGGGGTGTCTGGGCAAGGTGAGCGCCGGCGGGCGCGCGATCGGCAATGACGAGGATTTCGTCACCGCGCTGCTGGAGGAAGAGGGCGTGGCGGCGGTGCATGGCGCGGCCTTCATGTTCGCCGGCCATGTTCGCATTTCCTATGCCACGGACACCGAGAGCCTGCGCGAGGCCTGTGCCCGCATTCAGCGCTTCTGCGCCGGCCTGCGCTGAGGCGCGGGCCATGACCTCGGAGGAGCCCGGCTTCGCCACCCGTACCGGCCGGCTGGAATCGCCCGCGACCATCGCCATGGCGGTGCGTGCGCGGGCGCTGCGGGCCGAAGGGCATGAGGTGCTGTCGCTGGCGCTGGGGGAGCCGGATTTCGCGACCCCGCGCGCGGTGATCGAGGCCGCGCATCGGGCCGCGCTGGACGGGCAGACGAAATATCCGCCCGTCGATGGCACGCCGGCGCTGAAATCCGCGATCGCGCGCAAATTCGCGCGGGAGAACGGGCTGGAATACGCGCTGTCGGAGATCATGGTTTCCAACGGCGGCAAGCAGGTGATCTTCAACGCCTTCATGGCGACCATCGATGCCGGCGACGAGGTGGTGATCCCGGCGCCGTACTGGGTCAGCTACCCGCTGGCGGCGCGGCTGTTCGGCGGGGTGCCGGTGATTGCCGAATGTCGCGAGGAAGACGGGTTTCGCCTGACCGCGCCGGCGCTCGCGGCCGCCCTGTCGCCGCGCACGCGCTGGGTGGTGCTGAACTTTCCCAGCAACCCGACCGGCGCGGTCATGGGGCTGGCGGACCTGGAAGCCATTGCCGAGGTGCTGCGCCGTTATCCGCGGGCCTGGATCCTGTCCGATGAGATCTATGAGCATCTGGTCTTCGACGGCGCGCGCCATCATGCCCTGGCCGCCGTGGCGCCGGATCTGGCATCGCGCATCCTGACGGTGAACGGGGTATCGAAATCCTATGCCATGACGGGCTGGCGCGTCGGCTATGCTGGCGGACCGGAACGGTTGATCCGCATGATGACGCGGATCCAGGGTAACGCGACCTCGGGCGTCTGTTCGATTGCGCAGGCCGCCGTCGCCGCCGCGCTGGATGGGCCGGCCTCGCTGATCGTGGAAATGCGCGATACCTATGCGCGGCGTCGCACGATGGTGGTCGAGGCCCTGCGCGCCATTCCGGGCGTGACCTGCGCCATGCCGCGGGGAGCGTTCTATGCCTATCCGGGTATTGCCGGTTGTCTGGGGCGGACCAGCCGGGGTGGCCAGCCGGTGCGGACCGATGAGGCGTTCGCCCGCGCCCTGCTGGACGAACAGCATGTGGCCTGTGTCCATGGCAGCGCCTTCGGGCTGGGGCCTTATCTGCGGCTGTCATGCGCGACCGGCGACGACGTGCTGCGCGACGCCTGCGCGCGGATTGCCGAGTTCGTGGACGGGTTGCGGTAACGGCCCGGGTTGCGTCACGGGTTTTTTCAGAAAAGAACGACGGTGAGCGGTCGGAACCTTCTGAAAAAATTTCGGGAGGCTTTGTTCGAATATCCGCGCGGTGCGCCGGCGACGGATGGTGCCGTGATTATCTGGCGGCCCCCTGTCGTTTCGGGCGCACGGGCACCGGAACGTTGCACAGCGCGACGCCGTGGGCCGGGCGGACGAAGAACGGGTCGGTGCGGTTGGCCCGTGCGTCCAGATAGGCCGAGAATGTCGGGCTGTCGGTGCGCATGACCTGGAGATGCGGCTGTTGCGCGGGGGGCAGGTCGGCGGCGAGCGCGATGTCGCGGATTGCGACATTTTGGGCCTTGTCGGCATAAAATCCCAGGGCGGCCGTCCCGCGCGGCAGCGCGCCGAGGGTTTCCATGCCTGTCAGGACGCGACCCACGACGGCGAGATTGCGGTCGAGCTGGCGCGGCGCCTCGCCGTTGACCACATAGAGTTCCCGCCCGTCGCCGGTATCGGGCGGCATGTCGCGCCCGACGCCGACCATGCCGTAGCATTGTGGCAGCCACGCTCGCTCGCCCTCCGCCGCTACCGGCCAGCTTGTGGCGAACCCGGCCGCCGGGGCATAGGGATCGGTAAAGCCGAGCGGATGAAAGGAGATTCCCTGGCGCGCGCGATCATATTCGGCCGGCGGGTGGGCGACGAAGCCGGCAGGCGGCTGCGCCTTTTCGTCGCGCGGGGCCCATTGCACGACGTAATTGTCCTGCACGCGGATGATCGCCCCGCCAGCCCACCGATGCGCGCGCGCCAGATGCACGATATTGCCGACATGGACCGGCGCGAATTGCGGTGCGAGTTCGATCGCGACTTGCCTGCCGTCGGCCAGCGTCATGACCAGGAGCCGGTCCGCCGGCACGTCGGCCCAGGCGGTGTCGGGCGCATGCGCCACGATATCGGCGGGACTGAGATGGGGACCGGGTGCCGCGGACGCCGCGTTCGGCAGGAGCAGGGCGAGGATCGGCAGGATACGGCGCATGGTGGAGATCTTGCCCGCGATACGAGGGCTCCGGCAAGGCGAAAGCGGAATGATCGCGCGGTGCGAACGGTGCGCCCTCGGGGGAGAGAAAAGTGTCACGCGACACTATAGCGATATGCCGGAAGTGTTTCGGCCGGTTAGGAGTCATGCCGTCCAGATCGTCGATGACGGATCGTGCGCGGCGTGTCGCCGAGGCATCGCTTTCCGGAGGAGCGTCGCAATGAGCACGACATATCGCTCCGCGCTGTTCGCGCTGGTGCTGGCGGGCGCCGTACCCCCGTCATCCGGCGCGCGTGCGGAAACCGGGCATTTCCCGCATGCCGGCCAGCGCGTAAAGGTCAGCTACGGTGTCCTGACCGCGATCATGACGTATGAGAAGGACGGCACGCACGTTTCCTTCCGCGTCGTCGACGGGCTTCACAAGGGCGGGCACGCGACCGTGCCGTTTGAATGGATCAGGACCGGTCCGGACGCCTATCTCATCGATTTTACCGAGCCCGACCGCTCGACGGCCATTCACTACGACGATTTCGCCTCCGGCCGTTCGGAGGTATTCTTCACCACCCCGGACATGGTATTCCACCGTCTCCACGGCACCTTGCAACCGGTCGAATGATGGCGTGACACAGGATACATTTCGGCTGTCGCCGGCGCTGACGGGCATTTTTGCCGCCGTCTGCGGCATGACGGTGGCCAATATCTATTACGCCCAGGCCCTGATCGGGCCGATCACGCGGGACCTGGCGATCGCGCCCGCCTGGGCCGGGATCGTGGTGACGCTGACCCAGCTTGGGTATGGCGCGGGGCTGTTTCTGATCGTGCCGCTGTCCGATCGCTCGGAGAACCGGCGGCTGGTCCTGATGACGGTCGCGGGCCTGGTCGCCAGCCTGGCCGGCGCGGCGCTCAGCCCGTCCGCCCCGGCCTTCATGCTGTGTTCGGTCGCGGTCGGGCTGTGCGCCGTGGGGTCGCAGATCCTGTTGCCGCTGGCCACGCATTTCGTGGCGCCCGAACTGCGCGGCCGCGTCATCGGCAATATCATGGGCGGCCTGATCTCGGGCATCATGTTGGCCCGGCCCCTGGCCAATGCCGTGGCGGCAGCCCTGGGGTGGCGTGCAGTCTTCTGGGTTTCGGCGGTCATGATGGCACTTGTCGGCGGCGTGTTGTGGCGCGTGCTGCCGCGTTATGTGCCGGCGCAGCGGATACGCTATCGGTCGCTTCTGTGGTTCATCGGGCATCTGCTGGTCGAATACGCGCCGTTGCGCCGACGCATCGCCTATCACGGGATTCTCTTCGCGGTGTTCAACATGTTCTGGACGGCGATCCCGCTGATGCTGCATGCCCGTTTCGGGCTGGGGCAGGGCGGGATCGCCCTCTTCGCGCTGGCGGGGGCCGGGGGAGCCCTCGCGGCGCCGCTGGCGGGGCGACTGGCCGATGCCGGCTATACACGGGCGGCGACATGCGGCGCGATGGGCATCATCGGCGTGGCGTCGCTGATTTCAGGCTGGGCCGCCGGCGCGGGGTGGCTCGTATCGCTCGCGGCGATGGCGCTGATGCTCGATGCGGGTGTCCAGACCAACCATATCGTCAGCCAGAGGGTGGTCTATGGCCTCAACGACCGGGCGCGGGGGCGGCTGAACGCGGCGTATATGACGGCGGTGTTTCTCTGCGGGGCGGCGGGATCTTCCGGAGGGGCCGCGCTCTACAGCGCATGGGGATGGTGGGGATTCGTGATCGCCGCCGTCGTGCTGTGTGGCGCGGACCTGGCGCTCTTCGCGCTGGAAATCGCGTATGGCCATGAAAAGCCGGTTTCGCTGACGGCGGCGCGGCGATCGTGACGCGCATGCGGATTCAGGCATGCAGCCCTGGTGCTTCGCGGCCCGTCCGGGCCACATAGTCGGTATAGCCGCCGTCATAGCGATGAAGCCCGTCGGGCGTCAGTTCCAGGACCCGGTTCGAGAGCGCGGCCAGGAAATGCCGGTCGTGCGAGACGAACAGCATCGTGCCGTCATAATCCGCGAGCGCGGCGATGAGCATTTCCTTCGTCGCGATGTCGAGATGGTTGGTCGGTTCGTCCAGCACCAGGAAATTCGGCGGATCGTACAGCATCAGCGCCATCACCAGGCGCGCCTTTTCGCCGCCGGAGAGGACGCGGCACGTCTTGTCGATATCGTCGCCGGAGAAGCCGAAACCGCCCGCCAGCGCCCGCAATGATCCCTGGGCGGCCAGGGGGAAGGCGTCGTTCAGGGTCTGGAAGATCGTGCGATCGCCGTCCAGCAGGTCCATGGCGTGCTGGGCGAAATAGCCCATCCTGACGCTGCCGCCGAGGGTGACCGTGCCGGCATCGGGCTCGGCGGTGCCCGTCACCAGTTTCAGCAATGTCGATTTGCCCGCGCCGTTGACGCCGAGCACGCAGCAGCGTTCCTGCCGGCGGATCAGCAGATCCAGGTCGCGATAGATCGTTCTGCTGCCATAGCTCTTGTCCACGCCGCGCAGGGTGGCGACCGCGTCGCCCGATCGCGGAGCCCGCGGGAAGGTGAAGGAGAGGGTCTGGCGACGCTTCGGCGGCTCGACGCGGTCGATCTTGTCCAGTTTCTTGACCCGGCTCTGCACCTGCGCGGCGTGGGAGGCGCGGGCCTTGAAGCGTTCGATGAAGGCGACTTCCTTGGCCAGCATCGCCTGCTGGCGGTCGAACTGCGCCTGCTGCTGCTTTTCGTTCATCGCGCGCTGCTGCTCGTAGAATTCGTAGTCGCCCGAGAAACTGGTCAGCGTGCCGCCATCGATCTCGATCACCTTGTTGATGATGCGGTTCATGAAGGCGCGGTCGTGCGAGGTCATCAGCAGGGCGCCGTCATAGCCGGCCAGGAATTGTTCCAGCCAGATCAGGCTTTCCAGGTCGAGATGGTTGCTCGGCTCGTCGAGCAGCATCACGTCCGGCTTCATCAGCAGGATGCGGGCCAGGGCCACGCGCATCTTCCATCCGCCGGACAGGCGGCCGACATCGCCGTCCATCATCTCCTGGCTGAAGCCCAGGCCGTGCAGCACTTCCCGCGCGCGGCCTTCGAGTGCGTAGCCGCCCAGTTCTTCGAACCTGGCCTGGACCTCGCCGAACCGCTCGAGGATGGTGTCCAGTTCGTCGAACCGTTCCGGGTCGGCCATCGCCTTTTCCAGTTCGGCCAGTTCCGCGCCGATCCCGGCGACCGGGCCGGCGCCGTTCATGACCTCGGCGACCGCGCTGTTTCCGGCCATCTCGCCCACATCCTGGTTGAAGAAACCGATCGTGACGCCGCGATCGGTCAGGATCTGGCCTTCATCGGGGTCTTCCTGGCCGGTGATCAGGCGGAACAGCGTCGTCTTGCCCGCGCCGTTCGGCCCGACCAGCCCGATCTTCTCGCCTTTTTGCAGCGCCGCCGTGGCCTCGATGAAGATGACGCGATGGCCGTTATGCTTGCTGATGGAGTCGAGACGGATCATGGGGCCTCAGATGCCGGAAGGGGGGCGGAGCGGGAGGGCCCTTATCGCGCAGCCCTTGCGCCCCGTAAACCGCCGGCAAGAGGCCGCGCTCAGGCCACCCGTGCGGCGGCAAGCGCGCTGAGCGCCGCGATCGTGGGTATGTGCGTGGGGTCAGCCAGCAGGTCGCGGGCCAGGCGCAGGACGGCTTGCTGTCTTGCCGCGCGGACCGTGCGGTCAGGAAGTGCATCGAAATCGGCGACGTGGGCGTAGCCGGTGAGGCGGCGGATGATCTCCAGCGCGGCGAAGGCGATCGTGTCGGCTTCGATGTCGGCGAGGAACTGGTCCTGCACCTGCCGCAGCGATGCGGGGTCGTCGCGGAAAAGGGGGGCGGCGTAGGCGTCGCCGGATCGGCCCCGCGTGACGGCGTCGGTCCACAAGGTGATGAAGTCCCGCCGGAAATGCGTCCAGAATTGTGCGATGTCGCGCAGGGCGCGGGTGCGACCCTCGGGCGTGGGGGTGGCGAACAGGTGCATCAGCAGGTTGCCGACGAATAGTCCGCAATCGAAGCCGATCGGGCCGGGGAGGGCGAATTCGCCGTCGATGACGCGGGTATCGTGCGCCGCCACCATGATCGAGCCGGTATGCAGGTCGCCATGCAGCAGGGCCTGCCGGCAGGTGAGGAAGCGGGCCTGCATGTGCCCCGCCCGCCGGCGCACCGCCGGATCGGCCCGCAGGTCGGCCACGGTGGCGTCCAGTTCCGGACTGAGCCAGTGATTGCGCGGATGGGCGTGATACGGGTCGGTCAGCACCAGATCGACGGTGATGCGGGTGAGCGTATGGTTGCGGGCGAAGGGGGCCAGCAGGGCCGATGCCTGCTCGAAGGGGAGGGCCAGCGGCGAGGTGGGGAAGGTTGCGCGGGCGACGAAGCGGCCGATGGCGGCGGCGGCCTCGGGCCAGTCGCCGCCCTGCATCAGGCCGTGGCGCAGCACTACGTGACCGTCCAGGCTTTCGACCACCAGGGCGAACAGGTCGGGGTCGAAATGCAGGAGTTCCGTCGTCAGGTCGCTGACATGCGGGCGGACGGCGCGCAGATAGGCGGCCTCGAACGTCGTGCGGTCCAGCGGCATCTTCCAGTCGGGATCGACCCGGACATGGGGCAGGGACTGCTTGAAGCAGACGCCGCCGGCCGGGCCGTCGATCAGGAAGACGTTGTTGAGGTTGCCGTCGCTGACCTCGCGCACCCGCCAGTCCGCCCTGCTGCCGCCCAGGCGCTCCGCAAGGGCGGGCTGGGCGGCGAGAAACGCGCGGATGCCGGCTGGATCGAGGGTGCGGTAGGCGGGTCGGATCATGGTGTCGTGTCTCGTAACCGGGGCGTCGGTGGTTCGGAGGAGCATAGCATGCCGGGCGGGGCGCCGCGCGAGGATGAGGCGCGGGTCTTTCGGTGGAAGAAACCATACAATGTCGCGGATGATTGGGCGGTATTGTATGGAGACACGAATCCCGGCCGTCGCCGGAGAAAGGTCTTCCGCCCGATGTCGAACCGATCCTATCTCGCGCACTGGAAAGAACAGGTCGATCGCAATGCGGGGGCGATTTACCTCACGCTGGTCGATGCGCTGGCGCTGTCGATTCGCAGGGGCGATCTGCGGGAGGGGGATCGGCTGCCGCCGCAGCGGACGATCGCGGACTATCTGGGCACCAACCTGACGACCGTGACCCGCGCCTTTACCGAAGCGCGGCGGCGGGGACTGATCGACGCCACGGTGGGGCGGGGGACGTTCATTCGCGTCGGCGCGGGGGAAAGCCACTGGCGGCAGACCGGGCCGGCGGTGATCGACCTGACCATGAACCTGCCGCCGGTGCCGCAGGACCCGCCATTGCAGAAGATGATCCAGGCGGATATCGCGGCCCTGCTGAAACAGCAGGATCTGAGCAGCCTGATGTCCTACCGGGTGACCGGCGGCACGATGGAGGAACGCCAGCTCGGGGCGAAATGGATCGCGCCGGCGGTCGGGCCGCGCCGGGTGGATGAAGTGCTGGTGGCGCCGGGGGCGCAGAGCGCGCTCGCGGCCATCGTCACCACGCTGACCCAGCCCGGCGACGTGATCGTGACGGACCGGATCGCCTATCCGGGCATTCGCACCATCGCCGCGCAGTTCGGCCTGATCCTGGCGGGCGTGGACAGCGATGCCGAGGGGATGATGCCCGACCAGCTCGACCGGGTCTGCGCGCAGCATCATCCGCGCCTGCTCTACTGCATTCCCACCATTCACAACCCGACCACGGCGACCATGTCGCCGCAACGGCGGCGGGATATCCTGGCCGTTGCCCAGTTGCATCATCTGCATGTGGTGGAAGACGATCCCTACAGCCTGCTGATGGACAATCCGCCGCCCGCGCTGGCGGCGCTGGATCATGGGCGCGTGTTGTACGTCGCCACCCTGGCCAAGACGCTCAGCCCGGGCCTGCGCACCGCCTATGTCGCGCTGCCGGGCGCGGACATGACGCGCCGGGTCGCCGCCGCGATCCGGGCGATTGCGCTGACCAATGCGGGGCTGCTCAGCGCGCTGACCGCGCGCTGGATGCAGACGGGCGAGGCGGACCGGATCCTGAACGCGATCCGCAAAGAGCTGCGCCTGCGCCAGTCCGTCGCGCGTCGGATCTTGGGGGAAGGACACTGCATGCATCCCGATGGCCCGCATGTCTGGCTGAAATTGCCGGACTGGTGGGGCAGCGCGGATTTCGTGGCCTATGCCCGTCGCCGGGGGCTGGCACTGGTGCCCAGCACAGTGTTCACGATCAGCGGCGAGCCACCGCAGCGGGCGCGGATCGCGCTGGGCAGCGCCCCGGATGCCGCGAGGCTGGAAGAGTCCCTGCGTGGGGTCCTCTCGGTGCTTCAGCATAAGCGTTCGCCGGGATTCGCCGATATCGTCTGAACGGATCGCGCGTCCCGAGATAAAGATGCGCTGTGTTCACGAATGCGTGATATTTAAAATTATTGATAACAATGGGTTGTCGGGTGAGGCCTCTATTGTACCCATTCTAATCTTGTATTGTATGGGATTGGAGTCGTCGTTATCCGGCGCCTCGCCACCATTGTCTTCATTGTAATGGAGGGGTGGCGCATACAAAATTTTACCTCGCGTCCGATCCCGTGCCACGACATCTCCCGTCAGGGCGGCTTGCCTCTCGCCGCCGGATAGTGATCCAGACAGGAGATCCATCATGCCGAAAGTCGAACACGCCCCTCATAAGGATGGCGATATCTTCGTCGATTATGAAAACAAGGTTTTCGAGGATGTCAAAGCCGATCCGGGCGAGAAGGCGCTGGTCACGTTTCATACCGTTGCGTTCGAAGGTTCGATCGGGTTCGTCAATCTTCTCCAGGCGACACGGCTGATCCGGAAAGGGTTTGAAACCTCCGTGCTGCTTTATGGGCCGGGCGTGACGCTGGGCGTTCAGCGCGGCTTTCCACGCCTGGGGGACGAGGCCTTTCCGGGCCATATGAACTGCAACAGGCAGATCGCGAAAATCATCGAAGAGGGCGGCAAGGTCTATGCCTGCCGGTTCGCGCTTCAGGCGCTGTACGGCCATGGCGAGCCGTCGCTGATTCCGGGCATCACGCCGATCAATCCGCAGGATGTGCTGGACCTGCTGCTGCTGCATCGCCGGGACAATGCCTTCATCCTGGATACCTGGACGCTCTGACGGCCGATCGCGGGGAGGACCATCGGCATGTCACGCATCGTTCGTGCCGCGGCCATCCAGCTTTCGCCCGTTCTGGGCGATGATGGATCGGGAACCGCGCGGAAAGTCTGCCAGGCCATTCGCAACGCCGCGGAACGCGGCGTGAAGCTGGCGGTCTTTCCTGAAACCTTCGTGCCTTATTATCCGTATTTCTCATTCATCCAGCCGGCTTTTCGCCTTGGGGCGGAGCATCTGGCACTGTATGAACGCGCGGTCGCCGTTCCCGGCCCGGTGACCGGCATGGTGGCCGAGACGGCGCGCGAGACCGGGATGGTGGTCGTGCTGGGCGTCAACGAACGCGATCATGGCACGCTGTACAACACGCAGATCGTCTTCGATGCCACGGGCGAGATCCTGCTCAGGCGCCGCAAGATCACCCCGACCTATCATGAGCGCATGATCTGGGGGCAGGGCGACGGCGCGGGGCTGAAGGTGGTGGACAGCGCGGCGGGCCGGATCGGGGCGCTGGCCTGCTGGGAACATTACAATCCGCTGGCCCGCTACGCGCTGATGACCCAGCATGAGGAGATCCATTGCGCCCAGTTTCCGGGCTCGCTGGTCGGGCAGATCTTTGCCGACCAAATGGAGGTCACGATCCGGCATCATGCGCTGGAATCGGGCTGTTTCGTCGTCAACGCCACCGGCTGGCTGACCGACGAGCAGATCGGCCGGATTGCCGGTGACCCGGCCCTGGAAGGCCCGCTGCGGGGTGGCTGTTTTACCGCGATCGTCTCGCCGGAAGGCAAGCTGCTCGGCACGCCGCTGACCGAGGGCGAGGGGATGGTGATCGCCGACCTGGATTTCGCGCTGATGACCAAACGCAAGCGGATGATGGATTCGGTGGGTCATTATGCGCGGCCGGAACTGCTCAGTCTGCTGATCGACCGTCGTCCGGCGCGCACCGTGCAGGATTATGCCGTGGGTGTGGAACGCGATGAGGGGGAGGCGCCGTCATGAATGTTCCGACCATCGGCACCGTCGCCGGACGGCAATTGATCACGGACCTGCAATCCCTCGGGTTGCAGATCGGCGAGCAGGGCGGTGTGACCCGCAAGGGGGGCGCGGGCCCGTCGGATCACAAGGCGGTCACCATTGCCGGACAGACGGTGATGGTGCCGGTCCATACCGCCGATGCGCGGCGCTCGCCTTTCCAGGCCAGCGTGCCGTCCGCCGACGGTAGCAGCCTGCTGGTGCGCGACGGGCAGGCGCTGGGCCGGATCCGTTTTCCCGCGCCGCCGCGCTTTTACGGGCTGGCGACGGCGGAGGGCATTCCGTACTGGAAGATCGCGCTGCTGCACGGGCGCGATACGCTGGCGACCACCGTGCATCAGACCTGCATCCGCTATGCCGAGCGGCGGACGTCCTGCCAGTTCTGCGCCATCGGCCAGTCGCTGGATGCCGGTCGCACCATTGCCTACAAGACGCCCGCGCAGTTGGCCGAGGTCGCGAAAGCGGCGGTGGAACTGGACCATGTGCGCGACATGGTGCTGACGACCGGCACGCCCAATATCGTCGATCGCGGCGCCGCCGTGCTGGCGGAATCGGCCCGCGCGATCAGGGACGCGGTCGATCTGCCGCTTCAGGTGCAATGCGAGCCGCCGCGCGATCATGCCTGGTTCGGGCGGCTGCGCGACGCGGGCGCGGACAGTCTGGGCATGCATCTGGAAGCCGCGACCCAGGCGGTGCGGGAACGGATCATGCCGGGCAAGGCGACCGTCAGCGTCGAACGCTATCTGGCGGCCTTTGCCAGCGCGGTGCCGGTTTTCGGGCGTGGGCAGGTCAATACCTATCTGCTTGCCGGGCTGGGGGATACGGCCGACGAGATCCTGGCGCTTGCCCGGCGGCTGATTGCGCTGGGGGTCTATCCGTTCGTGGTGCCGTTCGTGCCGATTTCGGGGACGCCCCTGGAAAATCACGCGCCGCCGTCGCCTGATTTCATGAAATCGATTCTCGCCCCTCTGGGCGGGATGCTGCGCGAGGCGAACATGAAATCGACCGATATCCGCGCGGGCTGCGGCCGCTGCGGCGCCTGTTCGTCTCTTTCGGCGTACGAGCGGTGAGGCCGGCCATGGATGATATCGACGACCGCCCGTTCATCCCGACAGAATATATCGTGCGTCTTGCGCGCTCGAAATGGGAGCGGGCGGGCCATTATGCGCTCCGGCGCGCAGTCTTCTGTCGGGAGCAGGGGGTTTTTCAGGATGACGACCGCGATGTCGTCGACGCGCATGCGATGCCCATCATCGCGTCCTGCTGCGTGGCCGGGATGCCGGACCGCATTGTCGGGGCCGTGCGCATTCATGAGGCCGAACCCGGGCTCTGGCGCGGTTCGCGGCTGGCGGTGCATGCGGATCATCGGAAGCTGGGGCGGCTCGGCGCGGAACTGATCCGCATGGCGGTCTGTACCGCGCATGGGCTGGGGGCACGGCGATTTCTGGCACAGGTGCAGGCGCAAAATGCGCCGTTCTTTCGGCGCCTGCACTGGACAAGCCTGGGTACCGTCACCCTGCACGGCCTGCCGCATCACGAGATGGAAGCCGATCTGTCCCGCTATCCGGCGCATGGGCGGGCGCAGACATGGCTGTTGCGCCCCCAGCTTGCCTTGCGGCGGAGCGCGTGAGGATGCGCGCCCTTGCCGAGATGCTGCGTGGCGTGCGCGACAGCCGCGCGCTGTCCGCCAAACGCGACATCGCCGGCACGGTGGCGGCCCTGGGCTATCAGGCCGGGGATGCCATTGCGCTGGGCGACGATTGCGCGGCGATTCCCGATGGGGATGGCTATCTTCTGTTCGCCAGTGAGGGATTTCAGGACGCGTTCGTGCGTGCCATGCCCTGGTTTGCCGGGTATTGCGGCGTCATGGTCAACGCCAGCGATGTCGCCGCCATGGGAGGGCGTCCGATCGCGGTGGTCGATACGCTGTGGGGCGAGCGGGCCGAGAGTGCCGCCCCCGTCCTGCATGGGCTGCGTGATGGCGCGCGGGCCTATGGCATTCCGGTTGTCGGGGGGCATACCAATCTCGGCAGCATGCATTGTTCGCTGTCGGTCGCCATTCTCGGGCGGGCCCGGCGCCTGCTGACCAGTTTCGATGCCCGGCCGGGCGAGGTACTGCTCGCCGCCATCGATCTGCGTGGACAATGGCATGATCCGCATCCGTTCTGGGATGCCAGTTCGGGGCTGGGGGCGCGCGGGGATATCGGGCGCTTGCGGGCCGGCCTTGAGGTGTTGCCGGCGATCGCGGAAGCGGGGCTGAGCCGTGCGGCCAAGGATATCAGCATGGCCGGGATCCTCGGTACCGCGTTGATGCTGGCGGAATGTTCGCGGATCGGGATCACGATCGATCTGGAGGCGATTCCCCGGCCCGGTGGGGCGCCGATGGAACGCTGGCTCGGCGCCTTTCCCAGCTATGGCTATCTTCTGACGGCGGATCCGGCGGATGCGGACGCGATCATTGCCCGCTTTCTGGCGCGGGGCATTGCGGCCGCCATCATCGGGGCGTGCGACGGGTCGCGGAGGCTGGATGTCGTGCGCGACGGGGCGCGCGAGACGTTCTGGGATCTGGCGCGGGAGCCTTTGATCGGTTGCACGCCATGAGGCTTTCGATTGCTATCCTCACGCATTCGACCAACCCGCGCGGCGGGGTGGTGCATGGCATGGCGCTGGCCGAGGCGCTGTGCGACGCCGGGCATGACGCGACCCTGATCGCGCCCGATGCAGGCGGGGAGGGCTTCTTTCGTGCGCCGCGTTGTGCTGTCCGGTGCGTTCCGGTGCCGGATGTGCGCGATCTGCCCGCGCGGGTCGAGTGCCACGTCGCCGCCGTTCGCGACGCATTGCGCGGCGCGCGGTATGACGTGCTGCACGCGCAGGACCCGATCACCGCGAATGCGTTGGCGGACCTGGTGGGGGAGGGGCGGATTGCCGGCTTCGCGCGTACGGTTCATCATCTCGACCGTTTTTCCCATCCCGGCCTGGCGGACCGTCAGGCGCGGGGCCTGCGGGCCGCGACCGAACTGTTCACCGTCAGTGCGCTTTGGGAAAACATCCTGCGCTCGGAATGGGGCCGTGCGGCGCCGGTCGTCGGCAACGGGGTCGATCCGCAGCGGTTCTCGCCGGAGGCGGGGGTGCGGGATCGCGCGTTGCGGGCATGCCATGGGCTGCCGCCGGATCGACACCTGATTCTGTCGGTGGGCGGGATCGAGCGGCGCAAGAACACGCTGGGGTTGCTGGATGCCTTTCTGCGTCTGCGTGCGATGCGCCCGGATGTGCATCTCGTCATCGCCGGGGGCGCGTCGCTGCTGGACCATGCCGAATATCGCGCGGCTTTCATGGAACGTCTGGCGGCAAGCGGCCGGTCGGACGCCGTGACCGTGACGGGGCCGGTGGCGGATATCGACATGCCGGCCTTGTACCGTCAGGCTTCCGTTCTGGCCTATCCGTCGCGGAGCGAGGGATTCGGCCTTTGCCCGATCGAGGCGCTGGCCTGCGGCACGCCGATCATCGTGCCGGATGCTGCGCCCTTCAGCGAGCATCTGCGCGGCGAGGAGGCGCTGTGGTGCGTGCCGCATCGGCCCGACACCATTGCCCACGCCCTACAGGATGCGTTGAGCCCCGGCAGCCGCGCGCGGTTCGGGGCCATCGGCCCCGCCGTCGCACGCCGCTTCTGCTGGCATGGCGTGGCCGCCCGGCACATTCCCGCCTATCTGCGCCTGGCGGCGTTGCCCCGATCCGGTGTGCTTCAGGAGGAGTCAGCCCATGCCTGAAATGATCTTTCGCGTCCGATGGCCCGACGGGACGGAAAGCGACTGTTACTCGCCGTCCCTGGTCATCCGCGATCATCTTCAGCCCGACATGGATTATTCGCTCGCGGATTTTCTTGCCAGGGCGGAGACGGCGCTGACGGAGGCCAGTGCGCGGGTACGGGCCCGGTACGGATTTCCGTGCAGCCGTGCGCTCGGCCAGTTGCGGAGCCTGCGCGAGACGTGCGGACGTTTCGCCGCCCCGGAGGATTCGCGGGTCCGCGTCCTGTCCTTTCACTGACATTCTCTTATGGACAATGATCATGTCACAGAACGAAAAAACCATTCCCGTCGTCATCGTGGGCGGTGGGCAGGCCGGGCTTTCCCTGAGCTGGTATCTCTGCCGCGAGGCGGTCGCGCATGTGGTGCTGGAAGCCGGGACGGCCTGCCATTCCTGGGACGACGAGCGCTGGGACAATTTCTGCCTCGTCACCCCGAACTGGCAGTGCCGCTTGCCGGGGCATCCGTATGCGGGGGATGATCCGCACGGCTTCATGGTAAAGAGCGAGATCATCGATTACGTAAAGGCATTTCGTGAATCCTTCGCGCCGCCCCTGCGCGAGTGGACGCGTGTGACATCGGTCACGCGCCATGAAGAGGGTGGGTATCGCGTGGTCGCCCATGACGAGATCTGGCACGCGCAGCACGTCGTCATCGCCTCCGGCGCCTATCATGATGCCGTGATTCCCGGTTATGCCGGTGCGATCGATCCGGCGATCGTTCAGATTCACTCGCAGGATTATCGGAACGCGACGCAGCTTCCCGACGGGGCGGTGCTGGTGGTGGGCAGCGGGCAGTCCGGTGCGCAGATCGTCGAGGACCTGCATCTGGACGGGCGCAAGGTGCATCTCTGTGTCGGCTCCGCGCCGCGCGTTTCGCGCTTCTATCGCGGGCGGGATATCGTGGACTGGCTGGCCGACATGAAATTCTATGACCTGACGGTCGACAGGCACCCGCTGCGGGATGGCGCTCGCGACAAGACCAACCATTATGTCACGGGCCGCGACGGCGGGCATGATCTCGATCTGCGGCAATTCGCGCGGGAAGGTGTCGGCCTGCACGGCACGCTGGAGACCATCCGCGACGAGGTTGCGGTCTTCCGGCCCGACCTGGCTGAAAATCTCGACGACGCCGACCGGACCAATGCCGATATCAAGGCATCGATCGACGCCCATATCGCGCGGGCGGGGATTCAGGCGCCGGTCGAGGCCGCTTACGTGCCGGTGTGGGAACCCGGTCGCGAGAATGCGCCGCTCGATCTGAAAGCGGCCGGGATCACCGCGATTCTCTGGTGCATCGGGTTCCGTCCGGATTATCGCTGGATCGATGTGCCGGTCTTCAACGGCGCCAACAGGCCGGTGTGGGATCGGGGCGTGACCGATATGCCCGGCTTCTACTTTCTCGGCCTGCCCTGGCTGCACACCTGGGGGTCGGGCCGCTTTTCCGGCATCTCGCGCGATGCCGCGTGGCTGGCCGGCCGCATCACCGGAAAAGAGATCCCCATCGCCTGAGCGGAGAGTGGCGCCATGCTGCCGTGGAAGACATACGATGCCATGTGCCGGGCCGCCGCGCGCGACCCCGAAGGGTTCTGGCTGGAGGCCGCGCGGCGCATCGACTGGGCGCAGGCGCCGGTCGCCGCCTGCCGGTCACGGCCGGATGGGTGGCATGACTGGTTTGCCGGCGGAACGCTCAATAGCTGTTACAATGCCGTGGACCGGCATGTCGCGGCCGGGCGGGGGGAGCAGACCGCCCTGATCTGGCATTCCTGCGCGACGCGGGAGAGGCATATGCTGTCCTATGCGGCGCTTCAGCGCCGGGTGGCGGGATTTGCGGGCGGCCTGCGCGCGCTGGGCGTCGGCAAGGGGGACCGGGTTCTGATCGCGGCGCCCTGCATGGTGGAGACCGCGATCGCCATGCTGGCCTGCGCGCGGATCGGCGCGGTGCATGTCGTCGTCTTCGCCGGCTATGCGGCGGCGGAACTGGCGCGTCGGATCGATGACGTCACCCCGAAAATTCTCGTCGCTGCCAGTTGCAGTTTTCAGGGGCGGACGGCGGTGCCGGCGCAGGCGGCATTGGAGGCGGCGCTGGCCGGGGCCGCGCATGTTCCGGATGCCTGCGTCATCGTGCAGCGTGCGTCCTGTCCGATGCGGATCGATCCGCGTCGCGACCATGATTTTCATGCGTTGGAAGGGTATCCGCCCGTGCCGTCCGTGCCGGTAAGGGCGGAGGACCCGCTTTATATTCTCCATACGTCCGGGACCACGGGCGCGCCCAAGGGCATCGTCCGCGATAATGGCGGCCATGCGGTGGCGCTGGCCCTGTCCATGGAACTGATCTATGGCTGCGGGGCCGGCGATTGTTTCTTCACCACCTCGGATCTCGGCTGGGTGGTCGGGCATTCCTATGGCCTGTATGCGCCTTTGCTGAATGGCGGCACCAGCGTCATCGTCGAGGGCTGTCCTTCCGCTTCCGTGATACGGGAATTGTGCGCGGCGCATGCTGTCAGGTGCCTGTTCACCACGCCGACGCAATTGCGGCTGATGCGCCAGGGTGGGGCAGTCCTGTCCGGCCTGCCGTCGTTGCGGCGGGTCTTCGTGGCCGGAGAATATGCCGATCCGGCCCTGCTGGACTGGGCGCGGTCGTCCTTTCGCCGTCCGGTGGTGAATCACTGGTGGCAGACCGAGACCGGGTGGAGCATTACCGCGCATTTCCTCGGGCTAGCCGAAGCCGCGTCTCCGGCGCTCATGAACGAGATCGGCAGGCCGGGCCCCGGCTTTGCGCCCATCGTCCGCCCGTCGGTGGCGGGGGGACGGAGCGGCGAAATCCTGCTGGCGCTTCCGTTGCCGCCCGGCTGTCTTGCCGGGGTCTGGAAAGAGGGTGCGTTGCGGCCGCCCGCTCCCTATCTGGATGAAAGCGGGGCCTGGTACCGTACCTTCGATGAAGGTCTGATCACCGAGGATCGGGCGGTGCATATGCTGGGACGATCCGACGACGTCATCAAGGTGGCGGGGCGGCGGGTTTCCGGCGTGCAGATTGAAAAAATCATTGCCGGCCACGGTCAGGTTCATGTCTGCGCCGTCGTGGCGGTCGCCGACCCGTTGCGGGGGCAGAGGCCGGTTGCCTATGTCGTGCCCGCCGCGTGGCCGGCGCAGGTGGCATGGGCCGACGAGATTGTCGCGCGGGTCGGGCAGGCCATGGGACGGTGGGTGGGACTGAAGGAGGTTCTGTTCGTCAGGCAGCTTCCGACGACGCGATCGGGCAAGATCATGCGCCGGGCGCTGGCGGCGGCCTGACGGCGCACGGCGGTGGGTAGAGCAGATAGAGGATTTCGATCGTCAGGCCAGGGATCAGGATAAGTCCGGTTGCGATGCCCCCCAGCCACAGGGCCAGAAGGCCGCCGGCCACGGATGCGGCCAGCATGGCGCGGCCGCCGGTGCCGCGCGACAGGACGAACAGGACGGCGCTGGCGGTACTGGCGAGTGCCGCCGCCATCATCCGCAGGGGATGGTAAAGCTGGCCTGTCTCCATTCCGCCCGCGATATGGCCCATGACCTGCGCGTGGTCCGTCTGTCCGGCCATGCCGAACAGGAAGGAGAACGGCAGGAACAGGACGCCGAAAATATCGCGCAGCAGCAGGAAAAGCCCGTTGACCAGAGGGGCCATCATCAGGAGCGCGGCGGCCCCGCCCATGCTGGCGACGACGATGATGATCGCCAATCGGTCGCGCAGCAGGGAAAGACGGGCGGAGGGGCGCATGTGTCGGATCACGTTCCGGCGCGCCGATCCCCGTGGGACGGCCGAATCGATCGGAGAAAAACCCTTATTTCCTCTTGATCCACCATTTCACGGGCTCGGGTTCATCCTCGATCGTCTCGGGAGCGGGTGCCGGCGCGCGACGGGGGCGGAGAATCGCAGGCTTTGCCGGCGCGGGCGTGGCGGGGCGTGCGTTTGATGCGGAAAGATCTTCCTTCAGGCGCGCGATTTCAGCGCGGGCCGCGGACAGGCTCGATTTCAGAGCCATGATGTCCTCGTCGCGGCTGGCCAGTTCGGCTTGCGCTTCGGCCAGGACGATATCGGCATGGCCGATACGGGTTTCCAGGGAGCGCAGGCTGGCCTGGGCGTCCTGGCAGGCGCGGTCGGCGTCGTCACGCTGCTTCTGCAACAGGCGCATCTGCTGGCGCAGGCGCTCGATTTCGCCGCCATCATCATGCGGTGCATGCATCGCGCGGGTGGTCGGGCGGTTCAATGCCTGATGTTCGACCCGGACATCGCCGTCCTGGACGAATTTCCGCCGCCGTTGCGCCGTATCGAAGGGGCGGGCATTGGCGCGTAGCGTCGATGCGGCGGGCGCGGCCGGAGCGGATTGTTTCGAACCCAGACGCGACAGAGCGAGGCGCAATGACTGTTCGTTGACCTCGTCGCGATTGTCGATGTCGGCCTGTTCCGTGTTGTCGGAAAAAGGGAGGGAATCATTATAGGATGCGGACATGGGACGTCTCTCAAAAAGGAGATGCAAATCGTGGGAAAAATTTGAAATTATACCGATGGCGGGGCGGTTTTTCTGTGTTGTTGTTCATTTCATTCCGGACGGGACGGGAACCGTTCTTGCTGTTGCGCCGCGCCGAAGTGACCGGATGCCGGTTTCAGGCAGGCAGCCGGTCTGGAACCGGTGAATGCCAGGCGCATCATGGATAAGAGCATTTAATCCAATAAGTTCCCTATACTCGCTTTCCCAAAGAAGATGCAACACTGTGCTGTTCGCAAGTTCTTTCGGTGCATCGTCATCAATCGATGCACATGGGGGAAAGTTCATGTTGGAGACATACTAAGAATTAAATTGCCGTAAATATTTGAAAATTTCGTTATTTTCTATGGTAATTCTGCAAACAATATGAGTTTTTTGGAGTTTATTTTGCAAATTTAGAAAATATCCTTTCTATTTTTGTTGGTATTTTCTGTGATTTTTATCAAAATACTCAATGTTATTTTTTAAGGGGATATCGAACATGAACTGGCATGATATCTTTATTGGGATTTCCGAACGGCGAGCGGCGAGACCGGTTGGTTTTTCTCTGTCCTGCGTTCTGGAGTGAACAAGATGAGCGAGATCACGTTTACGTGATGTTCGGTCTGGGCCGCTTCCGTCCCGGAACGAGGCTGTGGATAGCGGGCGTTCTCAGGTGTCCTGTCCGCCGGGATGCCACAGCACGTCGTCCTGTCCGTCATTGTTCAGGTGGCGGGCCAGCACGAACAGATAATCGGAAAGCCGGTTCAGGCAGCGCAGGACGGAGGGGCTGACGGGTTCGAGTCGGCTCAGGGTGACGACGCGGCGTTCCGCCCGGCGGGCTACGGTCCGCGCCAGATGGGCATGGGCGGCGCCCGGACTGCCGGCCGGCAGCACGAAGCTGCGGAGCGGTGCCTGGCGGACGCGCAGCCGTTCCGTCGCCTGTTCGAGAAACGCGACGGCCGTGTCGCCGCCGCGAAACTGATCGGTGCCGGCCGGGCCGGATTCCGGTACGCACAGAATGCCGCCGATATCGAACAGCAGGGACTGGATGCGCGCCAGGCACGCCGTATCGGGCGAGGCGTGCGGAACATGCAGCCGCAGGACACCGATCGTGGCGTTGGCTTCGTCCACCGCGCCCAGCGCCTCGATCCGGGCGCAGGATTTGTCCACGCGCGTTCCGTCGCCCAGCGAGGTTTCTCCCTGGTCGCCCCCGCGCGTGACGATGCGATCGATGCGGATGCTCATGGGGCGCGGCGTTCCGGTCTGTGATGATGCTTCTGTTGGCCCAATGGCTTTGTCCTGTCCAGGTGCGATCGAATGCCGTGCTCGCGATCGCGCTTCACGCGCGCAATTCCTCCATGCAGGTGACGAGGCGCCGGCGAATGCCCGGTTCCAGGGCGGAATGCCCGGCGTCGGGCACCAGGCTGAGGGTCGCGCCGGGCCAGGCATGGGCGAGGTCCCAGGCCGATGTGCAGGGGCAGATCATGTCATAGCGGCCCTGGACGATGACGCCGGGAATATGGGCGATCGGTTCCATCCGGCCCAGAAGGCCTTCGGGTGGCAGGAACAGGTGGTTGCGGAAATAATGCGCCTCGATCCGGGCCAGGCCGATCACCGCGCGGTCGCGGGCGAAGCCGGCGATGGCGGTGGGTGCCGGGATGAGGGTGGAGCACGTGCCTTCGTAGTGCGACCAGGCACGGGCCGCCGGCAGGTGGATCGCGGGGTCGGGGTCGAAGAGCAGCCGGCAATAGGCCGACAGGGGATCGTCGCGTTCCCGCGCCGGCAGATGCGACAGGAAGGCCGCGTGCGCGTCGGGAAAGACCTGGGCCAGCCCGTGGAAAAACCAGTCCAGTTCGCTCGGGCGGCCCAGGAAGATTCCGCGCAGGATCATCGCCTGCACCCGCCCGGGATGGGCCTGGGCGTAGGACAGGGCCAGCGTCGAGCCCCAGGAGCCGCCGAACAGCACCCAGTCCGTGATGCCCAGTGCCGCGCGCAGGTACTCGATATCCTGCACCAGATGCGGCGTGGTGTTGGCCGTGACCGAGGCATGCGGGCGGGAGCGGCCCGCTCCGCGCTGGTCGAACAGCACGACGCGCCAGTATGTGGGGTCGAAGAATCGGCGATGGACCGCGCCGCTGCCGGCGCCGGGGCCGCCGTGCAGGAACAGCACCGGCCGGCCGGCGGGGTTGCCCGCCTGCTCCCAATAGAGTTCGTGCCCGTCGCCGACGGGGAGGTAACCGCTTTCGTAGGGCGCGATGTCCGCGAACAGGTCGTGGCGTGGCATGGCGCGACTATACGGCAACCGGGACGCCCGGCTAGACTGCCGGGTGTGATGACTGTGCCTGCTTCTCTTTTTCCCGTGCCGCGCGCGGCACGGCTGTTTCTGGCGTTGGGCGGCCTGCTGGGGCTGCTGTCGGTGGCCGGCGGCGCGCTGGCGGCCCATTTGCCCGACGTGCTGTTCGCGCCCTCCGGCCGCGCGCTGGCGCGCGAGGCGGTGCAGATGGGCATGTGGCACGCGCCCGCGTTGCTGGCGGTCGGCATCCTGTTGTGCGTGCGGGGGCGGCGGGTGCCGCTGCTGTTGGCCGGGTGGGGCTTCGCGCTGGGGGTGGTGCTGTTCAGCGGGGCCGTCGCTTGGACGGGGGTGACGGGTCGGCATCTGGGCCCCGTCGCGCCCACCGGCGGCAGCCTGCTGATGCTGGCGTGGCTGCTGCTGGCCGTGGATGGCCTGCGCCGATGACCGTGCGGGATGACGACGCGCCGGTCGTCTTGTCGCATCCCGTGCGTGCGGCCTATCTGGCGGCCGAGGGATTCGAGGAGGTGCTGGCGGAGGAGTTGGCTCGCCTGGGCGTGGATATCATGGCGTGGCACGGGCGGCTGGCGCTGTCGGCCGCGCCGCCGGTCGCGGCCTCGTGGGCGTTGGATATCTGGCTGGAGCCGGAGGTCCATGCCGTCGGATCGATCGGCGCGGCGGTGGCGCTGTTGCGCGGACGGCAGCGCAACTGGGCCTGTCATGCCGTGCGGCATCACCGGCGCGCGGCGCTGATCGCCGAACGGCTGCCGCCGGTGGCGGCCCGGCCGCTGGCCTTTCCCGCCGCGGCGCCCACCGGGCATCTGGGCGCGTGGACTCTGCTGGCGCCGGACAGGCTGCTGCTGTCGACGCGCAAATCCTCGCCCTTCGTGAATGGCGTGGCGCCGTTCGTCGAGGATCGGGTGGGGCCGCCCTCGCGCGCTTATCTGAAATTATGGGAGGCCTGCGCCCGGCTCGGTGCCTGGCCGGTGCCGGGCGAGCGCTGCGTCGACCTGGGCGCGTCGCCCGGCGGCTGGACCTGGGTGATCGCCCGATGTGGGGCGGAGGTGGTGGCGGTGGACCGCGCCGACCTGGCGCCGGAAGTGGCGGCCATGCCGGGCGTGACGCTGCGCCGCGAGAGCGCGTTCGGCATCGAGCCCGCCGAACTGGGACCGGTGGACTGGCTGTTTTCCGACATCATCGCCTATCCCACGCGCCTGCTGGCGCTGGCCCGGCGCTGGATCGCGGCGGGTACGGCGGCCCGGATCGTGATGACCGTCAAGTTCCAGGGCACCACCGACCACGAGACCGCCGCCCTGTTCGCCGCGATTCCGGGCGGGCGGGTGCTGCATCTGTGGCACAACAAGCATGAACTGACTTTTCTGTGGGACCGCGAGGCGGCGGGCCGCGCCGGCTCATCCCCCGGTCGGTTACCGACGACCTAGGGCCTGGCGCGCGCGTAGCCGGTCCACCGCCCATTCGCCGATCTGCACGATCGGCAGGGCCAGCAGAAAGCAGGCGACCGCCACGCCCATCACGATCACCCGTTCGCGCGATTCCGCGTCGGCGGCGCCGGTCAGGCTGTAGAGGCTGCTCCAGAGCCGTGTCCCGGCAACGTGATCGACCCAATAGGCGACATGCGCGCTATAGCGAAGGGTGGCCATCAGGCCGATCGTCAGCGTGACCAGGGCGGCGGTCTTGATCAGGGTGCGGGCGATGCCGGGTTGCGCGGCCTCTGTCATCCGGGAGAAGATCCTTTTATCGTCCTGATGGATCTGTATGGCGTTCTCGACCTGAGATCCATCTTAACATGATATTATGCCTCGTTCATTCGGGGCTTTATGGACTGGAAACCATGCGTCTGCGCCAATTTTTTCCCGTGACTGTCCTGGTGGCCGGATTGGCTGCCTCTCCGGCCCTGGCCGAACTGCCGCCGGTGCCGCAGGTGGGGCGGGAAGCGGTCAAGCCGGTTGCCGCGCCCTATGGACCCACCGAGGGGGCGCAGGCACAGGTCGATGCCGCCTTCCAGGCCGCGAAAGCCTCGGGGCGCAACGTGCTGATCGATTTCGGCGGCAATTGGTGCCCGGACTGCCGGATGCTGGCCGGGGTTCTGGCGCTGCCGACCGTCGCCCCCTGGGTGGCGGCGCATTTCGTCACCGTGTCGGTCAATGTCGGGCGGATCAATACCAACCTGGATATCGCGCAGCATTATGGGGTGACGATCAAGGCCGTGCCCACGGTGCTGATCGTCACGCCGGAGGGACGGCTGCTGAATCCCGACGGCACGCTGGCGCTGGGCGATGCGCGCCGCATGTCGGCCCAGGCGGTCGTGGACCTGCTGGCCGGCTGGAACGGCCGAGGGGCCTGAATGAGCAGGCGGGGGGCCGCCTTCCTTCTTGCCCGGATGGTTTTTAACGTGTGTGCAGGAAACGGTCGGCCTCCTGCACGATGTCGGCCAGTGTGCCCGGTTTGAAGGGGCTGATGAGGCCGGCGGCATCGACCAGCCCGGTGAAGGGCTGTGAACCGCCCAGCGCGCACAGGTCCGCATAGATCGCCATCGCCCCCTCGCGGTCGGCCCGGCTGAGCAGCCAGAACTGCATCGCGCAGCACAGGGCCAGCGTGTAGTCGATGTAATAGAAGGGCGAGCGGTAGATATGGCCCTGGGCCTGCCAGCGACCGCCGCCGGCGGGCCAGGACAGGTCGCCGTAATCGCGCCAGGGCAGGTACAGCTTTTCCAGTCGCTGCCAGGTCGCATGCCGTTCGGCGGCGGTCATGCCCGGATTGGCGTAGATCTCGTGCTGGAAATGATCGACGCAGACGCCGTAGGGCAGGAAGCTCAGCGAGCCGATCAGGTGCATGCGGCGGAAGCGGTCGGCCAGACCGTCCTCGACCATCAGGTCGATCTGGGGCCAGGTCAGGAATTCCAGCGCCATCGAATGGATCTCGGCGGCGTCCATGGTCGGCCACAGCAGGTCGATCCCCGGGAGGTCGCGGCTCTTCCAGTTCTGGTAGGCGTGGCCCATCTCGTGCGTGAAGACGGTGATGTCGTGCTGCGTGCCGTTGAAATTGGCGAAGATGAACGGCATGCCGACGCTGGGAAAGGCGGTGCAGAAGCCGCCGCCGGCCTTGCCCTCGCGATTGCGCAGGTCCAGGAAGCCGCCTTCGACCATCTGGCGATAGAACGCGCCCAGATCGCCGCCCATCCGGTCGAACATCGTCTGTGCCCGTTCCAGCAGCAGGTCGTGACCGCCGGCCGGCTTGGGGTTGCCCAGAGGGTCGATCAGGGATTCGTCCCAGAAATGCACCCGGTCCCAGTTCATGGTCAGGCGACGGTTTTCCACGATCGCGCCCACCAGCGGCACGACATGGGCCAGCACGTCGTCGCGAAAGCGCGCGACGTCTTCCGGGCCATAATCGACGCGGCGCATCCGCCGGTAGCCTAGCGGGATGTAGCTGTCATAGCCCAGGGTGTGCGCCATGCCGTGGCGCACCTGGACCAGTTGGTCGTAGATCCGGTCCAGTTCGGGCCCGTGGGCGGCGAAGAAATCCCAGCGCGCCTTTTCGGCCTCGTGGCGCACCGCGCGATCCGGATGCTCGGCGAAGGGGGCCAGGCCCGACAGGTTGACCGTCTGGCCCTGCACCGTGACGCGCGCGGACGCCAGCAGGGCGGTGTAGTCGGCGCCCAGCCGGGCTTCTTCCTCCAGCGCGTCGCGGATGCGCGGGTCGAAGGTGGTGATGTCGGTTTCCCACAGGCGGACGGTGTGAGCGCCGACGGCGGTGGCGAGGCCCGCGCGGTCGGGGTCATCGAGCAGCCGGCGCTTGATGGCGACTTCATGCTCGGTCACGCGCGGCGTCAGCCGGTCGGCCAGATCGCGGTCGGCGCGGGCCTGTGCGTCGGTGGTGTCCTGGGAGAAGCGCAGGGCGACCATCGAGGCCCAACTGTCATAGGCCCGGCGTTCGGCATCGAAGCGGGCCAGTGCGTGGGCGCGGTCGCCTTCGTCCAGCAGGGCGGAGACGGTGCCGAAAGCCCCGTCCAGGCTTTCGGCGGTCGGAGTGGGGAAAGTGAGGTCGGCGAAGGGGATGGGCATGGCGCGATTATCGCATTCGCGCGGCGGGTCGTCCACGGCCGTCTGCGATCACCGCGCCCCGGCCAGGGCATCCCGCGCTTCCGCCGCGAGGGCGAAGGAGCGCATTCGCGCGGCGTGATCGTGGATCGCGCCCACGATCATCAGCTCGTCGGGCTGATGGCGGTCGATGAAGCGGCCCAGCCCCGCACGCAGCGTGGCGGGGCCGCCGACGACGGCGCAGGCCAGGGCCCGGTCGACCCCCGCCTGCTCGGCCGGGGTCCATAATCCGTCGGTCGCCGCGATGGGAGGCGGGAACTGGCCCGGCCGGCCCCGGCGCAGGGCGACGAATTGTTGCTGGTGCGACGTGAACAGGAAACGGGCCTGTTCGTCGGTTTCGGCCGCCACCACGTTCAGCCCCAGCATGACATGGGGCCGATCCAGCCGGGCGGAGGGGGTGAAGCGCTGGCGGTACAGCGCCACGGCCTCCTGCATCATGTCGGGCGCGAAATGCGACGCGAAGGCGAAGGGCAGGCCCAGATGGGCCGCGAGATGGGCCGAGAACAGCGAGGAGCCCAGCAGCCAGACCGGAATATCCAGCCCGGCGCCGGGCACGGCCTGCACGCGCTGGCCGGGCTGGGCCGGCGCGAAATAATGCAGCAGTTCGACGACGTCCTGCGGGAAGCGATCGGCGCTGGCCGGATCGCGGCGCAGGGCACGCATCGTTTTCTGGTCCGATCCGGGGGCGCGGCCCAGCCCCAGGTCGATCCGTCCGGGGAACAGGCTTTCCAGCGTGCCGAACTGTTCGGCGACGAGCAGCGGGGCGTGGTTGGGCAGCATGATGCCGCCGGCGCCGACGCGGATCCGCCGCGTGCCCGCCGCCAGATGGCCGATCAGGATGGCGGTCGCGGCCGACGCGATGGCCGGCATGGCGTGATGTTCCGCCACCCAGTAGCGGTGAAAATCCAGCGCTTCGGCCTGGCGGGCAAGCTCGAGGCTGTTGCGGAAGGCGGTGGCGGCATCGCTGCCGCGGACGATCAGGGACAGATCGAGGACCGAGAAGGGGATCACTATCCGAAACTCCTTGCGTCCGCGTGGACGATCTTTCAGGCGCGCCTTATGCGATGGCCGAACCAGAAACATATGGCGACGAAGACGAGGAATCCCAGGATCGACGGCAGGGTGGTGGCCTCGGGGGGCAGGATGGCCAGTGTGTCGTCCCGGCCGGTGGCCCCGGCGATGCCGGCCAGCAGCACGCCCGTCAGGCTTTCGCCCACGATGAAGCCGGAGGCCAGCATGGTGGCGACGCCGCCTTCCGTCTCGCGCGCCCGCCGTGTGCAGACCCAGCCGATGATGGCGCCGATCGCCAGCGTCACGCTGACCGCGGGGGGCAGGTACAGGCCGATCCCGACCGCCAGCGGCGGCAGGGCGCCCCCGACGCGGCGCAGGCCCAGGTCGGCGACGATCAGCACGACGCCCAGCGCGACGCCGGTCAGGATCATGGTCCAGTCGAGCTGGTGCTGGAAGATGCCGAGGGCGATGGTGGTCAGCAAAGCCGGTTGCGGCGCGGGCAACGCGTGGTCGAGATTCATGCCCGGATGCGGCATCGCGCCGACGAAGCCATAGGCCTGGTACAGCAGTTCCAGCACCGGCGGGATGACGATGGCGCCACTGACGCAGCCCACCAGCAGCGCCACCTGCTGCCGCCAGGGCGAGGCCCCGACCAGTTGCCCGGTCTTGAGATCCTGGAGATTGTCGTTGGAAATGGCCGAGGAGGCGACGATCGCCGACAGGATATAGAGCGCGAACGCCACGGACAGGCGTTGCCCGTTGGCCGACATTTCGGTGGGAAGCAGGCCCAGCGGCTCCAGCAGCAGCACGAACGACGCGACCAGGACGATGGCGATGATCGCGATCCCCGACAGCGGCGAGGAGGACGAGCCCACGATGCCGGCCATGTAGCCGCACGCGGCGGCGACCAGGAAGCCGAACAGCGCGCAGAACAGGACCGCCGCCAGCGCCGCCGAGAGGATGGTGGCCCCGTGGGCGACGGGATACTGGAAGGCAACGAACAGGACGAACAGGATGGCCAGGCACAGGCCGGTCAGCAGCAGCAGCGTGCGGGGGGACAGGTCGCGCATGCGGTCGTCCCCGCCCTTCGAACCGTGGGCCTGTATCATGTCGCGGATGCCCAGCGCGACCGGGCGGGCCAGCATAGCCAGGGTCCAGATGGCCGCGATCGCGATCGTGCCCGCGCCGAGGAACCGCACCTTCTGCGTCCAGAGCTGCGTCGCGAAGGCGGCGGCGGCGAGGTGGCCGGGATTGGGCAGCCGGACGCTGAGGATCGGGACCGCGACGTCCCATGCGAGGATGGTGCCGATCAGCATGGCGAGGCCGCCGGCGATCCCGACCAGGTAGCCCGCGCCCAGCAGCGCCAGAGAGAAGCCGGTCGAGGCGCGGAAGATGGCGCCGCCCCAGGTCGCGGTCAGCGCCGCGCCGTCGGCCAGCAGCCGCAGGCCCCCGGTGGCGAGGGTGACGGCGGCCGACAGGATGCCGCCGGTCACCAGCGCGCGCAGGCTGTCGGGGCTGCCGGTTTCGGACCCGGCCTTCAGGATTTCGGCCGCCGCGACGCCTTCGGGGTAGGGCAGGTCGCTGTTCGTCACCATGGCCCGGCGCAGCGGCACGGTGAACAGCACGCCGGTCATGCCCCCGGCGAGGGTGAGCAGGGTCGTTTCCAGGTACGGAAAATGCTGCCAGTAGCCGACCATGATCATGCAGGGCAGCGAGACGAACACGCAGGAGAGCGTGCCGGCCGCCGATGCCTGCGTCTGGACCATGTTGTTTTCGAGGATCGAGGAGCCGCCCATCGCCCGCAGCACCGACATGGAGATGACGGCCGCGGGAATCGACGACGCGACGGTCAGGCCGATCTTGAGCCCCAGATAGACGTTGGAGGCGGTGAAGACGATGGTGATCAGGGCGCCGAGGATAAAGCCGCGCACCGTCATTTCCCGCTGGCTGGCGGTGGGCGCGGTCTGGGAAAGGACGGTGTCCGTCATGTTGTCCATTCTGTCTTCATGTCGCTTCTGTCGCTGGGTCTGCCGGTAAGGGAATCGGTCACATGTGATGGAAGGTGGGCGCGATCAGGTGGGTCTGGTTGTAGTCCAGCTGCTCCTTCGTCAATTGCAGGCCGACCTCCAGCCGGTAGCCGTCGATTGTGACGCGCTTGGACACCGGCAGCGTGATCGGCACGACCCGGGCATGCGTCAGCATCTGCGTGACGTTGGCCGGGAACTGCACCGTTTCGACGAACTGCTTCTTGTTCTTGATCTCGTCGCCATAGACGACGGCGACGAAATACGGGATTTCGACCGTTCGCCCGGTGCCGGGGCCGCGGGTGACGTTCAGGCCCAGGCTGATCTCGGCGACGACGGGCGCCGGGTGTCCGGAGCCGGCATGGCACTGGCCGGTGACGCGCGTCACGCTGGCCCGCACGGCCATGTGACCGATATCGCGCGACGCGCCGTTGAAGGCCACCAGGTCGGCGGCCGCGCCGGGGACCTCGACCGTCGGGCAGGAGGGCGCGAAGCCGTCGGGGTTGTCCATGGAACAGGCCGCCAGCGACATGGCGAGGGGCAGGATCGCCAGGCCGCCGAGACGGGCGGGGCGGAAGCGGGGAAGGCCGCTCGGGCTGACGATGGTCATGCGGGGGGTCATGCGGGGTTCCGGGGTCTCGTGCTTGGTCATGGTTGCGGGGGCCGCCATGTGGATGGACAGCTTGTGTGGCTCCGGCTGGACGGCTATGTCCAAATGCACCGGGGTTGCAGGAATATGGCTTGCGCCATGGCCCCGGTTTGCGTAGGGCCGGACCTGCACCGGGATGCGCGGCCGGCCGGTCGCAGCCCCCGGCCCGTATCCTATAACGCTCGCCGGCCGTTTGGGGAACACCATGCCCGACCAGATGATTCAGACCCCCGTTTCCGCCCCCGCCGAGGTGCCCGTACGGTCGCTGAAGGTTCTGCTGGCGGGGCCGCGCGGCTTCTGCGCCGGCGTGGATCGCGCGATCCGCGTGGTGGAGGAGGCGATCCGCCGTTACGGCGCGCCGGTCTATGTGCGGCACGAGATCGTGCATAACCGGACCGTGGTCGAGGAACTGGAAGCGCAGGGCGCCATCTTCGTAGAGGAACTGGACGAGGTGCCGGCCGACGCGCATGTCGTGTTCTCGGCCCATGGCGTGCCCAAGACCGTGCCGGCCGAGGCCGAGCGGCGCAACCTGCTGTATCTGGACGCGACCTGCCCGCTGGTGTCCAAGGTACATCGCGAGGCCGAGCGCCATTTCGCCGATGGTGGGCCCGAGAGCCGTCACATCCTGATGATCGGCCATGCCGGCCACCCCGAGGTGGTGGGCACGATGGGCCAGTTGCCGGCCGGCGCCGTGACCCTGATCAACGACGCGGAAGAGGCCCGGACCGTTCAGCCGGCCGATCCCGCGCGGCTGGCCTTCATTACCCAGACCACGCTGTCGGTCGACGATACCGCCGAGATCGTCGAGATCCTGCGCCGTCGCTTTCCGCTGATCGAGGGGCCGAAGCGCGAGGATATCTGCTACGCCACCACCAACCGGCAGGAAGCGGTCAAGGCCATCGCGCCCGGCTGCGACCTGGTGATCGTGATCGGCTCGCCCAATTCGTCCAACTCGCAGCGGCTGCGCGAGGTGGCGGAACGCTCCGGCACGCCGCGCGCCCTGCTGGTGCCGCGCCTGAGCAACCTGGACTGGTCGGTGCTGGAAGGGGTGAACACGCTGGGCATCACCGCCGGGGCCTCGGCGCCCGAGGCGCTGGTGCAGGAAATGGTGGCGGCGCTGGCCAAGCGCTTCACGCTGGAAATCGAGGAACGGACGGTCAAGGAAGAGAACGTGACCTTCCGCCTGCCGGCGCCGCTGGGCTGACCAAGGCCCGGTTCGCATGGCGGTCTATACGGATGTGTCGGACGGGGCGCTGCGCGCGTTCCTGTCCCATTACGATATCGGCGACCTCACGGCCTATCGCGGCATTGCCGAGGGGGTCGAGAACAGCAATTTCGTCCTGCGGACCACGGATGGCGATTTCATCCTGACTTTGTACGAGCGGCGGGTGGACCCTGGCGATCTGCCCTGGTTCCTGGGGTTGATGGGGGCGCTGGCCGACCACGGCCTGTCCTGCCCGCGGCCGGTGGCGGGACGTGACGGCGAGGCCCTGCGCGCGCTGGCGGGCCGTCCGGCGGCGATCACGACCTTTCTGCCGGGCGTGTGGCCGCGTGAGGTGGGGGTGGCGCATTGCGCGCCGCTGGGCGCCGCGCTGGCGGCGCTGCATGTCGCGGGGCGGGACTATACCGCCGAGCGCGTCAACGGGCTGGGGCCCGCCGCGTGGGGGCCGTTGCTGGAGTCCTGCCGGGCGGATGCGGATTCGGTCTCGCCGGGCCTGGGGGGGGAACTGGATGATGCGCTGGGCGCGATCCTGCCGGCGTGGCCGGGCGCGGACGGGCTGCCGCGCGGGCAGATCCATGCCGACCTGTTTCCCGACAACGTGTTCTTTCTCGACGGCAGGGTGTCGGGGGTGATCGATTTCTATTTCGCCTGTACCGACTTCCTGGCCTACGACATCGCGATCTGCCTGAATGCCTGGTGTTTCACGGCCGATGGCGCCTTCGTGCCCGAACGGGCGCGGGCGCTGATCGCGGGATACGAAACGGTGCGGCCGCTGGGCGCGGCCGAGCGGCGGGCCATGCCTGTGCTGGCCGCGGGCGCCGCGATGCGTTTCCTGCTCACCCGGCTGTATGACTGGCTGAACACGCCGGCCGGCGCGATGGTGACGCGCAAGGACCCGCTGGATTACCTGCGCCGCCTGCGCTTTCATCGCGCCGCGGAGGATGGGTCGGTCTATGGCGTCTGATGCCGCATGCGAACTGGATGTGCCGA
The DNA here is from genome assembly GCF_014174255.1 of Gluconacetobacter sacchari. GTDB lineage: Bacteria > Pseudomonadota > Alphaproteobacteria > Acetobacterales > Acetobacteraceae > Gluconacetobacter > Gluconacetobacter sacchari. Next base: position 105,116 of record NZ_JABEQJ010000016.1, read on the forward strand.
ATGCGTCGGCGCCGGTCGAGATCTGGACGGACGGGGGCTGCAAGCCCAACCCCGGTCCGGGCGGCTGGGCCGCGCTGCTGAAATTTCGCGGCACAGAGCGCGAGATTTCGGGCGGCGAGGCCGAGACCACCAATAATCGCATGGAACTGACGGCGGCGGCCGAGGCGCTGGAGGCGTTGAAGCGGCCCTGCGTCGTGGTGCTGCATACCGACAGCGAGTATGTGCGCAACGGCATCACCCGCTGGCATACCGGCTGGGTGCGGCGGAACTGGCGCAGCGCCTCGGGCGATCCGGTCGCCAACATGGATCTGTGGCGGCGGTTGCTGGAGGTCAGCAAGCGGCACAAGGTCGAGTGGCTGTGGGTGCGGGGCCATTCGGGCGATGAGAACAACGAACGGGTCGACCGGTTGGCCACGGCGGCGCGGGATGCGCTGGGGCTGGCCTATCCCGCCCGCCGCCGGTGACGCCGGCGCCGGCACTGGCGCTGCGGGGGCTGGCCGTGGCGTATCGCGGGCGCGATCTGTTCGCCGGATTGGACCTGACCTTGCGGGGTGGGGTGTTTTCCGTGCTGCTGGGGGCCAGCGGCGTGGGCAAGACCAGCCTGCTGCGTGTGATCGCGGGGCTGGATCGTCCGGCGAGGGGCGCGGTCGCGGCCGATGACGGGGCCCCGCTGGCGGGCCGGGTGGCCTGGATGGGGCAGCGCGACCTGCTGCAACCCTGGGCGCGGGTGATCGACAATGTGACGCTGGGCGACCGGCTGCGCGGCCGCCGCCCCGATCGCGACCGGGCGGCGGCGCTGTTGCGGCGGATGGGCCTGGCCGATCGGCTGACGGCGCTGCCGGCCGAACTGTCGGGGGGCATGCGCCAGCGGGTGGCGCTGGCGCGGACCCTGTACGAGGATCGCCCGGTCGTGCTGATGGACGAGCCGTTTTCGGCGTTGGACAGCGTGACCAGGGCGCGGATGCAGGACCTGGCGGCCGAGACGCTGCATGGCCGCACGGTGGTGCTGATAACCCACGATCCGCTGGAGGCCTGCCGGCTGGGGCAGGCGGTGCTGCTGATGGCGGGCGACCCGGTGCGGGTGGAGGCGATCGAGGTGCCGGCGGGCGCGGTGCCCCGGGCCGCCGATGACGATGGCGTGCTGCATGCCCAGGGCGTGCTGCTGCGCCGCATGCTGGACGCGGCGCGGCCATGAAGGCCGGACGAATCGCGGCGCGGCTGGGGCGCCCGGTCGTCACGCTGTGCGGGCTGGTCCTGCTGTGGTGGGGGATCGTCGCGCTGGGCGGGATCCCGCCTTATCTGCTGCCGTCGCCGGGATCGGTGGCGCGGGCCCTGTGGGCGCAGCGCGGATTGCTGGCCGGCGCGGCGGGGACGACGCTGCTGGAAACCGTGCTGGGGCTGCTGCTGGGGACGGCGGGAGGCGGCGCGCTGGCGCTGCTGATGATGGCCTCGATGCCGGTGCGGCGCTGGATGATGCCGCTGGTGCTGCTGAGCCAGGCGGTGCCGGTCTTTGCGCTGGCGCCGCTGCTGGTGCTGTGGTTCGGCTTCGGCATCGCCTCGAAGGTGGTGATGGCGGTGCTGGTGATCTTCTTTCCGATCACTTCGTCCTTTTTCGACGGGTTGCGCCGCACGCCGCCGGGGTGGCTCGACCTGGCGCGGAGCATGGATGCGCGGCCGGGGCTGGTGCTGTTGCGGCTGCGGCTGCCGGCGGCGCTGCCGGCCTTTGCCTCCGGCCTGCGGGTCGCCGCCGCGATCGCGCCGCTGGGCGCGGTGGTGGGGGAGTGGGTGGGAGCGTCGTCGGGGCTGGGCTTTCTGATGCAGACGGCCAATACCCGCTTCGAGACCGACCTGATGTTCGCGGCGCTGCTGGTGCTGGCGTCGATGACGATGCTGCTCTGGTGGGGGGTGGACCGGGCGCTGGCGCGGATGCTGTACTGGGCGCCGGACGAGCGGTCCGATTGAAGGAGTGAGATCGTGGCGCGTGCCATCATCATCGATACCGACCCGTCGCCGGACGATGCGGTTGCCTTCCTCATGGCGCTGGCCTCGCCGGACGAGCTGGAGGTGCTGGCGCTGACGACCGTGGGCGGCAACGTGCCGCTGGCGCTGACCACGCGCAATGCCCTGATGGCGCTGGAACTGGCGGGGCGGGGGGATGTCCCGGTCCATGCGGGGGCGGCGGGGCCGCTGGTCGGGACGTTGCGGACCGCCGAGCATGTGCATGGCGCCACCGGGTTCGACGGCTATGACCTGCCGCCGCCGTCGCTGGCGCCGGCCGAGGGGTTCGCCGCCGACCGGATCGTGGAGCTGGTGATGGCGCGGCCGCGCGACAGCGTGACGCTGTGCTGCCTGGCGCCGCTGACCAATATCGCGCTGGCGATGATGCGCGAGCCGCGCCTGGCCGGGCATCTGCACGGGATCGTGCTGATGGGCGGCGCGCGGAGCGAGGGTGGGAACATCACCCCGGCGGCGGAATATAATATCCATGTCGATCCCGAGGCGGCGGCGCGGGTCTTCGAATCGGGCGTGCCGATTACCATGATTCCGCTGGACTGCACGCATCGGGCGCTGACGACGGCGGCGCGGATGGCGCGGTTGCGCGCGATCGGCACGCCGCTGGCCGAGGCGTTCTATCACCTGCTGACCTTCAACAAGCGCCACGACGCGCGCCAGTGGGGCACGGATGGCGGTCCGCTGCATGATCCGACGGTGATCGCGGCACTGCTGCGGCCGGAGCTGTTCGGCGGGCGGCTGGCCCATGTCGGGATCGAATGCCACGGCACGCTGACGCGGGGCATGACGGTCATCGACTGGTGGAGCGTGACCGGCCGGCACCCGAATGCGCTGGTTCTCAACCGGATGGATGTCGAGGGCTATTTCGATCTGGTGATCGAACGCCTGTCGCGCTTTGGCATCGGATCGGCATAAAGCGCCGCCGCGCGGCAATGGGCGGTTGCCGGACCGGGGTGCGCTCCAGTAATGGTCGCGCGTTCGCGCCCGTCGGGCGCGGCCGATCCTGACGTCGCTTCCCCGTGAGGCGCCCTGCTGTCCGGAGTCCGCATGGATCACTCATCGCCCGCATCCTCTTTCCTGTCTTCTCCCGCCCGGGCGGCGGGCGGCTCGGGCGACCGGATATTTGCGGGGCTTGTGCGCCTGTGCGGATGGCTGATGCTTGCTCTTCTGGGTGGGTTGATTGCGGTTTTGGCGTGGGGTGGGGTTTCCGCGTGGTCGTCG
>NZ_JABEQJ010000017.1 GCF_014174255.1 Gluconacetobacter sacchari
TTGCCATTCGCTCTTGCCGCGCCCGGTCTGGAACAGCGTGGCGCGGATCGGCTGCATGAAAACGGGATCGTCCAGGGCGACGGAGATATACTCGCCAGCCCGTTCGCCGATCCGTTTCCAGCCCGCCCCGACCTCCGGTCCGCTGTCGTTGTCCCCGAGATAGATGCGATAATCCGGCGCGTGTTCGGCACCGCTGTTCTCCGCCAGCACGAAGGTCAGTTCCGCGTCGAGGGAGAGCGTGCGCAGCCGGCCGGCAAAGCCCCCGGCAACACGCGTGAAGAAGCCGATCTGGGTCATCTCAACGTCCTTTCGCAGAAGGGGTGAAGGAAGGTTCGGCGGCATATTCCGGCCTGGATGGCAGCCAGAGCGGCGTCGCCCGCCCGATGACGGCCGAGACGGGAAGCAGGCCGAAATACCGCCCGTCGAGGCTGAGCGGCTCGGCCTCGTTCATGACGAAGACCTGACCGGGATCGAGACGCCGGCAGCCCTGCCAGACAGGCAGCGGGCGGCCTCGATGATCGACGGGTTTCGCGTCACCGGCGGGCACGCCGTCGATCGTGACGCGCGGACCGGACCGGCAGACGATCTGCCCCGCAATCGCGGTCACCGGCTTGAGCAACGGAACGCCGAGCGGCAGGTAGCCGCGCCGGGCCAGCAGCATCGCCGTGGCGTCTGGCAGGCGCAGGGCGACGACATCCCCGACCCGCGGTACGGGATCGGGACGCAGCCGATACAGGCCGACCGGAACGCTCGCCGTGGCGTTCCAGACCAGGCGCGGGACGGGGTGGACCGCCAGCGAGGCGCCGACGCCAAGCACGGCGAAATAGGTGGTGAAAAACCAGCCGCGCCGGGTCATGACGCTTCCCTCCGGCGCAGCCAGGCCGCGTGGCGTTCCGGCGTGTAGGGTCGCGGTTCCTGGCGGGCCGTCAGACGGTGATGGAGATGCCGCCAGTGATCGGGACAAGCGATGGCCGGGTCGATGCCCAGCGCCTCGACGCCGTCGATGGCCTCCAGCACGCGGCGCACCTTCGGCCAGCCGCTCTGGCGCAGCAGGCTCTCGCCGCCAGGACACACGAAGGGCACGGTCTGGCAGGCTTCCTGAGCCTCGACCGCGCGCACGATGTCGATGCAGGACACCACGGTCCCGAAATCGTTCGCCGCCCAGCGGATGAAGGCGAACACGCTGCCCGGCGTGAAGCTCATCAGCCGGCGGCGCCGGTCGAGGATCCGATCCTCGGCTGGATGGCCGAAGCGGATCCAGTGCTCGATGCGTTTCTCGATCCAGGTCAGTTCGACCGTGGTGAGCGCATAGTCCGTCGGCCGGAAAGAACGGGCGGTCATGGGACACCTGTCCCGCGATCCGCGACCGCTTCCTGAGCCTTTTTTCGCTTACCCCCGCGACCGGAAATGCGGTGCGCGAAAAACCGCGATTCCCTACATCTATTAAGACTCTTTAAGTTATGTACTAAGTTTCGACCGTCGGATTCCGTTATGTGACAAGGCGTTGCATGGGGGTTTTCAGAACGATCAAACGGTATGCCGTCACGTAATCCAACGGTACCATCCACATTTATTGCAACGGGATGTCGCACAGGCTTGTCCACAGGTCCGGTGGATTGTGCCGTTGCTTCAATCCGCAGATATTCCACGCCGCGAGAAACGAACACCGCGAAACGGTAGCGCGGGAAGGCCGTATTTCCGGCGATTTTTCTGAGCGCCGACGCGAAATCGCCCCGTTGCATCAGGCTCCCGGATTTTGAATACAGGAACTCCGTCTCGAACAGCCACTGCCCCCTCTGCCGACCGACATGCTTGCGGGCGATCCGGTACAGCCAGCGTTCGACGCCGCCGCGCAGGCGGAAATAGGCCGGATCGACGGTGAGCACGCGCGTCGGCTCGGCGATGGTATCGAGAAACCATTCCGGCAGCGTCAGCGCGACGCCATCGTCGCTGGAGACGCGCACGTCGCTGACCCAGGTGAACGGCTTCTCCTGCCAATTCGGGCCATTGCGGATTGTCGTCGTCACTGTGGTCGCCGCCAGGCGAGCCAGCGCTCCGTGGAAGCGCCGGTACTGGTGCGCGCCATCGGCCCAGCCGAGATCGGCGAACAGCCGCCAGGGCGTGAAGCGCACATGGCGCGATACCCAGAGGCCGTGGTTGAGGGCGTCGACGATCTGGCCCGCCAACCAGATCAGCACGTCGGCGTCCCAGATGGTCGCCATGCCGGTCGCTCCATCCGGGATTACATGCACCTCGGTGTAGCCCGCGCGGTAATGGATGGGCGCGTACCGGGGAATCTTCCCGAGGGCGAAGAACGGCCGCTCCATGAGGTCGCGCAGATCGCGCGGGCGGGCGGGACCGCTGATCACGAAGCGGCGGTCGGGCTCGCGCCAGCGCTCATCGCCGCCCATCACAGGCTCTCCCGCTCTTCAGGGGTGAGCGGCCGGGCTGGGAAGACCCGGCTGGACGTCTTGTCCGAGGGCGAGCGGCGCGCACCCTCGGCGGTCCAGGCCATCATGTCCTCGACGGCGTAGAGCACCCGGCCCCCGACCTTCCGGTAGAGCGGGCCAGTGCCGTAGGTGCGATGCTTTTCCAGCGTGCGGACCGCGATTCCGAGGAACCGGGCGGCCTCGCGGACACGCATCAGACGTGGCGTTTCCGTCATGACAAAATCTCCCTCTCTTGACGCGCCGGATCGGGACATCGGCGCACATGGAGAGAGGCTGCTGGACAATCGGCGGGCCGGGGATGGACGTTTTTGTCGGTGACAAAAACGTCCATGGAACAAAACGGAAATCCGTCCGTTTCGCTAGCCGAAGACCGCCGTTTGCCGCATCGGCATGAAAATCCCTTCCGGCAGCGGGGCTTTTCTGCTCCGCTGCCGGAAGGCAATGCGTGGAGACGCGACGCGATGGCAGGCGATGGGGAAATGCCGTGTTCAGACGCGGCGGGACAGCGGATAGCCCATGAGGTCGCGATAGCCACCCGCGATCATGCGGTTCGCCAGGCTTTCGAGGCGGCGGAACTGAGCCCGTACCGACAGGTCGGGCCAGTCGGCGGACCGGGCAACCGGCTGGCCGAGCAGCAATTCGGCGATGACGCGTTCGCCGACGCCGGCTGCGCGGGCGTCGGCCACACGCAGTGCGAGGATATGGCGGTCGAGGGACTGCCGGGACATTCTGTGCCACGGGCCGGGGTCGGAGAGGCCGGCGAGCACGCGCCAGAAGCGGATGATCTCGTGCGCGCGCAACGGGGTGAAACGGTCATAGGCGTGGTCGAAGGCATAATGACGCTGTCCGGGCCAGTGCCGTTCCATCCAGAGCTGCCAGGTGATGCCGCCGCAGACGCAGGAGACGTAGATCCCGTCGGGCGTTTCGATAAGACGCACCTCCGACAGGGCATGGATGTCCAGGCGGCGCGGCGTCAGGGTCAGACCCGGCGCGAGCGGCCGGATGGTCAGCACCGTCGGCAGGACCAGGCGCGACCACAACGCGGTCAGGGCGCCGAACGGCTGATCAGGAGCGGCGGCGAAATCGCGGCCCCCAGCGGCGGGCGAATGCCGCCTGCCGTGGGTCGTCGGGCGCCAGTTCGGACCATGCCCGTTGCTCGTCGCGGTAGCACCGATTGCGCCGCAGATATTCCCAGCCGAGTTCGGCCGGCGTCGCGTCGCGCAAATGCTGGTACTGCGCCTGGACCTGCCAGTCTGCTCCGGGCATGGCGCCCTCCCCCATTTGTATTGGTATGAGAACGGGCGGCACCGCCTGCCCGGACGGTCAGTATCCGGGCTGGACAAATGGAATGGGAAGCCCCGTTTTGAAGATCACCCGATCTCCGGGACGGATCGGTCCGCGTCCCGTGTCACACCGGCGGCGCCAAAGCCCCTCCCGGTTGCCGGGAGGGGCGTCGGAGTACTCAGTCCCCGTTGCGGCTGCGCGGGCGGCTCCAGACCAGGTTGAAGGCGCCGTTCTCATCCTCGAAGAGGCTGGCGAAGATCGGACCGGGAAGCATTGGGTCGTCCAGCTTCACGCTGAGATACTCGCGCCGATCCGTGGTGTGCTTGATCCAGGCGGCCCCGGCCTCAAGTTTTCCGATCTGGACCGGCTTTGTTGCGCAAATGCGAGTGCGGGATTCACGGAATGAATCTGGTCTGGTAGCTGCTTGTCATGAGCAAGCCGACGCCCCCGCGCTACCGAACGACGAACTGGTCCTCCTATAACGCGTCGCTGAAGAAACGTGGGTCTCTGACGGTTTGGTTTGACCCGTCCATGACCTGGGAGGGTCTTCCGACGGGGCGCCGTGGGCGTCAGCCGGGTTACAGCGATGCTGCGATCCAGACCTGCCTGACGCTGAAGGTCCTATTCGGCTTTGCCCTGCGACAGACGACGGGTTTTGTGGAAAGTCTCCTGCGTCTGGCCGGACTATCGTGGTCCGTGCCGGATTTCAGCACGCTGAGCCGTCGGCAGAAATCCCTGACGGTCGATATCCCCTATCGCGGTTCGGACGGTCCGCTCCATCTTCTGATCGACAGCACCGGGATCAAGGTCGAGGGAGAAGGCGAATGGCACCGGCGCAAACATGGCGGCTCGAAACGTCGAATCTGGCGCAAACTCCATATCGCGATCGACGAAGGATCCCTGGAAATCAGGGCCGTTGAAATGACGAAAAACGAGATCGGGGATGCCCCGGTCCTCCCGGTGCTTCTGGAGCAGATCCCTGAAGACGAGGACATCGCCAGCGTCACGGCTGACGGAGCGTATGATACGAGGCGATCCCATGAAACCATCGCCAACCGTGGCGCACAGGCTGTCGTTCCCCCTCGAAAGAACGCAAAGCCATGGCGCCCCACATCGGCAGGAGCCATCGCCCGAAATGAAACTCTGCGGGCTTGCAGGCATCTCGGACGTGCCCTCTGGAGACGATGGAGCGGTTATCATCGACGAAGCCGTGTCGAGACAAAGATGCACTGCATCAAGCTCCTGGGGCAGCGTCTGACAGCACGCGATTTCGACCGCCAGGTGACCGAAGTTCACATCCGGGTCGCTATCCTCAATCGCTTCACAGCGCTCGGAACCCCTCTCACCTGCGCCGTCGCATAACAGAAAACCATAAAAACGTTCAACACGACAAATCTGTGAATTGTGCAACAGAGCCTGTTCAAGGTCGTCCAGGCCCTCCGCCACGCCAGACGCCGCAAGCTCGTGCGGATGGTCGCAAAGCGTAAAGGCATGTGCGTCTGGGCGCCAGGGGACGGCGTCACGCTGCGCGTCGTTGCCAATAGCCCTTCCATGCCCGACTGACGGGCACTGCCAACGCTCTGCCAGTCAATCGATCAGCCAGGCACCCGTTGCTTTCTTTGCGGTGATCCTCGAGCCACGCCGCATGGGTTGCGTAGGCATCAAGATATCGTCCATCGACCTTCAGATGCTGGCCGCTGATCATGCGCCTGAGGCGAGAGAAAAAGCTTTCGGCAAAATTGGTATGCACTCCATCCCGACTGTAAGCTTGGGCGTGGTTGATCCGCCGCATGTCAAAGTCCTGTTCGAGCAGATCCCAGTGTGCTGCCTCGTCGGTCGCGACTATGGAACCGGGAACGATCCGCTCATGAGCGAAATCAACGCCCTGGGATTCCCGCAGAAACGTCCGTGTGAGCGTTCGGCCGTGTCGTTCGCGCAAGACGACAACCACGCGGCGCTTGTCGCTGCGATTGTCGAGACGCCGGCGATCGATGCGGTCTTCACGCAGGTTGGCGGGGCGGACATGGCCGCCGAAGAATGCACCGTCGACCTCGACCGTCCCGAACAGTCGTGCCTCCCGGGTCTCCGTGGCCATTGCCTCACGTAACTTGTGCATCAGCACGAATGCCGTCTTGTGCTGGATGTCGAGGTCGCGCGAGAGCTGAACAGATGACAAACCCTTGGAGGCATTTACGAACAGACAGATCGCCCCAAGCAAGTCTACGAAAGATAATTTCCGGGATGCGAAGATTGTTGACGTGCTCCCCGAAAACCGAGCCATTCTGAGTTGGAATTTTCCATTTATGATCCCGTACTCGGGATGAGGAGAGTTTCATGAAGGCATCGAAGTTCACCGGGGCGCAGATCGCGTTTGTTTTGAAGCAGGCCGAAGGGGGCACACCTGTCGGCGAGGTCTGCCGGAAGGCAGGCATTTCGGATACGACGTTCTACAACTGGCGGAAGAAATATGCGGGCCTGATGCCATCCGAAATGAAACGGCTGCGTCAGCTCGAAGACGAGAACGCGAAGCTGAAACGGATCGTGGCGGACCTGTCGCTCGACAAGGCGATGCTGCAGGACGTGCTGTCAAAAAAGCTCTGAGGCCTGCGCGCAAACGCGAACTCGTGGACAGGCTTCAGGGGGAGTGGAAGATCTCGACACGGCGGGCCTGTGCGGTGCTGCAGATCGATCGTTCCCTCTATGTCTACAAGTCGAAGCGCGGCACGCAGGCCGAACTGACACAGCGGATCCGGGAGATCTGCGCAACCCGTGTGCGCTATGGCTATCGCCGCGTTCATATCCTGCTGCAGCGGGATGGCTGGGCGGTGAACCCGAAGCGGATCTATCGTCTTTACAAGGAGTTGGGCATGCAACTGCGCAACAAGGTGCCCAGGCGGCGGGTCAAGGCGAAAGTGCGCGAGGACCGTCGTCCGGCGACGCACACCAATGATATCTGGGCAATGGATTTTGTTCACGACCAGCTTGCGACGGGCCGCAAGATCAGGATCCTGACCGTGATCGACACCTTCTCCCGCTTCTCGCCGGCCACGGATCCCCGGTTCAGTTATCGCGGCGAGGATGTCGTCCAGACCCTGGAGCGGATCTGCGGGCAGATGGGTTATCCCAGGAGCATCCGGGTCGACCAGGGCTCGGAGTTTGTCAGCCGGGATCTGGATCTATGGGCGTATCAGAAGGGTGTCGTGCTCGACTTTTCTCGCCCGGGCAAGCCGACCGACAACAGCTTCATCGAGTCCTTCAACGGCAAATTCCGGGCCGAGTGCCTGAACACGCACTGGTTCATGAGCCTTGACGACGCCCGGGCAAAAATGGAGGCTTGGCGTCAGGACTACAACGAGGTCCGCCCACACAGTGCCATCGGCAACAAGCCGCCGATATCGCTGCTGAACGGCTCGCCGGCGGATCTGCCGGTGGGGCCTTGAACCCGGAAGTTTCCAGTTCACGCTGGCCCAAAGTCGGGGAGCACTTCAGCCAGACCCCGCGCGCAAAAAAGATCGCCTGGATCGGAACCTACATCGGCGCGGGTTTCGCCGAAATCATCGGACTCGGCATCGCCCTAGCGCCCTCACTGTGGGTAGGGCTGTTTACCGAACAAGCGCCGGTCTCGGATTTCGCAACTACCTATCTGATCATTGTCGCGCCAACTTATGGCTTTATGGCGACAGGCTTCGTATTCGCCTTTTCTGCTCAAGGAGCTGGCCATGTGGTCTGGCCTTTCCTCGCCTATACAATACGCACACTGATTGCCGCGGGCGGCGGGATCTTGGCAGTTCAGGCATTTCATGCCGGAATGGCTGGCATTGCCGTAATCGTAGCGGTTTCCTATGTCATCTTTGCTCCGATATGCGGCATCGCTATGTTGTCGAAGACAGTATGGGAAAAACGTACGCCCTGAATATCGACGACACCGGCGAACCATAGCATGGTCCTGTAATCCCATGGGGCCATACACATTACGGGATTACCGGTTCGTTCAATACACCGGTCGCCAGTTCTTCTACAGCATGCGACTCACCTTGTTCCGCCCTGTCTGATCGTCACCAGCTTCTTGGACGCAGGCTTGACGACTCAACAATATTTCCAAGAAAAGAGAACACTTTCTGGCTAACTGCAAAAATCACATACTGACGACCAGAAAGCAGGCGCTCTTTACCTCAGATCTATAAAAAGCCTTCATGGCGTAAGCCACGAAGGCTATGCACGGGGCGAGCGTCCCATCATTGCTTACGACTGGACGCTTGCAAACCCCCGCACCTGGATCGGAGCGAGTTATGGTGAGACTTTAAGGCGATAGCGGGGCGCCGGTGTACCATTTTGAAATCCCGGCTGGAGTGCCAGTCGTGCTTTGTCATAGGCCTTCCATTGATCCTCATCGACCAGCGGCGGGATCGTCACATCCTCGCGCCGGTCAAAACCGACCAACGCTGCGTCCACCAGGTCATATACGTCCATTACGACTTGAGGTGGGAACATACCGATATCCATCCCACTCCTTTCCCAGACTTCCGTGCGAGTAACCGCGGGCAGCAAAGCCTGAACGTATACGCCTTTCGGACCGAGTTGCAGACCAAGCCAGCGACTGAACGTCAGTAGGTAAGCCTTGCTGCCATTATAGGCGCCATCCAGCAATTCGCTGACCAACGCAAGAACAGAGGCAACATTCACGATCGCGCCTTGTCCCCGTTCGGCAAAGGCATTGCCAGCCGCCGTCGCAAGACGCGTCGGAGCAGTCACGTTCAGCGCGATCAGCCGCTCCACGTCGGCTGCGGGAGCCGTGAGGACGCTCCCCGTGAGCGCCATACCCGCGTTGTTAACGAGCAGGTCGATCGCGGAATCGCCGCGCAGGCGATCCTCGACGCGCGCTACATCCTGACTTTTTGTGAGGTCCGCGCCGACTACGTCCACCTTACGAGACGTCTCAGCGGTCAGGCGTCGCGCGAGTTCCTCCATTCGCTCGACGTTGCGCGCGACGAGAACGAGGTCATAGCCCCGACGGGCGAGACGATCGGCGTAGGCCGCTCCGATCCCGCTGGATGCCCCGGTGACAAGGGCTGTTTTGCGTGAAGTTTCGGTCATGAGAGTTCTCCAGTCACTTGCAGAATGCAAGTGACTTGCACATCAATAGCCACCTCGCTATCAATATGCAATGGACTGCGAAAAAATCTCTGGCGGAAAATGCGCCATCGCCCATGGGGTCGCCCGCGTCGGGGATGCGTGGAGCATGATGATTCTGCGTGATGCGGGGCTGGGCTTTTCGCGCTTCGACGAGTTCCATAAAAGCCTTGGTATCGCGCCCAACATCCTCACACGCCGTCTCGCAATGCTCGTCAATCAGGGGCTTCTCGAGCGTCGGCAGTATTGCGATCGTCCTCCGAGAGACGAGTTTGTGCTTACTGAGGCGGGACGAGATTACCTGCCCATCCTGCACGCGCTCGGTGCCTGGACCCAACGGCATTTCGCTGATCGTCGGTTCAGCCGACTGGTGGACACACAGAGTGACGCACACGTTGAGCCTGTCGTCGTAGACCGTGCAACGGGCCGCCCCACCAGGGACATGGCATTACGACTCGAAGAGCCGGACCTCTCGAAGCGATAAATCCCCGCCCTCATTCTCGCCAGCGCCGAAACACGACGGAGGCGTTCACACCGCCGAATCCGAAACCATTCGAAATGGCATAATCAAAACACTTTTTCCGAGATTCAGGCCCTACAAGATCGAGTCCCTCCGCCAGCGGGTCCGGGCGGCTCAGATTCAGCGTCGGCGGCATGAGCTGATCGCCCAGCGCCATGACAGTGAAGATTGCCTCGACCCCGCCGGCGGCTCCGAGCAAATGGCCAGTCGCGGATTTCGTGGCGCTGATAGCCGGGCCGCCACCTTCCCCGAATACAGCGCGGATCGCGGCCAGTTCTCCACGATCTCCGACCGGCGTCGAAGTCGCATGGGCGTTCAGATGCCCGATCAGTCGCGGAGAGACGGCCGCCTGATCAAGCGCCGCGCGCATTGCCTCCGCGGCACCTGCGCCGTCTTCTGGTCCAGCCGTCAGATGGTAAGCATCCGCGCTCGTTCCGTAACCGACGAGTTCAGCAAGCGGTCGCGCGCCACGCGCCAGCGCGTGATCCAACCGCTCAACGACAAGAATGCCTGCGCCTTCCCCCATCACAAATCCGTCCCGCCCCTGATCGAAAGGGCGTGATGCCTGCTCAGGCCGGTCATTGTAGCCAGTTGACAAGGCACGGGCCGCCGCAAAGCCTCCAAGGCTCACCCGATCGATCGCCGCCTCCGATCCACCGGCTAAGGCGATGTCCGCCTCGCCCGCACGAATCAGGCGCGCCGCGTCACCCAATGCCTGGACACCGGCTGCACATGCAGTCGCGGGGGCTCCGATCGGTCCCTTGAAGCTATTCCGGATCGACACCCATCCCGCCGCAAGATTGACCAAGAAGGATGGAACCGTGAAGGGAGAAAGCTTGTCAGCTCCCCGTAATTCGACCGTCCGCACGGCATTGGCTATCGCGCCGAAGCCGCCGATTCCAGACGCGATGACGGTCGCGGTCCGTAGTTTTTCCTGCTCCGTTCGCGGATTCCAGCCGGCCTGACCCAGCGCTTCCTGCGCCGCGCCCAGAGCAAACTGAATAAAGCGATCCATTTTCTTGCGGTCCTTGACCGGGATCGTCTCCTCAATGTTGAAACCCGCGTCATCGGCGCGCCCCGGCACGAAACCGGCGATCTGGCAATCGACGCCGCGCGCGAAATCCTCGGCAACGCGCTGGATACCCGACTGACCGCGCAAAAGGCGGCGCCAGACCGCGTCCACACCGCAGCCGAGCGGAGATACGATACCCATACCAGTTATAACAATTCGCATGATATTCTTTCTGAATTCGGTAAGCGGGTGCCCGACCGCGACGCGTCTATGTGGGGCCAGTCGCAACCATGGTTTCTTCATCTTCGGGCCGGATGCGATACCAGATTGCATAGAGCGCCGGCAGGAACATCAGGATCAGCCCCGTGCCGGCCGCCGTGCCGCCGATCAGCGTATAGGCCAGCGATCCCCAGAACACCGATTCCGTCAGCGGGATAAAGGCCAGCACCGCCGCCAGCGCCGTCAGGATGACCGGGCGGGCACGCTGCACGGTCGCCTCGACCACCGCATGGAACGGATCGAGCCCCGCCGCCTGATTGACCTTGATCTGTCCGATCAGAATCAACGTGTTGCGCATCAGGATGCCCGACAGGCCGATCAGGCCCAGGATCGCGTTGAAGCCGAACGGCTGATGAAAGATCAGCAGGGTCGGCACGGTCCCGATCAGCCCCAGCGGGGCCGTCAGGAACACCATGAACATGCCGGAGATGGACCGGGTCTCGAACACCAGGACGATCAGGGTCAGCAGGACCATCACCGGAAAGATCGGCACCAGGGCCTTGTTTGCCTTTCCGGATTCTTCCGCGTTGCCGCCGGCCTCAATACGATAGCCGGGGGGCAGCGTCGCACGGACCGGCGCCAAAGCCTGATCGACCTCCGCCGTGACCTGCGGCGGTTGCAGGTTTTCGTCGATATCGCTCTGTACCGTGATCGTCGGTATCCGGTCGCGCCGACGCAGGATAGGGTCTTCGGCACGGATCTCGACATGACCGATCTGGCTGAGCGGTATCAATTGGCCCGTGCGGTTGCTGATGGTCATGTCACCCAGCTTCGCCGGGTCCAGACGATCGGGTCCCGCGCTGCGAACCACGAGATCGACGGTCCGGACGTCCTCGCGAACCTGCGTGACCGGCAGGCCCAGTAGCAGGAACTGGATCTGTTCGGATGCTTCCTGGGGGGACAGGCCGATCAGTTGCAGGCGCGCCTGATCCAGCACGAAATGCGCCGTCGGTACGCGCTCACCCCAATCGGTATTGACGTCACGTGTATGGGGATTATTCCGCATGATTGTGCCGAGCTGGGCCGCGATATCGCGCACCCGATCCACATCGGGTCCCATGACACGGAACATGACCGGGAAATGGGTGTAGGGGCCGAAGACGAACTGCGTCACGCGGATCCGGGCTTCAGGCGCCATCCCCTGGGCCACGGCTTGCCGCATACGATCGCGCAAGCGGTCGCGATCCTGCGCACTCGGTGTCAGGACGACGATCTTCGCAAAGGAAGGGTCGGGCAGTTCCGGGTTGTACGCCAGGAAGAAACGCGGTGCGCCGGCACCCACATAACTGGTGACGATCCTTGCCTCAGGCTGTGTCTTCAACCACGCCTCCACACGGGCCGTGACCCGCGTGGTGGTTTCGATACTGGTGCCCTCCGGCATCTGCACCTCGGCCAGCAGTTCCGGGCGGTCCGAACTGGGGAAGAATTGCTGCCGAACAGAGCCCATCCCGATGAAGGCAAGCAGGAACAACGCCAGCACCGCTCCCCCGACCATGAACTTGCGGCGCACGACCCACACGACCAGGCGCCGGAAGCGACGGTAATTGGGCGTGGCGTAGATATGTTCGTAGGCGCCATCGACCCGCTTGATATCCGGCAACAGCTTGACGCCGAGATAGGGCGTGAACACCACGGCCACGAACCAGGAGGTCAGCAGTGCATAGCCGACGATCCAGAAAATGTTGCCGGCATACTCGCCGGCGGTCGAGCGCGCGAAGCCGACCGGGGTGAAACCGATGATCGTGACCAGCGTGCCGGCCAGCATCGGAGCCGCCGTGTGGCTCCAGGCATAGGCGGCGGCCTTCGTGCGTTCGTACCCTTCCTCCAGCTTCACCACCATCATTTCGATCGCGATGATCGCGTCATCGACCAGAAGACCCAGCGAGATGATCAGCGCTCCCAGCGTGATGCGATCCAGCGCCCGCCCGGTCACCAGCATGATGACCATCACGATCGACAGTGTCAGCGGCACAGCAGCCGCAACGACGATGCCGACCCGCCAGCCCAGGCTGACCAGGCTGACAACCATCACCACCGCGAGCGCCACGAAGAATTTCAGCATGAACTCGCCAACGGCGGCATGAATGATGCCGGCCTGATCGACAATTTTCGTCAATGTAACCCCAACGGGCAGCCCTGCTCCCAGCGTCTTCTCTGCGGCGGCCAGGGACTGTCCGAGCTTCAGCCCATTCCAGTGATCCTGCATCACGACGTTCAGGATGAGCGTCTGCTGCCCGCTATGACGGACGAGATAGGTCGGCGGGTCCTCATACCCCCGCTCCACCGTCGCGATGTCCGAGATCTTGAAAGCCCTGCCGCCCGCCGCGATGGGGATGTCGCGAATTTTCTCCAGGTCGTCCAGCGCGCCGTCCAGCCGCACGAAGACCTGCGGGCCATGTGTATCGATCGAGCCGGCGGCCGTCACCGCATTCTGACGCTGAAGTGCCGCGAACACGTCCTGGGCGCTGATCCCGAGCGTGACCAGTCTGGCATTGGAAAAATTGACGAAGATCTGCTCCGGCCGTTCTCCGACAATATCGACCTTGCGCACGCCCGGCACATGCAGCAGGCGCTGCCGCACCGTTTCCGCCTGACGGACCAGCAGGCGTTCGGGCAATCCATGACCGTCCAGCGCATAGACCGCAAAATCGACATCGGAATATTCGTCATTAACGAACGGTCCCTGCACGCCTTTCGGCAGAAGGGGCATGGTGTCGTACAGCTTCTTGCGCGTCTGGTAGAATTGCTCGGGAACGGCGGCAGGCGGCGTGTTGTCCCTGAGCGTAACCATCATCAGCGCCAGGCCCGGCCGGGTCAATGTTTCCACCCGGTCGTACCATTGCAGTTCCTGCACGCGCTTTTCCAGCGGATCGGCCACCAGATCCTGCATTTCCTGCGCCGTGGCACCCGGCCAGACAGCGGTCGCCGTCAGGGTCTTGACCGTAAAAGGCGGATCCTCGGCACGGCCGAGACTGAAGAACGCGTAGGCGCCAGACAAAGCCAGTGCCACGATCAGGAACAATGTGATCCCGCGCTCGCGCACCGCGAGGGCGGACAGGTTGAATCCGCTCATTGCATCGCGACCTTTGTCGAGGCGATCTGGACACGCTCGCCGATATGCAACTCGTGACCGCCGGCCGCCGCGATCAGCATGCCCGGGCGAAGATCCGCACCGGGAACGACCGTCGCCGTCTCCTCGCCGATATGTGCGATCTGTACCGGATGAAAGCTGACCGTCGATGCCCGGCCATCCACGCTCCAGACGCCGGGCCCCTTGCCCTCGTCATCGACGGCGCCCAACGGTACGACGAGCGCGGTCGGATCGTCGCTGGCTTCAGGCAGGTGGACACGCACCGTCGCCCCCAGCGGCGCGTCCGCGCCTGGCCCGTCCATGACGTAACGGGCCTCGAACGTGCGGGTACGCGGGTCGGCGGCGTCGGACAATTGCCGCAGATGCGCGGACACACGGGAACCCTCGTCATACAGTTCGGCTTCCGCCGCGGAATGCAGGATCGGACGCACCCCTTCCGGCAGGTCGATTGCGGCCTCGCGCGGGCCGGCATGTGCCAGCACGATCACGGTCTGGCCGGCCGCGACGACATGCCCCGGTTCCGCCAGGGTCTGGACGACGACACCGTCTTCATCCGCCCGCAGCAGGGAATAATCGTCCTGGTTGCGGGCGATCTTCTCCTGCGCGATCGCCGCATCCAGTTGCGCGCGGGCGCTGTCCGCTGCGGCTTTCACCTGATCGTAGGCCGAGGCTGCCACAGCACCGGTCGCGACTAGACCGCGATAACGGCGCTCATCGGCGGCCGCCTGGACCCAGCGGGCATGCAACGATGCGACGCCGCCGATTTGGGTCGTCACGGCATGGAGATAATCCGTCGGGTCCAAACGCATCAGCACTTGCCCTTTGGACACAGTCTGCCCGGTGTCGACCAGGCGTTCGACGATCTTGCCGGAAACGCGAAAGCCTAGATCACTTTGGACTCGGGCCGCTACGACCCCTGTGTAGACATGCTCGGCTGTCGTTGCGGACTCGATCCGCACCGTCTCCACGATACGTTCAGCCGTGCGCGGATCAGGATCATCTTTGGGCTTGCAGGCCGACAGCCCGAATGCGGTGCAGATGCCGGCCGCTGCAAGAAGGGATAGGCGTGTTCCAGCCATGTTCGGGCTCCCAACGGGTTTGGAAGCCCAAATTGTACACGAGTGACCGTATTGTCAATTGGTCACATAAAGCCACGCGCTAAATTCACGGCGCGAGGCTTCTCAAGACGAGACTGGCCAGCGTCGCCGCATCATCGTCCAGCGTGTCCATGTGCTGTTCGAGCAGGAGAGGGTGATAGATCGACTGCAGGACCAGCATGATAGCGTGACAGGTCTCGTCAACGGGCGTCTTGCGCTCGAACTCGCCGCCCTCGCGACCTTCATGGATCAGACGCTCCACCATGCCACGCAATGCCTCGACAAAGCTCCTGGAAGACGTCCACTCCTCCTCCACTGCCGAATAGACGATGTCGTGCAGCTTACGCTCATGAGAAAACAGCGCGACGGTATTGCGCGCCAACGCAAGGAAAACCCGGCGCATTCTGTCGGATGCCGACTTGTTATCCTCAATGATTGCCTGGAGATCCGCGTGCATCTTGCCGTGCTGGAGCGCGCAGATCGCTTCGCCGATCGCCTTCTTCGAGTCGAAGAATTTGTAGATATAGGCTTTCGACAGACCGATGGCGTCAGCCAGATCCGCCATCGTGGTCTTCTTGTATCCGTAATGCCCGAAATGTTCGATGGCCGCCGTCATGATCTGATCCCGACGTTCATGATCGACCGGGCCGCGTTGTCCGCTGCGAGGCGCGCGCATCCTGTTCCTCCTGACTGAAATCCGCCTTCTAGATAGGACGTCGGTTATAAATTGACAACGAGTGACGTATGTGTATATCGGTCACTAGACAACGCCGGGACGTCGCGTGTCCGGGCTGATCGAAAGTCGACCACCATGAACCTTTCGCTTCCCGCACCCAAACTGAACGCCAATCGCACGAGGCACAGGGGAGTGGCTCCCGCAGTAGCCTTGACCATGACGCTCATGACAACGGCCTGCGCGGTCGGCCCCAACTATCATGCACCCGATACGCATCTTCAGCCCTTCCACAGTGCTGCCGCTGTCGACATGCGACAAGTCACCTCGACTCCACCGTTAGATACTTGGTGGGAGGGATTTCACGATCCCGAACTAGTCCGCATAGAACAGCGTGTCCTGACCCAGAACCTTGATCTCGCGGCCGCCATAGCGCGCGTCCGCCAATCTCGAGGTGCCGCTGAGGCCGCCACGGCGCGCCTGCTCCCCACTCTGGATTTCAACCCGCAGGCCTCCGCGAACCGGCTGTCGCAGGAGGGGCTGATCGGCCATGTCGTTCGCACCATACCGAGCTTTCACCGCGATTATCGCACTTATGACGTAAGTGGCGCTGCGAGCTGGGAAATCGACCTGTTCGGCGGCCTACGACGTGGGCAGGAAGCCGCACGTGACGAAGCGGAAGCCGCACAAATGGAGCGTGTGGGGGAGCGTATCATGATCGCCGCCGACGCGGCAGACGCCTATTTCCAAATCCGCGGAGATCAAGCCCGCCTGGCCGTCGCGGAAAAACAGATCACAGTGGACGCCCATCTACTGGAACTGGTGCGTCAACGGCGAACAAGCGGCGTTTCGAATGAGCGGGAACTGGCCCAGGCCGAGGCGTTACTGCAATCGGCGCGCCAGACCGTGCCGCTGCTCCGCATCGCACTCGAAGCGCAGCTCAATCGGCTCGACGTACTAATGGGCGTGCAGCCCGGTACCTATGCCGCCGAACTGGGAACGCCGTCTGAAATTCCGGCCATCCCTGCCATCGGCGGTACCAACAAACCCACGGACGTGCTGCGCCGCCGACCGGACATTCTGGCTGCTGAACGCAGACTGGCGGCATCAAATGCGAGGATAGGC
The DNA here is from genome assembly GCF_014174255.1 of Gluconacetobacter sacchari. Taxonomy (GTDB): domain Bacteria; phylum Pseudomonadota; class Alphaproteobacteria; order Acetobacterales; family Acetobacteraceae; genus Gluconacetobacter; species Gluconacetobacter sacchari. Next base: position 16,662 of record NZ_JABEQJ010000017.1, read on the forward strand.
GCGGCACTCGGCGACTATTACCCCAAGCTCTCTCTTTCGGGCATCCTCGGCTTTCAAAGCATCAATCCTCAGCATCTATTTACGGCACCGGGATTCCAGGCTGTCGGATCAGGCGCCATTCGCTGGCGGATCTTCGATTTCGGCAAGATCGACGCCGAGGTACAGCAGGCCCGTGGCGCCAATACCGAGGCCCTGGCGCGCTACCGGTTGACGGTCCTACATGCGGCCGAAGATGTAGAAAATTCTTTCACGACCCTGGTACAGACGGAGCAACGCAGTGGCGAATTGCAGACTGAAGTCGCCTCGCTGACCCGTGCACGCGATCTTTCCCAACAATCCTTCCAGGCGGGTGTCATCCCCTTGACTGATGTGCTCGACGCTGACCGGCAGCTTCTCGACTCGCAGGACCAACTGGCCCTTAACCGGGCGAACGCGGGGCGCGCGGCGGTTAGCTCCTTCAGAGCCTTGGGGGGCGGCTGGCCCACATGAGAGCGCTGATCAACCGAGCATGGCAGAGGGTTGGCTCGTTTCTCTTCTGCATACTTATTACTCTGCTTGTTCGTGGGGCAGAGATATTCGCACGTCTCCGTTCACGTCATGCGCAGCGCAAATCTTGAATATTTCAAACTGGCTGTGGAGGCCGGCAGCCTGACGCGGGCAGCCGGCCTCCATGGTGTGAGAGTTTCCACGTTCACGCGTGCAATCGACAAGCTCGAAGACGAGTTTGGTGTTACCTTACTGGAGCGAAACCATGCCGGGGTCCGCCTTACGGCAGCCGGTGACTTATTGTTTCGGAGAATCGTCACGCTGCTTGATGATCTGGATGAAGTCAAAGCCTTATGCCAAATGCTTGGAACAGGTCGCCGCGGGGTCGTTCGGATCGGTACCCTACTCCCTCCGGTCGGCGTCCAATTCAGGCTTGCATTATCGGTTTGGAAGTCGAAACATCCAGACATAAGAGTGATTTTTTACGAGATGGGAACACGAGACCTTCGATCCGCCTTGTTTCGTCGTCGTGTAGATGTGATTTTTTCCACGCCTTTTGCCAAATCCGGAGCGATTGAATCACTTCCGTTTTGCAGCGAGAACTTGATGGTGGCGCTGTCGAGCGAACACTCTCTGCATCAATATCCGAGTATCACGCGGGGACAATTGCGAAATGAGACTTTCTTGGTCCAGGACTGGGGGAGCGATCATAGTGTAAGGAACCATTATATGGAGATTCTCGGCAAGGATGTGAAGATTGAAACGCATCCTGCGGGAAAACAATCCGTCTTCGCGCTGGTAAGTGCCGGATATGGCGTGACACTTGCCGTCCAGAGTCAAGCGGAACGAGGCTTTCCGGGCGTCATTTTCCGGCCGCTACGGGAAAGTGATGCCCACCTGCCCATTCGCCTCGGCTGGGATGCCGGTCGCCAAGACGCGGTTACGGGCCGTTTCGTTGCTTTTATCCGCGATTTTGTTCGACAGCGCTAATTCGAAGACGCCGCGCCTTAGAAAACGCTCTGTCACCCTCCATGAAACGCGCGAGCATCGGCGGGATCAGCTTCGCCGGTGCGATTTCAGCCTGACCGTTCTGTTGCGCCAGCAGGCGCCCGTAAGCGACAAGATCGCGATGCACGGTCGCTGGCAGTTCCACGGTGAGCCGCACCGGCTTGTCATTCGCGATCGGCCCGAGCCTGAGTTTCGTCATCGGGAAACCTCCTGTCCGTAGGGGGTGAGAACCAGGTCACGATGCACCATCACCCGCACCGGAAAGCCCGGCCGGATGATGTTGGTGGGCTGGATATTCAGCGAGCGCCCGACGATCTGTTCGCCGATCTGGTTGAAGCCCTGCGAGCCGCCGGTCCGCAGGGCCTGGGCAATGCCGTTGCCGCCGCTGATATCGGCCTCGGAGCCGACGCTGAGGATGGTCGAGACCAGGGCAGCCTTGAAGACCTCGCCCCAATGATTATCGGTCTGATCCTGCAACCCGGCATAGCCGGCCGCATCCGCAGCCGGTTCGTTCTCCAGCACGATCGAATCTCCGGCACCGCGCATCAGCCGGGTCCAGACCAGCAGCACGCGGGTCTGGCCATAGGCGATCTGGGAATCATAGCGGCCGATCAGCTTCGCCCCCTGCGGAATCAGCAGGATTTTCCCGGTCGGAGAGTCATAGACGTTTTCCGTCACCTGGGCGGTGACCTCGCCCGGCAGGTCCGAACGGATACCGGTGATCAGCGCACCGGGTATGATCGAGCCCGCCTGGAGCACGTAAGGGCTGGGCGCAGGCACCAGACGCTCGGCGCTGACGGTGCGGTGATCGACCGGGCCGTCGAGGAATGCCTGCTTGCGATCGGCAGGAGCGCCGCTGGACTGGACTGCAGTCATACCGGGTGTCGCCGGCGTCGCGATATCCCGTCCCATCTGCGTCTGGGTGAACAGATGGCTGACCCGCGCGGCTTCCTGCTCCTGAGCGACGCGCTGCTTTTCCGGATCAGCGGGTGCGGCCGGTGTCGCCATGCCGGGGGCACCCACGCCCGCCTTGAGCAACGGCCGACCGAGATCGCCAGGCAGCGGCTGTCCGAGGCGCGGCGGATGGCTATAGTCGCCCGGCAGGTTCGCCAGCCCGTCCGGCGTGGTGCGGCCGCCGACATTATAAAGCTCGGCATTGCTCTTCGGTGGCACCGGCCTCAACGCCAGATAGAGCGCGCCGCCGACGCCGCCCAGGGCGATGACCGACAGGCACAGGATCACCTTGCGCGACAGCCGCGTGACCGGCGGCCGCGTCGTCCGCAGCCGCATCTCTCCAGATGGCCTGACAGCGGCCCCTGGCGTTTCGGTGCCGCCACTTCCGGCGCTGTCGTTCATGACCGCCGCGACCCGTCAGTGCGGACGATCCGCACTACCTGCTGGTGCTTCGCTCCCAGCCGCAGTTCGGCAGCGGCGAACAGGCGATCGACGATCATGCGGTTGCCGCGCACCCGGTAATTCACTAATTGCCCGTCGCCCTGCGGGCCGATCACCCAGAGCGGCGGCATTTCCCCTTGAGAGATCCCGGTCGGAAACTCGATGAACACCTGCCGCCCGTCATCGAAAGCCCGCAACGGCCGCCACGGCGCCTCGGCGCCCTCGATCCGGTAGCGGAAATTCAGCGCATCGAGATCGACGCCGGTCGCGATCGGATTGCCAAGGTCCGCTTCACGATCCTGGCCGCGCAGGGCAACGATCTGGTCCTGCGGATAATCCCACGACACCGACGCCATGTAGGTCCGCTCATCGGAACGTAGTTCCAGATGATAGGTGCGCCGGTCGGTATTGATGACCAGGTTGGTCGTCAGGTCCGGACGGGTCGGCTTGAGCAGGATGTGAATCCGTTTCGACACCCCTGCCCCGCTCTCGGTGTCGCCGATAATCCAGCGCACGGTATCGCCGACGGCGACCGGGCCGAAACCGACCAGCTTCTCGCCCGGCTGCAGCGCGATATCCGTGATTTCGCCCGGCGCCGCATAGAGCTGATAGAGCGCCCCCTCGGAAAACGGATAGACCTGGATCGCATTGAGATAGCCGGCCCGCGTCGGTTGGATCCGCGCCGCACTGTTGGCGCGCTCGACCCGCTGGTGCGGATCCGTCGGGTCCGGCACCGCATGCCGGGTTGGGATCGGCTTGAGCTGCCCCGGCAGCGGCAACGGCTCCGGCAGTGCCACCACCTGCACCGGTTTCGGCGGCTCTGGGGCGAGAACCGCCTGCCGGGGCGTATCGTCGTACCGGATGGAAGGCGGCTTCCACGAAGAGCAGGCCGCCAGCGGCACCAGCAGGATCATGAACGGCGCGATGGTGTTGAGGGTGCGCATCAGCCGAGTTCCCTGGACCAGTTGAGAGCGTGGATGTAGATGCCAAGCGGGTTCTTGCGCAGCCGTTCGGCATCGGTCGGGGTGTGGACTGCGATGGTCAGGATCGCACTCCAGCGCTCGGTCGCCGCCAATGCGCCGTCGACATAGCGACGCTCGACCCATTCCACCCGGAAACTGTCGTCGGAAGCGCGGATGACGCTGGCGATCTCGATCGCCACCTGCATCTTGCCGATCCGGCTGAACGGATCGCTGGTGCGGGCATAATCGTTCAGGGCCAGCGCCCCGCGGTCGGTGACGTAGTTATAGGCGTCGAGCCAGTTCTGCCGCAGCACCACCGGATCGGCCGGGATGCCGCGCACCTCGGAGATGAAGCGGGCCAGATACCAGGCGATCTGCGGATCGGTCGGCCGATAGGCGGTCGTCGCTGGCCCCACGGCCTGCGCCTGGCCGAGATGGTCGATCTGCACCACCCAGGGGGTGACGGTGCCGCGCAGCGACTGCCAGACCAGCCCGGCGGCCAGGCCGCCGCTCAAAGCGAGACAGCCGAAGAAGGCCAGCCGCCAGTTCCGGGCCTGGACGCGGGCCGAGCCGATGCGGTCGTCCCAGACCTGTCCGGCTTTGTGATAGGGCGTCTCGGGCTCCGGCGTCCGGCCGAAACGCACATTGGGGCGGCGGAACATGGCTATTCTCCTTCCGAGAGGTCGACGTCGTGACCGCCGCTGGGCCGGTCGCCGCCCTTGATCGCCTGCGCGGCCGCCTCAGCCCCGCCCTTGATCCGGTTGTTGCGCTGCATCCGGCTGGCCCAGGCCGGCGGTTTGCCGGCGGAACCTCCACCGCCGCCGCCCGAGGCCGTGGTACCGCCCGTCCCACCCGTGGCGGCAGCTCCGCCAGCCTGATAGCTGGTGCGGACACTGGTCATGGCCCGACGCAACGGGCTGGAGGCGGCGGACAGTCCAGTTTTCGCGACACCTGCCGCACCGCCGGCCTGATAGGCGGCGGTGGCGCCGCCCGCGACAAAAGCGCCACCACGCACGGCAGTAGCCGCAGCGCCCACGGCCAAGCCGGCTCCAGATGCGGCAGCCACGCCGGCACCGACGACCCCGGCCGCCGTGGCGACAGCGGAGCCCGCGCCCAACTGCGGCCCACCGGCGATCAGCCCATTGGCCAGCGCCGGGCCGAATACGGTCAGGCCCAGCAGCGTCAGGGACGCAAGGATCAAGGTCAGCGCATCATTGATAGTGGGCGGATTGTTGATGCCGCTGGTGAACTGGTCGAACACCGTCGAACCGATACCGACAATGACGGCCAGCATCAGCACCTTGATCCCGGACGACACGACGTTGCCCAGCACCTTCTCGGCGAGGAAGGCGGTGCGGCCGAACAGTCCGAAGGGTGCCAGCACGAAGCCTGCGAGTGTGGTCAGCTTGAACTCGATCAGCGCCACGAAAAGCTGAATCGCCATGACGAAGAAGCTGATGACCACGATCAGCCAGGCGATCAGCAGCACCGCGATCTGGATGGCGTTGTTGAAGATGGCGACGAAACCGACCAGCGAGGAGATCGAGGTCAGGATCGGCTTGCCGGCATCGATGCCGACCTGGGCCAGCCGCCCCGGCTGAAGCAGTTGCGCCTGGGTGAGATGCCCGCCACCTGCCTCGATGCCGAGGCCTGCGAAGGATTCATAGATGATCCGTGCCAGCCCGTTGAAGTTGCCGATAATGAAAGCAAACAGTCCGATGAACAGGGTCTTGCGGACCAGCCGCGCCAGCACGTCCTCATCCGGCGCCAGCGCCCAGAACAGCCCGGCCAGGGTGATGTCGATGGTGATCAACACACCGGCGAGCCAGTGAACATCGCCCTGCACCAGACCGAAGCCGGAATCGATATACTGGGTGAAGATGGCAAGGAAATTGTCGATGACGCCGGTGCCCTGCTGCATGGCGTCACCGTGTCACGTCGGGCGAGAAGAAGCGCTTGCGACTCTCGGCCCAGATCGCGACACAAGCCGGATCGCCGTCGGCCTTCATGCCCAGCGCCTGACAGCGCGCCAGATCCGAGGCGAGTGCGTCATGGTCCGATTGCATAACCACTGCCGCATGCGACGCCTGGTCCCGCTCCGCTTCCCGGCGGGCGTGCAGGGCCGATGCCATGAGCAGGGCGATCAGCAGAATAATGCCGATCGCCCGCCCCATCGTCGGCGCATCGGGTCGACGCCAGCGCATCAGTGGAACATCTGCGCGGTGCCAGGCGTGTAGCCGGTACCGTAATTGAGGAAATTCGTCAGTTGTGCCCTGCCCTGCTCCTCGCTCGCGACCTGACGCGCGCCTTCCAGCGCCTGGGCGCGGCCCATCGCCGTGACGACCGCGGTGAGATCGGCAAGCTGGCGCGTCTGCAGCGCGGCAAGCTGGTTCCCCGATTGCGCGGCCTGCAAGGCGCCACTCGCGGACTGACTCGACGTGACCAGACTGTCGATCTGGCTGCGCGTGGCATCGAGATTCTGCACCGCTCCGGTCTGCACGCGCAGCCCGTCCTGATAAGCGCCCCGTGCGTTCTGCCATCGGGTCTGCGCATCGGTAGTCATCTGCTTGGCCGAAACCGAATTCGTAAGCGCCTGCGGATAGATCTGCGAAAACGCCTGATCGATACTGGTCAGATTATAGGCCAATCCCTGCGCCTGGCCAACGATCTGCTCGGTCTGCTGGATTGATTGCTCCAAGGGTGCCAGCACCGAGAGCGGCAGGTTGGCGAGGTTGCGGGCCTGGTTCTCCAGCATGGTCGCCTCATTGAGCAGGCTCTGCGCCTCCTGGTTGACCTGCTGCAATTCCCGCGCCGCGATCAGCACCGTCTGGACATGGGCTGCGCCGTCATAGACCGCCCATTGCGCATGGGCCGGGACGCTCACGACGATGGATGAAAGGGCGCCAAATCCAGCCACGAACGCTGCTTTGCAGATCGACGAACTTCTCATGATCCCTCTCCCGGCCTGAGCATTTCGAGCGCCCAGTCCACGCCCCTGTGCGCCAGCCAGGCGGCCGCAAACCCGTCGCGGCCGTGCTGGGCAAAGATCCGGTCGATCGCGGCCTGATCGTCGGGCGACGACGCGGCGGTGAAAGCCAACGCCACCTCGGACAGGCCGAGATCGAACAGCCGGTTGCCTCTTCGGGACTGGCAGTAATAGTCGCGCTTGGGCGTCGCCCGGCTGAGGATCTCGATCTGACGATCATTCAACCCGAACCGGCGATAGATCGCGGTGATCTGCGGCTCCAGCGCCCGGTCATTGGGCAGGAACACCCGCGTCGGGCAGCTCTCGATCAGCGCCGGGGCGATCGGGCTGGCGTCGATATCGGCGAGCGACTGGGTGGCGAAGATGACGGAGGCGTTCTTCTTGCGCAGCGTCTTCAGCCATTCCCGGAGCTGTCCGGCGAAGGCACGATCGTCCAGCGCCAGCCAGCCCTCGTCGATGATCAGCAGTGTCGGGCTGCCGTCAAAGCGGTCTTCGATGCGATGGAACAGATAGGACAGTACGGCGGACGCGGCACCCGAGCCGATCAGACCCTCGATCTCGAAGGACTGAATGTCGGCCACGCCGAGCCGCTCATGTTCGGCGTCGAGCAATTGCCCCCACAGGCCACCAACACAATAGGGTTGGAGCGCCTGCTTCAGCGCCAGCGACTGGAGCAGCGCTGACAGGCCGGTGATGGTGCGTTCCGCGACCGGGGCCGAGGCCAGCGAGGTCAGCGCCGACCACAGATGCTCCTTGAGGTCGGGGACAACCGTGACGCCCTCGCGCTCCAGCAGGGTCGCCACCCATTCCGCGGCCCAGGCCCGTTCGCCCGGCTCATCGATCCGCGCCAGCGGCTGCAAGGCGACGGGATCGTTGCCATCCTGCGCCAGCGCGCCGCCGAGATCATGCCAGTCGCCGCCCATCGCCAGGGTAGCTGCACGGATCGAGCCACCGAAATCGAAGGCGAAGATCTGCGCCCCCGCATAGCGGCGGAACTGCATCGCCATGAAGGCCAGCAGCACGGACTTGCCCGCACCCGTCGGTCCAGCGATCAGCGTGTGGCCGACATCGCCGACGTGGAGTGCGAAGCGGAATGGGGTCGATCCCTCGGTGCGGGCATAGAACAGCGGTGGCGCCGCGAAATGCCCGTCACGCTCCGGCCCCGCCCATACCGCGGAGAGCGGGATCATATGCGCGAGATTCAGGGTCGAGACACAGGGCTGGCGGACATTGGCGTAGACATGACCCGGCAGGCTGCCGAACCACGCTTCGAGGGCGTTGACGCTCTCGCGCATGCAGGTGAAGTCGCGGCCCTGGATGGTCTTTTCCACCAGACGCAGCCGATCGGCGGCGACGGTCGGATCCTCGTCCCACACCGTGACGGTAGCGGTGACATAGGCCTGGCCGACCTGGTCGGTGCCGAGTTCCTGCAATGCGGCATCGGCGTCTGCCGCCTTGTTGGCGGCATCGGAATCCAGCAGCACCGAGGCCTCATTGGTCATCACCTCCTTGAGGATGGCCATGATGGATTTGCGCTTGGCGAACCATTGCCGCCGGATCTTGCCCAGCGCTCTGGTCGCGTCGGTGCGGTCGAGGCAGATCGCCCGCGTCGACCAGCGATAAGGAAAGGCCAGCCGGTTCAACTCGTCGAGCAGCCCCGGCCAGGTCTGGGTCGGGAAACCGGTGATGGTGAGTGTGCGCAGATGGGCGTCACCCAGGCGCGGCTCCAGCCCGCCGGTCAGTTCCTCATCGACCAGGATCGCGTCGAGGTGCATCGGAATTTCGGGCACCCGAACCTGCTGCATGCGCGTGGAGATGCAGGAATGGAGATAGGTCAGGGTTTCGCCGTCATAGAGCCAGTCGGCCTCGGGCATGAAGCCGTCGAGCAGGGCCAGCACCCGATCGGTCTGGTCGATGAAGCCCGCGACCACCGCCCGCCAGTCCGAGCCGCCACGGGCGCGGTTCTCGTAGAGCCAGGCTTCCGCGCGGGCGGCATCGTCCGCCGGCGGCAGCCAGACCAGGGTCAGGAAATAGCGGCTCTCGTAATGCGCCCCCTCTTCCTCGAACTGCGCCCGACGCTCGGCGTCGACCAGTTCGGAGGCCGGATCGGGGAACGGGCTGGCGGGATAGCCCCGTGCCGGACGGCGTTGCGCCTCGACAAATATAGCCCAGCCGGAGCCAAGCCGCCGCAGGGCGTTGTTCAGGCGGGACGTAATCGCAACCAGTTCGGACGCGGTCGAGGAGTCGAGGTCCGGGCCGCGAAACCGGGCGGTGCGCTGGAAGGCGCCGTCCTTGTTCAGCACCACGCCCTTGGCGACCAGGGCCGCCCAAGGCAGGAAATCGGCGAGCCGGTCACGGCGATGGCGGTATTCGGCGAGGTTCAGCATAGCGCCCTCACCCGACCAGATGGGTGGGATAGCGCAGATGCCGGCGCACCACGTCCACGAAGGCCGGATCGCGTTTGGCCGCCCAGACGGCAGCGAGATGGCCGACCAGCCAGAAGATGCCGCCGGCGATCCACAGCCGCAGGCCGAGCCCGATCGCCGCCGACAGCGTGCCGTTGACGATCGCCACCGTGCGCGGCGCGCCGCCGAGCAGGATCGGCTCGATCAGGGCGCGATGCACCGGGGCGGTGAAGCCGGGGACGGCGTCCGGTTCCATCAGATCAGTGCCCCGCCCGAGAAGGAGAAGAAGGACAGGAAAAAGCTGGAGGCGGCAAAGGCAATCGACAGGCCGAAGACGATCTGGATCAGGCGGCGGAAGCCGCCCGAGGTCTCCCCGAAAGCCAGAGTCAAACCGGTCACGGTGATGATGATCACCGAGATAATCTTGGCCACCGGCCCCTGCACGGATTCCAGGATCTCGTTGAGCGGGGTTTCCCACGGCATGCTGGAGCCCGAGGCATAGGCCGGGGCCGACAGCAGGGCGAGCGACAGGGTGGCGCCGGCCACGGCGAGGCGGCGGCGCAGGGCGATCATGCTTGTCATGACGGATCTCCGGCGGGTGCGAGGATGTAGTCCCCGTCCGGGGTCAGGCCCTGGACGGTGGCGAGCTCGGCCAGCCGGCGCGCGCTACCGCGCCCGGACAGGACCGCGATCATGTCGATGGTCTCGGCGATCAGGGCGCGCGGCACGGTGACGACGGCTTCCTGGATCAGTTGCTCCAGCCGACGCAGGGCGCCGATCGCCGACCCGGCGTGCAGGGTGCCGACACCGCCGGGATGCCCGGTGCCCCAGGCCTTGAGCAGGTCCAGCGCCTCGGCGCCGCGCACCTCGCCGATCGGAATCCGGTCGGGGCGCAGGCGTAGCGAGGAGCGCACCAGGTCGGAGAGCGAGGCCGCGCCGTCTTTTGTGCGCAGGGCGACCAGATTAGGAGCCGCGCATTGCAATTCGCGCGTGTCTTCGATCAGCACCACCCGGTCGCCGGTCTGCGCGATCTCGGCCAGCAGGGCGTTGACCAGCGTGGTCTTGCCGGTGGAAGTGCCGCCGGCGACCAAGATGTTCTTCCGCTCGGCGGCGGCGCGGCGCAGAAACTCGGCCTGTGCGGCAGTCATGATCCCGGCTGTCACGTAATCGTCGAGCGAGAACACCGCGACCGCCGGGCGTCGGATGGCAAAGCAGGGTGCGGCCACCACCGGGGGCACCAGCCCCTCGAACCGCTCCCCGCTTCCCGGCAGTTCGGCGGAGACGCGCGGGCTTCCGGGATGCACCTCGACCCCGACATGATGGGCGACCAGGCGGACGATGCGCTCGGCGTCGGCGGGCGCGATCCGGGTGCCGGTGTCCTCCATCCCGCCGGCCAGCCGGTCGATCCACAGTCGACCGTCGGGATTGAGCATCACCTCGACGATCGATGGATCGTCGAGATGCCCGGCAATCGCCGGGCCCAGGGCGGTGCGCAGCATGCGTGTGCCGCGGGCGACGGCTTCGGAGCGGAAGGGAGCGATGGACACAGGAAACCCCGCGATTGACCTCCTGAGGGAGGCGATGGATCAACGGGGTCGATTAGAAAGAGGCATAGACACGGAAGCGCAACAAGTCTCTGGGGTCGTAGGGCGCTGGGATAGAAGAACTTGCATAGGGGTGTGTCGCCGTTTCGGCGGTGACGGGACGACTGGGCGCTGCTACCGTTTTCCGGAATCGACCACGACACGGACCTGCGCCCGCATGAGCAAAGCCTTCATTGCCGCCGTTCTTCAGGACTCGCTGGACTGCACCGGCGTTGCCGCCGCCAAGGCCGCCGATGATCTGGTCGGAGCCATTGTCACCGAGCTGAAGCTGGAGGGCGGGTTCACGCTGCCATCCTTCGGGACGTTCACCGTCCACAAGACCAAGGCCCGCAAGGCGCTCAATCCTCGCACCGGCGAGCCGGTGAAGGTCAAGGCCGGCAAGACGGTGCGCTTCAAGGCAAGTCCCAACCTCAAGAAGATGGTCTGATCGTACATGCCGTCTAATAACTGTCAAACAATGTTTTTTGACAACATGAACACGTTGGTCCGCAGACTTCCGCCTTTGTGTCAGATCCACTCAATTCCAATGAAACTTGTCAAAAGCAGATGTATAAATATAGTGATTGATTTTGACATAATCCTGTCAACTTCCGCCTGAAGGGCCGAAATTCAATTTAGTTGCAATGTTTTTTCGAGGACAAGAAATGGTATCGCTAACTGGCAATATACGAAATAGGGTCAACAAACTTCCAAAGCCCTCTAACAATACCCAAGCGTTGCAGCCCCTATTTGAAGCAGTTAGCAATTCAATGTATGCGGTCGATGATCGCTATAAAGATACATCACATCATTCTGGACAAATAAAAATTACAGTAAGGCACATAAAGGATCCGGAAAAAATAGAAATAATTGTTGAAGATAATGGAATTGGCATAGATGAAGATAGATATGCGGCATTTTGCACGGTTGATACTGATTTCAAGCGTGCAAAGGGCGGGAAAGGGGTTGGGAGACTGTTTTGGCTGGATGCCTTTTCTTCTATCGTAATTGAAAGTTATTATATGGAAGGAGACACTTCCCACCGCCGATGCTTATCATTTGAATTGAAAAATAAAGACCAGATTACGGATGCAATTATTGATCAAAAATTCAGAACTCTTTCCGGCATTGGCACCAGCATTCGATTTAAAGGAATAAGGATTGAAGAATATTCAAAGTATTTCCCTAAAAGACAGGATACATTTCTTAGATATTTTGGGGCACACTTTATATCGGAGTTTTTAACGGGCTCTTGCCCTGAGATCACCGTAGATATAGACGGAAAACTTTCTAGATATCCAGAGCAAATATCTTCGTTGGTGGTCGGCAATCCGATGAAGACGGGAGAGTTCGAATTAGATGATTTTGGCAAGCTAGAAATAGTTGGATTTACGTGTGATAAAGCAGCAAGTACAGGGCTAGAAGGTTCACATCAACTCCATTTGTTGGCGCATGGTCGGACCGTTGAAACACGTAAGATTGATAACCTCCTTGGGGTTGAGTCGCTTACACGCGATGACAAGGACGATTTGGTTTTTCACGGCTGCTTGTCTGGAGCTTATCTAGACTCGCGAGTAAACGAAGGGAGGACAGCTTTCAATCTTCCTGAAAGTATTCTTAAAGAAATAACCAGGAAATGCGTTGACGAGATTAAGATTAAACTAATACCGGATCAGGTAAAAGCTTATAAAGGGAGACGAAAGGAACGATTTGAAGATTTCGTTAAATCGTATCCTATATATGGATTTGATAGTACAGATGCTCAATTAGATCGCCTCCCCATACATGCCAAGACACCAGAGGATTTTGCCTCGGGGCTGGTAAAATATCAGATACGCAATGATGAAGACAGACAAAGAAGAATAGAACTGGTAATAGATGCGCTTGATCGTGCTGAAGATATACCAGAGAATTTCACAAAATCTATTATCGAGGCAGCTGAGGGGATTCAGAACTCGGAACGTCTTGCGCTTGCGCAACATGTTGTCAGGAGAAAGCTGGTTTTAGAGATATTGGAAAAGCTTCTGTTGCGGCTTAGACGTCAGGAAGGAAAATCCGACAATTTTCAGCTTGAAAAGACACTGCATTCATTGTTTGTGCCAATGAATGTGCGCGGGGATGACCCAACGGAGTGCGAAAGTCGCTCACATGATTTGTGGATGATCGACGAAAGACTTGCGTTTACAAGAGCTTTTTCTTCAGACAAACGTCTTGATCAAATTTTGAAATCCGATGCAAGTGATGATCGTCCAGATGTCGTTATATGGGACTTTGCCGTTGGAATGGGCGTAATCGACCCATGGGCAGGTGAGGACGCCGTTGATATCTCGAAGCCGTTATCAAAAGTCTTAATTATAGAATTCAAACGTCCTATGAGGAAATCCTACCCTAAAGCAGAAGACCAAATAGAGAGGCAAATAGTGAAATATCTTTCACAACTCAAAGGTAATGAACTTGAGAGTTTCGGAAGAAAAAGGATTAGAATAGCGCAAGATTGCATTTTTCATTGTTTTGTAGTTGCCGATATAGTTGGAGATCTTGAAGAACAACTCTCAAGTTGGGAAACGACCGCCAATGGAGAGGGTAGAATCCGACGGCTCGGTGGCAATTACCAGGGCACCATCGAAGTGATCCAATGGCAGGACTTGGTGAATGATGCTTGGCAAAGAAATGCATCTACGTTGTTTGCTGCCGGGTTAAAACGCGGGATCATAAAATGATTTTTCAATAAACTGATCCATAAAATTAACCACAAAGCTCCGATTTCATATCACGTCGCCGAAGGCAGACTTTCAGATCCACGAGCGCCTGTTTGCTTTTCGCGTAGCAGACAGGCAGCAGTCGCCTGCAAACGGCACGAACATGACGTGGCCGTGCATTGCATCTGCTTTTCCACTACTCCCCTTAAAAATGAGGATATACTCGAATATGTTGGGCGGACTTGGCAGGCTATTAGCGGCCTTTGGAACGAGCGGCATAGATGTCTACGAATGGGCACAGACAGATGTCCAAAAAGTGCGCCTGCCAAACGGTCCAAACTGGGGAAATCTTGCTCACCCGCGCCCGAAACTTCAGTTCAACGGGTGGAAACTCGCTCATGCCGTGACCAAAGCCGACTATCTGGTTGAACGCGATCTGCTTTTACCTGGTCTAGGATTCCTCCTTCAGATAGATCACATCATCGATTTCTCAGCCGGCGCCAATCTCAGGCTCGTACCGGGCAGCGCCGCAACACTCAACGATTTCACACGAACCAGTTTGAGTGGGCGAGTTGGCCAGGGCCTATCTCTGCTTTTCGCGCAGAGCAAAGGCTATCACTTCGTCTGTCACTTGGCATCGGATGTGAACGTTGTGAGCCATATGTCTTCGCTTACAAAAAAATTGAAGGCAGCAGACTTTCTGTTCGAAGATAACAGGGGTGCGCGTATGATCTTGGAATCCAAGGCATCATTTTCTCAGCCCACGAATGACCCTACCCTGATCAAGTCCATTCTCAAAGCCGCGTTAACGAGTCAGGTCGACTACTGGATGACTCGGCTCACCCCTCCGGCTTCAAAAGGCTTCGCACTCTATTCGTGCCTTCGTGAAACCGGCAATGCTATTCCCTCTGCCTTGATATTCGTTGACCCGCCTGAGCAACCAACCCACCAACCTGTTGACATACCGCAAGATCAGGTTCGCCGCCGCAACTACGCTGCATGGCTGACGGCAATGGGGCTAACTGAGACTGCGCGAGCGCTCCTACAGCCAAGCCGAGATGGCCGTAGGGCGATTGAACTTCCTCTTTTCCAGATCGGGCCGCGACAATTCGCTGTCGCTGTTCAGTCCTACTCACACGATGGAGAGCGGTGGCTGGGCATGGGCCTCGACGTTTCTGTCCTCAACGCGATCAGCGCCGCCCTTGGTGGCGAAGATGGTCCACTTCTGGCCTATGAAAGATTGTTCACTGACGGACTAGACATGGCCATGGCGGAGATAGAGTCCGGCAGCATATTCCCAGACGGCTCTTATTTCGGGGAGCTCAATATAGATGCACAACTCACAGGATTTCAATCGTTTCTGCTCTGAAGCGCGTTTTAGGGCAGGAAACGGAGAGACATAAACGCGGATCCTAGATGGAGGGCTCGAAAAACCCTCTGGTTTTGCGGCTTTCTCTGTGATTCCATTTCTTCTGCGTTGATTGAGGGAATAGCGCTATGAAGCAGTCTGGTTTCTTTGACGTTGAAGAGCGGCTTGCCCGATTGAGCGGGCTTGGCGATCAGCTCGAAGCGTTTTCCCGGACTGTGGATTTTGAAGTCTTCCGCCCTGATCTGGAGCAGGCTTTGGCGTATTCAGACGGCAGTAAAGGCGGGCGTCCGCCGTTTGATCCGGTACTGATGTTCAAGATCCTGATGATCCAGACGCTGAATAATTTGTCTGATGAGCGGACAGAGTATCTGATCAATGACCGCCTGTCGTTCATGCGTTTCCTTGGCCTGGGGCTGTCGGACCGTGTGCCGGATGCCAAAACGGTCTGGCTGTTCCGTGAACGCCTGACCCAGGCGGGAGCCATTGAAAGACTGTTTGGCCGGTTTGATGCAACTCTGCGGAACGCCGGTTATCTCCCGATGTCCGGCCAGATCCTGGATGCCACACTGGTAGCTGCTCCCAAGCAGCGCAATACGAACGCTGAGAAAGCCGATCTTCGGGAAGGGCGTATTCCTGAAGACTGGCAGGACAAACCCGCAAAGCTGTCGCACAAGGACCGTCATGCGCGCTGGACACTGAAGTTCACCAAAGCAAAGCGGCAGGATGATGGAACCATGCCATCCAGCGATCTCGCCATCCCGTTCTTTGGCTATAAATCGCACATTTCCATCGATCGGAAATTCCGGTTCATCCGAAAATGGAAGACGACGGATGCCGCCGCCAGTGATGGTGCGCGATTGCGAGAAGGGCTGTTGGATAAAACCAATACGGCCTCAAGCGTTTGGGCCGACACGGCGTACCGCTCCAAAGCCAACGAAGACTTCATGGAAAAGCAGGGTTTTGTCTCAAAGGTTCACAGAAAAAAGCCGCATCTCAAGCCTATGCCCCAACATATCCAGAAATCGAATGCTGGAAAGTCGGTCATCCGCTCGCGTGTCGAGCATGTCTTTGCCGATCAGAAATCGCAAATGGGTTTGTTCGTCCGAACTATCGGTATCACCCGGGCCACCATGAGGATCGGCCTGGCCAATATCGTCTATAATATGCGCCGCTTCCTCTTCTTGGAGCGGATGAACGCGAGCGCGTAGTCATCCAGCCGGACAGCAGTCCCCGATCTGCTCAAAGCGCAGATCAAAAGCCAACCAAAAACCATCAATCAAATCACCAAAAGCCTTAAATCACCAGCCAAGCACATCAATCAACGGTTCTTCGATCCCTCCAGATGGCCGTCGCGATATCCCGGCTCGGTCGCCTCGCGTTACCGATCGTCTGCTTCGATGAACTTCTTCGGCAGTTCAGGTCAGGAACAGACCTCCGTCGACGTCGCACTAAGCAACCGGCTCTGGTCTAAAGCTGTCATAAAGGTGAACTCTGCGAATGACTGCGTTTCGGTCAATCTTTTCCCGAAGCAGTCATTCCGTTTATCCTGCAGCCCAGAACTAAATTTGAGAGAAGCCTCACAGCGTCAAGTATCCCGCCCTTCTACAACTGGCGCCAGGTCCAGCCTCACCTCATCGTCCAGAGTCGTCCCACGTGCCAACCTGCGCCCGACTGCCTCGATAAACCCGTCATACCGCTCCCGCCCCTTGCTCTGCGCAGCCGCGAGAGCTGCATCCGGCAAGGGCGGCGTGCTGGTCAGCCAGAACCGCACGAACACGGCCAATGATTCGTTCGAAATCGTGACCCGTCGCTCCATGCGCTCCAACTGCCGCGTCATCCGGTCCAGCCGCCGAGCCAACGCCGCTTCCAACCGCTCCGGCCCGTCCGGCGACAGGAACGATGCCAGCGCCGTCTCAACGATCAGCGCCTGCGGCACCTTCTTGCGGGCAGCGTAGGCAGCGAGCCTGTCGCTGAGATCGGCGGGTAGCCGGATCGTGTGTTTGATCCGCATGGCGCTCATAGTCCCATCCGATCGCCGGGATCGAGCGAAACCTGACGCGCGAGAGCCCGTTCCCCGCGCCGCAGGGTCTGTGCCCGTGTGGTATCGTCCTCGGATTCATCCTCGGGCGGGTCGAACTCATGCACCGGTTTCCTCGGCGCCTGCACCACCTCTTCCTGTTCGGGCAGTTCCGGCTCACGGCGGATGCCGGCATTGGCGGGATCATCATCCCCATTGCTGGCAGGAGGCGGCTGCACCACATCGGCCCAGTCCCCCGGCGGCTGCGGTCCGATGGGTGGCGTTCCTTCCGGGGGCGGCGGCGGTTCGAACCGGGGTGGCGGCAGGATGCGTGCGGCCAGTTCGGCGTCCTCGAAATACCGCGCCTTGCGCGCCCGGATCGGCGGGCAGCCGGAAACCAGCACCAGTTCCTCGTCGGGGGAAAGCTGCATGATCTCGCCGGGCGTCAACAGCGGCCGGGCGGTTTCGTGGCGCGTCACCATCAAATGCCCGAGCCACGGCGACAGTCGATGCCCGGCATAGTTCTTCGCGTCACGGATCTCGGTCGCGGTGCCGAGCGCGTCGGAAACCCGTTTGGCGGTCCGTTCATCATTGGTCGCAAAACTGACCCGGACATGACAGTTGTCGAGGATCGAATTGTTCTGGCCATAGGCTTTCTCGATCTGGTTCAGGCTCTGGCCGATCAGGAAGCTCTTGATCCCATAGCCTGCCATGAAGGCCAGCGCACTTTCGAAGAAATCCAGCCGCCCCAACGCCGGGAACTCATCAAGCATCAGCAGCAGGCGATGGCGGCGCTTCGCCTCCAGTTCCTCGGTCAGCCGGCGGCCGATCTGATTCAGCACCAAGCGGACCAGCGGCTTGGTGCGGCTGATATCCGAGGGCGGCACCACCAGATAGAGCGTTGCCGGATGACTGCCGGCGACAAGATCGCGGATCCGCCAGTCGCAGCGCCGCGTCACATGCGCCACCACCGGATCGCGATAGAGGCCAAGGAACGACATGGCGGTGGACAGCACGCCCGAGCGCTCGTTATCGCTCTTGTTGAGCAGTTCCCGCGCCGAACTGGCGACCACCGGATGCACGACCTTTTTGCCGAGATGAGGCGTGGCCATCATGGCGCGCAGCGTGGTCTCGATCGCACGCTTGGGGTCGGAGAGGAAATTGGCCACTCCGGCCAGGGTCTTGTCCTCCTCGGCGTAGAGGACATGCAGGATGGTACCGACCAGCAGGGCGTGGCTGGTCTTTTCCCAGTGGTTCCGCTTCTCAAGGGCGCCCTCGGGATCGACCAGCACGTCGGCGATATTCTGTACATCACGGACCTCGCGCTCGCCACGCCGGACCTCCAGCAGCGGATTGTAGGCGGCACTAGCGAGGTTGGTCGGATCGAACAGCAGCACCCGGCCGAAACGGGCGCGCCAGCCGGCCGTCAGTGTCCAGTTCTCGCCCTTGATGTCATGGACGATGGCAGCGCCCGGCCAGGTCAGCAGCGTCGGCACCACCAGGCCGACGCCCTTGCCCGAGCGGGTCGGCGCAAAGCACAGCACATGCTCCGGCCCGTCATGGCGGAGATAGGCATCGCCGGAGCGGCCCAGCACCACGCCATCGGGCGCAAGCAATCCAGCGCGGCGGATCTCGCGCGGTTCGGCCCAATGCGCCGAACCATAGGTAGTGGCGCGTTTCTTCTCGCGGGCACGCCAGACAGACATTGTGATCGCGACGACGACAGCGGCAATGCCGCCCGATGCCGCGATGTAACCGCCCGTGGTGAAGATGTCCGGCGCGTAGGCGTCGTAGGCAAACCACCACCAGAAAAACTCGGGCGGATAATAGACCGGCCAGCCGAGCAGCGTGACCCACGGCGCGCCAAGCTGCGCCTGAAAGCCGAGCCGCCAGGCAGTCCACTGCGTCGCGGCCCAGGTGAAGGCGAGGATCACGGTGCTGACCGCACACACCGAGCCCCAGAGGATTTTGGTCTGGTTCATGACAGGAAACGACCAAACGGCTCGCTTCGCCAGCGTTCAAGGGCTAATTATGACGTCTCGGGCCGCCGGATAGGTGCGGATAATAAACGGACGATTTCCCGCCGACCTTTACGGCGGCAAGAATATCCAGAATCGTGCGCGTGCTGACACCGCTTCGCTCGCCCTGTTCCAGCAACTCGACAAGCGTGCGCTCATCTTGACGAGTGGCTGGATAACAGGTCGATGGCGCCTCATTTCGCCTTGTCATGCTGGGAAACTCCGATCGCCCTGTCGTCGCATGTGGAGAAGAACCCGATATGACAAAGATGCTTCCGCCGGCTGATCGCGTCCACGTTCTGATCGTCGTGATGGCGGCGAAGTTCATTGTCACTGGCGACGGCTGCGCGCAATCCCACTGGAAACCCTGACTTTACGAGTCGAATATCTGCGGCAGATCCCGTGCGCCATGTAGCACGCGGACGATGCGTACCTCGTCAGCGAGTTCGCGGAAGAACAGCACATAGCGGCCGTGAACAACGACCCTCAATCCAGGACTGATCTCATCGCGCGCCGGAAAGCTCCCCGGATGCTGCGCCGCAGTAGCTGCCTTCGCTTCCAGTTCGGCAACGAAACTCATGGCCCGCTCGGGATTGTCCTCGGCGATGTAGAGCGCGATTTCCAGAAGGTCAGCACGCGCGGCGGGAGCAAAGCCGAGCCGTTTCATCCCTGCGCGCGGCGACGGGCGATCACGTCGCGCAATTCGGCGAAGACGGTTTCGGCCGGGATGCTCGACCCGCTCTCATCACCAAGCCGGATCGCCTCGCGCAAGGTATCGAGATCGCGGCGGTCGGTATCGCGCCGGCGCATCCATTCGCGCAATGCCTCGCGCACCACCTCGCTGGTTGAGGCATATTCGCCGCCATCGACGGACTGGCGCAGGATCGCGGCCATCTCGGACGGCACGGTGATGGTCATACGTTCGATCGTTGACATGAGGCGGCTCCTCCCAAGCGGGCATACTTTATCATACTTATGAAGCACCCGCTTTGTCAGCCGAAAACCTGCAGGCGGGCCAGCCAACATCAAATCCCGAGCCCGCGCTTGCGCCCAAAATTCCAGTCCACCGCTCCACCCGGCGACATGGTCCCGGAAACCTGCCGTCCGAGCTTCTGCTCCAGCGCCGGGCGCCACGGCACGAACTGGAAGCCCAGCCCGTCATCGACCATGGCAAACCGACCCGAGGACAGGTCCACCCGTTGGCGATAGACCCCCGAGACGATCTCGCCTTCCTTCGCGGGCCGGTGCTCTAACCCGGTCTGCGCGGCGAGCCTGGTCGCCGCCTGATCAAGATCCCGCTGGCGCAGGGTGCCAATCAAATCGGGTGCGAACACCACCCGTTCGCCCTGCCGCCGGGCCAGCCCCTCGGACGCCAGATGGTCGATCCGCCGCGCCATCGCCGCGCGGACCTCCGCGCCGAAGCCCGCATTGGCCAGTGCCGGCTCTTTTGCGAGTAACTGGCGATCTAGCCAGGTTGCACCGGGTGCCGTCACCTGCTCGGCCAGCGTGAAGTCCGAGCGCGTCGCCAGTGACAGGCACTGCGTGCCTTTGGCATCCTCCCAACTCCGGGTCTCGACAATCGCACCGGTCCTGGCATCGCCGGTCAACTCCAGATCGGGGAAGCGGACATGATGCGTCCGCCCGTCGGTGCCGGCTATGACCACGTAGCCGGAGCCTTTCAGTTCGTCATCCAGCCCGCGCTCGACCAGCCGGCCAATGACGGGATCGGCCAGCGTCTCGCCGTGGATCGCGAAACCCGCGACATCGGGTTCCACCCCGCCGCCGACCATCGCGCGGTGCATGGTCTTGATGATGTCGCCCCGGATGGAAAGATCGCGCAGCGTCGCCTCCAGCCCCGGCTTGAGAGCCCAGCGCGCTACCCCGACTCGTTCGGCCAGGCCAAGCCCTTCCAGCTTGGTCGCCCGGCCAACCAGCAGGCGCCGCAGTTGCGGGTCTTCGGCACCCGCGCCCGGCCGCAGATCGACGATGCCGCCCCCTTGGTCGCTGATGTCCTGCAGCGCGCGATCGAGGCTGGTCCAGCGGTCGGCGCCGATCTCGGTCTCCAGGGCGGTGCGGATTTCCTGTTCGCTGCGCGGGCCAAGCTCCAGCGTCACCCGTTCGGCGGCACGGTCGCGCAGTCCCTGACTGATATAGGCGCGGCTGATCACCAGATCCTTGCCGTCATCGGCCACCCCGCGCACCAGGATGTGGACGTGCGGATTGTCGGTGTTCCAGTGATCCACCCCGACCCAGTCCAGCTTTGTGCCGAGGTCGCGTTCCATGTCCTGCATCAGTTCCCGTGCGAAGCCCCGCAGGTCTTCCATCCGCGCCGCATCCTCGGGCGAGACGATGAAGCGGAAATGATGCCGGTCGTCTTCACAGCGTTCCGCGAAGGCCTTGCTGTCCGCTTCGTCAGACCCGGCATCGAACAGATGGGCCTTGGCACCGTCGCGGGTCACGCCCTCGCGTCTCAGATAGGCGATGTGGCGGGCGAGCGGCGCGGAACGAAGCCGCGTGCCCTGCTGGCGAACAACGCGCGCCTTGACCACGACCCGACGGGCATTGCTGCGCAGCCGCATGGACAGCGCCGCGCGTCGGCCGCGTCCGAAGCGGGAACCGCCGCCACCTCCCCTGCCCTTCGCGCCGAACCGGGTGCCGGTATGACCGGCCCTTTTCGCGGCACGCATGACCTCGCCGACGAAGGATTTCGGTCGTGCGCCCTGATTGCCATGCTGGATGCGTCCGGGCCGGACAGTCAGGCCGTCATCGCGCGTCGCCATGGCCCGCTCTCCGCTTCGATGTGCGCCTGACGGCGCCCGGGCCGTTGAAAAGATTAGGAAAAATGCCCGGACAGCCGCAGGCGGTGCGGGGTGAGAGGACAAATTCCCCAATCAAACCAACCACATGCAGCCCTGAACGGGCGCTGCTTTTACCTTGCCGTCCTTCCCTCCGTTGCCAGCCTCCCCCCGGCACCCCATCCCCAATCCACCCATAGCCCGCCAGCGCCCGATGGACCGGAACGGGGATCATCGGCGCGCCTCCCCATGCCCTGACGCGATGAACAGCCCGGCCGATTGCGGTGCGAGCGCCGTCCAGTCGGTCATTCGGGAACCAGATGAATGTGCCGGATCGTGTGCGCTATCGACAGGCCCGGACGCATCGCCCGTGCGCAGGAATGAGGCCGGAAAGAGGGAAGAATCCTGCCATGATGGTGCAGCCAGAGCGCCGACCGCGATGTCATCGGCAAGCGGAAGAGCCAGCCGCGCGCTGACCGACGCGACGTAGTTCCGCGTCTCGGCAGGCAGCGGCCGGCCGGTCGCGAGATGCTCGTCATAGCGCGCGGGACCGGCATTGTAAGCGGCGAGAAACCCGGCCTCGCCGTAGCGATCCCGCATCCAGCGCAGATAGGTCGCACCCGCCAGGATGTTGTCGTGCGGGTCGAACGGATCGTCGCCAAGGCCGAGCGACGTGCGCAGGCTGGCCCATGTTCCGGGCATCACCTGCATGAGCCCCATCGCACCCGCCGATGACACGGCCCGCGCATCGCCTCGGCTCTCCGCGTGCAGGACGGCAGCGATCCATGCGGCCGGAATCTGCGCGCGCGTGGCTGCTTCCGCGATCATGTCGGTGTAGGGATCGGCGACCGCGACATGCCCGGATATCGTCATGGAAACGACGACCGGAAGCGCGACACCGAACAGCCGTGGCCCCATTTTACCGCCGATCATCGCGCTTCACCGGACGGTTCCAGACCAGATGGAAGGCACGTCCCTGACGGTCGGACTGGAACAGGTTGGCCCGGATCGGCTGCGCCAGTATGGGGTCGTCGAGAACCAGCGAGAGATAGGTGCCCGCCTTCTCGCCGGTGCGTTTCCAGGCCGCGCCGACCTCCGGTCCGGCATCGGCGTCACCAAGATGGACGCGATAGTCGGGCGCATGCTCGGCGTCCGACGATGTCGCCAGCACGATCGTCAGTTCGACGTCGAGGGCGAGCGTGCGCAGGCGCCCGGCGAAGCCGTCAGACGTGCGCGTGAAAGTTCCAATCTGGGCCATGTCAGCCTCGTTTCTGCTTGGGGGTGGGAGACATCGATGACGGCACGAGCCACAGCGGCTGTGCACGGCCGAGCACTGCATCGACCGGCAGGACGCCGAAATAGCGGCCGTCGAGACTGGTCGGGACCGCCGGGTTCATGACGAAAATCTGCCCGGGCAGGACGTGCCGGCATCCCTGCCAGACCGGCAGCGGACGGCCGCGATGATCGCGGGCCAACGCATCGCCAAGCACCGTGCCATCGACCGAAACGACGGTGCCGATCCGGCAGACCAATTGCCCCGGCAGTGCCGCAACCGGCTTGAGCAGTGGCACACCGAGCGGCAGATAGCCGCCGTGCGCCAGCATCGTGGCAATGTCGGAGGGTGGCCGGATCGCGATCAGGTCGCCGACATGCAATGAGCGGGCCGATTGCAGGCGATACAGCCCGACCGGCGTGCTGGCGGTGGCATTCCAGATCAGGCGGGGCGCCGGATGGATCGCCAATGACGTGCCGGCACCGAGGACTGCGAAATACGTGGTGAAGAACCAGCCGAAGCGCGTCATGATACCGCCCTCCGGCGCAACCAGGCATCATGGCGGTCGCGCGTGTAGGGGCGTGGTGCCTGCCCGGCGAGCATCCGATTGTGCAGATGCCGCCAATGCTCGGGGGCCACGTCGACTGGGTCGATACCGGTCGCCTCGATGCGATCGATCACTTCGAGCACCAGCCGGACCTTCGGCCAGCCGCTCTGGCGCAGCAGGCTTTCACCACCAGGGCGCACGAACGGCACCGTCTGATACGGCTCGCCGGGACGGGTAACGCGCACGATGTCGATGCAGGACACCACCGTGCCGTAATCGTTCGCCGCCCAGCGCAGGAAGGCGAACACGGCGTCCGGAGGAAAGCTCAGTATCCGTCGGCGACGATCAAGAATCTGCTCATGGGCGACTGGACCAAAGCGGATCCAGTGCTCGATGCGCTTCTCGATCCAGGTCAGTTCGACATGAGCGAGGGTGTCGTTCATGGCACATCTCCAGAGGTATCGGGGAACTCGCGGGCCAGCAGCACGCGCAGCATGTCGGCGACCGTGATGCCGCGCTGGAACGCCGCGACCTTGAGGCGGGCGCGGAGCGCCGGCGTAACGTCGATGGTCAGCCGGGCGGTAAAACGGTTGGGGGTCGCAGGCTTCTCCGGCGCCCTGACCCAGCGCTCAGGATCGGCGGGACGCGCGGCGAAACCGGGCGGCGTGCGACGTTCCGTCATGGCGAAATTCCTTCACCGAGCGGCAGCACGGACGCGATACGGTCACGCGCCTTCTGCGCCATGACAGGATCGATCTCGCAGCCGACATAGCGCCGGCCAGCCAATCGGCAGGCGACACCGGCCGCACCCGATCCGGCGAACCAGTCACCCACCAGACCGCCCGGCGGGCAGCTCGTACGGATCAGGATCTCCAGCAGGGCCACCGGCTTCTCGGTGGGATGGATGGCGCGGCCATGCGCATTGCGGACCGGAATCACGGAGCGCATCAGGCGCGGGCCGCCATCCTCGCTGACGTAATGGCCGGCATCGATCTGCCCCATATGCGGCGGCCGGTGTTTCCGCCGGACCGTGCGCGCCCGAGCGTCGGGCGTGGTCGGGACCGAGTTGTAAACGGCACGCCAGGGCGTATCGTCGCGATAGAACTGGACGAGCAATTCATGCACGCGGCGGAAACGGTCGGCATGGAAGCTGGAACCGTTCTGCTTCTCCCAGACCAGTTCCTGGGCATATTTCCAGCCCGCATTCCGGAATGCGGCGCTGGATGCAAGAAAGCTCCGCAGTGAACCGAACACCCAGAGCGAGCCACTCGGTTTCAGGGCGGCGAGCGCCTTGCCCGGCCAGTCCGGCACGCATCGGTCCCATGCGAGCGACGTATCGCCATAGGGGGGATCGACCAGGATCATGTCGTAGGGGCCGTGCCAGGGCATCAGGAGCGCGCTGTCGCCGGTCAGGAGGGTCATGGCACCAGTCCCCCGATCTCGGCCGTCAGGGCGGCGATTTCGCGGGCTGCGATCCCGTGCGGGCGCAGGTCGCAGACCAGGCGGCCGGTGCGCGCGGCGTCGGCGAAAGCAATCCGCTGGCCGATCCGCGCCGCTAGAGCGGCAGGCTCATGCCCCACCAGCGCGAGCCGCGTTTCGCGGGCAATGACCGTGCGTGCGGCGCAGCGGTTGAGCACGAAGCGGGCCAACAGGCCGGGACGGAAGAGTCGCGCCTCTTCCAGCAGCCGCAGCATTTCTGCTGAGGCCCAGCCGTCGAACGGGGAGGGTTGCGCCGGGATCAGCACGAGGTCGGCCGCCAGCAGGGCGGAGCGCAGCAGCGCCGCCACCCGAGGCGGGCCGTCGATGACGACGTGATCCACCCCCTGAGCCAATTCCGGCGCCTCGTGGTGCAGTGTGTCGCGCGCCAGCCCGATCACGCCGAACAGCCGTGGCAGTCCCTCCCGCGCCCGCTGCGCCGACCAATCCAGCGCCGAGCCCTGCGGGTCGGCGTCGATGACCGTCACGCGCCGGCCTTCCCGAGCCCATTGGCCCGCGAGATGCAGCGCCAGCGTCGTCTTGCCGACGCCGCCCTTCTGGTTGAGGAAGGCCACGATCACCGCCCCTCTCCGGGGGTTTTCCACAGATCATGTGGGGTGCCAACATCCTTAAAGTTAGATTCTTTTAAGTTAGATTCTAAGTTAAGGGCGTCATAACCCTCTGATTCAATGTCGCGATTCGGCGATTTCTGTTCACATAAGCACGGTTTCGCTGTTCCCGAAGTCACGGCTTTCGCCGGTTCGGGCGTTCCCGATAGCACGGACGGACTCACAGTTTGTCCACATGAGGATGTGGATAACCTGTCGCGAGAAAAGGTCAGGATTTCACACCCGTCAGCGGTCCGCTCGACCGCCAAGCGATAGCCGGGCAATGGCTGCCGCCGGACGATGCCGCGGAGTTCGAACGCGAAGCGACGGTATGGCGACAGGCTGGCCGATTTGAGATGCAGGACATGGAAATCGAATTTCCAGCCTGAGCGCTGGCGGCCGCCATGCTTGCGGACCAGCCGATAGAGCCAGCGCTCCATTCCGCCGGTCAGTCGGAAATAGGCCGGGTCGATGGTCAGCACCAACGCGTCATCGAGCACGGCCTGGTAAAACCAGTCCGGCAGGATCAGCTCGACCACGCGGGCGCGGCCCTCCTGCGTGGTATGCCGCTTCCATTCGTTGATCCAGGAAAACCGGTGCAATTGTCCCGCACCGGCGTGGCGCAGCGAGGTCTTGATCGTGGTGGATTGCAGCCGGTCGAAAGCCGCTTCCAGCCGTTGGTAATCCCGCGCGCTGTCGCCCCGGCCGATGAAGGCCAGGATTTCATGCGGCGTCGCCACCATCAGACGCGAGGTGCAACGACCCGCGTCCCGTGCTTCCACGATCTGGCTCGCCGCCCAGATCAGCACGTCGGCATCCCAGATCGTGGCCATGCCATGTTCGCCGGTCGCTTCCACGCGGATGGTGACGTCCGGGGTCCGGAAATCGATCGGCACGGTCCGCACTGTCTTGGACAGGCTGAAGAACGGAAATGCCATCAGATCCTGCGCGTCGCGCGGGGCGAGTGTGCCGGGGATGGCGCGGAACACCGCGAGCTTCGCGCGCTCGGACTGGTTCCGATCGGGCGTACGCATCAGCGTCTGTTCCCGCGTGAGGTCGCCGGTGTCGGCGGGATCAGCGGACTTTGCCGCGCGGCGGCCGACACGGTGCCGGCGGTGGTATCCGAGGTATGGGCGCGTGCCCCGCTCTCGACCCAAGCCTGCAACTCGTCGACCCGATAGACCACCCGGCCGCCGAGCTTCGAATAGCGCGGACCAGTGCCGTAAATCCGGTGTTTTTCCAGTGTGCGAATGGACAGTCCGACGAAGCGCGAGGCGTCGGGCGTGCGCAGATAGCGCGGCGGCAGATCGCTGTAATTGGCGGACATGAGAAGGCTCCGTGATCGCTGTCTGGGGCCGCGGGACAGATGCGGCCAGCGGGGATCAGCGTGGCGGAGAGGGGTATTTTGGAACTAGGACCGATCTCACCGGGGGACGAGATCGGTCCTGGACAAGCGGATAGAATGGCCGTGACGGCTCCCGCCGTCGGTCTCTGAATCAATGAAAATTTCTTGATTTTACGGAGAGTGTCTCGACTGAATGATCCACAGCAGCTCCATGGCCTCGGTCGAAATCGCGGTTGCCGACATCGGCGAGCAGCGCGGAGAGATCGGTGATCTCCAGCGCCACCAAATGCACGACTTCGCCCTCCTTCTGGAGCCGCCCCTTGATGCCGAGCATCTGCCCCGCAAGGATGACACGGCGATATTTTTCGAAAATATCCTTCCAGATAATGACATTGAGGACGCCGCTTTCATCCTCCAGGGTCAGGAACACGACGCCTTCGGCGGAGCCGGGGCGCTGGCGCACCAGGACCAGCCCCGCGGCATCCAGCCGCTTGCCATCGCGTGCCTCATGGGCTTCACGGCAGGAAAAAAATTTCCGCTGGCGCAGATCGTCGCGGAGAAAGGCGACGGGATGATCGCGCAGTGTCAGGCCGATCCGGTTATAATCGCGCGTGACCTCAGCCCCGGCGCGCATCGGCTGGAGCAGCACGTCCGGCTCCTCGGCCTCGCGCGCGACGGCCGCCGCCGCGAACAGCGGCAAAGGCTCGTCCCGCAGCGCCTTGATCGCCCACAGCGCCTCGCGCCGGGCGAGGCCGAGCGCCGGCCGGAAAGCATCGGCTTCCGCGAGATGGGTGAGTGCCGCGACCGGTACGCCGGCGCGGCGCCAGAGATCGTCCACCGATGCGAAGGGCCGCGCTCCGCGCGCAGCAACGATGCGGGCGGCGTCAGCATTGGCGAGGCCTTTGACCAGGCTCATGCCGAGCCGGACGGCGAACCGGCCGCACGCCGTTTCCGGCCCTTCGAGCGTGCTATCCCAGCGGGAGGCGTTGACGCAGATCGGCCGGATCCCGACGCCATGCTCGCGCGCGTCGCGCACCAGTTGCGCGGGCGCGTAGAAGCCCATCGGCTGGGAATTGAGCAAAGCCGCCAGAAACACGTCGGGATGATGGCATTTCAGCCAGGAGGAAGAATAGGCGAGGATCGCGAAACTCGCCGCATGGCTCTCGGGGAATCCATAGGATCCGAACCCTTCGAGCTGCTGGTAGATCCGCTCGGCGAATTCTTCTGTATAGCCGTTCGCCTTCATGCCCTCGACCAGCTTGGTCTGGAACCTGCCGATGGTACCGGTGTTCTTGAAGGTGGCCATCGCGCGGCGCAATTGATCGGCCTCGCTGGCGGTGAAATCAGCGCACACCATGGCCACCTGCATCGCCTGTTCCTGGAACAGCGGGATGCCCAATGTCTTTTTCAGAACCTTTTCCAGTTCGGGGGTGGGATACTCTTCCGGCTCGATGCCCTCACGCCGGCGCAGATAGGGATGGACCATATCACCCTGAATCGGACCGGGGCGGACGATGGCGACCTCGATCACCAGGTCATAGAACACGCGCGGTTTCAGCCGTGGCAGCATCGACATCTGCGCCCGGCTTTCGATCTGGAAGACGCCGATCGTGTCCGCCCGGCGGATCATGGCGTAGGTCAGCGGGTCCTCGGCCGGGATGGTGGCGAGCGCGAAGCGCTGCCCCTTATGCTCGGCCAGCAGATCCAGCCCCTTCTTCATGCAGGTGAGCATGCCCAGCGCCAGGATATCGACCTTCATGAATTTGAGGACGTCGATATCGTCCTTGTCCCATTCGATGATCTGACGATCATCCATCGCGGCGGGCTCGATCGGCACCAACTCGTCGAGCCGGTCATGGGTCAGCACGAAGCCCCCCGGATGCTGCGACAGATGCCGCGGCACGCCGATCAGGCAGCACGCCAGATCCAGCGTCAGCCGGATGCGCCGATCGGACAGGTCGATACCGGTATCCCTGAACTGCTCCGGATCGGCATTTTTCGACCAGCCCCAGATCTGACCGGACAAGGTGCCGATCAGATCCTCGGGTAGGCCCATCACTTTGCCCACATCCCTCAACGCGCCCTTGGCCCGGTATCGGATCACCACTGCGGTCAGGGCGGCGCGCTCACGGCCATAATGCCCATAGACCCACTGGATCACCTGCTCGCGCCGCGCATGCTCGAAATCGACATCGATATCCGGGGGCTCACCCCGTTCCTCCGATACGAACCGTTCGAATAGCAGCGAATTGCGCGCCGGATCGATGGCGGTGATGCCCAGCACGTAGCAGACCGCGCTATTGGCCGCCGAGCCACGGCCCTGACAGAGAATGTCCTGACTGCGGGCATAGCGGACAATGCTGTTCACGGTGAGAAAATACGGCGCGTAATTCATACGCCCGATCAGGGCGAGTTCGTGATTCAGGCTGGCCGTTACCTCGTCGGGAATCCCTTCGGGATAGAATCTCCGCGCCCCCTCCCAGGTCAGCACTTCGAGGGCCTGCTGCGGCGTCTGGCCCGGCACCGAAACTTCATCGGGATATTGATAGGCGAGATCGTCGAGGCTGAAGCGACAGCGCTCCATGATCGCGATCGTGCGGTCGACCGCCTCGGGATAGCGGCCGAACAGGCGCGCCATCTCCTGTGGCGGCTTGAGATAGCGATCGGCGTGGCGCTCGCGCGCGAAACCCGCCTCGTCGATGGTGGTGTTGTGCCGGATGCAGGTCACGACATCCTGCAGGATGCGCCGGTCATGGGTGTGGAACAGCACATCGTTGGTCACAACGGTGGGCACGCGTGCCCGATGGGCAAGATTCGCCAACGCGTAGAGCCGCATCTGGTCGTTGGGCCGACGCAGCAGGGTCAGCGCCATATAGGCGCGGTCATGGAACGCGTCCTTCAGCTTGCGCAGATGCAAGGCGCAGGCCTCGTCCGCGACGTCGGGGACCAGGATGGCGAGCAACCCGTCGCCCCAGGCCACCAGGTCTTCCCAGAGCAGATGGCATCTGGCCTTGCCGGCACGGCTCTTGCCCAGGCTGAGCAGCCGGCACAGGCGGCCGTAGGCCGCGCGGTCGGTCGGATAGACCAGCACCGGCGGGAAATCGGCGAGGTCGAGGCGACAGCCGACGACCAGCCGGACGCCGGTGGCCCTCGCCGCGACATGGGCCTGCACCATGCCGGCCAGGGAATTGCGGTCGGCGATGCCCAATGCCGCGATACCGAGCGCCCTCGCCTGCTCGAACAGTTCGAGCGGCGACGACGCCCCGCGCAGGAACGAGAAATAGCTCGTCACCTGCAATTCGGCATAGCGGCTCATCCGAAGATCCCATGCAGAAACCAGCCTTGCGAGCCGGTTTCCCCGTGCTCGCCGTCACCCGAGCGATAGACCCAGAACCGCTCGCCGGATGCGTCCTCCAGACGGAAATAATCGCGCACCGTGGTCAGTTCGGCATCGCCCTGCCACCATTCGCCGAACACCCGTTCCGGCCCATCAGCGCATTTCACCTTCCGCCGCACTCCACGCCAGATGAAGAACAGCGGCGGCTGATCCGGCAGTTCCGCCATGGCCTGCACCGGCTCCGGCCGCGCCAGCAGGCGTGTCGGACGTGGCCAGTGCTCCGGCCAATCCTTCTGGTCGTCCGGCGCCAGCGCCGGCACTCGACAGAAGGACCGCTCCGGCACATCGCTCTCCACCGGAGCGAAGCGATACAGGGAACGATGGCCCACGCGATTGGCCAGGGTATCGATCAGATCCGAAACATCCGGTTCTTCCTCCGCGATCAGCGAGGAGATTTTCTGGCGCGGCGCGATCGGCTCGGCCAGTGTGGCGGTCAGGACCATACGCTCGATGCCAAAACCCGGATCGATGGTTTCGATCTTCTCGCACAGCAGCCTGACCAGGCGCTTGGCGTCGCGCACCGGCGTCGCGGTGGCGATGCGGATCGCCTCGGTGCGGCTGTCGACGCGGTGCAGCACCAGGTCGAGACGCCGGGCTCCCTGCCCGCGTTCTTCCAGTCCCTGACAGAGCGGCGGGACCAGCCTGCCGATATAGCGGGCAATCGTCTCGGCGGCCCCGATCGGTTCGGCAAAATTCCGGCTGACCATGACCGGGTCAACCGGCCGGACCGGCAGGATGGCCTCACTGATGCGACCATAGGCCTGGTCCAGCCGGCGGGCGACGTCCGGCCCGAAGCGGAGCGCAAGCGGCGCGCGCGGCATCGCGGCGAGCGGAGCGATGGTCGCGACGCCCAGCGCCCGCAGGTCCTCGATCATATTGTCCGGCAGGCGCAGGGCCTCGATCGGCAGGTCCGCGATCGCGGCGGCCGTCTCCCCGGCCGGCACCACCAGAGTGCGCGCGCGGCCATAGCGCGCCAGCGCATGGGCTGCGCCCAGCGTGTCGGCGACCACAGCCTTGGCTGTGATGCCGGCGTCTCGCAGCCGCCGCACCATTTCCGCCAGCATGGCCGGCTCGCCGCCATGCAGATGATCGGCGCCGGTCGTATCCAGCACCAGACCGTCAGGCACGTCCACCGCCACCAGGGGGGCGATCCGCTGCTGGAACCACAACGCCAGTTTCTCCAGCCCGGTCCGGTCGCCCTCCTGGTCGGCATCCATGGTGATCAGATCAGGGTAAAGCGCCTGCGCCTTGGCGACCGGCGTGCCGGGACGCACGCCCGCCTTGCGGGCGGCGAGATCGACCGAAAGCACGACGCGGCGTCGTCCCTCGCGCCCGACCAGCGCCAGCGGCGCCTCAGGCGCGGGTGCGTCGGCGCCCAGCCTTTTCCTGATCCGGTCCGTCGGCCACAGCGGCAGGAAGAGAGAGACGACCCTTGCCATCGCAAGCCTCCACTTCGAAATCGGCGGATTCTCCCGCCCGCGCCCGGATCAGTTCCAGCAGCCAGCGCGCCCGTCCGACGCCGGGCACCGGCAGGGATTCAGACGGCAGGACCGAAATCCGCCAGCGCGTGACACTGGCGGTCGGCTGGCCGAAATCAGCCGCCTCGGTCTGCCGGCGCCAGCGGCGGACGGCGATCCCCAGCGCGCCGGACGTCTCGGCCGCCAGTTGCAGCCGGCGGGAGGCGGTCATCGACAGACGCGCGACCTCGGCCACGACGGCACCCAGACCGCCATGCCGCAGTCCCTCCTCGAAACAGGCCAGGACATCCTGGTCCGCCCCGGCCTCGACATAGATCACCCGGCTTCCACCCAGTCCGACCTGTTTCAGGGCGGGGGCGAACAGATCCTGGCGGGTGACAATCCACAGCACCTTGCCCTTGGTGCGCGCGGCGATGCCGGCGGCGAACTGCCCGGCGGCCGCGCTGTTGAGGGCGTCGTTCCCGCCGCCTGCCACCTCGTGCAAGGCGCCGAGCGCCAGGCCGCCACCCGGCAGGCGGCGATCGATGTCACGGATGCCAAAGGGCAGCACGGCCCGTCGGCGGGTGGCCGATCCTTCGAGACGGCGGATCTGGTCCCGCAGCGCCTCCAGCGGGGGACGGGATAGGGGCGTGGACATGGTCGATCGGTTTCCGGGATGGGTTCCCAACCGGCGGTCGGGGTCTTTTGTTCCCTATTTGTTCCTTACTCTATCCAAGAGTCAACGCCGCATCGCACGTGCAGGGGTCGCCCCAGGCGGAAAAGCCGGAATCGACATCGTGGCAGCGACACCGTGATTCCATTGCAGGACAGGGGGTTACGTCCGCAGCGCTGAGAGCGCCCCCCTCTCGACGGCTTGAACGCGGCGCAAGGCCAGGCCGTCATGCACGGCGCCAGAGCCGGGATCCGCCGTCCGCCCGAGTCCCCGACCACCAGGGGCAGGTCAGGATGGCGCAACTTCGCGAAAAATAATGTGTTCCTTGCCTTCGCTCCATGCGTTCCTCCCATTGCCGCATGTATGGAGATACCGATGCCCGACGATCTTCCCGCGGTTCGGACGCAAACCCTGGCCCGTATCATCGGGCCCTATCTCGTGGTGCTCGCTGTCGCGTTGTTCGCCCGCCTGGGCACATTGCCCATGCTGCTGCCGGTCTTCATGCAGAACGGCCCACTGGTGCTGGCCACCGGCGCGTTCACCCTGATGGCGGGCCTCGCCATCGTCGCACTCCATCTTCGGTGGGAGAGCCCGAGTGCGATTGCAATTTCTCTGATCGGCATTGTCATCACGCTCAAGGGCGCGGCGCTCATGGTTGTGCCGAGCCTCGGCGCCGCCATGACGGCCGCGATCGTGGAAACGCCCCCGCTGTTGCTGATCGCCGCCGCTATCGTACTGCTGTTAGGCCTTTGGCTGAGCTTCGTCGGCTGGACTTCGCGGGCATAGCCATCGCGTGCGAGACGAGGGAAGAGAAAGCGATCCGTGTGCAATCTGTTTTCGATGACCACCAACCAGCAGGCGATCCGCGACCTCGCAAAGGTCATGGTCGACCGCACCGGCAATCTCCCGCCGTTACCTGGCATCTATCCCAACATGATGGCGCCGATCGTTCGCAATTCGGTGGACGGGCGCGAACTGATGATGGCGCGCTGGGGGATGCCGACGCCGCCCCGCTATCTCGCCGGCAAGACGGTCGATCGGGGCGTGACCAACATCCGCAATCCGCAGTCGCCGCATTGGCGGCCGTGGCTCGATGTCGCGCATCGCTGCGTCGTGCCCTTTACCAGCTTCGCCGAGCCCGAACCGCAGCCGGACGGTTCCCGGCCGCCGGCCTGGTTCGCGTTCGGTGAGACGCGTCCGCTCGCTTTCTTTGCCGGCATCTGGTGCCGGTGGACGTCCGTGCGCAAGGCGAAGGACGGAGAGACGACGGACGACCTGTTCGGCTTTCTTACGACAAAGCCGAACCACGAAGTCGGAGCCATTCATCCCGAGGCCATGCCGGTGGTCCTGGCCACCGGGGAGGAGATCGACCGCTGGATGACGGCGCCGATCGACGATGCGCTGCTCTTGCAGAACCCGTTGCCTGACGGCACGCTGACCATTGTTGCCAGGGCGACCCCGGAAGACCCATCACGGCAATAGCCCCCTCTCGCTATCGTCCCCGGAACGGATGGAGCAGCAGGCGCCGGTATCCTCCTTCTGTCAGCACGCGCGCGAAACGCACCAGCCGTTTCATGCGGAAATGCAGATCGTGCGAGAGCCAGTCCCGTGAGGAAACCTTCTGACCGAAAAGGACGAACGCGATCTCATGCTGCGTCGCCCCGGCGTCCAACCCATCGAGCGTACGGAGCGCCAGGATCAGCCGAGTGACCCGATCTGGCGACAAGGTCGCGGGATCGGGTCCGGAGCGCCGGCCCATCAACGCGCGCCAGAGCCGCAACGCGGCCTGGACGCGCACCTCGAACAGGGCGTCGAGCGGCAGGACGACAGAGAGGGCTTCGATCTCCGACGTCACCAGATGCAGGCGCAGAACGACGCCGGGGCGCTCAAGCAGGAGTTCACCAACCTGGCCCGCCGGCAATCCGATAAAAACGGAGGTGAACGGCGGGTGATCCGGGTCAGCGAGACCGGTCGGTGCTTCCATCAGCGCGATCACGCCCGGCAGCACCGCAGCACTCCACAACGCAGTACGCGGGTTCAGCGCAGTGCGGACACTTTCGAAATCGCAACCCCCAGCGCCGGGCGAACGCCTCGGCATCTGGCTGCATCAAGGCACCCCGGCGCAGGGCGCGCTGAAGGGTGGCACGCTCACGGATAAAGTCCCGATTGCGACTGACAAACTGCAAGGCAAAGGCAGGGGCGTCGAGCGACCGCAGGCCCTCGTACGCGCCCGCCGACCGCCAGGTGGCGCGGCTCATGGCGTCGTCTCCGATGCGTAACGGGTGGGAACTGGGCAAGCACTTGCTCGCGAGAGTATGCCAGACCATCCCGCTGCCCGCTACGCCCCGGCAATGCAACAGGTCTTGCGGATTACGCAACGATTCAGGGTATCAGTGGGGGGCGCCGCCACGCAGCAGATGCTGGTAGCCATGCTTGGTCATCCAGTGCGCCCGAGCCAGATGGCTGTGCCAGCAGCGGTGGACACCATCGGGATCGGCCGCCGGGTCGCGGTGGAGCACGATCCGGGCGACCTCGCGCCAGTCCGCACCGTCGGCCTCGGCGTCCAGCAGACGCAGATAGGTGATGAGGTGCTGTTCGTCGTAGCCGGTGAGACAGGACGCTTCCGGGGCGCTGTCGGCGACGGGCGGGTCGAGCGGGGGCTTCTGCATGGTGGGGCCAATCAGGTCGGAGAACGAACGCGACGCACCCTAGCCTGCCGCGCTTCATTACCGGAAGTCTCGTGAAGAAACATGACGCCGCGTCCTTGTCCGGACTCGATGAACAGGATGCCCGCCGCCTCCAGCGCACGGCGGACCTGGTCGGTCGTGCCCTCATGGACGCCGAGACCGCGTTCGGATTCAAGGCGCTTCAGCGCGGTCAGTGCTACGAGGGCTTTTTCAGCGAGCATCTCCTGTGTCCAGTTCAGAAGTGCCCGTGCCGCCCTAACCTGTCGGCCAGTGATCATCCATGATCACATCCGACACGCGGAGCATGCACACCAGAAATACGACTATAATAGTCGCGTTAGAGAGATTCAACATCGTTCTTTCAGGATGATGGCCAAGTGGAACCGGCGTCTGGATGTCCGAAGGTACGGGCGACCATACGAAAAGCCCCCCGTTCTATGCGGGGGGTGTCTCATCGTAGCGGTCCGCCGCGAATTGCGCGCATGCCTGCTTCAGTTCGCGCTCGATCTGTGCCCGCTCGCGGCGGCTGAGTGCGTAGCTGGTGAGTTCGGCGCGCAGCATCTGGATCTGGTCGTGTAGCGTGGTCATCGTCCTGCTCCTTTCGTTTCTCGAAGACAGGCCGTTGCCTCATGCACGCGTGAACCGGGTCAGGGATCGCCGCCGGCGACCGCGCCAGCGGCGCGCGGGGGAGCCGATTTTGTCTGGTGTGCCCGCAGGGGCGCCGGGCAAAATTGGGGGGACCGCGCGTCCTTGAGGCGGTTCACGCCGGGCATGGTACAATGGGAAGACTGAGGGAAGCCCTATTCCCGTTTCTTGCCCGCACACCGGCGGATCGGGCACGGCGCAACCGTTGCGGGCCCGCCCGCCAGTTCCCGATCGGTCATGCGAAGGCCCCGCCCGGACCGGCCGGGCGGGGGATCGCTGGCACTTCAGTCGCCGTTGCGGCGACCGTTGGGGCGGGACCAGATCAGGCTGTAGGTCTCGCCGTCCTCGTCGTTGAAGAGATTGGCGAAGATCGGGGCGTTGAAGCTCGGATCATCCAGCTTGAGGCCCAGATAGCTGCGTCCCTCGTTGGACTGCTTGGACCAGGCCGCCCCGATCTCGGCCCTGTTGACGAACACCCTGTGGCTGGGGGCGTTCTCGCTCTGGCGTCCGGTGTCGGGAACGATACGGACATTGCGGACCTGAACCGAGAGGGTGACGATTTCGCCGACATATTCGTTGCCGGTCTTCCTGAAGGTGCCGATGGTGGCCATGATACTGCTCCGTGATCTCTGTTATCGAGCCCGCACCATTGCGGCCTCGATGGCGATCGGACAGACGGAGGCGAGCGGCGGTGCATCCCGCAGGGACCGAAGCGCAGCGGAGGACGGCGGGACGGAATTTTCTTGGTGCGCGCGGAATGACGGCGCAGCCGGCAGGGGAAGAAAATTATGGCCCGCTGTTGCGCCATAGCCGATCGAGGCGAAGCCGCCCTCCGGCTAGATCAGCCATTTTCAGAGGCCGTATGCGTGCGCGACCCGACAGAGCGCACATCACGGAGGACATGATGCCCCCTCGGCGTGCAGGATCCGGCAGAGAAGAAGCCAGGCATCGTCACCAGGCCGTTCCGGCCGTGACCATGACCCGTTCTCGTGGGCGGGTGCCCCGCGGGCACACCGCGTCGGCCACTGTTTCTGTCAACGCGCGCAGAACAGGAAGACGGTCCGGAGCCGACAGCCCCGCGAGAGGGACCATCAGGGGCGGATGCACGTTGCGCCAGGCTTTATCGCCACACCCCGCCTTTCTCATGACGACAGGATGCGCGTCTCCACGAAATGCCTGATCCAGGCCTGCCCACCGGCTACCGTGCAGGCCGTCAGACCCGCGCGATGCTTCCGCCGGTCGGTTCGGGCGGGGGCATGCCGGTAAAGCGGACGACCGCGGTGATGCCGACCGCGATGGCGCCAATGACCGAAAAGAAGGACTGCCAGATGGCGGAGGGCATCATCATCTGGGCGAGGCCATGGGTGGCGCTATAGCCGGCAATGACGGCGGGCACCGTATAGAGCAGGACGATCAGTCCTCTCAGCCAGATCCACGGCGCGCAGGCAAGTGCGATCTGGCCGAGCGTGAAAGTCGCAATACCCGCCATGACGCCGACGATCAGGGCGCCGATCACTCCGGCGCCGGTATGGAACGCCCAGAGCCCGGCATACAGCCCACCGGCAAACGGCAAGGCGAAGACCGCGAGCGTGAAGATGAGCCAGCAGAAAAATCCGATGCCGGTGACGATCAGGAACGGTGCGAAGATTACCATGGTGGCGGCTCCCGTAGAGATGACATGATCTGACGGTCGCGCCTGCCACCACCACCACGGCGCGACCCTCATCATAGCGAAAATGGTCTGTCGACGGAACGAGAATCATACTGGCGTCCGGCACGCGGAGGTGCATCGTTATCGTCTCTCAGGGAGAAGACGTCATGGCGGAAATCACGGGGCGCGAACTGCATCTGGCTAAAAAGGCGCTCGCCATTGCAGTGCTGGCGATCGAGCGGCAACCACGGCCGTTTCAGTCCTATTCGGACATGCAGGACATGAAGGGCCTGCTCGATCTTCTGGTGCCCGGCGATATCGAACTGGCCTTTTATGCCCGTTCCGCGCGGATCGCGGTCACGGGCGATCCGGACTGAAAACGGCGCTTACGCGCCGCCGCCGAACCGCAGGACCGGGATACCGAGGCGCTTCGCCTTATCGGCCAGGTTCTCCTGGATGCCCGTGCCGGGAAAGACGATGACGCCGATCGGCATGGTGTCGAGCAGCGCATCGTTGCGGCGGAAAGGCGCTGCCTTGGCATGCTTCGTCCAGTCCGGCTTGAAGGCGATCTGCACGATCTCGCGGTGATCGGCCCAGCGAGAGGCGATGAATTCGGCGCCTTTGGGCGAGCCACCGTGCAGCAGCACCATGTCGGGATGCTTGGCGCGCACCTTGTCCAGCCGGTCCCAGATCAGGATATGGTCGTCGAAGTCGAGACCGCCAGTGACGACGACCTTGGGGCCGGGCGGGACCAGCAATTCGCCCTCGGCGCGACGTCGGGCATTGAGGAAGTCACGGCTATCGATCATGGAAGCCGTCATGGTCCGGCGTGAGAGCAGCGAGCCGGTCTTCGGTCGCCATGCGCTCAGGGTCAGACGTTCGAACTGCTCCTGCGCCTCGTCGCGGAAGATCTCGTAGGCGTTGCGGCGCTCGATCAGGGTCAGCCCTTCGGCGATCAGCCGCTCCAGTTCCACCGAGCGGATCTCGCTGCCATCCTGTTCCTGCTGGCTGCGTTTCTGCGCCGCCTCGTTGCGGTCAAGCTCACGCTCGACCTGGCCGACCATGCGATGGAAGACATTGACGGTGGACCAGAGCAGCGCTTCAAGGTCGGGTTCCAGCCGGGTGTCGGTCAGGGTCGCGGCGATGGCGTCGAAGATGTCGGCGACCGCACCCCCGATGCGCGGAGCTTCAGGCAGCGGCCTCGGGTCCGGCTCGTCCTCGAAGGGACGGTAGCCATACATCTGGAGTTCAGCCAGCACATGGGCGGTGGAGGAAGCGGCGTGCGGCGGTTCGAAATCGTCGGTGCGGGTCATGTTTTTGCCCTCCCAGGTCTCCGGCCGCGCCCTTCGCGGCCTTTCCGGGGGCGGATAGCGGCAGACCAGGGACGGGCCGGAACCGCGCGCTCGCGCGCGGCCGCAGCGCAGCGGAGGATGGCAGGGGGTCGGCTATTTTGCTTCGCGATGTAAAGCGCCCCCCAAGGGGCGCGACGGAAAATAGCCGGCCCCGCCATTGAAGGCCCGGCCCGGCTGACGCCCGCTCCCCTCCAGAAAGGCCGAGGCGCGGACCTGCCGGACGGGAGGCCGAACAGACCCACCGAAAGAAGAAGGAAACCGCCCGCCCCTCTTTCCGGCCCGCTCAGGTGCCGGCGGCCTCCAGAAAGCGGGCTACGTCCGCTGGCGCGAGTTGGGGATGCAGGATCGCCCGCAGCGCCCCGCGTCCGAGGGCACGGAGATCATCGTTGAAATCGCCCAGCCGGGGCGACAGGCCGATCAGCTCGATCCCGGCGTCATCCGCGCGGGCGTGCAGCGTCGCCAGCGCCTGATCCCCGGCCGGATCGTCATCGCGCAACACATAAAGACGGCGCAGCATGGACGGAAACGCCATGGCGGCGAGATGCGCCGAAGACAGGCAGGCGGCCAGTGGCAAATCGGGCAGCACCTGCCGCAGCGACAGGACGGTCTCGATGCCTTCCCCGGCGGCAAGCACGTCGGCTGCGACCCCGAAGCGCACGGCATGGCCGAGCAGGCCGCCCAGGGCACGGCGCGGATGATCGACCGGCGCCTTGCCACGACCGTCCGCCGCCAGCCAGGTGCGATGCACACCGGTCAGGGTGCCGTCGAGGTCGGTGACGGCGGCGATCATCGCGGGCCAGGCCTCGGTCGGACCGTCCTCGTCCGGGCGGTAAAAGCAGCGCGGATGGAAACGCAGGGCTCCGCTTCCGTGCAAAAGCGTAATGTCGCGTCTGCGGAGATACGCTTCTACTTGTGTGCCCGCGATCGACCCGGACATGGCCCAGAGCCGACGCGCCGCTTCTGACGAACTGGCGGGTCCGCGTTCCTGAACCTGGCGCTCCCGCAACGACGGCACTGGATCGGGGCGAGGCAGGCTGAGAAAGGCGCGCGCCTCGTCGGCCACATCGCGGAAATCCACCAGGCCGAGGCTTTCGCGGATCACGTCGAGCAGGTCGCCATGCTCGCCCGACTGTGCGTCCGTCCATTTTCCGGCCCTGCCGTTGGCGGTATCGCGCAGCCGGACGAACAGCGACCGGCCGGGCGTGTTGCGCACGTCACCGACTAGCCAGTAATTGCCGTGACGGCGACCGGCGGACAGATACCGCCGGCACACCGCCTCTGCGTTCTCCGCCAGACGGCGGGCCAGATCGCCCGCGTCATGCAAGGTCATCGCCCTGCCCTCCTGTGTCGGGATCGCCTCCGTCGAGGGCGATCGCCAGCCAGCGATCAGTGGTTATCCATGAAATCGTCTTGCGCCGACCCAGGTCAAGCAGATGCGCGCCGCCGCTGAAGGCGTCGATCCGGGGACGTGAGGCCGTATTGGCCCACTGGAATCCCCATCGGCCCCGCAACCGGAATGTTCGCGCACAGCGTAGCACGAATTCCACCACCTGATGCGGATCGCCGGTTGTCTCATCGTGCATCCAGAGTTTGGTGCCGCCATATTCAGGCACGATCGACAGGACAAAACCGTCAGACGGCGGATCTTCCGCCGCCAGTTCGTCCATGAATTCATTGTAGAGGTCGAGCGCCGTTGCGGCATTGTCCACTGTGCCCACGTCGAGAACGCAGGAAAAATGCGTGAAGAAATCAGCCATCGGAAGAACTCCCGAAACGAAAAAGCCCGGCACAATGGCCGGGCTCGTAAAAACGTATTGGCGGAAAGACAGAAAAGCGGCTTTCAGGACACACGCTCCATCAGCCTGCGGGCCTTCTCTTCCAGATCCAGCCGCGTGTCCTGATTGGCCTTCGTCCGCGCCAGGGCGGTGATCCCCTGCACGAAATCGAACACGCTCTCGGGCTTGCGGCCCTCCTCGTGCAGGACCGTTTCTATGATTTTCGTGGTTTCCGGTCTGGAGAACCCACGACGACGCAGGAAACTTTCGCGGTCCTCGTCATTTTTCGCCACCAGCGCCCGGCGTGACGCCTGGATGCCCGAGACAAACGACGCTGGGCTGGCCGTGGCGAAGTTCCGTAGCGCTGGCGTCGCCTGATGCACGAAACGGGACGCTGCAAACTTGCTATGCCGGATCGTGATCTGTTCGAAATTTTCGACGCCGTCGGGTAGGGGCGAGACGT
The DNA here is from genome assembly GCF_014174255.1 of Gluconacetobacter sacchari. Lineage (GTDB taxonomy): Bacteria > Pseudomonadota > Alphaproteobacteria > Acetobacterales > Acetobacteraceae > Gluconacetobacter > Gluconacetobacter sacchari. The sequence continues at coordinate 57,734 of NZ_JABEQJ010000017.1, forward strand.
CCCGATGGGATAGTCTCTACCCCTCCCACGGAACCGGACGTGATAGTTTCCCATCATCCGGCTCCTACGCTTGCACCATATGTGACAGTCTGGCCTGTAAACGCCCGGCATGATGGGCAACATGACAGTCATGACAGAGCACCACACGCTTGCGCGTCCGTGCTGCCTTGACCTGAGTCCACAATGTGGTCCCCTGCATATCACTCATCTTACGGGCATGATGTACCTCCAACGGTATGTCTTCCATCTTGCACGCCTGACAGGATCGTGCGCGCAGTTGATCGACAATGTCGTTCCTGCCCGCAAAATGCCTTAGCGTCGTGATCTGACGGTCGACATATGGAGGTGTCCGATCGATCTTGATATCGGCCAGACGAAACATCGGCATGAACCGTCGCTGTGTGCGACCTTCATACCACAGGCCGAGGCGATCCTCAGTCCGGAGCCTCGCTACCGTTTTCGCAACCGAACACTTATGCTTCCGCGACAGGGTCTTCATCAAACTCCACCACCAGATGTGGTAAAGTCTGCCGATCTCCTGCTTCCAGAGCGTCCCAAGTTTATAATACTCGGCCAGCCCCCGCATCAGCGCATTATATCCGGTCAGGATCGCGATATCGGAATTGTTGATCAGTTCACACCGTGCCTCACCCCGGTTGATGTGAATATTCCCGAGGCGCTGCCTTTCGGCAAAACGAACTAGACGGTCAACGGGGACATGAAGCTGCATGCGATCATCAGGAATGCGCTTGGTGACGGCACGATTACCGGCCACCATTCGCTTTGTCCGACCATCGCCATACGTCTTCAGGCCATACCCGAGGAACGTGGCCCCTTCGTCTGCCTTGCTGATCCCACTTTTCTCCTCGGAGACCAGCAATTTAAGATGGTGTCCAAGAAACTCCTGAACCTCCACCATTATCCTGCGGGCCTCCTCCTTGCTGCCAATGATGCCGATGACAAAATCATCGGCATATCGACAATAACGGAGACGACGGAAATCAGGATCAAACGGATCAACAGACGGCATCTCCTGACGCCGCCGCTCCCATTCCCTGATCTCTTCCAGCAGAATGGGGATTTCTTTCTCTTCTCCCCATACACGCCGTCTTTCGATCTTTCTGCGTCTTATCTGGATCTGTTTGGAGCATTCCAGATAATGGGCGCTTCGCTTCCGACCCGCCCCCTTGTCGAACCGGGCTTTCATTTCCCCCATGAACTCATCAAGTTCATGAAGGTATATGTTGGCGAGGATCGGCGAGATGACACCACCTTGAGGCGCCCCGCTGAATGTCCGGTGGAACACCCAGTCTTCAAGATAGCCAGCCTTGAGCATCCGCCCGATCAGCCGTATCAAACGCTCGTCATCGATACGTTTTCTTAACAGACCGAGAAGAATTTCATGGTCGATATTGTCGTAATATCCAACGATATCAACTTCGATCAGCCACTTGATGCCATGCCATGTGCGCCTGATTTCCGTCAGTGCAGTATGACATGACCGCCCTTTGCGGAACCCGTGCGACTGTTCGGCGAAAACCGGCTCATAGACGTGTTCGAGCAGAATTTTCACCGCCGCCTGCACGAGCTTGTCGTCAGCGGTGGGAATGCCCAGCGGGCGTTTCTTCCCGTTGGGTTTGGGGATATATTGCCTGCGCGCCGGGGAAAAACGATATGATCCGTCCATCACAGCGGTTCTGACCCTTTCCAGTCTTTCAAGCGAGAAGCCGTCGAGAGTATTTTCGGGGTCAGTTCCGGGCGTAAGCGCCCCTTTATTCGGGGCGATCTGCTCGTATGCCTGTTCCCAGAGGAGCGGGCAGCCAAGCAGCCTGAACAGGCCATTGATACGTTTTCCCTGACGAGACAGTCCTACGATCGAGTCCAGTCTCTTCTCTACGGTATCCGGTTGCATCAGCAGACCTCCGTCATGAAGTTGAACAGACCCAGCAAACGCGCCGCCCTTCACCCGCGCAGAGGGGATTCCCCATCCGGTTGCCCGGTCAGTTTCACCCGTGCCCGTCCATCCGGAGATGGCTGTCCCGGGAGTTACCCCGGGCGTTTGGCTATTATGGCGGCTCCGTCGCCTTACGGGACACCGGAGAGGTGCCCGCTTAGGCGATCCCGTGTTTACGCGATCAGTGAGATGCGACGTGGTTAGGTGGCCCGTTCGATCGTTGGGCTCTCGACGAGAGCTGGACCGTGCGACCAAGTTTAGGAAGACGCTATGGGGTAGTCTTCCCTTCGCACGGCATGGCGCGTCAACCATTGCTGCGCCACGACCCGGCATAAGGTTCCTGAATCTAGGCTTCACGCAGTTTAGCATTCACCATACACGTCTTGCCCTGACGTCCCGCTAACCTACAATGGTTTCGGCCCGGAGACGCCTTTTCCCGACATGCTATTGTCCCCTGCCGGTTTCCCGGTCGCAGCCATTGCTGGCCAAGGTAAGTCGGGTGGGCATCAGGCAGTTCCTGGTTCCCTGAGAAGTCATCCTCCACTCAATTGATCGCGCCACCACGGCGCACCCACAACATACGATTTTGACACACTCCGCGCAGATAGAATGACGCAATGCCGAGGCTCTTGCTGCCGACTTCCGAATTCCAGGCGTAGAAGCCCCGGAAATAGAGATCTGGGTCGCCATTGGGCAGGCGTCCGGCCTCGATCGGGTGTGTATCGTCCACGAGGAACAGGAAGACGTCGCGATCCGATGCATAGAGCGTCGTGGTTTCCTTCGTGATGTCGACATAGGGATTGTGGGTCATGGTGGCCCAGTCGATCACACCCGGCACCTTCCAGTTGGTATCGCCGGTGCCGTCACCGGCGATCTTGCGCACCGCTCCGACCAGTTCGTGGTCCCAGATGCGGCCGTAATCGGGGCCAGTGACGGCACGCAGTTCCACGCGCCCGTCTTCGGTCTCCAGCGTTTTCACCAGTTCGGCCCGATGCGACAGCAGGCCGTGCTGCAGGTTGATGGCCGCCAGCGGTGCCGGAAGGTTGCGCAGGTACGACGACGGTGCCCCCACCAGACTGCACATCTGGCCGAATGACCAGTGGGTCGGTGCGATTGGCTCATTCTGTCCCGGCACGGTTAGGGTCAGGCGCTCGGCATTGTCGCGGGATGCTTCCACACGGATGGCGCGGCTTTCCACCGTGCGGGCCGTAGCCCGATCTGCCCGCGCCAGGGTCGCGGCGTGCAAGTCGGACAGGGATAGATATCGCTCATCATCCGGGCGCGAGAACCATTCGGACGATACGCGGGCATTGCGGTCGCCACGGGAGGGGTCGATCCGGAAGCCGCTGGACGCGGCACCACGGGACGCAGGGGGCAGGATGGTGGTCGTGGTCATGGAAAACTCTCCTCTGATGCCGGCTATTCGGCACCAAAGGCGAAGCCACCCTCTTCCTCCTATGACTACTTCCCACGCGGGATCCCATCCGACCGCGGAGACACCCTGCCCCTCGTTCCGAAAGACGGCGAGGCCGCAGCCTCGCCGAAATTACGAGGACAACGTGGGGAGGAACGAACCCGCTGCGCGGGAATGGTGTGTCAGTTCCAGATCGAGCAGCACGGGGCCGGCCACCCTACTACTTTAGGAGCTTCAAGCCCTTCAGTATTTTATCGGCGACCGATCGATCTGTCCGAAATGCCATTCCCACGATATCCAGAGCATCAGTCTCAACGGCAGCAACAGCGCCGCGATTGTCTTCGTCATTAAACGTCGAAAACAGATCCTGCGTGAACACAGAGAAGGCGACACCACGGGATCGCGCGCGGCCAGCCGTACGCTTCATCTCATCTGCTGAAGCTCCGAACACCAGAACGGGCTCATTGAACATTGGCAGGTATTCATAGCCAGAGGCATCTCGATAGGCTTCACCGACAGCAGACGGTGTAGCAGCCACGCCGCTGATCGTAAACGCGGCAACATTCAGTCTCTGCCAAGGGAGCAGATCTTCTGCGTAGCAAGATGGCGATCTTCCTAACCCGCAAGGCCGCGCTCTCGGACACGAACTCGTTCTCGTGATTATTTTGTCTGTTCATTAGAAGCGTTCCCTTTCTTGTTCAATGTCGCTCAGCTTGATTGCTTCACGCAGCAGCGGGCATGTTAAGGTGTCGTCCCATTGTCTTGTCCCTTCCTCGCGTCCCGCAGGACTCTCTTCAGAATTGGACCAATTTTTCCAGGGCAGACCAGTTGACCTTGCAGCGCTCATCATAGCATAAGATGCATATGCATCATAGTTCACTCACTATCGACGGATTGACTTGCGTCTGCAATGCGCTGCGCAAGGCGTCACGCTCGGTCACTCGCTTCTACGACGAGAAGATGGAAAACACCGGCATCTCACTCGCGCAGTTCGCGGTGCTCCGAAACATCGGGCGGCGCGAACCGCTGCCTCTGATGGATCTCGCCCACATTCTCGTGATGGACCGAACCACGCTCTATCGCGCACTCAAGCCGCTTGCGCGCGAAGGCTGGATTGCGCTCGATGATGGTCATGGACGCGCGAAGACCGTTCGTCTGACCAGCAAGGGGCACGAGGCTGTCGCGAACTCTACTGATGCGTGGCATGCCGCCCAGCGAAGTCTAGTAGAAAGGTTTGGCTTGGATCGCTGGGCGACCACGGAAACTGCGCTCCAGGATCTGGTAACGATTTCGCAGGAAGCGACGACACAATGAGCCGCATGCTCCACCGGACCGGCTTGGTGTCCGCGCGCGTCCACATTGTCCTGATCGTCACCGTCACCTTCTTCGCGCTTCTGGTATCGGCGGGCCTGCGCGCAACGCCGGGTGTTCTGATGATGCCGCTTCAGCTCAACTTCGGATGGGACCGATCGACCATTTCCTTCGCCGCTGCGATCGGCATCTTCCTCTACGGCCTTGTTGGTCCCTTCGCGGCGGCGCTCATGATGTCGTTCGGTATCCGACGGACGATGCTGGCGGGCCTGATGCTCATGGCCGGCTCGACCTTCGCCAGTCTCTGGATGCGCCTTCCGTGGCAATACGTGTTGAGCTGGGGCGTGATGTCCGGCATCGGCAGCGGAACAGTTGCTTCGGTGCTCGGCGCGGCCGTAGTCAATCGCTGGTTCGCCACGCGACAGGGGTTGATCATGGGCCTGCTTAGCGCCAGCACGGCGACAGGATCGCTAATCTTCCTACCGATTCTCGCTTGGCTGTCCAATCAGGGGGCATGGAGGCCAGTTGTCGTCGCCGTGAGCCTCGCCTGCTTGATTCTTGTGCCGATCGTCGCATTGGTGCTGCCCGAGCATCCCGGCGATATCGGCACGCGTCGGTTCGGCGAGCGCCCGGACAGCGTGCCAGCAGCATCGCCAAAACAGGCTCGCACGGCCGGCCTTGCAATCAGCGTGCTGGTTAGCGCAGCGCGACGCCCTGTCTTCTGGCTGCTGTTCGGCACCTTTTTCGTCTGCGGTCTGACAACCAACGGCCTCGTCGGCACCCACATGATCGCCTTCTGCGGTGACCATGGCGTCACCCCTGTGGCTGCCGCCGGTCTGCTCTCGACCATGGGCTTCTTCGATCTTTTCGGAACCACTGCATCGGGATGGCTGACCGACCGCTATAATCCACGCGTGCTGCTGATCGTCTACTATGGTCTCCGCGGGCTCTCGCTAATGGCGCTCCCCTTCTTGAGCTTCGATGCAATGAGCTTAGGCGTCTTCGCTGTATTCTACGGCCTCGACTGGATCGCCACTGTCCCGCCCACGGTCAAGCTTGCGAACGAGACGTTCGGAGAGCAAGAAGCCCCGATCGTCTTCGGCTGGATCCAGACCGGGCATCAACTTGGAGCGGCCTTTGCCGCCTTCGGCGGCGGCGTCATCCGCGAGCAAAGCGGTACCTATCTGCCCGCATTTCTAGCGGCAGGCACCATGGGCGTCATTGCGGCGGGCGTGCTTCTTTTGACCCTGCGACAGGACGAAGCCACTTAGTTATACCAGATCGCCCAGAGACTGACGCATGGGATAGGCCCTCTAAGGGCTTTGCCCTGGCTGTGTCCCGAGGCGTGGTGTGGAGACGGGTTCGAGGGGATCAGGCGGCCACGGCGGCCAGGCTGATGGTTTGATCATGGCTGATGGCGGCGAGTCCTTCCAGTGTCATGTAGCGTCGGCAAACAGCCCACTCGTCGTTCTGCTCGAGCATCAGCGCGCCGACGAGACGGATGATGGCGGCGTCGTTGGGGAAAAATTCCGATAACGTCGCAGCGACGCTTGATCTCCCGGTTCACCCGCTCGATCGGGTTCGTCGACGAGATCTGGGTCCAATGCTCCCGAGGAAGGCCCATGTAGGCAAGCACGTCCACTTCCGTCCGCTCCATGAATTCCGCCAGTTTCGGAAAACCTTCGCGCAGCATGTCCGTGACGTGCCGCCACTGGCGCGATGCGTCTTCGGCGGTTTCAATCACGCCCACATCCAGCGGCGACAACGCGTTCTGGGTGGACTTTCGCTCACCGCAAAAGTGGCCGAGCGCCTTCAGCAGCGACGGTGTCTGCGTAACCGAAGCTACAAAGCCACGAACGGTGCCGGTATCATGAACGACCTCGACCGCATCATGCTCTACGCCAATGACGTCTCACAATCATACAACTAGAGAGCGCCCCCAGTCCGGCTGCCGCCCGATGCGAGCGCCAGACTTTGTTTGCTCGCCAGGTCCAGGATCCGGTCCGAAAGTTCGCGATCCTCGACGAGGCGAGACACGACCAAGGCGCCAACCATGGTCGTGAGGATGAGAGCGGCTCGATCCTGTGCATCTGCTGAGTCGCCCAACTCGGAATGGATGGCGTCGATTTGGCTCATCAGCCCCCGCGAGGCTTCGGCCTTGAGCCCGGGGTCGCGTTTCAGCTCCGATCCGAGGCCCGCATAAGGGCAACGTGGAATTTTTGCATCGCGGTGGTCGGCCGTGAGGTATTGGGTGACAGCCTGGTTTACGCCGCCAACGGCCAAGCGCTCGGTCAGAAGATTTTGACTGACATCGATGGCCCTCTTGAGGCCCTCAGCCAGAAGCTGATCCCGATTCTCAAAGTGACGATAGAAGCCGCCATGGGTCAGCCCGACAGCAGCCATCACATCTGTCAGATTGGCGCCGGCGATCCCCTTGTCGCGAAGCTCGTCCGCCGCCGCAGCCACGATCTGCTCGCGTGTTTTCTGCGTGTCTGCCTTGGATCGTCGCACTGGACACACTCCGTCGAAAGTTTCTTTCCGAACCGGCTTCGGACACCCTTGCAAAAATAGATGAACACAATCATCTTTAATTGCAAGAGGCAGCGCCGTGCTGCTCCGGACAAGGAGCCAAGGATGATAGATCGGTACACGGTCGAGCATCTCGATTATGGAACGAGCAAATCCTTCGAAGAGACGGTCATCGCCTTCGAAGCTGTGACCGGCGATGCGTCCGGCGATCGTTACGCCCAGGCCCGATCAGGCTCGAAGAACGCGGACGAATTCGAGCGCCGCATGAATGAGATCGCGGGGTCGAGCGGCTTCATGCGGTTCCTGACGTTGGACCATGGTGGATGGCTGGCGTTGTTCGGGCCGCATATCAAATCGAGGCTTTACATCGTGGGCAACCCGCTGATCGCGCGGACGATGCTGCAGCATCACGTCGAGGTGGGGCTCAACGTGCCTGTCCGTCTGCTGATCTACGAGAATGCGGCGGGCGAGGTGAGGCTTGGCTATGACCTCCCCTCGTCCCTCATGAGCCGATTGAATAACGCCGAGGTGACCGAGGCGGCGCGCAAGCTGGACGCCAAGCTCGCGGCCTTGGCCGAGCAAGTCTGCGGAGAGAAGGCATGATGGTGGCCGATCGAACGAAGCGCGGCATGCGACGTCTCTCTCTCGCCCTCGGGGCTGCCGTCGCGGTTGCAGGGCTCGCCGTGGCGCCCGCGATGGCCCAAACCGGTCCTTGGGGTCAGCCAAGCGATGCTGGCTACAAGGCCGGCGATGCGACCTATCAAAACTATCGGTTCCGCGACGGTGAGGTGCTGCCGTCTCTGCACGTCCATTACCTGACCTTGGGCACCCCTCATCGCGATGCCGGAGGTCAGATCGACAACGCTGTGTTGGTGCTGCACTGGACAGGCGCGGACAGTGCGGCGGTTACGACGCGGGCCTATACCCAATCGCTCTATGCGGATGGGCGTCCGCTCGATGCGAAGCGATATTTCCTCATCTTCCCCGATGCCATCGGCTGCGGTCATACGAGCAAACCGAGCGATGGTTTGCGTGGCAAGTTTCCGAACTACGGCTATGGCGACATGGTGGACATCCAGCACAAGCTGGTCGCCGAGACGCTCGGCATTCGCCACCTTCATGCGGTCTTCGGCATGTCGATGGGCGGAATGAATGCCTGGCAGTGGGCTGAGGCCTATCCGGATGCCATGGACGGTATCATGCCGGTCGTGTCGCTGCCGATAAAGGTTTCCGGTCGCAACGCGATATGGCGGCATCTGGTTATAAACCTGATCCGAAACGATCCTGCCTGGAAGGACGGTGACTACACCTCGCCGCCGCCCGGTTTCGCCGCCGGCTACTCCATTCTGCGCATGATGATCGATGGGGTAAGCCATCTCCAGCAGGTCGCGCCAGATGGTGAGCGCACCGACGCCTGGCTGAACGACATGAACCAGCAGTCGCGCGCCGCCGATCCGAACGATGTGCTCTACTCGATCAAGTCGTCGGCCGACTATGATCCCGAACCGGGCCTCTCGCGCATCCGGACCAAGGTCTTCGCCCTGAATTTCGACGATGACGAGTTCAATCCCGATCAACTGGGGATCCTCGAGCGGCTGACGCCGACCGTCCCTGGCGCCCGGTACGTCGTCCAAAAAGGGACCGCTCAATCCTTCGGTCACCTGACGATGGCGCATCCCGAGCTCTGGTCAGAGCATGTGGGGACGTTCATGCGCGAACTGGACGGCGGCGAAGGAAGCGCTGCCAGCCCACGCAAATAGTCCGACATCGCACGAGATTGGAAGCAGTATGAGTTTGAAGATTCTTATTGTCGGAGCGGGCGCGGTCGGCGGCTATTTCGGCGCCCGCCTCGCCGCCTCCGGTCAAGGCGTCTCGTTTCTGGTGCGGCCGGCTCGCGCGAAGAAGCTCAAAGCGTTGGGACTGGAAGTGGAAAGCCCTTTGGGCAACCTCGAGCTTGCTCCGGATCTCGTGACAGCGGATCGATTGACGGAAAGCTACGACCTGATCTTCCTCAGCGTGAAGGGGTACGGGCTCGACGCGGCCACTGAGGACTTCGCGCCGGCGGTCGGGCCTGACACACTGATCCTGCCGGTGCTTAACGGCATGCGGCATATGGATCGGCTCGAAGCTCTGTTCGGGCGGCACCGTGTTTTGGGAGGTGCATGCCGCATCGTGGTCCAGCTCAAGGGCAATGTGATCCAGCAGCAGACGCCGCTACAGACCCTGATCGTCGGACAGTTGGACGGCCAAGTTTCATCACGGCTGCAACCCGCAGTCGATGCGATGCGCTCCGCTGGTTTTGAGACCACCGTCTTTACCCACATCGTGCAAGACCTTTGGGAGAAGTGGGTGCAGCTTGCTGCCGTCGGCGCCGCAACGTGCCTGCTCGGTGGCCCGGTCGGCGCCATCGCCGAGGCTCCCGGAGGCGTCGAAACGGCTCATGCGATCCTAAAGGAGGCCGCCGATATCGCGGGCGCTGCAGGTTTCCCGCCGTCGAAGGCGCTTTTCGAGAGCACGGCGGCGCTCCTCGCTCAGCGAGGGTCGGCGATGACCTCGTCAATGTATCGCGACCTCATCGATGGCGCTGACGTCGAGGTCGAGGCGATCTTGCAAGACCTTGTCGACCGTGGGCATCGGCATGGCCTGGCCGCGCCGTTGCTTCAGGCGGCCGCGACACGCCTCTTCGTCTACCGTGGCCTCACGTTGAAGTCGACCGAACGCGCGCAGCCAAGCCCATAATTGTCCGAGGCGAAAGCCGACGTTACAATTACGGACACGGGATGGAGATTGGCCCTATGTTGCGAAGCCAGATCACCATTATGGACAGCGGCCCTCAGGCTTGAGACGGATCGACACCTGCGCCCGCTGACCTGTCACTGACTACCGTCGACAACCATTGCGGCGCGATATCGTTCCAATATAACAGGCGGCTTCCGGAGACCGAAAGCCGCCAATACAAGTCAACAGACAGACATCATTTGGCCGCAACCGCGTCCGGGCTGTCGGAGATGTCAGCCACTCCTGCTTCTCCTGCACTCCGTCCCTCCACGTTCCGCGTGCGCAGTGCCTCTGGCAGCCAGCCGGAGCCGTCGAGCAACTGCTCGGCTGCCTGTGCCATGTCGCCCTTCTTCATATGGGCGATGCGGTCGGCGGCCTCGTTACCCCGCGCCTCGCGCACGGCTTCGAGGATGCGCGCCTTGGTGACGCGGCCGAGATAGTTCTCCGCCGTCGGCTGCCAGCCCGCTTCGGCCAGGTCGAGCGTGAGCGCAGTGGCGAGACGGTCGGCGCGGGCCAGCCTCTCCCTGATGCTACGCGCCAGAGACGGACCATGGGACGATTCATGCAGCGCGTTGATCCCGAAAGACAGGCAATGCGCCAGCAGCGCGATGCGACTGGCATCGTCCAGTCCGTCAAGCCACTGCCAGAGTGCGTCCTCGTCCTCCGGCAGATCGTGCTGCCAGCCCTCGTTGCGCTGGCGCAGCGCGTGGGCCGGCAGGCTGCCGGGCATGTCGGGGGAATGGACCCGCAGCGGGATTTCCCGGACATAGGCTTCCAGGCAATCCACACCCGAGACCTGCCAGTAGAGGTCGCGCACCAGCGTGTGCAGTAGTTCCGTCAGCGCGATATGCGGATTGGCGGCAAACGCATCGCGCAGGGCCAACGTGCGCCAGGCCGTCAGTTCCGTCAGCAGGCGATCAGAAAGCGGTTTCAGTCCGTCTTCCTCCTCGGGCTCGGTGTCGGGTGCGCCTTCCCTCCCTTCCCCGTCGCCGTCGTCACCCGCGCTGTGATAGACGACCGCGTCATCATCACCCTCGGGTGCATCGCGGCGGTCCTCGGGTTCCGCCAGCACGTCTTCCGGCCGGACGAAGCCCCGTTCGACCAGCAGCGTGCCATCAGTATCCAGGCTGACGAAGGCCCCTGCCCGCGCCATGTCTGCCGGATCGAAGGATACCGGGCGTTCCTCCAGCGCCTCGATGGCCTGCTCGATTTCACCGAGGCGCGCATCGACTTCCTCCGGGAACTCATCGGCTTGCGCGTATTCCGCCTCGATGGTTTCCTGCTCGCTGTGCAGCACAGTCAGACGGTCGGCTTCTTCGTCCGAAAGCGCAACAGGCGTGCCCTCGATCTCGACGAAGTCCCGCGTGTGCCCCCACGGGAAAGACAGCGCCGTTTCGACCCATTTCCAGCCCTCGGCACGGATATCCTCTGCGGCTGACGCCAGTTTTTCCATAACAAGCCGGTCGAGCAAGGTCGGATCCTGCAGCCAGCCGCCGTCATCGGCCTCGAACAGGTCACGCATGACGGGACCGCCGGCAGCAAGATAGGCGTCCAGCCCGACGAAGCGCACGCGACGATCCGATGCGCGCACGGTTTTTTCCGTCAGTATGCGGCGGATCAGATAGGGCTCGCGGTTATGGCTCTGGGCAATAATCTCCCAGACCTGTTCCTGACGGGCATGGTCATCACTGATGGAAAACGCCATCAACTGGTCGAGCTTCATGCCATCCTGCTCGTAAACATCGAGCAGTTTGTCCGACACGGTCATCAACCGCAGCCGCTGCTTCACCACGGCCGGCACGACGAAGAACGCGGCAGCGATTTCTTCCTCGGACATGCCCTTCTCCAACATGTCACGAAAGGCACGAAACTGGTCCAGCGGATGCAGGGCCATGCGCTGCACATTCTCGGCCAGGGAATCATCCTCGGCGAGAATGGCCGATCCGGCCTCACGCACGACGCAGGGCACCGGGGCTGTCTTCAGCAGTTTTTTCTGCTTCACCAGCAGTTCGAGGGCGCGGAAGCGGCGGCCGCCGGCCGGCACTTCGTATGACCCGGTTTCTGCCCCCTCGCCGTTCAGGACGGGACGGACGTTCAGGCTCTGGAGCAGCCCGCGACGTTCGATGTCGCGGGCCAGTTCCTCGATCGACAGGCCGGCCTTCACACGCCGCACGTTGGACTGCGACAGCACCAGCTTGTTGAAGGGAATATCACGGGACGCATTGAGGGCGATTTTCTGGATGGCGCTCGCCATGGCGGGACACTCCGTGACGGACGGGCGGAAGCCTCTCTCCCACCCCTGAATCCGTCACGAAAACCCCACTTCCCTCTTCCTCTCTCCCGGGGCCTCACCAGACGCCGGATCGCATCCACGGAACCGCGTAAAGACGGCTTTACGGAACGCAGGTCCGTACCAGCCAACCCGCGAGTCGATACGCACCGCGATAAATTGCGACTATTATAGTCGCGACATCACCAATTTGTGATAGTGCCGACAGCGATAGCCGCGCGTGTTCGCGACTATCCCAAAGCCCTCTTCCTGCGATCCATCTCTTTGTTTCCACATATTTTTCTGTTCACTCACGTCCCGTCCGACATCCACAGTGCCGTCAGAGCCAGGCACAGGTCCAAGCAGAAAGGACGGGAAGATGGCACGCCAACGCGATACGATAGCGGACAGGGTGCGGCTCGTTCTCGACGCCCCGGACGCCAACGTGACACCACTACGCAGTGGAGCCGATCCACGGCTGGTCAGTCTGGTCCGGCTTCTGGCCCGCCAGGCCGCACGGGATTTCGTCAACGCTGAAGTGGAGGCCGCGAGGCGACGCGATCTCCAGGATTAGGGAGATGGGATTGTGAAAGTCGCGCTCTACGCCCGCTATTCGTCCGAAAACCAGCGTGATGCCTCGATCGAGGATCAATTGCGCCTCTGCCGGCTTCATGCAGAGAAACAGGGCTGGACGATCGTCGACAGCTACACCGACCGGGCCATCTCGGGTGCTTCCCTGCTCCGCCCCGGTATTCAGGAACTGATCCAGGACGCCACACGCGGCCGCTTCACGATCGTGCTGGCTGAAGCCATGGACCGGCTGTCACGCGACCAGGAAGACATCGCCGGGCTGTTCAAGCGGATGACCTTCTCCGGCGTGCGGATCATCACCCTCTCCGAGGGCGACGTCACGCACCTGCATATCGGCCTCAAGGGCACGATGAACGCCCTGTTCCTCAAGGATCTCGCCGAGAAGGTCCGGCGAGGGCTGCGCGGACGCGTCGAGGACGGCAAGTCCGGCGGTGGCAATTCCTATGGCTATGACGTGGTGCGCCAGTTTGACGCGAAGGGTGAGCGCATTCGCGGCGACCGGACCATCAACGAAGAAGAAGCCCGCACGGTCAGGCGGATCTTCACCGATTACACGCGCGGCAAGTCCTCGCGCACGATCGCGATGGAACTGAACCGGGATGGCGTTCCAGGTCCGCAGGGACGCGAATGGGGACCATCCACCATTCACGGCAATCGGGAACGCGGCACCGGCATCCTCAACAACGAAATGTATGTCGGGCGCCTGGTCTGGAACCGTCTACGCTATCTGAAAGACCCCGATACCGGCAAGCGCGTCTCACGCCTCAATCCTGAATCCGAATGGGTGATTCAGGAGGTGCCGGAACTGCGGATCGTCGAGCAGGATCTGTGGGATGCCGTGAAGGCGCGCCAGGCCGAAACGACCTTCAGCCACCCGGAACGGGGAAACGAAGCCCTCAGTGAGCGGCGACGTCCCCGCCATCTCTTTGCCGGGCTGATCCGCTGCGGTTGCTGTGACGGTGGCTACAGCATGATCTCGAAGGATCTGCTCGGCTGTTCGACGGCACGCAACAAGGGCACCTGCGACAACCGACTGAACATTCGTCGCGACGCCCTCGAAGCATCAGTTCTAAGCGGACTGCGTACGCATCTGATGGAACCGGACCTGTTCAAGGAATTCTGCAACGAGTTCACCCGCGAGGTGAACCGGCTGCGCATGGAACTGGGCGCGGATCTCGCAGCGATGCGAAATGAAATTCCTCGCATCGACAGAGAGCTGGATAAACTGCTGAATCTTATCCTTGCCTCAGATGACATTGAGGCCTCCAAGCGGGTCATGAAGAAAATGACGGCGCTCGAAGCCCGCAAGGAGGAGTTGGAACAGAAGGTCGCCACCACGGAAGAACCGCCTCCCCTTCTCCATCCGAACATGGCGGAGATCTACCAGCAACGGATCGCGTCTCTCTATGAGAGCCTTCAGGCCGAAGAGACAAAGACCGAGGCAGCCGAACGACTGCGCACACTCGTCTCAGAGATCACGCTTCAGCCGGCCGACGGCGAACTGGCGATCGTCCTGCGCGGTGACCTGGCGGCGATCCTGCAGTTCGCGGCGCACAAGAAAAACGCCACGGTCCATCCGGACAGTGGCGTTCTTGATGCGTTCGTATCGCAAGTATCGTTGGTTGCGGGGAACCGCACACTACGATCCCGGCGAAATGTGGCGAATAGTCATTCGCAAGCGTCGTTGGTTGCGGGGGCCTGCAACCAAAGAAAACTGCTGCTTGTCAGCGGGTTCGTTGAACGTCTGGCAGCATAGCTAAATGACTGAGAAAGAGGAAGCTTTTTCCCATGTCCCCATATATCCCTTCAAAAGACCCACTCCGATAAACCTGACTGACTGTCAGAACTCCTTCCCTGCGACCAACGAAACAGCCGAATGCCTGCATGGATCGACCGGCCCATAATCGAGGCAACGCGTTGCGGCCCATGGTGACAGCGGCCCTTATTTAAGAGCGCTTACCTTATCTCACCCCCTATTTAAAGCAAATGGCTGTTGCTTAAATAACGGAGCGACGCCATAGTGGGCTCATGTCCGAACCCGCGAGCAACCCTCGGCTAGGCCGCTTTATCGAAACGCCGGTTGCAGGCGAGATAGTGCGCGCCTTCGTGCCGCCACCCCTTCCCCCAGAGCCCTCAATCGACGTGCTGACTCTGCTGGAACGGCTGAGCCTGGCGGAGCGCGCATTGGGGCGTCTGGATGGCATCATCATGCTCCTACCGCGCCAGGAGCTGTTCCTCTATATGTATGTGCGCAAGGAAGCCGTTCTTTCATCCCAGATCGAGGGAACGCAATCGACCCTGACGGACCTGCTCCGCTTCGAAACCGAGGCGCAGGCCGGTCAGCCGATCGACGACATCCGTGAAGTCTCCAATTACGTCGACGCCTTGATGTATGGACTGAAGCGGCTGGAAGACCTGCCGCTGTCCCTACGCCTGATCCGTGAGATGCACGCGCGATTGCTCCAAAGCGGGCGCGGCGGCACGAAAAATCCCGGCGAATTCCGGCGCATGCAGAACTGGATCGGCGGCACACGTCCCGGCAACGCCTTGTTCGTGCCACCGCCCCCGACCGAGATGGATGGCTGTCTCGATGCGCTGGAGCGTTTCATGCATGAGGACGGCTCGCGTCTGCCTGCACTCATCAAGGCCGGTCTGCTGCATGTTCAATTCGAGACCATCCACCCGTTCCTCGACGGCAACGGCAGGATCGGCCGCTTGCTGGTCACGCTGTATCTCTGCGTCAACGGCGTGCTGCGGAAGCCGCTGCTCTATCTGAGCCTCTACCTCAAAACCCATCGCGCCGATTATTACCGCCTGCTTCAGGAGGTGCGCGAGCATGGCGCGTGGGAAGCTTGGCTCGACTTCTTTCTCACGGGCGTCGCGGATACCGCCAATCAGGCGTTCGATGCCGCCACCCGGATCGTCGAACTGTTCAAGCAAGACCGTGAGCGCATTACGGTGGAGAGCGACCGGGCCGGCTCGGCGTTGCGCATCCACGATCTGTTTCAGCAAAACCCGTATCTGACGGCCAACCAGCTCGTTCACCAGACGGGCCTGTCGGCTCCCACGGTCAATGCGGCGCTCGCCGATCTGGAGCAGTTCGGCATCGTCGAAGAAATCACGGGCCGCAAACGGGGGCGCGTGTTCAGTTACCGGCGTTATCTCGCCATCCTGAGCGAGGGCACCGACCCACTCCCCACTGCCGTGTGACGGAAGAAAGCCTGTGCAGACCGTTGCTCTGAGCGTTTGACCGGCCCCTTCAGGCTATGCGCCGAAATGCCAGCGCCACGTAACATTGCGCCGTTCAAAGACAGCTATGCGGGGATTGCTGACGGTCTGGTTTCGGGCGGGCAAATGGCTATAGCTGCCATGGCAAGCGACGCCCGCTTTTCCGAAAAGGATTGCGAAGCGGGAAAGCTTCTGCAGACCCATTAACGGGCTGTCGGCTGCATAAGCTCTATCGTGATATGATCGGGGCCTGAAACGTAGGCCACCAAAGTTCCCTTCCGTGGACCACCAGGGATCGACAGCGCACTACCCTTGGCCTTCCATCCTGCTGCCTCGACGCGGGCAATTGCTGCATGAATATCCTTCACAGTCAGAGCCAAGTGGGCTGCTCCGATCGATCCCGCGCTGTTGGGTACCGCTCCGTTCTGGCGCCCTTTTGAATATTGCAACAGTTCGACCACGTAGCCGTCTGGTGCCTTGACGATCGCCGTTCTCGCACTCGGGTCATCGACGCCCGTCACCTGATGCAGGAAGTCACCCCCCATTTCCGATTGCCGCTCAAGTGTGAAACCGAGCGCCCCCGTCCAGAACCGAATGGCTTCGTCCAAAGACGATACAGCGAAACCTGTGTGGTCCACGGCAACTACGTTTACGGCGTCCGTCATTACTGTACTCTCACTGGGCCGCGTTTGCGGTGTTAGGGCCTGCGCGCCCGCTGCAACCGAACCTAGCAGCATGGCGAACATGATCGTCATCGTGGCGCTTTAACCCTAAGGCCTCTTCCTGAAAAGGAACGTCTAACGGAACGCGGGCCGGCTCGCCGTCGCGTCGATACTTCAAACGGTTCGTGTTTCCTGAAACCTGCCCCGATTTCGTTTCCCGAAATGCGCTGCTCGACATGGAATAATGGGGCAGATGCGGCCGACTCAAAGACGGGTTCCGGGACGACACGCCTTCGGCCTTAACGGCCAAGATGGGCGATAGCCGTCTTGCCGAGGCTATTTGTAGAGGGTGTTATGTACTTTCTGGTAGCGATGTTCCAATAGAGCGGGATGCCCGGACGCAAACCGTATCCCTCTGATGTTTCTGACGACGAATGGTCTCTGGTGGTGCCGTATCTGACGCTTGTGCGGGAGGATGCGGGCCAGCGGCAACATGCGCTGCGCGAGCTGTTCAACGGCCTACGCTATGTCGTGCGTTACGGGATCGCCTGGCGGGCGATGCCCAACGATCTGCCGCCCTGGGCTGCGGTCTATCAGCAGGCTCAGCGCTGGATGGCGGCAGGATGTTTCGAAACCCTCGCCCAGGATCTGCGGGCCGTGCTGCGCCTTGCCGCCGGACGTCCGGCGGAGCCCACGGCTGCCATCATCGACAGCCGGACGCTACGCTCGACGCCGGAAAGCGGGACGCGTGCGGGCTACGACGGCGCCAAGCGCAAGCGGGGTTCCAAGCTGCACATGGCCGTCGATACGCTCGGGTATCTGCTGGCGCTCCATGTCACACCGGCCAATGTCGACGACCGTGCCGAGGTCGGGCGTCTATCCGCCGCCATACAGGACGCAACGGGCGAAAGCGTCGAACTCGCTTACGTCGATCAAGGCTATACGGGTGCTCGCCCCGCAGAAGCAGCCAAGCAGGAGGGGATTGCGCTCGACGTGGTAAAGCTGCCGGAAGCCAAGCGCGGCTTTGTCCTGCTGCCGCGCCGATGGGTGGTGGAACGCTCCTTCGCCTGGGCCACCCGCTGCCGCAGGCTGGTCAAGGACTACGAGCGCTACGCCTCAACACTCGAAGGCCTGCACGTCATCGCCTTCGCCTGCCTCATGCTCCGTCAGGCCGCCAACCTCGCAGGTTCATAACAGCCTCTAGGCAGCCAAAACTCTCATGCTGCCGACACAGGCAGCATCTCCAAGCTGCGCGCATAGGCGGTTGGTGACACACCTACCACGCGACTGAACGCGGTGCTGAAGGCGCTGACAGACTGGAAGCCCGCCTGGTGGGCGATCTGCAACATCGGCATGTCGCGTGAGGCAAGCATCGAGCAGGCCTGATTGATGCGCCATTGCGTGGCATAGTTGATCGGGCTGGTGCCAAGCGTTCTGGTAAAACGATCAGCGAATGCGGAGCGTGACATGCCAGCGTGGCGGGCTAGACGTTGCACATTCCAGGGCGGTGATGCCCCGCCGTGGATGATCTGCAAAGCGCGGGCAAGCTTCTTGTCGCCTAGGGCCGTCAACAGGCGCTGGGCGTGACCCGGAAGCGCATCAGGACGCGTGCGCAGTGTTTCAACGAGGATGATTTCGATCAGCCGATCAAGGATCAGACTTCGACCCGGCCGGGTAATTGTTGCTTCCTCACCAACGAGGCGTAACAGCATGCCAAGGCGTTCGGCCGCCACGTCATTGTGCAAGACCGGCAGCAAGGGCGGGATGAGATCTGCGACCAGCGTGGCATTCGGCGCTTCCAGCACGAACGCTCCGGCCATAAAGCACGTCACGTTCGGGGATGGATCGTCTGTCTGCACCAGACGTGCGGGCTCGGCGATGGCAGTCATGAAATCGATCGAACGTGGATTGGGGCCGGTTTCAATCACCCATGGTTCCGTCGTGCCTAAAAAGGCAAGGTCGCCGCGTGTCAGGGACGCAGTGTGCGTGGAACCGATCTTAATCGTCGGATTGCCCGAGATGATTTGCCCGAACGAGATGACTGGGTTGGCTGGGAACGCAATCGCCCATGACCCACGAGCCTCGATCACACGCCACGCCAGAACGCGCGGCCTGAGCAGGGCGATCGTCCGTGACAGAGGGTCGATTTCAGAAGGCATACCCATTCTGGACGCTCGATAATCGTTTCAGGAGGTTCGGTTATCTACAACCCTGAAAGGCACGGGTAAAGATAGATCAATGGCCAAGAAGCGGCCAGATGTCGCGCAGGGGATAATGACATGCGGATCTTTATGACCGGAGCCAACGGATTTATCGGTCGTGCTGTCGTGCGCGAATTGCAGGACGCCGGACATGCCGTCATCGGTCTCGCGCGATCTGCGGAGACTGCGAAATCGCTGACCGCCGCAGGGCTGGAAGTTCATCAAGGGGCATTGACCGACATAGAGAGCCTTGCCACTGCGGCATCGAAAGCCGACGGTGTTATTCATCTCGCCTTTATCCATGGGCTTGGGCAACTCGACTGGCTCCAGCGCCTGCGTGTTTTCGGAGGTGGTTTGCCAACTGGCATTGTCGCGCGGTTCGGAGCTGAAATCACACGCGTGGACAGTCGGGCCATTGACGCTATGGCGGGCGCCTTGAAAGGGTCGGGGCGCCCGTTCATCGCGGCCTTTGGCACCATGGGGTTGGCGCCTGGCGGCGGCATGACGGAGGCAGATCTGCCCGACCCACGGTCTCCAGGGGCCGCACGGGCGGTCGCTGAGACTATGGTTCACGCGTGGGCAGACCGTGGCGTCCGGGCGATGATTATGAGATTGCCGCCGTCAGTCCATGGCGATGGGGATAAGGGTCTGGTGCCACAGATCATCAAAGCCGCACGCAAGGCGGGTTCGGCCGATTATGTAGGCGATGGACGCAATCGCTGGTGTGCCGCTCATCGTGACGACGTGGCGCATCTGTTCCGGCTTGCTCTGGAGCGGGGCGATGCGGGTGCCTGCTATCACGGCGTGGCGGAGGACGGCATTGCTTTTGCCGATATCGCTGGGATCATTGCGCGTAAGCTTGGCATCCCGAGTCAGAGCCTTTCGAAGCGGGCTGCGCAAAAGCGTTTCAGCTGGCTTGCACCGTTCTGTAGCGTCGACAACCCGGCAACAAGTGAGATGACGCGCCAAGCGCTGGACTGGGCTCCAACCAAGGTCGGCTTGTTGGCCGATATGGAAGCCGGCGCTTACTTCACGAGCACTCGCAAGACTTAACCATCGTGCACGCTATATTTCGTCATCCTGGGACGATCAAGTCACATGGTGCCGTTTGAAGATGAAGGTCAGTTTCGAACGAAAAGCTTGTAAGGCACGTCTGCTTTCGGGAACCGTCAACGAGCTCATGTGCGTCCGAGAAGACGGCGAACGCGGAAGGCGAAAAGCAGCGAACCGTCGCGCTCCCGGCAGCGCGAACTCCCTGGTCCGGAAGCGTTATCACACCGTCCGCCCGGACCAAGGGCCGCGTTCGCCGGCACCGCGTCTAATCCGCGACGAAGACGGGCCCGGACTCCATGAGGTCCCAGTCGTCGAACCGCCCGAAGGGCTCGTCATGGGGCGGCGGGAGCACGGGCGCGCCGGATCGCGCGACGAGCCGATTAAGCGGCTCGGTTGCCAGCAGCGCCTCGAGCAGGGCCTGCCCGCAGGCGAGCCGCGCGTGCGGCCCGGCTTCGGTGAGATCGAGGATTTTGCCCGGGGCCACCTCCACGGCCATGGTCTGCAGTCCGTGCCCGCTCAGCCACGGGCGATGCTGCAGCGTCGCGCGATACAGACACAGCCCGTAGGGCGGGGTGGCGCGCGGACCGCCGAGCCGTCGCCGCAGGAACGACAGGTGATAGGCGGCCAGCACATGCGGCGGCCGGGCCTCGATCGGGAGCAGGCCGCGAAACACGCTGTCGTCGACGCTGAGCGCGGGCTGGCCGTCGTCGTCGAGGATTTCCTCGAGCAGGCCCTGCCTGCGGCGAATGTCCGCCTCCCAGGTGACGACCGGTCCCTCGACGAGACCGTCGCGGGCGACCAGGGCGACCGGCGCGCCGGCGCGGGGCGCGCCCGTTTGCGCCGGGACCAGATCGAACAGCCGCACCCGGGCGGCGGGCCAGGCATGCAGCCTGACCGGCCCCCCGCTCATGCGCCACCGCCTGCGCGGAGATGACCGGCGATCGCAAGGAAACGCTGCCGCAGATGGTCCGGATCGACGAGATCGTCGAGGAACCAGGCCTCCGGGGCGGGCAGGCGGCAGCGCCGATAGTGTTCCAGCCGGCGATCGAATTCGGCGAGCAGTCGGACCTCCAGGGCGTTGCGCGTCACGCGATCGCGCCCGCAGGCGCCGACGACTTCCACATGAACGACCCGCGCCCCGTGGCGGAGGGCGAAATCGGCGAAATGCCACGGCGGTGCGCCACCGAGCGGCGGTTCGTGATCGAGCGCCATGTCCGTCGGCACGATCGGGCGGACCGCCTCATAGACGATGCGCTCGGGCACGCTGTTGAGCACGGTGCCGTCGCCGGCGACCCGGCCGTCGGTCGGCAGGTCGGGCCAGCGACCCCGCGCCCGTCTCATGACGCGGGCCCAGATCCAGGGGGCGCGATCGCCGAGCAGCGCGAGGTGCTGCCCCTCGGTCCCGAGATGGCGGAACAGGCTGGAGGGCGGCAGGACGCGCAGGCTGCGCGCGAGCCGGGCATAGAGCGCGAGATCGGCCTCGGTGGGGTGGAAGAAGGGACGCACGGGTCCCGGTGACGGAACGGGAGAGGAAGACAGGAGCATTTGGAGAGACTTTCAGGGGGATAAGGCTAAAGGCCCCGGTCGGGACGTGCCGACCGGGGGAGAGCGCGACGGACCGGTGACCGGTCAGCGCCCGGCGGTGAGCAGCGCGTCGAGCGGCCGATGCTCGAGAAGCACCGCGAGGATGCGCCCCGCCTCGTGGATGGCGGCCGACAGGGTGGCCGGGTGATACGGACCTCTCGAGACGTTCTCAGGCGCGAGAACCCGGGCGACGGGATCGTCCGGACGTCCGTTCGCCAGGGAGGGCAGGTTCGGCAGGAGACGGTCGACCCGCAGCACCGGGACCGACACGGCGCCGAGCCAGTCCGTTTCCCGCGCGCCGAGGCAGGCGATGACGTCGGGTGGTCCGAACCCGTCGAGGACCGCCGGTTCGATCTCGCCGCCGCCCGCGGGCGGATCGCCGAGTACCGCCTCGCGCGCATCGGCGTCGAGCGGGGACCAGAAGGCGAGGCGCTCGGCGAGGAAGGAGGCGTCCAGACCCAGATCGAGGATGCGCACGGCGTGGAACAGGGGCGGTCCGTCGATGGGCATGCCCGGCGCATGCAGGCCGATGAGACGCAGGTAGCGCCCGTCGGGAAGCCGTGCTGCGAGATCAGTCATGATCGGCCTCCTCCATGACGGGCGCGCGGTTCATGTCGGCCACGACGCGGTCGAGCGCGCGCGTCAGCAGGCCGAGAACGACGATCGCCCCTTCCAGGCGGGCATCGAGCAGGGTCGGAGCCGGATCGGTGACGATGCGGCGCAGCGTCGGTTGCAGCACGCCGCACAGGACGAGATTGGTGTCGAACAGATGGTCGATCGGCGGATTGCCGATCCGGAACGGATGATGGGCTGTCATGTGGGTGTCCTTCATTTCACGGGAATCCCCCGATCGGACGCGGCCATGACGCGGCATCCACGCGATTTCGCGTACGGGCCGGCGACAGCCGGCCCTTCCGGGGGAGAAGGACTGCAAAGCCCTTCGCCTGAAAAAAGGAGGACGAATGAGAACCCCTCCCGACGCGTTCCCACCACGAGGCGACGACCGGCTTACGTCCCGGAAGCAGGGGAGAAGGGGATGAGCCAAAGGGACTGCGCAAGGCACGGATTGCCGACAGCGACGCCCAGGCCGATCCCGTCAGGGAAGGGGCGCTGGCACCCGGCGCACGATGTCATTCGGGTATGACGCGTAACGCGGGCCACGCCCCGATTCACCCGACCACGCCGCCCGGCGTAGCCCGGCCCCGGCGGTCCGACCGGCACGACCCAGGGCACGACCGTCGCCCTGACGCCCGCGATGCGGCCGAGGAGTGCCGCTTCCGCGTCCGAATGCGTGATGGTGACATCGGCCGTCTGCGCGGCCCGTATCTCGTCGCGGAGCAACACCCGTCCCCGCGCGACGAACTCCGGCCGCCCCTCGATCCAGCCCTGTCGCATCACACGCACGCCGTGCAGATCGGCGACGCCGTAGATCAGGCGGGCACGGCGCTGGAGACGGCGCGCGAGGCCGAGATAGCGGGTCGCGTTGAGTTCGCGATGGAAATATACCAAATCGAAACTGTCCTGTTGCAGCCGCAATAAGTCCTCGACCGATCCGTAGGCGGGTGCCCCGAGCCAGTGGATCGCCTCGTCCCGCCCGTCACTGGAACGCAGATCGTCGACGACATCGGAGGCCATGAAGCTGACATCGTAATCGAGCGCCCGCAGGGCCTGCATATGCGACAGGGTGGCCTGCGATCCTGCATCACGTCCGCGATCGGGCGCGCGGCCGTCGATCACCAGTGCCCCTCTCGGCCGTTCGACAGGATCCGTCCCTTCCTCCTGTGCCTTAGCCAGACGGTCGGCGTCCCGGAACGCGGCGCCGGAAACCAGCCGGGCGATCCGGCGGGTCAGCGCCAGGTTCAGTCGATGCCGTGCATCCGCCGGCGCTCGATATCGCGTGCGACGTCGCGCCGTGCCTCGACCACCATTCCCCAACTCACGCAGCCTATCCAGAATGCGAAGACCGGATGCCACCATCGCCCGATGGCCACCCCGGCGATGACGGCACAGATTATCGCGATCACATACGCCACGACCTTCTTGAGCCGGTGCTCCGCCTCCAGCGTGCCGAACTCCGCGTCGTAGGCGGCCGCGCGCGCGGCCATGCGCTCATCGACCATCGTGACGTCCGCTCAGCCATGCGTCAGGGCCGCCACGATCAGCATGATGCCGACCGGCCACCACAGATCCCATTTCTTGAGGACGGCCACGCCGATTGCGACGATCAGGCCGAGGAGTATTCCGATCACCATGAGCATGGATGTTTCTCCGGCCGGTCACAGTCGGCCCGCCTCGCGGGCGAGACCCAGAAGATGGGCGACACGCTGTTCGATCAGCCCGCCCAGGGCCACGAGCCCCTCGAGCGTACGCCCCTCCTCGGTGTCTCCTGAGACGGCGGCGAGCTGCTGGCGCAGCAGGCGATGTTCGAGCGCCAGGACGCGGGCCAGCGACAGCAGACCGGCATAGATCTCTTCGAACCCGCCATGGCCGGGCCCGGCAGAGTCCGGAGCGGCTCCCTGATCGTTCACCATCCTCAAACCTTCCCCTCTGGACAGGTCGGCCCGTCCATGCCACGGTTTCACCACGGGAATGTCCAGGACATCCACCAATGCGTCACAATATGATGGAAACGACAGGTTTGCTACAAGCGGAAAAGAAACTATGGCTCACATTTTCGTGCCGGCCGCACGGAAGGAGTTGCCATGCCCCGCCCGCAGCCGCGTCCTGTATCCCCTCGTCGCCCGTCGCGCTTCCAGAAGCACGGTCGAAGATGGCGCGTCATGTCTGAGGCCGAGAAACAGGCCATGCTCGCCCGCGGCGAGCGGTTGCGTCAGGCAGCCCAGATCGTCGGCATTACTCACGCCGCCAAATCCGCCGGTCTCGCCTACACCACTCTGCGCGACTACATGAACGGCCAGGAGATGAAGTTCTCCGCCGCCATCACGCTCGCCCGCGTCTGCGGCGTCTCCATCGAATGGCTGGCCCACGGCACCGGCCCGGGCCCCCGGGCCGCCGGTGACGCGGCACCGGCGGCCGGCATGCCCGAGACCGACGAGGCCGGACGTCGTGTGCCGCTGCGGGGCGGACACCAGACCGTCATTCCCTGGCATGATGTGACCGGACAGACCGAGGAGGGCCTGCGCATCGGCAAGGCCTGGCTGGACGCCGCCCTGCCACGCGACCCCGCGGGACTGCGCCTGCTGACTGCATCGGGGGACGCCATGCGTCCGACGCTGCAGGACGGCGATCTGCTGATCGTCGACACCGCCGCCACCGCCGTCTCGGGCGGCGCGCTCTACGCCCTGCGTATCGGCGGCGAGACCGTCATCCGCCGCCTCGACCGACGCTTCGACGGTGGCCTGCGCGCCATGGCCGACAACGAGCGCTACCCCTCGCAGGATATTCCCCCCGAGGCCGCGGCCGGGCTTGCCGTGTTGGGCGAGATCGTCTGGAGCGGTGGGCTCCCGCGCGGGTGATCGGACGACTTCTTTCTCGATGAAACGAGAGAGACTCCACGGCCGCGACTGATGCGGGGTACGTCGTACTGGGGGAGACGGTCTAACCTGTTCGCTCACGCACCCGACACGGACTGGCGTGGCGCCCGGTTCTCGGGCGACGGCGGATCCAGATAGAATTTTCAACGAGGGATCTGTCAGCAAGCAGTAAATCGAACGTGTTTGCGACGTAGACACGTCGGAAATTATCTCGACTGGAGACAACCCTCAACGCGAGCCTGAGGTTCGGTGAGGTTCGTAGATACTGCGTATCGCGAGATCGCGGCAAAGTGTTTGTTGGGGTTTTGAACGTTTCAGAACGAAGGGATCGGTCTCCCCTCTCCCCAGAAGGCTCACTACGTTCTCTGGTTACTAGAGCGTCAGTGATTTGCACTGCGTGATTATACCCGCGCGCACTTCTCGGGTGTCAAGCGTTATTAAGGAAACCCTGATATGCACACCTGCGAAAACGAAACGCCCGAGACGCACGAAGTCACCCTGCTTCGCCTGACGACGCTCCTGCATTAGCTCGCGCTGCCGGCGCTCGCCCATGCCCGCCTGACGATCACGCTTGGGAACAACGAGCTGATCCATCCCCTCGACGGACTGGAGAGCGTAATGCACCAGATGGCCGAGCTCACCAGCTCCGTCGGGGACGTCGGTCGGCATGGAGACTGATCGCATCGGGCCGGCACCGCACGGATGGTGCCGGCCCGCACGTCGCTCGCGAGCGACGATGAGCGATTGACAAAGTCAGGGCGCTGCCAAACAGTTCGAAAACGAAACGCGCAACGGCTCTGAAGGCAGGTCTCCGGCAGACCTTGTCGTTCCTAACGACAGCAATAATGTCGTTCTCGATGTTTTTCCTTGACAACATTGTCGTTTGGCATTATTACAGCCGTCAGCTCTCCGTAGGTCTGCGGAGCGATCTGTCGGAGATATGCCGTGCCCCGTTCCGTAGTCCGCTGCGCCCTCGTCGGCGCGGCAACGCTCTCGCTTGCCTCGTGCTCCGGCATGGATGCGGCCGTGAACCATGGCACGCTCGACGTGCATACGCATATGTCTGAGACCGTGTTTCTCGATCCTGTGCCGACCGCGTTGCACACGATCTATCTCGGGATCCGCAATACGTCGGACTATCCGGATCTGGATATCCGTGGCGCGCTGGCGCAGGCGTTGCAGGCGCGGGGATATGCCATCGTCTCCGATCCGGGTCAGGCGCATTACCTGCTGCAGGCCAATGTGCTGCAGGCGGGCAAGCTGACGGATGCGCAACGCTCGGCGTTGCTCTCCTCGGCCTATGGCCAGCCGCTGCAATCGGTGGGCATCGGCGCCGCCGCCGGGGGCCTTGTCGGTGGGCTGACCGGCAATGCCGGGGCGGGCCTCGGCGTCGGGCTCGGGCTGATGGCGGCGTCTGCCCTGATCAATTACGCCTATCAGGACGTCACCTACGCCATCACCATCGACATTCAGCTCTCCGAGCGTCCGCTCGGTGGCGGCAAGGTCTGGGAGCACAGCCACATGCATCACGGCTCAGGCTCGAGCCGCATGCAGACCGGCGTCACCGAGGCCACCGCGCAGAGCTACGGCGTCGAGACCTCGGGCGACACCTCGTCGAACGCGCGCGATCAGGACATCACCGAAAGCGCCGACTTCAAGAAGTATAACCTCCGCGACGTCGCCTATGCCGATCGCGTAAACCTCAAACTGCAAGACGCCATGCCGGCGCTTACGCAGCGTCTCGCGGGCTCCTTCGCCAATCTGTTCGAGTGAGCGGCGATGACGCCTCTCGAACTCTGGTCACGGCTCCGCACCCGTTTCATGGTCCTGTCGCTCCGGATGCGTCTCGGCACCGGCATTGGCGCCATCGTCGGGGTGGGGGCCGTCTGGTGGGCGATGACGCCGGGCCTGGACGGACGTCTGATGGCGGCCGAGCGCGCGCAGTATCCACACGGACGGCGCTTCGTCATCAATCACGACGGGCTCACGAGCTGGGGCGGCTGCATGCAAGGCGCGGTGCATTATCCCCTGTCGACGGGCGCATCGCGGATCGGCAGCAGTCCGCGTGACGTCGAATGGTTCCCCGATAGCGGCGTCACCGCCGCGTCCGGACACGCCTTCCTGTTCTCCGCGTGGCCGAAAGGACGGACACCGCCGCTGGAGCAGGATCTGACCGCCCGCGGGATCCTGACCGAGACGCCCGTTCCGCTCGATCGAGACGGACGAGATCCGGACGGGCACCGGATCGTCCGGGAGGAGACGATGCTCCTCTATCTCGTGCGTCCCTGGGATGCGCGCATGACATTCTGCACGAATTACGCCGTGCCGTCCTTCCGCCCGTTGACGAACCCCGGCAGCATCGAGTCCGGGGGACGTTTCCTTCCTTCCCGGCTCTCCGATCAGACGGTCCCCGACGATCCGGGCGTCATGGTGCCGCGCCAGGTGCAGTGGGCGACGAGTCAAGTCGCGGGCTTCGTCGTCACCGACACGCCCGAGACGCTTGACCATGCCGTGCGTCGCATCGGCAGTGACGGAGAAATCTACTACACCGCCATCGTCGGCATGCGTCGTCATCTGCCGGGTTGGATGCGCACGCCGGTCTTCCGGGCGGCATATGGCGGCGCGGCCGGGATCGACCCCGATCGGCTGCATCCGGTCGAGACCGCCTTTCGTGTGCAGGACGGCAGGCTGACCTGGGACAGCGAACAACCACGTCTGACACCGGGAGATCCGGAATGAACCGGGCTCTCCTGTCAGGCAGTATTGCCGCCTTCGCACTCCTCGGCATACTCGGCCTCGGCCGCCCCATCATGCGGCGGCTGCACCGCGATGCCATCGATCCAAAGATGTTCCTGGCGCTGGTCAACGCCGAGCATGACGCGCAGGGACAAAGCGCCGCGAGCGCGTGTCTGCGGCCCCTTTACGGGCAGTCCTTCTTCAAAGCAACGATGCCTGCAACGGTCCTTGGCGACCCGCGTGGCAGCTGGCTTCTGGTCAGCCCGGTCCCTGGCTACGGGATGAACACGAAGGGATATTTCTTCGGCACGTTGCAACGCGGGCAGCCAGCGCCCCTGCCGTTCCTCGCCGCCATGCTCGACGCCGGCGTCATCCATCGTGTCCCGGCCCGATGGCTGCGCTTCATCATGGGCGCGACCGAACAGGTCCGGTCGCCGGACGGCTCGCCCGTCACGCGCGTCATCGTGCCCGACCATCTCGATCAGATGCAGGGCGACATCCTCATCGGCACGCCACCGCCCGGGTTCATCTATCTGACCGCCGCCATGGAACTGGCCCCGGGCCATTTCCCGGACGTGATCACCGGTCCCGACCCGCACGACGCCAACGGAAAGACCCCGCCCGGCATCCGTTATATGGACGGGCTTTGCTGGCGCCTGCATGCCGATCGGGTGCTGGAAGTCAGCGACGTCAACCACCAGTCGACGGGCACGCGCTGGATCGTCGCCGCCATCCGGCGACGGCCCGCGATATTGCCCGCCTGGCTGACCGATCCGCGTATCGCAGGGGCGGGCTATGCCGGTCAGGTGCTGACGACCGACGTGGTCCTGCGCAGCTTCCACGATTACGGCGCCGGCTGGGTGCTCGATCCGGCGCCGTATCTCAATGACCTCGCCAACCTTCAGATGCATAGCGTGACGCCATGATGCCCAGACACCCGTTCCTGTTCCGCATGCCTGGCGTCGCCGCGCTCGTGCTCCTGCTGACAGCATGTTCGAGTGGCACGGAAAATGCCCGGCCCGATCCCGTCGACCTGTCGCAGTTCGGCAAGGGCACCACGCGTTTCACCGTCATCGGCGCGGTGGGCAGTCCGCAGGGTAGCGTGACCCAGCCCAATACGCGCCGGTGCGATATCTACCAGCTCTACACCTCAGGCCTGACCGCCGGCGGCAAGGCCGCCATGGCGGCCGGGGAAACGATCACCGATATCGCAACGCTCGGGCTGGCCGAGATCGTCTGGACCCCGGTGCATGCCGGAACACGCCCCCGCATACATACCGTGCTGTTCTGTTACGACGACGCCCAAAGTCTGGTCGAGCTGTTCGACAAGGATCCATCCGAGCGCCGCCAGGCCCGGCACGTCATCGTCGATGCCGAGGCCTATTCCCGGCCCATCGTGCTGAAGGCCGCGCCATCAACTGATCCCGGCAGCGCGGCCGATGCTGCCCCTGTCGTGACGACCCAATCGACGGCGCCTGCAAATGCAGCGACCAGCCCCGCCACGCCGGCCAATCTGAAGGCGCCGTAAGGGCCGGAACGATCCGTTTTTTATCCGATGAACGAAAGGAGACACTCATGAAGCCTGGTTTAACCGTCAGCCTCACCGTAGCGCTCGTGGCACTCTCGACCGCCGACGCACGTGCCGCCGACTACAAGGGCGCCTTGGGGCACGTGCACTGGCTCGACAGCACGAAGGCCAAGCCCCTTGGTGCGGCGGCCGGCTCTTTCCTCGACGGCACCCCGACCTTTAAAAAGACGGCGCGGGGCTATGTCGATGAATGCGGCACGCCCGCGAAGCCGAAGCGCCTGTCTCTCGATCTCGGCGGAACGCTCGGCACAGTCCCTGCGATCGTCATCGATGATGCTGGTTGTTACGGCGCCGAGGGTTCGCAGTTCACCGTTTTCGACAGCAGGCACCATGTCCTGTTCCAGGACACGGCCGCCTCGATCGGCGTGCTGCCCACCACCCACGACGGTGTCCGGGACATCGGCACTGGCATTCCAGGGCCTACGGTGCCGCTGTTTCGGTGGTCGACAGCGGACCATGCCTTCAAACATTTCATGGACGTCAATACGTATTGACTGAAGCGGGCCCTGGTCCGCGTCACAACACGGGACGTGTCACAATCTTGCTCCGGACCGTGGGTAAAACGGGTTCACCCAGTCAAGCGTCGGGCAGCAGCCAAGGTGCGCAGGACTATTCTAGGCGGCTGGAGAGTTTATTCCAAGATGGACAGCGCCCTCGGAAGCGCTGCTCGTACTACCAGGGCAGATGCTGTCGCTGCCTCCGTTGCACTATTCGTACGCACCATGCAGCCAAACGGTGCCAGTCTGCGTCAGATTGCGACGGCCGTGACTGCGCAAGGTGTGCAGACAACACGCGTTACGCGCCGACCATCAGCGGAGACATGAGGTGACAAAGCCTGCCTGCCGTGACTCGTCGCGGCCGTGACGCGGCGTCCCTCTGAGCGGCCGCCACGTTCAGGAAATGTGAGCTTCGATCCTTTCGTCGCGCTTCTCCGGGGTCAGCTGCCCGGCGTGATCCCGAGGCATCGGGAAACAGCCCGACCGCACCAAGGGTGCCTTGGTCTGTAACAGAATTTCGCATCCCGGGTTGTCCGGGCGATGTCCGCGCAATTGTGGCCGACTGTCCGGCTCATGTCATGCGATGCTGCCGCGGTGATAACGGTTCGTGTCGTCTCCGCGGCACTTTGCGAGGGCGCCTGTCACACGCGTGATTCACTCAATTTCCTGGCAGGTCCTGAACAGCGCATTAAATATATCAGCTGTCGATCCTGACCGTGGTGGTACGGCATGACGGCAAGGGGGAAAGTCTGACGTGAAGCCTTTGTCCAGCGACGAACTGACGGCGCGCTTCCGCAAGGCACGGTGGAAGACACGCGGCCATGAGCTTCGGGTTTTTATTGAGCATCATCATGAAGCATTGCGGACGATCCTGGACACGTCCCGCGACTTCAAGACATTGACCGCCGCCCTCGCGGAAATCGGGCTTCGTAATGCGCGCGGTGGACCACTCTCTCCCGACACGGTGCGCAAAGCATGGGCCCGCGTGGACAAGAGGCTCGCCGAAGCGACGCCGCTCGTGCCAACGCGCGGAACGCCAGTCCGCCTGGTCGATGGCACGGGGATACCGCCCCGTCCTGTGCCCGCCCCCAGAACGCATGCGCCTGTTCCCGCGTCGTCATCCAGGGAGCCGGTTCAGCCGGCCTCGATGAACTCGGACGGCCGGAAATCGAAGGAAAAACTGGCTGCAGCGACCCATATGCTCCGGGCCAGCGAGCCGGCCCTGCCGACCCCCGTCGTCCGCGGAGACCGCAATCCAGACCAATGAGGTTTAGCCATCACGAAATCTTGAACGGCTGACGACTTCCCGATCTCAAGCACTTCGGTATCGCCCGGATGACACGCCGTGGCACATCATGACACGTCCACGCACAATATTCACTGCGTACAGATGATCCGTTCTTCAGGTTGTAATCTCATATTGCGAAATACTCGTTGATAATCTGTTGTTGCGGACTGTCGCGCCGTGTGCGTAAGGATATCGACGTTGGGCCGGAGCCGCTACTTTTTGCCAGTTTATCTGGAAATATTAGCTTTGACAGGCGCGACGATCAGTATTTTTCCCAGTCTCGACCGACCAATGGAGAACTGTATTGCCAAACCATGCAAACAGGGCAGTCGTCGACGAAACTTCGGCAGAAAAACCCGACAGCAACACGAGCCATTACCCAAACTGCTTGTTCCTCGGCGGCCGCGGGCAGCTCGGCAAATCCTTCGCGGCGCGGTGGTTCCTCGAGCGCGCTCGTGAGGTAGGGCGGGCAGTGCGCGTGGCTGACGCCGATCACACGAACCAGACCCTGCGCGGGTTTGTCAGTGATGCTGTATCACCTCCATCTGCCGACCCGGTTTCAGTCCAGGGCTGGCTCGAGGACGAACTTGCCAGCGCTGCGGCCACGAACACCTCGATCATCGTCGATTTCGGCGCAGGTGATCAGGTAATTGCGAATCTTGCTCGCGAGGTCACGCTCGTGGAAGCCATCAAGGAAATCGGGCTTCAACCCACCGCGGTCTATTTTATCGGCGCAGATCCTGACGATGTCGCAACGGTGGAAATGCTTCTTCATTCCTTCGCCCCAACGGCCACGATCATCGCCTACGCGAGACATGTCGTCGCGCGGCATGTGGATCCTTCGGTCGCGCTGCGCAGCCTGATCGAGCGCTCCAACATGCTCTCCGCATTACTCGACGGCGACGCCAGACTCGTTCCGGTTCCAGTATTAAGTTGCGCCCACAAGCTGAGCGAGCGCCGGGTCGGTTTTCTCGATGCCATGTCCGGGCATGGCCCGGAACCGCTCGGGCCATTCGATCGCCAGCGGGTGACCACCTGGTGGCGCGCTATGGAAACTGCCTTCACCCCAGTCCTGCACTGGCTTCCGTAATCAACAATCAACGCTGGAGAGTAGACATGAACACCAACAATAACGGTACGTCCAACGCCAACACCAGCCGAACGATGCTCGACGCGGCGAAGGCGTACGGAATTGCCCCGGAAGATCCGCTGTGGCCCATCATGGCGCAATGGGATTCCGCCGTCATGACGCTCGCGGCGCAGCGGGACGCGCTCGAGGAGCTGGGCCGTCGCGTCGGATCCGAAATCAAGACGTCCCTCGATGCGCGCACGCAGTATCACAAGGCCGAGGCCGCGGGCCTCGCCGCGATGGCGCAACAGGTGCAAGCCGAAACGATCCGCCAGATCGGAGAGCATGTCGCCAGAGCGGCTGACGAGGCCCTTACCCGCCGCGTGCGCTCGTTCGACCGCAACACACTCGCCGGCAGTGCACTGGCGGCGGTCATCATCGCTGCAAGTCTGTTTGGCATCGGGCACTGGCGCGGCTATTCGAGCGGTTTCGCCATCGCCACCACGCAGGGCGACGCCCGTTTCGACGATAGCAAGCGCGCGCACGACGCTGAAATTGCCGCCCTCGAACGCAACGCGACTGACGCAGCCCGGCTCTTTCACGATCACCCTGAGGAAATCGCGGCCTGGGCTCCCCTGATCCAGCTCAACCGGCTGGCGGCGACGAGTCTCCCGTCGAATCCCCTCAACATCTGCCGCTACCGCACCGTGTTCGCATTCGATCAGAATCCGAATCAGATCGGCTGCTGGCTGCCTCTGCGCATTCCGACGCAGCCCGATCGTCCGGCGACGATGGGGATACCGGGACCGGTGCCGTCCGGCGCACCTTCGGAGATGCAGTACAATGAAAACGTCCAGTAAACCCGCAGGAGCAGAAAGCGACGTTTCCACCCTGATCGAGCTCCTCGAAACCGTCGTGGACATCCAGCAGGAGCACGGAAAATTATTAGCGCGCCTTGCATCGGCGCTTGCCCAACCTCCATCCGAAGAAGCGGCTCTCGCCGAAAGCCTCCGCGCCATCGCCGAGGCCATCGAGCGGCGATCCGCAGACATCTCTACCCTTGGAGAGGAGATCCGTCGGCTTCCCGATCTCCTCGGTGCGACCTTGTCGGCGGCTTTCGGGACATACCTCCTGGACAAGGAATGATGCTGACGTATCGTACCGGCGTCGGGGGCAGCCCCTCCGCAGCACGATTCATGGCAGATCATCTGCTCGATTCAACGATCTCGGTCGCCCAACTGCGATTATTTCAGTATTATAATGGCATGCCTGCCCCGTTCACGTCGGCGACGTGCCCCGCCGAGATCGGCGATACGGTCAGTCCGCGGGTCTTGTCGGCGCTCAGACTGTCACCATCCCGGTCAGGCCTGTCCCGTGACGTGATCATGAACCTGCTGAGCGGCTTCGCCGCGGATGGAAGTCCCATTGCCGGAAAGCAATACCAGTCCGGCGGAGAGAGCATAAGGTCGGTCCTTAACCTTCCCACGGACACTCTCCCCGATGCCGACGGGTGGCGCCACATCGCAGGGCTCGCAATCGGCAGAAGGCAATCCGGACAGGACAAGAAGCGCTGCAGCGCGGCGCGGCGCCTGCTTTCCCTCTTCGGTGTGCCCCGCGAACATCCCGTAGACCTCGCGCTGTGTACGCGGCTCGGCGATGGCCTGGATTACGCGGGACGTCCGATTGACCGACAAGTCATTAGCGAAGCGGTTTCGTTCAGCAAGGTCCGGATCGGTTACATCGACCTCACCTGGTCGGCGGACAAATCGATCTCCGTTGCATGGGCGCTGGCAACAACAGACGCCGAGCGCGCGATGATCCTGCAAGCTCACCGGAATGCCGTCAGCAGCGCGATGACCATGATCGAGACCATCATCGGTCGCGCGCGAAAAGGCAAAGCCGGCGCTGCGGGTTTCGACGCGGGACATATCGGCTGGATTCGCTTCGAGCATTTTACCGCGCGCCCGACGGCCTATGTCGAGGACACCGATCCCCTGAGCGGGATGCCGCTCACCCGGCCCCTCGCCGTTGGTATCCGTGGCGACCCGCAACTGCATACGCACGTGATCGTCCCCAATGTCGTCGTTACCGCCAACGGACGGGCGGGCGGCCTGGACCTCGATCGGCTCAGCGGTCGCATCAGGGAATGCGGAGCGGTCTATCAAGCCTTCCTGGCTCGCAATCTGCGCGAGATCGGCGTCGAGGTGCGGCGCGACAAGAAAACGGGTGCGGCGCGGCTGCCCCTGGTTCCCGATGACGTGCGCGCCGCTTTTTCAAAACGGACCCTCGATGGAACGGATGCCGCGCGGGACTACGCGTCGTCCCGGGGGCTGGATTGGGGGCTTCTGACCCCGACGCAACGGATTTCACTCCTGAAGCAAGGTGTTCAGGGGGATCCTCGTCAGTCCAAATCGGACGATATGGCGAGCATGACGACCTGGCGGGCAACAGCGCGCAATCTCGGGTGGACGGTACCGCGCTTTGTTCACCAGCATGTCTCGCGCCCGCTCCTGGATGACGCTGCAAGACTGACCGCGGCTCACCGAATTACAGCCTTCCTGCTGGCGGAACGGTTTCGACAGACCGCGGTCATCAACGGGCCCGAGGCGCGGGTCTGCGCGGCGCAGGCGTTGGTCGAGGCAGGGATTGAGGCGGCGGCCGATATCGATGACGTCGTCACGATGCTCCGTGAACAGCCCTTGACCCTGGACGATCAGGACACGGCCCTTATCTGCGTTGCGGACACGGATCGGCGCGGCGAGAGCCGCCTGCGTATGACCACGGCGCTGCACGTCGCCCGGGAAGAGGAAGTTATCGCGCTGGCGCGATCAGCAGCGACAGATCACAGCGACGCGCTGGACGAAGCGACGATCGATGCCGCCGTACAGGCAAGCGGGTTCGATTTCTCCTCGGCACACGGACAGCTTCAGCGCCGGGCGATGAGCGCGCTCGGCACCAGGGGGCGCCTGGCGGTGCTCGTCGGCGTCGCGGGCTCGGGAAAGACGACACTCCTCGCCCCGCTTGTTCACGCCTGGTCGGCGTCGGGACGCACTGTACTCGGCACCGCGGTCGCATGGCGTCAGGCCGAGGAACTGACCGGAGCGAACATCGTCGATGATCGTGTATTCGCATGCCAGGGGTTAATCCACGGCCTAAAGACCGGCGCGATTGCGCTCGACTCACGCTCGGTCGTCGTACTGGATGAGTTGAGCCTTCTGAGCACCGTGCAACTGCTCGAACTCCTTCGCGCCCAGCAGCGGACCGGGTGTCGAATGGTCATGATTGGCGATCCCCTGCAATGCCAGGCGGTCGAGGCCGGCCCGGTTGTTGACCTGCTCCGACGTGCCCTCGGACACGAAGCGATCCCCGAACTGATCTCCAGCGTGCGGCAGCGGACGGAGCGCCAACGCGCCACGGCACTCATGCTGCGCGAGGGGAACGCCCGGGCGGCGCTCGACCGGAAGGCAGAGGACGGAACTCTGCTTCTCGCGACAGGGGATTATCGCAGCGTCGTTGGGCGGATCGCGGATCTCTGGCTCGAGCGGCATCGCAAGGGCGCAAGCCTCGACGACTTCACGCTGACCGTGTCCGCTCCCACAAACGCGGATGCCCGCGAAATCGCCCGGGCAATCCGGGATCGCCGTCGCGCACTCGGCCAGCTCGGGCCGGACCTCATCGAAATCGAGGCAATCGATCAACATGGCACGGACTACACGATGCGGCTCGCGGTCGGCGACAGGATCCGACTTTATGCCCGCACCAATGCGCGTTGCACGGACGGGCGACGCGGGATCATCGGCAACAATGGCTCGGTCCTTGAGGTCCTTGCCGCGTCCGAGAAGGGTTTGAGCGTCCGCAACAAGAGGGGGCGGTCAGGGTTCATCCCATGGCCGACCCTGCATGATCCGCGGTCAGGGAAGATCAGGCTCGGATATGGTGACGTCCTTTCGATCGATGCCACGCAAGGGGTAACGTCGACCGAGCATATTGAAGCGATGCCAGCGGGATCGGGCGCGGTCGACGCACATCGTGCCTACACCCAGGGATCGCGGCACAGGGAAACGACCTGGCTGGTGACGTCTGAAGCCGCTGAACGGCGACAGATCGCCGGCCGTCGAGCGCTCGGTGATGTGCGCCCTCTCCGCCGTTCCGACCTCGTCGACAATATGGCGCGGAACATGACGCGATCCGATCCGCGTGAAAGTGCTCTTGCATTGCTCGATCGGGCCCGCGCCACGCGCTCTCAATCTCGCGCTGTTCAGCAGGCGACCGGGCTGTCGGTCGAGCGCGCATGGCAGCAGTCGGACACACCTTCCTCTCTCGCGCCCGCCGTGACAGGGTATCATCGTCGGCGGCTGCTCGAACCGGTTCTGACCTCTCTGACAGCGGCCATCAAGGATGAAGATCTCGCCGCGACCAGCCTGACGACGAGCGCCCGGAATTTGAGCCTGCGATTACAGGACGTGGTCACCCGATCGATCGACGCGTTCCGGGACGTCTTGCCGGGATGGGCCATCAAGCGCAATCGCAGGCGCGCGCTCAAGCGGGCGTATCGTCGTCTGCGCAACCGCGATACCCGGAATTGGAGGCGGGTCGAGCGCCCCCTCCCCGATGAGGAAATCCCGACATGGGGAACGCCCGCCTATTTTGCGCTGATTGGTTTCGGACAGACCGAACGCCGTGACGCTATTGGCATGGAGGACGCGCACCGTCTCTACGAGCGCGCGCTCTGGCGCCTCGGAGATGCGCGCCGTCAGAACCCGATCGGCAGAGCCGAAGCCGCGCGGCACGTCGAGCGTCTCATGCGTCTCGCAACGCCAATAACCGCTCCGACCGGCTATCACGAGACAACATATCCGAAAATTGCATTGGATATGCAAAAGCTACGGCACGTCGCGGATCCGGCTACCGGAAATCTCCTGAATGATCTGAAGGACATGGAGATATCCCTTCATTTTCCGCGCGGCCCCGAGGGAAAATGGCTATTTCTTTCGGACGGCGCGCTTGAGACAGCGCTTGCCCACTTTAGCAAGGAGACCGTCAACGCTGTCTGCGACCGACTGCTTATCGTTAACGAGCATATGAGCGCTCAACCAGCGAACTCCTTCCAGCGAATCGTGAAGCAAAATACGCCCGTGCGCAAGTTGGCCCGACACTCTGGCAAACACGCTGCTTCTCGGGCCAAAGATCAGGGTCCCGATCGATAGCCGGGCCGTCTGTACTGCACAGAAGAAGGTGCGAGCGTTTTGTTAAAAACGTGGCCCTTTTTTGACGTGACAAAACGACATCTCAAAGAAAGCCCAGAAGAGCGCCCGCCGCAAAGGGCACGAGGCAACGATGGGCCGTTCCGAGCCAGCGCCGCCAGTGCGGAGACGCCGTGTTGCGGATGTTCGTCACGCCCCGGTCGACCTTCCTGCCCCTGAGCGCGAAAGCCGGCGACGGCATGCCCCAGCGCGCCATGACGAGCTCGCGACCATTCGGCCCGTTGCGCACGATCGGTGCCGGATAGTCCGGGTAAATCGCCGGTAGCGCGTCCAGATTGCCGACCCGGTCGACCAGCGCGTTGCTGATCTCGCGGATCGCCGCCTGAGACGACTGCATCGCATACAGGTTGCACATATCGGTCACCCGCAAATTTCGACATATGACGCCGGCCTGTCGGAATCGGCGGGACTGCGCCCTGCAATCTGACGACGATGTAGGGCCCGATGATAAAGGTCGGCAAGCCAGCTCGATTTTTCGCGACGGAATGATTCGGCCTTGTGTTCATGTTTTGTTCTGTGCATGCTGAAGCGCGGAGGCACGACACATGGCGCAAGAGAATCACGACACCCTGAGGCTGCTGCGTGAGCAGGTCGCACGCATCGAGCGGCAGCATGCCGCACCGCATGTGTCGGGAACCCTGCCGACCGGCACGCCCGCGATCGACACCCATCTGGGCGGCGGACTGCGCCGTGGGGCGGTGCATGAGATCGTGGGAACCGGTGCGGATCGCGTCACGGGTGTGCGCCCGACCCGCTTCGTCGCCACCATCCTCGCGCGCGCAGCCGGCCATATCGTGTGGGTACGGGGCGCCGGCACGGATCTTTGCCTGACGGGACTGCGACAACTCGGTCTGTCGCCTGGTCGCCTCATCCTCGTGGAGACGGCGCCCGATCAGGTCGGGCCTCTGGCCGAGGATATCCTGCGCGAGCGCGGCATCCTCGCCATGGTCGCGGATCTGAGGGCGCCAATGACCCTGAGCGCCACCCGCCGTCTTCAGCTCGCCGCCGAAAAGGGTGGCGTCACCGGGTTTCTGATCCATCAGGCCGACGGCAGCGTGCGGCGCGGCCAGCCGCCCCCTCTGCCCGCTTCCGCCTGCCAGACCCGCTGGCAGGTCGGCGCGGCGCCCTGTGTGCTGCCCTTCAGCACTTCCTCCCGCACGCCCCTGCCCGGCCCTGCGCACTGGCAGGTCGATCTGCTGCGTCAGCGCGGCGGACCGGCAGCCTCCTGGACATTCGAGATCTCCGATGACGACGCGACGCTTCCTCTCCGTATGGTTGCCCCGGTGGCGGACCGATCTGTGGCGACGTCGCCATCCCGACATCTGCATCTCGTCCGGCCTGGTTCTGCATGCGCATGACGGCCGCAAGCCGGTCGTGCTGGCGGCCGACGCGACGGCACAGGGCCGCGGCGTCCGGGTCGGCATGACGCTCGCCCACGCGCAGAGTCTTGCCCCGGACCTGCACGCGACGCCGGCGACGCCGAACGAGGACGATGCCGCCCTCCTGCGCTTTGCCGACTGGTGTTTCGGCTTCTCCCCGATCGTGGCGCCCGACCGACCGGATGGCATCTGGATCGACACGACGGGATGCGATCACCTGCATGGCGGCGAAGCGCCGATGCTGGCGGCCCTGCGCGAACAGATTGCCGCGCGCGGCTACGCCGTGCGCCTGGCGCTCGCCGACACGCCCGGCGCGGCGCACGCCATGGCGCGGTTTTCTGGTGGCGACATCTCGATCGTGCCGCAGGGTGGTCAGCGCGAGGCCATCCGCCGCTTGCCGATCGGCGCCTTGCGGATCGACACCACGACGGTGGCCGATCTGCGACGCATGGGGTTGCAGACGGTCGGCGCCGTGCTCGAGGCCCCGCGCCCGCCTCTGGTGCGGCGCTTCGGCGCGTCGCTCATGACGCGGCTCGACCAGGCGCTGGGCCACATGCGCGAGCCCATCTTGCCGCTCCAGCCGCGCGAGGTCATCCAGGTGCAGCGCGGCTTTGTCGAACCGATCGGCACTGCGGATGCGATCGGCACGGTGATCGACACGCTGACCCCTGAAATCTGCGCTGCGCTCAGCCAGCGCGGCCTGGGCGCGCGTCTGCTGGACCTGCATTGTCACCGTGTCGACGACACCGTGCAGATCGTCCGCGTGGGACTGGCCGCGCCGGTGCATGACACGGGGCACATCGCCCGTCTGCTCCACGAGCGGATCGAGACGATCGAACCGGGTTTCGGCATCGAGGCGATGCGCCTGTTCGTCACCCAGGCCGAGCGCGTCGTGGCGGGAGGCTCCGATGCAGCGCTTCTGAGCCGGGCCGATTGCGGGCCGATTGATCCGGATCTCGCCTGCCTCGTCGACCGTCTGCGCAACCGGGTTGGACCTGACAAGGTGCTCTGGCTGGAACCACGGCACGCGCACTGGCCGGAGCAGGCCCAACGCGTCCGTCGCGTCGGCGAGGGCAAGCGAGGAGCCTACGGAAAGGAAGCGGGCGATCTTCTTTCCCACGAGAGGCCGCCCCGCCCCGTACGCCTGTTCTCTCCGCCTGCCCCCGTCGCCGTGACCAGCCTGCTGCCGGATGGCGCACCCATGCAGTTTGTCTGGCAGGGCATGGCGCGCCGGATCCGCGCGGCCGATGGGCCGGAGCGTCTGCATGGCGACTGGTGGGACGACGACGGCAGACCGGGCGCATGCCGGGACTACTGGATCGCGGAAGATGAACTGGGCGAGCGGTTCTGGCTGTTCCGGCGCGGGGACGGCATCCACGACTGGTCCGGCGACCGCGCCTGGTTCCTGCATGGGCTGTTCTGAGCATGTCGGACGATCTCAGGCCGGCCCGCGAGGACGAGATTGCCGATGCGCTGATGCATGCCCTCCGCTTCGAGGGGCGCCGGCGCGTACATGATGCGGACGAGCTGATGGCGCGCCTGGTCGCGGAGCGGCTCGTGGCCCATCTCCGGCGCTGCGGTTTTCGCCTGATGCGCCTGCCCGCCGCGCCGCTGCCGGATACCAGCCGTCATCGCCACCCGCACGCGGACCGGCGCGGGACCGAGCCGTGAGCGGCACGCCCTATATCGAGCTGCAAGCCGCCACCAACTTCTCGTTCCTGCGCGGCGCCAGCCACCCGGAGGAGCTGTTCGCGACAGCGAAAGACCATGGCTACGACGCGCTCGGCATCGCCGATTTCGACACGGTGGCGGGAATCATCCGGGCACAGGTCGCCGCTGACGCCATGGGCGTTCGCCTGATCGCCGGCTGCCGCCTGACCCTCACCGACGGGTCGGTTGTCCTTGCCTATCCGACCGATCGCGTGGCCTGGGGGCGACTGTGCCGCCTGCTGACGCTGGGCAACAGGCGCGGCGATCGTCTGACATTCGAACTGACCTGGGACGATCTCGCGCGGGAGTGCGACGGCCTGATCCTCATTCTTCACCCGCAGCCCCATGACGATCGGATCGAGGAGCGTATTGCCGCGCTGATCGCCATGCGGGATCGCGGCGATGAAGCCGACCGCCGTTATCTCGGCCTGACCCGTCATTTCCGTCCGGGCGACATCCGGCGGCTGGAGTGCTTGCAGGCGCTGGCCGATCGCCAGAGCGTCCCGACCGTGGTGGTGGGCGACGTGCTCTACCATACCCCCGAGCGCAGCATCCTGCAGGACGTAGTCACCGCCATTCGATGCAACCGCACCATGCAGACGCTGGGGGATGCACGCGAGTATGCCCGCGATCGCCATCTGAAGTCGCCCGATGACATGGCGAGGCTCTATGCCGGTTTCGAGGCGGCCCTCGCGCGCAGTGTCACTATCGCGGCCGCGTGCCGGTTCTCCATCGCGGACCTTCGCTATCAGTATCCCGAGGAGAGCGACATCGAGGGAGAAGCACCGCAGGCCACCCTCGCCCGCCTGGTGCGCGAGGCCCTGCCGCGTCGCTATCCGGCCGGCACGCCGCGCGATGTGCTTCAACAGCTCAGGCATGAGCTCGATCTGATCGGCTCGCTCGACTACGCGCCCTATTTCCTGACCGTGAACACGATCGTGCGGCAGGCACGATCGCTCGGCATCGTCTGCCAGGGCCGAGGTTCGGCCGCCAATTCCGCCGTCTGTTACATCCTTGGCATCACGGCGATCGATCCGGTGCGTTCCGGCCTGCTCTTCGAACGCTTCGTCTCCGCCGAGCGGCGGGAACCGCCGGATATCGACGTCGATTTCGAGAGCGACCGGCGCGAGGAGATCATCCAGTGGATCTATCGGCGCTACGGCCGTCAGCATGCGGCGCTGTGCGCGACCGTCATGCGCTATCGGCCCAAAGGCGCCCTGCGCGAAATCGGCAAGGTCATGGGCCTGTCCGACGATCTGCTGGGGCTGCTCTCGAAGCATCTCGCTTCGGCGCTGGGCGATCCCGACCTCCTGGCGGCCCGCGCGTCGGAAATGGGTCTCGACCTGACCGAGCGCCGTCTGAGAATGACGCTCGGGCTCGTGGCGCAGATCCTGACCTTTCCGCGCCAGCTCGGCACCCATCCCGGCGGCTTCGTGCTGACGCGCGACCGCCTCGACGAGCTCGTGCCGGTGCAGATCGCGGCGATGGAGGATCGCCAGATCATCGTCTGGGACAAGGACGACATCGACGCGCTCAAGTTCATGAAGGTCGATGTGCTCGGGCTGGGCATGCTGGGCTGCCTGCGGCGGTGCTTCGAGTTTCTCGAAAGCCACCTGCATCAACGCATGGATATCGCCACGATTCCGGCCGAGGATCCGGCGACGTATGCGATGATCCGCAAGGCCGACACCCTTGGCACCTTCCAGATCGAATCACGCGCCCAGATGTCGATGCTGCCACGCCTCAAGCCGACGACCTTCTACGATCTCGTGGTGCAGGTGGCGATCGTCCGTCCCGGACCGATCCAGGGCGACATGGTCCATCCCTACCTGCGACGTCGCGAGGGGCTGGAAAAGCCGGACTGTCCCTCTCCGCAGCTTCAGGCGATTCTCGGCAAGACGCTCGGCGTGCCGCTGTTCCAGGAACAGGCCATGCAGGTGGCCATCCATTGCGCGGGTTTTACACCCGGTGAGGCCGATCAGCTGCGCCGGTCCATGGCGACATTCAAATTCACCGGCGGGGTCAGCCACTTCAGGACCAAGCTGATCGAGGGGATGGTCGACCATGGCTACGCCCGTGATTTCGCGGAGCGGACCTTCAGTCAGCTGGAGGGCTTCGGCAGCTATGGCTTTCCGGAGAGCCATGCCGCCTCGTTCGCGCTGGTCGCCTACGCGTCCTCATACCTGAAATGCCATCATCCGGACGTGTTCTGCGCGGCGCTTCTGAACAGCCAACCCATGGGGTTCTATGCGCCGGCGCAGATCGTGCGCGACGCCCGCGAGCACGGCGTCGACGTGCGGGCGATCGACATCAACCGCTCACGGTGGGACTGCACGCTGGAAGGCCGCCCGGGCGGGGCGCGTTTCACCGTCCGGCTCGGCATGCGTCTGGTCAAGGGCCTCGCCAACGAACACGCGGCGCAGATCGTCGCCCATCGCATGCCGCCCTATGACAGCATCGAGGATGTCTGGCGTCGGGCCGAGGTGCCGGTCTCGGCCCTCGAGCGGCTTGCCGAAGCCGATGCGTTCCGGTCGCTGGACCTCGATCGGCGCAGCGCCCTCTGGGCAATCAAGGGGCTGGCGCCCGCCATGCTGCCGCTGTTTGCCGCAGCCGAGCGCTTTGCCAACCGGATCGAAAGCGAATTCAACGAGCCCTCCTTTCCGCTGG
Source organism: Gluconacetobacter sacchari (assembly GCF_014174255.1). GTDB lineage: Bacteria > Pseudomonadota > Alphaproteobacteria > Acetobacterales > Acetobacteraceae > Gluconacetobacter > Gluconacetobacter sacchari. The sequence goes on from NZ_JABEQJ010000017.1 coordinate 101,000, forward strand.
CCCCGATGTCGGAAGGCGCGGATGTGGTGGAAGACTACGGCACCACGGGTCTCACCCTGCGTCGGCATCCCGTCTCGTTTCTGCGCGGCGATCTGCAACGACGCGGCATGCTCGCCTGCGCGGATCTCGCACGCACGCGCGACGGGCGCCGTGTGCGGCTCGGCGGGCTGGTGCTGATGCGGCAGCGCCCCGGCACCGCCAAGGGGGTCATGTTCATGACGATCGAGGACGAGACCGGCGTTGCCAACCTCATCTTCTGGAAGGACCGGATCGAGGCGCAGCGGCCGATCGTCATCGGCGCCGGCATGATCGGCGTGACGGGCATCCTCCAGCGGGAAGGCGGTGTGATTCACGTCATCGCGAAGGAAGTCGAGGATCTAACGCCGTTGTTGGCGACGGTCGGCACGATCGGTCCTATGAGGAAAAACACGGAGACGGAGTATGACAGGGCGATTGTAGTCAAGGCTCGCGATTTCCGATGAAACGGAGAAGGCGTCCAAGACCATTCACGGCTGAAACACCTGGCGACCCGCTCCGCTTTCTCGGCTATTGCCGCAGGTCAGGTATGGGGGGCAAGCGGTATGTCGGTTATCGGGAAGAAATGACTGAATGCTGCCATTCACAGCTTTTACGCTCATGACGGCTATCGACCAAGTCACGCCGTTCCGGGGCAGCCGCTGGAACATCCGATTGGGTGTTTGCCGGTCGGCTGCGCGCAAATTTCGGTCATTCTGCGCTGTTGCGGGCGCTTCCTAAAGCGAACGTACGTTTCCCGCGCCTATGCCGAAGTCAGTGCCACGATCTGCATCGCTTAAGGCGTGGATTATTCACATTCGTCCACCTATCCGTACCCTCTCGTGACAGATGTCGATGCCGCGCTCGAACAGCATATTTTCGACATTCCGCAACGATAGCGGAATGCCGAACCCAGAATGTCGGGATTTAGCCGGGACGGACATTGCCGTAGACGCAGGCGCGATGAGCGAATTTTTCGGTGGTTCCGTCGGTCCGATTTACCCAGAAGCACTTGGTACTATAATCAGCGGTCCTCACGCTGAAATCAGCAACGCCGGAGCCGATCTTCTTATCACCCTCTGGGTGGCGAGCCAACGCTGCAATCAAAATCTTTGAGTCTTCCGCGCTCACTTTGTCCCCGACATCATACTTGTGCAGCATGGCATTGAGGTAGGCTACCGCATCACCTTTGTTAGCGAAATGTAGCTCACCCAAGCTGAAAGGTTTCGCAGGCATGTTTACCCTCCCTCGTTACGGACTAACGGTATCCGGACTGCCTTCATCGATAGCAAGTATCTTCTCTCGAATTTCCCGAACGATGATCGCTGGGATGTCCATTGTATCGAACTGATCGTCGCGCTCCCGAATCCACTTCATACATTCTACTTTGGTAAGGTTATCTCGCGCGATTTTTTCGTAGAGGCTTACGGCAGTCATACGAGATAGGCCCATCTCCATGAGAGACAGCAGAGTGCGCGTTGACACGCCGAACTCCAGCTGGGTGCCGATATCGAGATCGGTATCGATCAAATCTTCACGACCGATCTCGCGGAAATGTAGATGCAGAATGTCCATGTAAGCCGAGAGATATTTTGGCGCTTTGAAGCGAGCCACCTGCTCGACGTGTTCCATTGTTTGTCTGATCAACTTCGGCAGGACGAACTTCCGACCATGCCTGTTGTGATAATCGATGTTCGCTCTGATCATGGCCGCGAGGGAAAAACCTTTCAGCCACTGAACGACGATCACGACGTATAGGGGGATCAGGCTGTCCGGCATGAACGCCGGATAGAGATGCTCGTTGATCCTCCGCATGATGGTGACGAAGCGATCGTAGCTGTCCTGGCTTTCGACCGGCGCCGGTATCAGGTTTTCGACATCCTTCTCGTAGGCCCGAAACGCTTCCAACAATGACTGAAGGCCAAGCGCGCTCACGCCTGGGTGCCGCTCTGCGAAGCCTGATCCGATCTCGATCTTGTCAGCCAAAGCAGCGAGTTGCTCGTCGATCTTTGCGATGGTATTAGGGTTGTGACGCTTTGCGAAGCTCGCCTGCGCAATCGAGCCCAGTCGCAAGTAGGTGGATAGGAGATATGCTCCAACCTGTTCGAACCGGCCGACGTCGGCCAATTCGAAGAGGGGTGTATCTGCCCTTCTCTTTAGGTAATCAGCCATGCCGTCACCGGTCTCCAAAACAGCGTCGCTCTCGCGTTTGATCGGATAGCGTGAGCGGATAGGCACGCCATTAGGCCAAGCTGTTGTGTCATCCGGGTCGATGCACACGATATTACCTTGAAACTCGTTTCCCCACCTCCCAGCACGACCAGCGAGGTTCCAAAAATCATGGGGCTCCATCGGATTTCCCATACCTTTGCGGGGACCACGGACCACGATAGTCCGACAGGACAAATTGACGCCCTCGATCAGGGTAGAGGTGCAAACAAGAAAGCGGATTTTGCCGCTTTTGAAGAGCCGTTCTACTTCCTGTCGGATCAAGGACGGCATGTTGCCGTAGTGGAAAGCAACCCCCTTCAGAACGAGCGACGCAAGGGCAAAATTTGGGTGAACACCCTTCCGCGCCAGGTCTGCCAATTCGATCAGTTCCTTGTCGGTCCCTTCGATCACGGGGACAAGCTGGGCGATCAAGTCGGCGATATCTTCGGCATCGCCAGCTCGGTTGGCATAAACCAGCGTCCCGCCTCGCTCACCCACTGCGGCTGCAATGAAGGCCAGCTTCTTGGTGACGTTACCAGGTGAGCTGGCAAGCTCCAAAACACCTACGGGCTGGGATGCCGTCCGCTCCCTTATCGACAGATTCCAGAGTTTCGGCTTGCGCGGGACTTGCTCGGCGACGATCAGGTTCTGAATGACCGTCGGGACGTCGCTATCGACGGCATCCGTTTTCGCTGTCCTCGGGGCATCGGCCAATAACTCCTCGGGATTTTGCGTGGCCGGGCTGATGAAGACCACTTTGAGATCATCATTCGAGCGCTCTAGCCGCTCGATCGCATCCTGCAAAATGACGCCGCGCTGATTGTCCCCGATCTTGTGAGCCTCATCGACGATGAGCAGATCGACGTGGACGTCTTCTCCGAGAACATTGGCTAACAGATGCAGGCGCTCCTGCGTAAACACCAGGATGAGCTTCTTTCCGCCTAACTGAGCGGCATCATACTTCTCCGGCAGAGGAAGAGACGACACTTCAATCTCTGCCGCCTTGCCCAAAAGCTGAGCCAAATTTGTCTCAATCTCGGAAACAAGCGCGCGCGTGGGTGCTAGGTAGACCGATACCCGCGTTTCGGCCGAGCGCATATGATTTATCAGCCATTGCAGGACGAGGAAGGTCTTACCGGATGCTGTGGGCGCCGAGGCCGACAGCCAATTATTCAGCGTGGCGCTATCCCAGAACCGTTGCTGAAAATCATTGACCTGAAGCCAGTGGCCGCTGGATTCTACCAGGACCGAATGATCTAGTTTGCGACGCTGGGCCTCCATCCGTAGACCGAAACCTAACCGGCCTTCTAGGTCCGTTTCGAGCAGCTTGCGGTCGTTCGCCAGGGCAACAGCTCGAAAATTTGTCAGCTTGCCTAGAAGGACGGCTCCCGCGTCCTTCACTGGCTGAGTGTCAGCCATCGTCACGGCTCCAGTCGCGATGCGCAAAGCCGCTTCCTGATGCTGCCGAAACGCTGACCGAGCCAAAATGCTGCCTGCGAACAGCAGACGGTGCCAATCGATAGGAGCTGTCTCCGCAGTTTCGGGCGCGAGGTTGTCGAGTTCTGTCCGGACGGCCAAACGCGTGAGGGTTTCGACATCATCTTTAACCCCCTCGTCCATCAGCCATGTCGCAAGTTGGTCAAGGCTCATTCAGTAAGCCCCATCGCTTTGAGAAACGCCTTTCGAAAACCATCTGCCGAGGGCAACGGGATGCACAGCACCTCAATTTCAATTTGATTAAGCTTCTCGGCTGTCAGTCGCTTGCCGATACGGGTTTTCAAATTTTCCAGTTCGGCCTTCGCCGCTTTAGCGATCTCTTCCGCTATGCCCTTCACGCCGTCGGTCGGATAGTAATCCGCATCAAATCCAATCAGAGCGATGCCGCAGTAGCGAACGCGCTTGGATTGCTTTGAGTCCTTGTTGAAATATTGCCGGAGAGCCGTCGTGACGATTGGATCCGACAGGTCGGCTTTGTCGCTCAAAAGGATTAGGTCCTTTTCTCGCTCCGCGCCCTCATGATCGGGCCCGATCAGGAAAGGCGCGATTGACGCGAAGCACTCTTTGATGCCGTCTCCGACATCCTTGTAGACTTTGGACTCACCCCAAAAGAGCTTCAAAACTCCGTCTTCTGTGTACCGGCCTCGGTTTTTGAGACATCTGGTTGAAGCCTAAGCGGCGAGAGCCGCAGTGGAAAGAGCCCTGGCACGCACGGCATTCGGGGAGATGAACCCGTGCCGTTCA
>NZ_JABEQJ010000018.1 GCF_014174255.1 Gluconacetobacter sacchari
CAAACCCAGGCTAAACCCAGATCAACCAAACCCTAACAAACCTACTCTTCGCAGGCCATCAGAACGCCGCCAACATATCCCTTCCATTCCAGATTCTATTGTCAATGAACAAGTCCGAAGCAGTTGTCCCGTTCGGTGAGGCGGGTTTTACGGAGATCGGGGAGGGATGTCAACGCGCTCGGAAATCGTGCCGAAACAATGATTTTACCCCGGAAAACTGCCGCCCCCAAGAGGGAACCCACACCCGTCTGTGGATAAAGAGTGGAAAAGAAAATGAACTTTTTTCTGCATTTCCATGTCAGGGCCACAAGGCCCCTGAATGGGGTGGCGCATCGCGCGGCGCCACCCCGCCAACCCGTCAGCCTTCTGCGATCGACCGGCCGTTGATGGTCAGGCCCTTGTCGTCGGCCGACACCCTGATGCGCTCGCCATCATGGATGGTGCCATCCAGCAGCAGCCCTGCGAGCGGGTTTTGCAGGCTCCGCTGGATCACGCGCTTCAGGGGACGCGCGCCATAGACCGGATCGTACCCTTCCTCGGCCAGCCAAAGATGCCCGGGTTCGTCCAGGTCCAGTTCGATATGCCGGTCGTCCAGCAGCTTGCGCAGCCGCGCGATCTGGATATCGACGATCCGTGTCATGTCCGTCCGCTGGAGGCGGGAGAACAGGATGATCTCATCCAGCCGGTTGAGGAACTCCGGCCGGAAGTGATTGCGCACCACCTTCATGACCTCGGCCTGCACCATATCGGTGGATTCGTTGTCCGGCAGGTGGGCCAGGACGTCGGACCCCAGATTGCTGGTCAGGACGATGATGGTATTGCGGAAATCGACCGTCCGCCCCTGCCCGTCGGTCAGGCGCCCGTCATCGAGCACCTGGAGCAGGATATTGAAGACATCCTCGTGCGCCTTCTCGACCTCGTCGAACAAAATCACCTGATAGGGCCGGCGCCGCACGGCCTCGGTCAGCACCCCACCTTCCTCGTACCCGACATAGCCCGGCGGCGCGCCAATCAGGCGGGCGACCGCGTGCTTCTCCATGAACTCGCTCATGTCGACGCGCAGCAGGGCCTTCTCGTCGTCGAACAGGAAGCGCGCCAGCGCCTTGCACAATTCGGTCTTGCCCACCCCGGTCGGACCGAGGAAGAGGAACGAGCCGATCGGCCGGTTGGGGTCCTGCAAGCCCGCGCGGGCTCGCCGCACCGCGTTCGCCACGGCCTTCAGCGCCGGCTCCTGCCCCACCACGCTGCGGCGCAGTTCGTCTTCCATCCGCAGCAGCTTGGCCCGCTCGCCTTCCAGCATGCGGTCCACCGGCACCCCGGTCCAGCGCGACACGATGGAGGCGATGCCCTGCTCGGTCACGGCCTCGCTGACCAGGCCGGCACCAGCGGCGGCACTTTCGTTCGCCTCCTGCGCGCTGGCGATCTTCCCCTCCAGAGTGGGGATGACGCCGTACATCAACTCCGACGCCCGGCCCAGATCGCCGCGCCGCTGGGCAACATCGACATCCGAGCGCGCCTGGTCCAACTGTTCCTTCAGCTTCTGGATCGCGTTCACCCGATCCTTCTCGGCGTGCCAGGACGCCGACATGGCGTTCGATTTTTCCTCGACTTCCGCCAGTTCGGCTTCCAGCTTCACCAGACGCTCGCGGCTGGCCGAATCATCCTCCTTGCGGATGGCCTCGCGCTCGATCTTGAGCTGAATCAGCCGGCGGTCGAGTTCGTCCAGCTCCTCCGGCTTGCTGTCGATCTGCATGCGCAGGCGGCTGGCGGCCTCGTCCACCAGATCAATCGCCTTATCAGGTAGGAAGCGGTCGGTGATGTAGCGGTTGGACAGCGTCGCCGCCGCCACCAATGCATTGTCGGTGATCCGCACCCCGTGGTGGAGTTCGTACTTCTCCTTGATGCCGCGCAGGATCGAGATCGTGTCGGGCACCGACGGCTCGCCCACATAGACCGGCTGGAACCGCCGGGCCAGGGCCGCGTCCTTCTCGATATATTTGCGGTACTCGTCCAGCGTGGTCGCGCCGATGCAATGCAGCGTGCCGCGTGCCAGCTCCGGCTTGATCAGGTTGGACGCATCCATCGCGCCATCGGTCCTGCCGGCCCCGACCAGCGTATGCATCTCGTCGATGAACAGGATCACCTGCCCCTCGGCGCCTTCGATCTCCTTGAGCACGGCCTTCAGCCGCTCCTCGAACTCGCCACGGAACTTGGCACCCGCCACCAGCGCGCCGAGATCGAGCGACAGCAGCCGCTTGTTCTTCAACGCCTCCGGGACATCGCCATTGACGATGCGCTGGGCCAGCCCCTCGACGATCGCGGTCTTGCCCACGCCGGGCTCGCCGATCAGGACCGGGTTGTTCTTGCTGCGCCGGGCCAGAACCTGGATCGCGCGGCGGATTTCCTCGTCGCGCCCGATCACCGGGTCCAACTTGCCCTGCTGGGCGATCTCGGTGACATCGCGGGCGTATTTCTTCAACGCGTCGAAGCTGGCCTCGGCGTTCTCGCTGGTCACGGTACGGCCCTTGCGGATATCGGCGACCGCCTTATCCAGCGTCTGCGGCGTCGCGCCCCCGTCACGCAACGCGCGACCGGCCGGCGTGTCCGAAGCGGCGATGGCCACCAGCAGGCGGTCCTGCGCCACATATTCGTCACCTGCCTTCTGCGCCGCGGTCTGCGCCGCATCCAGCAGACGGACCAGATCGGGCGTCGCCTGGGGCTGGCCGGCTCCCCCGCCCTGCACACGGGGCAGCTTGGCCAGCGCGGCCTCGACCGCCGCCTGAATGGCGGGCGGCTGCCCGCCGGCGGCGCGAATCAGCGCTGACGCCGCGCCTTCCGGGTCATCCAGCAGCGCCTTCAGCACATGTTCAGGCGTCAGTTGCTGATTATACTCACGCACCGCGATCGTCTGCGCGGCCTGAAGGAACCCGCGCGACCGTTCCGTAAATTTCTCGATATTCATGATCCCATGTCCCTACTCACTCAGGCGACCTGAAGCTGGGAGTGCCATCCCTGCTAAGGAGGCAATGGCACACCGTCCGGGCTCTCAGATGGGCGTAATGAGGCACTGTTACAAGGGGCTGGACGTGCCGGGCCAGTCAGGACGACGCGTCCATCCAACGACGATGGCGACATGAGGGCTCATGGGGCACGCGGTTGTCCGGCATGATGGCTGGCGCCAGCGCGCCCCCCGATCCAGGCGCCCTACATCTGGTTGACAACGGGCCGGCCATCGCCAATCCGCGTCATCTGTTCCGCCAGGAACCTGCGAATGCGCGGCAGGAACGCCGAACTGTTGCCCCCCAGATGGGGTGTCAGGAGAAAATTGGGCGCGCTCCATAATGGATGGCCCTCCGGCAAGGGCTCCGGGTCGGTCACATCCACCGCGGCCGACAAACGTCCGGAATAGAGTTCGACCGCCAGGGCGTCCTGATCGACGACGCCGCCGCGCCCGACATTGACGAACAGGGCGCCGTCCTTCATCGCGGACAATACGGCCCAATTAACAAGATGCGCGGTCGCCGGCGTCAGGGGCAGGCTACTCATCAAGATGTCGGTGTCGGACAAAAGCCCGACGAGGTCGCCAATTCCATGGATATCGCCATGCTCGTCCCGGCGAGCCGTCTGGCCGATCCGAATGGTCTCGACATCGAACGCGGCGAGCTTACGATGAAGTTCCTGCCCGATGCTGCCGTAACCGAGAAGAGCGACCTTCCGATCGGTCAAGGTCAGGCGGCGTTCCTCCTGCCAGATCCCCCGGCTCATGTTCCGGGCGGCGACATCGATCCCTCGCAGTGACGCAATGGCAAGGCCGATGGCCAATTCCGCCGTCGACGCCGCATGCACGCCGCGCGCGCTGCACAACAATACTCCGGGAGGCACCCTGCCGAGCAGATTGTCCACCCCCGTACTCTGCGTCTGCACCAGCTTGAGGCGCGGCAGCGAGGCAAGACGTTCCACCGTCCGGCTGGAATGCGCGTACGGCGTGATAACGGCGTCGATGACGGACAGATCACGGACGGACGGCTCCGCATCATCATCCCAGAGCACAAAGTCGATCGCCGGACACCGTTCTTCCAGATAGGCCTTCAACGCCCTGTCCGGAACCGACACCACCCTGATTCCCAGATCCGCCATCGCCTTCTCCCTTTTTTCAGACAAAACGATCATGCCAGAACATTTCGATTGACGAAAGACAATATGCTGACCACGATACAGCATATTGTCTCTCCGACATTGCATGGACGCCGATGCCCGGGTCCATGAGATGGCTATCCGTTCTCCGCAACCTTGAAATGGTGGGTGCCGAATGACGACTTCAAACCAGAATTGTTTGATTCGATTTCGAAATAATAGCCATCGGGCGCTGCTCGCCATGCTGTGCTGCTCGGCCGCCACGATTGCGGCGACGGGGGCGCGCGCCGCCGACATGGCCGCACCGAAACAGCCGGCCCGCACGCTGTCGCATGCCCCCGCGCAACACGCAGCGCATCCCGGCCCCATGGCGAATGAGGCGATCACTGTCGATGGCCTGCGGAATTCGCCGCTCAACCTGCGCAAATCGCAGCATGTCGGCGAAGTCGTCACCCATATCAGTGCATCGGACCTGGCGGTGCATCACGTTGACACGCTACAGAACATCCAGAATCTGGTGCCGAACCTGACGATCCAGCCGCAGGGTGCGACGGCAAACAACAATTTCAGCCTGCGCGGCGTAGGGTTCAAGGATTTCACGTCGAACAATACGCCTTCGGTCATGACATATGTCGATGGCGTCGCCTATCCGATCGGCTTCATGACATCGGGCCTGATGTACGATCTCGCAGGCGTCGACGTCATGCCGGGGCCGGTCGGATACACCCATGGACAGGCCGTGACCGCCGGCGAGGTCAATATCACCACCAACACTCCGACCGACACGTTCCATGCCGGCGTTTCCGAAGATATCGCCAGCTATGCCCGCAGCCGCACGTCGCTTTACGTGTCGGGGCCGATCTCGAACAGGCTGCGCTACCGCATAGCGGGCTATACCGCCCATGGCGGCGGATACCAGATCAATCGCTATAATGGCGAGCATCTGGGCGATGCGAACGAAGGCGCATTGCGCGGCAAACTGGACTGGGACGTCGATTCCCGGACGAGCATCAATGTGACCGGACACTGGGCGCAGGACGATTCCGACACGCCGGGCGTGTTCAACGTCAAGGATCTGGTTACGCCCTTCATCGCACCGGACACTAACAACCTGATCACGGGCTGGGGGTTTCGTCCGGCCTTCACCAAGATGATCGGCGTGCCCGCCAATACCAAGCCCTTTCGCAACGACACCACCTGGGGCATCGACCTGACGGGCCGGCATGATTTCGGGTGGGCGGAACTCAAGTCCATCAGCGCCTACGAGGCGATGTACATCCATAACCTCCTGGATCTCGACTCCACAAACGTCGCGACGGATGACCAGTATTTCACCAACAATTCGAACGTCTTCTCACAGGAAGTATGGCTCTCGAACGAAAATCGGCCCAACCGTTTCCAATGGACGATCGGCGCCTATTATGCGCGAACGGCGACCAAGGCCAGATTCTTCTACGATTTCTCCGGGTCCGGCCCCAAGCTTCGCCCCTATATCGAGGCGACCCGCTACAATCAGGATATCCAGGCCTTCAACCAATACGCCACCGCCTCCTATCGCCTGGCGCCACGGTGGAAACTCTCTGCGTCTGTCAATCACGAATCCGACGATCGGCATCTGTCGAACCTGGAGACCATTCAGTACGGTTTCAGCGACGTCCATTTCCCGACCCATGGCGCATTGACGAATGAATTCGGCGGCAAGGGCGAGCTAGATTTTCAAGCCACGTCGAATGTCCTTGTCTTCGCCGATGTCCGCAAGGGGTTCAAGCCGGGCGGCTTCACGGCAAACAACACCGTTATTTCCCAGCAGCTCAATCCCTACAAGCCGGAATCCCTTCTGGCCTATGAAGGCGGGATCAAGACCGACTGGCTCGATCATCGCCTGCGGGTGAATTTCGACGGTTTCTACTACGATTACCACGATCAGCAGATCCTGAGCCTGGAACTGGTTCAAAGTTACGGGCTGGTAGGCGATTTCGTGAATATCCCCAAATCGACGATATGGGGCCTGGAGGGCGAAATCGATGCGAATCCCCTGCCCGGCCTGTTTCTGGAACAGCATTTCGGCTATCAGAGAGGTCGCTACGACGATCTGAAATTCCTCAACACGACCGCCGTCTATGCCAATTACGCCAAGACCGGCGTCTTTACCCCAGCCTATACCAGCTATGACGGCTTCGATTCCGGCATCCCCAAACTGACATTGAACGGCAATGTCAGCTACGTGATGCACCCGAACCGGAAATGGGATGTGACATGGCAAGGCGATTATTCCTACCGTGGCTCGCAGCTCGACGTACCGGGCAATGAGATCTATCGGCTGCCGGCCTATTTCCTGATGGGCATGAGCCTGAACGTGGCGCCGCACCATGGGCGCTGGTCCGTCGGCGTCTATGTCTCCAACCTGCTCGACCGCCGCTATGTGGTCACGAAAGACAACGGATACAACTCATTCTACGGCATTCCCGGCGCGCCGCGCTTCGTTGGTGCCACGATGCGCTATGATCTGTGAATGTCACGAGGGAATCATGGAAATGGGCCAGGCAGCATGACCGGTCGTGTCTGCGGAATATTTACCGCCGAAGTCGCCGCGCAGGAAATGATGGACCACCAGGAGTGCCGTCTGCTGGCGAATGTCGGAATCGAAGGCGATCGCTACGCCAGGCGCATCGGGCGATGGTCCGACCGCCCCAAGACGGAACATCAGATCTCGTTTATCGAGCTGGAAGTTCTGCACCAGATCTACGATGAGACCGGGGTGGTGCTGACCCCACGGGAATCGAGAAGAAATATCATCACCTATGGCGTGCGCCTGAACGATCTTCTTGGGCGCACGATCAGGGTCGGAAAGAGCGCACTGGTCTATGTCGAGAAGCTGAATCACCCCTGCAAATACCTGGAGCGTCTGATCGACAAGCAGGTAATGTCCAGCCTGCTCGGCCGATCCGGCCTGAACTGCCAGGTCGTCTCGGGCGGCATCGTGCGCCTGGGCGACCGTATCGAGACGGTTCTCTAGCGTGGCGGTGAGACTGTTGATGAAGGCGAGCGTCGATCGGATCGTTGACGAAGGGGGCGGCATTCGCTCCTTCTACTTCAAGCCGCAGGACCGCCGGGAATTCCCGCCCGTTCCCCCCGGCGCGCATACGCTGCTGCGCGTCAGCAAGGGGGTGATGCGTCAATATTCGCTCTGCACGCCGCCCGGCGACCCGCGCTATCGCATCGCGATCCACCTTGACGCGGGCGGCCGCGGCGGATCGCGATTCATGCATGAATCCGCGCGGGTCGGCGATATCTTCTACCTGTCCTATCCCCAGCCTGACTTTCCGTTGGACCTCGATCTGCCGTCCTACCGTTTCTTTGCCGGCGGTGTCGGCATCACCCCCATTCTGTCCTTTCTCCATGCCCTGCGCGGACGATCGTGCCGGGTGCGGCTCCATTATTTTGTCCGCGCCGATGAGCGCGTGCCGTTCGAGCGCGAAATCCGCGCCTTATGTCCGCAGGCCGAGATTATCGATCCCGGAAAGGAGGGGCGCGTCGCGCTCACGGACCTGCTGCGCGGCGCGGAAGGCGACGCGATCTACTGCTGCGGCGGCGCGCCGTTCGTTTCCGCATTGCAGCAGGCGGCAAAATCGCTGGGTCTGCCGGATATCCACGCGGAATCGTTCGTGGCCGGGGTCAAGACGGGCCATCTGGGCGACCCGTTTATCATGGACCTGCCGCGCAGCCGCCATGTGCTGCACGTCCCTTCGGATCGAACCATGCTGGAGGTCCTGCTCGGGGACGGTGTCGACATCGACTATGCCTGCGAGGCCGGCGTCTGCCGAAGCTGCATCGTCGACGTGATCGAAGGTGAGATCATTCACCGCGACCAATGCCTGACCGACGAGGAGCGCCGGACGCTGATGACACCCTGCGTCTCGCGCGGGCGAGGCCGGATCGTCATCAACTCCCTCTGAAGACGGGATCAGAATTCAAAACCAAGGAGAGAATGTCATGGACATGAAGACCCACACCATCGCGCCGGCGAACCTCCCCGCCGGCAGCGGCTGGAGCCATATCGTAACGGCATCGGGGACGTTCGTCGCCATTTCGGGCCAGGTCTCGGTGGATGCCGGCGGTCGCCTCGTGGGCAAGGACGATGTCGAGGCACAGATCCATCAGGTCTACCGGAACCTGGCCGCGTGCCTGGACGCGATCAATGCCAGCTTCGCCCACGTCATCAAGCTGACTTACTACGCCACCGACATCAAGACCGCGCTGCCGCTGATGCGCCGGATCCGCCCGACCTATATCGGAATGGACAAACCACCGGCCAACACATTCGTCGAGGTCACCGCCCTGGCCAGTCCTGATTTCCTCTTCGAGGCCGACGCATTCGTGGTCCTGTAATCCAACCCGGAGGGACCGGCGACATGCCACGCATCACCAGCCAGACCGCCGTCGTCGGCCTGCTGTTCGTCCTCTACACGGTCAATGGGGTCGATCGGGTCTGCCTGTCGATCGCCATGCCGCTCCTGGCCGACCATTATCATTTTTCACCGATGCAGGAAGGGATTCTGTTCAGCAGCTTCTTCTGGACCTATTGCCTGTTCCAACTCCCTTCCGGACTGCTGCTGGACAGGGTGCTGCCGTCGGTCGTGATCGTGGCTTCGGTGGCGTTCTGGGGCGTCGCCGCCGCGCTGTCGGGCGCGGCGATGGGGTTCGGCACATTGCTGGTGACGCGCCTGATGCTGGGCCTGTTCGAGGCGCCATTCATGCCCGCCGCCAATATCATCGTCCAGCGGACCGTGGGCAGCGCCGCCCGGCAGGGGCGGATCACGATCATCGACAGCGGGGCCGCGTTCGGGGCCGCCTTCGGGTCATACGCCGCCTCGGCGATCGTCGCCGCCACGGAGTCGTGGCGGCTTGCCTTCCTGATCACCGGCGGCGCGGCGGTCTGCCTGGCACCGCTGGCGTGGCGACAATTGGTCGCACGCCGGACGACGGCCCGCCCGCCCGCCATGCCGTCCGGCCGGCGGGTCGGACGGTCGACGGAGCGCGGCATTCTGACGCGTGACGTCCTTTACATGTGTCTGGGCCGGGTCGCCTTTGCCAACGTGTTCTTCGGCTTTGCCTCCTGGGCCCCGTCGCTGCTGATCGCCCGCCGCCATATCAGCCTGGAAATCGCCGGTCTCATCACAGCCCTGATGTTCGTGGCCGCCGGCTTCGGCGAGATCGCGGGAGGGATCGTCTTCAGCCGCCTGCGTTGCCGGCTGGGGTTCGATCCCGCGCTGCGGATGACGATCTGCCTGTCGGGCGCGGTGGCCCTGGTGGCGCTGGTCGCCGCGAATGCCATCGGCACCCTCGCTCTCTGCGCCGGCACGCTGATGATGGGACTGTTCTTCTATATGTTCGGCGGGATCTACTGGGTCATTCCCGCGGCGATCGCACCGGAAGGCCGGCTGGGGCTGGTCGGGGGGATCCTGAATTTCTCCGGCACGTTCGGAGGCATCACGGTCGGCATCATCTCCGGCTGGATCGTGAAAAACTGGGGCTATGGAGCACTGTACGGATATTTTGTCGGCTGCATGGGCTTGTATATTCTGTTTTCGATGTGCCTGCGCCCCGGGCGGCGGTGACCGCGCGCCGGTGCCGGTCGGTTTCCTCTCGGCAGGAACTCCGCTATCGTAGACGGTATGGCTATCTGTATCCTGCTGGATATGGATCACACCCGACCGATAATACGGAGCGACAGGATCGTCATGGCGCCATCAGGTCAGAGATCGACCAGAGTCCTCACGGAAAGACAGCCGGCAGAGCGGTCTTCCCCCAAGGGTGACGAAGCGGGCCTGAGCCCGAAATCCAAGTCGCCGGCCATCAACCGCTCGTACGACATCCTCGACCTGCTTGCGAGCGCGCGCGCGCCGGTCCTGTCGCGGGCGGATATCACGCAGCAGATCGGGCTGCCGCGCTCATCGACGGCAAACCTGCTGAGCGCGCTGGAGGAATGCGGCCTGGTCGAGCGGACGGGAAACGACTATTCGCTGGGTCGCAAGATCGTTACGCTGGCAAGCGCCTACCTCCGCAAATTCGATCCGGTCCAGGAATTTTATCGATATTGCTCCAATTCGGATATCCTGAAGGACGAAACGGTCCGGATCGCCATACTGGACCGGAATGAAATCATCTATATCGCCCGGTACGAGGGCCATCCCGCCATTCACCTGACCTCGAATATCGGGGATCGCATGCCGGTATCGCTGTCCGCGGTCGGCAAGGCCATCGTCGCGCGCCTGGATGACGAAGACGTGCAGAAAATGTTCTCCGGGACCAGGATCCTGCCGGTCATGACGGAACATTCGATCCGGACCCTTCCCCAGCTTCGCAAGGAACTGAAGGAGACGCGCCTGCGCGGCTACGCGATCGAGGACGAGGAAGCCACGCCCGGCGTCGTATGCCTGGGCATGGCGGTGCCCACCCGCGGCGTGAACGGCCCCAAGATGGGCGTATCCGTCAGTTCCGTGAAGGTCACGTTCGATCAGCAGCGGCATGCCCGGCTGCTCGAAGGCTTGCAGAACCTGGTCCGCGCCATCGGCAGCCCGTTGGACGGCATGGAATAGCCCCCAGGGCTCTGCCGCTTCCCGAGCTCGCCCGGCCGGAAAGGCGACCCAACGGGCAGATCCGTCACTGGAAGCGGGGCGAGACCTCCTTGACCGCCGCCACCGCGCAGGCTTCGTCCAGCTCGCCCCCCGGCGCGCCGGAAACACCCAGCCCGCCGAGCACCGAACGATCCGCCCGGCGCAACAGCACGCCGCCAGGCACGAACAGAACCTGCGGAATCGTGTTCAGCGCCCCGTTGGCGGGCCCGGTGACCTTGGCGGCGATCAGCGCGCTGGTCGTGTCCTTGTCGAAGGTCATGCCGTAGGCATAGGCCGTGTAGGCCTTGCGGTAGGATACCGACAGCGATTGCAGCGGCACGGTGTCCCCTTTGATGATCGCCTGTTCGTGGCCGGAGGGATCGACCACGGCGGCGGTCACGGACCAGCCGCGCGCCGCACAGATCCGCACCGCCGCCGCCGCGAGCTGGTCTGCGATCTCCCACGCCAATTTCTGGGTGGTGATGACGGCCGGCCCGGCGGCCCGCGCCGGGCCGGCCGTCAGCGTGCCCGCGACCATGCCGGACGCGAGCAGGCCTGCCGCCATGCGGCGATATGCTGCCATGGCTCTCATGCCTTGCCGACGATGGGGCCAAGCAGCAGCAGGTCGGCCGCCGACAGACGATCCGACGCCGTGCGGGCCTGATGCCAGTATGGATAGAGCAGCGGCGGCGCGCTGGCGGCATCCAGCCGGCCCATGTCTTCGGCCGACAGGGTAAGTTCGGCGGCTTTCAGATTATCGGCCAACTGGGCGTCGGTCCGCGCCCCGATCACCACCGAGGTGATGGCCGGACGCTGCGCGACCCAGGCCAGCGCCACCTGCGCGGCAGAGACACCCCGTTCCGCGCCGATCGCCACCAGCACCTCGACGACATCGTACAGTTTTTCGACATCATAGACCGGAGGCTCACCCCACTGGGCCAACTGGCGCGTGCCCTCGGGTTCGGGCTTGCCGCGCCGATGCTTGCCGGACAGCAGGCCCCCGGCCAGCGGGCTCCATACCTGCACGCCGATGCCCTGGTCCAGCGCCACCGGCAGCAATTCGTATTCGGCCTCGCGCGCCTGCAACGAATAATAGATCTGCTGCGCCACCGGCGCGATCAGCCGGTGACGCTCGGCCGTGCCCAGCGCCTTCATCAGGTGCCAGGCCGAGAAATTGGACACGCCGGCATAGCGGATCTTGCCCGAGCGGGTCAGCGTGTCCAGCGCCTCCAGCGTCTCGTCCAACGGGGTCTGGCCGTCCCATTCATGCAGGTAATACAGGTCGATATGGTCCCGGCCCAGGCGGCGCAGGCTGGCCTCGGCCGCCGCGACGATATGGAAGCGCGACAGGCCGGCATCGTTCGCCCCCTCGCCCATGCGAAAGCGCGTCTTGGTGCTGACCAGGATGTCCGACGACCGGCCCTTCAACGCCGCGCCCAGGATTTCCTCCGACACGCCGGAGGAATAGATGTCGGCGGTGTCGAAGATATTGATCCCGGCCGCGATGCACATGTCGATCTGCCGCTGCGCGCCCGCGAGATCGGTATTGCCGGTCTTGGCGAATGCCCCCTTGCCGCCGAACGTCATGGTGCCGAGCGTGAAGGCGGAAATCCGCAGGCCGGAACGGCCGAGCTGGCGATAATGCATGAGGTGCCTCCTGTAACGGATCGATCAGCGGGACTATGGGCGCACGGGGCGGAGAATGATAACCGTCAAAACCGGAAAACAGTTTCCGGAAAGAGCGGATAATGCGCGATATTGACGAGATGCGGGTCATGGTCGAAATCGCCCGGCAGGGCGGCCTGTCGGCGGCGGCGCGGCATCTGGGCCTTGCCCCGTCGGTGGTCGGCGACCGGCTGGCGCGGCTGGAACGCCGCCTGGGCACGCGCCTGCTGGTGCGCACCACCCGGCGCCAGACCCTGACCGAGGCCGGCCGCGTCTATCTGGACGAGGCGACCGCGATCCTGGCGGCGACCGAGACGCTGGAGGCAAAGGTTCGCGAGACGACCGGCGCCCCGGGCGGCAAGCTGCGCGTGACCGCGCCCACGCCATTCGGGCGCCTGCGACTGGCACCGTTCGTCGCGGATTTCGTCCGCCGCCATCCGGGTATCCGCGTGCATCTGACATTGGAGGACCGCATGGCCGACATCGTCGGCGAGGGGTTCGACATCGCCATTCGCGGCGCGCCGGTGGTCGATACCACCCTGACCGGCCGCCGCCTGATGGAAAGCCGCCGCGTACTGGTGGCCAGCCCGGACTATCTGGCGCGCCGGGGCACGCCGGACTGTCCCGCCGACCTGGTCCGCCATGACTGCCTGGTCGCCAACATGACGGGCGAATGCCGGGCCACATGGCGCTTCGGCCGCGGCGAGACCGCCCGATCATGGCGGATCGACGGGCTCCTGGCCTCCAGCAATTCGGAACTGCCGGTGCAGTGGGCACTGGCCGGGCTGGGCCTGACCCAGAAATCGCTCTGGGAAGTCGAGGACTCCATAGGCGCCGGACGGCTGGTGCCGGTGATGGAACCGTGGGAGCCCGACCCCGTCACCTTCTATGCCATCCACCCCGTCAGCACCGCCCATTCGCAGAAGATCGCGCTGTTCATCGGCGACCTGCTGCAACAGGGCGGCATCGCGAGCGATCAGACGGCGCCGTAGGCCACGTCCAGCGTGCCGACCCCCACACAGGCCGCATGCAGCACGTCCCCCGGCCGCACCGCGCCGACGCCCGCCGGCGTGCCGGTCATGACCAGGTCCCCCGGTGCCAGGGCGACGAAGGCACTGAGCTGCGAGACGATATCCGCGACCGGCCAGATCATGTCCGACACATCGCCCTGTTGCCGGACCACGCCATTCACCGAAAGTGTGATGGGGCCATGATCCGGATGGCCGATCGCGGCCACGGGCGCTACCGGCCCGATCGGGCAGGACTGGTCGAACCCCTTGGCCAGCGCCCACGGCCGACCCGTCTTCTTGGCCTCGGCCTGCAAGTCGCGGCGCGTCATGTCCAGACCCAGCGCATAGCCATAGATATGCGACAACGCCTGATCCGCCGGGATATCCCGGCCGCCGGTGCCGATCGCCACCACCAGTTCGACCTCGTAATGCAGATTGGCGGTCCTGACCGGAAAGGGCAGCACGCCGCCGCCAGGGACGACGGCGTCGCCCGGCTTGGCGAAGAAGAAAGGCGGCGCGCGATCCGGATCGCCCCCCATCTCGCGCGCATGGTCGGCATAGTTCTGCCCGACGCACCAGATCCGGCGCACCGGGAAACGGGCATCGGTCCCGATGACGGACAGGCTGGGCTGCGGCGGAGGCGAAATGACGTAATCGGTCATGATCGGTTTCCTGAAGACGATCGGATTGAAGGGCCGGCAGGAAATACGCCGGATGGCCGGGTACCGTGGCAGCCGCGCCAACTGGCCACATATATTGGCGAAACTGGCTCTACAAGCGTGTCGCCGGAACGCCTGATATCTCGCACCCGAGACTCCCGGACGCCCGCAGCACCCGAAAAGACCCGATCATGTCCTTTCCCGCAACATTGAACGACCCCGCCCACATCGTGGAGATGGACCGCGCCCATGTCTGGCATCATCTGACCCAGCACAAGGCGTTCGAAACCGCGGAACCGCCCGTCTTCGTCGAGGGACGAGGGCTGCGCCTGTGGGACATCCACGGCCGCGAATTGCTCGATGCCACCTCGGGCGGGGTGTGGACGGTCAATGTCGGCTACGGCCGGCGCAGCATCGCCGACGCCGTGCATGCCCAGCTTCTTGCGCTCAATTACTACGCGGGCAGCGCCGGCTCGGTGCCCGGATCGGTCTTCGCCACCAGATTGCTGGAGAAGATGCCCGGCATGAGCCGTGTCTATTACGGCAACTCGGGATCGGAGGCGAACGAGAAGGTCTTCAAGATGGTGCGGCAGATCGCCGCCCAGCATCACGGCGGCCGCAAATGGAAGATCCTGTACCGCGAACGCGATTATCACGGCACGTCGCTCGGCGCCCTGTCGGCATGCGGCCAGCCGCAGCGTTGCGCCGATTACGGCCCGTTCGTCCCCGGCTTCGTCGAAATTCCGCATTGCCTCGAATATCGCGCGCAGTTTCACGATGCCGCCGATTACGGCCAGGCCTGCGCCGATGCGATCGAAGCCATCATCCTGCGCGAGGGCCCGGATACGATCGGCGCCCTGTGCCTGGAACCGATCACCGCCGGCGGCGGCGTCATCACGCCGCCGCCCGGCTATTGGGAGCGCATCCAGGATCTCTGCCGGCGCTACGAGATCCTGCTGCATATCGACGAGGTCGTCTGTGGCCTGGGCCGGACCGGCACCTGGTTCGGCTACCAGAATTACGGCATCCGCCCCGATTTCGTGACGATGGCCAAAGGCGTCGCCTCGGGCTACGCCGCCATCGCCTGCACCGTCACGACCGAGGCGATCTTCGACCAGTTCAAACGCGCGGCGCCCGACGACATGGATTATTTCCGCGACATCTCGACTTTCGGCGGATGCCTGGCCGGCCCCGCCGCGGCGCTGGAGAACATGCGCATCATCGAGGATGAAGGGCTGTTGAACAACACGCTCCTGATGGGCGCGCGCCTGCACGCCAACCTGCTCGGCCTGATGGGCCGCCATGCATCCATCGGCGAGGTCCGGGGCAAGGGCCTGTTCTGGGGCATCGAACTGGTCGCCGACCGCACCACCCGAGCCCCGCTGGACGAGACGATCGTGCAGCGCGTCGTCGCCGAATGCCGCAAGGCAGGCGTCCTGATCGGCATGACCAACCGCAGCCTGCCGTCCTTCAACAACACGCTCTGCCTCAGCCCGGCCCTGGTCGCGACGGCGGAGGATATCGACCGGATCGGCGAAAGCATCGATCGGGCCCTGACAGCCTGCCTGGGCTGAGCGCGGCTCTTCATGCGAGGGGCCCCGGGGCTGCCGCCCCGTGCAATCAGGAGAACAGGGATTTGCGCATCCGCACCAACGGCACCGCGGTACCGTCCACGTTCGCTTCGACCGTCTCGACGGGCGCATATCCGCTGGCGACGTAAAGCGGCTGGCCGCTCAGCGTCGCCATCAGTTCCACCGTGGAATATCCCCCGGCACGCGCCGCCTGTTCGCAGCCCGCAAGGATCACCCGGCCGATCCCCTGCCGCGCGCAACGCGGATGGGTGTACATGGCCCGGATCTTCGCGGCATCGCGGGCGGGGTCGAGAAGCTGGGGGTCGCGCAGATCGGTACTATGGTCGCCGCCATAGAGCGTCGCGCGCCGGCTCCAGCCGCCGCAGCCCACGATCGCGCCGTCCCGCTCGGCCACCAGATAGGTGCCGTCCGCGACGAGCTGGGTATCCAGCCCCATGATCGCCCGACTAGCTACGATCTGTTCCGGCGTGAGGAATCCGGCCTGCAAGGTCTCGATCGCCCGCGCGATCAATGTTTCCAAGGCCGGAAGATCGGCCACGGTCGCCCATCGGGTCGCGATGTCCGTCATCGGCCCTGCGCCGTCGTGCAATGCCATGCGATGATCGACACCGGGAAATGAAAGCGGATGCCGGTCGGGCCATGCCCCGCGCCGACGCCGAGACGATCCTGCCCCGACGCGATATCGGCCTCGAACAGCGCCGTCAGCGCCGGCATATCCTGCGAATCGGCAAGCGTGTCGAGTTGCGCTTCAAGTCGATATCCGTCAATCATCGCCTCCTCCAGTCCGGCTTCGCGTCCGATCCGGCACAATTCATCCAGCGTCAGGGCGCTGGTGTGCGACGGGTCCCGCAACCGTTCCATCGCATCATAGGCATCCCGCGTCGCGGGCGAAGGCGTCGCGTCGATGACGACGATCCGACCGTTCGGGCGGCACACACGCTTCATCTCGGCCAGCACCCTGGCGGGATCCGGCATGTGATCGAAACTATAGCGTGTCGTCACCCGATCGAAAACGGCATCGGAACATGGCAATACCGTCGCGTCGCCCACCTGCCACGCCATGTTCGCCGCCCCCTGCGCATATTGGCGCTTCCGCGCCTGGGCGATAATCGCCGGCGTCAGGTCGATACCGGTCACCCGACGCACCCGCTCCGCCATCGCGCAGGCCAGAATACCGGAGCCGCAAGCGACATCGAGAACCGAAACGTCCGGATCCAGGGCACAGGCGGCAAGGGTACGCGCCATGGCGTCGGCCTCGGGATGGGCGGGCAGATCGGCAAACGGCTGGGCCCAGCGGATAAACTGGTCGACAATGCGCTGATTGTGCGGGGTATAGGTCATCTCATCCTCATGGATCGAACGAGGAGATAGCCAGAGATGGACCAGACCGGCTAACGCTTGTCGGCCATAGATGGACGGAAACCGGCCATGCATCGTCTTGACGAGGAACACACCCAGGCCGTTCTCCGCGCACATGGCCTCGACCGACCGATCGGGATCGGGATCGGGATCGGCTTCGCCTTCCGCTACGCCAGCCGCAACGTTCTCTATGACTGGCACCCCCACCCCTATCATCAGTTGATCTACGCGGCCGCCGGCCCGGCACAGATCGAAACCGGACAGGGGCGCCATGTTCTGCCGCGGGGGCGCGCCGCCTGGATACCGGCCGGGACCCGCCACCGCTCGCTCGTCAGCGATCATGTCGGCGCCTCGCTGTATTTCTCGCCCGAGGCCGTCACCGACCCGTCGACCCATGTAACGAATTCTGGTCGCGAGCCCGCTGATGCGCGAAATGGTCCTGCACGCGACGCGCTGGGAACGTGGCGCCAGCGAGACCGATCCCCTCGCCGACAGCTTCCTGCGCGTCCTTGCCCTGCTCTGCGGCGAATGGCTGGAAGCGGCCGACGTCGGCTATTCCTCGCTCAGCGCCTTCGCGAAAGCCTTCGCCCGGATCGTCGGCAAACGCCCGGCCCGGTTCAGGCAAAATCACCTGACGAAGCGCGAGCCCTGAAATTTTGAAAATGAAACAAAAATACCCACACGAGGGCACACGCGATGACTTTTCAGCAGAATGGATTACGCGCCCTCATTTCGCAAAGCCCGCTTCTGAACCCAGTTCTCGAGCACTGGACGCAGATAGCGCTGCCCCACGCATGGCTGGTCGCGGGAGCCATCGCACAAACGGTCTGGAACCATGCGTTCGGCCTGCCACCCGACCACGGCATCGACGACATCGACATCGTCTATTTCGATGAAAATCTCGGCGAAGACGCCGAAGCCGCGCACGCGGCGCGCATCGAACGCCTGTTCGCCGGACTGCCCGTCCGGGTGGATGTCAAGAACCAGGCCCGGGTACATGTGTGGTACGAAGAAAAGTTCGGGTACCCCATCATGCCCTATCGGTCGGTGGAACAGGCCATCACGACATTCCCGACGACGGCGACAGCGGTGGGCGTGCGTCCCGGCAACGGGGCATTCGCGCTTTGCGCGCCCTTTGGGCTGTCCGATCTGCTGGCACCTGTCGTCCGTGCCAACAAGAGACAGATCACCCGCGAACTCTACGAAAAGAAGACGGCGCGATGGCGCGGCCATTGGCCGGACCTGACCGTCATCCCGTGGGACCAGCAGGCAGGGTCCGGAAAAAGCGCCGGGCGGGCACAACCGCCCGCCCGGCCCGTATCGTGATCAGTTGCGGGTCTTGTCGACCAGCGCGTTCTTGCCGATCCACGGCATCATCGCGCGCAGCTTCTCGCCGACCTGCTCGATCTGGTGGGCATTGTTGCGGGCGCGGATGGCCTTGAAGCCGACATTGCCCGACTGGTTTTCCAGGATGAAGTTGCGCACGAACGTGCCGTCCTGGATGTCGGTCAGGACGCGCTTCATCTCGGCCTTGGTCTCGGGCGTCACGATGCGCGGTCCGGTGACGTATTCGCCGTATTCCGCCGTGTTCGAGATCGAGTAGTTCATGTTCGCGATGCCGCCTTCATAGATCAGGTCGACGATCAGCTTGGTTTCGTGCAGGCACTCGAAATACGCCATCTCGGGGGCATAGCCGGCCTCGACCAGCGTCTCGAAGCCCGCACGGATCAGTTCGACCAGGCCGCCGCACAGCACCGCCTGCTCGCCGAACAGGTCGGTCTCGACCTCTTCCTTGAAGGTCGTCTCGATGATGCCGGCCCGGCCGCCGCCGTTGGCCGAGGCATAGGACAGCGCGATTTCCAGCGCATTGCCCGACGCATTCTGCGCCACCGCGACCAGCGAGGGCACGCCGCCGCCACGCTGATATTCCGACCGCACCGTGTGGCCGGGGCCCTTGGGCGCGATCAGGAACACGTCCAGGTCCGGACGGGCCTCGATGATGCGGAAATGGATCGACAGCCCATGCGCGAAGGCCAGCGCCGCGCCCTGCTTCAGGTTGGCTTCCAGATGCTCCTTGTACAGCGCACCCTGGCCCTCGTCCGGCGTCAGCACCATCACCACATCGGCCCAGGCGGCGGCGGCGGAGGGGTCCATGACCTTGAAGCCGGCGGCCTCGGCCTTGGCCACGGCGGTCGAGCCCGGACGCAGGCCGATCACCATCTCGGTGACGCCGCTGTCCTTCAAGTTGTTGGCATGGGCGTGGCCCTGGCTGCCATAGCCGATGATCGCGACCTTCTTGGACTTGATCAGGTTCACGTCGGCGTCGCGATCGTAATACACGCGCATGATAAGACCTCCTGTTGAAACGAAAGACTGCATGACCCGCGGTCAGATCGTCCGGGGCCCCCGGATGATCGCGGCCACGCCCGTACGGGACACCTCGGCCAGGCCGAGCGGACGCATCAGGTCGATGAACGAATCGAGCTTGTCGGTCGCACCGGTCAGCTCGAAGACGAAGGATGTGGCGGTGGTATCCACCGCGCGCGCGCGAAAGGCCTCGGCGATGCGCAGGGCCTCGGTCCGGGCCTCGCCGGTCGAGACGACCTTCACCAGCGCCATTTCACGCGCGACATGCGGGCCCACCTGCGTCAGGTCGGCCACGCGATAGACCGGCACCAGCCGCCCGACCTGGGCCTTGATCTGCTCGATCACCTGCGGCGTGCCCGAGGTCACGATATTGATGCGCGACTGATGGCGTGACTGCTCGACCGGGGCCACGGTCAGGCTTTCGATATTGTAGCCGCGCCCGGAAAACAGCCCGATCACACGGGCCAGCACACCGCTTTCGTTTTCCACCAGAATGGAGATGACCGCGGAGACAATCGTCTCGTCCTGCATGGTCATGATGGGAATTCCTGAACAGAACCCGGCCCGGGGCGAACCCCGGTGCCGGCATATATAAAAGGAAGCGGCCGCGCAGGCCGGGGGCGAAGACGCGTCGGATCAGACCAGCATGCGGCCCTCGGCGCTGACCTTGACCTCGCCTTCCTGCTCCGGGCCCAGAAGCATCTGGTTATGGGCCGCGCCGGACGGGATCATGGGGTAGCAGTTCTCGTCCTGCGCCACGCAGATATCGGCCACCACCGCACCGGGCTCGGCCAGCATGGCGCGGATCACGTCGTCCAGCTCGCCCACGCAGGTCGCGCGCATCCCTTTGGCGTGGAAACTCTCGGCCAGGCGGACGAAATCCGGCAGCGCCGCGCTGTAGCTTTCGGAATAGCGCGAGCCATGCAGCAATTCCTGCCACTGGCGGACCATGCCCATATACTGGTTGTTCAGGATGAAGATCTTCACCGGCAGGCGATACTGCGCGATGGTGCCCAGTTCCTGGATGTTCATCAGGGTCGAGGCCTCGCCCGCGATGTCGATCACCAGCGCGTCGGGATGCGCGATCTGCGCCCCCACCGCCGCCGGCAGGCCATAACCCATGGTGCCCAGCCCGCCGGAGGTCAGCCAGCGGTTCGGCCGGTCGAACTGGAAATGCTGCGCCGCCCACATCTGATGCTGCCCGACCTCGGTCGAGACGAACGTGTCGCGCCCGGTCTCCATCGCCAGTTCATACAGCCGGCGCACGGCGTGCTGCGGCCGGATGATCGCCGAGGGCGCCATGTCCTGGTCGAAATGCAGGCTGCGAATGCCGCGCCATGCCTCGATCTGCCGCCACCACTGGGCCAGCGCGGCCGGATCGGGCGCGCCGTCCTGACGCTCCCATTCCTCCAGCATCATCTCGATCACCCGGCCGGCATCGCCGACGATCGGCACGTCGACCTGCACGATCTTGTTGATCTGCGAGGGTTCGATATCGGCATGGATCTTGAACGAGTCCGGCGAGAACGCGTCCAGCCGCCCGGTCACCCGGTCGTCGAACCGCGCACCCAGCGCGACCAGCACGTCGCAGCCATGGGTGGCCAGATTGGCCTCGTAGGTCCCGTGCATGCCCAGCATGCCCAGGAACTGCCCGTCGGTGGTCGGATAGGCGCCCAGCCCCATCAGGGTCGAGGTGCAGGGGAACCCGGTCCTGCGCACCAGCCGGCCCAGCGCCTCGCTGGCCTGCGGGCCGGCATTGATGACGCCGCCGCCGGTATAGAACAGCGGACGGCGCGCGCGCTTCATCGCCGCGACGGCGCGCACCACCGCCTCGCGCTCCGGCTCGATGCGCGGACGGTAGGACGGATGCGGCGCGCGCGATGCCGGGGCATAGGGCGCCGGCCCCACCGTAATGTTCTTCGGCAGATCCACCACCACCGGGCCGGGGCGGCCGCTGCGGGCGATGTGAAAGGCCTCGTGCGCCACGCGCGCCAGGTCGGCCGGGTTCTTCACCAGGTAATTATGCTTGGTGGCCTGACGGGTGATGCCCGTGGTGTCGGCCTCCTGGAACGCATCGGTGCCGATCAGCGGCACGCCGACCTGCCCCGTGAAGCACACCACCGGGATGGAATCCATCAGCGCATCCACCAGGCCGGTCACGGCATTGGTCGCGCCGGGGCCGCTGGTGACCAGCACCACCCCGACCTTGCCGGTCGAACGCGCATAGGCCTCGGCCGCATGCACCGCCGCCTGCTCGTGCCGGACCAGAATATGACGCACCGCGTTCTGCCGGAACAGCGCGTCATAGATCGGCAGCACCGCGCCACCCGGATAGCCGAAGATAACCTCGACCCCCTGCTCGACGAGAACGCGAAGCAGAACCTCGGCGCCGGAAAGGACAATGTCCGCTCCATGGGCATGGGTGTTCGGCTTCAGGTCGTTCAGGTTGGGTGTCGCGTTCATGTCCCTGCTCCTCCATCCGGCGTGTTTGATGCGGGACCACAGGCCCCTCCGGACGGAATGTCGGGTGGGTTTAGGGAAACTGCCGGCCGGCGTCAATCCGCTTTAGAATAAAAGAAATGAGATCGGCGTAATTTCTTTCCATTTGTTGCGTATCGGTGCCGAAGCGGGCGTCGCTCACCCGTGTATCGACCGCTTCGGCCAGGTCGTGATGGGCGAACCAGGTCGTCTGCCGCCGCGTATAGCGGCCGGTCGCCAGCACAGCGCGGCGCGCCGCCTCGTCCAGCGCCAGTTCCCCGCGCAGATGCGCGGCCAGTTCGGGCACGCCATGCGCTCGCATCGCCGGCAGGGCCGGCGACAGGTCCCGCGCCAGCAGCGCGCGCACTTCCTCCAGCGCGCCCGCCTCCAGCATCGCCGCGAACCGCCGCGCGATGGCCGCGCGCAGCATATCGCGCGGCGGTTCCAGCCGCACCGCCACCCGGTGGCAGGCCAGGGGCGGCAGCGTCGCCTCCCGCCGCCAATGGGCCATGCCGTGCCCGGTGCCCGACCAGACCTCCCACGCGCGGGCCACGCGCTGGCCATCGGAAGGGCGCAGGGTCGCCGCGCTTTCGGGGTCGACCGCCGCCAGCCGGGCATGCAGGGCCGGCGACCCTTCCTCCTCGACCAGTCGGCGCGCCTCCGCCCGGGCATCGGCACCGGGGTCGGGGATATCGGTCAGCCCGTCGGTCAACGCGCGCAGATACATGCCGGTGCCGCCACACAGCACCGGCACCTTTCCACCCGCCCAGGCAACCTCGATTTCGCCGATCGCCCGGCCCCGCCACCAGGCGACGCTGCCGGCCTGCGCGGCGGGCAGCACACCATACAGACGGTGCGGCACCGCGTCTTCGTCATCCGGGCCCGGGCGGGCGGTCAGGATCCGCAATTCGCGATAGACCTGCATCGAATCCGCATTGACGATCACGCCACCGACCGCGCGCGCCACCGCCAGCGCCAGCGCGGACTTGCCCGAGCAGGTCGGCCCGGCGATCACCACCACCGGCCGCCGGGACGGATCCACCGCTTGCGTCATGCCGCCTTCCCTGTCACACGCCTGTTCGTCATGTCGCTGTCCCATACCATCACGCTCGTCGCCCGCCGCGACGCCACGACCCTGACCGACGCCGATGCCCGCGCCGCGCGGGACATGGTGAAGGGCGGCGTCCCCGTCATCCTCTCGCCCGGCGAGGCGGTGGACATTCCCAGCCCGGCCCCCCACGCGGGCATGCCGACGCTGGACACGATGCGCGCCGTCTTCGGCCCGCGCCAGATCGACGTCCTTCTGACGCGTTCGCGCGGACGACGCAAAGGGCTTCTGGTCGCGGACATGGACAGCACCATCGTCGCCAACGAAACGCTGGACGACCTGGCCGCCCATGCCGGCATCGGCGAACGGATCGCCGAGATCACCCGCCGCTCGATGAACGGCGAGATCGATTTCGCCGCCGCCCTGCGCGAACGCGTCTCCCTGCTGGCCGGCCTGCCCGCCACCCTGCTGGAAACCGCGTGGAAGGACGTCCGCCTGACCGAGGGGGCGCGCGACCTGGTGGCCACCATGCGCGCGCGCAACGCCCGCACCGCGCTGGTGTCCGGCGGCTTCACCTTCTTCACCGGCCGCGTCGCCGCCCTGTGCGGCTTTGCCGAACACCACGCGAACGTGCTGGAGATCCGGAAAGGCATCCTGACCGGCTCGGTCGAGGAGCCGATCCTGGGCCCCGACGCCAAGCTGGCCCATCTGCGCCGCCTGGCCGGGGACGGGCGCCTGAAACCCGCCGCCACCATGGCGGTCGGCGACGGCGCGAACGACCTGGCCATGCTGAAGGATGCCGGACTGGGCATCGCCTTCCACGCCAAGCCGATCGTCCGCGCGGCGATCGGCAACCGGGTGGACCATGCCAGCCTGCGCGCGCTGCTGTTCGCGCAGGGATATCCGGCGGCGTCGTTCGTGAGTGAGGAGTGAGCCTTTTCTTTTTCTGAAGAAAAAGAAGAAAAAAGACTTTTATCCGTTCAGGGACTTCGCGTGTCCCCAGAAAAATCTCCCAAACGAATCAAAGTTTTTTGGTCCTTTTTTTTCAAAAAAAGAACAGCCTTTACCGCTTCCCCCGCGCCATCCGCGCCGACGCATCTTGCGCCTCGATGAACACATGCGTCACCTCGGGCACCGCCGCACGGATCTGTTCCTCGATGTGCGAGACCGTCCGTTCCACGTCCCCGGCGCTCAACCCGTCGTCGAAATCCAGGCTCAGGGCCACCAGCACGTCCGACGGGCCGAAATGGATCGAGCGCATTTCGTTCAGTCCCAGCACGCCGGGTTCGCGCAGGGCCAGGGTCCGGACCCTGGCCAGGGATTCCGCCGCCATGCCCTCGCCGGTCAGCAGCGACTGGGTTTCCCGCGCCAGGAAGCCGGCGGTCACGGTCAGGATCACGCCGATCAGGATCGAAGCCACGCCGTCGAGCAACGGCAGGTCCAGCGTTTCCGACAGGATATTGCCCAGCAGCGCGACCATCAGCCCGCACAGCGCCGCCGTATCCTCGAACAAGACGGTGAAGACGGTCGGGTCCTTGCTGTGGCGCACCGCCTCGATCCAGCCGCGCCGGCCCTTGCCGTGGCGACGGAACTCCCGCAGCGCCGTCAGCCACACCGAGCCCTCGAACAGGATGGCCAGCGCCAGCACCACATAATTCACGACGACATGGTCCACCGGCTGGGGATGGCGGATCCGGCTGACCCCCTCGATCACCGAGACGCCGGCCCCGAGGCCGAAGATCAGCAGCGCCACGACGAAGGTCCAGAAATACAGCTCCAGCCCGTAGCCGAACGGATGCAGGGCGGTGGCCGGCCGCGCGGCGCGGCGCAGCCCCACCAGCAGCAGCATCTGGTTGCCGGTGTCGATCAGCGAATGAATCGCCTCGCTCAGCATCGCGGCGCTGCCGGTCAGGAAGGCGGCGACGAACTTGACGACGGCGACCAGCAGATTGCCTCCCAGGGCCGCATAGATGACGAAACGGGACGATGAGCGGGCCATGGGCACTCCGGATAACGCCTGCCAAGCATAGACCGGATCCCGCCCGCGTCGAGGCGGCCCGCAAGGAAAACCGGCCCGCGAGGCGGCCGGCAGTTGCGGGCGGGTCGGCACGCCCCTTATACATGGCGGCTGACGATCCCCGTTTCGGATCGGATCATGGACCGGCCGCTCCGGCCGCGTTCCCTTTCGCGCGGAGTGTCAGGTGCGCACCACTGTCGTCCAGATGGCCCCCGGCTCGTCCCTGCCGGACAATATCGCCCAGGCACGCGACCTGGTCGCCGCCGCCGTCGCCGCCGACCGGCCCGACCTCGTGGTGCTGCCCGAAATCTGGAGCTGCCTGGGCGGCACGGCCGAGACCAAGTTCGCCAACGCCGAGGAACTGCCTACCCCCGGCGCCACGGCCGGCGCCGGCCCGCTCTATCGTTTCCTGTCCGAGACCGCGCGCGCCCACGGCATCACGCTGCATGGCGGCTCGATCGGCCAGCGCCATGGCGACAGGCTGCTGAACACCAGCCTGGTCTTCGGCCCCGACGGGGTGGAGCGCGCGCGCTACAGCAAGATCCATCTCTTCGACATCACCACCCCCGGCGGCGAAGGCTACCGCGAGAGCGATACCTATGCCCCCGGCAGCGAGATCGTGACCCTGCCGGTCGGGCCGTTCACCGCCGGGCTGGCCATCTGCTACGACCTTCGCTTCGGCGAGCTGTTCCTGGCCCTGCGCCGGCGGGGGGCGAACGTGATCGTGCTGCCGGCGGCCTTCACCGCCGAAACGGGCGAGGCCCACTGGGCCACCCTGCTGCGCGCCCGCGCGATCGAGACCCAGTGCTGGGTCGTGGCCTGCGGCACCACCGGCACCCATGTCGACGCGGGCGGCCACCCCCGGCGGACCTATGGCCATTCCATGGTCATCGACCCGTGGGGCACCGTCGTCGCCCAGGCCGCGAACGGCATCGGCTGGGCAACGGCGACCCTGAACCTGGAGCAGGTCGAACGGGTCCGCACCGGCATGCCGGTGCTGGCCCATCGCCGCCTGACCCCATAACGACACCGATCCTGACGACAACGCCCCGGGCCATGACCGCACGATGACCGACGTCCATCCCCCCGTCTGGCCCCATGCCGGCGCCCCGCGCCGCCTGTGCTTCGTCTCGGCCCCCAACGAGCAGGCCTGCCGCACGCGGGACGACCTGGTCGCCCGCTATGGCCAGTTCGCCCCGCCCGACGCCGATGCCGTCATCTGCCTGGGCGGCGACGGTTTCATGCTGGAAACCCTGCACAGCATGCTGGGCGAACCGACGCCGGTGTACGGGATCAATTGCGGTTCGGTCGGCTTCCTGATGAATCCCGCGCTGCCCGACGACCTGCCGGCCCATCTGGCCCGCACCCAGGCCGCGACGCTGCACCCTCTGCGCATGTGTTCGGTCGACAGGGCCGGCGTGGAAACCACCGCCCTGGCCCTGAACGACGTGTTCCTGTTCCGGCAGACACGCCAGGCCGCCAAGATCGAAATCGCGGTCGACGACCGGGTGCGGATGCCGGAGCTGATCTGCGACGGCGTGCTGCTCTCCACCCCCGCCGGATCGACGGCCTACAACCTGTCGGCCCACGGACCGATCGTCCCGCTCTCGGCCAATCTCCTGCCCCTGACCCCGATCAGCGCCTTCCGTCCCCGCCGCTGGCGCGGCGCGCTGCTGCCCTCCACCGCGCGGGTGACGCTGACGATCCTGGAAAGCGAGAAACGCCCCGTCGCCGCCGTCGCCGATTTCACGGAAGTGCGCGACGTGGTCCGGGTCGAAATCGCGGAAGACCGCACGCTCCACGCCACCCTTCTGTTCGATGCGGACCAGAGCCTGTCCGAGCGCATCCTGGCGGAACAGTTCACCGTCTGACCACCCCGCCGCAATTCCATTGGCGGTCGCCCCGCCTGATGACCGGGGCAATTGCAAAATTTATTTGCGATTAATTCGCATACGCATGATAGTGCGCCGCCCGAATGGAGAGCGCGTGTGACAGCCGTAATATTTTCTTCCAGACCCTTTTCGATGGCCGTCGGATTGCTGCTGGCCACGACACCCGTCCTGGCGGCGGGGGCCACGCAGCCCAGGCCCGCCGAACAGATCCGGAGCGGCAAGGCCCCGGCAGCGCGGGAAAAAACGCCCGCCGATCATCCCGCCACCACGAAAGCCGAACATATCGTCGTCCGCGCCCGCCGTGCCGCGACGGTCGCCTCGTCGGCCACCAAGAGCGACACGCCGCTGATCGACACGGCGCAATCCGTCACCGTCGTCACCCGTGCGGAAATGGACGTGCGCGGCGTGCTGAACCTGAACCAGGCCGTCCGCTACGCGGCGGGCGTCACACCAGACCTGCGCGGCGGGGTCGGCACGCGCTACGACCTGTTCCTGCTGCGCGGCTTCCAGGTACCGACCTTCCTCGACGGCCTTAAATTGCAAGGCAGCCCGACGGGCTATGCCGTCGCGCAGACCGACACCGCGCGCCTCGACCGGCTGGAAATCCTCAAGGGCCCGGCATCGGCGCTGTACGGCCAGTCCAGCCCGGGCGGCCTGGTCGCGCTGTCCAGCAAGCTGCCGACCAACCTGCGCTCCTATGGCGGCATCGCCGCAACCGGCGGCAGTTTCGACCTTTATCGCGTGGATGCCGATGTCGGCGGCTTCGCGACCGATGACGGCCTCGTTCGCTACCGGATCTACGGCACCGTCAACGGCCAGCACACCCAGCTCAGCAGGACAGGCAGCCGGCGCTTTTCCATCAGCCCGTCCTTCACCTTCGGCGGCGACGGGCCGACGACGCTGACGCTGCTGGGCAATTACCAGTACGACCCCGAGAACGGCACCTATGGCGGCGTCCCGCTGGTCGGCTCGCTCAAGCCCGCCTCGTTCGGCTACCTGCCGCGCAATTTCTACGATGGCGACACCTCGTTCGAGAAATTCAACCGCCGCCAGGGTGCGATCACCTTTATCTTCAATCATCGGTTCAACAAGGACTGGAGCTTCACCTCGCGCGGCCGATACGACGATATCATGACCGAATATCGCAGCGTGTACGACATGGGATATTACGCCGACGAAAACGCGGGCCTCCTGAGCCGCTCCGCCATCGCGACCAGGGAACACGCGCACAATTTGGCCTTCGACAGCCAGTTCAAGGGCCACGTGCGGACCGGCCCGCTGCGTCATACGATGATGTTCGGTTTCGATTACATGCAGCAGGATGCAACGGAAATCGGACAATATGGCGGCGCCCCCAACCTGGACATCTTCCACCCCGACTACCACATGGTCATCCCCACCCCGGCCCCGTGGGTAAACTACCGGACGGATTCCCATCAGGCCGGCGCCTACGGGCAGGATGAAATCCGCTGGAATCGCCTGATCCTGACAGGAAGTCTCCGTAACGACTGGTATCGCTCGCGCCAGGTCGACAATCAGTATGGCGGCACGACCCGGCAGCACCCCACCCAGATCACATGGCGCGCATCGGGCCTGTACCATTTCGATTTCGGGCTGGCGCCCTATATCAGCTATTCGACATCCTTCCAGCCGCAATCCGGCCTGGTATCCTCCAATGGCGGCGCGACGCTCCACCAGGCGGACCCATCGGTCGGCAAGCAGCTTGAAGGTGGCGTGAAATATCAGCTTCCGGGCACCTCGCTCCTGCTGACCGCCGCCGGCTTCCATATCGAGCAGACCAATGTCCTGGTCGCCGTGGGCAGCACCGGCTATTCCACGCAGAGCGGATTGGTGCATTCCGACGGTTTCGAGTTCGAAGCCCACGCCGAAGCCTTCCGGCACCTGATGATCGACGCCGCCGTCAGCGTCCAGAAGGTCCATGACGATTCCACCGGCAAGCCTCTGCTCCAGTCGGGCAGGGGCAATGCCTCGCTGTTCGCTTTCTACACGATCCCGTCCGGCCCGGCGAAAGGCCTCGGGTTCGGCGGCGGCATGCGCTACACGGCAAGTGCCTATGGCGGCGAGGCCGATTACGGCAGCGTCCGGGTGCCGCAATACGCCGTCTTCGACGGATCGCTGCGCTACGACCTGTCCAATGCGTCGCGCTCGCTGCGTGGCTGGACCCTGTCGGCCAGCGTCCGCAACCTCTTCGACAGGAAATTCATCGCCAACTGCATGGCCTACGCGTCCTATGGACAGGAATTCTGCTACTACGGCGAACGCCGCAATGCCCAGGCCACCATTGGCTACACCTGGTAATCGCCGCCGGGCCGCCGGGCGCACAGGCATGAGCATGAGCATGCTCGTCCGCACGGCCACGGCCATCATCGGCGGGTACGGCATCGCGGCCATGGCCGCGATCACCCTTTCCTGGTGCCTGCCCTGGTCGCGCGCCGAAAACGTGACGGCCGGCCTGCTGGCCGGGTTGCTGCTCTGGCCGGCCATGGTCATGCTGGGGTTCGCGCTGCGCGCGTCGCTGCATGTCTGCATCGCCATCACGGGCATCGCCGCGGTGCTGGCGGCCCTGGCGCTACTCGGCGGGTGGCGACCGTGAGGCCCGGTTTCCGCGCCGCGATGACATGGCTGCACGACTGGACGGGCATCCTCACCGGCTGGGTGCTGCTGGCGATCGTGCTGTCCGGCACCCTCAGCGTCTTCCGGTCCGAAATCAACGTCTGGATGCGGCCCGAACTGGCAGGGCGCACCGCCGATCCGGTGCGGGCCACGATCGCGGCCATCGACTGGCTGCACGATCATGCGCCCCGCTCGCCCGCCTGGTACCTCACGGCGGCAAATCCCCGCGCCCCGTTCACCTGGGCGGTCTGGCAGCAGCCGGACGGCCCGTTCGTCCAGCACGCGCTGGACCCGGCGTCAGGGGCGCCGGACACGATCCGCGACACGCTGGGCGGCGAATTCTTCTACCGCTTCCACTTCGAACTCCAGATCCCCTATCCGTTCGGCCGGCTGGTCGCCGCCGTCGCCGCGATGGCGCTGGTGCTGGCCCTGGTCACGGGCATCGTCGCCCATCGGCGGTTCTTCGCCGATTTCTTCACCTTCCGGCCGCACAAGGGGCAGAGAAGCTGGCTGGACGCCCATAACCTGCTGGGCGTGACGGTGCTGCCCTTTCACCTGGTCATCGCGTTCTCGGGCGCGGTCACGCTGGCCAGCCTGCTGCTGCCATGGGGCATCCTGTCCGCCTATCGCGGCGCGCCCGCCCAATTCCAGGACGCGCTCTCCCCGGCGATGGCGGCCCGGCCGGCCACCGGCACCCCCGGCACGCTGGCCCCGATGGAGCCGATCCTGCACGAGGCCGCCCGGCGCTTCGGCCCCGACGGAATCGGCCAGATCTATGTCTACAACCCCGGCGACGCCGCCGCGACCCTCATCGCCATCGGCGGCAACGGCAGGCATGTCGGCTTCGACTCCCACGTGCTGCGCTTCGACGGCACGACCGGGCGCATCCTGGCCGACTATCGCGAACACAGGCCGATGATCTCGACATTCGCCACGCTCTACGGGCTGCATGTCGCCCGGTTCGCGCCGCCGCTCACGCGGTGGCTCTATTTCGTCTGCGGCCTGCTGCTGGCGGCCGTCATCGCCAGCGGCCTGCGGCTGCGCACCCTGCGCCGCCGGCGGCAGGGCAAATCCACCGAAGCGGTCGAACGGCTGAATGCCGGCATGATCGCCGGCATCCCGGTCGCCTTCGCGGGCTATTTCCTGGCCAACCGCCTGCTCCCCGCCACCCTGCCCGACCGCGCGGGGCACGAAGTCCAGGCCGTCTTCACCCTCTGGGGCCTGATGCTGGTGCTGGCCGCCGCCCTGCCGTCCGCGACCGGCTGGCGCGTGCTGTCGGTGCTGGCCATGCTGGCGCTGGGGGGCGTCGCCGGCTTCAGCGCCCCGTGGCTGAACGGCATCGACCAGGGCGCGGCCATTGTCGCCATCCTGCTGGCGGCGGGCTTCGGCTACGCCGCCAGCCGCCGCCCCGCCCCCGGCGGCCGCGCGCGCTGACATGGCCGCCGTCGCGATCCTGGGCGAACTGGCGGGGGCCCTGCTGCTGGCCCTTGGCAACGCGCGGGGCGGCCACGCGCTTCTGCGGCGCCCCGTCCCACCCGCCCGCCGCCGCCTGGCACGCAATGCCGGCTTCTGCCTGCTGGGCGCCGCGTTGTGGGGACTGATCCGTGCCGAGGGCGACCTGCTGTTCGCCCTGACCGCCTGGGCCCTGTCCAGCGGGTCGGCCTGCATCCTCGCCGCACTGGCCTGCACGATGCGCGACCGCGCACCCGTCCGGCCGACACCTCGCCAGACCGTCACCGGCCCCTTATCGTAGAAGGTCCTGCATCTCGATGGCCGCCGCGCCGCAGGCGGCGACGAACGCCGCGTCATGCGACGAGAACAGGATCGTTTTCTCCTCTCCGGCGCAGCACAGCAGATGCGCCAGACGATCGCGGGCCTCCGGGTCCAGCCCGTTCGACGGCTCGTCCAGCACCAGCACGGGCGGGTCGCCGATCCAGGCCGCGCACAGCAGCATCTTCCTGCGCGTGCCCAGCGACATGGCATCGAAACGCGTACGCAGATGCCGGTCCAGACCGAACCCGCCGAGCATGGCGCGAATGCCGGCACCGATCCCCACCCGCTTGGCGGCGGCAACGAACCGCAGAAGATCCTCCCCGGTCATGAACGGATAGACGGGGCTTTCATCGGGCACATAGCCCAGCCGCCGCCGCGCCGCCTCGGGCGATCGCGCCAGGTCGCGGCCGTCGATCACGACCCGCCCGGCCTCCAGCGGCCGCGCGCCGGCCAGCAGGCGCAGCAGCGTGGACTTGCCGATGCCGTTCTCGCCCCGCAGGGCATGCACCCCCGTCCCGAGATCCAGCGCGATCCCGTCGAAGATCGTCCGCCCATGCATGGATGCCCGAAGCCCCGCGCAGGCCAGACGCCCCCCGCCGGTCATCGTGACACCGCCGCCATGGCGGCACCCGACCACCCCACGGCCAGCAGCAGGCTGAGGACCAGCCGATGCCGCCCGCCATGCAGGACCGGCCAGCGCAGCAGCACCAGCAACGCCTGCCCCGCCACCGCCAGCCCGGCAGCGATCGCCGGCGACACGCCCCCCAGCCGCGCCTGCGGCCGAAACAGGATCGCCAGCGGCACCAGATTGACCAGCATCAGCAGGCCGGTATCGCGCAGCGGCCAGTAGCGCGGCGGCAGCGGCAGCGCGGCCAGATACCCGGCGGCCGCGCGATGCGCGTCGGCCAGGATACGGTACAGGCCCGCCAGCAGCAGCCCGATCGCCGCCACGGCCACGATCATGGCCGGCACGGCGCGGCTGTCGAAATCGAACAGCACCACCAGCCGCGCCACCCCCAGGGCCAGCGCCACCGCCGCCCCGACCCGCAGGGCGGACACGACCGGACGCGCCGCCAGAACCCCGCACTGAACGCGCAAGGCCGGTGCCATGCTCCCGGCACGGTCGAACGCCGGCACCACCCGCCCCTCCCGGCGGGGCCGCCAGCGTCCACCCGCCACGGCCAGACGCGCCATGACGGCCGGCACGGCCACGGCACCGGCGAGCACCACTCCCAGCACCCCCCAGCGTGCCCCGCCCGCCGGCGCATCCAGCCCGACCGCCAGCAGCATGTCCCCAACCCCAACCCCGCCCAGCAGCGCCCACCGCCGGCCGATAGCGGCATGCTGGGCCACCACCGCCAGCCCCAGCACCACCGGAAAGCAGCACGCCGGATACGCCCCCTGCGCGTGCGCGACACGCATGGCGGCCAGCCCGGCCGCCGGAAGCAACGGACCGTTCGCAACCGCCAGCATGGTGGCCTCGACCGCCAGGCGCGCCGGGCGCGGCACCGGCAGCGTGCCCACATACGCCATGAACGCGCCGCCCCGCAGCGCCCGCCGCTGCGGCAGCACCCACAGCATGGCCGCCAGGTCGATCACGGCCGCCAGTCCGACATGCCCCGGCACGCCGATACCCGGCGCGACCACCGCCCCCAGCAGCGCGGCAAAGGCAAGAAACGGCCCGACGATCGGCGCCCCCGGCACCAGCAGGCTGGCCAGCAGCGCCCACTGCCAATGCCGCTCCAGCAGGCCGATCCCCTCCCGGCCGTACCAGTGCAGACGCAGTCGTGCCAGACGACCATACATGCCGCGCTCCCCCTTCAGGCCGCCCCGCCAACCGGCGCGGCGCATTTGACCCACAGCACCCTGTTTCGTCGCGGATGCCAAGGCGTCGCGCCAGGTCGAATCAAGGCGCATTGGCGGCACAGTTCACGGTTTGGAAGCCCTGCGGGCGTTCGCCCCCGGCCCCCATCACGCCGATCAGGTGGCGCGCCAGGGCGTCGGCGGCGACCGCCAGCGGCGCCATGGCATGGGCATACAGGCCCAGATTGCTGACGACCCGCTTCCTGTGATGGTCGATCGGGATATGACGCAGCGTCCCCCCCGCAATTCCGGCTCGATTCCGACCTGGGTCATGAACGCGACGCCGGCGTTGCGCAGCACGAGCTGCTTCATCAGTTCGATCGATCCCACGTCGTACCGGCAACATTCCTGGCGGACGGCAGGCGGCAGCAACGCATCGAGCTGTGCGCGGTTGGCAAAATTCGATTTGGACAGGATGATGGGCATGTCGACATAGTCCAACAGGACGGATGCCCGTCGCCACGCGCGATCGCGCCAGGAATGTCCCGCTGATCGGCGAACAGCCTCCCTGTCGCGCATACGCACGATAGCGAGCGATTTCCCGGCTGGATATGACGCATCCGATACCGTTTCGGCATCGGATTGCCCTAAAATCTATGCTTTCCAGTACAACGGAGCCGTCACTACGTTACGACTTCGGACTGGAAACTCCTCCTCGTTTGCAGGCAGCATCCATCATCGATCACCGCCCGTCCGGGAAGCGCCGCCACGCCGGCGCGTCCCGGAGCAGAGAGGGAACAGGACCGTTTCGCATGACTTCCGGAATACTCTCCCCGTTGCCTGCGCAATCGCGACCCGCCCGCCCCCGGCTGCCCTGGGCCAGCGTCGCGGGGTCGGCCATCGGATATGCGATGGACGGGTTCGATTTCCTGCTGCTCGGCTTCATCATGCCGGCCCTGGTCGGGGACCTGCATCTCAACCTGGTTCAGGGCTCGTGGCTGGTCACCGCCACGCTGCTCGGCACCGTCGCCGGCGGCCTGGGTTTCGGCCTGCTGTCGGATATGCTGGGGCGCATTCGTATCCTCGCCGTCAGCATCTTCGTCTTCGCCCTCTTTACGGGCCTGTGCGCTTTCGCGCAGTCCTATGCCCAACTGCTGGTCTGCCGCGTGATCGCCGGGGTCGGACTGGGCGGAGAATTCGGAATCGGCATGGCCCTGGTGGCCGAATCCTGGCCGCCGGCCTATCGCGCCCGGGCCTCGTCCTATGTCGGCATCGGCTGGCAGGCCGGGGTCTTTCTCGCGGCGCTCGCCACCCCGCCGCTGCTGCCGCTGATCGGCTGGCGCGGCATGTTCCTGCTCGGCGCGGTTCCGGCGCTGGTCGCGGTTTTCATCCGGCGCGGACTGGCCGAACCGGCGCCCGGCCCACGCCCGGCGCCCGCCCGGCCAAAGCCGTCATTCCACCTCTTGCTGGGCAGCGCCGCCGCGCGCCGAACCGCGCTGGGCATCCTGATTCTCTGTTCCGTCCAGAATTTCTGTTATTATGGCGTCATGATCTGGCTGCCGAACTATCTGGCGGGCCATTTCGGCTACAGCCTGACCCGCACGGGGCTCTGGACCGCCGCGACGGTCCTGGGCATGGCGGCGGGCATCGCCGCCTTCGGTCATATGGCCGACAGGGTGGGGCGCAAGATCGCCTTCCGGACCTGGATGGGCGGCGCCGCGATCATGGTCGTCGTCTATTCCCTGATGACCTCGCCGCCGGGCCTGCTGGTCGCGGGTGCCATCATGGGCTTTTTCGTCAACGGCATGATCGGCGGCTACGGCGCCCTGATCAGCGATTCCTACCCCGCGAGCATACGCGCGACCGCCCAGAATCTGCTGTTCAACGCCGGCCGGCTGGTCGGCGGGTTCGGTCCGGTCGCGATCGGCTCGCTATCCGCCTCGTGGGGAATCGGCAGGACGATCGCCATCCTCTCGGTCCTGTATCTGGTCGATATCGCCGCGCTCGCCCTGATCAGCGACCGGCGGGAGATGCCGGCATCATGACAGCCTGTTCCGACCGTCATCCGCGGCCCGTCGACGAACTCGCGACCATCGTCAGCCATGAGGCGGTAAACCGCGAATACCGGAACATGATGCTGCTCGGACAGCAATATTTCTATTACAACGCGCCCTTCGCCGGTTATTCGCAGGACCAGCTTCCCAGCAACAGCCAGGCCGCGCGCGCACTGGGCGGTGTGACATATGCGTCCTACTGCACCAATCCGGTCAACACCCAGACCTAAGGCGGCGATTTCAGCCTCGATTACCTGTGGAACACAGGGCGCTACGGATCGTTCGATTTCCGGGTCGGCGTCAATTTCTCCGACAATGAAATCCGCAGCTACAACCAGACGCCGGCGGTCCTGCATAACCTCGGCCTGCAAAGCTTCAATACCTATGCCGAGGAAATCCTGCTCCATACCAGCCCCAAGAACAGGGAAAATCTCGACATCACCTGGAAATACGGAAAGTGGTCGATCTTCGCGCAGGAACTGCGCTACGGCTCGACCCTGTTCCTGCCGTCACCCGCCCTGCCGGGCGTATCCGAAAATCCGGCGATGCTGACAAATCTGGAAGTGTCCTACCGCATCCTCCCGCGCTGGACCATCGCCCTCGGCGGCCGGAATGTCGGCAACAAGTATCCGACGCGCGTGCCCTATGGCATCCGTGGAAAATTGCAGAACCAATCGCTCTATTCCTATTTCGGACCCTATGGATTCAGCGGCGGCATGTATTACGCGCGCACGTCGCTCGACTTCTGATAGCCTGTTTGGAAACACACGCGCGATCACGAGAATCCGCTTGCCCGCCCGTCATATCGATTTTACAATGATACCGACCATGCAGCCACGCTCCCTACCCTGACCGCCAGCCGGCGTCTGAACCGCTCCCCCGTCACCACACCGGACAGCGACCGGACAACGGAAAGGACATCAATTGGCATCAGGCCGCCTCGACTCCGCTCCGGCAGCATCGCTGCGCATCCGCCATATCACCATGATCTCGCTCGGCGGCGTCATGGGGGCCGGCTTCTTCATCGGCGCGTCGGGCGCCATCGCCATGGCCGGCCCGGCGGTGCTGCTATCCTACGCCTTCGCCGGCATCCTGATCTATTTCGTCAACCTGATCCTGTGCGACCTGCTCGGGCGCACGCCCCATCGCGGATCGTTCGTCAGCCAGGTCGGCCACATTCTCGGCCCGCGCTGCGGCTTCGTCATGGGCTGGACCTACCTGCTGGTCTGGGTCACCACCCTGGCGGCGGAAATCATGGCGGCCGCCTCGCTGCTCGCCCCGCTGGTGCCGCTTCCCTACTGGCTGCTGGAATTGCTGGTGCTGGGCAGCATGACCGTTCTCAATCTCGCCTCGGTGCGCGGATATGGCGAAATCGAATATGGCCTGTCCTTCACCAAGGTCGCCGCCGTGCTGGTCTTCCTGGGCATCGGCGCCACCGCCCTGGCCAGGGGTCACCATGTCGCCCACGCCGCGTTCCTCGATGGCGGCCTGTTCCCGCACGGCGCCGTGGCCATGCTCAGCGCCGTGCCCGTCGTCGTGTTCTCCATGGCCGGGACCGAAATCGGCACCATCGCCGCGCTGGATTCCGACCGGCCGCAGCAGAACATCGCCCGTATCGCCCGCACCATCGCCATCCGCCTGCTGGGCTTCTACCTGTCCTCGGTCGCCGTCATCCTGTGCATCCTGCCCTGGCGGACGGTCGTCCCCGGCCATTCGCCCTTTCTCCAGGTCCTGGGCGCCCTGCACATTCCCTTCGCGGACGGGATGATGACGATCGTTATCCTCGCCGCCGTTCTCTCCACGCTGAATTCCGGCCTCTATGCGTCGTCCCGGATCCTGCGCGATGTCGCGCTGGCCGGCAACGCGCCCGCCAGCCTGCGGGCCACGGGCGCGGCCAGCGGCATTCCGCATCGGGCCGTGCTGTGGGTGGCCGCCTCCAGCGCCGCCGTCGCGGCCTCGGCCATCCTGTCACCGACGCTTGTCTTCTCCTTCCTGATCAGCGTCGTCGGTGTCTTCATCATCGCGGGCAACATGATGGTCGTCGTGGCCCGGCTCTGCCTTGTGCCCGACGGCCGCCGTTCCGCGCGCTTCACGCTCGCGGGCCTGGCCGCCGTCCTCGTCGCGATGGCCGTCGATCCCCATGCGCGCCACGAACTGGCCCTCGGCAGCATCGCGATCGGCGGCATCTTCCTGCTGGAATGTATCGTCTCGGCTCGTCGCCGCCGCAGGAAGCCAGCCGGGGCCGATCACGTCCCCGGATAGGCGGCCAGCGCCGTCGCTTCCCGCATCGCCTGCCGCGTCAACCGCTTTTCGTTCTTGCGCAGGAAAAGGCCCGCACCGACCAGACCGGCGAACGCCACGATGCCGATGCCAACCCCCACCGGCCCCGAAACCTGCGAAATCCTGCGCCCGAGAGCATAGGTGCCCAGCGCATAGCCACCCGCCCAGCATGTCCCGCCCAGCGTATTGAAGAGCATGAAGCGGCGCCAGCGCATGTTGCACGCCCCGGCCAGCAGCGCCACGAACACCCGCAGCAGCGAAACGAAGCGCCCCAGAAAAACGATGGTGCTCCCCTGGCGGCTGAACAGATAGCGCCCGAGGATCAACCGCTCATGCGTCAGGCCGATGCGGGCGCCATGCTCTTCAAGCAGCTTCATGCCGAAATGCCGCCCGATCATGTAGCCGCAATTGTCGCCGATGATGGCCCCGGCGATGGCGGCCAGCGCCACCCCCTGAATCGCCAGGTGATGCGTCTTGAGACAATAGAGCGACGCCGTGATGATGCAGGTTTCAGCGGGGACGGGAACGCCCATGCTCTCCAGCAAGACGGCCAGGGTCACGATGCCATAGCCATAATGATGCAGCAGACTGTCCAGATGCTGAAGCAGCGACGCTATCCTTGCGCTGACCGACAGGCATGGAGTGATGGAGGCAAACGGCCCGCCGGGAAAAGAGGCGCGAGCGCATGACAGCCCTGCCCCGGCAGGCGGCGCCGGCCCGGCCGCCCGCCCCACACCGCGCGGATCAGTCCCCGGCGCCGAAAATATCCTGGAGCGCGCGTTTCATCACACCGGCATCGAGCGTTTTTTCCAGCCACAGCTCGACGCCGATCACCCCCTGGTTGACCAGCATGCCCAGCCCGTCGAGCGGCGTGCAGCCACGCGCCTTCGCTTCGCGCAGAAGACGCGTCTTCGGCGGGTTCGGGATCACATCGGCCACGATGAGCCCCTTTCTCAGGCTGTCGAGCGCGACCGGCGGGATCGCGTCCCTGTCGCCCAGCCCGATGGAGGTGGCGTTGATCAGGATGTCGACATCCTCCGGCACCCGCGCCTCGCCCTCCCACGGCATGGCGCGCGCGTCGCCGCGCGTATGGTCCCGCACCAGCGCCGCGATGGTTTCCGCCTTGGCGGGATCGCGATTGACGATCGTGACATGGCCGGTGCCGGCAAGCCCCAGTTCCACCGCGATCGCCCGGGCGGCTCCCCCCGCGCCCAGCAGCATGACCTTCGCGCCGCGCGGATCGGCCACCTCCCGCAACGAGGCCAGGAAGCCCTTGCCGTCCGTATTGTCGCCGGTCAACCGGCCGTCGCGGATCGTCACGCAGTTCACCGCGCCGATGATCCGCGCGGACTCGGACAGGGCATCCAGATACGGGATCACCGCGACCTTATGCGGCAGCGAGCAGTTGAACCCCACCCATTCCATGGCCTTCGCGCCTCGCACGGCATCGGCCAGGTTCCCGGGCTTCACGTCGCAATTGATATAGCGCGCGTCGATATCGTGATGACGATAGGCCGCCTCGATCATGGCGACCGTCGGATTGTCGGCGCACGGCGTGGAGAACGATCCGGTCAGGATGCTCAGGAAGCGTCTGTCACTCATTCGGCACTCCGAAAATGGGGATTGCGGTACCGTCGCATAGCTATGCATGCTGGCCACCCGATGTCCAAGGCCGGGACGTCGGCCATGGGCAATTGCACGAATCTGGGGGATCCAGCCGATGACATCGCATCCGAAGGAAAAAGCCGAGCAAATGATCAAGGAACTCGGCGCACAGGCCCTGGCCGAGGCCGAGAAGCGCTACGGCGTGGCGCTGGAGATGCTGGACCTGAAGGACCAGGGTTTCTGGCTCGACGTGATCGACCGCATCAAGAAGCACTGACCGCCCCCGGGCCAGCCCCGTCCGGCACAGGCGGGGCGGTTCGGGTCCGGACAGGAATCCCTCTTTCGATACCATGAAAGTGGTGCGAACTGCGGGACTCGAACCCGCTCTCTTTGGTTGCAACCAGTCAGACAACCCATTGAAACAGACCGATAATTTCAGACGAAATCATCCTTCGCATGGTGACCGCGGGTTCACTGTGCGGGCAAACCCGTGGGGCAGTCAAGATGCAACGTCGACTTTTAGATATCGCACGCAGTAATGATAGTATTGCTCACTTTCAAACGAAAAGTATTTAGATTAAACCATTATTTTTTAAGGGAATGTCATGATTACTGTAAGAACCATAATCGAAGAAACTGTTAATTACGTAACGGAAAATAGTATATATAAAAACCTCTATATCAAACCAAGAGCGAAGGAATACGCCAATATACCACAATACAAAGGAAAGTGGTTTTTATATCCGAGTATAGATATAAGGTCTTCTGGAGTGGATACTTCATTTTGGTTTAGTCCGGAGGCAGTTTCTATATTCCACAATAATAAAAATTTATTTTCGCATGCTTTATCGAAAAAATTTGGAAAAGATAGGGTTTTTATTCGTAAGCGGTGTGGGTATGCTGTGATTGTAAAATTTGACAAATTAAATAATAAAGAATTATTTATAAATGATTGTGAAAACATAAAAAATATTCATTCTTTAGGTGAGCAATTTATTGATATGATGGAAGTATGTGATGATTTAGTTTCAATGCTAGGTGTTTACAGATCACAGCAGGAACTTGAAGAAGAAACTGAGAGAGGTGTTGAGCAATTAAATGAGGAGTGGACAAATGAGAAGCAGATTGAATTTTTACAAAAAAATATAGGTCATGAGCTTCCAGAACAAGAAACGGTTCAGATTATTCGGTATAAAAGGAACCCTGCTGTAGTCGTTGCAGCTAGGTGGCGTGCTGATGGTCATTGTGAA
Source organism: Gluconacetobacter sacchari (assembly GCF_014174255.1). GTDB lineage: Bacteria > Pseudomonadota > Alphaproteobacteria > Acetobacterales > Acetobacteraceae > Gluconacetobacter > Gluconacetobacter sacchari. Next base: position 40,238 of record NZ_JABEQJ010000018.1, read on the forward strand.
GAGTGTAAAAAACCGGCACCATTTAAACGACAGTCTGATGGCAAGCCTTTTCTAGAGGTTCATCATATTCACCCGCTATCTCAAGGCGGAGTAGATAAAATAGATAATGTGAAAGCGATTTGTCCTAACTGTCATCGCAAATTGCATTACGGAATTGATCAATAAGAATTTTTATATTGAAAGTGAGCGACGAAGCGAAGCCAGCCGTGCAAACCAGCGGACACGTTGTGTTCCGATGGTTTGCAAACTGGTCAGGGGGAGAGCAATGCTCTCCCCCGTGAACCCCCTCTTTTCCATACTTATACTGCCCTGCAAGGTGCAGGCTAAAAAGGGAGGTTTCTGTGCTTTAGGGGGTCAACGGGGGAGGTCACTCCCCCTTGCCAGATGTCGAATGGGTAGCCATTCGACACTGCTGGCTCCCTTTTAAAGAGTCACGTTTGCAAAGGCTGTTTCTGGGTAGCTGATTGTCTCTACTGTCTGGCTGAGGTTGGCGGTGGTTATGCCAGTCAGATAGGTGGTTGTCCCTTGGCTTTTGTGAGTTGCTTCATGTCCCAGCAGGCGGTCAATCCAGACTTCCCTGATATTGGCATCCGCGTTTCGAAGTTGGGTCGATACGGTGTGCCGGAACGAGTGAAAGGTGATTTCTGCTGGCAGGCCAATGCGGGTCTTAAGCAATGAAAAGGCCCTGCCAAGGGCTGCGCCCCTGACACCCTGTTTCGAGGTTTCCAGACCCGGAATTAGATAAGGGCCGTCAGTGGTATCCTTAAGGGCCAGAACTCCTGCTTTAATCAGCTTTGAGTGGACTGGCACTACACGAGTGCCTGCTTCCGTCTTGGGTGCCCGCCGGTTTCGGTGTGAGGTCGGATAAGGAAGCAAGGGATACCGTCAGCGGTTTGGAGGTCTTCCTTGCGTAGGGTGCAGATTTCACCCAGCCTCATACCTGAGTAGGCTGCAATCAGGGTGACAAGCTTGAAGGTCTGTTCTGGTACGGACGTGCTGTGCCATGAGGCAGAGGTCAGCAAAGTCAGTTCTCTGGCCGTCCAGCTTCTGCGTATGGTCTTTTGCCCATTCTCAAAATTCCAGCCTGTCCACGGATTGCGCGTGACCAGTTCCCGCTGGTGTAACTGGTTCCAGAGGGCAGAGAGGCGCATCATATGGTTTTTGACACTCTTACCACTCAAGGTTGGTAAACCTTCTTCTCTGGCCCGTTGTGCTTCTTCTTCAAGGGTAAGACTGCTTTTGCGTTTGCCCAGTGATGCTGGCAGAGAAAACAGCAGGTCACGGAATGCCCCAGCTTTCTCGCCACCAATAATGGACACAGGAGCATCTCCGAAAGCTTGAAGGAATAGATGTACTGCCCGCCGGGTCGCTTTCTTGGTGTCAGCGCTGGCATGAGGACTATCCAACACGAAGCGTATCAGGGCATCGGAGAGCATCAAGGTGGCTGCTTTGTCCGTTTTCTTTACTGTCCGGGGTTTGGGCATCGGTGCTGAAACTGGCATGGACCTCGTTTCCTGAGCGGATGAAGGCAGGTTCACGCTCTGCAAATCCCGCAGTGAAACCCACAGTCCCTCAAGCCTGCTTAAAGCGTCTGGTTCAGAGAGGGCTAGATGGGCCTGAGAGAATAACTCAGTGGTTCTGGCGTGAAGCAGAGAAGCGCGTTTGCGGGCCTCATTCTGGTAGCCGGTTTCAGTGAAACCCAGATTTCCCGCCGGTTTAGGGCTGCTCGCAGGGCAGGGGGAACGATACGGCGGAAGTGGTAAGTGGTGCCTCGGACACGGAGCATAGAATCTTCCCTCAGTGGGGAAGGACGATGGAGCAAAGACAGCCTTTGCCCCTCTATCAGCCGAAAAATCGTGCTATTTCAGGTCTCTGTGGTGCGAACTGCGGGACTCGAACCCGCACGCCCTTGCGGGCGCAAGATTTTAAGTCTCGTGCGTCTACCATTCCGCCAAGTTCGCCCGGCCTGCCGTCTAGCATACCCACGCGGCGGACGAAATGCGTCGGCGGCGCCTTTCGTCAGATCACGCGGCGCGCAGCAGGCCCGGCCCATGCCGACGCAGCCAGGTCTCCGCCCTGTGGCGGTGCGGCGTCAGCCCGGCCACCAGCACCCAGAAATCCGGGCCGTGATTCATGTGGCGCAGATGCGCCAACTCGTGGGCGACCACGTAATGCTGCACATCCGCCGGGGCCATCACCAGCCGCCAGTTCAGCATGACCGTGCCATCGGCGCTGCAACTGCCCCACCGGCTGCTGGTATCCTTGATCACGATCCGCCGCGGCCGTAACCCGGCCGGCCCGCCGATCTGCGCCAGCCGCGCCCCCAGCCGCCGCCCGGCTTCCTCCCGCAGAAAAGCCGTCAGGCGCCGGCGCAGGAACGGCGCCTCGCCGCTGACCTTCACCACGTCGTCCTCGATCCACACCCCCCGCCGCCCGTCCGGGCAATGGGCGATCGCATGCGGGCGTCCGTCCAGCAGCACCTCGCCGCCATCATGCCATGGTACCGCCGCCGGCAGATGATCCAGCCGGGACAGCACCCAGACGGCATGGCTTCGCAGCAGCGTCAGACCGGCCGCGCGCTCCACCCTGGGCGGCAGGGTCATGACGATCTCGGCCTCACGCGCGTCGACCCGCAGCGACAGCCGCCGGGCCCGCGCCGAACGGCGCCAGCGCACCCGGACATCACGCCCCGCCAGCCGGACGATCTCCGCCTCCGCCGGCATCGGACCGGAGAGGCCGGCCGTCATTCCGGCGCGCGCGCCCGGGGCCGGCGCGGGCGAGGCATCACGCCGGGCCAGTCGACGATATGATGTTCCAGCGGGCCGGCGCGCCGCTCGCTGATCGCCCGCCCCCGCACCGAAATCCCGGCCTCATGCACGGTGTCGGGCGAGCCCGACACCAGCGGATGCCACCATGCCAATGTCCGTCCCTCGGCCAGCAGCCGATAGGCACAGGATGGCGGCAGCCAGTCGATCTCCCCCAGGGCCTCCGGCGTCAGTTGCACGCAGTCGGGCACCTTGCGCCGCCGGCAGGCATAATCCGAACAGAGGCAGCTTTCCAGGTCCAGCAGCCGGCAGGCAACGTCGGTAAACAGGATCTGCTCGGTCACGTCCTCGCGCAGCTTGTGCAGGCAGCAGCGCCCACACCCGTCGCAAAGCGACTCCCATTCCTCGGTCGTCATTTCGTCCAGACGGCGGGCCTGCCAGAACGGCTTTGTCTCGGTCATGGCGACCGTCTTACCGAATCCCGCCGGCGGAGAGAAGAAAAACGCCGCCTATCCGTCCAGCACGCCCACCATCACTGCCCCCGCCACCGCCAGCGCCGCCGCCGCCAGCACCGCCGGCCCCAGCAACGGCAGCCACAGGCCGCGCAGGCGCGCCCCCCGCCCGGCCCCCAGCCCCCGCGCCGTACGCGCCAATCCGGGCGGCAGCCGGTCGAGCCCACGCAGCAGTGGCAACAGGACCAGAGGAACCACGCAGACAGCCTGAATCACAACCGATGCCATCCCCCCGCCGCGCCAGGGGCCGGCCAGGGCAACCGCCCCCATCCAGCCGGGGATCGCCAGCGCCAGGGCACAGACCGTGGCCCCCGACAGGACGCGCCGCCCCATGGGGCGCGTCCGCATCAGCAGGCCGAACCCGCATGCCATCGCCGCCGCCACCCCTTGCACCAGCAGAGTAACGGCCAGTACCGGCGCACAGCCGGCCGGCGGGCCATTCATGGCGCAGCCAGCCAGTCCGCGAAACGCCTGGACAGGTCGGGCAGATGCTCCTGCCAGAAAACGGCGTTCATCGGCAGCGGCTGCACCGCCACATCATCGGGGCCCGCGTGATACAGCGCAGCAAACCGCGCCGTCTGCTCCGGCTGGGCCATGAAATGCAGCAGGCTGCGTGCCCGATCGCGCGTCGCATGGTCCAGGTCCGGCGCGACGCCCCACGACAGGCCGTCATCCAGGCTCTGCTCCCATTGCAGCCCGACATCGCGCTGCCCGGCCACCGCCGCCGTGACCTCGCCACCTGCCGCGCTGGTCATCAGCACGCTGCCATTGCCGATGATCCGCGCGGATTCCGCCGGGCTGGTCCACCACACGATATAGGGACGCAACTGGCTGAGCTTGCGGAACGCGCGCGCCACGCCTTCCGGCGTCGCCAGCACGGCATAGATGTCGGCCGGCGCCACGCCATCGGCCATCAGCGCGATCTCCAGCGTCGAGCGCGGGTCCTTGCGCAGTCCCCGCTTGCCCGGATAGCGCACGACGTTCCAGAAATCACTCCAGTGCGGCGCCGCCGGAACGCGGCCGCGATCCCACGCCAGGGCGATCCCCTCGCGCAGGGCCGGCACGCCGCAGGCATCCGCGCTGCCGGGGGCGCCGCCCAGGCGCAGCAGCAGCCCCTGCATGCAGGCGGCGCGGGCGGTACTGTCTTCCATCAGCGCCACGGCCCAGGCACGGCCGCCGGCCTTGCGTCCGCCCGAAGGGCGCGGATCGCCGTTCCAGACATAGCGCAGAATGCCGACCCTCATCTGCGCGGCGAAGGGGCGGAAGAACGCCTTGTCCTGCGCCGCGCCCAAGGCGCCCCCCAGTCCATTCACCACCAGGGCATGCGTCCGCCACCCCGCCCACGCGGTCCCGCCGGTCGCCATGATCGCCAGCAGCAGCCCGATCAGAAGATGACGAAACGATCGGAGAATACGGAGCGGGCCGGACAGGGGGATGAACTTTCGCAAGAGGCTGGATAACGGGAAACAGGACAGAACAGGCGGAGCCGACCACGCTAACGCATTTCACCCCGAAACGGAAAGGCCACCGCATGGGCCGGCTGCCAGGCCAGGCGCGCGGCCCGTCCGGCCACCAGCCCCGTCAGGTTCTGCGCCGGAGGGCGCCGGACCAGGACTTCCTGCCCATCCTCCAGGCGAAAGCGCAGCCGGATATGGTCGCCCATGTGATGCAGTCCCGCCAGCACCGCCGGCAGCGTGTCCTCGCCATCGTCATCGGCGCCCGGCCGGCCGGCCGGAAACAGGGTGGCGATCCGGTCGGGGCGGACACACAGCGTACACAACATGTCGCCCGCCAAACCCTGGCCGGCCATGGCCTCGACCCGCGCTCCGCTGGCCAGACGCACCGAAGCCAGATCGTCCTCGACCCACGCGACACGACCGGTCAGCGCGTTGGCATCGCCGAAGCCGGTGGCAACCCGGTCGCAGGCCGGCCGGTCGAACAATTCGGCCGCGCCGCCGATCTGCAACAGCGCGCGGCCGGACAGCACGCCGATCGCGTCGCCCAGCAGCAACGCATCCTCGCGGTCTCCGGTCGTCAGGAGCAGCGTCAGGCCCTGCGCCCGCGCCACGCGGGCCAGCAGGCGGCGCATCGCCACCCGGTCCACACGCTCCAGCCCGGCGAACGGATCATCCAGCAGCAGGACGGAGGGCGCGAACACCAGCAACCGGCCCAGCCGCGCGCGCCATTCATCCTGCGGGGTAAGAACGCGCGGCCGGCTGGACGCACGGCCGTCCAGCCCCAGCAGGGCCAGCACCGCGTCCACCCGCGCCGCCACCGCCGGACGCGCCATGCGGCGCGCCTCCAGCGGAAAGGCCAGGTTGCGCCGCACGGTCAGATGCGCGAACAGCGGATCGCGCGCGCTGAACAGCCCCAGCCCCCGATGCCCCGCCGGCCGCGCCGTCACGTCCCGCCCGTCGAGCAGGATCCGCCCGGCCACGCGCGGCAGATGGCCGGCCAGCGTATCGAGCAGGCGCGACAGATCGGCCGCCCGATCGCCCAGCAATGCCAGGCAGCCGCCAGGCGCGATGGAAAAGGACAGCGCGGGAGCGGCGGGCTCCACCGGCGCGCACACAAATCCGCGAACGTCAAGACGTGGAAGGAGGGGAGCCATGCGCGAAGCGAAACCTGCCTGGACGGAGCGAACGCCCCCGAGTGTAGACAAGCCGCATGAAAGATACGACCGATCTTGCGGCGCCGGCCCGTAAAATCGGCCCGAAGACAGGGCGGACGGCCGGCCGGCGCCGGCTGACGGGTCGTTGCCAAGGCGCGCGAACTGGCCGATCATCGGGCGCGAGACCCGCGCCGCCGCCCACCGTACGCCCAAGGCGGCCATCGCCAGCCGCGCCGCGATCAGCTATCTGGCCAGGCGGACATTCCGGCGGCACGCCCGCCAACGCAGCAGAGGGACGAAGCAAGGACCATGAAGATAGCCGAACTTGGCAAAGCCACCCTCCAGGCGGAACTGACCGTCCGCCGCGAGATGGCCATCCGCATAGGCAGGCAAGTGGCGTTCCTGGTCGTCGCCGCCGTGTTCGGCCTGCTGGCCATCCTGTCGGGACATGCGCTGCTCTGGGCCTTCGCGTACCAGACCCTGGGGTTCAGCGTGCTCGGCGCCGCCATCCTGGTCTTCCTGGTCGATGCCGCGATGGCGCTGGTGTTCCTGCTGCTGGGCCGCCGCTCGATCATGACGGCGACCGAAATCCGTTCCCGCTTCGCCCGCGAACACGCAATGAACGAACTGCGGCAGGCCCTGGCCCTGACCGCCATCACCTCCGCCATCGCCGGGCCGGTCGGCCGTCAGGCCCTGCGCGCGATCCTGCACGCCATCCGCTCGCTCTTCGGCCGCAAGGCCGGCCTCTGACCCCTCGATCTCTCCCGCATCGCGGGAGAGACGCCAAAGTCGGTTGGGGACCATGCTGAAATTGCATTGGCCCCCGCCGATCATTTCTGGAAACGTGCCCGGCAGTCACAATTTCATGAGCATGCGGGACCATATGCGTGCGCATGACAGCAGGAAAGCCGGGTAGCGACAAGGATGGCGGACTCCGAGCGTAGTGCGCGGGCACGATCCTTTGGACGTCGTCTGACCCATGAACATGCGGCCCGGCAGGGCCGGCCAGGCATTGCGCCCGCGCGGGCCCGGGCGATCGACCCGGCCGACCGGACATGAGCATCCGGCTGGTCCCGCCGCACGCGGCGCTGCATGTCCCGCGTTCGCTGGCCCGGCTCGGCGGGTTCACCTTTCCCGAGTGGAAAGCGCTCCTGCCCACCATCGGCTATACCGCCCGCGCGCTGCTGTCGGTCGGGCTGGCCCTGTTCCTGTCGTTCTTCTTCCAGCTCCAGACGCCGATGTCGTCGGTCACGACGGTCCTGATCGTGGCCAACCCGGTCGTCGGCGCGATGGTCTCCAAGAGCTTCTGGCGCATCTTCGGCACGGTGATCGGGGCCGCGGCGGCCGTGCTGCTGATGGCAGCCTTTCCCCAGTCGCCGATGCTGTATTTCATGGGCCTGTCGCTCATCATCGGCCTCGCCTGCTGCGTGTCGACGCTGCTGCGGTTCTTCAAGGCCTATGCCGCGGTGCTGGCGGGCTACACCATCGTCCTGGTCTCGGTGTCCACCTTCGCCGACCCCGACGGCATCTTCATGGCGGCCATGTCGCGCCTGTCGGCGGTCACGGTCGGCATCGTCAGCACGGCGGTGGTGTTCCTGGTCACCTCGGTCAGCCGGCCGGAGAAGGTCCTGCGCCAGGTCGACCAGACATTGCGCACCATCACCAGCCTGTTCTCGCGCCCCGCGGACCTGGAAGACGCGCCCGCCGCCCGCACGCCGATGCCCGACGATCGCGGCCAGCCGCTGTCGTTCCGCGCCATGACGCTGACCAGCTACGACGCGCGGGCCCGCCTGCTGTCGCAGGCCAACGCGCTGGTCGAATCGATCGAATATGCCGCCGCCGACAATTTCGCGATCGGCCGCCGGGCGGACGGCCTGCGCGCGGGCGTGGCCAGGCTGCTGGGGCTGCTCAGCACCCATCATCCGATCTGGCGGAACGAGCCTCCGGAAAATCCGCAGACGACCGCCGCCCGCGACCTGGTGCATGAGGTCATGGCCGGCTTCGCCGTCGCGCCGCCGGAAAACCTGCACCTGGAAGACCCGGGCCAGATGCGCGCCCGCCTCGCCGCCGCCATCACCACCCTGGACGCCCTGTCGGAGCAGACGAAAGACCTGCCCACGATCGCCTTCATCGACAACGAACGCGACATTCTGGCCCAACTGCACGAGGCGCTGGACGATTTCGTGGGGCGGCAGGCCGATGTGCGGCCCATCAGCCTGCGGCTCTATTTCGACTGGCCCTCGGCGCTGCGCAACGGCACGCGCGGCGCGTTCGTGACCTTGCTGGGCTGCCTGATCTGGTATGTCTTCCGCTGGACGAACGGCGCCAACATGCTCACCTACCTGATCCCGGCCTCGTGCCTGCTGGCCACCAGCCCGGTGGCATCGCGCGCCAGCGCCCTGTTCGCCAGCGGCACCTTTGCCGCGATCCCCGCCGCCTTCATCTGCCAGACCTTCCTGCTGCCCCGGATCGACGGCTACCCGCTGCTGTGGCTGTCGCTGTCGATCTGCCTGCTGCCGGGCATCTGGCTGCAATTCCATCCCCGCCACGCCATGCGGGGCTTCGGCTATGCGGTATTCTTCAACGCCATGGTGCAGATCCGCAACCCGATTTCCTATGACGACCTGTCGCTGATGAATGTCTGGCTGGCCTACCTGATCGCGGTGATCGGCCTGGCGCTGGTCTTCCGGGTCATCCTGCCCTCCGACCACCGGCTGGATACCGGCCGGCTGGTGATGTCGATCAACCGCGCGACCCAGCGGCTGGCGCGCCTGCCGTTGCACCGTCAGGTCGACTGGCCGGTGTGGGAGAACCTGCAAATGCAGAAGATCCTGCGCATGATCCAGCGTTTCTCGCTGGTCGCCCCTCCCAGGCGCGTCTACGAAACCACCGACGCGGCGTTCATCTGCGTCTCGGTGGGGCGCCTGATCGCCCGGTTGCGGCACCTGGCACGGAATCCGGCGGTCCACGAGCACGACCGCGTACGCACGCTCCTGGCCCTGGCCTCCTTCCGGCATCTATGCCGCCAGCCGGCCCGCACCGCGCAGATGCTCCGTACCGCGGCGCAGGAGGTGATGCGCGATGTCGAGGACCGCCCCGCCCTGTCCCACGTTCCCACCCGGCGCATTGCTGCCTGCCTGGAACAGGCATCGCTCCTGGTAGACTCGGCCCCCGGATTCTTTCACAAACAAGGCCCCTTGCAATTGCCGGGCGACATGCCCGGCGCCAACGGCAGACTGAATATGGCCATCCCGCCCCAGGCGCGTTCGTTCGGAATGAGAGTCGCGTGATGCTGACCGAGTTCAATTTCTTCGGCGTCTTCATGGCGCCGATCGTCGTCTACGCGGTCGCCGCCCTGCCGGTGACGATGCTGATCCGCTTCCTGCTGTGGTGGAGCGGGATCATGAAATGGTTCTGGCATCTCGCGCTGTTCGAGGTCGCCTTGTACACGTCCGTTCTATGCCTGATGATCCTGTTCGTCTGAGAAACGACCGAACAACTGCCCCCTTGCTAGGTCCGAGAGAGACATGCCCCTTCTACGCACCCTGATCCGCGTGGTCCTGACCCTGAGCGTCGTCGCGCTGGCGATCGTCCTGGGGGTGACCCTGTGGGACACGTACATGATCGCCCCCTGGACGCGCGACGGGCGCGTGCGCGTCTACGTGGTGGACGTGGCGCCCGAAATTCCCGGCACGGTGGTGCAGGTCCCGGTGGTCGACAACCAGTTCGTCCACAAGGGCGACCCGCTGTTCGTGCTGGACCCGGTGCGCTTCCGCCTGGCGATCCGCGAGGCCCAGGCCCGCCTGGACGGCGCGGAGGAAGAGCTGAAGCTGAAGCGCAACGACGCCAAGCGCCGCATGGGCCTGGGCGGCATCGTGTCGGCCGAGGAACAGGAAGTCTTCAACTCCAACGTGGCGACGCAGGTGGCGACGGTCGACGCGGCCCGCGCGGCGCTGGACCTGGCGAAGCTGAACCTGCAACGCTCGGTGCTGTACTCGCCGGTCAACGGCTACGTGACCAACCTGAACCTGCGGGTGGGCGATTATCTGACGGCGGGCCAGCCCCGCCTGGCGGTGATCGACGCGGATTCCTACTGGGTCAACGGGTATTTCGAAGAAACCAAGATGTGGGGCGTGCATGTCGGCGACGTGGCCCGGGTGAAGCTGATGGGCTACAAGCAGATCATCCCCGGCCATGTCGTGTCGATCGCGCGCGGCATCAACGACCAGAACGGCAATCCGGACCGGCTGGGCTTGCAGGACGTCAACCCGATCTTCACCTGGGTCCGCCTGGCGCAGCGCATTCCGGTGCGCATCCATCTGGACCGTGTGCCCGAGAGCGTGACGCTGGCGGCCGGCATGACCTGCACGGTCAGCGTCGGCCCGCAATCGCGCAGCCAGAAGGGGCATCTGACCACCTGGCTGCAAGATCATCTGTAAGGCCCCCGGCGCGAGCATGACCAGCATGACGACGAAAACCCGACGGACCGGCCTGGTCCTGACCTCGGCGCTGCTCATGGCGGGCTGCACGGTGGGCCCGCGCTACCAGCCCGACCGGATGAAGCTGCCCGCGCACTTCACCGAGGACGAACACCCCGCCACCGATGCCGAGATCGCGCGCACCACGGTCGAACTGAAGGATTGGTGGCACCGGTTCGGCGATGCCGAACTGGACCGGCTGGTCGACCGCGCGATCAGCGGCAATTACGACCTGCAAATCGCCGGCCAGCGCATCCTGGCGGAGCGCGCGCTGCGCGACAGCCAGGCATCGGCCTGGTATCCGCAGATCGACGCCCACACCACCGACGGCGATTCGCGCTTTTCCATCAACATCGACAACTGGCCGCTGCGCCCCGGCAATCCGGCCAACCGCCCCGGCGCGTCCTATCTTTCCTATGGCGTCAGCGCGAGCTGGCAGATAGACGTGTTCGGCCGCATCCGCCGCAGCGTCGAAGCGCAGGAACGCGCGGTGGAAGAGACGATCGAGGATCGGCGCGCGGTGCTGATGACCATGCTCTCGGCCCTGGTCAGCGACTATATGGTGCTGCGCGACACGCAGTTGCGGCTGGAGATCTCGAACCGCAACATCCGCGTGGCGCAGGAAGCCTACGACCTGACTCAGCGCCTGTATCTGGAAGGCGTGGGCAACACGTTGCAGATCGCGCAGGCGAAGGCGGAGCTGGACAGCCAGCTTGCGGCGCGCGAGCCGCTGCGCACCCACATCGCGCAGATCACGCATGCCATCGACGTGCTGATGGGCCAGATGCCCGGCACGACGGAAGCCGAGCTGAAGATCGCCCGCCCGCTGCCGAAGGTGCCGGACTTCCCGGCGACGCTCCCCTCGATCGTGCTGGCCAACCGTCCGGATATCCGCCGGGCGGAACGCGCCTATGCCGAGGCCACGGCCCGGATCGGGGTCGCGGTGGCGCAGATGTATCCGAATTTCAGCATCCCGCTGAGCTTCAACCCCAACGCCTCGGCGATGTACCAGCTTTTCCAGGCCGGAGCGCTGAGCTGGCAGTTCTTCATGCTGGCCTCGCTCCCGCTGGCGCATGGCGGCAAGCTGACGGCGCAGGTGCGCGGCATGCAGGCGGCGGCGGAAGCCAGCCGGCTGGGCTACCGCCAGACGGTGCTGACGGCCTTCCGCGAGGTCGAGGACGCGATGGCGGCCTGGCATGACGACGTGGAACATACCGAATTGCTGCACCAGGCCGCGACCGACAGCCGGCTGGCCAGCGACCGCGCCCGCAAGCTCTACAGCGCCGGCCTGGTGGGCTTCCTGGATGTGCTGACAACCGAGCGCACCGCCCTGGCCGCCGAAAACGCCGAGGCCGAGGCCCGGCTGGAACGGTTGCAGGACGCGGTCAATCTCTACACCGCCATGGGCGCGGGCTGGCAGGGCGTGGCCGTCACCGCCACCAGCCTGCCCGTCTCGCTGGAAAAACAGAACCTCCTGGCGCGCGCCTTCAAGGAATAGGCGCCGGCGCGGCGGCACGCGCCCCCGGCCGATCGATCCCCTTCGCGACACGACCCTCCAGGGCACCCGCAACCGCGCCGGCGCGATGCCGCGCGCCGGCCGGCGATCATTCGTCGCCCGTCGCGCGCATTATAAATTTATTTACGATCGCCGTATAAAATTCCGTCGAATGGTATTTCGGAAAAAAAGAATTTCAGGACAAGACGAAGAAAAGCGACAGTCCAGTCGAAATTTTCCGCTGCGAGCCTTCTTTGGACGGACCAGATGACAGACGACAGCACGCTGTATGACTCGATCAGGGAGTCAGGGCTCTTCGACGACGCCGCCTATATCGCCGCCAATCCAGACGTCGCCAGGAGCGGGATCGATCCGCTGCTGCACTACATCCGGCACGGCCAGCACGAGACCCGCCGCCTGCCCTTTCCGCAATTCGACGCCGATCGATATATCGCCGATTTCCGTCTGGAAACCGTGGAGGGCAACCCGTTTTTCGACCTGGTCGGTCGCAACAGGTACCGGCCCGACCACCCGACCGCCACCCTCTCGCCGTTCGAGATCTATCTCTACAATCTGCTTCTGCATCTCGATCTGTTTGACGAGAAATTTTATATCCGGACCAACCAGGATCTCAGGAATTCCGACCTTCCCCCCCTGGTCCATTACGTCAAGTACGGCATCCACGAGCTGACGCGAAACCCCAACCGGACATATAACAACCAGATCTATCTCCGCCAGTTCGGTCACGAGATCCGGCCCACGGAACCGTCCATCCTCCATTATATCCGCAACAATCTCGGCCGCGACTACTCCGATCGGGGCCTGCTTGAGAAATTCGATCGCGCGGCGCTTGCCCTCGCGACGCGGCGCCTGGAACAATTTCCTTTCTATTCCGACAAGGATTATGAATTCCTCAATCGCGACATCGAGAATTCAACCCTTCTGCCCCACCAGCACGCGCTGCTCTACGGCCTGCCCGAGGGCCGCACGATCTTTTCGAAGATGCGAATCGCCGAGATTCTGGGCGCGAAGATGGACGCCACCCCGACCTACCAGCCCGCGGGCCGCCCGGCCAGGAACCTGCCCACCCCGGGCAGCCTGGGCGTTTTCTACCATACCGGCGGCAATTGCTTCATCAGGGACATCGCCGAGGATCTCGTCTCCTATCTGCGATCCGCCGGCCTCAACGCCACGCTGGAAACCGAGAAGACCCCCCTGCACGCAAAGCCCGAACTCTGCCTGTTCTGCGCGCCGCACGAGTTTTTCTTCCTCGACGGGGCGAAGCAATGGGAACGGGACGATATTCTCGGCTCGTCGCTGATGCTCAATACCGAGCAGCCGCAAACGCCATGGTTCAGCCGGGGCCTGATCTATCTCCTGATGTCCGCGGGCGTGATCGACTTCCTCTACCAGAACGTCGAATTTTTCGAGTCCGTCGGCATTCCCAGCTTCCATTTCGACCCGATCCCGGACAGCGCGCCGACGAGCATTCTGGAAAAGGACCGCGTCGATCCGTTGTTTCGCGTCCTTCCCGACGATGCGAAGCACGATCCGCCGAACGGGGAACAGCGGCCTGTCGCCGCGCGCGGCATCGATGTCAGCTTTTTCGGCAATGCCTCCGCCCGCCGCGAGAAATTCTTCACCCGCAACGCCGCCATCCTCGCGGAGCGGACCTGCTTTCTCTACTACCGCAAGCAGCACGACCCGATCCGGATGGAAGGCGCCAGCGAGATCCTGGCGCGCATGCCGTTCTATGTGGCCGAGAACAGCAAGATCTGCCTCAACATCCACCGCAATGACGATCCGTATTTCGAATGGCACCGCATCATCAAGCAGGGCGCCGCCCGAGGCGCGGTGGTGGTCACGGAAGACTGCCTGCCGACGCCGCTTTATCGCAACGGCGTCCATTTCCTGACCGAGACCCCCCGTCATATGCCGCATCTGATCAACTGGCTGCTCGACACGCCCGACGGACGCGCGCGCGCGCAGCAGATCCAGGACGCCTGCCTTGGCCTCTTCCGCGACAGGAAGCTCCAGAAATCCAAGATCAACGATATTGCCGGGTTTATCGGCACCTTGTGGCAAAGGACCGCCGTCGATGCATGACAAGCCCTGGAAACCGCGGCCCGAGATCCTGTTCGAGCACGTCGCGCGCCGCCGGGGCACCAACCGTCACCATGTCTCGGTCATCGTCACCAACTATCATTACGAACAGTATGTGGTGGCCTGCCTGGATTCGATCGCCGCGCAGACCCATGGCCCGCTCAGCCTGGTGGTGATCGACGACAATTCGAGCCGCGACGCGTCCGTGACGACCATCATGGACTGGATGGCCGCCCACAAGCAGCGCTTCGTGTCGGCGCGATTGCTGCGCAACGTCATCAACCAGGGCCCCTCGGCATCGCGGAACACCGCGATCGAATTCAGCCCGTCCGACACGGTCTTCATCATGGACGCCGACAACATGATCATGCCGTCGGCCATCGCCAAGCTTCATGCCTGCATGACCCGTTCCGGCGCCCAGGTCGTCTATTCCCAGCTTCTCGAATTCGGCACCCGCAACCAGATCGGCATGGCCGACCTCTGGGATGTCGAACGGATGTACAAGAACAACTATGTCGACATCATGGCCATGGTCGACAAATCCGCCTGGTCCCGGGTCGGCGGCTTCTCGCATATCGAAGAAGGCTGGGAAGATTATGATTTCTGGCTCAAATTCATCGACCACGGCATCGACGTCGTCTTCCTGCCGGAAATCCTTTGCCAATATCGGGTCCACGAGGTCTCGCGAACCGCCACCGAGGCATTCAAATCCCACTACGACCTCGAGATCATCATGCGCTACCGCCACCCCAAGGCCCCGCTCCCGCTGCCGACGCGGGCATGAGCGCCATCATGAGCACGCCGATCGGCTACAGTCATTGCAATCTTGATCTGAGCAACCAGAAACTCGCCCTTCTCGGGCTTGTGCAAACGGCCCTCGACCGAGGCGTCCACGCGATCCGGCTGCCCGCCCTGGCTCCCTTTGTCTCTGGCGCGCCCGGCAACGCCGGCTCGCCGCTGGCCGAGACATGCCCCTTTGCCGATTATTACGACCTTGATGCCCTGAAACGCTTCATGCGCATATTCGGTCTCGAGCTGATCGAAGACCCGGAAACGAATACCGAGGAACCATATGGCAGCTTCATGACGGGCGCCAGCGCCGTCGGCCTGTCCGGCGCACGCGGACTTGGCGCGCTCTATGGACATGTCTGCCAGTTCTTCTCCCACCTGATCCCGTCGATCCGCGTCGCAGAGACCCTCGCCACTTTCCGGAAGGAGGTGTACGATTCTCTCGCCATCAAGACTGCCCTGCATCTGTGCATCGACACGGACCTGTCGGAGGAAGCCGGCATCGTGGCGTGCGAGACAATCCTGCGCAAGGTCCAGTCCTGGCCCACCCTGGCCGAAACACCGATCTACGTCGCCTGTGAGGAGCAGACCCTGCCGGTCAGCAAGGAGAAGATCCGCCAGATGGCCAGAAACGGATATGGCCTGGATCTGGTCTGGAAGAGCGACCTCCTGACCGGGCAGGCACTGGCCGCGTGGAACAGTCTCGACCTTTCCCTGCTTGATTTCGAGACCGCGCTGGCTGCCAGCCTGTTCATCGGCAACAGCCACTCGACCTTCTCCAATCTGGTCTCGTTCGAGAAATTCTGTCGCGATCGAACAAATATCCAAAACCATGCCATCCATAACGGCCAGGAGGCGACCTTGACGCAGCGCCGTGACAACGGCGTGGAATGCGATCCGATCCTCGTCGCCACCTCCCTGCTGCAACGCCTGCCCCTGGTCCCGCTCGGCACGCACGATTGTCGCTGGCCCGCAGCGATCCACGCCCATGTCGCCGGATTCGGCGACATGGAAAGCACGACAGCACCGGTACCCGGTCTGGCGGGCGGTGACCTCGTCGTCGGCAGTCCGCGCGACGACGGGCGGTGGATCTGCGGCATCGCAATTGCCATCGAGGAAATCGCCGGCATCGCAATCGAATATCGCGTTCTGGACGATACCGGACAGTGGAGCGACTGGGTCGCGAACGGTGCCTTTGCCGGGTACCATTCAGATCACCGGGCCTTGCGGGGGGTCGCGATCCGGCTGGCGGGCCCCGCCGCGCTTCACTACGACTGTCTATATGGTGCCACATTCGCGGAATCGGACACATGCATCATGCGCGCTAACGGCGAGGCCTGCCAGTCCCCGGATCAGAGGGCCGTGACCTGCCTGCATGTCCTGTTTCGTCCAGCCTTCGGCGCATGCCCGCGCGCCTCCCGTTCCATGCCGACGATCCTCTGACAGCCGCGCTGCCATGCCAGACAACGCCTTACCCTACCGATACTCCTGGGACCATTTTGATCTCGCCTGGATAAGGGATACCTATCCGGAAACCCGGGAGATCATTGGCGGCGACACGGCCGATATCGGCGATCTGCCGCGGCTTGCCGGACTCTGCGGCTACTCGCCCAATCCATATTTCGACGAACGCTATTATGTCGCGCGTTATCCTGACGTGCGCCAGGCCATCGACCAGGGGCGCTACCTGTCCGGATTCGATCACTACCGGAAGGCCGGCCATCGCGATCGAAACCCCCACTGGCTGTTCAGTGAACAATATTATGTCACCACCAATCCCGACATCGGCCGCCTGCTGCTCAACGACTCCAGCCTGCGCAACGGATACGACCACTACCTCCGCTTCGGCGATGCCGAGTTCCGCACCGGCTCATGGTTCTTCGATCCGCTCGAATATATAAAATCGACCACGAACGAGATCATCCGGACCCCGTTTTCCCATTATCTTTTGCATCCTTCTGGATATTCCAACAGCGCGTGGTTCGATACCGACTGGTACATGGCCACCTACCCGCAGGTTCTCGACGCCATCCGGCGCGGCGAATGGCGTTCGATCCTCCATCACTACCTGCACAACAAGAGTGACGGGCACTTCGACCCCTGCCCGTATTTTTCCGAACGTTTCTATGTGCAGTCCAATCCGGACATTCGCGACGCCATCCTTTCCGGCCAATTCAACAGCGGATACGAGCATTTCCTCCTCTACGGATTGAGGGAACGCCGTCAGCCGCACCCTGACGTCGATCTGGCCCGCTACGCCTGCGTCCCTGCCGTTCAGGAAGATCTGCGGAGCGGTCGCCGTCCGAATCCCTTCATCGCCTATTGCCGGGACAAGGGTGCCCCCCCCGATATCGACGCCATTCTCGAACAGACGGAAGACGCCACGAAATACGCGTTCGAGAAGAAATGTACCGTCCTGTCGTTCAATGCCGCTCGCCGGCCGCTCGATTTCTCGCACGGACGGCCGGATGTCAGCGTCATCATCGCCCTGCACAATCATTTCGACATGACCATCAATGCCCTGACGGCACTGCGCGCATCGCATGACGGAGGCATCCAGTTGATCCTGGTCGATGGCGGCTCCCAGGACGAGACGCGCGATCTGGAACGCTATGTCAGAGGGGCCACGATTCTGCGCCTCCCCGGCAATGTCGGCTTCGTTCGGGCGTGCAACGCCGCAATCGAGCATGTTGCCGCCCCCTTCGTCCTGTTCCTGAACAACGATACCGAAATCCAGCCCGGATCGATCGCGGCCGCCTTGCAGCATTTCCGCCGCCATTCTTCTACCGGAGTCATCGGAGCGAAGCTGATTCGCACCAATGGATTGCTCCAGGAAGCCGGTACGATCATCTTTCGCGACGGTAGCGTCGCCGGCTATCTGCGAGGCAGACGCCCCGACAGTCCGGAGGCGAATTTCGTCCGTCGGGTCGATACATGCTCCGGCGCCTGCCTGTTCACCCGTACCGACCTCCTGCGTCGCCTCGGCGGCTTCGACGAAGCTTATATTCCGGCCTATTATGAGGAAACGGATTATTGCGTCCGGGTCTGGAAATCCGGATCCGAGGTCGTCTACGATCCGTCGATAAACGCCATCCATTACGAATACGGCTCCTCGGACCACACCTCCGGGGCAGGCTACATCAACCGCAACCGGCTGATCTTCAACGGCCGTCATACCGACTTCCTGGCGCGCAAGCTCGTCCGGTCCGAACGCACCATCGCCACCGCCCGCTCCCCATTCCGGCCCGGTGCCCGGCGCATCCTGTTTGTCGAGGATCAGATTCCCCTCCGACAGTACGGCTCCGGCTTCACACGCGCGAACGATATCGTCACGACGATGGCAATGGCGGGGCATGAAGTCACCCTCTTCCCGATTTTCAAGCCGCTGGTTCATCCAAGCCATCTTCATGCCGCCTTTCCCGACACGGTGGAGATCATATGGGACCGCGACCTGCCTGACCTGGAGCGTTTCCTCGCGCAGCGCGCCGGGCTTTATGATGTGATCTGGGTGTCCCGCACCCAGAATGTCCGCCGGCTGATCCCGGTGATCGAGCAAACGGCCCACCTGATGCCCCAAACCATGCTCGTCGCGGATACCGAGGCCGTCAGCGCGGTCCGCGACGAGCAGAAGGACCGGCTGCACGGCATGACCGACGAACAGATGCCCAGCCTGACGGAGCGTCTGCGCGCTGAGTTCGAATGTCTGTTCATCGCCAGCCGAATCGTCGCCGTCAATGCCCGCGACGCCCGCCTGCTGAGCGACCACGGCTTCGCCGACGTTCGCGTGTTGGGCCACATGCAGACCCCCCGCCCAGGCGGCAGACCGTGGACCGAACGATCCGGCCTGCTCTTCGTCGGCGCGATCCATCATCGCGATTCACCGAATTTCGACGCCCTGGAGTGGCTGGTGACACAATTGTGGCCGATGCTGGAACCCTTGCTACCCGACGATGCAAAACTGTTGGTGGCCGGCCATATCGGACCGGCAGCTTCGCTGGCCGGCCTGCCGCAATCGCCGCGCATCGTCTATCTCGGCGAACAGGCCGACCTAACGCAATTTTACGACAGCGCCCGGCTGTTCATCGCACCCACCCGCTACGCGGCCGGCATCCCCTACAAACTCCACGAGGCTGCCGCACATGGCCTGCCAGCCGTCGCGTCCGACATTCTCTGCCGGCAACTGGACTGGGCCGATGGTGACGAGATTCTTTGGGCACGCGCGAACGACTCGACGGACTTCCTCCGCGTTATCACCAACGCGTACGACAATCCGACATTATGGGCCCGGCTGCGCTATAATATGCAGGCTCACATCGCCATGGAGAACGATTATCGCCTCTATACCCGGCTGATCGAGGGGATTCTGACCTCGACCGGATGAATAGGGCCACGCTCAGGTCAGAAAAATTTATCTGCCGGCCTTTTTGTCAACTTGATATAATTTCGCGCTATATTCCCTCGCAACCCGTCAGTTCGCGATTTCATGTCCGAGCTTCAAGGGATACCAATGTCCGTGTTCATAGATGACTGGAACATGATCAGTGCTGTCGTTCAACATCATCCCTTCTTTGGCTGTCGTGATGCCAAGGATAGCCGTCCTGGATAAAGGCTGAAGTTGCATCGTTCCCTTCAAAACAAGGGAGCCGGTGTGGACCGACCCCGGGAGTACAATCGAACCGTCATCATGAATGGCCATTCGGACAGCATTGTTCGCCACGTATAGGAATCCTGCTTTCCTATCATAGAACATGATGTGCCGATTCTTGCCCTCCGCAGTACCGTCAGCTGACCAGTCCATGATACCGTCGAGCGGAAAACGGATCATCGCACCAGCCGCAACATTCATGTTGTTCCTGGCAAGTGCCAGGTCTATGAAGGCATTGTCATATGTTACCCGTGACGAACCGATCCCTGTATTAAAACGCGAATTGCTATCTGTTGTGAATTCAAAACCAGCTCCCACGACGTTTTGACACATTTCGGAGAAGGACCAGGTCACACTATTATCGATTACAACGTCATTTGAATCCCAAGGGGGGGCTGACGCTCCGCTCCTCCCCGGCACGATAGCCTTGAAGATTCCACATTCTCCGCGAAAGCTTGCAGAAATGGCATCAGAAGCAGAATATGACGTGAACGCCGACCAGGCGGGAACAGTCAGCGTTTTTGCAGACAGAAAGTAGAAGACCCGGTTTGATCGGCTGACATCATATTGCGACACAGGGAGATCATCCCCATTCGCCATGATGTCGAATTCCATCCCCCATGTCTCGCCAACGGGTTGCGCGTGAGTCGTATCGGTGATCTGTCCGGCAAACCCCCAGACACCGTTGGTTCCACCCTTGACCACGCCGACCGCATAACCCTGGTCCAGAGCAGCCCCATTATTGGTCCCGTAACTGTAGAGATTCACATGTGTGCCGACGGTATTCCCGTTCGAACCCGAATGGGCATAAGCGGACACTTCGAGACCGGTAGAGCCTTCAGGGCCTTTATAATCGGTGTGCCAATCGGTTGCCCAGTTATCGAGGGCCAACCGCATGATTGGCGCTTCCGACAAACCATGGTTCCATCGGCGCGCATAGGTCAGGGCATCAATCGAATAGGATTCCATAACATCGCCACTGGTGACGAATGGCGCAATAGTATTGTCGACGATCACGGGATCAAAAAAACGCCACAGCACGGTCTCACGGTTCTTTCTCGCTGTGGACAAAGGTGTGTCTGCATATGCGACGCCTAGAAACGCAAGCATAGCCAAGAGCAAGGCGAGTTTCCGTATCATGTGATGAAAACGCTCTCGTTTGCAACGCCGCCGTTTGCCAGTTCCTGAAGCAGCGCCTCGCCATTCCACTTCCATGCATCAATTTTCCAAAGAATTTACCGAACTCTTTTTCTAAAGGATAACTGAAAAGATAATAATTTTCCGTTTCCACTGGGCGTTTTACAAAGCTCTCCATCTTTCGCGGTCACAATATCCTGATCCTCAGAAAAAACCGCGGCGTAGACGCACTCAAGCTCAAGCCTTGAGGGACCTACAATCTCCACGGCAAAACCGGACAGTGAGAGATGCTTACCACGCGTGCCGCAATACTCCCCATTTGAAACCCATTCGGTTTCCACACCATTGCCAAGAAGGGCCTTGTAGCGCAGGCGAAGACTCGCTCCGTCAAGACTGATGAAAAAACCTTCTATGCGATACATATCTGGATTGTATCTGGAACCGACAACTATATCCAATCCAAGAGGAAAACTGCATACAGAGTTCTTTGTTATATATTCGCCAAAATTTGAAACATGAGCCGAAATTTCCATCGGGAACGCAACATCATGTGGTGTTCTGTCAAAAAACGGCTCCCTGAGAAAAGTCCTGTCGATTGCGAGCGACGAGTTTGTACATATGCCATTATCAAATCTTTCATCTATTCCGCCAGACTCACCATTATATATATAATGCCCCCTGACGGACTGTCGCGTTTTGCAGTATTTTTCAAATGCTGCAAAACAGGAAAACGTTGATTGGCTCGTCCCTATGAAATTTCTAGCGCCTGATGCAAGGAAAAAGTCAATCATAGACAATGTTAGCGAATCATATTGACTCACATCAATGAAGTCTGATTTCCAAAAAAGAGAGACACCCACTTCATTTTGCGCAATTTTATTTATATCCTCTTTTGGGATGGTCATATTTTTTTCATCGGACATCACAAAAGCTGAAGATAAAGATTCGCCAAATTTCCGCTTTGCTTTGGACAAAATCCTCAATGGCGTAGGGAAATTGTCTTCAGATGAGTGGCGATGCAGAACACTATAACTATATGACTCCCAGTCCTTTTCAATTCGCATTTGAATACAATAATCAATTTTTTTTTCACCAAATATGCATTCTGATATCGGGCGAGCGAGATTCAAAATGTTATTATTCAGATTAAATGACCTGGAAATCTGACATGTTAAGTCATATAGCGCAGCATCTCCCTGCGTTCTGATCTCCCCAAAACGTTCCGCACCTTCCCAAAAACACTCCGACGCATCAACGTCGTGATCGTCACCCGACGCGAATTCCTTTACGGGTATTGAAAAAGATTCAAGTACACGAACGATATTTTCTATATTATATAGAACAGAAAAAGGAACACGCCTGCCCTTTTCCGCCTGAAGTGGGTCGAAGACAACCATTGGAGGAAGTTTTATGCCTTTTTTTTCCCTCATCGCACGATGAGACAAACCGATTATCGCGATTTTCTGATTGGTTAACCCTGCATCCGTTCCGTTATAAGTTATATAGTCCATTTTTTTTCTTTCATGTTCCAAAAATATATATAGACGAATTAAGCGCGTGCCCGATTATCCTCAGTCCGCATTTGTGATCAGGGTTCCAGGGCGCTGGCATCCACAACGAATGGATCGAGGATACAATTCTCCCCTTCACGCTTTGTCCAATCGCGCTGATAGATTTCAAACAGTCCCTGTTCACCGCCGGATTGCAGTTGTTCGTAAAAACGAACCCAATGTTCGCCACCGACTTTCCGCCCAAGAAAGGCCTCGGCTTCCTTGATCGCCTTACCGCCGTTTGCGATTTTTCTCAGGAAATGTGAAAATGACCGGATTGGAAATTCTCTGTAATAAAGGCCAAACTGAAATCCGCCAATATAGACGGGGGCTCGATTATCGACCAAGTTAATTTTGTGATTCCCCTGTTCAATGGCCATGAACAGATTATTACGTCCGATAATCTTCGGAGGCACGACAAAGAGCGGACTTCGTAAATTCATTCTCTGCATAGACGAGGAACCGTTACAACTCAGATCCTTATTACGAAAATGAATGGTTTTTGGTATTGAAACCGCATCGAATCGACTGTCTATTTTATCCAGTACAGCGATCCCATGTTCCGCAATCAAAAATTCGTCCGCATCCACCGGGATCACCCAGCGGATATCGGGCCAGATGGAAATGGCCAAGCGATACAGACCCGTCGTTTTTTCCGCTTGCATGTAACGCACCAACGGGTCGCTCAGGACAAGAAGTTCAACGTCCTTATGGATAGTATTAAATCTTTTTAATATTTCTCCGGTGTCGTCAGTTGATCCATTATTGAGCACGATAAAACGTCGAATGCCAATATGATGCAACCATGTGAGGTTTTCTCCAATAATGTCCCCTTCGTCTTTCACCATCACCACCACTGCGGCCGCCATAAATGGCGTCCACGCTCCTTCTGGCGTTTTCAAAGGAGCATTCATTCCGAATATCTGAAGTTCGCTGTGAACAGCACCCGCCCAACAATAAGGATCGATCGGGGGCTGATTAAGCAGCCCGTGGACGTTGAGATTCCAGATCAGTTCTTCGTAATGTTGATAGGACATACATAAAATTCCCTTTTTATACACAGATTAAGGAATAACTCGCCCTTCGATGGCCGGATTTCGCCATAGTTGCTTTGTCGGGCCAACCACGCGCACCGCACCCCGTCCACAACCATCATCGTCGCGCAGCACATGGTCCTGCACCGTTACGCTGAGGTTCGGATTATAGAACGGGTCGCCATCGCGCAGGATTCCGGCATGGCGTTCCAGCATCCGCCGCGTATCCTCGGGGTGCATGACCTGCTTCGTCACGCTGCGCGTGGCGCTCTCGTAATGATACAGCACGGTATGGCCGTCATACAGCACCTTGAACCCGGCCTCGCGCACGCGCAGGCACAGATCGGTATCGTTGAATCCGATCTTGAAGGATTCATCGAATCCGCCGACCTGCTCGAAGACGGCGCGCCGCATCATCATGCAGGCGGCGGTGACGGCCGAAAAATCGCGCACCGACGTCAGGCTGCAATTATAGCCAAGAACCCTCGCATCGCCCGGCCCATACACATCGCCGAACTTGAAGGCATGGTCCGCCGAGCCATTGAATCCCAGGATCACACCGGCATGCTGCACCCGCCGGTCGGGATAAAGCAGCAAAGCCCCCACCACCCCGACTTCCGGCCGGTTCGCCAGCCGGCGCATGCGGTCCAGCCAGCCCGCGCTCGTGGCCTCGACATCGTTGTTCAGAAACAGGACGAACTCCGCGTCCCCGCCATATTTCCGCACCGCCTGGTTGTTGATACGGGAATAATTGAAGTCCCCACGATACGGCATGACGACATGCCGGCCGCCGAGCGACGCGAAATACCCGATCGCCTCCGGATCGGTCGATTCGTGATCGACCACCACAATCCGGTAATCCTCTCCCCGCGCGGTGCGTTCGATCGATTCAATCGCCGCACGGACCAGATCGGCCTTGTTTTTGGTCGGAATCACAATCAGGATCCGCCCCCGCGCCGCAGGCCAGTCGACACGAAACTGGTTGAAGCCCGCCCCGTCCGAAACCGTCGCCCCCGGATGGTGCCGGTCCAGATGCCGCTGGATCGCGCCGCGCGTCGCCTGCATGACGGCATCCTGCCTGCTATGCCCGGCACTGCCGCCATGGGTGCGCCAGCGATAGAGCACGCGCGGGACATGGGCGATCGTCTCGACCCGTCCCAAAGCCCTCAGCACGAAATCGACATCGGCCGAAATCGCCATTCCTTCGTCCCACCCGCCGATCTCGTAGGCGATGCGCCGGCGAATGCACAGCATATGCACGAAATACGGATGCGACAGATAGTAATCGTAGGAAAAGGCCGGCCGCGCCTTGATCTCGGCGATGCTGTCGATATTCTCGTCGGTCGTGGCTTCGTCGGAATAGATGAAGTCGGCATCGCTGTCCCGCGCCGCCTTCAACAGATGATAGACCGCGTCGGGTTCCAGGCAATCGTCATGGTCCAGGAACGTGACGTAATCGCCGCACGCCGCGCGCAGGCCCAGGTTCGTCGCCCGCGCGATGCCGCCATTGGCCTGCGACGCCAGAACCCGGATGCGCCGGTCCCGTCGCGCGAAGGCCCCCAGCACCGCCGCCACATGCGGCGCTGTCGAGCGATCGTCGACACAGATCAGTTCCCAATGCCCGCACCATTGCGCAAGCACGCTCTCGACCGCCCGGACCAGCCACTCCTGCGGCGTGTCATGAACCGGCATGATGATCGACAGGACCAGCGCGCCCACCCGCCGATCCAGCGCCCGGCGCAGGCGCGGCAGCACCGAGGGGTCGAGCCCGCGCCCCGGCTTCAGATAGCGCAGCAGGTTGGGGTTCTGCGTCGCGATCCGGGGCGCGCCTTCCAGAACCATGCCGGGCCGGCCCGCGACGCGGACAACGATCTCCTGCCCCAGCAGGTCCAGCATCTGCTCCCCGAGATCGATCTTGTAGGCGCAGAACCCATCGTTCAGCCCCGCCTCCAGCAGATCGCCGCGAAACAGGTTCGCGGTCGCCCGCGCCAGAACACGCTCACCGCAGACGGCCTCGACCTCGACCGGGCGCTTCGGGTCCGTCAGGTTCAGCGCCCAGCCATGAGCGGACATGCCATGCAGACGATCGAACACGCCGCGCACGGCGGGCGGCGCGGACACCGCCAGCGGACTGTTGACCAGGTTCAGCGCCGTCCCCGACAGGACGACCGAAATTTCGGTCGGTTCGGAAAAAGAGCCATCCCGCGGCAGCGTGAAGGAAAATCCCCCCTGCCCGTCACCGATGCCCGCTGCCAGCAGGTCGGCGCGCGGCCGGTCCGCCATGACGGTCTGCACCACCACGCCGTCGCGCACCAGGTCCACCGCCACCCGCCGTTCCGGCGCGTTCAGGTCGCACACCCAGCCGGCCACCTCCCCCGCCCGGGATGGATCGACATGGCCCCGCACCCCCAGCATCGTCATGGTCACCAGCAGGGGCGGCCCGTCCAGCGGCAGCCCCGCGATGCGGAACATGCATGCCGCCGGCCGGTCCTGCGTCAGCATGCGGGGAAAGGGCAGGCTGAACCGATAGCGCGCATCCACGACGCGCCGGGCGAACCCGCGCATCAGGACATGGCCATTCTCCAGACAGTCGACCTGCACCTGATCGTCCAGGCCCGACACCGAGAACCCGCCGACGACCGCCCGGTCGGCAAAGGTGACCGTGCCGATCCCGAATGCATAACAGGGCAGGATGAAACAGCTTTTCCCCAGGATGCTCCGCCCGTTTTCAGGATCGAGCAGATCGAGTTCCCGCGCCAGCGTATAAGTCGGCAGGCTGACGAAGACACGTCCCCGCTTCCGCCGCAGGCGCACGCGCCCGCGATAGGCACCATCCAGCAGCAGCCCGACCTCGTCACCCGCGCAGGCCCGAAGGGCCGCCGCCGGAAAGCCAAGGGCCATGCCGGGCGTCCCGGTCTCGACATGGATCGAGAATTCCAACCACCGCCCTCCCGCGCAATGCCCGCGAGGGCGGTGTACAGCCTCCTGATTAATATATGCTTGCCAGCACGCTCACTCAGCCGGCATGCGCGGTCCTACGACCAGCGCCAGGCCTCGATCTCCGGCATGTCGCGGCCATGTTCCGCGATATAGCGGGCATGATCGACCAGCTTGTCGCGGATCGCCTGCTTGGCATAGGCGGCGCGGGTGGCCAGCCCCGGCACGCGGTCGATCACGTTCGACACCAGATGGAACCGGTCGAGATGGTTGCGTACCACCATGTCGAACGGCGTCGTGGTCGATCCTTCCTCGCGGAACCCGTGGACATGGAAATTCCGCGCGTTCGCCCGGCGGTAGATCAGCTTGTGGATCAGTTGCGGATAGCCATGGAAGGCGAAGATCACCGGCCGGTCGAGGGTGAACAGCGCGTCGAAACTGGCATCGTCCAGGCCGTGCGGATGCTGGCTGGGAGAATCCAGCGTCATCAGGTCCACGACATTGACCACCCGCACCTTCAGGTCCGGTGCATGCTCACGCAGCAGCTTGACCGCCGCCAGCGTCTCCAGCGTCGGCACGTCGCCGGCGCAGGCCATCACCACGTCCGGCTCGCCGCCCTTGTCGTTGCTGGCCCATTCCCAGATGCCGATGCCCGCCTCGCAATGGCGGATCGCATCGTCCAGCCCCAGCCATTGCGGCTCCGGCTGCTTGCCGGCCACGATCACGTTGATGCGGTCCCAGCTTTGCAGGCAATGGGCGGTCGTCCACAGCAGGGTATTGGCATCGGGCGGCAGATAGACGCGGACGAACTCCGCCTTCTTGTTGATCACATGGTCGATGAAGCCCGGGTCCTGATGGCTGAACCCGTTATGGTCCTGCCGCCAGACATGCGAGGTCAGCAGATAGTTCAGCGACGCGATCGACCGCCGCCACGGCACCTCGGCCGCCGTCTTCAGCCACTTGGCATGCTGGTTCACCATCGAATCGACAATGTGGATGAACGCCTCGTAGCAGGACAGGAAGCCATGCCGCCCGGTCAGCAGATAGCCTTCCAGCCATCCCTGGCAGGTATGCTCGCTCAGGATCTCCATCACATGGCCGTCACGCGCCAGATGGTCGTCGTAATCCAGCGTTTCGGCGTTCCACGCCCGGTTCGTCACCTCCAGCACCGCGTTCAGGCGGTTGGAGTTGTTTTCATCCGGCGCGAGAACGCGGAAATTCCGCGATTCCAGGTTCAGCTTCATCACATCGCGCAGCCATGCGCCCATGACGCGCGTGCTCTCGCCGGTCTCATGCCCCGGACTGGTGACCGCAACCGCGTAATCGGCGATGTCGGGCAGCCGCAGCGGCCGCTTCAACTGGCCGCCATTGGCATGCGGGTTGGCGCTCATCCGCTTCGTGCCGACGGGGGCCAGCGCCGCGATCTCGGGGAACAGCCGCCCGGATTCGTCGAACAGGTCCTCCGGCCTGTAGCTGCGCAGCCAGGTTTCCAGCGCCTGGAGATGGCCCGGATGCGTCATGTCGGAGAACGGAACCTGATGCGACCGCCAGTACCCCTCGGTCCGCAGCCCGTCGACCTCCTTCGGCCCGGTCCAGCCCTTGGGGCTGCGCAGCACGATCATCGGCCAGGCCGGGCGCTCCGTCTTCCCGTCCTCGCGCGCCGCCTTCTGGATGGCGGCGATGCGATCGAACGCCAGATCCATGGCCGCCGCCATCTTCTGGTGCATCGGGTCGGGATCGTGCCCCTCGACGAAGATCGGATCATAGCCGTAGCCGCGCAGCAACGCGGCCAGTTCCCTGGGCGCGATCCGGGCCAGGACCGTCGGGTTGGCGATCTTGTAGCCGTTCAGATGCAGGATCGGCAGCACCGCGCCGTCGGTCGCGGGGTCGACGAACTTGTTGCTGTGCCACGACGTCGCCAGCGGCCCGGTCTCGGCCTCGCCATCGCCGATGACGCAGGCAACCACCAGGTCCGGATTATCGAACGCCGCGCCATAGGCGTGCGACAGCGAATAACCCAGTTCGCCGCCCTCATGGATCGACCCGGGCGTGGTGGCCGCCGCATGGCTGGGAATGCCGCCGGGGAACGAGAACTGCTTCATCAGCCGCCCCAGCCCCTCCAGATCCTGCGACACCTCGGGGAAATATTCGCTGTAGGTGCCTTCCAGGTAGGTGCTGGCGACGATGCCCGGCGCCCCGTGCCCCGGCCCGGCGATGAACAGCACGGACGTATCGCGCGCCCGGATGACGCGATTCAGATGCAGCCAGAGGAAATTCAGCCCCGGCGTGGTGCCCCAATGGCCCAGCAGGCGCGGCTTGGTATGGTCCAGTTGCAACGGCTCGCGCAGCAGCGGATTGGCCATCAGGTAGATCTGGCCGACCGACAGATAGTTGGCGGCATGCCACCAGCGGTTGAACAGGGCGAGTTCGGAGTCCGAAAGAGGCGCGATCGACGGGGCCTCGGACAGGGGCTCGTTCATGTTCGTTCCTTCCCTTTGACGTTTCCGGCCGGCATGATGCCCGCGCCGGCTTGTGGCGACGTGAGAGTGGCCACGACGTGCCGACGGATCATGCTTTCCTCATCCGTCGGGATCACCCGCACTTCCACCGTGCTGTCCGGCGTGCTGATCACCGCCGCATGGGCTTCGTTGGCGGCCGGATCCAGCCGCACGCCCAGCCAGGACAGGCGGGCACAGGCCGCCTGCCGGATGGCGGCGTCATGCTCGCCGATCCCGGCGGTAAAGACCAGCCCGTCCAGCCCGCCCAGCACCGGGATCATGGCGCCGGCCTGCTGCGCCAGCCGATAGGTGAACATCTCCAGCGCCGCGCGGGCGGCCTCGTCGCCGGCCGCCCGATCCTGCAAGTCGCGCATGTCGCTGGACACACCCGACAGGCCCAGCAGCCCGGCCTGATGATACAGCACGGCCTCGATCCCCGCCGCATCCAGCCCTTCGGCGCGCATCATGTACAGCAGCACGCCGGGATCGATCTGCCCGCAGCGCGTGCCCATCACCAGCCCATCCAGCACCGAGAACCCCATCGTGGTCTCGATACTGCGCCCTGCCGCCAGGGCGCACAGGCTGGCACCGTTGCCCAGATGCGCCACGATCGTCCGCCCCGCCGCCAGCCGCGGCGACAGGCCGGGCAGGGTCGAGGCGATATATTCGTAGGACAGGCCATGAAATCCATACCGCCGCACGCCCCTGGCGCCATAGCTGGCCGGCAGCGGCAGGCGCGTCGCGATGGCGGGCAGCGTGTGATGGAAGGCGGTATCGAAACAGGCGACCTGCGGCAGGTCCGGCCGCAGCGCCAGCAGGGCGCGGATCGGCCCCAGGCTGGCCGGCTGATGCAGCGGCGCCAGCGGCGTCAGCGCTTCCAGCCGCGCCAGGATATCGGGCGTGATGCGGATCGGCGCGGCGAATTCGCCCCCGCCATGCACCACGCGATGGCCCACCCCCAGCAGCGGCACGTCCCCCAGATGCGACGCCACCCAGTCCAGCAGGCCGGCCACCGGACCGTCATGCGGGTCCTCCCCCTCGGCGGCCGCGGCCGGCCAGGTCCGGTCGACCAGCACCGCGCCATCCGCGCCGGTGGCGCGGAAATGCGGATGGGCGGGCAATCCTTCCAGCTCGCCATGGGCGATGCGGCGCGCCCCGGCGCCCGGCTCCTGATGGAACAGGGTGAATTTTACGCTGGACGAGCCGGCATTGAGCGCGAGAATCGCCGTTGCCATCGAATCACCGCCCCCTTGTCGTTCGCTACGCCGCATATCCTAGCGCCCGACACGGATGCGGGTCATTGACCCGCATCAAACGCTCCGCGCCCGAAGCAGACAACGTTCCCGAACGGATAAAGGTCGTTCTGCCTCTTTTTCGGCAGACGAAAGAAGGCCTTACGCGATATCCCGCAGCACCTGCGCGGCCCGCCGGCGCGCCTGTGCCGCATCTCGCCCCAAAGCGATCAACGCAGGGATCTGCCCCGGCCGCCGCAGCACGCTGAGCAGAATCCCGCCCAGTCCGATCCGGCCATCGGGCCGTAGCGCCAGAATCGCCGCCGGCGGCAGGGACCGCCCGGCCGGGTCGCACACCACGCGCAGCACCGCGAACGGCACCCTGGCCCGCACGGCGCCCTCGGCAACGAAACCGCTTTCCATATCCAGCCCGGCGCAGCCGGTGCGCCGGAACAGCGCGCCCTTGCGCCCGGCGGTCGCCACGATGTCGTCGCTGTGCAACAGGTCGGCGCTCACCCGGTCGGGCCGGCCATCGCCCAGCCAGGCCAGCAGCGCGGGCGCCGCCGCCAGAAGCCGCCCATCGGGCAGCCGCACATGACGCGGCACCAGCACCGTGCCGGGCCGCAGGTCGGGATCGAGCCCGCCCGCCAGCCCGAACGAGAGCAGCGCCTTCGCCCCCTGCCGTATCAGATCGTCGACAGCGGCCCGTGCCCCCTCTGCGGTGGCACCGCTGATACCCACCCGCGCGGCGGGCATGGCGGCCCTGACCAGCGCGGCCTCGGCCTCCATCCCCACCACGACGCCATAAGAGCCGGACACGTTCAGAAACCGAACGCGACGCGGCGGGTATTGCTCGATTCCAGGTTGCGGTACCGCGCCAGCGCCATCAGCGGAAAGAACTGCCGATAACCGTGATACCGAAGATAAAAGACCTTGGGGAACCCGACGGCATTATACGGGTCCTCGTCCCATTCGCCGTCTTCCTTCTGCGTGCGGGCCAGATAGGCCATGCCCCGCGCCACGGCGGGGTCGTCGCGCAGGCCGGCGGCCATCAGCCCCAGCGTCGCCCACGCCGTCTGCGACGGCAGGCTCTCGGTATAGACGCCCGGCGTGGCGCCTTCGTAGCTGGCGCAATCCTCACCCCAGCCGCCATCCTCGCGCTGGACCGAGCGCAGCCAGTCCACCGCGCGCACCACGGCCGGATCGTCGTGCGAAACGCCGGCGGCATTCAGCGCGCACAGCACCGACCAGGTGCCGTAGATGTAATTGGTCCCCCACCGCCCGAACCAGCAGCCCTCGGCCTCCTGGTCTCGGCGCAGATAGGCGATCGCCCGCTCGATCACCGGCTGGTCGTCGGGGTTGCCGAGCTGGGCGAGGAACGAGACGCAGCGCGCGGTCACGTCGGCGGTCGGCGGGTCCAGCAGCGCGCCATGGTCGGCAAAGGGAATATGGTTCAGGAAGTCCAGATTATTGTCGATATCGAACGCACCCCACCCGCCATTGCTGCTCTGCATGCCGATGATCCACTGGCGGGCGCGCTCGATCGCCTCGCGATGCGCCGGATCGCCCTCGCGATGCAGCAGCATGCCGACCACGGCCGTATCGTCCACATCGGGGTAGTGATCGTTGTTATACTGGAAGGCCCAGCCGCCGGGGGCCACGTCGGGGCAGTTGATCGCCCAGTCGCCCTTCACGTCCAGGATCTGCCGGTCCCGCAGCCACTGCGCGGCGGCGGCCAGCGCCTTTTCCGTCTCTTCCGGGCGGATGCCCTCGGGACCGGACGCCGCCTCGATCATCGCATGGCCGGCCAGGCCGGTATCCCAGATCGGCGACACGCAGGGCTGGCAATAGGCCTCGTCCCCATGTTCGATCAGCAGGCGGCGCACCGATTCCCACGCCGTCGCGGCGCGCGGATCGCTGTCGGGCACGCCCAGCGCGCGAAACATCATCACGGAATTGGCCATGGCGGGATAGATCGCGCCCAGCCCGTCCACCCCGTTCAGGCGCGGTTCGATGAAATCGACCGCCGCCTTGATCGCGCGGCGCCGCGTCGCCTCAGGGATCAGCCGCTCGCCCGGGCGGATCACCTTGTCCACATATTTGAACACCCGGCCCAGCGGCGAACGATAGGGGCCACGGATCCAGTCCCGCACCTGGTCGGGCGGGGTGACGAACAGTTCGGGCACATGCACGTCGCGCGGATTGACCGCGCGCGGCCGGAGCGCCGCCAGCACCAGCAGCGGCGCGATCACCGTCCGCGACCAGTAGGACATGTTCCAGACCGAGAAGAACGCGCGGCGCGGCAGCAGCATCAGCTCCACCGGCATCGCGGGCGTGGCATGCCACGGCACCTCGCCGAACAGCGCAAGCTGGAACCGGGTAAAGACGTTGCTGCGTTCCGCCCCGCCATGGTCCAGAATGGCCGCACGGGCCCGCGCCATGTGCGGCGCGTCGATATCGTCGCCGATCGCCTTCAGCGCGAAATACGCCTTCACCGACGCCGAGAGGTCGAACCTGCCGCCATGATAGAGCGGCCAGCCGCCATGGTCGCCCTGGATACGCCGCAGATACACGCCGATCCGCGCTTCCAGCGCCGGGTCGATCCGGTCCAGGTAATGTTCCAGCAGCACATATTCCGCCGGAATGGTGGCATCGGCCTCCAGTTCGAACACCCAGTGCCCGTCATCGTTCTGCCGGCGGCCGAGCGCCGCATGGGCGGAATCGACCGCCCGATCGATGTCGCTCATCGACACGGCCCGGTCCGCGACACCGGCGGAAAGACGTTCAAGAGTATCGGTCGCGTTCACCATCGTTCCATCGTCTCCCGCCCCCTGAGCGGGACCTGTCCGTATGTCAGCCATTCACAATTCCGGCGGCCGGCTCATCGCCGGCCGGGGTCGCGGACAGCGCGGGAGGCCGCCGCGCCGGACCTGATCGCACCTTCGATTGTTGCGGGCAATCCCGTCGCCGTCCAGTCCCCGGCCAGAAACAGGTTGTCCAGCACGGTGCGCGTGGCCGGCCGAAGCCGTTCCTGCACCGGGGTCGCGGCGAAGGTGGCGCGCCGTTCACGCACCATGCGCATGGGGGGCATGTCCTCCGGCAGGGGGTGCGCCAGGGCCGGCCCCACCGCCGCCCGCACCTCGCCCCAGATCACGGCCGCCAGTTCGTCATTGTCGCGCGCGGCATAGCGGTTGGCGGCACTGACCGTCACCGACAGGATATCGTCCTTGACGAACACCCATTCGCTGATCCCGCCGACGACGCCGATGAAGCGGGCGCGCCCCAACGCCCCCAGGGCCACCGGCGCCTCGTCCAGGCGGAAATGGACGTTGACGATGCTCTCGAAGGCATCGGGCACGCGCAGATCGGGCAGCAGGTCGGCCGCCACCGGCGCGGTCACCGCCAAGATCAGGCGATCATCCTCATCCAGCGCCACCTCGCCCTCCGGCAGCCGCAACCCGGTCACCCGCCCGCCGGCGGACAGGATGGCCGAGACGCGGCACCCCGTACGCACCTCCGCCTTCATCAACGCCAGATGGTCCAGCGCCGGATCGACGAAACTTTCCGACAGCCCGACGGCCGGAAAGCGCGGCAGGCAGGCCCGGCCGCCCTTGGCCAGACTCTGGCGGATCACCGCCCCCAGCAGGGCGGCGCTGCCGCTATCGCACGGCGTGTTCAGGGCCGAGACCGCGAACGGCGCGAGCAGCCGGGTCGACAACATGCCCGGCACCAGGCATTCCGCGACCGTCTGCCCCGGCGTCGCCCGCATCAGCCGATCCAGCGACCGGATTTCCCCCAGATGCATCCCCGGCACCCGTCGGTGCTTCGACAGCAGCCAGAAGGGAACGCGCCCGCGCGACAGATCCAGCGTCCAGCGCGACCGGTCGCCCAGATCGACGAAGGGAAAGATCGGCCGATCCGGTCCCACCAGCGTCTTCTCCGCCCCGATCAGGCCCAGATAGCGGAACACCGCGTCATTGGCCGACAGCAGCAGATGGTTGCCGTTATCGATCCGGCAGCCCAGATGCCGGTCGAAATAGGACCGCGCCCGTCCGCCGCAGGCCGGCCCGGCCTCATAGACCGTCACCCGGACGCCGCTGCCCGCCAGCTCGACCGCCGCCGACAGGCCGGCCAGCCCGCCGCCGACGATATGGACATGCCCCGCCATCGCCTTACCCGACCAGGGCGCGGGCGGCGATCAGCAGCTTGCGCGGTCGCGACAGCGACACCCGCCGTTCCGGATGGCGCCAGCCCTGCCGCTCCTGCGCCGTCAGGATGGCACCATAGGTCGCCCCCATCAGCCGGGCCGGCCGCATCGCCTGCCGGTTGCACCGCGCCATCGCCCGGTGCGCCGCCCGGAAATGATCCCGCGCCCGCCCCGCCAGCACCCGGCACACACCCTCCAGCCCCCGCGCGCGCGGCGCGCGCTCCGGGTCGAGCGGCACATTGAACCGGGCAAGCAGCTCGCGCGGCAGATACAGCCGGCCCAGCCGCGAATCCTCGGCCACGTCGCGCAGGATGTTGGTAATCTGCAAGGCCCGGCCCAGATGATAGGCCACGCGATCGGCCTCCTCCGACGCGTCGCCGAACACCCGCACCGACAGGCGCCCCACCGCCGAGGCCACGCGATCGCAATACAGATCGAACGTCGCCTCGTCCGGGGCGACGACGGGCCCGCGCGCATCCATCATCATCCCGTCGATCACCGCGTCGAAATCCGCCTGGCGCAACGCGAAACGGCCGATCACCACCGCCAGCACCCGATCCAGCGCATCGTTCGTCCGGCCTTCGTACAGCCCGGCGATCCGCTGCCGCCAGGCTTCCAGCCGCGCGGCCTTGTCCTCTGCCGCACCGTCATCGTCCGCCACGTCGTCCACCAGCCGGCAGAAGGCATAGACCGCATACATGCCATAGCGCCGGTCGGGCGGCAGGATACGCATGCCCTTGCCGAACGACGTGCCCGAGGCGCTGACCACCGCCTCGACCTGCGCCAGATCGGCCGCGTCGCACCCCAGCGGAGGCGCCTGAACCGTGCGTGCCCGCGTCAATTCCATTCCCGCCTTCCCGTATCCGTCATCCATTCACACCGCCGCAGGGTTTAGGGCGGATCGGCGCCCAAGACAAAAGTCCGTTCATCGGGCGAGCGCGCGCAACGCACCCAGCAGCGCGCCGGCGGCATCCGGGCGCGTCAGCTTCACCCGGCCGGCCAGCGGGTCCTGGTGCCGCAGCCGCGCGGCCAGCCGGCGCGCCAGACCGACGATCACGGCGCAATACAGCCGCATGCGCCTGTCGCGCACCAACCCCGGCAGGCGCCCGGCCTCGTCATTCAGTGCATCCACCCGGTCCAGCAGCGCATTCATCACCCGCCGCAACCCTGGCGTGGCATGCCCCGCCCGCAGATCGTCCACCAAGGCTCCCTCGCGCGCCAGCCACGGCAGCGGCAGGTAGCAGCGATCCAGCTTGCGCAGGTCGTCCGCGCAATCCTGCAGATGGTTCAGCACCTGCAACGACGTACACAGCGCATCGGACGGGCCAAGCGTGGCCGCGCCCTCCCCATGCAGCGCCAGCAGGAAGCGGCCGACCGGATTGGCGGAATAACGACAGTAATCGGCCAGTTCGTCCCACGATTCATAGCGGTTCTTCACCGCGTCCTGGCGAAAGGCCACGATCAGGTCGGTCGCGGTTTCGACCGGCACCCCCGTCGCGGCCAACGTCCGGCCGACGCGCACCGCCGTCTGGGCGTCGCGGCGCGGCGGGGCCTCACGCCGGCCCAGCACCACATCCTCCATCGCATCCAGCCGCGCGATCTTGGCTTCCGGCGTCAGCCGGTCGGTATCGACGATGTCGTCGATCACCCGGGCAAAATCGTAATAGGCAAGGACATGCGGCCTCAGCCGCCGGCCGATCAGCAGCGATCCGACAGGAAAATTCTCGTCCCCCGCCCCCTTGCCGGACGACACGTCCTCGGTTCCCCATACGTCCCGACCGCCCTGTGCGGCGGTCTCCTGCTGGCTTTGGATCGCGTTCACATGCTGTCCTGTCATTGCGGTTCGCGATAGGCGCGGCTCTTCCACACCACGCCGCGCCCCCGGTGATGATCGACGGCGGACCCGACGGTCGCGGCGGTATAGAACAGCGCGACCAGCGGCAACAGCAACGCCCAGCCCGGCGAGAGCCGAAAGCGC
Organism: Gluconacetobacter sacchari; assembly: GCF_014174255.1. Classification (GTDB taxonomy): domain Bacteria; phylum Pseudomonadota; class Alphaproteobacteria; order Acetobacterales; family Acetobacteraceae; genus Gluconacetobacter; species Gluconacetobacter sacchari. Next base: position 76,209 of record NZ_JABEQJ010000018.1, read on the forward strand.
CGCAGCGTCGGCACGAAGGACGCCATCGAGGCGACCCACGCCACCGCCCCCAGCAGGCGCGGCAGACCGTGGCCGAACAGCGCCAGCATCATCGGCGCGATCCAGACCAGCGCCATGCCCACCACGGTACCCGCCAGCATCGACGGCGAATAGCGCAACTGCACATAGGCGGTCCGCGCCACCATGCGCCAGATATCGCCCGGGTGCGGATAGGGCCGGATCGAGCGCGCCAGCCGGCTGTGCCCCAGATACAGCCGCCCCCCGCTGCGCTTGACGTGATGAGCCAGGGTGCAATCGTCGATCAGCGCGCCGCGCAGCGCTTCGATACCGCCGATGCGCGCCAGCGCGGCGCGATGGATCAGGATCGACCCGCCGGCCGCCCCCGCCACGCGGCTGCGCGGGTCATTGACCCGCGCGAACGGATAGAGCAGCGCGAAGAAGAAGACGAAGGCCGGCACCAGCATCCGTTCCGCCATGCTGACACAGTTCAGCTCGACCATCTCCGATACCATGTCCAGCCCGTCCGCCCGGGCCTTGGCCACCAGGGTCGCGATATGCGCGGGATCATGCGTGATGTCGGCATCGGTCAGGAACACATACCCCGTCTCCTCGGGCACCTGGCGCCTGGCCTCGGCCACGCCCTGCGCCACCGCCCACAGCTTGCCGCTCCAGCCAGGGGGCCGTTCGCCGCCGGTCACGACGGTCAGCCGCCGCGCGGGATCGGGCACCGCCCGCGCCAGGGCGCCGGTGCCGTCCGTGCTGCCGTCATCCACCAGGATCAGGCGCAACGGGCCGGAATAGGACTGGCCCAGCAACGACCCCACACAGGCCTGGACCGACCCGGCCTCGTCGCGTGCCGGCACGACGATGCAGACCGCCGGCCAGTCCTCCGCCCCCGCGACGGGAACCGGGTCCAGGATCGGCCCCCCCTGCCAGAAACGGCCGTGGAAGCATATCAGCACCAGCCAGACCAGGGCACACAGCAACGCCGTCAGCAGCAGGACCATCGTTTGGGCGTCCGTCTTATTTCAGCATGCCGTTCTGGCGAAACCACGTCACGGCGTCCGTCACCGCATCACGCGCCGGACGCGGGGCATACCCCAGCTCCCGCTCCGCCTTGGCCGACGAGAAGAACATCTTCTTGCGCGACATGGCCAACATCTCGCGCGTCACGCGCGGCGCGATGCCGAACCCGCGCGACAGCCATTCCGACACCACCGCCACCGGCCAGATCACCTCCTGCGGCAGGCTGACGCGCGGCGGCTTCACACCCGCGATCCGCGCCGTCATGGCGAACAAGTCGCGCAGCGCCAGATTCTCGCTGCCCAGAATGTATTTCTCGCCGATCCGCCCGCGTTCCAGCGCCAACGCGTGCCCCTCGGCCACATCGTCGACATGCACGATGTTCACCCCCGTATCGACATAGGCCGGCATGTTGCCCGCCGCGCAGTCCAGGATCATCTGGCCGGTGGGCGTGGGCTTGATGTCGCGCGGCCCCACGGGCGTCGAAGGGTTCACGATCACCGCCGGCAGGCCACGCTCGCGCACCAGACGCAGCACCTCCTGCTCCGCCCGATATTTCGATCGTTTGTAGATACCGATCACGGAATGCTCGTGAACCGGCGTGTCCTCGTCGGACACCGTGCCGTCCCCGATCAGCCCCAGCGCCGCGACCGAGGAACAATAGACGATCCGCTCCACCCCCGCGTCCTGGGCCGCCAGCATCAGCCGCAGCGTGCCCTCGACATTCGCCGTCATCATCGGGGCAGGGTCGGGCACCCACAGCCGGTAATCCGCGGCGACATGGAAGACATAGCGGCAGCCGCGCACCGCGTCGGCGAAGGTCGCGGGGGCGGACAGGTCGCCCTCGACCCTCTCCGCCGGCAGATCGCGCATGTTGGTCAGGTCGGCGCCCTTGCGGGCCATCAGCCGCAGGCTGTGTCCCCGTTGCAACAGCGTTCGGGCAACGGCCGAGCCGACAAAGCCGGTCGCACCGGTAACGAGCGTGGGGGCAGTCATGATCCGATCAAATGCTCCGGCAGGGGCCGCCCGGACGGCGGAAGGGGGGGCACCATTTATCCCGACACCTCATGGTGGCGCCAGACCCTCCTCTGGTGTAAGTCAGGCCCAACCCATGCGTCGGCACGTCCCCGAGCGGACGGCCATGGCGCGGCAGACGAAGTGCGGTCAATCCTTGAAAAAACTCACGATCCTGCTGGCCTTCCTGGGACTGGCCCTGATAACCGGATGTACCGCGTGGCTTGGCGCGGGTTCGGTGCTGCGCGCGGTCCTGTCCATCGGCATCGTCGGATTCGGCGCCACGATCCTCGCGCAGCTTGCCGTGGATGCAATCCTGGGCGTTGCGTGGCACGCGGCCTGCCGCGAGATTCGGCTGCCCCACCTGATGATGGCACGGATGGTCCGCGACGCGGCGGCGACCTGCCTGCCCTTCTCGCAGCTCGGCGGCATCCTGATCGGCATCCGCGCGACCGGCGCCGACGCATCGCCCCGCTCCGGCCGGCGGTCGATCGACTGGCCCGAGGCCGCCAGCGCCAACATCGTCGACCTGACGACCGAGGTACTGGGCCAGATCGTGTTCGTGCTGATCGCGGTGGTGTTCCTGGTGGCGCACCAGCAATCCAGCCCCTTCGCCAAGCCGGTCATCATCGGCACGCTGCTGCTCGCGCTCGGGATCGGCGGCTTCATCTGGACCCAGCAGCATGGGGGCACCATCCTCAAGCGCATGGCGCGGGGGCTGAGCCGCAACATCGCCTCACAATGGCACAGCACGATGCTCAGCAGCGCCGACACGCTGCAAGAGAAGCTGGACGAGGTCTGGTCGCACCCCGGCCGCATCGCCGAGGCCGCGGCGGTCCACCTGGTCGGCTGGGTCGGCAGCGCCGTCGCCATCTGGGTCGGCTATCATTTCCTCGGCGCGCATCTCAGCCTGACCGGCGCCATCGCGATCGAGGGCGTGGCCTGCGGCATCATGTCGGCCTCGTTCCTGGTGCCGGCAGGCCTGGGGGTGCAGGAAGCCGCCTATATCGCGCTGGGCTCGGCCTTCGGCATCGATCCCTCGGTCTCGCTGGGCCTGTCGCTGCTGCGCCGGGGCCGCGACCTGGCGATCGGCATTCCCGTCCTGCTGCTGTGGCAGGCCTCCGAAATGCGCCGCCTGCGCGGCCCCCGTCCCGACGCCGCCCCCAAGGACGGCGCCTACCCCGCGTCCGAACGGTCGCGCTGAAGCCGCCATGACCGACCAACCGACCGCCCCCTCCCCGCCGATGTTCGGCACGCTGGCCGTCATCGGCCCCGGCCTGATCGGCTCGTCCATCCTGCGCCGCGCGCGGCGGGACGGCACGATCGCGGCCAGGCTGGTGGCCTGCGACATCGACCCCGCCGTCCGCCAGCGGGTCGCGGAACTGGGCATCGCCGACCGGGTGGAAGCCGATCCCCTTCGTGCCGCCGCCGATGCCGACTGCGTCATCCTGTGCGTGCCGGTCGGCGCGATCGCCTCGGTGGGCGCGCGGATCCTGCCGGCCATGAAGCCCGGCGCGATCCTCAGCGAGGTCGGATCGACCAAGCAGTCGATCATCGCCGCCATCGCCCCGGCGCTGCGGCCCGACATCCCCTTCGTGCCGACCCACCCGATGGCCGGCACCGAATATTCCGGCCCCGACGCCGGTTTCGCCACGCTGTTCGACGACCGCTGGTGCCTGCTGACGCCGCTGGAGGACACCGACCCGGCCGCCACCGCCCGCATCGAGACGATGTGGCACCACCTGGGCGCGCGCACCCGGGTCATGGACCCGGCCCATCACGACCGCGTCTGCGCCATCGTCAGCCACCTGCCCCACCTGCTGGCCTTCACCATCTGCGGCACCGCCGACGACCTGGCCGACGAGACACGGTCCGAAGTGCTGGATTTCGCGGCCTCGGGCTTCCGCGACTTCACCCGCATCGCGGCATCCGACCCGGTGATGTGGCGCGATATCTTCCTGAACAACCGCGAGGCCCTGCTGGAAATGCTGGCCCGCTTCATGGAGGACGCCCAGGCCATGGCCCGCGCCATCCGCTGGGGCGACGAGGATTTCATCGTCGACCGCATCGAGCGCGGCCGCCGCATCCGCCGCAGCCTGATCGAAAACCGCCAGGCCTGACATCAGGCCCGGCGGAGAAAATCCCGCAGCACCAGCGCATGGTTATGCGCCTCGTCATGCGCCGCATATAGCAGCGTGACCTTCTCGCCGGCCGCCAGCGCCACAAGTCGCGCGATGTCTGGGTTGCCGGCCTCAAGCTCCTGGCGATACCGCGTGCGGAATTCCGCCCAGCGGTCCGGATCATGCCCGAACCAGTGCCGCAGATCCGGGCTGGGCGCCACGTCCTTCAGCCACAGATCCATCTTCAGCGCATCCTTGCGCATGCCGCGCGGCCACAGCCGATCGACCAGCACCCGCGCGCCGTCATCAGGCTCCGGCGCATCGTAAACGCGCTTGAGCCCGATTTCGGACAGATGATCCTCCCGACTCTTCCCCACCATGACCGGCCCCTTCCCTTCTCGCCAGGTCACCGGAAGGCACCGCCCTCCGGACCGCAGCATTCCGGCCGATCAGACGACGAGTGCGGGATCGGCCGCCGAACCGAAGAACTCGTAGCGAATCTGCGCGGCCGGGAGTTCCGCCGACCGCAGCACCCCCACCATGTCCCGCATGAAGCTGTCCGGGCCGCAGATATAATAGGTCGCCGTCGGGTCGAGCGTCTCGCGCAGCCAACCGGTGCTGATGCGCCCGGCATGCCGGGTCACGCCGGGCCCGCCATCCTGCGCCGGTCCCTCACCCAGGGCGAAGAAGAAATCCGCCGCCAGCACGCCGCGCGCCGCCAGGTCGCACACCTCCGGCACGAAGGCCGCCATCTCCGGCGTGTCCGACCCATGCACATACCGCACCGGCCGCCCGGCCTCCGCCGCCAGTTCCGCCAGCATCGAGACCGCGGGCGTCAGCCCCACCCCGGCCGTCAGCAGCACCACCGCGCCGCCCGCCGCCTCGTCCAGCACGAAATCGCCGGCCGGATTGGCCACCAGAAGCTCGGCCCCTTCCTGCACATCGTCATGCAGCCACCGCGACACCACACCCTCTTCGGCCCGCCGGACGCTGATGCGGTAATGGTCAGCCCCCGGCGCGGAGGAAATGCTGTAGTTGCGGCGCTGCGTCTCATGGCCCGGCACCTCCAGCCTGAAGCTGAGATACTGCCCCGCCCTGTGCCGCGCGATCGGGCCGCCATCGGCCGGCACCAGTTCGAAGGAGACGATCGCCGGCGTCTCCCGCCTGCGCGCGCGGACGCGGAACGCGCGCCAGCCCACCCAGCCGCCCGGCGCCGCCTCGTGCGCGTCATAGATCTGCCTTTCGCGGCCGATCAGGATATCGGCCAGGAACCAGTACGCCTTGCCCCACGCCTCCAGGATCTCCGGCGTCGCGGCGTCGCCCAATACCTGCGCGATCGCCCCCAGCAGGGCCTCGGCCACATAGGGATAATGCTCGGGCAGGATGTTCAGCCCGACATGCTTCTCCGCGATCCGCTCGACCATGCCGCCCAGCGCGCCGAGCCTGTCGATATGCTCGGCATAGGCCAGCACCGCCAGCGCCAACGCCCTGGGCTGCTCGCCGTCCCGCTGGTGCGACATGTTGAACAGGTCGCGGATCTGCGGATGCGCCAGCAGGCGCTTGTACATTTCCGTGGTGATCTCCACCCCGTGCGCCTTCAGCGCCGGAACGGTGGCGCGGATGATCGCGCGGGTCGTCTCGTCAAGGGGAGCGGACATGGCTCGATCCTTTAAGGTTTATTTTTCATATACCTTTTTGGACACGTTGGAAAACCTGTCAAGAGCGCGCATCTTCCGGACCATGAAACTGACTCTGCAAACCGACTATGCGCTCCGCGCATTGATCTATCTCGGGATCAGGACCAACCGGCTCTCCTCGATCCGGGAGATCGCGGAGGCCTACGGCATCTCCGAAGCGCACATGGTCAAGGTCATCCACCGGCTGGGCATCGGCGGTTTCATCGACACCATCCGGGGCCGCAACGGCGGCGTCCGGCTCGGCCGCCCCGCCCGCGATATCAGCGTCGGCGCCGTCGTGCGCTACATGGAGGACGACATGGCGCTCCTGGCCTGCATGGGTGCCGACGCGGCGGCCGACCCGCGCGGTCAGTGCCTGCTGATGCCGGCCTGCCGCCTGCGCGGCGTGCTGGGCGAGGCCCTCCTGGCCATGACCAGCGTTCTGGACCGCTATACGCTCGCCGATGTCATGACCCCCTTCGAGATCAGCCGGCTTCAGGACCTCCCCTCCACCGAACCTCCGGCGGACCCGGCGCAGCGGCCCGGGTCATAGGTCCCCGCGCGTTCCTGTCGCGGGGCTCCGCCCCGCACCCCGCCAAAGGCGGCGCCTTTGGAAACCATTCGTGTCCCCTATTCGGGCACGCTGGCCCTTACCTGCTCGCGCAGCGTCTCCACGAAGCGGCGCAGCAACGGCGCGGGCGGCTCGGGACGTGTCGCGACGGCCAGCGTGGCGCGCGGCGCGGTCCCCGCGATGGGGCGGAACACCGCACCGCCGGCATGGATCTGGTCCAGACATGCCGGCACGATCGACACGCCGAGACCCGCCGCCACCAACGGCACGGCCGCCGTGATCTGCGGCGCCTCCTGCCCCAGTTGCGGGGTAAAGCCCGCATTCTGGCACGCCGCGAGAATGGCATCGAAGAAGCCCGGCCCCAGCGCGCGCGGAAACAGGATCAGCGGATCATGCGCCACATCCTGCAACGCCACCCGCGCCTGGCCGGCAGCGGGATGACCGACCGGCACCGCCAGCAGCGTCGGCTCCTCGAACAACGTCTCGATCGTAAACCCCCCGTCCGGCGCGGGTGGACGGATGATCGCCACGTCGATCGTCCGCTCGGTCAGCGCAGCGCACAGGGCGGGCGTGTTGCTTTCCTCCATCGTGATCACCGCATGCGGCAGCGCCAGCCGCACCTGGCGGATCGCCGCCGGAATCAGCGGCAGCAGCGACACCGCCCCCGCCAGCCCCACCCGCAGGCTGCCCCGCTCGCCACGCGCCAGCCCGGTCGCCACATCCACGAATTCCTGCCGCATCTGCAACAGGATCCTGGCGCGCTTCACCAGGTCGGCCCCCGCTTCGGTCGGCACCGCCCCCTGCCGCGAACGCACGAACAGCTTCAGCCCCAGCGCCATCTCCAGCGCGCGGATCTGCTGGCTCAGCGGCGGCTGCTCCATATGCAGCGCCCGTGCCGCATGCGTGAAGCTGCCATGCTCGTCGATCGCGACAATGTAGCGCAGGTGGCGGAAATCGATATTCATATCTGAAATATATGGATAACGTTGTTCGCATATATTGGACAGCGGAATTTTCGGCTCCCAGTCTGCTCCCACGCAGCCGGGACGAACGGGTCGCCCCGGACACCACCGGGGGAGTCGCCACCATGACCACCACAGTCGGCCAATATCTTTCCGCCCGCCTCGGCCAGATCGGCCTGAAGCACCATTTCGCCGTCGCCGGCGATTTCAACCTGGTCCTGCTCGACGAATTGCTGGCGGAAGGCTCGACCAGACAGGTCTATAGCTGCAACGAGCTGAATTGCGGCTACAGCGCCGAGGGCTACGGCCGTGCCAACGGCGCCGCCGCCATGGTCGTCACCTTCAGCGTCGGCGCCCTGTCCGCCATCAACGCCATCGGCAGCGCCTATGCCGAAAACGTGCCGGTCATCATCGTCTCGGGCGCCCCCAACACCAACGATCACGGCTCGGGCCACCTGCTGCACCACACGCTGGGCAACACCGATTACGGCTACCAGGCCGAGATGATGCGTCACATCACCTGCGCCACCGAGGTCGTTCTCTCCGCTGCGAACGCCCCGCATCAGATCGACAACGCCATCCGCACCGCGCTGCGCGAGCGCAAGCCCGCCTATATCGAAATCCCCTGCAACCTCGCCAATGCGGCCTGCCCCGCGCCCGGCCCCGTCGACAGCCTGCTGTCCGAGCCCGCGGCCGACCAAGCCAGCCTGGACGCCGCGCTGGAGGAAACCGGCCGCTTCCTCTACGCCCGCGACAAGGTGGTGCTGCTCGTCGGCAGCCGCATGCGCGCGTCGGGCATCCTCGACCTCCTGCCCGCCCTGGCTGACCGCCTGGGCTGCGCCGTCACCGTCATGGCCGCCGCCAAGGGCTTCTTCCCCGAAGACCATCCCGCCTATCGCGGCGTCTATTGGGGCGAGGTCAGCACCCCCGGCGCGCAGGAACTGGTCGAGAGCGCCGACGGAATCCTCTGCCTGGGCCCGGTCTTCAACGACTACGCCACCGTCGGCTGGCGCGCCACGCTGAATCCCGAAAACACGCTGCTGGCCGACCTGCAAGGCATCACCGTCAACGGCCGCGTCTTCACGGGCTTCTCCATCGGCCAGTATGTCGAAGCCCTCGCCGTCCGCGCCCCCCGCCGCGCCAGCTCCGCCGAAACCCCGCGCCGGTCCGTGCCCGCCATCCCCCCGGCGGCCCGCGGCGCCCGCCTGTCCAACGACGAAATGGCCCGCCAGATCAACGCCCTGATCGACGGCAACACCACGCTGACGGCGGAAACCGGCGATAGCTGGTTCAACGCCGTCCGCATGGAGCTACCCGGCGGCGCCAGGGTCGAAAGCGAGATGCAGTGGGGCAGCATCGGGTGGTCCGTCCCCGCCGCGCTGGGCGGCGCGCTGGCCGCCCCCGACCGCCGCCACATCCTGATGGTCGGCGACGGGTCCTTCCAGCTCACCGCGCAGGAAGTGGCCCAGATGGTGCGCTACGAACTGCCGGTGATCATCTTCCTCGTGAACAATCGCGGCTACGTCATCGAAATCAAGATCCATGACGGCCCGTACAACTATATCAAGAACTGGGATTACGCCGGCCTGATCGCCGCCTTCAATGCCGAAGACGGGCACGGGCTCGGCCTGCGCGCCACCACCGCCGGCGAGCTCGCCGCCGCCATCGAGCAGGCGAAGGCCAACACACGCGGCCCCACCCTGATCGAATGCGACCTGGACCGCGCCGACTGCACCGAGACCCTGGTCAAATGGGGCACCAAAGTCGCCGCCGCCAACAGCCGCGCGCCGAAAGTGAATTGAGGAAAGAACCTTCTTTCGCCCGCCGAAAAAGAAGCAGAAAGATTCTTATTCGCTGGCCTCTGGCGGATCGTGCCGCCAGAGGCTCCAGGAACGCTCTCCCCCGACCCGATATCCACTACAGGGCGGCATGGATCTTCAGTCCCAGCGCATCGATCTGCGGCTTGTTGCGCTGAAGATTCGGACGCCAGATATGCTGGTAGTCGGGCTGGATCGACAGCCCCCGAAAGGCATGAATGATGTAGGTGACTTCCAATGTCTGGATATCGCTCTGGGGATAGGTCGCCTTGCCGGGCAAGGAGCGGCCCGCATCATAGGCCAGCCATTGCGATGCCTGTAGATCCGGGCTGACCACCGTACGCGACCACTCGATACCGAACATGTCTTTCGGACGTGCGCGAAACATGCCGCGATCCACGACACCGGCATAGAACTGATACAGATAGGGCCCGCTCCCCGGCTCGTTGCGTACCATGCCGCCCAGCAGGTACAGACCATCCATGGCGCCCTTGCCGTTCCGCATCACCATCTGGTCGCCTTCCAGCCAGAGCTGTGTCTTGCCGGTCGTCCAGCGATAAGGCTGCCCCGTCACGACGGCGGGCCGCTTCTGCGCATCGTAATAAACGTCCCGGTATTGCGACGAATCATACCCGAAACCCATCTTGTAGTGTCCCAGCAGCCGATTCGGCCCAAACGACGGCACCAGGCCGATTTCCACCGGCACATACACCCCGGTATAAAGGTTGGTGCTGACATTGAATCCGGTCCGGTCATACCGGTTGCTGTTCAGGTAGGGGTTGACGCCATACAGCCCGGCCTGCCCGTAAACACCATGCAACGGCCAGTAGCGGACGCGCATCCCCCATGTGGAGCCAGGATAGGTTCCAAACCCCGCTGCCCCCCGGGTCAGGGATTTCGGAATGCCGCAATTGGACTTGTTCATGAATGTGCAGAACAGGAACGAATTGGCGAAATCGATATTGACCGGCATCTTTCCGATGGCAATCTGCACGCGCTTGCTGAACAGGTCCTGCGTCGCATAGGCGTACACCATATGAACGCCCACATTGCCGCCGCCACCATAGATTTCCTGAAATCCGTTCAACGACGCATCCCCGAAATCCGATGCCAGATTGTGCCCTGCCCGGTTGACGAACACGGCATGCATGATCAGCCCCTTCCAGCCGATCAGCTTTTCCCAGTCCAGATCGAGTTCCGCGCCGATCTGGTGGGTATAGGCCGCATCGCCCGGATGCCCGCCATTCAACGCCATGGCACTTTCGCTGGTATAATCTATGACAATGCCGATTCCATAGCTATTGAGCTTTTTGACCACCCGCTCCCAGGGCAGGAGCATATGCTCCACGTCCGGCGTGAACGGCGTATTCGCATAAGCCCCGGGTGCATCCAGGGCAAAGACCGGCGCGGTATAGGAAACCGGGCCGCGATATTGCGCCCGTGCGGTCCCCGGAAAAAGTGCCGCGACCAGGCAGGCAAGCATACCACAAACGGCTAGCGTCTTTTTCTTGTTCATGATGACATGCCTCGAAGCAACGCCACCCGTCAGAGGCGTTGTAGATCGATCCAATGCCAGTAATCGTTTAACGAATACCGGATCCCGTCCACAGGTCATTTCTTTCGGAAATGCCTGCTATTCTTATTCTTGCTTTTTCGGGCCCGCGGCCGGCTGCCTCAGGCAACCGGCCCGATCATGTCCCTATCGCACCTGGGTCAGCAATGGCTGACCGGCAAAATGCGCGGCCAGATTGTCGACAACCAGTTGCCCCATGCGCAGGCGGGTTTCGACCGTGGCACTCGCCCGATGCGGTTGCAGCACGATATTGCCCATGGACCACAAGGCCGGCGGCACGTTCGGTTCATGTTCGAAGACATCGAGGGCCGCCTTGCCAAGGGTGCCGTCCCGCAGTGCCGCGACCAGGGCGTCCTCATCCACCACGCTGCCACGGGCCACATTGACCAGCAGTCCCTGCGGGCCCAGCGCCTCCATGATGTCGCGATTGACGATATGACGCGACTGCGGGCCGCCGGATGCCGCGATCACCAGGATATCGCTCTGCCGGGCCAGTTCCACCAGCGACGGAACATACGTGGCCCCCTCGATCCCGAAATCCTTCAGGTCGTGATAGGCGATGGACATGTCGAAGCCCCGCGCGCGGCGCGCGACCGCCCGCCCCACCTGCCCCATGCCGAGAATACCCAGGCGGCGCCCGGTGGCGGTATGGGCCAGCGGCAACGTCCCCTTCCCCCACTGGCCATCCCGGACGAAGCGATCGCCCGCCAGCAGATCCCGCATCGCCGCCAGAATGAAGGCCAGGGCCAGGTCGGCCACATCATCCGTCAGCACGCCCGGCGTGGTCGTCACGGCAATGGAGCGCCGCGCCGCTTCCTTCAGATCCACCGCATCGGTACCGATGCCGTTGATGGCGATGATCTCCAGCGCCGGCAGGCTGTCCATGACCGCGCGAGGGACGCCGGTCCCGCCGCCGGTCGCGATGCCACGGATCGTCTTGGCGTATCGGCTCGGATCGGCCGCCCCGTCATACGGATGCACGATATAGGCGGAACGGAGCGCGTCCTCGATTTCCGCCATCATGGGCTCGATCAAAAGTATTTCCGGCTTCACTCTTCAACTCCTGGAAAGGGCGACAGATAATCAGGCTATCGTGACACTGACGGGCGCCAGGGCCCCGATTTCGACACGCACCACCGTACCGGCCGGCACGAACTCGGTCCCCGTCATCGACCCGGTGGTCACGACATCGCCCGCCTTCAGCGGCATGCCGCGCCCGGCGGCGTGATTGGCCAGCCAGACCAGCAGGCGGATCGGATCTCCGGCCGAATTGCCTCCCCGATGCGCCATCCGGACCTCACCGTCCACGATCAGCCGCACCGGCTCCGTCACCGGATGCAGCGACGCCCAGTCCGTAATGCCGCTACCAATGACCAGCGCGCCATGGTTGCCCTGGTCGGCCAGATGGATCAGGCGCGAATACAGGAACGGCCGGGGAAAGCGCGTATCGAAGATCTCGATCGCGGGATGCGCCGAGGCGATGGCATCGCGCACCGCGGCCTCGTCCCACCCGTCGCTCCGAAAGGGCAGGTCCTTGCCGATCCGATAGACGATCTCGGCCTCGGCGCCGAAGACGCGGCACAGCCCGGCCGGCAATCGCGTATCGCCGAAGAAGAGCGTCGCGCGATGCAGCGGCGCGCAGAACGGCGTGGCGTCGGGCGTGGCCGCCCCGACTTTCCACCCCAGCACCGGCCCCGCGCTGCCAAGCAGCGATCGGGCCACCCTGTCCTGCACGGCATAGGCCGCGGCTTCATCCGGCAGCGACAGGCCCTCCGGCAGGCTGGCGATACCGCCCGGCACGCGCCGGGCCTCCAGCAGCGCGTCGCTCAGGGCGCCAACCACCTCGTCATCGGCAGGCCCGGCCTCGTCCAGCCGGGACAGGCTGCTTTCCATCGTGTCAGTCACCGCATGGTCTCCCGGCTGTTGTCAGAAGGCATCCCGATCGTCGAGCAGATCGCGACCGCGCGTTTCGGGGATGAAATAGGTGGCGATGATCGCGAGAATGCCCAGGAACACCACATAGGTCGACAGAGGCAGCCATGCGATCTTGCCGCCGTCCGTGCCATCGACATGAAAATGGACGAACATCGCGATCAGGAACTGTCCCACCATGGGCGACACGCCCCCCGCGATGACCGAGGAAAACTCGCGCGTGAACGATACCGCGGTATAGCGATGCCGTGCCCCGAACATTTCCGGCAGAAGCGCCCCCTGGGTGCCGAACATGCCCCATGTCGCGATACCCAGCCCCAGCGACAACGCCGCCAGGCACAGCCACGGATTGCCGCGACTGAAGACGAACCAGATCGGCAGGGCCGTGACGACCTGTAGGATGGCGAAGGCGCGATAGACGCGCACCCGCCCGAACCGGTCGCTCAGAATCCCCGCCACCGGAATGGTGCCCGCCCCGACGCACGCGGCGCCGATCAGCGCCATCGTGCCCCAGCGGCCGCTCATCCCAACGGTATGGACCAGATAGCTGATCGCCAGAACCTGGTAGATCGACGAACTGCCGTTTTCGGCCATCCGCAGCCCGAGCCCGCACAGGATCGGCTTCCAGGCCGTTTGCAGGGTTTCGCGGATCGGCGTCGTTTCCACATGCCGCTCCTCGCGCAGACGCGCGAAGGCAGGCGATTCCTTCAGCCGCATCCGCATATAGACCGCCGTGATCAGCAGGATGGCGCTGCCCAGGAACGGCAGGCGCCACAGCCAGGTGGCCGCGATGTTCGGCACGCCGACCAGCATGGTGAAATAGACCAGACCGGCCACCACCGTTCCGACCTGAATCCCCAGGAACGGCAGCGCCGCGTAAAACCCGCGCCGGCCGACGGGGGCGGATTCCGTCATCATGATGGCCACCCCGGCCTGCTCCGCCCCGGCGCCGAACCCCTGGAGCAGCCGCAGCAGGACGAGCAGGATCGGTGCCCAGACCCCGATCGACTGATAGGTCGGGATCACGCCGATCGCGGTGCTCGACAACCCCATCAGCGTGATCGTCGCCAGCAGCACCGTCTTGCGCCCTACGCGGTCGCCGAGCGCCCCGAAGAAAATCCCTCCCAGCGGCCGCACGGCGAAGCCGAGGAAATAGGTGGCGAAGCTGGCCACCAGTCCCATGAACGGCACCGTGCTGGGAAAGAACAGCGGGCCGAAGACCAGCGCCGAGGCCAGGCTGTACAGCGCGAAATCGTAATACTCCATCGCGCTGCCGATCGAGCAGGTCCAGGTGGCCCGGCGCAGTTCCGCCGGGCTCATGCCCTCGTGATCCGACGCGCGCCCCAGCATATGTTCGTTGCCGCGACCGGCTTGCGCGCCGGGCGCCACGGCAGGGGCGGGCCGCCCATGCGATGCCATGACCGCGCTCATGGCGCACCAACCCGAACCTGGCGTCCGGTTCTGGCCGCTTCCTTCAGCGCCAGGGCGATCGCCAGCGACGCCACGCCGTCCTCGCCGGTCGCGGCCGGCCGGCCCTCGCCGGCGACGGCCCGCGTAAAGCACTGCAAGGCAAAATGGTAAAGATTGTGATGAACAAGCGGGATTTCCCGCTCGCCATCCCCATCGCGCAGCGCCAGCGTGCCGATCGGCCGCTGACTCATGCAATCACGCCCGATCAGCACGCCCTTGTCCCCATAGAATTCGATCCCTCCCGGCGCGAAGGGCACGCTGTAGGCACCATGGATCTGAACCAGGACGTCATCGGGAAAGCGCAGCACGGCCATGATGCCGTCCTCGACCCCGCCCGCGCCCCGCCTGCCGCTCTGGGCCATGGCGAAGACGTCGGTCGGATCGCCATCCAGATGAAAACGCAGCGTATCGACGTCATGGATCGTGCTGTCCAGGAAGACGCCGCCCCCGGCATCGTTCAGCCGCCACCCGCCCAGCATGGCCGCCAGGAAGTTGGCATGAAAGACCCGCACGGAATTCAGCCGCCCGATCGCTCCCGCCTTCAGATGCTCATGCAGCGCGATATGCAGCGCCGAGCACCGCAGATGATGGTTGGTGGCCATGACGACGCCGGCCGCGCGGCAGGCATCGACCATCTCCTGCGCCTCGCGGACACTCAGCGCCAGCGGCTTCTCGCACAGCACATGCTTGCCGGCGCGCGCGGCCGCCAGGACCTGATCATGATGCAGCGCGTTCTCGGTGCTGACATAGACCGCGTCCACCATCGGGTCGCGCAGGATCTCGTCCAGTTCCGTCGTGCTGGCGGGAATGCCGCACGCCTGCGCGAATGCCGCGCCACGCGCCGCATCGCGGCTCAGGACTGTCCGGATATGGTTGCCGCGTTGGGCGCGGATCGCATCGATGATCCATTCCCGTGCGACATTGCTGGCGCCGATCAGGCCCCAGCCCAGTGAATTTTTCATGCTTCCCCCTAGTGACGGCATCAGGGATCGACCTGCGCGCTTATTCTTGCTTCTTGGTTGAGAGGCTCTCTGCGACGGATATAGATCGATCTAAATCCTCCGAAAATGCAAAATCACTTTTTTTTGTCTCCATCCTTGCGTTCAGGCGCCGATCAGGGACGCCCCCGCCTTCCCGCGCGTCAAAGCGCCGTTTCCCGCGCATGACGCGGCCAGTTGACGGGCGCGCGCCAAAATGCCACAGTCCGCCTTCACAATTGTGTCATAATCGCCAATTCGGGCTGCGACGGTTCAGGCAGCGACACTGGCCTCCCCGCAGCTCCGTCTGACGATCAGGCTCGGCGGCACGATGATATGCTCCCCTTTCGAGGGCCCGAGCTGCGCGATCCGTTTCTGCAACAACGCCGCCGCCTGCTGCCCGACTTCGCGCGGATGCGTGGCAATGGTCGTCAGCGCCGGAAACGCCCCCGCGGCCTGCGGCAGGTTGTCCATGCCGATCACGGCGAAATCCTGGCCGGGCTGGCGCCCGTGCGAGCGCAGCCTGTTCATGACGTCCAGGGCGATGACATCGTTATAGCACACGGCCGCATCGGGCGGATTCCGCGCCTTCAGCAGGCGGTCCAGCGCCGCGACGTCATAGGCGTTGTCGGGCGCGCCGGCCACGACCAGCCCGTCATTCAGCCCATGCATCCTGATGGCGTGCCGAAAGCCCTCGTTGCGCTCCCGCGCGGCGGAATGCAGCGTCGTGGCCCCCACGAAGACGATCCGCCTGCGCCCCGACCCGACCAGATGGCGCACCGCCTTTTCGATCCCCGACCGATAATCGGCGCCGACATAATCCCCGCCCAGCAGTTCGGCATGCCGCAGCGCCTGCACGCACGGCAGGTCCAGCCGCGCCAGTTCGGCCGCCAGCGTTTCATCGCTCCCGATCGCGGGACACAGGATGATCCCGTCGACATTATGCTCCCGCAGGCGTCTGATCTGCCGGATCTGCCGATCCGGCGAATCGACGCTGTTGGCCACCAACGTCACGATGGACCCGGCCTCGTTGGTCTCGTCGACGCCCGCCATCAGCGTGCTGTAGAACGGGCTGCCGATATTGCTCAGCACCAGTCCGATCGTCCCCGTGCTGTTCCTCCGCAGGTTGGCGGCGCCCCGGTTATAGATATAACCCAGGTTCTTCATGGTCTCGACGACACGCTGACGTGTCCCGTCCGCCACCAGCGGGCTTTCCCGCAAGACCAGCGAAGCCGTCGCGCGCGAAACTCCCGCGGCCTTCGCGACATCCAGAAGGCTGACCGGACGCCTGTTGGTATATTCGGACATTCTTCCCCGCCCCAATTCCCGACTTATCCTATCCTTTTGCAGTACAATTGCGGAAGCCGGCGCATTTTGAATTTCAGCACGAAAGAACCCTGCGATAAAACAGTTTAGGAGTGTTATACGGCGCGGCCGCCTGTGGCATCCAAAACATGATTTATGCCAGTCAAGGAGTTTCCGACATGAACTACGCTCGCCCCTGAACTGGGCATCCATCCGGTCGTTCGGCGGCGCCGCCTGATTCCGTCATGTCTCGGAACCATCATGCACAAACTTGAAAACAGGGCCCGCATCGTCACGGACGGCGCACAGGGGATCGGCCGCGCGATCGTCACCTCTTTTCACGCGCAAGGGGCGAACAGCGTCAACAGGGAAGTCGACCGGGACCATCTCGCCGCGCGCCATCCCTCGCCCCGAAAGCGATCTTTCGAAAAATCCGGCTGCACCCCGCTCCCGCTATGTGCCGCGCGGCGGCGTCATCTGCCGTCTCAGGCTGTCCCACACATCCTCGTGCGTCCGCTCGAAGCGCAGCGGCGTGACACTGACATGGCCCGCCGCGACGGCCTCCGTCTCGGTGCCGGCATGGTCCGGCTTTCGTGATCGTTCGAGTTTCAGCCAGTGATACGCCAGGCCGCGCGGGTCCTCCCGGACCAGGACGTCAATGCCGTCCAACAGGCCGCGCCCCTGCCGGGTCAGCACGAGCGGCCGGCTCTCCTCGGCAGGAAAATCGGGAAAATTCACATTCAGGCAGGCGTCCCCCGACCAGGTCAGCCCGGCCAGGCGCCGGATCACGTCCGGGGCAAGCGCACGGGCCGTCTCCCACTTCACGGGCGCCGGATGCGTGAACGCCTGACTGAGCGCGATCGATGGAATCCCCAGCAACATGCCGGTCATGGCGGCCCCGACCGTGCCGGAAAAGACCGTTTCCCTGCCCAAATTCGCCCCGCGATTGATGCCGGACAGGATGATATCCGGCGGCGTCGCCGCCAGAAGATGGCGCACGCCGATCGTCACGCAGTCGCCCGGCGTGCCACCGACCGCGAAGCGGCGTTCGCCCAGGCGGCTGATCCGCAGTGGGTCATGCAGGCTGACGGAATGCGACGTGCCGCTCTGGTCCAGCATGGGGGCCACCACCCAGACCTCGCGGGCCAGTTGCCGTGCGACATCTTCCAGCACCGTCAGTCCCGGCGCGTCGATGCCGTCGTCATTGGTCAGCAGAACACGGGAAAACAGAGGTTCGGTCATGAAGGGACTCCCTGTCGGTCCCGTCACAT
Source organism: Gluconacetobacter sacchari (assembly GCF_014174255.1). Classification (GTDB taxonomy): domain Bacteria; phylum Pseudomonadota; class Alphaproteobacteria; order Acetobacterales; family Acetobacteraceae; genus Gluconacetobacter; species Gluconacetobacter sacchari. The sequence continues at coordinate 93,920 of NZ_JABEQJ010000018.1, forward strand.
TGCTATCAATTCTTAGCTAATATAAAGTAGCAAATATGCGATCCGCCGTGTCTCCCGAAATCAGCCAGTTGCGCGCGCAGTTGACCCGGCTCGCCCGCCGCCTGCGCCAGGAGGCACGGAACGACCCGGCATCCTGGGCGCGCATGCTGGTCATCAGCGCGATCGATCGTCTCGGCGACGCGGCGACACCATCGGCCATCGCCCGCGCCGAGGACATGCGCTCATCCCAGGTCGCGGCACTCCTGCGGGACCTGGCGGCATCCGGCCTGGTCCTGCGCCGCCCGCACGGCATCGACCGGCGCATGACCCGGCTCGCCCTGACGGCGGCAGGGCACGCGATCCTGGGCGAAAGCCGTCATCGGCGCGATGCCTGGCTCGCCGACGCGATGGCAGCGCATCTGACGGAGGAAGAGCGCGGGCGGCTTCTTCAGGCAGGCCTGTTGCTGGACCGGCTCGTGGCGCCGACGGTCCCATAATCCGCGCTGTAGCACATCCCCTCGATCCAGGCCCGGATATCGTCCGGGCGCGGCACCGTCGCCATGCCGTTGGCGAACAGATATTCCGCCAGCCGGCATGCCGACGTCACTTCCACGTCCAGGATCTGCGACTGCGGCGGATAGAGCATGCCCCGCGCCTGCGCCGAGGGCGAAACCTGGTCGGCCAGCGCATGCGCGGCCTCGATGACCAGTCCATCCGTGATCAGGCGCGGCCTCGCCGCGTAGACCGCCAGCCCAAGACCGGGAAAAATGTAGAAATTGTTGGCCTGCCCGGGCCGGAACACCGCGTCCCCGCGCATCACCTGCGGAAACTGGATCCCGGCGGCATACAGCGCCCGCCCGTCCGTCCAGCCATAAGCCTGCTCCGCGGTGCATTCCGGCCGCGGGATCGACAGTGGAAAGATGATCGGCCGCGCATTGATCTCGGCCATCAGTTCCACCACCGGCTGGGTAAACGCCCCCCCGGCGGTCGAAACCCCGATCAGTACGCTGGGCCGCACGCGGCGAATGGTCTCCAGCAGGTCGCGCGTGGGCGCGGCCGCATGGGCATAGCGGCGCTGTTCCTCGGTCAGGTCGGCGCGCGACGGCTCCACCAGCCCCTTCACATCCATCATGACGATGCGCGACCGCGCTTCCGCCGTCGTCAGCCCCTCGGCCGCCATCGCGGTCACCAGCAGGTCGGACGTGCCCAGCGCCGACGACCCGGCGCCGAGGAACAGGAAGACCTGGTCCGCCAGTTGCTCGCCCTTGATCCGCAGCGCCGTCACCAGCCCGGCCAGCGTCACCGACGCCGTGCCCTGGATATCGTCGTTGTAGCACAGCACCCTGTCGCGATAGCGCTCCAGATAGCGGATCGCGTCGGTTCCCTTCCAATCCTCGAAATGGATGCAGCAGGCCGGAAACACCTCCTGCACCGCCGTCACGAATTCCTCGACGAACGCGTCCAGTTCCGCCACGGGCGGCGGCTCGCGCCGCAGGCCCAGATAGAGCGGATCGGCGCGCAGCGCGGCATTGGTGGTGCCGATATCAAGCTGCACCGGCAGCGTGGTATGCGGCGGCACCGCGCCGCAGGCGGTGTAGAGCTGCAACTTGCCGATCGGAATGCCCATGCCGTTGGCGCCGATATCGCCCAGCCCCAGAATGCGCCCACCCGTGGTCACGCACAGGAAGCGCACATCCGGCACCGGCCAGTTGCGCAGCACCTCGGCAATGCGCCCGGTCATGTCCAGGCTGATATACATCCCCCGGGGCCGGCGGTACAGATGGCTGAACGACTTGCACACCTCACCCAGCGTCGGCGCATAGACGATCGGCACGAAACGCGCCGGGTCCGACATCAGCACCTTGTAGAACAGGGTCTCGTTCCGATCGACCAGCGCCGAGAGATAGATATAGCGCTCCAGGTCGGTCGGCTTGGCGTCCAGATGCGCCAGCACCCGCTCGGCCTGCCGGTCCAGCGTCTCGACCTGCGGCGGCAGCAGCCCTTCCAGACCCAGGGCACGGCGCTCGGCGGTCGTGAAGGCGGTGCCGCGATTCAGGAACGGGTCGTTCAGCAGCGCCGTGCCGCGCGGCGCCCGGCGGTCGGATGAATTCATGGTCGCGGCACTCCTTCATGCGCAAATCGGCGGCCGGAACGGCCGTGCCGGTCGGGTCTTCAGACCCCCGGCATCTCATTGACGGCCACGACGCGCCACGCGTCGGGGAAGCACTCGATGATCGTCAGGGAAAGATTCTGGATCGAGAAATGCAGCGCGGTGTCGGCATGCACGCGCAGCGCATGCGCCAGCGCCGCGCGGATCGCCCCGCCATGGCTGACCACGACCATGTTCCGTCCCTCATGGGCACGGGCCAGGCGGTTCATCGTCTCGCCCACCCGGGCGCAGACCTCCAGCATGCTCTCCCCGCCAGGCGGCCGCTCGGTGGCCGAGACCGACCAGAACAGGTGCGGCGCCAACGTCAACTGGTCGAGCAGCTCATGGTGGCGCAACCCGTGCCATTCACCCAGCGACTGCTCGGTAAACCCGGGCTCCACCGTCCAGTCCCGCTCGCCATACCCCGCTTCCTGGATGGTGCGCGCGGTATGCTGCGTGCGCCCCAGGGGCGAGGTGAACCATCGCGCGTCGCGCGGCAGCCGCGCCGCCAGCGCCTCGTACATGCCGCGCTGGGCCACCAGGCTGTCGGGACACAGCGGCACGTCCATCGTGCCATAGACCCGCATGCGGGCATTTTCCTCGACCAGGGCATGACGGATCAGCCAGAAGCGGGTGACACCATCCGGCAGCTTGGGGGTGTCGAGGAAATGACCGTGATTCTGGTTCATGCGAGTCGATCCAATCAGGGCAGGGTAACGGACGGCCCGGTATCCATAGCCGGAAGCGGCGCGTAGGTCTGTACCGGGTCGGCCGCCGCCAGCGTTGGCCAATGCCGCAGGATCAGCCCGATCTTGGCCAGGACCTGCCGCGCATCGCCGATTTCCCGGTCCATCCGCGGATCGGGCGCCAGCCCGTCATGCGACGGCTCGCCCGAGACCAGCCGCGCCCCGGCCGACAGGCGCAGTGCCCCCGCCACCCCGCCCGGCAGCATCGGATGCGGCAGCGGCACCGGCTGGCCGACATGGCACAAGAGCCCGGCCAGGGCACGCTCCGCGCCCTCGGGCACCAGGCGCGACAGGTCGGCATTCAGCCAGCGATAGAGCGCGCGCGCCGGCTCCAGCCCCAACGGCACGAACGCCCCCCCCGACGAGGCGGCCAGCGGGTCGCGCACGAAAAAGCTCAGGATGGTCGCGCGATCATCCCACGCGTCGGCCAGGGGCGGCCGCGCGGGATGCGGCACTGGCAGGCGCCGCAGATCGGGGTCGGCATCGATCGCCCCTTCCACCGCGGTCAGGAACCGCGCCAGCCGGGCCCGCACCACCGGCCGGGGAATCGCGCGCAGCGCCGTCATTTCCGCCAGCGCGGCATACCAGCGCAGCATCAGCCCCACATTCTCGCCCACCGGCAGCACCCGCGACGCGGGCGCCTCGGGCCACGCCCCGCGATGGCAGTAATCGGCCAGCCCCGGCGGCAGCCGCCCGTCGCGCAGCCGCGCCGCGACGCCATCCGGCAACAGCAGGGCACCGCAGAAAGGCGGCCCGGTGAAGAATTTGGACCCGGTGACCATCACCATCCAGCCCCGGTCCAGATAGGCACGCACCCGCGCCGGATCCAGCCGCGCCTGGCAGGCATCGACGACGATATCGGGCACCGGCGCTCCCTCGGCGCGGGCCGCCTCCGCCAGCCGGTCCAGCATCTCCAGCCCCGGCGCCAGCAGCCCGGTCTTGGACAGGTCCAGCCGATGGAGCAGCACATGCCGGCCCGCCTGCCAGGCCCGCCGCGCCAGGCCGACGCAATCCCGGTCGATCTCGGCAGGCGGGCGCGACGCCCCGTCCGGCCGGCGCAGGGGCACCGACAGCAGCAGCGTTTCCGCCGGAAATCCCGCGATCAGCCCCCCCTTGGCCACCTGCGCGCCCAGCGCGGTGTCATTCGCGAAATGGCAACCTTTCGCCGCTAACGGTACCCCACTCCCGGTTTCCTCGGGGGCGAGAAGGATGTTGCTGACCGGATGTCCACCAGAACCCAGCATCGCCAGGGCCAGGGCATACAATTCGCAATCCGTGCCCGACGACGCCAGGACGACGCCCTGGGCATCCGTCATCCCGTAATGCGCCGCGATCCGCTGGCGGACCTCCGCGACCATGCCGGCCCGCGTCTCGGCCCCCCGACCGGTCAACCCGCCCAGGACCAGCCGCGCCCGCGCCGCCTCCGCCCCCGCGAACCCGCGTTCGGAGACCGAGGATGCGGTCGAGGACGCATAGGTGACGGCCCAGGGGCGCGGCCGATGGGACGAGCCGTAATGATTCAGCCCGGTCGCCGGGTCGATCGCCAGCCGGGCATCGCCGCCCTCGGCCATCAGCTTTTCCGCCGGGCCCAGCAGCGCCCACAACGCGTCCAGCCGGGCCGCGATCCCGCCAAGGGCCCCGTCATCCAGGGCGACCGGCGGCTGCAAGGGCGCCAGCTCGGCCCAGATCTGCCGCAGGCGGCCCAGACCGGGCGGCCGGGCGGCGGCCATGTCGGCGTGCCATGCCGGACAGGGCGGTCCGCCCGGCCCGTCCAGTTCCGCGAACAGGGCGGCCGTGCGGGCGGCGCACAATCCCGCCAGCACCGCATCGCCGGGCACCGCCTCGATCAGGCAGGCCAGTTCCAGCGCATGGCGCAGCACGACGGCGGCGCAGGCAGGCGCCATCAGGCACGGCGCCCCCAGCACCACCATGCCGTCGGCCCGCACGACGAACGGCCCGGCCAGCGCCGTATCCAGCCCGATGCGCCGCGCGCCCGCGATCACGCGCAGGTCGGGGCGTTCGAGGACACAGGCCAGGTCATGGGTCAATCGTTCGGCGAGCACACAAAAATCCCTGTTGCCATCATCATTATGCGCGCAGGCCCCCGGCGCGGCAATCGCACCGCCGACCATCAGGACAGGAACCAACCATGCCCGCCCCCGGATCGGACCCGACCCCGATGACCAACCTGTCGCATCCGCACCCCTATCGCGCGCACACCCCGGCGGCAAACGACCAGCCGGCCGCCCCCCCGATGAAGGGCATCCTGCTGGCGGGCGGATCGGGCACGCGCCTGCACCCCATGACGCTTGCGGCCAGCAAGCAGTTGCTGCCGGTCTACGACAAGCCGATGATCTAC
>NZ_JABEQJ010000019.1 GCF_014174255.1 Gluconacetobacter sacchari
GCTCGATCATCTCATGCTGCGCAAGCAGAAGGTCGTTCTTCTCCGCATCGGTCAGTTCATGAAAAAGGGGCGGTGCCATTCGTAGGGTGAATCAAATTTCAGCACCCTCCGTAAGCCCTTCGCTGCCAACCCCGTGAGCAGTTACGCGCGCGGGACGAGCGGCCGGTCACCAGAATCGTCTTTTATCATTGTTTTCAGGAAGAGAGACCCATGAAGGAGTCCTGTGTCATGAGGGGGCCTTGATATGCACCCTTATCCAGCGCCGCCATGATCGACTCAGCATAATGGTTTAGATTTTCTACACTATGATCGAAAACGTAGCTGGTACGGATTGTAGAGTCAGGGACAGCGGCGGAGGAAAAATCTCTGAGGAAACGATGATTATCCATGGATGATAGAACGTGTGCCGATATGGCATCGTCGTGCAATGCGCTTGTCTGAAAGGTATATGCGCTTATATCTGTGCCACTCTCCGGAGCGAGAAATTTCAATGTGACTTCGGCGGCAGTGCCTTGAGTACGATCCTTGAGAGTCACGATGTGATCGGCACCGATAATATTTCCATTTTGAAATGTGCTTTCCGTTCCTGCTCCCGTGAGGTCGAACGAGGTTATGTCAGTCGCAGAGAGAGGAATGACATCGGACGACAGCGCGGTTTGAGATGTGCCATTATAAGTCCATATGCCAAGCGAGTTCCAGATTGGATCGCTATTGCTGATTTTTCCATCGTGGTTGGTGTCATATTTCTCAAGTGTAGAGAAAGTCGAAACGAGATCCTTTCCAGTCAAGTTGGCCCCATTGCTCTTGTCGAGATAGACAAGTAATGATTCGCCATTATCGATCCACCCAGTCGGATTACTGTAGCCAGACTGGGAATAGTCAAAGGAAAAATGTGATGCATCTATAGATGTGGTTTGAATATCGGTGCCGTGCGTGTTGATCACGATGGGATCGTCGCTTTCATACCAATCTTCATCGACATCCGGATCTGTATATCCGTAGCCTTGGTCGTAATCGAATAGAGAAGTATAAAATTCCTGGTTAAACATTCCATAGTTTATGGAGCCGTTCAGATATGAATTTGCAACGAAAGGATTCGATGTTGTGCCGTCGTAGTAAATATAATTTCCGTCTGATATGTATATGTTATTATTGTATATAACTGAAGAATATGATGCAAGATATAAGCTTGATGAGTCTGATGTTGTGGTGGCTACATTCCCGTTTCCTGATAGCAGGAGGGATGAATTTTCCCCAATAGTTATATTTGAGTTTTTTGATTGTATGTAATTATTTGTTGATCCTGATGTTATATTATATTTGTTTTCACCGGATGTATCATAATATGTGTTGCTTGACCCGTTTCCTTCAATGTTATTATTCGACCCGAAGACGTTGATTGTCGATCCGGAAGCTAAACCAATAGAGTTATTGTTACCGTAAACGTTGGCCCATGCTCCACCATCGAGATAGAGGCCGGCGGCCTCGCCGTCGGTTGCGGTTGCGTTGGCGAGATTGCTGGCGGTGACGGTGTTGAGGCTGTTGGGGGCGCCAGGGGCGTCCAGGTAGATGCGGGTGGCGTTACCGGTGGCGGTGATGGCGTTGTTGGTGCCGAAGACGCCGATTGCCGAGCCGGCATTGAGACCGATGGTGTTGCCATTGCCATAGAGATTGGCGCGGGCGCCGCCATCGAGATAGAGGCCGGCGGCCTCGCCGTCGGTTGCGGTTGCGTTGGCGAGATTGCTGGCGGTGACGGTGTTGAGGCTGTTGGCGGTGCCTGGCGCGTTCAGGTAAACATGGGTGGCGTTTCCGGTGGCGGTGATGGCGTTGTTGGTGCCGAAGACGCCGATTGCCGAGCCGGTGTTGAGGCTGATGGTGTTGCTGTTGCCATAGAGATTGGCGCGGGCACCGCCGTCGAGATAGAGGCCGGCGGCCTCGCCGTCGGTTGCGGTTGCGTTGGCGAGATTGCTGGCGGTGACGGTGTTGAGGCTGTTGGCGGTGCCTGGGGCGTTCAGGTAGACATGGGCGTTTCCGGTGGCGGTGATGGCGTTGTTGGTGCCGAAGACACCGATAGCCGAGCCGGCATTGAGGCTGATGGTGTTGCTGTTGCCATAGAGATTGGCGCGGGCACCGCCGTCGAGATAGAGACCGGCGGCCTCGCCGTCGGTTGCGGTTGCGTTGGCGAGATTGCTGGCGGTGACGGTGTTGAGGCTGTTGGCGGTGCCTGGCGCGTCCAGGTAGATGCGGGTGGCATTGCCGGTGGCGGTGATGGCGTTGTTGGTGCCGAAGACGCCGATTGCCGAGCCGGTGTTGAGACTGATGGTGTTGCCGTTGCCGTAGAGATTGGCGCGGGCGCCACCATCGAGATAGAGGCCGGCGGCCTCGCCGTCGGTTGCGGTTGCGTTGGCGAGATTGCTGGCGGTGACGGTGTTGAGGCTGTTGGCGGTGCCTGGGGCGTTCAGGTAGACATGGGTGGCGTTGCCGGTGGCGGTGATGGCGTTGTTGGTGCCGAAAACGCCGATAGCCGAGCCGGCATTGAGGCGGATAGTGTTGCTGTTGCCGTAGATGTTGGCGCGAGCATCGAAAAAAGTGATCGTCGCATTGGATGCAGAAAGGATACTTCCAGAAGAATAAAGTTCGATAGTTGTATTGTTTCCTGAAACGTTTACGTTTGCTCCGCTCCCTGTTACTTCAACATCTTGATTGTTTCCTGAAACATTGGTTGTTTCATTATCTCCAACAATTCTTGATGATCCCGCTTCTCCATTTCCAGTGGGCAGGTTGTCGGGAGGAGGAGAACCGGAAGAGCCACCATCACCCGTGGTAGGGGGCGATGCGAGATATTTTTCCGATGCAGGCCCAAGAACGTCCAAAACCCTCTGAGCACCCGCCAGATTATCTCCGGGGTTGAGGCTGACACTTCCATATAAGTCGAGGAGATCGGCACGTGATATGCCATTGATAGATGTGACATTTTCATTGAGAAGGAGGCGGGGGAGTTCTATTTGAGCGAATACTGCACCCTTGTAATTGTCAACACTTCCAACAATTGCGCCATTGACGAAAGCGACGAGATCGCCGCCTGCTTGTGCAGCATAAATTTTTGAGGCTTCTGTCCATGCTTGGTCTATTAGAGAATTTTCTACATCTGTATTATCTTCCGCCCATTCTAGAAAAGAACCATCTCTAATGAAAGAATCTATTTTCTGTCCAACGTCAGTGTCGTTAATCCAATACGTTGTTGATGTGTTTTCTTTGTTCAGGTTTTCGGCATTTTTCCAGTTCCCATATACGGCGAGATCTCCATTCTCCTTTTTATATTCTTGATAAGATGCGCTGGATTTTGGAGGCGTACCTGAATAAAATATAACGCTCTTGCTCGGTTCAGAAGCGGACCATTTCTTGCTGGATATATCTGTTATTAAATCATTGAAGCTGTACATAAAATATTAATCCTTTTAGCAGGAAACTTCTGTTATTTCGTAGTTTGTAGGAATAAATCCTGGGTCTGGTCGGTCCTTTCGCCAAAGCGGTAATGCTTCGTGTAGGTGAACTCTGATGGAATCGATTTCCTCCTTGGTCGGGGTATAATCCTCCTTGTTTCCATCTTCTATATTTCCAATTATTTTCATGTATGTGGCAAAGCCAGGACGAAGAGGCGCCGAAACGAACATATTTTTCTTATTCTCGGGGTCAAGATCTTGGGTGGCGTAAATGCATACTTCTAAGGCGCCTTTTCTATAAACAAGTGTTCTGATATTTGCTATCGGGACGGTAACTGTCCACATAATGATAACACCATCATCTGATGCAATTGCCTGGCAACGTTGCGGCTTTTTCAGGGGGTATTTTCTGCCTGGGGTACCGTAGAGCATTCCGGATGTGAGCGTCCATTTCATGATCTAATCGCTTTCTGGTGGTTGGAGGATGTCATTTTTCGTAACGATATTCACTGAATCGGAAGAGATTTGTCCATTGGAAGAGGAATGCGATCAAGTTCCTTTTGATTCGGTTGGTGTTTTCTGTCGAGTGGGCATAGAGGATACGAATTATTGATGTGCATTTCAAAAGTGCTTTATACGGAATAGCTTAGAAGCAATATCAGTAGGAAACTCGTTAATATTTTCCTTATCTGTTCGATATTCCTGATGGCGTGAATCAGAAGGTGATTTGATTAATTTTTCGCGGAACTCCGAAAATACCAGTGATCATCAGTCATACTTGGGATGAGGAGGGCAAAGTCCGCATCAGGCAAAGCGGCCTTCGACGATTCAGCGTTCGGGCCGGGGAAACAAAGAGCGTATCCTGCTCGCTATCAGCCGCTTACCGTCGCGATCCTGAACATCGACGGGATGGACGACGATCGCTACGACATGATTCAGCATGTTGGTCTGCGATCTGCCTCATGGTCCGGTAATCCTCTTGTTCGTGTCATAACCGCGCGGGCCGTCACTTTCAGCGGTTTCGACCGATTGGCTATCGATAACGCCCAGAGAAGGCGTAGCATCTCATCCATTCTGTTCACAGGGCAGGATCACAAGAATATGGTTCATGGCCGCTTACTGTCCTTCATGTATCCATCGGTAGAAATAACCTTGCACAGTCGTGAAGGCGGGAAAGTGTCGGGGCAATTACCGCCATTGGTCGCTGGCCGTGACGATATGGAGGATCGCCGTCCATGACGCGACGCAATCAGCGCCGATTCTGCATCGTGCAGGTCATTTGCCTATTCTCGAACGTTCCGAGGATATTGCGCGCGGGGGATGATTTTAATCCAAGCCATCTTGATCTCATCAGGTTCTCGTATGACATTGAACCATAACATGCTAAAATTAGAAAATTTATGTTTAATCATGCATTAGATATGCTGGATTTTGAATGAGTGGCAGAATAAAATAGAGCGAATTTTTTCAGATGTGTAATAATATAATTCGTCGTTGGATATATCTGTTATTAATTCATTGACGGTGTATATAAAATATTAATCCTTTTAACAGGAAACTTCTGTTATTTCATATTTTGTGGTAATGAAGCCAGATTCCGGTGGGTCCTTTCGCCAAAGCGGCAATGCTTCATGTAAGTGAATGCCGATGGAGTCGATTTCCTCCTTGGTTGGGGTGTAATACTCCTTTTTTCCATCTTCTATATTTCCTATTATTTTCATATATGTGGCAAGACCAGGACGAAGAGGTGCCGAAACAAAAATATTTTTTTCGTTCTCGGGATCAAATTCTCTTATGGCATAAATGCATACTTCCAATTCGTCTTTTCTATAAACAAGTGTTATGATATTTGCTATCGGAACGGTAGCTGTCCACATAATGATAACACCATCATCTGATGCTATTGCCGGGCGGCGCTCCGGCTTTTCCAGGGGATTTTTACCGCCTGGGGTACCGTAGAGCATTCCGGATGTGAGCGTCCATTTCATGATTTGATCGCTTTCTGGTGGTTGGGAGGCGGCTTTACAAGATCATGTTAACATCGCCGGATGCTTGTTCAGCAAAGCGCTTTGCCGCTGCGTCCCACAATTGATTTTCCTCGGATATGCGAAAGGGCGCGTCATCGGCAATATTTTCGGTGATGGCTTTTTCGATGTTGAAGCCGAGTTCCGTGCTGTTGAGCCAGTATGCCGATTGACGGGGATCACTGGCGCGTTCCTCGGCCAGATACCAATTCAGCCGTTCCGTCGAAAGCTTGATGCCGGCAAGCGGTCCGTCATCTGGATGGAAGAGGTTTTTCCATTGAGGAAGGGCTTCGGCCAGGTTCCGCTTGATCTGGTCGACTTCGTCTGGTGAAATAGTATAGGGATTAGGCTTGCCGATATTCTTGCGAATAAAATTCGCGAGATCGGACAGAAGGAAAAGATCGAGAGAGATACAATCAATATTGTTCATTTTTATTTTTTTCTTCAATATTGAGAGGTCTATTGAAAATTTTGATGTTTTGTATTTGAAAACATTGAAGCCCCCCCAGATCGATTTATCGAAGAGGATAGAGATCCCGTCGTCATTGGTAAGGAGGGGGTGACGGATGGTGCCACCTTTGTATGAAGACGGCAGCGATATGATTTCTTGTTTCCAGGCCATTGCGTACCGTTCCCTGCCAAAGATTTAAACGCACACTATGCTGGCATGGAAGAGTTTGGATGCACAAGTCAAAGAGATGCTATCATTCTGACGATTCCGGTCAGAGTGACTTTGAAGACAGACAGATACTATTTTCAATAGATATTATACAAAAATAAATAATCGCCGTGATGGCGTTGATTGAGCAGACATTCAGAGCCGAAGGCGGGTGCTGTATCTGGGGCGACTGTTTCTGGAAAATGGATTGATCATGGGAGAAATCGCGCAAGGGCTTCCATGTCGGAGAGGAAATCTTCCCCGTACGTGCCGTTGAGAACGGGCTTGTTATACGACCGGGCGGGACGTTGCTGCCGGTGCATGCACCTGTGTCGACCTGACGGAAACGATGCCGGGGGGCAGGTTGCGGTGCGCGCTTCCCTGGAGAACCTGACCCGGACTGCGCATGGTCATCTTTGCCATGTCACAAGCGCGCGTATCGGAGACGTGTGGCATGGGAAAGCACGCGGGCATGATGTCAGTGGCCGTTCTGTTGCTGCTTTTTCTCCCATGCAGCGCGCACCTGGGCCGCTGATTTCCGTGCGGCGGGATGGGCTGCGTGGGCCCGGCCTGTTTTCGCGGCAGCGGAGGGGCGGAGGCCGGTGGTGGCGCCGGGGGCGATGCCGGCGGCGGGGTGGGTGTAGGCTTGTTGCACCGCCTGTTCGCAGGCCGATCCCTTGCCGACGCCGAACTGGATGGTGGGGATGATGGCGGCGGGAGGGAAGACGGCGGCGAGGGCGCCGGTCGCGGCGAGGCGGCCGGCGATTTCGGCGCCGGGCAGGATCGTGGGGGCGCGCAGGGGGCCGGTGATATGGACCGCGCCGGGGAACGAGGCGATGGTGAAATGGATGGCGCGGGTCGTGAGGGCGTAATTCAGCGTGTTGTCGCGGAAATCGACCGTGCCGTCGCCGGTCGTGCGGGTGTCGCCCGTCTGGATCAGGAACGAGCGCGTGGACAGGATCCCGTCCCTGAGCGGCATGTCGGCGATGAAGCAGTGCAGGGGCGTCCGGTTGGGCAGGCCCAGCGCCGACAGCAGCGCGTTGCCCAGTTGCAGGCCCAGCAGGTCGGGCAGGATGGCGGAGAGATGGCCGCCCTGGTCGAGCACGAGCGTGATGCCGCCCGTGCCGCGCGCGACCAGGTTGGCGACCGAATGGCCGGTGGATGACAGGGTGACGTGGCCGCCGATGGTGCCCTGGCCCTCCAGCCCCGCAGCGCCCCGCATCAGGCGCGCCAGCGGGACGCGCGCGACGTCGAGCTTGAAGCGGGTGCTGAAATCGTCGTTGGCGGCGGGGGTGAGGGTGGCGGTGGAGGCGAGCGTGCCGGTGCCGACGGCGAAGTCGAGCTTGCGGACGTCGATCGCGCCGTTCCGGACCGTGGCGTCGACTTCGATATTATCCAGCGGGATGCGTTTGTTTTCGATATGGTCGCCATGATAGGCGATATGGGCGTTGACGGCGTTGAGCTTCGGCACGTCGATGCGCTGGTCGGGCAGGACGTTGCTGTCCGCCGTGTTCGCGGTCTTCGCATGGCCGGGCTCGCCGCCGACGAAGCCGGCGAGATCGGCCAGGTCCACGAGGTGGGAATGCAGGGCGGCCTCGACGAAGGGGACCGTCTGGTGCGGGTCGATGGTGATGTCGCCATTGAGATCGGAGCCGCCGAGATGGCCCTCGAAGCCGGTGAAGCGGATTCTGGCTTCCGTATAATCGAGTTTTCCGGAAACCGAATAGCGCGGCGTGTGCGGAATGGGGATACCGGTCAGCGGGTAGAGCCGCGACATGTCGGGGCCGGCGAGGGTCAGGCCGAGATGCGCGCCGGCGAGATGCAGCGGATCGTCCACCGTGCCGCGCAGGGTCACGGATGTGGGGCCGTTGGCCACGCGCAGATCGACGGGATAGGGGTTTCGCGCATCCGCCAGCGTCAGCAGCGCGCCGCCGACGAAATGGCCGGTGATCGGCTGCGCGGCGTAGCGGCCCGTGGCCTCCGCCACGATCGTGCCCGGCTTGCCCTCCGCCGGCGGGGTAGTGTGCAGGGCCAGGCGGAAATCGCTGCGCAGGCGCGCCAGGGCGACGCGGATATCGCCGTCGGTGATCCGCAGTTCTCCGATATTCGGCAGGGCGGGTGGGGCGGTGTCGGCTGGCCTGCCGTCCGTCGTGACGCTGTAATTGTCGCGGCCGTCCGGCAGGGCCACGATATCGCCGTGCGGTGCGTCGAAGGCGACCAGCGGCAGCGTCAGCCCGCGCCCGACGAGGAAGGGCCATGGCTTGACCGCGACGGTGATGGACCGGGCGCCGGCGAAATCCTGCTTTTCCGAGGTGAAGCCGGCCGGTTGCCCGATATGGACGTCGTCCAGCGTGATCGTGGTCGTCCAGCCCGGGCGGACATGCAGGTGGGCGATCGTTACCGGGCGATGGAGGGCCGCCGCGGCCCGGCGCTCGATCAGGGGGAGGAACCAGTCCCAGTTCCACAGCGCGGCCAGCAGGATGAGTGCCAGGGCGAGCAGGCCGGCCAGAATGGCCAGCGTCCGGCGAAGCGGGTGGGGGACGGGTCGTTCGGTCAAGAAGGGGCTCCGTCAATCCGTGGGGCGTGCCGTGGGGGACTGTACCGAAAATGTGCGGCCGGCGATAAAGCGATCAGGTTCAATCTTTTACGGTCGAGCGCCGTCGCGGTTCCCCGCCAGGGGCACGGGGCGGGGGCGCATCGCGATTGCGCGGGGCGCGCCGGGTGTGAAACATGGCGGGACAGGGCGCGCGGGATGCGCCATGGTCGGAGGCGTATCATGACGGATCCGGTTCCTCTTCGTTTCGTGACGCTGCTGGGCAGCCTGCGCGGGAAATCCTTCAATGGCGCGGTGGCGAGGACGTTGCCCGCGCTGGCGCCCGAGGGGGTGACCGTCGGCGCCCTGGGGCCGGTCGGGGCGTTTCCGCTCTATGACGCCGATGTGCAAGCGCGGGGATTTCCCGCGCCCGTCCTGCTGATGGCGGAGCAGATCCGGGCGGCGGACGGGGTGATTATCGTGACGCCCGAATATAATTACTCGATGCCCGGTGTGTTGAAGAACGCCATCGACTGGCTGTCACGCGTCGCGCCGCAGCCGCTGGCGGGGAAGCCGCTGGCGATCGTGACGGCGTCGCCCGGCGTGATCGGCGGGGCGCGAGCGCAATATCATCTGCGGCAGAGCCTGGTTTTCCTCGATGCCATGGTGCTGAACCGGCCCGAGGTGATGATCGGGCTGGCCGGGGAGAAAATCGATGTGGAGGCGATGGAACTGATCGACAGCGGTACGCGGGACGTCGTGGCCAGGCAGTTGCGGGCGCTGGCCGCCCTGGCGCGGAGGCCGAGGGCGTAGGGATGGAAAAAAGAACCGAAAAACCTTGATTCGGTCGGGCGCTTTTTTATTTCTGCCGGCGCTGGGCATGTTGCTGGCTGGATGCGCCGGAGCCCGCGTGTCGTCGGCGTGCCGGCTGGTGGCGGGGAATGCGGTCTATCTGGTCGATCGGGGGTGGCATACCGAGATCGGCCTGCCGGTGGCGGCGTTGTCGGGAAGACTGGCGGTGTTTCGCGAGATCTTTCCCGGCGCGCGGACCGTCCTGTTCGGCTACGGCAAGAAGACGTTCTTTACCGCGCCGGCCAGCAGCATTGAGGAATATCTGATCGGGCCGTTTCCCGGGCCGGCGGTGGTGCAGGTCTTTGCCATGACGACGACGCCCGACCGGGCGTACGGCCCCGGTGCGGTGGTGGTGCTGCCGATGCGCCGCGCGGAAACCGATCGGCTGTCGGATTTTATCGGGCGCGACCTGGAGACCGGGCGCGACGGGCGGCCGCGCCTGGTCGCGGTCGGGCATCGGCCGGAGAGCCTGTTCTATGCCGCGCGCAGCCGCTACACGCTGTTCCATACCTGCAACGGGTGGGTGGCGCAGGCGCTGGGGCGGGCGGGACTGCCGGTTTCCGATGCCGGCGTGGTGTTCGCCGGCCAGGTCATGGCGCGCGCCGCCCCGTTGGCGTGCCGCCCGGCGGGGCGGTGATCGTCCTTACGGGTTTACGGGCAGGGGGGATGGCTGCCGTCGGGGCAGACCACATCGGTGCCGCGCGGCACGACGATGACCTTGCGGTCGCGGGGCGGGTGGTCGTCGCCTTCGCCGCTGGCGGAACTGCATGCGGCCAGCGGGAGAAGGATCAGGCACAGGGCGGCGGGAAGGCGGAGCGGGGAGCGCTTTGACGAGATGTCGGTCATGAAGGACGCCTTGCGGGAGAAATACGGGCAACCGACTCAAGCGCGCGGCTTTCGCTTCGGTTGCCGGCCGGCCGTCATTTTACCCCGACAGTCGCCTGCCGGCGATCCGAGCCGGGGCCTTGACGTGACAGTCGAGGATCAGGAGGTCGTTGCCTGTCGGGCGCAGGAATTCGGCCGGGCAGAAGAGGCGGTGCTGCGGGCCGATCGACCAGAAGCGGCCCAGTGCGTGCCCGTTGGCCCAGACATGGCCTTTCCGCCATTCCGACAGGTCGAGATAGGTGCCGCCCGGGCCGGGCATGTCGAAGCGCGCGCGGTACAGGTCCACGGGAAGGCCGGGTTCCGGCGGGTGCCGGGTGGCCCGCGCGCGCTGGTCGGCATCGAGCGGCAGGCCGAAGATCGTCCAGCCGACCAGGGGGAGGCCCCCCAGCGTGACGGGGCCATCCAGGCCCTTGCGGTCGCCCATGGCGGGCCCGAAGCCGACATGGCCGAAACTGTCCACCAGGATGTCTAGGCGCCTGGGGCGCGGGGCGGGCGCGATGACCGGGGGAGACGGTGCCGGGAACAGGCGGGACAGCGTGCAGAGATCCGTGCCGTCGAGGATCAGGCGCGCATCGTCATGGACCGGCGGCAGACGCAGCGCGCCGCCGCGCCCGGCCGGGATGACGCAGCGATAGAGCGCCATGCCGGCGGGCTGGCGCAGGCCGCGTTCCATCGAGACCGGATCGGGCGCGTGGATGGGATCGCCCAGGGCGCTCCAGAGCGATCCGGCGGCGCGGGCCATGACCGGGGCGAAGCCCAGGATCGGCGGATCGGCGGGAACCGGCGGGGATGGGCGGCCGGTGGCGTCGGCGATCATGGCGCGCAGGGCGTGATATTTCGGGGTGGCGCGTCCGGCCTCGTCGATCGGCGCGTCGTAGTCGTAGCTGGTGACGACCGGCTGGAAGCGGCTGCCGTCGCGACGGGCGTTCGCGCCCGCGCCGAAGCCGAAATTCGTCCCGCCATGGACGACGTAGAGATTGAACGATGCTTTTTGTAACAGGATTTTTCTGAAATCCGGCGCGAAGTCGACCGTCGCCATGCGCCTGTCGCCCCAATGGGTCAGCCAGCCGGGATAGGCCTCGCTGATCCAGAGCGGTGCGTCCGGCGCGAGGTCGCGCGCCTGGTCGAGCGCGTAATCGCCGTCCAGCCCCATGGCGCAGGCGGGCAGGATGGTGCGCCTCTCGCGCAGTTGGGCCAGCCCGTCGGCGGTCGTGCAGGCGCCGGAGAGGCCGTGCCGGCGCCAGGCGTCGCGGGTCCAGGCCATATAGGCGGGATCGGCGCCGAAGGACGCGTATTCGTTTTCGATCTGCGTCATCAGGATCGGGCCGCCGCGATCGGCCAGGAAGGGGCGCACCGCCTGGGCGATGGTGGCGATATAGCGCTCGGCGGCGGCGAGGAAGGCGGGGTCCATGCTACGGACGCGGATCGCGCCGTCATAGAGCAGCCATGCGGGCAGGCCGCCGAAATCCCACTCGCCGCAGACATAGGGGCCGGGGCGCAGGAAGACCCAGAGCCCGGCCTGCCGGCACAGGGTCAGGAAGGCGCGGAAATCGCGCCGGTCCGTGGTGAGGTCGAACTGTCCGGGCGCGGCTTCGAGCGTGTTCCACATCAGGTAGATGGCGATGGTGTTCAGCCCCATCGCCTTCGCCATCGCGATCCGCGCCGGCCATTCGGCGCGCGGGATGCGGATCGGGTGCATCTCGCCCGAGCGGACCTGGAAGGGGGCGCCGTCCAGGCGGAAGCCGTCGCGGTGCAGCGTGAAGGCGTGGGGGCGGCCGTCCGGGATCGGTTCCGGCAGCGGTTCGCGGCCGGCGGCGAGCAACCGGCCGCCGGCGGTGAACAGGCCGATGGCCATCGACCCCGACAGGAGGGCGCGGCGCCCCGTGCGCCGCATCAGGGGGTCAGTTCCAGCGTCATGACCTCGAACGGCGCCAACCGGATGACCACGGGCGTCGCGGCGTCCAGGATCCGGGGGGCGGGGGACCTGGCCCACAGCGCATGCACCGTGTAGCGCGTCGGCGCGTCCTCGGGCAGTTCGAGCGCCTTGCCGGGTTCGATCAGGATGCCGCGCGGTACCTGGTCGGGGTTGCGCAGGGTCAGGAAGGCCTTTTTCGGCGTCCATGCGGCCCAGCCATAGGGTTCGAGCCGGCCGGGGTCGCCGCCGACCCAGTGGCTGTCCTTCAGGATTTCGGCGTTGGCCCGCGCCCATTTCGCCGTGTCGGCGATCACGTCCCAATCGGCGGGCTTGAGCAGGTCGGGTGTGACATAGAGTTCCTGCTCGTCGGTGCCGGTGGCGAAGAAGCTGTGGACCTCGTCGGGAAAATCGTGGCCGGGATCGGCGTTGAGGCGCTGGTTCTTCCGGGCGTAGATGATGCCGTGCAGCATCAGCGCGTTGAGGGGGAAGAGCGGCGCCTTGACGACGATGTTGTGGTAAGTGTCGGAATCGCGGTACGTGATCCAGCGCTGGCGTTTGGTGCCCACGCCGCGCAGCATGTCGTCCTCGCCGCCGCGCCAGATGGAATCGGCGGTGCGCAGCCAGAAGGGCGACGGGAAGGTGCCCGTCGTCAGGTTGATGAACGTGTTGGGGCGCGCGGCATAGATGTCGGCGATCAGGTGGATGGCGGCGTCGAAATCGCTGTTGAAGACGCTGCCGGGCGCGACCTGGTCGGCATTGCCGGTGCCGTCGAACTTGAACTGGTTGATGCAGTCGTCCTTCAGCATGCGCATGACCGCGTCGTGGAAGACGGCGTAATATCGCGGACCCGAAAGATCGAACCCGTCGCCGCGGATTTCCAGGCCCGCCTTGCGCCCGTTGGCGAGGCGTATCCGCTGCGGCGTGCCGTAGCCGCCCCAGGGGGAAAGCCAGACGCCGGGAGCGGCGCCATAGGACGAGGCCAGCGCGCAGAGCGGCTTGAAGCCCGAGGGAAAGTCCTTGCTGAACCGCCAGAAGCCGCTCCGGTCGTCCCAGCCGTCGTCGAAGAGGTAGGAATCGAGAACCACGCCGCGTTTGCGCACCAGTTCCTCGCCGATGGCGCGAATGCGGTCCTCGGCGTCCTGCCGGGTGTAGGGTGTGAAATAGCCGATATCGTACCAGGAATTGTAGTTGAGGAACGGGCGGTAGGGATGGCTGCGCTCGCGCTCGACATAGATCTGGAAATCGCGGCGCAACTGGCCATGGCGGACGACGCCCGCGACGGCGGAGACGCTCAGCGCGTGGCCGGGCTGGATCGGGAGCGCCTGCGCCAGCGCCAGATGCGACCGGCCGTTGAACACGAGGCTGCTGGCCAGCGGATTTTCGATGCCGAAATAGCTGTCGTCGATGACGGCCGGCGAGCCCTGCACGTCGCCGGCGACCTCGCCGGTTTCCACGTTGGCGTCGAACAGGGAGACGCTTTTCAACGAGAGGGGGCGGCCCCGGGGCGTCAGCGCGATGGTTTCGCGAAGATAGGGCGATCCGTCGCGCTGTTCCAGCCGCCAGGCGATCGTGAAGCGGCCTTTCGGGTCGGCGAGGTGCGCGGTGACGGCCTGGCCGGGCAGGCGGTCGGCCGCGCGCGCGCTGGCGGCATCGGGCGCGATCGCCTCGGCGCGCGGGGGGCTGGTCATCGTGAGGTCGGCGCTCGAGATCGCCGTGCCGTCGGCGAGGGTGAGCGTGAACAGGCCGCGCAGCGTGAGCGTCCTGTCATGGACGAGATCGGAAAAGCGGGGATCGGCGAGGGTGGCGGCCCCCGGAGGGCCCTGGCTGAACGGCCCGCTGATCTCGTTCGTGCAGGTTGCGTTTTCCCTTGACGATGTCGGGGCATTTTTCATTCCTTTTGTCTTCTACCTGTCCTACTTCCTGTTCGCGCTGCCGTCTTCGGCGGTCGCGCGGCGGATCGGGCTGAAGCGCGGGCTGGCGTCGGCCCTGCTGGTCATGGCGGCGGGGACGGCGCTGTTCGGAGAGTGCGTCGCCGGGCGCTGGTATGCCGGCGCGCTGGCGGGGCTGCTGGTGCTGGGCGCCGGACTGACGCTGTTGCAGGTGACGGTGAACCCCTATGTCAGCCTGCTGGGGCCGCCGGAGCGGGCCGCCCAGCGCATCGCCATCATGGGGATCTGCAACAAATGCGCGGGTATCCTGGCGCCGCTGGCGCTTGCCCTGCTGGTCATGCGCGATATCGGCGGCGTGGCGGAGCGCGCGCGGGCGGCGCGCGACCCGGCGGTGCGCGAGGCGATCCTGGCCGGGTTCATGCGGGCGATCTACTGGCCCTATATGGGCATGGCGGCGATCCTGGTGGCGATGGCGGCCCTGATCGCGCTCTCGCCGCTTCCGGAACTGGACGTGCCGTTGTCGCGCCGGCCGGACGACGCCTGGCGGGCGCGTATCCTGCGCCCGCGCCTGCTGGCGGGGATCGGGGCGATGTTCCTGTATGTCGGCGTCGAGGTCATGGCGGGGGATGCGATCGGCACCTATGCGAGGGGGATGGGATTGCCGCTGGAGCAGACCCGTTTCCTCACCGCGCTGACGCTGGCGGCGATGATGCTGGGCTACCTCGCCGGGCTGCTGGCGGTGCCGCGCCTGCTGTCGCAGGAGCGCTGCATGGAATTGTCCTGCCTGGCGGGGTGCGGGCTGACCGTGCTGGCCTGGGCCACGCACGGCACCCTGTCGGTACTGTGCGTGGCGTTGCTGGGATTGAGCAATGCGATGATCATGCCGGCATTGTTTCCGATCGCCATCCGGGGGGCGGGTGCCGCCACGCCGCTGGCCTCGGCGTTGCTGGTCATGGCGTTCAGCGGTGGCGCGGTCATGCCGCAGCTTTATGTCCGGTTGAAGCCGGTGATGGGCTTCCAGCCTGTGTTCGCAATGCTGATGCTGCCGTCCTATCTTGCCATTCTGCTCTATGGCCGGCATGTCGGACGCGAGTGATCGTCGATAGCGGAGGAAGGATGCGTTCGTTGCCAATGCTGGAGGGGCGGATCGTGCTGCCCGGGCGGATCATGCCGGGGCGGATCGGGTTCGACGGACGGATCCGCGAGATCGCGGCGAGCCCGGACGCGCCGCGCCATTATATCCTGCCGGGCTTCATCGACTGCCATGTCCATGGCGGCGACGGGGCGGATACGATGGACGGGGTGGCGGCGATCGGGCGGCTGTCGCGCTTTCATCTGTCGCACGGCACCACCACGATCCTGCCGACCACCATCACCCGGCCCTGGCGGGACGTGATGGATGCGCTGGAGGCGGTTGCCGAGGTGCGCCGGACGGGCGTGCCGCACGGGCCCGACATTCATGGCGCGCATCTGGAAGGGCCGTTCGTCAGCCCGCACAAGCTGGGCGCGCAGCCGCCCTTCGCCGTGCCGCCCCGGCCCGAACTGGTGCGCGAGGTGCTGGAGACCGGCGTGGTGCGCGTGGTGACCCTGGCGCCCGAGCTGGACCATGCCGAGAGCGCCATGGAGGCCTTCGCCCGCGCGGGCGTGCGGGTGAGCCTGGGCCATATGACGGCCGATTACGAGCGGACCGAGCAGGCGATCTGCACCATCTGCGCCGCCGGCGGCACGGTGGGGGCGACGCATCTGTTCAACGCCATGGCGCCGGTCGAGGGGCGCCGGCCCGGCCCGGCCACGGCGCTGATGTGCAGCGACGCGGCCTATGCCGAGATGATCCTGGACACGCATCATGTGCATCCCGCCATCTTCCGCATGGCGGCGCGGCTGATGGATGGACGGCTGCTGCTGGTGACCGACGCGATGCGCGGCACCGGCCTGCCGGACGGGCCGAGCCAGTTGGGCGGGCAGGACGTGATGATCCGCGACGGCGTGGTGCGGCTGCCCGGTGGATCGCTGGCGGGGAGCGTGCTGACCCTGGATGTCGCCCTGCGCAACGCGGTGGAGAGCGGGGGCGTGTCGCTGCCGCGGGCCGCCGACCTGGTGAGCGGTGCGCCGGCCCGGTATCTGGGCCTGCATGATCGGGGTGTCGTGGCCGTGGGGCGGCGGGCCGATTTCGTCGTGATGGATGAGAAATTGCGGGTCCGGCAGGTGTGGGTGGCGGGACAGCAGGTGATTTGAGGGGCCGCCAGGAGGCGCTGTCAGGGATCGCTTTCCGGGGGGCTTTCGGCCAGGCGCCGACCGCGCCGGGCGAGGGCCTCGCGCAGCAGGATTTCGATCTGGGCGTTCACGCTGCGCAGGTCGGCATCCGCACTGCGGCGGATGGCCGCCAGCAGGGCGGGGTCGAGGCGGAGGGCGAATGCCGCCTTGTCCGGTCCGCGCGGCCGGCCCCTGCGGCCTTCGGCGGTCACGAATAGAGCGTGCCCGTATTGACCACCGGCGTGACGTCGCGGTCGCCCACCAGCACCACCAGCAGGTTGGACACCATGGCGGCCTTGCGCTCGGCGTCGAGCACGCCGCCGAGACGGTCTTCCAGTTCGTTCAGGGCCTGTTCCACGATCGCCACCGCGCCGGAGGTGATCGTCCGCCGGGCGGCGATGACGGCGCTGGCCGCCTGTTTGCGCAGCATGGTCGCGGCGATCTCGGGCGCGTAGGCCAGGTGGGACAGCCGGGCCTCCTGCACCACCAGGCCGGCCAGCGCCATCCGCTCGCGCAGGTCGGCGCTCAGGGTGGCGGTCAGCCGGTCGCCGCCGTCGCGCAGGGACAGCACGCCGCCCTCGGCCTGCCGCGCGGCCCCGGCCTGGCGGGTGGCCAGGGACTCGCGATATTCCTCGTCGTCATAGGGGTGGCGGCTGGCCAGGCTGCGCAGGGCGGTTTCGCCCTGGGCCGTGACATAGGACGGGTAGTTTTCCACGTCGAACACCGCCCGCGAGGCCTCGGCCACGCGCCAGGTCAGCACCATGCCGATCTCGACCGGGTTGCCCGCCGCGTCGTTGACCTTCAGCGGGCCGATTTCCTGCGTGACCAGGCGCCGCGTGACCCGCTTGCGTGCCGCCAGGGGGTTGACCAGCCAGAATCCGTCCTGGTTCACCGTTCCTGAATATTTCCCCAGGAATGTCAGGACCAGGGATTCGTTGGGTTGCAGGGTGGCGAGCCCCCGCAGCAGCAGCAGGACGCCGAGGCCGCAGAGACCCGCGCCGGCAAGAAGGAGCACGTCGGCGCCGGCGGAGGGGACATACCCGGTGGAGAGGAGGCCGAGCAGGCCCGCCAGGACCAGCAGCAGGATGAGGCCGACCCCGGTGAAACCGGAGAGGGAACGGGCCGTGGTTTCTGCCGTGCCGATGTTTGAACCCATGTCGGATGCTCCCTGTTTTTTTATATCATATATTTATGATATCAAAAATAAGCAAGGCGCATTCTGCGGGAAGATGGTCGGGGGGGTCTTCAAAACGATGCGGCCGCCGGACGATGTGTCCGGCGGCCGCATGTTGGAGCGCTGTTCGGGACGTTTGCGGAAACTCAGCCGTGCTTCAGGTCGGCGAGGATCGCGTCGCCGGCGCGCAGCGACAGCGCAGCCATGGTCAGGGTGGAGTTGACCGTGCCGGACGCCGCCATCGCGGCACCCGTCGCCAGGAACAGGTTGGGGTGGTCGTGCGTGCGCAGCCAACTGTCGACGACCGAATCATTGGGGTCGTGGCCCATGATCGTGCCGCCGGTGATGTGGTTGTTCGGCGTGAAGAACGACGACATCTCGATTTCCGTGCCGCCCATCGCCTGGGCGATCCGGGTCAGATGCTGGCGCGACAG
Source organism: Gluconacetobacter sacchari (assembly GCF_014174255.1). Taxonomy (GTDB): domain Bacteria; phylum Pseudomonadota; class Alphaproteobacteria; order Acetobacterales; family Acetobacteraceae; genus Gluconacetobacter; species Gluconacetobacter sacchari. The sequence goes on from NZ_JABEQJ010000019.1 coordinate 18,061, forward strand.
GGCGGCGGATTTGTGGACATATTCGCCGACATCGTAGGTGACTTCCGGGTGCGGAATGCCCAGCGCGTCGCGATGGTCCTTGGACAGGACCAGGCGGTTCTCCGGGTTCGGCAGGACCTCGTGGTTGGCGTAGATATCGACGCCGTGCGCCGTGCGGCGGCGGATTTCCTCGTCCAGCTTCCGGCCGACCAGGCCCATGGACAGGGCCTTCATCCCGGCGCGGGAGTTCTGGGCGGTGTTGTTGTAGCCGATCTGGATCGCCGCGTATTCGGAGCGGAACGGACCGTCGCGGAAATTGGTGATCGAACTCATCTGCACCGAGCCGCCGCCGGCCCAGACGGGTTCGGCCGACTGGAAGCTCATGCCGATGCCCGGATGGTCCATCATGTTGCGGCCGACCTGGTCGGACGAGTTGGCGATGCCGTTCGGGTTGCGGTCGTTGGCGGCGAGCAGCAGCAGCTTGGGCGTCTCGATGCCGTTGGCCGCGATGACGAAGGTCTTGGCGACGACGCGATGCGAGCCCTTGTCGGGATCGTAGTAGTTCATCGCCACGATGGTGTTCTTCGCGTCGGTCTCGATCGAATAGACGACGGCGTTGGGGATGATCCGCGCGCCGTGCCGCTCGGCCTTCATCGCCGAATAGACGCCGTGATACATGGCGCCGATCGGGCAGATCGGCATGCAGTTATTGTTGCCGCAGCACTGGGGACGGCCGTCGAAGGGACGGCTGTTGCGCGCCTGGGGCACCGGCGTGTTGTCATAGCCCAGCGGCTTGACGATGCTGGTGAACAGCCGGTCGCCCGGGCCGTACGGCATGGAATCCATCGGCCAGGGGTTCTTGCGCGGCGCGGAGGGGACGATCTCCTGCCCGTTGGGGCCCTTGACGCCCATTTCGCACTCGGCCTCGTAATAATAGGCTTCCAGCTCGTCATAGCTGAGGGCGTAGTCGCGGCCGACGCCATAGGTCGATTTCAGGCGGAAATCGTTCGGCAGGTAGCGCCAGCTCGACGCCGCCCAGTGCCAGGTGGTGCCGCCCACGCCCTTGATGATGCCCTGGCGATAGGCGCTGGCATCGGGGCCCTTGACGATCAGATAGTTGTTGTCGGGGAAATAATTGGTGTGCGGCGCCCAGGGCACGGACGGGTAGGGGGTCGCGTAGTCATATTGCGACTTGTTGTTCGGCGGCATGTTCCGCCAGTTCTCGACGATCTGGTCGCGGTCGCGATAGGGGCCGGCATCGAGCAGGATGACCGACACGCCGTTGCGCGCGAGCTTGTGCGCCAGCATGGCGCCGCAGATGCCGGCACCGGCGATGACGACGTCCGCCGTCAGCGTTTCTTGAGCCATGAGTGAATCTCTCCTGTTTTCCGGCGGCTTACGCGGCGCGTCTGGACTTGAGGACAAAACGGAGCGCCAGGGCGAGCACGCCCAGAATGACCAGGCCGGCAATGGCGAGGACCGCGAGAACGCGGGGTTCGGAAAGCTGCGCGATGGCCGGCTTGGGGCCGCCGGCGCGGATGGTGGCGACGGATTCGGCGGTGACGGCGGCCTGGGCGTTGCCGAAATGGCCCAGCACGTAATTGGCGAGGGTCGCGACCTGCTGGTCGTCCAGCGGCTGGACCAGGGAGTCCGGACCGAAGCCCGGCATCAGGATCTGATGGCCGTCGACCGTGCGGTCGACGCCGAACAGGATGCTGGCGACCAGGTCGTCGGGGTTGCGCTGGCCCGTGGTCGTGTTGCCGACCAGCGAGGGGTAGTAGCCGTCGGCCGAGCCCCTGCCGTCGGTCTGGTGGCAGCTCGCGCAGACATTCTCATACAGCACGTTGCCCTGGGTGATGCCCTTGAGGGTGCTGCTGTTGCGGCGGGCGTTGGCGGCGGCGTAATCGAACGGGGCGGCCTTGCCACCGTGGGAGAAGTTCGCAGCGGTCTGCCCGGGCTCGGCGATCGCCGGCACCGTCTTGAGATAGGCGGCCATCGCGGCCAGGTCGGCCGGCGTCAGATACTGGAAGCTGTGTTCGACCGCTTCGGCCATCGGGCCGGCGGCGCGCGCGTGGGTGGAGCGGCCCGTCCGCAGATAGTCTTGCAGGTCCTGGGCGGACCAGCCGCCGATCCCTGCCGTCGCATCGCTGGTGATGTTGGGCGCGCGCCAGGAGCCGAGATCGCCGCCGGCGAGATAGGCCGAGGCGCTTGGCGCCATCAGCATGTTGCGCGGCGTGTGGCATTCGCCGCAATGCGCCAGCGTATCGACCAGGTATTTGCCGCGATTCCATGCCGCGTCATGCGCCGGATCGGCCACGTAGGGCGTGCCCTCGACGCCGCTGAGCAGCTTCCAGCCCCACAGCGAGGCCCGGATCGAGAAGGGGAAGGGCAGGTTGGTCTTCGGCGCGGGCCGGTCGACCGGCTCGACCTCGTGCATCAGGTAATCATACAGCGCCGCGACGTCTTCGTCGGTCAGCCGGCTGTACGAGCCATAGGGCATGGCCGGATAGAGCTGCGCGCCGTCGGCGCGCACGCCGTGGCGGATCGCCCGCGAAAATTGATCGAGCGTGTAGGTGCCGATGCCGTAGGTCTTGGAGGGCGTGATGTTGGTCGAATAGATCACGCCCAGCGGCGAGGCGATGGGGTAGCCGCCGGCCAGTTTCGCGCCGTCATGGCCGTTGGTGTGGCAGGCGGCGCAGTCGGCCGCGATGGCGAGATAATGGCCGCGGCTCAGGGCCGGGGCGGACGGATCGGCATGCGCGGTCGCATGCCCCGCCAGGACCAGGGGGGCGGCCAGCCAGAAGCTGCGGAGGAGCCTCCGGGGTGTCGATACGGATTTCTTCATGATACGCCCCGGTCAGAATTGCGGCATCTGCTCGACGGGAGCAGGCTCGGCGACCCAGTAGTTCGGTCCGTTATGCGCGTAGGTCGGGATGACCACGACATCGCGCGCGGGCTGGTACATCAGGGCATTTTCGTAGGCATAGACCTGGGCGTTGGTGCCGTCCTCGATCACGCCGGAATACCAGGCCCGGACGATGCGGAGCAGCGTGTCGTGCAGCGGGCCGTCGCGCAGGGATTCCTCAAGCGCCTCGACATCGGCGGGCTTGCTGTCGGCGACCGTCTTGACCAGTGCGGCGAGTTGGGCCGGAAATTGCGCGTTCTGCGCGCGCAGGGCGGCGAGAAGCGACTGGCCGACCAGCGGGTCGAGCGCGCTGTGTCCGGTCGCGAAACGGGAAAAGCCGATGAAATCCGCGACGTCGCCGGTGGTCGTGCCGGCAGCGGCCTCGGCCGCGTCGGGCCGGATGGCGGGCAGGAGCGTGCCAACCGCCGATGCGGCGGACAGCATCAGCATATGGCGGCGGGATACAGGGCCGCGCATGGGCCTCCCCCGCCGATTATCGGAATTTCCCATGTTTTTCCCAGATGAATTCAAGGCATGAATCGCATAATATCAAGAGCTACGAATGATCTTCGCGATATCCTTGATATGTGAAGCACCGTTGACGGATGCCAATCCATAATCGTCGGAATTTCAGAACGCAATGGATTGATACGGTGCGCGAAAGAGCGAGAAGTGATAACGTTTTTTTGATCGTGAGAGGAATTTTGAATAGCGCGCCAAGTTTCCGGAATTTAATGATTAAAGAAGAAGAGAAAGGTGTTGCGACCCGGTCGTCGCAAGTTGATATATTTATACTTTGCTATATTTTTTGTTGTATATTTGCAAATATTTTGTGGTTTATAGAATAGTGTTATAAACATTTCCGTTGATAATCTAAAAATTAGTATATATTTATAAATTTTAGGATAAATTATTATTTTAATTTTGTAGTCTATCATAAAATCAGCGATAGAAGATTTTTTTTCGCGATTTTGTCCGAAAACTAAATTATTTTTTAATGGGAAAACGTTTTCTAATTTGTATTCACGAACATAGCTTGAGCGCCGAGTTTTGTTAAAAAAACTTTACGTCAGGCTGGTTTGGACATAGGTGTCCGTCTGGACATGACGGGTCCGCCAGGATCAGGCACGGCCGCCACAAGGCCGCAATCGGGTCAGGCTGTATTTTGTCGCTTTATGGAGAAATGGGTTTTTCAAAAAAGAAAGATCACCCGATGCCCCTCCGTTGCCCATAACGAGACGAAGCGTTTCCCTGAGAAAAAGTTTCGCCATTTCCCCGAGTAGGACTCCGATGATCGGACATAGTGAATGTCACCGGTCGCGTCACTTTGTGAAAAGTGCCAGACGGTTTTTTGCGTTTTTCGTTCTGCTATCCTGTCTTCAGATCGGTGACGGCCTGGCCCAGTCGTCGACCAGCAAGGGCGAGGCCGTCGAGGCCGGTGCCGTGTCGCCGCGGGCCGCCTATCAGCCGACCGCGTATCCGCTGGACGATGTGGGCGGATTTACCGTCGGGCCCATCATCCCGACCCTCGCGGGGGCGCCGCATCTGTTCGGTGACTGGTATGGTGTCCAGCCCTGGCTGCTCAAGCACGGGATCTTCCTGAACCTGGCCCTGAACGAGGAATATGTCGGCAACGTCACCGGCGGCAAGACCCGGTCGAACGTGCTGGCGGGACAGGTTGCCGGAGAACTGGATATCGACTGGCATCGCCTGGCCGGCCTGGAGGGGGTGTGGACCCACATGCTGGTGGTGAACGGACATGGCCGCAGCTTCAGCCTCAATTCCGGCGATTCGGTCACGAATCCGGAGCAGATCTATGGCGCGCGCGGCAATGTCGTCGCGCATCTGGTCGAGATGTATGCGGACAAGAGCTTTTTCAACAAGCGCGTCATCGTTTCGGTCGGCGACATTCCGACCGGCAGTTTCTTCTCGTTCGATTATACGGCTTGCTTTTTCATGAACGTCTCGGTGTGCAGCAACTGGGCGCCGGGCAAATACAATCCGGGCGGCCGTGACTGGCCCTCGGGCAATGTCGGCGGTGTGCTGAAGATCCGCCCGACCCAGCAGACCTATATCGAAGGAGGCGTGTTCCTGGTCAGCCCGCATGCCTATAACGGCGGGATCTCGGGGTGGGCGATCGCCCAGGATGGCATGAACAAGGTGACGTCGCAGGTCGAAATCGGGTGGATGCCGGAGTTCGGCCGGGACAAGCTGCGCGGCAACTACAAGATCGGCTACTGGTACGACAATTCGCGCTATCCGAACCTGTTCGAGGATATCCACGGCAATTCCTTCCAGGCGACCGGCCAGCCGCGCCGTTATGAAGCGGGCATGAGCGTCGCGTGGTTCATGTTCAACCAGATGCTGGTCCGCAACGGGGCGGGCCTGACCAACGGGTTGATCATCGAGGGCGGCGCGGGCTATGCACAGGGCAACCTGGTCGCGATGCGTGATCGCGAGTGGGTCGGTTTCGTGGAAAGCGGCACGCCGTGGCATCGTCCCAACGATGCGATGGGCATCATGTTCCAGCATTACGACATGAGCCGTACCGTCAGCCTGCAACAGGAATCGTCGCAGGCCCTGGGGCTTCCGTTCATGTCCAACCAGTGGGGACCGGTCTATGGTATCCAGAACTGGGAAAATGCCTATGAGGCCTTCTACAGCATCAATCTGGCGCCGGCGACCAACCTGATGGCCGACTTCCAGTACATGCAGCATCCGGGCGCCACGACGACGTTCAAGGATATTGCGATCCTTGGCGGGCAGTTCACGACCAATTTCTGATCGTCCCGTGGCGATCCAGGTAGAGGTGACGACATCATGACCATATTCTCCGGCCTGTCCTGCTCTCCCATCGCCGCGATGCGCGGCGCGGTGGCCGCGTCCTGCCTGCTGATGGCCGGGACGGTACTTCCGCATGCGGCGCTGGCGCATGAGCACGGCATGGACCTGAAGACCGCGCTCGCCTTCATCGAGCGTGCGAAGCAGGCCGCCGAGGCCAAGCACGCCCATGTCGCCATCGCGATCGTCGATGAGGGGGCCAATCTGGTCGCGTTCGAGAAGATGGACGACACGCAACTGGGAAGCGTCAAGCTGGCGATCCTGAAGGCGAAGACCTCGGTGGCGTATGCGCGCCCGTCGGCGGACATGGAGCATGCGCTGAATGCCGGCAACTACATGATCGGCACGCTACCCGACACGCTGCCGGCCGGCGGCGGCTATCCGATCACGGTCGGCGGCCGGCTGGTCGGTGCGCTGGGCCTGAGCGGCGGCGAGGGCGAGACGGATGCCAACCTGGCCAAGGAGGCCGTGACCTCGGCCGCGCCGTCCGCCAGGTGACGGTCCCGCCGTTGCCCCGCCGTGACCGGCATGGTCGCGGCGGGGCGTGCGATGCGCGCGGGTCGAACGGCGCCTGTTGCATCGGGACGCGGAACGATGTTGGTTGGCCGGATCGCGGGTGGTCCGCCCGCCCATCTCATCATTCCGGAGTCTGCCCGACGTGTCGTCCCGTCTGAATCGTGCCCTTGGCCCCTGGCAACTGATGTTTACCGGGCTGAGCGCCATGATCGGGTCTGGGTGGCTGTTCGGGGCCGCTCGGGCGGCATCGACCGCCGGGCCGGCCGCCATCCTGGCGTGGATGCTCGGTGCGTTCATTGCGCTGGTCATCGCCGCGACGGCGACCGAACTGGGCGGCATGTTTCCGGTCGCGGGCGGCATGGTCCGCTATGCCAACCTGACGCACGGACCGCTGGTCGGCTTCATGGCCGCCGGGGCGAACTGGCTGTCGATCGTCAGCGTCGTGCCGGTCGAGGCGGAAGCCTCGGTGCAATATATGAGTTCCTGGCCGTTCCCCTGGGCGCGGGGGATGTATCATGACGGGGTGCTGGCGCCGGACGGGCTGGCGGCGGCCGCCGTGCTGGTGGTGGTGTATTTCCTGCTCAATTTCTGGGGCGTGCGCTTCTTCGCGCGGTTCAATGCCGCCATCACCGTCTTCAAGCTGATCGTGCCGGCGATGACGGCGGTGCTGCTGATGGCCGCCAGCTTCCATGCCGGCAACCTGACCGGCGCGGCGACGGGGGGCTTCATGCCCTATGGCCTTTCGGGCGTGCTGACGGCGGTGGCGACCTCGGGCATCGTCTTTGCCTTCAACGGTTTCCAGAGCCCGCTGAACCTGGCGGGCGAGGCGCGCGATCCGGGCCGCAGCATCCCGTTCGCCGTGATCGGGTCGGTGGCGACGGCGACCGTGATCTATCTGCTGCTGCAATGCGCCTATCTGGGGGCGGTGCGGCCGGGGGCCGGGGGATGGGCGGGATTGTCCTTTTCCTCGCCCTTCGCGCAACTGGCCATGGCCTTCAACCTCAACTGGGTGGCGATGCTGCTGTATCTCGATGCCTTCCTCGCGCCCAGCGGGGCGGGGGCGACGCATCTGGCATCGAGCACGCGCATGACGCTGGGCATGCAGCGCAACGGCACGCTGCCCGACCTGCTGGGGGCGATCCATCCGGAATATGGCGTGCCGCGCCCGGCGCTGTGGTTCAATCTCGGCGCGGCCTATGTGTTTCTGTTCTGCTTTCGCGGCTGGGGCATTCTGGCGGCGGTGATTTCGGTGTGTACGGTGATTTCGTACCTGATGCTACCGATCTCGGCGCTGGCGCTGCGGCGCACGCTCGCGGACCGGCCGCGCCCGGTGCGGATACCGGTGATGCGCGTGACCGGGGCGCTGGCCTTCATGTTTTCGTCTCTGCTGCTGTACTGGGCGCGCTGGCCGCTCAGCGGGGATATCATCCTGCTGATGCTGCTGTTGCTGCCGCTTTACCTGTGGTGCCGCCGGCAGGATAGCTGGGCGCAGCACCGGGCGGCGGCGCGGCACGGTATCTGGTTCATGGTCTATCTGCCGGTGATCGCCGCGCTGTCCTGGGCGGGCAGCACGCAATTCGGCGGGCATGGTTGGATTGCCTATGGCTGGGACCTGATCGTGGTGGCCGTGGTGTCGCTGCTGTTCTGCCTGTGGGCGGTACGCAGCGCCGTGCCCGTGCCGGACCTGTCGCTGATGGATGAAGCGGATGACGGGCTGCCGGCTATCGGGCACTGAGACCGCGCCGGCCAGGCGGGGGCGGCCATGATCCAGTCGGTCGAGCGGGCTGCCGCGATCCTGGAAATCATTGCCCAGGAAGGCGGCCGCGCGCATCTGCGCACGATTCACGAACGGATGGGAATCGGCAAGACGACCGTCCACAATATTCTGAAAACGCTTGACCGGCTGGGCTATGTGCAGCGCGTGCCCGGGGATATGCGCTATCGTCTGGGAAGCCGGATCCTGAACATCGCGCGTATGGCGGGGAATGATGCCATGCTGCGCGATCGGGTGCGGCCGGTACTGGAAGCGGTCGCGCGGGCGTGCGATGCCACGGTGTTGCTGGCCGTGCCGAGCGGCGACGAGGTGACGTATCTCGACATGATCGAAGCGCCGGCCTGGAGCCTGCACGGTGTCGGATTCGGGCAGCGGGAGAAGCTGGAAGGATCGGCGTTGGGACTGGTGTTTCTCGCGTTTTTTCCGGGTGTCGAGAAGAGGATGGCCTTCGCGCGGCACCGGCCGTTGAGCGCGGCATTTGTCTCCCGCATCGAGCAGGTGCGGGCCAAGGGATATGCGCTCGACCTTGAGGCCTGCCGTCCCGGATGGAACTGCGTGGCCGTGCCGTGGCGGGACGGCGGCCTGATGCAGGCCGGGATCAGCGTGACCGGGCCGGCCGACAGGCTCCCCCGGCGCCGGCTGATCGACCTGAGCTGGACGCTGATGACGCTGGCGGCCTGAAAACCCGCGTCGCGGGTGTGTCCACGGCCCAATCGAGGCAGGAAGTTCAACGATGTTGAATAAATCCGGAATTGCAGGACGCGGCCATTCCCTGCGTGCCTGTCCCGATGACAGTGTGAGCATGCGTTTTCGACATTTTTGAAAGTCCTTTCCATGAAGCTTGCATCTGCTACCCTCATGCTTTCCGCAGCCCGCGTGGAGGCGGAACGTCTGGGCGTCATCGTGTGCGTGTCGGTCGTGGACGCGGCCGGCTACCCCGTTGCCTTCCTGCGCATGGATGGGCTTGCGCTGGGTTGCATCGACGTCTGCATCAAGAAGGCCAGGACTGCTGCCCTGTTTCATATGGACAGCGCGGATTTCGCCCGGGTCGCCTGCCCCGGCGGCGGGGCCTATTCCCTGGAACTGACCAATGGCGGGCTGACCAGCTTTGGCGGCGGGCTGGCTGTGCGGGACAGGAATGGGGTCGTGGTCGGCGGGATCGGCGTTTCCGGCGCCAGTACCGAAGACGATATCGCGATCGGCCTCGTCGGCCTGGCTGCTCTTTCGTAAAATACCGTGGAGTCCTGGACCGAGCCGATGACGACAGAGATGATTCCGGACGGGCACGGCATTGCCCGGGTTCCGCCGCCGCACGGCGCGGCGCTGGCCTTCCTGACGCTGACATTCGGTACATTCGTCGTCGGTACCGGCGAATTCGCGATCATGGGGATGTTGCCCGCGTTCGCGTCGTCACTGCATGTTTCGGAGGCCCGGGCCGGTTATGCCATCACGGCCTATGCGCTGGGGGTGGTGGTCGGTGCGCCGTTCTTCACCATTCTGGGGGCGCGGCTTTCGCGCCGCGAGCTTCTGCTGGCGCTGTTCGCCTTTTTCTGCTTCGGGAATGTCCTGGGTATCCTGATGCCGACGCCGGGCCTGGTCGATGGGGCCCGCTTTATCGCCGGCCTGCCGCATGGCGCGTTGTTCGGGATTTCGGCGCTCGTCGGGGCGTCGATGGTCGATCGGTCGCGGCGGGGGTGGGCGGTCGGCCGGGTGCTGTCGGGCATTGCGATCGCCACCTTGATCGGGGCGCCGTTTTCGACCTTCGCCGCCGATCATCTCGGCTGGCGGGCCGCCTATGCCGTGATCGCGGCGGGTGGCGTCGTGACCCTGCTGGGCGTGTGGCGCTATATTCCGGCGGACCGGCCCGATCGTGCCGTGACGCCGCTGGGCGAATTGCAGGGGCTGGCCAATGCGCAGGTGCTGCTGACCCTGCTGACGGCGGCCATCGGTTTCGGCGGCATGTTCACGCTTTATACGTTCCTGACCAGCATCCTGGACAATGTGACCCATGTTCCGGAATGGATGGTCATGGTCTATATGGTGGTCTGGGGCGCGGGGATGCTGGCGGGCGCCAATGTCGGGGCCTGGATTGTCGATCGCACCCTGAATGCGGCGGTGTTCTTCGCGCTCGGCGGCAGCATGGCCACCATGCTGGTGCTGCCGTACGTGCTGCATAGCCGCATCGGGCTGATGGTCGATGTCTTTCTCGTGCCGACCTTCTTCAACGCGCTGGGGCCGGCGTTGCAGACGCGGCTGATGGATTATGCCGGCACCGCGCAGACGCTGGCCGCGTCGCTCAATCATTCCGCCTTCAATATCGCGAATGCGCTGGGCGCCGTGCTGGGCAGCGTTTTGCTGGCGCATCAGTTCGGCTATGGCGCGCTCGGCATGGGGGGAGCGCTGCTGTCGACCGGTGGCGTGCTGGTCTATCTCGTGGCGCTGCTGGCGTTGGGGCGGCGCGGCGCCCGGTCCGCCTGAGAGAGTGGTTGCGGCCGGGCTTTCAAAGGGCCGCCCGGGGAGGGAGGGCGCTCGGCAACGTGCGTTCGAGCAGGGCCGCCAGCGTCCGGATCCGCGGCGGGATCGGTCGCGTCGCCGGGTAGAGCAGACTGAGATCGAAGCCGGGCAGCCCGCAGTCCGGCAGGATGCGCCTGAGACGTCCGGACGCCAGATCCATGGCGCAGACGGGCTCCTGCAAGACGCCGATCGCCCCGCCTCCGCGCAGGACGGCGTGCAACGGTCGCCAGTTGCTCATGGTCATGACGATGTCGATCGGCGCCGGCGTCGGTCGCCCGTCGGCCGCTTGCAGGGGAAGACGGCCGGTATTGAACAGGCCGGACACCCGTGCGAAGGGATGGCGGATCAGGTCGTCCGGCGTCATCGGCGTGCCATGGCGTTCAAGATACGCGGGTGACGCGACCAGGACGCGGGAAACATGGCCCAGCCTGCGCGCCACGAAGTGACCTTCTCCGGGGTCGCCGAGCCGGAGCGAGATATCCACCCCCTCGGTCGTGGGATCGACGATCCGGTCGTTGAGGATCAGGTCTATCTTGAGTTCGGGATGGCGATCGCGGAGATCGAGGAGGATGGGCGGCAACACGACCTCTCCCACTCCGTGGGGTGCCGCGATCCTCACGGTGCCGCGCAACGGCGTGTCGTCCCGCGCGCCGGCCAGGGCATCGTCGGCGGCTTCGACGGCGCGTTTGCATCGTTCGTAAAACACGGCGCCGACATCCGAGACGGAAATCGTTCGCGTATTCCGTCGCAGCAGGCGCGTGCCCAGATGGGTTTCCAGACGCTCGATCCGTTCGCTGACGGCTGGCTGCCCTATGCCGAGATCGCGAGCCGCCGCGGACATGCTGCCGCGCTCGACCACCCGCATGTAGACCCGCATTGCCGCCAGATAATCCATGACCGGTATATATCGGGTTTGCCGATAAATGAAAACGGATCCGACGGTCTACCGATCGGGTCGGGCGTTTCGCACAATAGGCCCCGAGGCTTCGCCCGAGGGAAGGGCGGAGACCGATTTCAATCATTCGGATCGCTGGCCCATGAGCACCATCAGGCTTTACATGCTTCAGTCCGGCACCCAGCATTGCAAGGTGCATGACATCAAGATGAACCAGGGCGACGGAGCTGATTGCGAAATACCAGTCCCCTGGTTCCTGCTCCTTCACCCCCGGGGGAACGTCGTCATAGACGGCGGCCTGGCGGCGGAGGGGCTGGGCGATCCGCGCGGCTACTGGGGGGCTTCGGTGGAGTCCTACCGGCCCGTGATGACGGAAAGCCAGGCATGTGTCGCACAGTTGGCGGCGCTCGGCCTGATGCCCGAGGATGTCCGCTTCGTCGTGCTTTCCCATCTTCATTCCGACCATACCGGCGCGATCGGGCGCTTCCCATGCGCGCGGCACGTCGTCCAGCGGCGTGAACACGAATATGCGTTCGCGCCCGACTGGTTCGCCGCCGGGGCTTATGCGCGGAAGGATTTCGACCGCCCCGGATTATGCTGGCAATTCCTGGAGGGCGATGCGACCGATCATTATGACCTGTTCGGCGACGGCGTTCTTCGGATCGTCTTTACGCCGGGTCACACGCCGGGCCATCAATCCATTCTCGTGAGCTTGCCCAACAGTCGCCCCATCCTGCTGGCGGCGGACGCGGTCTATACGATGGATCATTGGCATGAGAGGGCGCTGCCCGGATTTCTGGCCTCGGCCGTGGATACCGTGCGCTCGGTGCGCAAATTGCATGCGCTCGTCGAGCGGGTGGGGGCAATGCTCGTGCCGGGTCATGACCCGGTGATGTGGTCGCGGTTCAGACTTGCGCCGGATTTTTATGATTGAGACGAGGGACGGTCATGCTTCTGCGGAGCCGTGCGGCGGCGGCCAGGGCGGCGGCCAGCAGCAGCAGGCAGAAGAGGGCGACCCCGTTCCATCCCAGGTCCGCCCACCACCAGCCGCCGATCGAGCCGGCGATGCTGGAGCCGAGATAATAGGCCAGCAGGTAGAGCGACGTCGCGTGGCCCCGGTCGACGCGGGCCAGGTGGCCCACCCAGCCGCTGGCCACCGCGTGGGCGGTGAAGAAGCCGATGGTCAGCAGCACGATGCCGAGGACGATGCACGGCATCGCGCGCGGCAGGGTCAGCGCGATGCCCGCCGCCATGATCAGGATGCCGGCTGACAGGACGCGCCCGCGCCCCATGCGGTCGGACAGCGCGCCCGCGGCCGACGAGGCCGCGATGCCGAACACATAGACCGAAAAGAGCATGCCGAGGCCGGTCTGGTCCATCATGTAGGGCGGGGCCATCAGCCGGTAGCCGGCATAGTTGAAGAGGGTGACGAACGCGCCCATCACCGTGAAGCCGATGGCATAGAGCGCCGGCAATGCCGGGCCCCGCAGATGGCGCGCCCAGGACAGGAGATGGTGGCGCGCGCTCAGTCCCGGCCGGCGGGTGAAATGGCGCGACGGCGGCAGCAGGGCCAGGAAGCCGAGGGCGGCGAGCAGGCCGGCGGCGCCGATGATGGTCATGGCGGCGCGCCAGGAGAGCATGTCGGTGAGGATGCCCGTGCCGACCCGGCCGATCATGCCGCCGAACGCGGTGCCGGCGACATAGAGGCCCATGGCCAGGCCCAGTTCGCCGGGGTGGATCTCCTCGGCCAGGTAGGTCATCGCCACGGCGGGGACGCCGCCCAGCACGAAGCCCTCGGCCATGCGGGCCGCCAGCAGGGCCGGCCAGACCGGCGCCCAGGCGGCGGCGATATTCAGCAGGGCCGAAAGGACCATGGACAGGGCCATGATGTCGCGCCGGCCGAGACGCTCGGACAGGGCGGCGGCGATCAGGATGGCGACGGCGAGGGCGCTGGTGGCGAGGGAGAGCGACAGCGAACTGCCGGCCGCGCCGATGCCGAACCGGCTGGAGAAGACCGGCAGCAGCGGCTGCACGCAATAGAGCAGCGAGAAGGCCGCGAAGCCCGCGAGGAACAGCGCCAGCCCGGCGCGGCGGTAGGCCGGGCTGCCACGGGTGATGAACGGGACGGCATCCGCCGGTGCGGGGGGCATGAGGGTGTCCGGTCGCGGGTCGGTCAGCCGATCACGGTCATCCGATGACGGCCATCCGGCCGACATCGACCAGCCCGTGATCGGTGATCTTCAGGTGCGGGACCACCGGCAGGGGGAGGAAGGCCAGTTGCAGGAACGGTTCCTCCAGCGTCACGCCCATGTCCCGCGTTGCGGCGCGCAGGATTTCCAGTTGCGCGCGTACGGTCTCGAAGGGTGCGTCGCTCATCAGGCCGGCGATCGGCAGGCGCAGTTCGGCGCGCACGGTGCCCTGCGCGACGACCACGAAGCCGCCGCCGATTTCGGCGAGCCGGTTGACCGCGACGGCCATGTCCGAATCATCGGTGCCGACGACGCAGATATTGTGCGCGTCGTGCCCGACCGACGAGGCCAGGGCCCCGCCGCGCAGCCCGAAGCCGCGTACGAAGCCCCGGCCGATATTGCCGTTCAGCCCGTGCCGCGCGACGACGGCGACCTTGGCGAGGTCGCGGTCGGCGTCGGCCAGGACGCGGCCGTCGGCCTCGGCCAGGTCCTCGGTCAGGAAGGTGGTGATGATCTGGCCGGGGACGATGCCCATGACCGGGCGGCGGGCGCCGCTGCCGGGAATCGCGAAATCCGTCGCCGTGACCGGGCGGTTGAGGATGACGCTGTCGCGGCCGGGGGCGGGGATCGGCTTTCGCGCCGCCAGCGCCGGCCCGATGGGGCGGCCGCCGGCCAGCACGTCGGACACCGCGCAGCCTTCCAGATCGTCGAGGAAGACGATATCGGCGCGCTTGCCCGGCGCCAGCATGCCGCGATCGGTCAGGCCGAAGGCGCGCGCCGCCGTGAGGCTGGCGGCGCGGTAGGCGGCCAGCGGCGGCACGCCGCGCGCGATGGCGCTGCGGATCAGGAAGTCGATATGGCCCTCATGCGCGATTTCCAGCGGGTTGCGGTCGTCGGTGCAGAAGGCGAGGAAGGGCGAGGTTTCGACCGTCAGCAGCGGGGCGAGGGCCGCCAGGTCCTTGCAGACCGAGCCTTCGCGGATCAGGACGGTCATGCCCTTGCGGATCTTTTCCAGCGCCTCGTCGGCGCGGGTGGCCTCGTGATCGGTGGAGATGCCGCCCGAGAGGTAGCCGTTCAGGGCCTTGCCGCGCATCAGCGGCGCGTGGCCGTCGATGTGCCGGCCGGCGAAGGCGGCCAGCTTGTCCATGCAGCCCGGGTCGCCGGACAGCACGCCCGGCATGTTCATGAATTCCGCCAGGCCGATGACCTTGGGGTGGTTCATCAGGGGGGCCAGGTCGTCGGCCATCAGCACCGCGCCCGAGGTTTCGACCGGCGAGGACGGCACGCAACTGGACAGGTTGACCCGCAGGTCCATCACCATGCGGCTGGCGGCGTCGAGGAAATAGCGCAGGGCGGGGACGCCCAGAACGTTCGCCATCTCATGCGGGTCGCAGATCGCGGTGGTGACGCCGTGCGGCAGCACGCAGCGTTCGAATTCGAACGGGGTGACCAGCGAGGATTCGACATGCAGGTGGGTGTCGATGAAGCCGGGGACGACGATGCGGCCGCGCCCGTCGATGGCCTCGGAGCCGTCGTAGCGGTCCAGCGTGCCGACGATGGTGTCGCCGCAGAGGGCGATGTCGGTTTCGATCAGCGCGCCGGTGACCAGATCGAACAGTCGGACGTCGCGGATGACGAGATCGGCGGGTTCCGCGCCGGTGCCCTGGCGAATGCGGCGGGCGATCAGATCGGGAGGGATGTGTGCCATGTCGTTCTTAAACATGGCCGGGCGCGACCGTCCATCAAATCCGTGTCCTTTGCCGGGCGGCGGGCAGGGCGGTGACGTCGGGCATCGCCCACAGCGCGGCGCCGCCGGCCAGGGCGGTGCCGATCACATACAGCGCGGGCGCGCGCGGGTCGTGCCCCACCAGGGCCGAGACGCAGGCCGGGGTCAGGCCGCCGAAGACCGCGTAGGACAGGTTGTACGAGAAGGACAGGCCGGAGAAGCGGATCGCGGGCGGGAAGGCCCGCACCATCGCGATCGGCACCAGGCTGACATAGCCCGCGCCGACCCCCGCCAGGGCCGCCAGGGCCAGGAACCAGGACGGATGGGCGGGGGCGACCGCGTACAGGCCCCACGCGCCCGCGATCAGCAGCGCGACGACCGGCGGGATGACGCCACGCAGGCCCCAGCGGTCGGTCGCCGCCCCGATGGCCACCGCGGCGAGGGTGATGGCGAGCGTGGCGACCAGGCTGGCGCGCATGGTGTCGGCGGCGGAAAAACCGTGCAGGCTTTGCAGCAGGGCCGGCATCATCAGCAGCAGCACCACGATCGCGGCGGTCAGCGTCCAGGTGCCGATGACCGACAGCACGATCGCGCGGCGGCCGGCGCGCAGCACGGCCAGCAGCGGGGCCTGGCGCGCCAGCGCGTCGTGGGCCTGCATTTCGGCGAAGACCGGGGTTTCGTGCAGCCAGCGGCGCAGGCGCATGGCGACCAGCCCGAACACGCCGCCCAGCAGGAACGGCAGCCGCCATCCCCAGTCGGCGATCGCGGCGGGGGACAGGGCCGCGTTGAGCCCCAGTGCGACCAGCGAGCCGATGAGCATGCCGGCCGTGAGCCCGCCGGTCAGCAGGCCGCAGGCCAGGCCGGTATGGCGCGCGCTGGCATGTTCCGCGACGAAGACCCAGCCGCCCGGGGCCTCGCCGCCGATGGCCGCCCCCTGGGCCATGCGCAGCAGCAGCAGAGCCAGCGGCGCGCCCACCCCCAGCGTGCCGAAGCCGGGCAGCAGGCCCATCAGCAGCGTCGGTGCCGCCATCAGCAGCACGCTGAAGGCGAACATCTTCTTGCGGCCGTGGAGATCGCCGAAATGCGCCATGATGATGCCGCCCAGCGGCCGGGCCAGGTAGCCGGCGCCGAACAGGCCGAAGGTTTCGGTCTGGCGCAGCCAGTCGGGCTGGCTGGCGGGGAAGAAATGCTGGGCGATGATCTTCGCGAAATAGGCGAAAATGACGAAATCATAAAATTCCAGCGCGCCGCCCAGCGCGGCGAGGCAGAGCGTGCGCAGGTCCTTCCATGTCAGGCTGGCGTGGGGCGGGGGAGGGGATGCGGGCATGATGGGGGCTTGGTTCGCTGGAGGTGATCGATCCGGGTGACACGGCCCGCGTTCCATATGTCTTGTCAAGGGACGGCCCGGCGCACGATTCGCAAAGAATGTCTTGCGTTTTGGCCCTATAGAATTCGAAACTGGGGAACGGCTTCCAGCAGGCGGCCGGTGCGAGCGCATAAAAAAAACAAGAACGCGAGTATTCCATAATGGTCGATACAGGCCTGACCCGTTCCGAGGAACGGTTCATCCGCTGGTCCTTCGGGACGTATTCGGGCAGTAATCCCTCGTTGTCGGATGGCATTATCCTGCCGACATGGAAAAGCGGGCCGCAGATCGGCGAGCCGCGCATTCCGGCTTCGATCCGCGACCTCGTCGCGCGCGGCCTGCTGCGGGTTTCGACCGAGGAGGGGCCGCCGCGAGCCTATTTCACCGCCGCCGGCATCGGCGCGGTGCGGCGCATGTTCATCAAGCCCCGGTTCGATACGCAGCGTTATGTCCATCTCTGGCGGGAGGTCGCGCATCGGGCGGGATGCGAATAGGGCGGCTGCCTCCCCGACATGCCCACTGGATTTATCCACGGAAATGAGGACAATCCTTCGGACAGGCCGGGGTCATATCGCGACCCGTTCCGGGGAGGGCAGCAGAGTCCATGGAGGCGGTCGACCGCGTTCCCATCACCTTCGCCGCGAGCGTGCCCGAGGTGCTGCGGGCCGACGTGCTCGCGGCCCCGCATGTCCGCCGCTGGCTGGAGCAGGCGGCCGGGCGTTTCGACCTGCGCGGCGTGGCGGTGCGGGATGTGGTGTTTTTCGGCCGGCGGGTGGGTTTCGTCCTGGTCGAGGCCGATGCCTGGCATGAGGGGCGGAAGGTGCCGGGGGCCGCGCTGCTGCGCGGGGATGCGGTGTCGGTCCTGGTGGTGCTGCACTGCCCCGGCCATGCCGAGCGGACCATCCTGACCTGCGAGCCGCGCCTGCCGGTCGCCTGTCCCGACCTGCTGGCGTTGCCGGCGGGCATGGTCGATGGCGGCGAACTGGTCAGCACCGCCCTGCGCGAGCTGGGGGAGGAAGTCGGCACCGACCTGGTGGTGCCGGCGGACCGGCTGGTGGCGCTTGCGACCGTCTGGCCCTCGCCGGGCGGGTGCGACGAGGCGGTCACGCTGTATTCCGTGGACCTGGAGATCGGCGAGGCGGCGGTGCGGGCGCTGGACGGCCGGCGCGCCGGGAACGCCGAAGAGCATGAATCGATCCGGCTGCGCGTGGTGGCGCTGGACGACCTGCCGCGGATCGGCCGGACCGATGCGAAGACGCTGCTGTCCTATCATCTTTATCGGGCGCGGGCGGGCGGCGCGGAGACGGGTGTGGCGACAGGGTGCTGACCGTCTTCCTGACCGACCTGGCCGACCAGGACGTTCTTCTGCCGGTCGAGGCGCTGGTGCTGCTGGCCCTGCTGGCGCTGCGGCGCTGGCGCGTGGCGCTGGCCTGGGCGGTGGTGATGGCGAGCGGGTCCGTGCTGACCCTGGTCCTGAAACTGGCGCTGGAGGCGTGCGGCCCGACGCCCGATCGGGTGCTGTACAGCCCCAGCGGGCACACGATGGCCGGGACGATGGTCTATGGCTGCCTGCTGGCGATGGCGGGATTGCGGCTGCCGGTCGTGATCGGGGGGGCGGGGGCGATCGCCTGCGTGCTGGCCTGGTCGCGCCTGGCGCTGGGCGCCCATACGCTGGTCGAGGTCGTGGTCGGTGGGGTTCTGGGCGTGGCGATGGTCTGTCTGTTCCGTCGCCTGGCCGGGCCGGGCGCCGCCATGTCCGGGCGGACGGTCCGCGTCCTGTCGGTCGTGGTCATCGGGCTGATCGCCGTGTGTCACGGCCATCGCTCGACGGTCGAAATCGCGATCCAGCATGTTTCGCGGTTCGATCTGGGGCCGCTTTTATGCCGCGCGGCGCCGGGGGCGCCCGTTTACGGTCATGCCGTGTCGCCGGCCGCGCTTGCCATGCCGAGCCCGTCCAGCAGCGGCCGCAGCGTTTCGTCATCGGGGCGCCAGCGTCCGACCGCGCTGCGGTAGATCGGCCGGCGGACCTGGGCCACGCTGGATGTCCTGACCAGGCGGCGGGATTCGTGGAAGCGCAGGCAGGCTTCGTCCCATGGCAGGTCGCAATAGGCGATGATGCGCCGCGCGCCGGTCTCCAGGTCCGCGACGATATCCTCGTAGCGGACATCCAGGATCGTGCCCGGCGGCAGTACCTGGCGCCAGTGGGTCATCTGGTCCTGGTAGTGACGATGATAGCGGCCTAGCTCGCCCAGGTCGAAGGTGAACGCCAGCTTGTCGAAGGGGATCGAGAAGCAGGACAGGCAGGTATCGATCGGGTCGCGGAGCGTATGGATGATGCGCGCGTTGGGCCATAGCTGGCGGATGAGCCCGATATGGAAGAAATTATCCAGCGTCTTGTTGGAGATGCGCGCCGGCGGCCGGTCGCCCGTCCAGCCCGTGACCAGCCTGTCCAGCCGGTGGAGATAGTCTTCGGCGATGGCATGCCGGTCTCTTGCGCTCAGGCCGGTCAGCGGCGTGCCCACCCGCCAGTCCGGAAACCGCTTGGCGGCGTCCTGGAGCGTGTCGGACAGGGTGCCGACTTCGCCGGCGCCGAAGACGAGCGGATGGCTGGCCAGGATCTGCTCCACCAGGGTCGATCCGGAGCGCGGCATGCCGACGATGAAGACCGGGCGCGGCGAGGGATGGCCGGACGCGGCGGTCGCCGCGATGACATCGGCCGTGAAGCGCGCGCGTATCGCCCGGGCGCCCCGGGCGATACGCTGTTCGTCGTACGGCGTCTGGGCGCGCCGGATCGCGTTGGCTTTCAGCAGGTGGTCGAAGGAGGCGCGGTGGTGGCCGCTGTCGGCCAGCGCCTTGCCCAGTGCGAAATGGAGCCGCATTCTGCCCTGGTCGTCCAGCGTGCCTGCACGCCCGGCGAGCGCCTGCATGGCCGCCAGCGCGGGGTCGTCGGCCGGGAGGGCCGACAGGCGGGTGAGCCCCAGGTAATAATTGGGCTCGTCCGGCGCCAGGGCGATCGCCCGGCGCAGATGCGCGATCGCCGCGTCGATGTGCCCGAGTTCCTGCAACACCAGGGCCAGCACCGCATGGACCGGCGCGTCGTCGGGCTGGAGCGCGTGGGCCTGTTCCAGATGATGCAGGGCCTCGGCATGGCGCCCGGTGTTGCGCAGCAGCGTGCCCAGTCCGGCATGAATGGCATGCAGGCTCGGGTCGTGGTCCAGGACCGTGCGATAGCAGGCGATCGCCTCGTCCACGCGGCCGAGTTCGACCAGGGTGCGGGCCAGGTCGCGTGCCGTCCCGGCGCTGGCCGGATCGCGCGCCAGGGCTTCGCGGAGGGTTTCGACGGCCAGGAGCGCGCGATACCGGTCGATCCTGGTCCTGTCAGCGTCCTGCATCCTGCCGCGAGTGTCGTCGAGGCCGGAATGCGTGTCAATCGACGCCGGAGGCGTGTTGTGTCGCGCCGGCCGGTACGGCATGAGGGGCGCTTGAGACAATCCCCCACCTGTCGGCGGTCCTTACGAATATGACGGAATACACACCCATCGGTCTCGGTCCCGGGACGGAGCCGGTCGCGGCGCTGACCCATTCGGGCAATTTTCATGCCGACGAGACGCTGGGCTACGTCATCCTGCATTACGCGCTGGCACCGCATGGCGACCTGCGGGGGCGGGTGCTGGGCGAGGGGCCGGGCGATCGGCTGACCTTCACGCGGTCGCGCGTGCCGGGACGGATCCAGGCCGCGGATATCGTCTTCGATGTCGGCGGGGTGTACGACCCGGCGGCGGGACGGTACGACCACCATATGAAGAACAAGCCGCTGCGCGAGGACGGCACGCCCTACAGCGCGGCGGGGCTGCTGTGGAAGGATTACGGCCGGGCCGCGATCGGCAACATGCTGGCCGAGCCGGTGGACGACGCGATGGCCGCCGCCATCTGGCAGGCGGTGGACAAGGCGCTGATCCTGCCCGTCGACCAGGACGATAACGGGGTGGCGAAAATGGGCCGGCTGTCGCTGGCCGAGATCGTGTCGACCTGCGGCGCGGCGTGGGACACGGCCGAACTGCATGGCGGCGAGGAAGCCGCGAGGCGGGAGATGGCGGGATTCGCCGACGCGGCGGGGATCGTCGCCCGCTATCTGGCCGGCGTCGTCGACCGGGCGCGGGCGAGCCTGAAGGCCGCCGACCGCGTGCTGGGCGCGTTCGCGCGGGCGGAGGACAAGCGCATCCTGGTACTGGAGACGGGCATGCCGGCCGAGAAGGTGATCTTCGAGCGCGACCTGCCGGTCGTCTATGTCGTCTCGCCCGCCGGCGGCGGGCAATGGAACGTCAAGGCCGTGCCGCCGGCACGCGGCGAGTTCGGCCAGCGCGTGCCGCTGCCGGAAGGCTGGGGCGGGCTGGAGGGCCGGGCGCTGGCCGAAATCTCGGGGGTCGGGGACGCGGTGTTCGCCCATCCGGCGCGCTTCATCTGCGGGGCGGGCAGCCGGGAGGGGGCGCTGGCCATGGCGCGCCGGGCGCTGGCGATCGGCGCGCCCCGAGTGCCCTGAACGACCCGGTCCGCTCGGGGCGCGCGTGCGGCCCCCCTTGCCCGGGGGGCGGGAGACGGCCCATGATCGTCCGGCGACAAGCGGGAGGACCATCGCGGTGGCGGAACATCAGCCGACCATGCTCCTGACGGGCGCCAGCCGGGGGATCGGTCATGCCACGGTCAAGCTGTTCCAGGAACGGGGCTGGCGAATCCTGACCGTTTCGCGGCAGGCGTTCGACCCGGCCTGCGCCTGGCCCGCCGCGCGGATGAGCCATATCACCGCCGACCTGAGCGACCTGGCGGGCATCGGGCGGCTGGCCGACGACGTGCGGGCGCGCCTGCCGGAGGGCCGGCTGCACGCCCTGGTCAACAACGCCGGCATTTCGCCCAAGGGAGCGGATGGCGCGCGGCTGGGCGTGCTGGACAGCGACCTGGACGTGTGGACCAGCGTGCTGAACGTCAACCTGGTCTCGATCGCGCTGCTGGTGCGGGCGCTGGCACCGGAACTGGAGGCGGCCGGGGGCTCGGTCGTCAATGTCACCTCGATCGTGGGCTCGCGCGTCCATCCCTTCGCCGGGGCGGCCTATGCGGTGTCCAAGGCCGGGCTGGCGGCGCTGACCCGGGAAATGGCGCACGAACTCGGGCAGCGGAACGTGCGGGTGAACGCGATCGCGCCGGGCGAGATCTCGACCGCCATCCTTTCGCCCGGGACCGACCGGCTGGTGGCGTCGGACGTGCCGATGAAACGGCTGGGGGCGCCGCGCGAAGTGGCGGAGACGATCCATTTCCTGTGTTCGTCGGCCTCGTCCTATATCAACGGGGCCGAAATCCATATCAATGGCGGCCAGCACGTCTGACGCGGGTGCTTTGACCGGGATGGACGGATGCGGCAAGCTGCCGCTCCGTTCGTCCCGAGGCCGGAGGCTGCCTGACATGTCGTCCTATCCCGACACCCTGCTGTTCATCGACGGTCAGTGGACCGCGGCGCGGGAGGGGCGGTTCATCGATGTGGTCAATCCCGCGACCGAGCAGGTCATCGGCCGCGTGGCCCATGCCGGCCAGCCGGACCTGGCCGCCGCCGTGGCGGCCGCCGAGCGGGGCTTCGCGCTGTGGAGCCGCATGTCGGTCTTCGATCGCTATCGGATCATGCGGGAGGCGGCGACGCTGCTGCGCGGACGGGTCGATGCGATCGCGCCGGTCCTGACCCTGGAACAGGGCAAGCCGCTGGCCGAGGCGCGGACGGAGCTGCTGGGGGCGGCGGATACGATCGACTGGCTGGCCGAGGAAGGGCGCCGGGCCTATGGACGGCTGATCCCGTCGCGGGCGGTGGGGGTGAGCCAGGCGGTGATCCGCAGCCCGGTCGGGCCGGTGGCCGCGTTCTCGCCGTGGAATTTCCCGGTCAACCAGGTGGTGCGCAAGGTCGGGGCGGCGCTGGCGACCGGCTGTTCGATCATCGTCAAGGCCGCCGAGGAGACTCCGGCCTCGCCCGCCGCGCTGATCCGCGCCTTTGCCGATGCCGGCGTGCCGGCGGGGGTGATCGGGCTGGTCTACGGCACGCCGTCGGAGATCTCGGAGACGCTGATCGCGCATCCCGCGATCCGCAAGGTGACGTTTACCGGCTCGACCGTGGTGGGCAAGATGCTGGCGGCGCTGGCCGGGTCGCACATGAAGCGCGCGACGATGGAGCTGGGCGGCCATGGGCCGGCCATCATCAGCGCCGATGCCGATATCGACCACGCGGCGGCGACGCTGGCGGCGGCGAAATTCCGCAATGCCGGGCAGGTCTGCGTTTCGCCGACCCGTTTCCTGGTGGAACGGCCGGCATTCGGCCGGTTCGTGGAGCGGTTCGCGGCCGTGGCCCGGGAGATCCGCGTCGGCGACGGGCTGCTGCCCGACACGAAGATGGGACCGATGGCCAATGTCCGGCGCGTGGATGCGATGGAAGCGCTGATCGGCGACGCGACCGCCAGGGGGGCGACGATCGTGACCGGCGGCCAGCGGATCGGCAATGCCGGCTATTTCTTCGCGCCGACGGTGCTGACCGGCCTGACCACCGACATGCGGATCATGAACGAGGAGCCGTTCGGCCCGGTGGCGCTGATGAACCCGTTCGATACGCTGGACGAGGCGGTGGCCGAGGCCAATCGCCTGCCATACGGCCTGGCGGCCTATGCCTTCACCGGCTCGGCCCCCACGGCGGCGCGCCTGCGCGACGAGGTGCGGGCCGGGATGCTGACGGTGAACCATCTGGGACTGGCGCTGCCGGAGGTGCCGTTTGGCGGGATCGGCGATTCCGGCTACGGCTCGGAAGGGGGCAGCGAGGCGCTGGAAGCGTATCTGGATACCCGCTTCGTCACCATCCGCGACTACAATGCCTGAAGCAGGCATGTTCGGGGCGGCTGGTCTCGCCGCGTGGCCGGGACCGTCAGCGTGCGGCGCCGGGCTGTGCGCCGCGATAGGGTGACCTGGGCTCTGGCAGGAATGAATCGCATGCGCCGCCGCGACTTTTTGCACTCCGCTCCGTTTCTGCTGGCGTCTCCGGGTTTCGCGCAAACGCCTGATCCGATCGCGCTCTATGAGCGCGCGACGGGCGGGCATGTGGGCGTGTTCGCCGAGAACCTGTCCAGCGGAAGGACCTTTGCCTGGCGGCATGCCGACCGGTTTGTGATGTGCAGCACCTTCAAGGCGTCGCTGGCCGCCTATGTGCTGGCACTGTGCGACCGGGGGCGGGCGGATCTCGGCGAGGTCGTCAGGTTCACGGCCGCGGATATCGGCGACATGTATGCGCCGGTCGCGAGGGCGAACCTGGGCAAGGGCGCCCTGTCCCTGCGCCAGATGTGCGCGGGCGCCGTCGAACGGAGCGACAATGTCTGCGCCAACAAGCTGCTGGCGCGGATCGGCGGCCCGGGGATGCTGACGCATTTCTGGCGTGAGATCGGGGATAACGTGACGCGGCTGGACGACAGCGAGCCCGAACTGAACCGCACGCCGCCGGGGGGTGTGCGGAACACGACGACCCCGGTGGCGATGGCGGAAACCATCCGGACGCTTGCCCTGGGGGACGTGTTGTCGGCGGGAGCGCGCAAGACCTTGAAGACCTGGCTGGTCAACTGCCAGACCGGCAGGCACCGGCTGCGGGCGGGCCTGCCCCATGGCTGGATCGTGGGGGACAAGACGGGCAATAACGGCAAGGATGCCGCGGGCGACATCGCGATCGGCTGGCCCGAGGCGGGCGGGCCGATCGTCGTGGTCGCCTACACGCGGGGCGGGTTTCCGACCGAGGCGCAGCGGGCCGCGCTTTTCGCGGGAATCGGGCGGCATGTCGCGGCGGTACTGGCCTAGGCGCCGCGCGGAAGAGATCCGTGGGGAGGCGGGCTTGACGCGCCGCGTGATCTGGGGACTCTGACCGATCGGAGCGCGCCGTGGGGCGCGGGCCGCCTTTGTGGTGAGAGAGCAGGATCATGGACAGCGCCGATCAATTCCGTTTCACGCATCTTCCGCACCCCGCGCCGGTATCGGTGGCGCAGCGTACGGAATTGCTGGCCAATCCGGGGTTCGGGCGCGTCTTTACCGACCACATGGCGGTCGTCCGCTACAAGGAAGGGCAGGGCTGGCATAACCCGACGATCGAGGCGCGGGCGCCGATCGCGCTCGATCCGGCCGCGGCGGTGCTGCATTACGCGCAGGAGATCTTCGAGGGCATGAAGGCCTATCGCGCCGCCGATGGCGGCGTGGTGATGTTCCGCCCCGATGCCAATGCCCGCCGCTTCCGCCAGTCGGCCGAGCGCATGGCGATGGCCGAGGTGCCCGAGGCGCTGTTCCTGGACGCGGTGCGGGAACTGGTGCGGGCCGATCGCGACTGGATCCCGTCCGGCGAGAGCGCCAGCCTTTATCTGCGCCCGTTCATGATCGCCAGCGAGGCGTTTCTGGGCGTGAAGCCGTCGTCGGAATATCTGTTCATCGTCATCGCATCGCCGGTCGGGGCGTATTTCAGCGGTGGCGCGGTGTCGGTCTGGGTGTCGGAGGAGTATACCCGCGCCGCGCCCGGCGGCACGGGGGCGGCCAAGTGCGGGGGCAATTATGCCGCCAGCCTGCTGGCCCAGCGCGAGGCGAAGCGCCAGAATTGCGACCAGGTGCTGTTCCTGGATGCCGCCGAGCATCGGTGGATCGAGGAAATGGGCGGCATGAACGTCTTCTTCGTGATGGATGACGGCACGCTGGTGACGCCGCCGCTGGGCGGGACGATCCTGCCCGGCATCACCCGCGACACGCTGCTGACGCTGGCGCGCGACAGGGGGCTGACGGTGCGCGAGGAGCGCTATGGCATCGATCAGTGCTATGCGGACGCGGCCAGCGGGCGGCTGGTCGAGGCGTTTGCCTGCGGCACGGCGGCGGTGGTGACCCCGATCGGCCGTTTCCGCGGGCATCGGGGCGAGATCGTGATCGGCGCGGGCAATGGCGCCGACCCGGTGACCGGAGATCTGCGCGAGGCGCTGATCGGGATCCAGCGCGGCCAGCGGCCCGACCCCCATGGCTGGGTGCAGCGCATCGACTGACGCCGGCCAGGGTCAAGGCGCCGGCAAGGGTTACGGCAGCGCGGCGATCGCGGTCAGTTCCACCCGCCAGGCGGGGTCGGCCAGCGCGGCCTCGACGGTGGCGCGGGCCGGCTTGTTGCCATGGTCCAGCCATTCGTCCCAGGCGCGGTTCATGTCCGCCAGTTCGTTCATGTCGGCCAGGAAGATCTGGACCGACAGCAGGCGGCTCTTGTCCGTGCCGGCTTCGGCCAGCAGGGCGTCCACCTGGTGCAGGATGTCGGCCGTCTGGCCTGCCGTATCCAGCGACGAATCTTCGGCGACCTGGCCGGCCAGGTAGACCAGCCCGTTATGGATGGTCGCGCCGGACAGGCGGGTTTCGGGCTGCAGGCGGGTGATCGGACTCATGGTCGGTCTCTCCGTTCTCGGGTCGATGGGATGGTCCGTGGGATACCACATGATCGGTCAGCATCCGCAGGAAGGCGATGATGTCCCGCCGCTCGCGCGGGGTCAGGGCCGGCGGGTCGCCCGGGTGGCGGTCGAAGGGGGCGTCTGTGACGTCGAGATTGGCGCGGTAGGGCGGCGGCAGGTCGTCATAGCGGAGGACCCGGCCGCCGGCGTCCTTGGGGTAGATGCGCGCGGGCGCGACATCGCGCAGGGCGTAGAAATCCAGCACCCCGTCCAGCGTATGATAGGCGCCATTGTGGAAAAAGGCGTGTCGGGTGGCGACGTTGCGCAGGCCGGGCGTGATGAACAGGCCGCACATGTCCGTGCGGGCCGCCATGTCGGTGCGGACCGGGCCGCATAATCCCAGATCGTGAAATCCCGGGTCGCGGTTGGCGGCCAGCGCGCGGTTGCGCGGCACGCCCAGGGCCTCGAACTGGTGGTCGGTCAGGAGGGGGGGCGTGCCGTCCGGCCCCGGGCGGTCGGGGTGGCAGGCGGCGCAATTGCCCTTGGCCGGGTCGTTGAACAGCAGGTAGCCCCGGCGCTGGGCGGGTGTCATGCGGAGGCGGCCTTCCAGCCAGTCGTCGTACGGACTGGCATAGGGATGGAAGGACGGGTCTTCGATCTGGTAGCGCGCGATGGCGAACAGGGCTTCGGCCAGCAGCAGATCGTCCGAATGGCCGACGGCCTGGCCGCCCAGGCGGCGCAGCATGGGCGCGTAGGGGCCCCGGGCGAGGCGGGCGAGGACGATGGCGCGGCTGGAGGCCATTTCGTCGGGGTTGAACAGCGGGCCGGCGACCTGCTGTTGCAGCGTGTCGGCCCGACCGTCCCAGAACAGGCCGCCCTGCGGGACCAGGTTGGCGGCGGACGCGGCATTGTTCCGGGCCGTCTTGGCGCCGTGCGGACCGACGGCGACGGTGGAGGGCGTGGGGGCGGTTTCGTTTTCCGCCGTGTCGGGGCCGATGCTGAAGGGTGGACGGGTTTCCAGATAGGTCAGGGTGGGCACCGCGCGCAGGCCGTCGCGGGTGAGGTCTGTGCCGCCCAGTGCCACGGCGGAGGCGCCCGCCGGGGCGTAATGATGGGCGGGGTCGTGGCAGGAGGCGCAGGATTGCCGCCCCGATCCGGACAGGGCGGGATCGTGGAACAGGGTGCGCCCGAGTTGCGCCATCGCCGAGAGCGGGGCGGTGGATGGGCGGCGCAGGTTGACCGGGCAGGGGTTGCCGCCGTCGGCCGCCGGAGCGCACGCCGGTGGCGTGGCCGCGAAGGCCGGGACGGCGAGGAGGCTCAGGACGACGGTAAGTTTGAAAATCACTTTTTCATATCGAGAGAAGTTTTGAGGGGGCGGCGTCCTGCATGGGCGTGTCGTCAGCGCGCGATCGGCTCGCCGGTCTGTGGATCCAGCAGCAGGCGGCCGGTCCGGGGCGGATGGGTGAAATCGAACAGGTCGCGCAGGTCGGCGGCCTCGGCGTCGAAGGCGCCGCCGCCGAGGCGGGTGCCGTGCAGCCAGTTATCCTCGATGAAGCGGGTGACCGAGCTTTGGGTCAGCAGGACGTGGCTGATGTAATTGGTCTTCGCCCAGGGCGAGATGACCAGAAGGGGGATGCGGGTGCCGGGACCGCAGCGGCCGTTGACGGGGCGGCCATCGATGCCCAGCGGCCGGGAGGCGCTGCCGCAGCGGCCCGGACCGTCGAGCTGGTCGACCTCGGGGTCGTTCGAGGAGCGGGTGGGGGGGATGAAGGCGTGGTCGTACCAGCCGTCGGAATCGTCCCAGGCGATGATGATGGCGGTGTCGCGCCATTCCGGCCGTTGCTGGACCATGTTCAGGATTTCGACCATGCCCTGCTGTTCGTCCAGCGGGTCGGAATAGCCGGCATGACCGTCGCGGTAGGCCGGGAGCTTGATGAACGAGACCGCCGGCAGGTTGCCGGCGTGCAGGGCGGCGGCGAAGTCGCGCAGATCATATTCATGATTGGCGGGGTCGCGCGTCGTGCCGTCCGCCGCGACGCTGTGGCCGATGGCGGCGACCGAGGAGGGGCGGGCGTGGGTCGGGTTGGCGGTGCTGGGGAAATACTGGAACCAGTTATGGTGGGGCATGTAGTCGGGAATCGTCTGGCCGACCACGGGCGAGGGCGTGGACCGGGCGCAGCCGGTCGTGCCGTTGGGGTTGCGGATGTCGAGCGCGAAGCCGCCCATGAAGCCGCCCCAGGTGATGCCGGCCTGGTTCAGCAGGTCGCCGATATTGCGGCCGCGCATGGTGACCTGGTTGTCGGGCACCGAGCAGACGTCATAGGCCGGGTCGATGTCGTTGATCATCGTCCAGCCGCCCTGGCCGTCGGCGATATAGGGGGTGGCGGCGTGCCTGGTCGCCGGCTTCTGCGTCGTCCTGACGATCTGCATGCCGTTGGTCTGGCCCGCGACGACCTCCAGCGCGCCGGGGGTGGAGGGGCCGTAGGTGTCGGTGTAGGTGGCGTCGCTCATCGCGAAATGCTGGGCGTATTGCCACAGCGCGGTGACGGTGTTGCCGTCGAAATAGCCCATCACCTGGCCCCGCGTGCCGAAGGCGCCCACGCCGCCGGGGCTGGCGCGGCCGGTATGGAGGGGGAACAGGTCGGCCTTGCCGCCGTGATAGGCCAGTTGCTCGGCGGTGTAGGCGTGGTTCTGGTCGGCGGTGGCGGCCTGGGTGCGGTCGAGGCGGAAGGGCAGGCTGGCGTCGCGGCCGTTGGCAGGGCCGGCATTGGGGTTGCTGGCCAGCAGTCCGGCGGCGGCCAGCGTGTTGGCCGGCGGCGTGCCGGGCCGGGCCGTGAAGGCCGGTTCGCCGGGCGGGTTGGCGGCCTGCGGATAGGTGGCGAAATAATGGTCGAACGAGACGTTCTCGTCATACAGCACGATCAGGTGCCTGATCGGCGTGGCGGTGGCGGGTGCCGGCTGGTCCTGCCGGGGGGCGGCGATGGCGGGCGTGGCGGCGAGCAGGGCCGCCAGGGTGCTGGCGAGGCGGACTGGGGTCGGGAAGATCATGCCGGGCGCGTATCCTGCTGATGTCGGTTTCGAGCCGGAGGAGTGGGCGAGCGGGGCGCGCGGGACGATCACCCCCCGGCGATCGGCCCACGTTCTATAAGGTGTCGTCCGGCGGTTGGCCAGAATGGAACGGAAGGGGAAGAGTGTGAATTCTTGATGATGGCGGCGAAAGCGGCGGTCTTGACGTAGATCACGGTTCGCCGGTCGCGGACGGGTTAGCGTGATGACCAGGGCGCCGCGCGCGCCACCCCATGCAAGGCGAGGAACGACCATGAGCGCGAAGATGAAGGCGGCCGTCGTCCGCGAATTCGGCAAGCCGCTGACGATCGAGGAACTGGATATTCCCGCGATCCGTCCCGACCAGATCCTGGTGCGGCTGGATGCGTGCGGCGTGTGCCATACCGACCTGCATGCCGCCCGGGGGGACTGGCCCGTCAAGCCGAAGCCGCCCTTCGTGCCCGGGCACGAGGGCGTCGGGCACGTCGTGTCGGTGGGGAGTGCCGTCAAATGGGTGAAGGAAGGCGACGTGGTCGGCGTGCCCTGGCTGTATTCGGCCTGCGGCCATTGCGAACATTGCCTGGGCGGGTGGGAGACGCTGTGCCCCGCGCAGGAGGATACGGGCTATAGCGTCAATGGCTGTTTCGCCGAGTATGTGGTGGCCGACCCCGATTACGTGGCGCATCTGCCGAAGAGCGTCGACCCGTTGCAGGTCGCGCCGGTGCTGTGCGCGGGGCTGACCGTCTACAAGGGGTTGAAGATGACCGACACCCGCCCGGGGCAGTGGGTGGCGGTGTCGGGCGTCGGCGGGCTGGGCCAGATGGCGGTGCAATATGGCGTGGCCATGGGCCTGAACGTGATCGCCATCGATATCGACGACGACAAGCTGGCGACTGCCAGGGTGCTGGGGGCCGCGCTGACGGTGAATGCGCGGGCGGTCGATCCCGCGCCCTACATCCAGTCGCAGGTGGGCGGCGCGCATGGCGTGCTGGTGACGGCGGTGTCGCGCACCGCCTTCGCGCAGGCGATGGGCTTCGCCCGGCGGGGCGGCACGATCGTGCTGAACGGGCTGCCGCCGGGGGAATTCCCGATTTCCATCTTCGACATGGTGATGGCCGGGACCACGGTGCGCGGGTCGATCGTCGGCACGCGGCTGGACATGATCGAGGCGGTGTCCTTCTTCGCCGACGGCAAGGTCAAGACGGTGATCGAGCCCGACCGGCTGGAGAATATCAACCAGATCTTCGCCGACCTGGAGGCGGGCAACGTGCAGGGGCGCAAGGTGCTCGACCTGCGGGGCTGAGGGGAGCGTGGCCGCCGGGCGGCGTTATGGTCTATGATCCCGCCATCATGGGTGGTGGTGAGGACGGGCTATGCGGAACAGCGCGCGGATCTGGGAGTGCGTCGAGGCCCGCAAGGCGCCGCTGATCGCGCTGAGCGACGCGGTGTGGGCGGTGCCGGAACTGAATTTCGGCGAGTTCCGCTCGGTCGCGCTGCATGACGCGGCGCTGGAGCAGGCGGGCTTTCGCATCACCCGCGAGGTGGCGGGGCTGCCGACCGCGATCATGGGCGAGGCCGGGGAGGGCGGGCCCGTCATCGCCTTCCTGGGCGAATATGACGCGCTGCCGGGGCTGAGCCAGCAGGCCGGGGCGATGGTTCACCAGCCGTTGCCGGGCCCGGGCAACGGCCATGCCTGCGGGCACAACCTGCTGGGCTCGGCGTCGCTGCTGGCGGCGGCGGCGCTGAAGGACTGGCTGGCCGAGAGCGGGATGAAGGGGCGGGTGCGCTATTATGGCTGCCCGGCGGAGGAAGGCGGCGCCGGCAAGGGCTTCATGGTGCGGGCCGGCGCGTTCGACGATGTCGATGTCGCGATTTCGTGGCATCCGTATGCGTTCTCCACCGTCTTTCCACCGGCGGCGCTGGCCAACATGCGCCTGGATTTCACCTTCACCGGGCGGTCGGCCCATGCCGCCGCCGCGCCGCATCTGGGCCGTTCGGCGCTGGATGCGGCGGAACTGATGAATGTCGGGGTGAACTATCTGCGCGAGCATATGCTGCCGAGTTCGCGCATTCATTACGCCTATCAGGATGCGGGGGGCGAGGCGCCGAACGTGGTGCAGTCGCGGGTGGTCATCCGCTATACGGTCCGCGCCGCGGAGCTGGAGGACATGCTGGCCCTGGCCGCGCGCGTGCGCCGGGTGGCGGACGGCGCCGCGATGATGACCGAAACCCGGGTCGCGTGCGCGGTGGTCAGCGGCATGGCCAACCTGCTGCCGAACCCGCCGCTGGAGGCGGCGATGCAGGCGAACCTGGAGCGGCTGGGGCCGCCGCCCTTCGACGCCGCCGACCGGGCCTTCGCCCGGGAGATGCAGAAGACCTTCACCCCCGACGATATCGCGGCGGCCTTCCGCCAGGTGGGCCTGCCGCCCTCGACCGACATGCCGCTGTGCGATGTCGTGCTGCCCTATCCGTCGCCGGCCGGGCCGATCCTGCTCGGGTCGACCGATGTGGGGGATGTCAGTTGGACGGTGCCGACGGTGCAGGCGCTGGGCGCGACCTGTGCCATCGGCACCGCGCTGCATTCGTGGCAGATGACCGCGCAGGGGCAATCTTCCGTGGCCCATACCGGCATGGTCCATGTCGCCAAGGTGATGGCGGCGACGGCGGTGGATGTGCTGTCCGACCCCGAGTTGCTGGCGCGGGCCCGGCAGGACCATGCCGCGCGGCTGGCCGAGCGCCCCTATGTCAGCCCGATGCCGGACGATTTGATGCCGCCGATCGTGCGGCGGGAGGCCTGACCTGGCCGCCGGTCTGTGGATATCGTAACGATTTTCGCGCCCGGTGTGCTATTTACGTCACGGCTGGTCGCCGTCGGATTTTTGCCGAGGCCGGAAAGATCCGCAAAAGGAATGGTTTGCCGCCGCATGGCCGGCACGGGGGACAAAAAAACCGTTGCGCGAGGGGATCATGTCATTGCCCGCGCATGGCAGCGCCTTATAACTTGCATGGCGTTTCCGTCTCCGGCCGGTCGGGAACGTCCTTGATGGTGCCGCTTTCTGTCCTGTCTGCTGGGGGAACTTGATGACAAACGCTTTTCGGCGTCCGGTGGCGACACGCCGCCAGATGCTGACACGAATCGGAATCCTGGGGGGGAGTGCCGCCCTGTACCAGGCCATGACCAGCCTGGGACATGCCGCGGGCACGGATTTCGCCGGGCCGCCCGCCCTGACCGGCGGCAAGCCCGGCACGAAGGTGCTGGTGCTGGGCGCCGGCCTGGCCGGGATGCTGGCGGCGTATGAATTGCGCAAGGCCGGATACCAGGTCCAGATCCTGGAGTTTCAGAACCGCGCCGGCGGCCGCAACATTTCGCTGCGCGGCGGGGACACGCTGAGCGAACTGGGCGGCGCTGTGCAGAAAGTGCAGTTCGCGCCGGGCAATTACATCAATCCCGGCCCGTGGCGGATCCCGTATCATCACCAGGGCCTGCTGCATTACTGCAAGGCCTTCGGCGTGCAACTGGAGCCGTTTGTCGAGCTGAATCACAATTCGTGGCTGCATGCCGGCAACGCGTTCGGCGGCAAGCCCGTGCGCTATCGCGACTATGCCGCGGATTTCACCGGTTTTACGGCGGAGCTGCTGGCCAAGGCGATCGACCAGCACAAGCTGGACGATCCGGTCTCGGCCGATGAGCGCGCCCATGTCGTGGCGGCGATGAGGGGCTGGGGCGGGCTGACGGCCGACGGGGCCTATCGCAAGGGGAGCATCAGCTCGCTGCGCCGTGGCTTCGCCAAGCCGCAGGGCGGCGGGGTGGACGGTGCGCCCGTGCCCTCCGACCTGTTCGCGCGGGACGATGTCATGCGGTCGGGCCTGTGGCAGTGGATGGCGTTCCATGAGCGGCTGGACATGCAGACGACGATGTTCCAGCCGGTCGGCGGCATGGACCAGATCGGCAAGGGCTTCAACCGCCAGGTACACGACCTGATCACGCTGAACTGCAAGGTGACGGCGATCCATCAGGACGATCGGCATGTGACCGTGACCTACAACGACATGTCGCATGGCGGCGCGGTGAAGCAGGCCGAGGCGGATTACTGCGTCTGCACGATTCCGCTGCCGGTGCTGTCGCAACTGGACGTGCAGGTCGGCGGCCCGCTGAAGGCGGCGATCGCGGCGGTGCCCTATGCCTCTTCGGTCAAGCTCGGGCTGGAATTCAAGCGCCGGTTCTGGGAGCAGGACGACCAGATCTATGGCGGCATCAGCTTTACCGATCAGCCGATCAGCCAGATTTCCTACCCCAGCCACGGCTATTTCTCGGACGGGCCGGCGGTGCTGCTGGGCGGCTACATGTTCGGGCCGGCGGCCTATGATTTCGCCGGCATGACCCCGGCCGAGCGGATCGAGCACGGCCTGGCGCAGGGCCAGGCGATCCATGCCAATTATCGCGACGAATTCCGTACCGGCGTGTCGATGGCCTGGAGCCGCATGCCCTGGACCCTCGGCTGCTGTTCCATGTGGTCCGAGCAGGCGCGCAAGACCCATTACAAGGCGTTGTGCGCGATCGACAACCGGATCGTACTGGCCGGCGAGCATGCCTCGTATATCGGCTGCTGGCAGGAGGGCGCCATCCTGTCGTCGCTGGACGCCATTACCCGTCTGCACAAACGCGCGCAGGGAGCTGCCTGATGCGGTCCGTCTATCTGCTTATGGCCGGCCTGGCGGCCGGTGCGTTTCTGGCGCCCCAGGCGCGGGCCGACAGCGCCAGCGCCGTGGTGGGCAAGATGCAGCCGATGCGCGATGGTGCCGATGTCTACCGGCATGTCTGCCAGAGCTGCCACATGCCCGACGCCAAGGGCGCCGAGGGCGCGGGTGCCCGCTTTCCGGCGCTGGCGGGGAACGCCAAGCTGGCCAGCGCGGACTACCCCGTCTATGTCGTGCTGAACGGCTTCGGCGGCATGCCGTGGTTTTCCGGCATGCTGACCGACCAGCAGGTCGCCGACGTGGTGAATTATATCCGCACCCATTTCGGCAATCATTATACCGACATGGTGAAGCCGTCGGACGTTGCGGCTCAGCATCCGACCATCCGCTCCGAAGAGGAATGACAGGCATATGACGATTTTCAGGACATGCGGCGTTGCCGTGCTGGCGGCCGCCCTGGCTGGCGGGGCGGTGTCGGCCGCGCGGGCGAAGGACGTGATCCGCCATAGCGACCCGGCCGATCATTTTCCGATCGCCACCGCGATCGAGGTGCCGCCGGGGGCCTCGACCATCTATCTGAGCGGCCTGGGCGCCCCGCCGATCGACAAGAGCGCCGATCCGAAGACGCTGGCGGCCTATGGCGACACGGAAACCCAGGTGCGTGGCGCGCTGACGCGCATCCAGGGCGAACTGGCCAAGCTGAAGCTGACCATGGGCGATGTCGTCAACATGCATATCTACATGGTCGCCGACCCCAAGCTGGGCAAGATCGATTTCGCGGGGATGATGAAGGCCTACACCGAGTTCTACGGCACGCCGGCCCAGCCCAGGCTGCCGACGCGCGCGGCGTTCGAGGTTGCCCACCTAGCCAATCCCGGCTGGCTGGTGGAAATCGAAGTGGTTGCGGTCCGCACCCACTGAGATGCCTCGCCGAGGGGGAAGCCCCTCGGCAACCCGCATGGCCGGTCCGCGCGGGGAACCCGAGGCTATGTCCGTGCATTAAGCACGGTGCATAGGCGAGGGGAAGGACCGGCAGGTGACGGATCTGGTGAAGCGCGCGGCGATTTTCGCGACATCGATCCATGCCGCGACCGGCCGGCGCCTGCGCTACACCAACGAGCCGTTTATCGTGCATCCGATGCGCGTTGCCGAACTGGTCGCCGGCACCGGAGCGCGGCCGGAAGTCGTGGCGGCGGCATGGCTGCATGACGTGCTTGAGGATACGCCGGTGACCCTGGGTGAACTCAGCACGATCTTCGGGGCGGATGTGGCGTCGCTGGTGGATATGGTGACGATGTCGCCGCACTGCCTGGCCGACGATCTGCCGGGGCCGGTGGATCATGCGCAACTGGCGCGGGCGTCGGACGAGGCGCAGACGATCTGCATCGCCAGCCTGATCGACAATACCACGCAGATCCTGCGCCATGAAACCAGGCGGCGCGGCCTCTACCTGCATGGAAAGCGCGAAATCCTGCGCGGGCTCGGCAAGGGCGACGCCGGCCTGTACATCATGGCCGCCATGGCCATGGACTGATGTCGCCAGGCCGTGCGGGCCGGCCCGGCGTCAATATCATTCGCCCCGTTACGGTGTGGTCGTTCCGGCTACAGACTGGTTGTCTGTGCGGCGGATGAAGTCGGCGATGTTGTCGTGCAACTGGGCCAGTGCCGGGATGTTGGCGTAGACCATGTGGCCGGACTGGTACTGGCGAAATTCGATGTTCTTCTGCAAGGCGGCCGGGATCGGCAGGTGGCGCATTTCGTAGATCCCCTCGTAATATGGGGTCGCCAGGTCGAAATAGCCGGCATTGAGCATGATTTTCAGCGTCGGGTTGGTCTTCATGGCCTGGGCGAGGTCGGGCATCACATTGGCCGGGCCGTCCGATTCCGGACTGTCGGGGCCGCCCTGCGCGTGGTGGAAATTCCAGTGCTGGATGTCGATTTCCGGACGGTAGGTCAGGCCGTCGCCGTAATTCAGCGTCTTGCGCACATAGTCGTTGAACAATGACACATAGGCCGAGCTGATGGCGGCCGATTGCGGGTCGTATCCGGCTTCCTGGCTCAGCGGGTCCAGCGTGGGGCCGGAGAAGCGGGTGTCGAGGCGCCCGGTCGTCATGCCGTCGTCGGATTGCAGGGTCTTGGAGAACTCGCCGCCGTCGATGCGCAGGTCGGCGCGGCGGATATAGTCGGCGGGCAGGCCGGTATAGGCGTGCAGCCGCTCGACGATCCGTGCCCGGTCGGCTTCGGGCAGCGCCGCGCCCTGCTGCAATGCCGACAGGTAGTCGGTGCTGGCGAAATGCTCGACCTCGGCCAGGAAGGGTTTCAGGTCCGCCGGCTGCTGGGGCAGCTTGTGATGATACCACGCCGTTGCGGCATAGGTGGGCAGGGCGAGCACGAACGGCTCGTCCATGCCGGGGTTCTGGGCCGGTTCGTCCACGCTGTTGTCGTAGCTGAGGATCTGCGACAGCAGGATCACGCCGTTGAAATCGATGTTTTCCTGATTTTGCAGATCGTTGACCAGGACGGCCGAGCGCATGGTGCCGTAGCTTTCGCCGAACAGGTATTTCGGCGAATTGTAGCGGCCATATTTCGCCAGGAACCGGGTGACGAAGCTGGTGAAGGCCTGGCCGTCGGCGTCCACGCCCCAGAACAGCTTTTCCTTGTCCTTGCCGTTGATGCGGCCGAAGCCGGTGCCCGGCGCGTCGATGAAGACGAGGTCGGTGACGTCCAGCAGGCTCTGCGGATTGTCGATCAGCCGGTAGGGGCTGGCGGGGGTGTGGGTGTCGTCGCTCGTCACCACCCGGCGCGGGCCGAAGGCGCCCATGTGCAGCCACACCGTGGAGGAGCCCGGTCCGCCGTTATAGATGAAGGTGATCGGGCGACTTTCCGGCCGGCTGTCCTTGCGGAAATAGGCGACATAGAACATCGCCGCCGTGGCGTCGGGGTTGCCGTCGATGGCGTGGGCCTCGCTGCCCGGGGTCTGGTGCTGCACCGTCTCGTCGGAATCGTCCCAGCCATGGGGATGGACCAGCAGGGTACCGGCGACGGCCTGGTAGGCGATGGATTTGCCGTCGATCGTGATCGTGCCGGTGCTGGTGCGTTCGATGGACGGCAGCGGGTGGGTGGCGTGAGCGGCGTCGGGATGCGCCGTGTCGGCATGCTCGGCGGCGGCGCGGGCCGGCGACAGGCCCAGGCAGATGAGCGACGCGGAAAGCAGCAGGGAAAGGCGAGTGGTCAACGGGTCCTCCGGTCTGTCAGGGGGCGTCGGCGCGCCAGCCGTCGCGGTCGTGAATGGCGCGACCGTCTTCACGCAATTTTTCGAGGTGCGCCAGCAGATTCAGTTCCGCCGGGCGGCGAAGCGCGGCCGGGATGGCGCGGTAGACGCGGTGCATCATCTCCTCGGTCGTCGCGGGGGTGGGGCGCAGGGCGGCCAGGATCGTGGCCTCGCGCGACCGGCGGTGGGCGATCAGGCCCTGGATGCAGGAAGCGGGTTGCGGGATCGGGGGGCCGTGGGCCGGGAGCAGCAGGGTCGGGGCCAGGGCGCCGATCCGCTCCAGCCCGTCGAGGAACTGGCGCACCGAGCCGTGGGGCGCGGGCGGGACCATGGTCGTCGACCAGCCCATGATGTGGTCGCCGGTGAAGATGACGCCGCCCTCTGCCAGGAAGCACAGATGGTCGGTCGCGTGGCCCGGCGTGTGCAGCGCCGTGAGGCCGGCGACCGCCGCGCCGTCGTCGAGCGCGATGTCCGGCGTGAAGGACGCGAGCGCGCTGTGGCGGAAGCCGCAGACCGGCGCGCCGGCCATCCGGCCCAGGGGGCGGGCGCCGGTCACGTGGTCGGGGTGGGTGTGGGTCAGCAGGATGTGGGTGATCCGCCCGCCGGCGGCGGCGAGGAGAGCGCCGAGATGGGCGGGGTTGTCCGAGCCGGGGTCGATGACCGCCGTGCCGCCGGGGTGGTCGACCAGCCAGCTATTGGTGCCGTGCCCGGTCATGGGGCCGGGATTGGGGGCGACGACACGCCGCAGCCCCGGCAGGTGCTCCGCCGCCGGGAGCGGGCGGCCGGTGGGCGGCGGTGCCTCGCGGACCTGCCAGGCGGGGCGTGGGCGGGTTTCGGAGGGCGTGTTCAGCCGAAGGCTCCGACATGGTGCATCACCGCGACGCTGGTTTCGCGCAGCAGATTGAACAGGCGCAGCATGGGCGCGAAGATTTCGGCATGCTCGCGGACATAGGCGCCCTCGGAGCGGGGGCTGTGGGACTCGTGGTAATCCAGCTCCAGCCCGCCGCTGGTGACCGAGGGGAAGACGTGATCCATTTCGCGCAGGGCGTCGGGGATTTCCAGGCACAGCACGCGCGTCGTCAGGACCTCGCGCGAGAACGCGTTGCGCGGCGAGAAATAGGGGATGCGTGTCGAGAGCAGCCAGATCTGCTCGATCATGGCGATGCGGATGGCGTGCAGCAGCTTTTCCTCGGTGCTCATGGCCGGTGCCTGCGCCCAGGCGCGGCGCAGGGCCAGATGGTCGGACTGGATGCGGCGGAACATGGCCTGGGTGCTGGCCCAGAAATTCAGCCGCTCCAGCCCCTGCATCAGGGCCAGGTAGGCGTCGCGCCGCGCCGGGTCGGTTTCCGCCGTCGCGCGGTTGAGCCACATGTCGGGGTCGAGCATGTAGATGACCGCGCGCAGGACCATGTCGTCGGAATGGGCCAGGGCGTGGGCCGCGAAATCGAGCGCGCGGCGAAAGCGCGGGCTGCGGCCGAGAAATTCCTCGAACGTTTCCGGATGGCGGGCGGCGGCGGTGCCCAGGCCCTGGATGGTGTTGGCGCACCAGCCGAGCTGTTGCAGGATCGCGTTGTTGGGGATGGCGCGCAACTGGCTGGGATGGCTGATGCGCGTGGTGGCGGCGCCGGAATCGCTCTGCCGGGCCGAGGGGCGCGAGCCGGTCTTGTCGATCAGCGACGGGCCGAAGGCGCCCAGCAGGGCGGCATAGCCCGGGTCCTCGACCAGGGCGGCCATGCCCGCGCCGATGGTCGAGAAGAAATCGGCGGAGAAATCGGGCTCGTCATAGACCGGGTCGCGGTCGCGGGGGGGGTGGGCGAAGGCGTGTTCGGCGATGATGCTGACGGTGGCGTCGGCCAGCGCGCGCGTGCCGAACAGCAGGTAGCCGTCGCCGCCCTGGAAGGCGGTTTCCTCGCGGATGTTCAGCCCTGCGTCGGCGAAGATGGCGCGGGCCTGCGGCGGCGACAGATAGTCGAGCCGGTCGGCCAGGCGGAACGGGTGGGCGCCGCGGCCGATGCTCTCGCCATGGGTGTCGAACAGGATGACCTCGACATCCGTCAGGTCCCACCGGCGCAGCAGGTCGCAGATCTTCAGCCGCAGGCGCTCGATCAGGTAGGTGGCGGCGAGCTGGCCGACATAGCGGCCGGAATCGGAATAGCCGAATTGCAGGCTCATCCGCCCGGTGCGGCGCAGATAGTCGCGCCAGTGGGGGGAACGCAGCGCTTCCTCGACGATATGGGCGCCGTTTTCCAGCGCCTCCTGCGTTTCGAACAGCGGCGAGATCTCGACATTGTCGGCGATGCCGAAAATGCGGGCCAGCCAGAGGGCGGCGAGCAGCGTATAGCCGCTCTCGGTCTCGGCGATCAGGAAGCGGACCGGGCTTTCGCTGTCGATGTGGCGGACGATCTGGCGCACCGTCATCATCAGGCGGGCGGCGGTCGCCTGTTCGACCAGCAGCGAGCCGAAATCGATCTCGACCGGCTGGACCTGTTCCAGCGCGTCGTTGATCTGCGCCAGCAGCGCGCGGCGCTGCGACGGATTGTCGGGATTGTCCTCGATGCCCAGGCGCTGGCGGGCGACGTTGTGGATCTGCGTCGAGTTGAGCCGTACATGGGTGTGGGCCGCGCCCATGCCGTGGGCCAGCAGGCCGGCCCGGGCGATGGACAGTGCCATCCGGTCGTCGGGCGGGGCGGCGTCGATGGCCGCCTGGAACGGGGCGGCGAGCAGGCTCGCGGCCGGAATCGCCTCGTCGGCGCGGGCGATCAGCACGGCGGCGAAGGCGGCGACGGCTTCGGGCTGCACGACGGTGCCGGTCGGGCAGGCCGCGATCTGCGCCCCGACGGCCTCCAGCGCGCGGCCGAGGCGGGCATGAAGGGCCTCGGTCATCGGCAGCAGGGGCGCGACCTGAGCGTGCAGGCGCTCCAGTTGCAGCCTCTTCATGCGGAGCCGCAGGCGGATGGTGTCCCACCAGCCGATATCGGTGCGGCCGTCGGTGTCGTAACCCACCCAACTGGTCAGGATCACCGGACGGGGGCTGAGGACCGACCATTCGTGCGGCCAGCGGGCGCGGGCCTCGGCCAGCAGGGCGCCGGTCAGGCGGTCCAGGGCGTCGCGTCCGCGCAGGATCGCGGCCGAGGCGAGGGCGAATTCCTCCTCCAGCGTCGGGGCGGCGGCGCGGCGGTGGGTTGCCAGCTCCGGCAGGGCCACGGAATCGGACGAGGCCATGGTCGCCAGCAGGTCGTAGACCGGATTGGCCAGGGCGAAGGTGGGGTGGGCGGTGAAGACGGCCGCGAAGCGGCAGCGTTCCACCGTCTTGCGGAAGGCGCCGAAGGTGGGGGGCGTGCCGTCCGGTCCCGGGGCGGCGGCGACGGTCCGCGCCACGTCGCGCAGGCGGGCGGCCACCCGCTGATCGTCGGTGCCGTCGACATAGGTGCCCAGCCGGGCGGCCCGGGCGCGAAAGGCGTCGTCGCGCAGGCGGCGGACCACGCCGTCGAGCATGTCGGTGGTGAGCGTGCCGGCGGTCAGCCGCCGGCCGATTCGGCGTGCCAGGGCGATGATGGGATTGCCCGCCGACAGGTCCTCGGCCCCCGTGACCGATTGCCGTGCGAGGTCGAGCAGCATTTCCGCCGCATCGCTGATGGAGGTGTCGGTCATGGCAGGCCTGTCTATTGCATCGTCATCCGGGCGTCCGGACCGCGGCAGGGTTCCATGTTCCCGTTCCCATCGCAATGTCTGCCGGGACGGATCACGCCGATTTTCGGGCGGCGCTTGGGTCGGCGCGGGTGGAATGCTATCCAGCGGGGGATGAAGACGAGCCCCGATGCGGAAAATGCCTTGTCGGACGCGGATCGCGCCGCCTGGCGGACATTGCGCCGCTATCGCCATGCCGCCGGCGGCATGCTGGCCGGCATGGGCGTGCTGACCCTGGCGACCTATGCCGCGCCGGCCGCCGGCCTGGTGGGCGAGGCGCTGTGGCTGGACGTGCTGCGCGCGGGAGCCAAGGCCGGGGTGGTGGGCGGACTGGCCGACTGGTTCGCGGTGACTGCCCTGTTCCGCCGGCCCATGGGGCTGCCGATTCCGCATACCGCCATCCTGCCGGCGCAGAAGGCGCGGCTGGGCGAGGCGCTGGGCCGCTTCGTGGCGACCCATGTCTTTACCGAGGCGGACGTGGCGGCGGCGCTGGAGCGGATCGACCTGCCGGGACTCGTCGCCGGGCTGCTGGACGACCCGGCCACCGCCCAGACCGTGTGGCGCACGCTGGGCGGCGCGGCCCCGGCGGTGATGGCGCGGCTGGAGGACGGGCGGGCCGGATCGGCCATGACGCGGATGCTGCCGCTGCTGCTGGGGGGCGAGGAGGTGGCGCCGGTCGTGGCGCGGACCCTGCGGGCGCTGGTGGAGGGCGACCGCCATCAGGAGGTCCTGTCCTTCGTGCTGGCGCGGATGAAGGACGGGCTGAAGGCCAAGGAAGAATCGCTGCGCGCCATGATCGAGGACCGCGTGCGCGAGCAGGGCGGGCGCATCCTGGGCTGGGCCATCGGCGGGTCGATCGCGACCAAGGTGCTGGTCGCCGTCAACCAGGAGCTGGACCGGATCGATCCGCAGAATTCGGAGCTGCGCGAGGGCTTCACCACCTGGGTGCGGAGCGAGATCGACCGGATCGAGACCGACCCGGAGCGGCGCCGCGAGATCACGGGCGCGATCCAGGGCGTGATGACCCATGACAGCATCCGCGACTGGGGCGGCGATGTCTGGCGGCGGATGCGGCAGATGATCGTGGCGGACATGGCCTGTCCCGACGGCTGGAGCGCCTCGATCGTGCGGGACACGCTGCTGCGCCTGGCCGACCAGATGCGCACCGACGAGGCGCTGCGCGCGCGCGTGGTCGGGTGGGCGCGGCGCATGATCCTGGGCAGCCTGCCCTTCGTGCGCGAGCGGCTGTCGCGCTTCATCGCCGGGGTGGTGGCGGGGTGGGATACCGACATGCTGGTCTCGCGGCTGGAACTGCGGGTGGGCAAGGACCTGCAATTCGTGCGGCTGAACGGCACGCTGGTCGGCTTTCTGGCCGGGGCCGCGCTGGCGCTGGCGCTGCACCTGGTTTTCGGGGCGCGGGCGGGATGAGCGGGACGCGCCATGCGCGGTTTGCACTTGACGATGGCGCCGCGGGGCATCATCTGGTTCCTGAAACAGGACTGAATTGGTCCGCTATGCCGGTGACGAAAGGGAAGGGCAGGGTGCTGAGACTCTCGAAGCTGACCGACTATGCCGTCGTCGCCCTCGTCCATCTGGCGCGGCAGGACGGGGTGACGACATCGCCCGCGCTGTCGCAGGCCACGGGTATTCCGGAGCCCACGGTGGCCAAGGTGCTGAAGATCCTGGCGACCGACGACCTGGTGGTGTCCCTGCGCGGTGCGCGGGGGGGATACCGGCTGGCGCGGCCGCTGAACGAAATTTCGGTGGCGCGGGTCATCGCCGCCGTCGATGGTCCGATCTCGCTGACGGCATGCGTCGATGGCGGGGAATGCGATGCGCGCACCCTGTGCGGCCTGTGCGGGCAGTGGGATGCGGTCAATGACGCGATCCGGGGGGCCTTGTCCTCGATCACGCTGGCCGACATGCAGACGAGCGGGCAGGCGCCGCGAGGACCGGGGGGCGCGTGCGCGGCCCATGACCAAGCCCGTGACATAGCCCATGACATATCCGCTGCCGGCCCGGCCGTCGCAGTCTGAGGGAGCAGGAAGACATGCCAGCGATTGCCGAAACCCGCGATACGGTCGAGAGTCTGGGCCAGTCCACCTATAAATGGGGTTTCGAGACCGAGATCGAGATGGACATGGCCCCCAAGGGCCTGACCGAAGAGACGATCCGCCTGATCTCGCACCGCAAGCAGGAGCCCGAGTGGCTGCTGGAATGGCGGCTGAAGGCGTTTCAGGCCTGGCAGGGCATGACCGAGCCGGGCTGGGCCAAGGTCAGCCATCCGCCGATCGATTTCCAGGACGCGCATTATTATGCCGCGCCGAAGAAGAAGGCCGGGCCGAAATCGCTGGAGGAGGTCGATCCGGAACTGCTGCGCACCTATGAGAAGCTGGGGATTCCGCTGCACGAGCAGGCGCTGCTGGCGGGCGTGGAACTGCCCGAGGGCGAGGTGGCGCGGCCGCCGGTGGCGGTGGATGCGGTGTTCGACAGCGTGTCGGTGGTGACCACCTTCCGCGAGACGCTGGCCAAGGCCGGCGTGATCTTCTGCCCCATTTCCGAGGCGGTGCGCGAGCATCCCGACCTGGTGCGCCGCTATCTGGGCAGCGTGGTGCCGGCGGCCGACAATTTCTATGCGGCGCTCAATTCGGCCGTCTTTACCGACGGGTCGTTCGTCTACGTGCCCGAGGGCGTGCGCTGCCCGATGGAGCTTTCGACCTATTTCCGCATTAATGCGCGCAATACCGGACAGTTCGAGCGCACGCTGATCGTGGTCGAGGACGGGGCGTCGGTCTCGTACCTGGAGGGCTGCACCGCGCCGATGCGCGACGAGAACCAGTTGCACGCGGCGGTGGTCGAACTGGTGGCGATGACGGATTCGTCGATCAAATATTCGACCGTGCAGAACTGGTATCCGGGCGACGAGCAGGGGCGCGGCGGGATCTATAATTTCGTGACCAAGCGCGGCGTGTGCCGCGGTGACCGGTCCAAGATCTCGTGGACGCAGGTGGAGACCGGATCGGCCATCACCTGGAAATATCCGTCCTGCATCCTTCAGGGCGACGGCGCGGTGGGCGAGTTCTATTCGGTCGCGGTGACCAACAACCACCAGCAGGCCGATACCGGGACCAAGATGATCCATCTGGGGCGCAATACGCGCTCGACGATCATCGCCAAGACCAT
The DNA here is from genome assembly GCF_014174255.1 of Gluconacetobacter sacchari. Taxonomy (GTDB): domain Bacteria; phylum Pseudomonadota; class Alphaproteobacteria; order Acetobacterales; family Acetobacteraceae; genus Gluconacetobacter; species Gluconacetobacter sacchari. Next base: position 62,114 of record NZ_JABEQJ010000019.1, read on the forward strand.
CAGCGCCGGGCAGTCCGACAGCACCTATCGCGGGCTGGTGCGGATGATGCCCAAGGCGGCGGGCGCGCGGAACTTCACCCAGTGCGACAGCCTGCTGATCGGCGACCGGTGCGGGGCGCATACCGTGCCCTATATCGAAAGCCGCAACCTGTCGGCCAAGATCGAGCACGAGGCGACGACCTCGAAGATTTCGGAAGACCAGTTGTTCTATTGCCGCCAGCGCGGCCTGTCCGAGGAAGACGCGGTGGGCCTGATCGTGAACGGCTTCTGCAAGGACGTGCTGAAGGAACTGCCGATGGAATTCGCGGTCGAGGCCCAGAAGCTGTTGCAGATCAGCCTTGAAGGCAGCGTGGGCTGAACGGAGATGAGTGACGTGAGCAACGAATTTTTGCGGATTGCCGGCCTGTGCGCCCGGATTTCGGACAATGGCGTGGACAAGGAGATCCTGCGCGGCGTCGACCTGGAGATTCCGGCCGGGGAGATCCATGCCATCATGGGACCGAACGGGTCGGGCAAATCCACGCTCTCCTACGTCCTGGCCGGGCGCGAGGATTACGAGGTGACGGCCGGCAGCGCGACCTTCAAGGGCCAGGACCTGCTGGCGCTGGAGCCGGAGGAGCGCGCGGCGCTGGGGCTGTTCCTGGCGTTTCAGGCGCCGGTCGAACTGCCGGGCGTCAATAACGCGAATTTCCTGCGGACGGCGGTGAACGCGGTGCGGCGCGCGCGCGGGCAGGAGGAACTGGACGCGGTGGCCTTCCTGAAGGCGGTGCGGCAGGAGACGAAGCACCTGTCGATGTCCGACGACATGCTGAAGCGCAACGTGAATGTCGGCTTCTCGGGTGGCGAGAAGAAGCGCAACGAGGTGTTGCAGATGCGGATGCTGAACCCGTCTTTCGCCATTCTGGACGAGACGGACAGCGGGCTGGACATCGACGCGCTGCGTATCGTGGCCGAGGGCGTCAATTCATTGCGCGCGCCGGATTTCTCGGCGCTGGTCATCACCCATCACCAGCGGCTGCTGGATTATATCGTGCCCGACCGGATCCATGTGATGGCCCGCGGGCGCATCATCCATAGCGGCGGCCCGGAACTGGCCAAGCAGCTTGAGGCCCAGGGCTATGCCCGTTTCCTGGCGGAGGCCGCGTGAACGCGATCGCGCCCGTCGGCGTCAGCGCCGCCGCGTTCCTGAGCCGCTGCGCGGACGTGGACGGGAACGCCGTGCGGCTGGCCGCGGCGGACCTGCTGCGCCGGGTGGGGTTGCCCCGGGCGGGGGTCGAGGCGTGGAAATATACCTCGCTGCGGACGCTGGCGGATATTCCGTTCGCCGGCGCGCCGGCGCGGCCCGATGGGGCGGCGGTCGACCGCCTGCTGGCCGATCTGGCGCGGGTCCATGCGCTGGAGGCCGATCTGCCGCGTGCGGTCATGGTCAATGGCCGTTTCGCGCCCGAGCTGTCGCGCCTGCCGGATGGGGTGTCGGTGGCGCGTTTCTCCGCCGCCGGGGATCTGGCGCCGCATGGCGATGTCGCCAGCGCGCTGAATGCGCTGCTGGCCGAGGACGGGCTGACGCTGACGGTGGCGGCCGGCGTCGATGCCGGGCGGATGGCGCTGCTGTCGGTTGTGGTCGCGCCCGATGGCGCCGTGCTGTCGGTTCATCCCCGGCACCGGATCGTGCTGGAGGGGGGGGCGCGCCTGTCGGTGCTGGACCTGTCGGTCGGGCGGGGGGATTATCTGAACAATCCGGTGCTGGATATCGCGGTCGCGGAGGGCGCGCATCTGGTCCATGCCAAGTTGCAGGCCGAGGATGCCGCCGCCCGGCATCTGGCGGTGGTGCATGCCGAAATCGGGGCCGATGCGTCCTATGACAGCTTTACCCTGACGTTGGGAGGTGCCCTGGCGCGGCACGAGGTCCATGCGCGGTTGAACGAGGAGGGCGGGATCGTCCATGTCAACGGCGCGCAATTGCTGGATGGGCGGCAGCTTGCCGACCTGACCAGCGTCATTACCCACGCCGCGCCCGCGTGCAATTCGCGCCAGACGGTGAAGAACGTGCTGGCGGGCCATGCCAGGGGTGTGTTCCAGGGCAAGATCCTGGTCGAGCGCGTTGCGCAGAAGACCGACGGCTACCAGATGAACCAGGCACTGCTGCTGTCGGGCACGGCCGAGATCGACGCCAAGCCGGAACTGGAGATCTATGCCGACGACGTGCGGTGCAGCCATGGCGCGACCGTGGGGGCGCTGGATGCCGAGCAATTGTTCTATCTGCGCAGTCGCGGCGTGGCGGGGGGCGAGGCGCGGGCCATCCTGGTCAAGGCCTTCCTGCACGATGCGGTGGAACTGATGGGCGACGAGGCCCTGCGGGCGGTGCTGAACCGCGCGGTCGAGACCTGGTGGAACCGAAAGGACGCGTGACATGGATGGCTCGCCCGTGGTGATGACCGACCCGATCGATGCGCTGCGCGACCGGCGCGCCGACTTCCCGATCCTGGCCGAGACGGTGCATGGCCGGCCGCTGGTCTTTCTGGACAGCGCGGCCTCGGCGCAGAAGCCGGTGCAGGTGATCGAGGCGATGGGCGACACCATGCGCACGCAATACGCCAATATCCATCGCGGCCTGCACTGGATGAGCGAGCGCACCACCGAGGCCTATGAGGCGGTGCGCGACCAGGTGGCCGGGCTGATCGGGGCCCCGGCGCGCGAGGAGGTGATCTTTACCCGCAACAGCACCGAGGCGATCAATCTGGTGGCCTACTCCTTCGGCAGCCTGCTGCGGCCGGGGCAGGCGGTGGTGATCTCGGAAATGGAGCATCATGCCAACCTGGTGCCGTGGCAGATGCTGCGCGACCGGACGGGCATCGAACTGCGCGTGGCGCCGATCACGGATGCGGGCGATCTGGACCTGGATGCGCTGGAGCGCCTGGTGGCCGACGGCAGGGTGGCGCTGGTGGCGGTGACCCACATGTCGAACGTGCTGGGCACCGTGACGCCGGCGCGGCGGATTGCCGACATCGCCCATGCGGCGGGGGCGCGGGTGCTGTTCGACGGCAGCCAGTTCGTGGTGCATCGCCGGGTCGATGTGCGGGCGATCGATGCCGATTTCTACACCTTTACCGGCCACAAGCTGTATGGCCCCACCGGGATCGGCGTGCTGTGGGGGCGGCGCGAGCTGCTGGAGGAGATGCCGCCCTTCATGGGCGGCGGGGACATGATCTCCTCCGTCACGTTCGAGCGGTCGATCTGGGCGACCGTGCCGCATAAATTCGAGGCCGGGACGCCCGCGATCATCGAGACGATCGGGCTGGGTGCCGCCATCCGCTATATCGAAGCGGTCGGGTATGACGCCATCGCGGCGCATGAGGCGGCGCTGGTGGCGTATGCGCTGCCGCGTCTGGCCGAGGTGCCGGGCCTGCGGGTGATCGGTGCGCCGGCGGACCGGGGTGGGGTGATTTCGTTCACCATGGACGATGTGCATCCGCACGATATCGCGACCCTGCTGGATCGCAACGGGGTCGCGGTGCGGGCCGGCCATCATTGTGCCGAGCCGCTGATGCGGCGGCTGGGCCTGTCCGCCACCGCGCGCGCCAGCTTCGCGCTGTATACCACGCGCGAGGAAGTGGACGCGCTGACGGCGACGCTGACGCAGATTCGCGGCTTCTTCGCCTGAGGCGCGGCCGGTGGACGTGGAAGGGCTTTATCAGCGGCAGGTGATCGAACGGGCGCGGGCGCCCGTTCATGCCGGCCCGCTGGAGGGCGCGGCCCGGCGCGGCGAGGGGACGAACCCGATGTGCGGTGACCGGGTGCGCGTCGGGGTATGGCTGGACGCGGACGGGCGGATCGGGATGGTGCGCCATGAGACCCGGGGGTGTGCGATCTGTCTGGCCTCGGCCGACATGATGGCCGGGCTGGCGGCGGGGCGGGACAGGAGCGGGGCCGTGGCCATGGGGCGGAAATTCACCACCCTGTTGCAGACCGGGCAGGACGGTGACGCCCTGCCGGACCTGATGGTCTTTGCGCCGCTGCACCGGCATCGGTCGCGCATCCGGTGCGCGACCCTGGCGTGGTCGGCGCTGGAGGCGGCATTGACCGACGGGCCGGCGGATGAGTCGAGGGACGGATGAGGCGGGAATGATGGTGCAGACCGACAGGATGGCCGCGATGGGTGAAACCGGAAGCGGGGTGGACGGGCAGGGGTTCTCCTTCGACGCGCCGCCGGCGGGCGACAGCCCCGTGGTGGCGGGCTGGACGCCGGACGGCGCGCCGGCGGCGGAGGCTGCGGCCTCGGTGCCCGACGAGGAGGCGGTGATCGCGGCGATCGCCACGGTCTTCGATCCGGAAATTCCGGTGAATATCTATGAGCTGGGCCTGATCTATGCCATCGACCTGCATCGCGACGGCGCGGTGCGCGTTGAAATGACGCTGACCGCGCCCAATTGTCCCAGCGCGCAGGAATTGCCGGCCCAGGTGCAGGAAGCGGTTCGCACCGTTCCCGGCGTGACCGATGCGACGGTCGAGATCGTCTGGGACCCGCCATGGGACATGTCGCGCATGAGCGACGATGCCCGCCTGAGCCTGAACATGTTCTGATATGTCGCGGCGGGCCAGCGTGCCTGCCGGGATCGGGAGATTGCCAATGACTCTTTCCAGCAACGCGACGGCCGCCGCGCCCCCCGCCGCCCGGCGCGCCCTGCCGCCCCTGATGGCGCTGTCCGACCGGGCGGCCGAGCGGCTGCGGGTGTTGTATGCGACCGCCCATGAAGGGCAGTTGCTGCGGATCGCGATTTCGACCAAGGGCTGTTCGGGCCATGCCTATGACATGAGCTTCGTCGAGGCGGCCGGGCCGGGGGACGAGGTCGTGACCGACAAGGGCGTGACCGTGCTGGTCGACCGCAAGGCGACCCTGTTTTTGATCGGCACGACGATGGATTACGAGGTCAAGCAGCTCGAGAGCGGCTTCACCTTCAATAATCCGAACGAAAAGGGCCGCTGCGGCTGCGGCGAGAGCTTTCACGTCTGACGCCACATCATGGGGCGTTTCGCGCCCGCTCCTGGATCTGGCGAGGCGAGAGACCGACGACGGATTTGAAGTCGCGCGCGAAATGGGCCTGATCGCAATAGCCGAGTTCCGCCGCGACGGAGGCGATCGTGCCCGTTTCCCGCGCCAGGCACTCCGCCGCTTCCTGGAGCCGGAAGCGTCGCAGCACCCATTTGGGGCTGACGCCCAGATAGTCGCGGAAAAGCCGTTGGAGCGTGCGCTCGGTCCATCCCGATGTCCGCACCAGATCGGCCACCGTGCGTATTTCCGGATTCGCGCGGACATGTTCGACCAGATCGCGGATGGGGAGAGCGTGCCGGTCGCCGGTCCTGGCGACCAGGCGCAGGGCCATTTCCGCCAGGCGCGTTTTTTCCGGCATCGCCGGGGCGTGAAGAAGTTGGACGACGAGCGCGCGGTCCCAGACGGCAAGGTCGAGCGGCACGGTCCTGTCCGTCAACCGGCAGGCGGGTGCCCTGTCGCATTGTCGGAACATGGCGGGACGGAACTTGATTCCGAAGACCGTTCCCTCGCCTTCAAGTCGCCGGGTGAATTTTTTCCGTACGATTCCCACGATTTCGGCGCGCCGGTCCTCGAACACCAGATGGACGGAGGGATAGGACAGCACTTCCGACGTCTGCGCCCGTTCGGTCGCCCATTGCACCCACCAGAAATGTTCGATCATGGGGGAGAGGTCGTCCGGCGGCGGAATGCGGCCGGTCCTGACGCCGGCGGGCAGGGACAGGACGGCGCGATCCAGCGCGCGGGGCGGTTCTGTCGGGTTTTTACAAGCCATGGTTCGGCGCTGAACCTAATCTTGCGTTTCGTCCATGAGGATAGAGCGATGTATGAAGGATCCGCCAGTATTTCGATCAATGCATCCCGGGCCGAGGTCTGGGATGCATTGACCAGTCCGCCCCTGATCGAACGTTATTTTTTCGGGACGAAGCTGACGACGGATTGGCAGGTCGGCGCGCCGACGATCTTTTGCGGCGTGTATCAGGGCCAGAGCTATGAAGATCGCGGCACGGTGCTGGAATTCGAGCCCCGGAGCGGCCTGTCCTACAGTTATTGGTCGCGTTTTTCGGGTACCGAGGATCTGCCCGAGGCGCGCCTGATCATCCGGTATCGCCTGGACGAAGAGAATGGGCGGGTGACCGTCACGATGACCACGGCCAATTGCGCGACCGCGGAGCAGGCGGACCACGCCGCGCGGAACTGGGAGATTGTCCTGCGCGGTTTGAAAACGCTGGTGGAAGGCGGAGGGGAAGGCTGACCCGGCCAGTCAGTCCTCTGCGCGGATATCCGGCCCCAGGCAGGCGGCGCCGAGCAGGCCGGCATCCTTGCCCAGCGCGGCGCGCCTGAGAAGGGGGCCGGTGGTGGCGGTGAGGATGCGGGCGCGCACCGGCGTGGTCCAGCGCGTCGACCAGGGCCTGGACGTTGCCCAGGCCGCCGGCGACGGGGACGATGGTGCTGCCGGTGACATTGATCACATGGGCGAGCCCGGCCCCCATGTAGCACAGCCAGATATCCAGCGTCCTTCCGGCCTGGCGGTCGCCGGACTGCCAGGATTGGAGGATCGCGCGGCTGGTGAGCGGACTGCCTCCCGCCCAGAGATGCAGCCGTTCGAGGGCGCGGGCGCCCGCGATCGTGTCGAGGCAGCCCGACAGGCCGCAGCCGCAACGAAAGAATGGAACCTGTGCCGCGATCGCCGCCGCGTCTTCGCCATGCGGGGCAGGGGGGAGGATGACGAGCGGGGCGTGGCCCCATTCGCCCGTCACGCCGCCCAGGCCGGGCACGATCCGGCCGCCGAGCACGAAACCCCCGCCGATCCCGGTGCCGAGGATGATGCCGAAGACGTTGCGGTGGCCCCCTAGCGACGCCGAAATGGACCTCGGCCAGCGCGAAGCAGTCGGCATCGTTGGCGATGCGGACGATGCGCCCGGTTTCGCCGCGCAGGCGGGCCGCGAGCGGCAGGGTTTGCAGGCAGGGAATGTTTGCCGCCCGGATGATGCCGGTATCGGGACATTCCACCCCCGCGATGGCGATGTGGAGCGGCATGTCGGGCCAGGGCGCGCAGAGCGCCGCCAGGGCGCCGATAAAGGCCGGGGTATCATCCACCGGAGTCGGGACGGCGCGGCGGTGATCGGTCCGGCCATCGGGGTGGACCATCGCGAAATCGATGAACGATCCGCCGATATCTGCGCAAAGAATCATGAAAGGATTCATACTCCGGATTGGCCGGCGGATGGGGGCATCCTGATTTTCCGGTCTTTTTTTGTAAACAGACAATTCATTGTTCCGTCAACATAGTTCATAATATAAACTATAGAGCGGTGCGGTCTCCGAGGATCTCTCATCATGCTTTCCACCGGACATTATCTGATTCTGAGCAGCCTGAGCCGCAATGGACCGGAGAGCCGGAGCGAACTCGCCTTGCGGCTGGGCATGAGCAAGGCGGCCGTTTCGGGCCTGGTGCGCGACCTGCTGAAACAGGACATCCTGTGCGAGCAGGCGCCGGTACATGGCAGCGGACGGCCCTCGGTGCCGCTGGCGGTGCGGGCCGAGGCCGCGTGGCTGATCGGCATCTCGTTGCAGGACGATCCGGCGATCGTGGTGCTGACCGACCTGCATGGCACCGTGCATGACCGCATGGAACTGCCGCGCCATGCCGACCTGGACACGTGCGTGGCCGCGCTGTGCGCGGCGATCGGGCAGTTGCGCGAGGGGTTGGGCACGGCCCGGGGCGATCTTTCCGGGGTGGGGGTCGCGCTGCCGGGTTTCGTCGCCAACGACCGCCAGACCTGTCTGGCCTGCACGGCGCTGGGCTGGCGCGATGTCGATATCGGCGGCCTGCTGTCGAAACGGACCGGGCTGCCCACCTGGATCGAGAACGATGCCAACGCCCTGATCCTGGGGGAGCAACTGTTCGGGACCTTGCGCAGCAGCCCGGATTTCAGCGTGATCTTCATCAGCCATGGCATCGGCTGCGCCACGATCGTCAATGGGCGGTTGCTGCGCGGATCTGCCGGGGGAGCGGGCGAGATGTCCCACGCGCCGATCGTGACGGACATGGCCCATGCCCTGCCGTGCCGCTGCGGCAATCGCGGTTGCCTGGAAACCGTGGCGTCGCTGCTGGCGATCGGCAATGCCGCGCGCCGGGCGGGGCTGCCCGCCGGGATCGGGGAGCTGGCGCGGCTGGCGGCCGCGGGGCAGCCGGAGGCGCTGTCGATCCTGCACCATGCCGGGGCCTCGATGGGGCTGGCCACCGCCCATCTGATCCAACTGGTCGATCCGAGCCATGTCGTGGTGATGCTGGACCCCCAGTTGCGTGACGGGATCTATGGCCATGCCCTGCAACGCGAGACCGAATCCCATATCCTGCGGCGCCCGGCGTCGCGCGGGATGATCCTCTTCCGGGATTTCGAGCCCGACAGTTTCGCCTCCGGCGCGGCGAGCCTGGCGGCGCGCTATTTCATCTTCGGCCCCGACGGCGTCTGACCGGCCTGGAAGTTTGTGTCATTTATGCAACATTCCGGGGAGGCGCGCGGTCAGGTCGCTTAATTTTCTGTTATAATTAAATGTCGGAGACTAAATTTCCATTACACATTAAAGGCCGGTTTGCGAGCGTGTTTGTGATCACCGCCAGCCGGGCCTGTGGAGTTGTCACCATGCGCGTCTCGTTCCGCCAGATTTCCTTCTCCTGCGTTGTACTGTCGGCCGGGCTCTGACCTTGCAGGAGAGATCCGATCCGTCGCGCCGGCCGGTGGCCGCGCCGGCCGGTTGTTGCGACAGATGGCCGTGGCTGGCCGGCCTGGCGACACGCAGCCCCGCCGGGGCGTACGGGTGGCGGCCGATCGTGGTCATGGCCACGCTGTTCTTCAGCATCGGCTTCGTGACCTGGCTGAACGGGCCGCTGATCATTTTCGTCCAGGTGGCCTTCGATCTGGATGACGTGTCGGCGTTTCTGGTGCCCGTGTGTTTCTACCTGGCCTATCTCATCTTTCCGTTGCCGGCGACGGTGCTGACGCGGCGGGTCGGGCTGCGGCGCGGCCTGTGGATCGCGCTGGTGGTGATGGCGGTGGGTACCGCGCTGTTCGGCGAGTGCGTCAATGCGCGATGGTATGTCGGCGCGCTGGGCGGATTGACCGTGATCGGCGCCGGGCTGTCGCTGTTGCAGATCACGATCAATCCGTATGTCAGCCTGCTGGGCGGGCATGACCGCGCCGCCCAGCGGATCGCGATCATGGGGGTTGCCAACAAGTTCGCCGGCATCGTCGCGCCGGCGCTGTTCGCCGTGATCGTCATGCCCAATGTGGGCGGCGTCGCGGCCGAGATCGGCCGCACGCCGCCCGGGCCGGCCCGCGAGGCGATGCTGGCGGGCTTTACCCATGCCGTGCATGCGCCCTATGCCGCCATGGCCGGGCTGCTGCTGCTGCTGGCGGTGCTGACCGTCCGGGCGCGGCTGCCCGACATTTCCGTCGGGACCGCCATCGGCGCGGGGGGCAAGGCGGGGAAAGCCAAGCCGGGATGGCTGCTGACCGGAGCGTTCGCCATGTTCCTCTATGTCGGGGTGGAGGTGATGGCGGGGGATGCCATCGGGCTGTATGGCCGGTCGTTCGGCCTGTCGCTGGACGTGACGAAATATCTGACGGCGTTGACGCTGGCCGCGATGATGGCGGGCTATCTGGCCGGGATGGTGCTGGTGCCGCGCGTCGTGGCGCAGGAGCGCTACATGCTGCTGTCCTGTGTCGCGGGGGTCGTGCTCTGCCTGGCGGCGATGGTCGCGCCCGGCATCGTTCCGGTCTTCTGCGTCGCGCTGCTGGGGTTTGCCAATGCGATGATCCTGCCGGCCCTCTTTCCCGTCGTGCTGAGGGAGGGCGGGCCCGACCAGGCCCGGATCACGTCGTTCCTGGTCATGGCTTTTTCCGGCGGGGCGGTATTGCCGCAGGTCTTCGTGCATCTGATCCCCATGCTGGGCACCACGCCGTCTTTCATGGTACTGGCCGTGCCGTCCTATCTTTTCATCGGGGGCTGGATCATGGCCCTGCGCGCGGGGGGCGGAATGCCATGAAGATCATCATCTGTCCCGATTCCGAGCGCGTGGCCGGGGTCGCCGCCCGGTTGCTGGCCGACCAGGTGCGCGCCAGGCCGGAGTCGGTCCTGGGGTTGGCGACGGGGCGGACGATGGAGGCGATCTATCGTCGGCTGGTCGGGACCGTTCGCGCGGAGGGGATCGATTTCAGCGCCGTCACCACGTTCAATCTGGACGAATATGTCGGGTTGCCGGGCGGGCACGCGCAATCCTATCGGCATTACATGGAGCGGCATCTGTTCGCGCATGTCGGTGTGGACCCGGGGCGGACCCATGTGCCCGACGGTGCCGCGCCGGATGCCGAGGCGCAGGCCGTGGCCTATGAGGCGCGGATCGGCCGGGCCGGGGGGATCGATCTGCAACTGCTGGGACTGGGCGAGAACGGGCATATCGGCTTCAACGAGCCGCTGTCGTCGCTGGCCAGCCGTACCCGCGTCGTGACCCTGGCGCGGGCGACGCTGGCGCAGAATGCCGGGATGTTCGGCGGGGACCCGTCGCACGTGCCGGCGCGGGCCATCACGATGGGAACCGGCACGATCCTGGAAGCGCGCAAGGCGCTGATGGTCGTGACCGGTGCCCGCAAGGCCGCGATCGCGGCGCGTGCCATCGAGGGGCCGGTCAGCGCCACGGTGCCGGGTTCGGCCCTGCAATATCATCGCGACTGCCTGGTCCTTCTCGACCCGGCGGCGGCAGCGGCGCTGACGCAGCGGGACGCGATCGAATGGCAGATGCGCCACGACGCCGAGCTGGCGGCGATTCAGGCGGGCGGGTGATCGCGCGGCCCGGAGCGGATCGCGCCGTGGGCCGCCACGGCTTGTGGTGAATGGTCCTGGAGAGAATAAGTATGATGTTTTCGACCGCGCGCGCGGCCTTTGTCGGGTCGTCGCTGCTTGCCGCGACGGCGACCCTGTCGGCCTGTGCGACGCATTCGGGTGGACAGGTGGCGGTGCGGGAGACCATGGCGCGCGCGTCTGGTCCCGCGCTGATGCCGCTGCCTTCTTCGGTGGCGTTCTCCGATGGTGCCCTGCCGTTGTCCGGGGGCTTCGCCGTGTCGTGGAGCCGTCCGCCGTCCGCGATGCTCCGGGCGGCGGCGGCGCGTTTCCTGCGTCGTGCCGACGCGCTGGCCGGGCGGGTGCTGCCCGCCGCCGATCGCCCCGCCGGTCCGGGGGGCGTGCCCGTCATGCTCCGTATCGAGGCCGGGCAGGATGCGGGATGGCTGACCGTGCGGGCGAAGGAGGATTACCGGCTCGTCGTCGGCCCCGATGGGGTCACGCTGACGGCGGACGGGCCCGACGGGGTGATCCACGGGCTGGCGACCCTCGCGCAACTGATCGGCCGGGACGAAAACGGTGCGAAGATCGGTTTCGCGACCATTGCCGATCATCCCCGGTTCGCCTGGCGTGGGATCATGATCGATACCTCGCGCCATTTCGTGGCGGTCGAGACCATCGAGCGCCAGCTCGACGCGATGGAAATGCTGAAGCTCGACGTGCTGCACCTGCATCTGAGCGACGGCACCGGATTCCGGGTGGAGAGCCATGTGCTGCCGGAACTGACCGCGAAGGGATCGCACGGCCAGTATTATACTCAGGCCCAGATCCGCGATCTGGTCGCCTATGCGGCGGATCGCGGCATCCGGGTGGTGCCGGAATTCGACGTGCCGGGCCATGCGCTGGCGCTGCTGCTGGCGCACCCCGAACTGGCGGCGACCAGCCCGGTCGATCCGGAGCCGAAGAACAAGAATACGGCCGCGCTCGATCCGACCCTGCCGGCGACGCTGCGGCTTGTGCGGCGGCTTTACGGCGAAATGGGCCGGCTGTTCCCCGATGCCTATTTCCATTCCGGGGGCGACGAGGTCGAGCCCGACGAATGGCTGAAGAATCCGAAGATCGCGGCCTGGATGAAGGCGCATGGCTACGCGACGCCGCAGGCGTTGCAGGCGGCCTTTACCGCCGAGGTGCAGACGGTCCTGGCCAGCCAGGGCAAGATCATGGTCGGGTGGGACGAGGTCAGCGAGGCGCCGATTCCGGCGGATGTGGTGGTCGATGTATGGCGCAGCTCGAAATTCATCGCCTCGGCGACGGCAGGCCGTCACCCTGTCATCGTGTCCGCCGGCTATTACCTCGATCTGCTTCAGCCGGCTGGGCAGCATTATCTGGTCGATCCTTACGATCCGGCCGCGAATGGCATTACCCGCGCGCAGGCCGACAGGTTGCTGAAGAAGGGCGGACGTCCGGACCTGGTGGCCGCCTTCGTGAAGGAACCCGCGCCGCCGCCGCTGACGGCGCGGCAGAAGGCCCTCGTCCTGGGCGGCGAGGCGCCGCTGTGGGCGGAACTGGTGACCGACGAGATGCTCGATGGCCGTATCTGGCCGCGCGCGGCCGCGATCGCCGAGCGCTTCTGGTCGGCCGCCGACGTGCGGGATGTCGACGACATGTATCGCCGGCTGGCGGTGGTGAATGCCGGGCTGCAGATCACGGGATTGCAGGGCGAGGCGAACAGGTGGCGCATGGCGGCCCGGCTTTCGCCGGGATCGGTCGATCCTGTGCTGGTTCTGGCCAGTGCCACGGTGCCGCTGCGCAACTACAACATGAACCGTTATGTCGGGCGTCATGGCCACAGGCTGGACGAGATCGGGGAAATCGCCACGCCCGACCCGGTGGCGGCGACGCGGTTTTCGATGCTGGTCGGCCGCTATGTGGCGGGGGACCGCGGCGTGGCGCCGGCCCTGCGGCGGCAGCTTGTGGCCTGGCGCGACAATGACGCGGCCTTTGCCGCGGTGGCGCGGGTCCGGGGCCTGTCCGAGGCGCTGGTGACGTCCCGCCATCTTGCGGTCATTGCCGGGGCGGGGCTGAAGGCGCTGGATGGCGAGCGGACGCTCCCGGCGCCGGACAGGGCGATTCTCGACCAGGAAGATGCGGTCATCAGCCGTTCGTCCGATGTTTCCGGCTCTTCCGGCGGGGGCGTGAGCCTGCCGGCCGCCGGGCTGATGATCGCCATCGAGCCGGCCGTGAGGAAGCTTCTTGGCCTGTGAGGGGCGAGGGGGGCGGATTTCGGCCCGTTCCCGTGGCTCACATGCCCGAATAGGCATAGGGGCCGCCTCGTTCCAGGGCCCGGCGCCATGCCGGGCGTGCGTGGATGCGCCGCAGGAAGGACGCGACATGGGGGCTGTGCGCGATGCCGCCCATGCGCGAGCAGGCGGCTTCCAGCGGAAAGCTCATCTGGATATCCGCCGCCGTGACGTCGTCGCCGGCGAACCAGCCGGTTTGCGCCAAGGACTGCTCCCAGAACGCGACGTGACGTTTGATCTCCGGGTCCAGAAACCGGGCCCGCACGCCTTGCGCGATCAGCGAGGCGAATGGCCGGAGCGGGAGCGGTACCTGCGATGGCAGCAGGCCGAAGATCAGTTTCATTACCAGCGGCGGCATGGCCGACCCTTCCGCGTAATGCAGCCAGTAGACGAAGCTGCGATAATCGGGTGTGCCCGCGGGCGGGCGCAGGCGGCCATCGCCATGTTCGTCGAGAAGATACGCGATGATGGCCCCGCTTTCCGCGAGCGTGACATCGCCTTCCGTGATGATCGGCGACTTGCCGAGCGGATGGATCTTCCGCAGTTCGGGGGGTGCCCGCATCGTCCGGGGGTCGCGTTTGTAGAATCGGATCTCGTACGGCACGCCGAGTTCCTCAAGCAGCCAGAGTATGCGTTGCGAGCGGGAATTTTCGAGATGATGCACGATAATCATGAGACGACGCTCCGTGTCGCGGGCTCATGATAACGTCGAACGGGATGGTTGCGTTTGGCGGAAAAGATCCCGCCGCAGCCGCATGATATTCTTCAGTCCGTTCGTTTCCAGCGATTGAGCGGGATCGGAAAAATCATCGTTATGCCGGAGATCGGCTTCGTACTGGCGAAGACGGCGGCCGCCGGGTAGGTGCGCGGCTGGAGCGCGAAATCGTACGGTGCGGGACTCCGGTTCCGGACGAGGCTGAATGTCCGGCCGTCTTCGGTCACGGAAAGTTCCGACCCGGCGGGCAGGGTGAGGATGACGGTCTTCGTGTCGGGTAGAAAGGCCGACATGAGGAAACCGGCTTGGCGATGGATCTGGCGATCGAGCGTTGCCATCCAGCCGACCGCGTCCCCGGCCGTGAAGCGGCTTGCCGGCGGGTGGTCCAGACCGACCGTCGCCCGGAACCCGATGTCCTGACCCCGGGCCAGGGTCGCCACGACGTCCGGGTTCTCGGCCCGCAAGACCGGATCGGTGGGGAGAACGATTTCATCGCCGCCGGCGGGGAACAGCGAGATCGGGCCGCGCTTCGCGGCGAGGACGATGTTCGCGTCCTCGGGCGGACGGTCGCCCGGCTCCAGCATGGCGTGGACATGGAGCTGAAGGCCGGTCGGCCGGCCGTCGCGCAGGCGGATGGCATCGGCCGTCGCCGCCATCCGGCGCAGGGTCGAGACCGTGACGCGCGGCGCCGCGCCGCGAATGGTGATGTCCTCGGCCCCCGCCGGCGGGGCGGCGAGCAGGCAGGCGGCCACGACCGCCAGTAACCCCAGGCGCATGGTTCGATCCCCGGGCGTGATGCGAATCGGCGTTGCACGCGATGGCCGTGCAGCCGGTCGTCGGATGATCCTCCTTTTTCTCTTGCATCCTGTCGGGTGTCTGTAAACGGATTTTCATGCCGGGCGGCGGCGGGGTGTTCGCGAGGACACATTCCAGAAAAAAGCGGATGGTCGGCCGGGCATGTCCCTTGCCTATTGCAGCTTCGTTATGATTGTCAGGGGAGGGCGATACGGCCGCGGTGGCGCTACGACGAGCGATATCAAGATCGTGTGAGAAAAGTTATCCTTGAAAAAAGTTCATATATCGGACAGATTCGATAATTACACGATTTTCTTTGGTGTTTATGCGTGCGGGATGCGATGCGATCCGGTGCCCGACGCGTCCGGTTGGGCTGTGTGAAACCAGAAATGAGCAAACACCCCCTGACGCAGTCACGTCTTGCAGACCCGCTGGCGGGGTTGTTCCAGTCGCATTTCGGCTGGCTGGCGGGGCGCATGGCGCGCCAGCTTGGTTCGCGCAGCAAGGGGGAGGAGGTCGCCTCGGAGGTGTTTGCCCGCCTTGCCGCGTCCCGGCAGGTGGAAAGCCTGCGTGAGCCGCGTGCCTTTCTGCTGGTCGTGGCGCGGCGCCTGATTTCCGAACTGAGGAGGCGCAGCCTGCTGGAGGCGAGTTATCTGGACGCGCTGCGGACCGTTTCGGCGGAGACGGCGCCGAGCCCCGAGGAGCATAACGCGTTCCTGCAACTGCTCCAGCGCATGGATCATGCGCTGGGCGGCGTGTCGCCCAAGGCGCGCGCGGCATTTTTCTTCTACCGGATCGACCATCTGCGCCACCAGGACATCGCCGAGCGGCTCGACGTATCGGTCAGCATGGTACGGAAATATATCGATACCGCCGAGCGTGCCTGCGCCGGCGTGCTGGATCGGCCTTGAGTTCCTGAATTCCTGCTCGTAATAGAAGGCATCATGGCTTCCGATCCAATACGGTCCACGGACGCGCCGCAGGGCGGAAACGGGCAGCCCGACGCCGTGGACATGCAGCTTGCGCGGCTGAGCGCGGTGCTGGGAGGCCAGTCTCTGGGCGACCTCTATCTGCGCCGGGTGAAACGGCGCGCGCTGCTGCGGCGGGGGCTGGGCGCGGTGGCCGGCGCGACGTGCGTCGCGGGCGTGCTGGCCGGGCCGGACCTGCTGTCGGGCGACGGGCGCGCCGATATCCGCACCCGTCATGGCGAGACGCAGCAACTGGCCCTGGGCGCGCGATCCACCGCGACGCTTGCGCCGTGCAGCGCCATCGCATTCGCCCCCGGCGGGGGGCGGGGCGCGTTCACGCTCCTACAGGGAACGGTTCTCGTGGAAAGCCGCCCCGACGCGGCGTTGCCGTTTATCCAGGTTGCCACCCGCGCGGGCGCGGTGCGTGCGCCGACCGGCGATTTCATGGTCCGCCGCGATGGCGGCCGGACCGTCGTGACCGCCCATGACGACATGCTGACCATTCTGCCCGCGCGTGGGCCGCGCCTGACCCTGGCGGCCGGTCATGCCGTGGATCTGGAGCCGGATGGGCCCGGCGAACGGGCCATCGACTGGGGGCTTGCGACCTCCTGGCGCAATGGCATGCTGATCGTGGAAGACGGGACGCTTGGCGATGTGGTCACGGGGCTGGCGCCCTACTGGCAGGGGGCGCTCTACATCACCCCGCGCGCGGCCAGCATCCGGGCGAGCGGCGTATTCTCGCTGAACGATGCCGGCCGTTCGCTCGTGCAGATCGAGGAGATCTTTCCGGTCTCCGTCCGGCATCTGCCCTTCGGGGTCGTGACGATCAATTCGGTGTCGTGACGACACGCGTGTAAAAAAAGTTTCTCAGTCGGTATCACTTTGGCCGGCTCGATCCTCATCCCTTGTGACGGCCATACCGTAACGGTCCGTAACGATGAGGAAGAAATGAAGAGAAACCAGCGGCGATTCGGCATATCCACCTTTTTTCTGCTCGCGGGCTCGTGCCTTGCGGGCGTCTCGTCAGTCCGGGCCGCCGATGTCTCCATCAGTCAGGCGAAATCCTTCACCTTCGCCCTGCCGCCCGCGCCGCTGGCACGAACCCTGCTGCGCATATCGGCCCAGACGGGGACCCCCATCGCGTTTTCGCCCGATCAGGTGGCGGGGCGGCAGGCGGTTGCGGTCAGCGGCCGGATGACCGAGGCGGCGGCGGTCGGCCAGGCCCTGCGCGGGACGGCGCTGAGCGCGGTCGCGACGCCTTCCGGCGGGCTGAAGATCGTCACGACCGCGCCGCGCGCGCCGGCGGCCACCCCCGCACCGCAAGGGAGCGCCGTCAGGGCGACGGATGCCGCCGTCCTTGCCGCTCCGGCCCGGGTGGATGCGACGTCCAACGCGGAAGATATCGTCGTGACGGGGTCGCGCCTCGCGCATTCCGCACTGACCGACATCATGCCGACCACGACGCTGGATGCCGCGCAACTGGCGCGGCGCGGCTATACCAATGTCGGCACCGCGCTGCTGCGTGAAAATCCGGCCTATGGCCTGCCGGACAATTCGAACATGGGAGCCCAAGGCTCTTATGGCGCGGGACAGTTCTTCGCCAACATGTTCAATCTCGGCTCGCAGCGCACGCTGACGCTGGTGAACGGCACGCGCTTCGTCTCCGACGCCTCGTCCTCGATCTTCGGCGCGGTCGCGGGGTCGCCGGTCGATCTGTCCATCATTCCCTCGTCGCTGATCAAGAAGGTCGAGACCGTGAGCGTCGGCGGCGCGCCGGCCTATGGGTCTGACGCGATCGCCGGCGTGCAGAACTTCATCCTCAAGAATGATTTCCAGGGCGTGGAGTTTACGGCCCAGGGTGGATTTTCCCAGAAACTGGACGACGGGTCGGCCAGGATCGCGCTTCTGGCCGGCCGGCATTTCGACCATGACCGGGGCGGTGTCGTCTTCGACGTGGAATATAACAACCAGCTTCCGCTGACCCGCGCGGCACGGCCGCAATTCGGCGGTGGAGACAGCAATTATTTCGGGCAGAGCAACAATCCGAACAGCCCGTACCAATATGTGCTGCAACATGGGCAGCGCTATCTGGAATTTACCAATACGGGCATTCCCGTCACCTCCGATACCTATCCCACGCTTTCGGGCCAGAATTTGGGGGGGGTGACGAACGCCGCGGGACAGACGCTGATCTTCAACCCCACGGGCAGCGCGCTGGTGCCGCTGACCTTCAATTCGGTCAACGGCGACCAGATTTCGGGCTCCGGCGGGAATGGCTTCAATATCGGCAACTACGATAACCTGATCGTCGGCCAGACGCGGCTGAACCTGACCACGCTCGCCCATTACGACATCACCGAGCATCTGAAGGCGAAGTTCGAAGGCTGGTACCAGGATGCGAGCGCCTTCAATACGTCCGCCCAGCCCAACTACAATACCGCCCTGTTCGCGAGTGCGATGACGGGCGCCGCCGACGGGACGCAGAGCGGCAACCTGGTGCTGAGCACCAACAATCCCTTCCTGACGCAGGCGGAACGCTCCACCATCGTCTCGAACCTTGCCGCCCAGGGACTGCCGACCGACCAGTTCTATCTGGCGCGCGCCAATACCGACTATGGGACCGGCGCCTTTACCACGAACACGCAGACATTCCGTTTCGTCGGTGGCTTGAACGGGGATTTCGAATTCGCCGGCCGTCATTTCGACTGGGACATCACCGGCACCTATGGGCGCTCGATGTCGCAGACCTATCAGCCCATGATCGTGGCGCAGAACTTCGTCAACGCGCTGAATGCCGTGACGCTGCCCAACGGGCAGATCGGCTGCGCGCCGGGCTATGTCAGCTCACCGCTGCCGACCGAGAACGCGACCTGCGCGGCGCTCAATCCGTTCGGCGTGGGCACGGCGACCCAGTCGGCGATCGATTATGTGACCGCCATGAGCAAGACCTCGCAGACCAACAGCCAGTTCGACATCGTGGCCGAAGTGAAAAGCACCGTCGTCAAGCTGCCGGCGGGCGACGTGCGCTGGGACCTGGGCTACGAGCACCGGCGCGAGGCCACGAACTTCAATCCGGGGGCCTTCTTCCGCGGGGAGGCGATGCCGGACGGCACCTATCAGCAATATGGCGCATATATTCCGGTCTCGCCGGTCGCGGGCAGCTATCATACGCATGAGGCCTTCGCGGAACTGGAGGTTCCGCTGGTTTCGCCGAAGATGCATGTGCCCGGCGTCTATGAATTCTCGGGCGATGCGGCGGCGCGCTACGTCAACAATTCCATAACCGGAGGCTTCTGGACCTGGACCGCCGGGGGGGACCTATGCGCCGACGCGCGACGTTGTGTTCCACGGCAATTATACCCGCTCGCTCCGCGCGCCGTCGATCACGGAACTGTTCGCGCCCGATGGCTCGGTCTACGATAGCGGGAACGATCCGTGCTCGCCCCAGTTCATCACGTCCGGGCCGAATCCGGGTGTCCGGCGCGCGAATTGCGCCAGGGCGGGCGTGCCGACCAACTTCACGTCGAACATCAACAATTATACCGTGCTCGGCAGTTCGGGCGGCAACCGCCATCTGCAAAACGAAACGGCGGACAGCTTTACCGGCGGCGTGACCCTGCGGCCGCGCTGGGTGCGTGGGTTGACCATCAATTCCGATTTCATCGACATCAATCTGCACAACGAGATCCAGTCGCTCGATATCACCCAGATCATGGATGCGTGCTACGATTCGCCGAACTTTCCGAACGCCTACTGCTCGGCCTTTACGCGGGATTCGTCCGGACAGATTACGAATTTCAAGGAAGGATACTACAATATCGCGAACCAGCATGTGCGCGGCGTGCAGTCCAAGCTGGATTACTTCCTGACGCTGGACGATATCGGGCTGGGTCCGAAATCGGGCGCGGTCGAGATGACCGTCAATTACATGCATTACGTCTTCAACAACCAGACGCTGCTGAGCCAGACCTATGCGCAGGTCGGCGATACGCGCAACCCGCGCGACAGCTTCACGACCAATATCAATTATTTCCGCGGCCCGCTCATGCTGCAATGGCAGATGATCTATTACGGCAAGAGCCACTACAAGCTGAACGTGGCCCCCAACACCTATTCGATCAACAACTTCAAGCAATATTTCATGTTCAACACGACCATCGGCTATACGTTCCTCAAGCATTATGTGGCAAACGTGAATATCAACAACGTGTTCGACGCCAAGCCGCAATATCCCTATACCGGTTCGAGCACGCGCTATTTCGACGGTATCATCGGGCGTTCGTTCACCCTGTCGGTCCAGGCGAACTTCTGAGCGTGGGCATTCGGGTCTCGTACCGGAACGGCCGCTTCATACAATGCGGCGCGCGGTGGCGCGCCGGGAGGACATCGATTTGAGTCTTGCGAAAAATGGCCGCGTCGCGAAGCGTCGCGGCGGAATCGCGATGCTGCTGGGCACGGCCTGCCTGGCCGGGACGTTGGGTGCCGGCAGTGCCGTGGCCGCCACCATGGCGGTGCCCGCTACGCCTGGCGCGGCGGCCGCGCCCCACGGGGCCTGGGGGTTCGACCTGTCGGGGCGCAATCTTTCGGTGAAGCCGGGCGATGATTTCTTCGGCTATGCCAACGGCACCTATGTCGACCATCTGGTCATTCCGCCGGACCGGACGAGCTGGGGGCCGTTCAACGAGCTTGCCGAGCTGTCGCGTACGCGGGTGCAGGCGATCCTGAACGACGTGGCGTCGCAGGCGCAGGCGGACCCGACGACGATCGAAGGCAAGCTCGGGACGTTCTATGCCGCGTTCATGGACGAGGCGGCCGTCGAGGCGTCGGGCACGGCGCCGTTGGCGGCCGACCTGGCCGCGATCCGGGCGGTGCATGATGCCGCGTCCTTCGCCGCCGTTGCCGGGGCGGCGCAGGAGACGTTCCAGGCGTCGCCGTTCTCGCTCATGATCCAGCCCGATGCGAAGGACCCCACGCGCTATTCGCTGGACCTGGACCAGGCGGGGCTGGGGATGCCGGACCGGGATTATTACGCCAAACCCTCCTTTGCCGCGAAGAAGACCGCGTATCAGGCCTATGTCGAGACGATGCTCGGGCTGATCGGGTGGCCGGACGCGAAGCGGGCGGCGTCCGACATCGTCGCGCTGGAAACGGCGATCGCGAAGGTCCATTGGGCGCGCGACGAGATGCGCGATCCGGAAAAGAGCTACAATCCCCGCACCGTCGCGCAGCTTGGGAAGGAGGCGCCCGGTTTCGACTGGACGCGCTGGCTACAGGCGGCGGGCGTTCCGGCGACGGGCCTTGCGCAGCGTATCGTGATCGCCGGCGAACCCAGTGCGATCGCGGGAGAGGCGAAGATCCTCGGCGCGACGGATATCGCGACGCTACGCGCGTGGCTGGCCTTCCATCTGGCGGATAACGCGGCGCCCGACCTGTCGAAAGCGTTCGTCGATGCGTGGTTCGCGTTCAACGGCAAGACGCTGTCCGGCCAGCCGCAACTGCCGGTGCGCTGGAAGCGCGCGGTGGGGGCGACGAGTTCCGCGATGGGGTGGGCGATCGGCCGGGTGTATGTCGCGCGCTATTTCCCGCCGGACAGCAAGGTGCAGATGGGGCATCTGACGGACGAGTTGAAGGCGGCCTTCCGAGTCCGGCTCCAGCATAATGGCTGGATGGAGCCGGCGACCCGTGCCGCCGCGTTGCGCAAGCTGGAGAGCTTCACCGTCCAGATCGGCTATCCCACCAAGTGGCGCGACTATGGCGCGCTGACGATCCACAAGGGTGACGTGTATGGCAATGCCAGCCGCGCGATGGCCTTCGAATGGCGATACTGGCTGGCGCATCTGGACAAGCCGGTCGATCGCGACGAATGGGACATGACCCCGCAGACCGTGAATGCCTACAATATGCCGGTGTTCGATGAGGTCGTGTTTCCGGCCGCGATCCTTCAGCCGCCTTTCTTCAACCCCAAGGCGGACCCGGCGATCAATTACGGCGCGATCGGCGGTGTGATCGGTCATGAGATGACCCATTCCTTCGACGACCAGGGGCGCAAGTTCGACGAGCATGGACGGCTGCGCGACTGGTGGACCAAGGCGGACGCGGCGCGGTTCCAGAAACTTGCCGACCGGCTGGGGGCGCAGTTCGACGCGTTCGCGGTTCTGCCGGGCGTGCATGTGAACGGCAAGCTGACGATGGGCGAGAACATCGCCGATCTCGGCGGGCTGACGCTGGCGCTGGATGCCTACCATGCCTCGCTGCATGGCAAGCCGGCGCCGGTGATCGACGGGCTGACGGGCGACCAGCGGGTGTTCCTGGGCTGGGCGCAGGTGTGGCGCGAGAAGGTGCGCGACGACGCCATGCGCCAGCAGATCGTGGTCGACCCGCATTCGCCGCCGGTCGCGCGCGTCAACATGCCGATGCATAATATCGACGCATGGTATGACGCGTGGGGTGTCGTTGCGGGCCAGACGCTTTATCTGAAGCCGGCGGACCGGGTGAAGATCTGGTGATGGCCGTCACGGCCGTCAGGCCGGCCGTGTAGCGTATTGCCGCCCGTCCGAACGACCGTGTTCGGACGGGTTCCGCGCCGCCGGGGCTTTGACCCGATACCGGACCCAGGCCGCTTTATGCCGGGACCGATCCGCATGGCGGCGCGGATCACCGTATCCGGCGGCGAGGCGCGGGTGGGGCGCTGAAGACGCAGACGGCCTCGACCTCCGCCGACCACAGGAACTGGTCGATGACCGTCACGCCGTCCAGTTGGTATCCCGCCGTCTTCAGTCCCGCGGCGTCGCGGGTCAGGGCCTGGGGGTTGCAACTGACATAGATGACCCGTTCGGGCCGGCCTTCGACGATCTGCGCCATCTGGGCGCCGGCCCCCATGTACGGGGGGTCGAGGACGACGGCGCGGGCGTCGGCGATCTGGCGGGCCATGATCGGCTGGCGGTTCAGGTCGCGCTGCTCGGCGACGATTCGGGTCTTGCTGGTCGCGCGGCGCAGGGCGGCGACGGCGTCGGGCTGGCCTTCGAAGGCCAGGAGCCGGGCTTTTTCGCCCAGGGCGAAGGACAGGGTTCCGCAGCCGGCATAGAGTTCGATGATCGTGTCGCGGCGGACCAGCTTGCGCGGCACCGCCGCCAGCACCGCCGCGATGATCGCGGCTTCGCCTTCGCGGCTGGGTTGCAGGAAGGCGCCGGGCGGCGGCGCGACGGCGGTGCCCGAGAACAGGTGATGGACCGGGCCGGTCTGGGCGGCGGTTTCCGGCGCGTCGGTGGTGCCGACGGGGCGCCAGGCGATGCGGGGAATGTGGTGCGCGCGGGCGAATGCGGCCAGCTTGGCGCGATCGCTCGGCTCCAGCGGCCCGTCGGTGGCCAGCAGCAGGTCGGGGCCCGAATCGAGCAGGTTGATCAGCACGTCGCCGTTCTGCCGCAATGCGCCCAGCGACCGCGCCACGTCACGCAGCGCGGGGAGCAGGGCGAACAGCGCGGGGGCCAGGACCGGGCAGGTCGTCAGGTCGACCACCGCGCCGCGGCGGGCGTGCAGCCCGATCGCCACGCCGTCGGGCCGGCGGCGAATCGCCAGGTCGACACGCCTGCGCGAGGCTGGCGGGCTTTGGACGCGCCCGATGACGGTGGGATCGACGAAGCCGGCACGCTCCAGGGCGTGGACGACCGTTCCGGCCTTCCAGTCCAGCGCGGCGGGCAGCGCGAGGTGCTGGACGGCGCAGCCGCCGCATTCCCCGAACAGGGGGCAGGGAGGTTGCGTCCGGTCCGGGCTGGGCCGCAAGACCGACAGCAGGGCGGCGGCGTGGCCATTCGGGGGGGCGATGCGGACCCGTTCGCACGGCAGGGCGCCGGGGACGAAGAGAAGCGCGCCGTCGGGCAGGCGGGCCAGGCCATCCCCGTCCACGCCGAGCGCGCTGATATCGATATCGGTGGTCATTGGTTTTCTATCCAGCTTGTCCTGGCCGGTTCGCGCCGGCCAGGACGCCCGGGATTCAGGCCAGTTCGTCGACGGTGTGCGTGCTTTCGTCGTCGGCCGAAGGCGCGATCGCGACGTGCCGGCGGGGCAGCAGCATGAAGGCGGGGACGTCCGCGCCGAAGCCCGTGATCGGGGTGCCGTTCGCCTGCGTGGAGGTATCTTCCAGTTCACGCTCCCGATGATGCCGGGGCGGGGCGGGCTTGCGTGCGGATGGCGGCGGGGCAGCGGCGGCTTCCGGCACCGGCGTGGCTTCGACCGGCGTGGCGGCGGAGGGGCGGGCGGGCTTGCCGCCGCGATGCTCCGTCTTCTGGCCGCGTCCGCGACCCTTGCCGCCGCGGGGACGATCTTCCTCGGACCAGTCGAGCTGGGTCACGCCTTCGACCGCCAGGCGGGGGATCGGGTGACCGATCAGCGCCTCGATCGCCTCGGCCAGGCCCCGGTCGTGGGGCGAGGCCAGGCTGTAGGCGTGGCCGGTACGGCCGGCGCGACCGGTGCGGCCGATCCGGTGGACGTAATCCTCGGGATGGAACGGCAGGTCGAAATTGAAGACATGCGACAGGCCGCCGATATCGATGCCGCGCGCCGCCACGTCGGAGCAGACCAGAATCTTGAGGTCGCCGGCCTTGAAGCGTTCGAGCGTCGAGAAGCGGACCGATTGCGGCAGGTCGCCATGCAGGGCGCCGGCCGAGAAGCCGTGCTTGACCAGCGATTTGCACAGTACGTCGACATCGCGCTTGCGATTGCAGAAGACGATGGCGTTCTGCACCGCGTCGTCGCGCAGCATCTGGCGCAGCACGCGCCGCTTGTCGTCCTCATCGACCACCACCAGCCCGGCCTCGATGGTCGTGGCGACCGAGGAGGGGCGGCTGACGGTGATTTCCTGGGGGTTCTGCAAGAACATGTCCGCCAGGCGCCGGATTTCCGGCGCCATGGTGGCCGAGAAGAACAGAGTCTGCCGCTGGGGGGACAGCAGGCCGACGATCTTCTCGATATCGGGGATGAACCCCATGTCGAGCATGCGGTCGGCCTCGTCGATCACCAGAAGGCGGGTTTGCGTCAGCAGCAGGCCGCCACGCTCGAACAGATCGATCAGGCGGCCCGGCGTGGCGATCAGCACGTCTACGCCGCGATTCAGCACGTCCTTCTGCTCGGCCATGCTTTCGCCGCCGATCAGCAATGCGTGGTTCAGCTTGAGGTATTTGCCGTATTTGACGAAATTCTCGGCCACCTGCAACGCCAGTTCGCGCGTCGGCTCCAGGATCAGCGAGCGCGGCATGCGGGCCCGGGCCCGGGAGCCCGAGAGGATTTCGAGCATCGGCAGGGTGAAGCCCGCCGTCTTGCCGGTGCCGGTCTGCGCCACGCCCAGCACGTCGCGGCTCATCAGCACATAGGGAATCGCCTGGGCCTGGATCGGCGTGGGGTGACGATACCCGGCTTCGTCGATGGCGCGCTGGATCGGCTCGGACAGGCCCAGATCGGAAAAGAGCGGCTGCGGGGCAGCCTCAGCCGGCTCGGCCGGGAGATCCACGGCACCGGAAGCCGACGGCGCGCCAACCGGGGAACCGGCGTCCGTGTCAGGTGGAACGATGGAGACGGGATGGGCTGCGGCGTCAGGTTCGGCCGAAGCGGAGGCATTCGTCTTGGGGCTCAAAATTCTCTCGAACGTGTCAGTGGTGTGGTCCCGTCCATTCCGCCACGATGTGGTCCGGCAGGCATTTTCGGCCTGTTTTCCTGCGACGAAGCAGGGCCTTGCGAAAATGAAGGCGAATCCTCCGATTCCGCGTGACTGTCCGTATCGAGAAATGGGACGAAAATCAAGCGCGGTGCATCGGGGGGCAGGGTTGGTCCTGGCGCGTCGCGGGTCTTGAGTCCCATGTCGCTGGCGTCTTGTCTCTGGAGGATCCGTGGTCACAGTCACGCCGTTGAAAATCGAGGATTATGGCCTGATCGGCGATGGGCGGAGCTGCGCCCTGGTCGGGCGGAACGGGTCGATCGACTGGCTTTGCTGGCCGCGATTCGACAGTCCGGCCTGTTTCGCGTCCCTGCTGGGGGACGGGGAGAACGGGCACTGGCAATTGGCGCCGGACGAGGAGCGCGCGGGCGCGCCGATCACGGTGACGCGGTCGTACCGCAACCAGGGCATGGTGCTGGAAACGGTGTTCGAGACCCATACCGGCGTGGTCGCGGTCCTGGATTTCATGGCGGTCGGTGCCGCCGAGCCCACGCTGATCCGGATCGTCGAGGGGCGGCGGGGCGCGGTGCCGATCCTCAACTGGCTGGTGCTGCGCTTCGATTACGGGCTGTCGGTGCCCTGGGTGACGCGCCTGCCGGACAATATGGGGATCAGCGCCATCGCCGGGCCGTCGCGCTGCGTGCTGCGCTGCCCGGTCGCGCTGCATGGCGAGGATCGCCATACCGTGTCGCGCTTCATCGTCTCCGAGGGGGAGCAGGTGCCGTTCGTGCTGACCTATATGGATTCGCACGGCACGCTGTCGCAGCCCATCGATGCGCGGGCGGCCCTGCATCGGACCGAGCAATTCTGGGCGGACTGGATCGCGCGCTGCACCTATCAGGGCGAGCATGCCGCGATCGTGCGGCGGTCGCTGCTGACGCTCAAGGCGCTGATCTACCAGCCCACGGGGGGGATCGTGGCCGCGCCGACCACCTCGCTGCCCGAGGAGTTGGGGGGCGGGCGAAACTGGGATTATCGCTATTGTTGGCTGCGGGATGCCTCGCTGACGCTGATCGCGATCATGGCCGGCGGCTATTACGACGAGGCGATGGCGTGGCGGGACTGGCTACAGGCCGCCGTCGCCGGCAGCCCCGACCAGGTGCAGATCATGTACGGCATCGCCGGCGAGCGCCTGCTGAACGAGTGGGAGGCCGGGTGGCTGCCGGGTTATGAGGGCTCGCAGCCCGTACGGGTCGGCAATGCGGCGGCCGGGCAGCTTCAGCTTGATGTGTATGGCGAGGCGATCGCCGCGCTGCATGTCGCCCGGCAGACGCGCCTGTGCGCCATTACCGATGGCTGGCGGTTGCAGGTCGGGCTGTTGCAGCATCTGGCGACCATCTGGCGGGAGCCGGATGAGGGCATGTGGGAGGTGCGCGGCGGGCGGCGCCAGTTCACCGTCTCCAAGATCTCGTGCTGGCTGGCGTTCGACCGGGCGATTCGCGATGTCGAGAAATACGGGCTGGAGGCGCCGCTGGACGAATGGAAGGCCCTGCGGCAGGAAATCCATGACACGGTGTGCCGCGAGGCGTTCAACGCCGACAAGAACAGCTTCGTCCAGTATTTCGGCGGCACGGGGCTTGATGCTGGGCTGTTGCTGATCCCGGTCGTCGGTTTCCTGCCCGCCGAGGATCCGCGCGTTACCGGCACCATCGCGGCGGTCGAGCGCGAATTGCTGGACGAGCATGGATTTGTCCGCCGGTATCTGCCCGATCATGTCGTGGAAGGCGTGGCGGGGGGCGAGGGGTCGTTCATCGCCTGTTCGTTCTGGCTGGTGAACGCCTATGTCGCCCAGGGCCGGATGGAGGAGGCGCATGCCCTGTTCAACCGGCTGCTGGCGCTGTGCAGCGACCTGGGGCTGCTGGCCGAGGAATATGATGCCGGCACCGGCCGGCAGGTGGGGAATTTCCCGCAGGCGTTCTCGCACCTGTCGCTGATCAACTCGGCATCGATCCTGAGCGCCGGGCGGATCACCACCATGGGGGCGGCGCCGCTGCCGGTGCTGTAGCGTTCATGTGCTGTAGCGTTCGTGGCCCGCGGTCTACAGGCCGCGGGCCATGGCGGCGGAGAGAATCGTCAGGACGCCGAGGCCGATATTGATGGTGACCAGCGAACGGATGTTGTCGAACAGGGCGGGCTGGGGGCGGATGGCGCGGCGGGCCTTCTGGTACGGGCCGAAATAGATCCGCGCGAACAGGGCCGCCATGGCGAGGCCCAGCAATTGCATCGCGTTCACCTGCCATGGGATGGCGGCGAAACCGCCTTCGTGCAGGATCATCAGCCAGCCGGTGACCAGGACCGCGGGCATGGTGTGCCAGACGACACGAAAGAAGCGGGCCAGGGTTTGCAGATGGACCGACGCGCGCTGGGTCGCGTCCAGCAGCCCCAGGCTGGGGCGCAGGATGAACACCGCATAGATCATGCCGCCGACCCAGGCGGTCATGCCGAGCAGGTGGATCGCGAGCACGAGGCTCCAGAGGATCGAGGCGGTCATGTTCGGCTCCCGGCCAGGGTGAAGGAGGGCCCGCGTGACGTGGTGCGGGCGTCGATGGTATGCTTGATCGCCAATTCCGCCCCGGCGCGCAAGACGGTGGCCCCGGAACGAGGAGAGTGCCCGATGGGCCAGATCGCGACCGCGCTGCTGTTGCCGGATTCGGCGGAGATGGCGCTGATCGACAGGGCGGGCAGCCGCACGGTGCCGGTGCGCGCGTTGATGGAGCATGCCGGCCGGGCGGTGGCGCGGGCCGTCATCCGCCATGGCGCGCCCTGCCGGGTGCTGGTGCTGTGCGGGCCGGGCAATAATGGCGGGGATGGCTATGTCGCGGCGCGGCGCCTGGCGCAGGCCGGCTGGCCGGTTGCGGTGGCGGCGCTGTCGCCGCCCCGGCCGGGCAGCGACGCGGCGGCGGCGGCCGGGGAATGGCGCGGGCCGCGTGTGGCGTTTACCGCCGCGGAAGTGGCGCGGGCCGATCTGGTGATCGATGCGGTGTTCGGGGCCGGGTTGAGCCGCGCGATCGACGCCGCCCTGGCCGAGGTGCTGGTGGCGGCGCGGCGGGTGGTGGCGGTGGACATGCCCAGCGGCATCGACGGCGCGACCGGCCTGGTCCTGGGTTATGCGGCCTCGGCGGAGATGACCGTGACCTTCGTGCGGGCCAAGCCCGGCCACCTGCTGTTGCCAGGACGCGAGAAGGTGGGGCGGCTGGTGGTCGCCGATATCGGCATGCCGGAGACGGTGTGGGACGCGGTGACGGTCCGCACCTGGCGCAACGCCCCCGGGTTGTGGCAGGTGCCGGGCCAGGCGGTGGACAGTCACAAATACGCGCGCGGTGTGGTCAGCATCTGTGGTGGCGGCACGATGCCCGGCGCGGCGCGGCTGGCCGCCGGGGCGGCGGGCGCGGCCGGGGCG
Organism: Gluconacetobacter sacchari; assembly: GCF_014174255.1. Classification (GTDB taxonomy): domain Bacteria; phylum Pseudomonadota; class Alphaproteobacteria; order Acetobacterales; family Acetobacteraceae; genus Gluconacetobacter; species Gluconacetobacter sacchari. Next base: position 90,889 of record NZ_JABEQJ010000019.1, read on the forward strand.
GGGCTGGTGCGGCTGG
>NZ_JABEQJ010000020.1 GCF_014174255.1 Gluconacetobacter sacchari
CTCGATCCCGGCCCGCGCCGTGCCGTCCACCAGGAACGTCCACCGGTTCTCCGTCATGAACACAAGGCGATACAGCGCCATCGTCTCGTTCATGTATCCCGTCATCTCCGGATCGAACTGCCCCAGCATGTCCGCCGACATCGCACGCAGCACCCGCGGATGCACGTTCACCGGGCCAGGCCCCATCAGCAGCCGATGCGGCGGGTCGATCTCTCCGAACATCGTCATTCCTCATCGTCCGTCCGTGCCACCCGGGCACATGCATTCCATACCATCTTGCATACAAGAAGCGGCGGAACACAACCGGAATTGCCGCGCCCAACGGCCGGCTACGTGCCCGAACCCTGTAGCGCGGCCTTCAGATGCTCCAGCCGGCTCGACGCGCTGCGATAGTTCAGGGCCTTTTCGACATGCCGCAGATGCACGTCCATCAGGCGGGCAGCCTCGGTCGCATCGCCCTTTTCCAGCGCGTCGATGATTCCGCCATGCTCCCCGCAGGATTCATGCGCGTCATGCGACGATTGATACAGCGCGGCGATCAGCACCGTGCGCGTCGTCAGATCCTGCAACAGCGACGCCAGGACCGGATTGCCCAGCGTCTCGGCCAGGCAGACGTGAAAATGCCCCAGCAGATAGCTGCGCTCCGCCCGGTCGCCGCTGGCAATCGCCTTCTGCTCGGCCCGCACATGCTCGCGCAGGGCCCGGATCATGGCCGGACTGGCCCGCTCCAGCGTCACCAGCATGCCGACTTCCAACGCACGCCGCGCGTCGATCGTATGGCGCGCCTCCTCGACCGAGGGCTCGATGACGAACCAGCCCCGACGGGCCGAGACCTCCACGATTCCCCGCGCCTGGAGGCGCATCATGGCCTCGCGGACCAGCGTCCGCGATACGCCGAAAATCTCGGACAATTCCTTCTCGCCCAGCCGCTCGCCCGGCGCGACGCGGCCCGAGAGCGCCGCATGGATGATGCGGTCCTCGATCAGGTGCGGATTCTTGTGTGCATCTTTTTCGGCGACATCTCGCATACAAGAAGTATGCGCAGACTGATGCCGTTCCGCAATCGGCATCCCGTGGCCCCGGGGCGGATCGCACGCCCGGGCCAGCATCGGCCCATGCACATATTCCGATCAATTGCCCATCAAAATGAATAATTATTCCGCACAAAAACAGACTTCCAAAAACCCCGCAGACGCATCCAACAAAATTATCATTTTAAATCAATAAATTAATGAATATCATTAATTTTCATCCACCTTTCCGACCCGCCGCATTTTCCGGAAGCGTTTCGTTTCGGATTGTTTTACACCTTGTATGCAACATTGCTCCTCAGAAATTGCCTATTTTGTAGACCAATCTGGACCATCATTTCATATTTGAGATTACCGAAGACCGCCTCCCCACCGCACACCCCTCTCCCAGACCAAGGAAGACAGACATGTTTCTCCCGCGCCGCGCCCGGCCGTCCATCAGGAGCCAGGCGATCATGACCAGCGTCCTGGCGGGCATCAGCCTGCCATTGCCCGCCCTGGCCGACACCGCGGCGCAGGCTCGCGCACCCGGCAAGCCTGCGCCGGCCGAAACGGTTTCGGTCTCCGCCCGCCGGGGCGCGAACGGCGCGGGCCAGCACAACGCCCATTCCGAAACGGTCATTTCCCGTCAGGAACTGACCAATCGCAACATCCGCGTCATGACCGACATCCAGCGCGTGGCCCCCAACCTCACCATCCAGCCATCCTTCGGCTCGGGCGCGCTCAACTTCACCCTGCGCGGCGTCGGGCTGATGGATTTCACGCAGAACAACACGCCCTCCACCATGCCGTATCTCGACGGCGTGGCCCTGCCGGTCTCGATCATGACCACCGGCATGATGTTCGATCTCGACGACATCTCCATCGCCGCCGGCCCCTCGGGCTACACGCACGGCCAGGCCACGACGGGCGGCGAGATCGACTTCCACACCGCCGACCCCACCCGCCAGTTCCATGCCGGCATCACCGAGGACATCGCCAGCTACGGCCGCAACCGCGTCGAGGGCTACATCTCCGGCCCGCTCTCCCGCTCGGTGTCCTTCCGCATCGCCGGCCAGTCCATGACCGGCGGCGGCTACCAGCACAACGCGGCGGGCCAGGGCTTCGGCAACGCCAATCTGGGCGCCCTGCGCGCCAAGCTGAAATGGGACATCGACGACACGTCGAACCTGATCGTCGGCGGCCACTGGACGACCGACCAGTCGGAATACGCATCCGGCCACAATCTCTACAATTCCTACCACGTCCCCGTGACGCAGGACCTCTACGAGACCGAATGGGGCCTGGACCCGCGTTTCGCGAAAATCATCGGCATCGACGGCAACAATACCAAACCGCGTGAAGACAACATCTTCTGGGGCGCCAACGTGCGCTATACGAAGAATTTCTCATGGGGCCGGCTGTCCACCATCAGCGCCTATGAAATGGCCGACGAGCACGAACTGACGAACCAGACCGATTCCGTCCTCTCCTACGGCAACATGTTCCGCAACAACCAGACGAACGTGTTCTCGCAGGAAGTCAAACTGGAATCGATCGACCCCGGCGCCCGGTTCCACTGGGAAACCGGCATGTATTACAGCCGGTCGCGCATGGCACAGAATTTCTGGTACGATTCCTCCGATCGCCCCGGCACCACGCCGCTCAACCAGACCCGCTACCGGCAGAATCAGCAGAATTTCAATCAGTACGTGCAATTGTCCTACCGCATCCTGCCCAGGCTGCGCCTGATCGGTGCCATCCTGCATGAATCCGACGACCGGCAGATGCTCAACGTCACCAGCACGAACTACAATCTCGATACCGGCGGCATCGTCGGCAAGCCGACCGATTTCGGCAACAGCGGCGCATTGAGCAACGAGTTCGGCGGCCGTGTCGGCGCGCAATACCAGTTCACCCGCAACATCATGGGCTACGTGATGTTCAGCCGCGGCTTCAAGCCGGGCGGGTTCTCGGCCAACATCACCCAGCAGGCCGCCCAGCTCCGCCCCTTCAAGCCCGAACAGATCCTGACCTACGAAGGCGGCTTCAAGACCATGCTGTTCGACCGCCGCCTGCGCCTCAACGCCGCCGGCTTCTACTACGACTATCGCGACCAGCAGCTCCTGGGCACGGTCCTGGTCCCGCCCTACGGCGTGCTGGGCGGCTACGTCAACGCCCCGCGCTCCTACATCTACGGCGCGGAGTTCGATGCCGAGGCCCATCCGTTCCACGGCATGGTTCTGACGCAGAATTTCGGCTACCAGAACGGCGTCTACTCCCAGTTCCAGAGCCTCAACCGCTCCGCCACCACCGCCAATTTCGCCGCCACCGGCGTCTGGCAGGCCATCAACACGAATTACGACAACGTTAACATGGGGCTGGCCAACCTCACCCTGTCCGGCGCCGCCGCCTATACATGGACCGTCTTCCACGACTACCGGATGACGTTCGACGTCGATTATTCCTATCGCGGCCGCCAGACCCAGCCGCAATATATCGGCCAGACCGGCATCTACCGCTCGCCGGCCTATTTCCTGGTCAACTCCTTCCTGACCTTCGCCGCCCCCCGGCAGCACTGGTCGGTCACCGTCTACGGCCAGAACCTCGCCGATCGCCGCTACTGGCTGTCGGCCGGCACCCAGGCCACCTTCTACGGCGTCATCCCCGGCATGCCGCGCTTCGTCGGCGCGCGCATCAACTACACCTACTGAACCAGGCAAGGACCCACAGGATGAGCGAGACGACCCTCCCCGCGACACAGGCCGGCCCCACCGCGCGCGCCGGCATGTTCCTCCAGGTCGTCATCGCCACCCTGCTGGGCCTGGCGCTGGGCGTCTTCGCGCCCGGCCTCGCCGCCCAGACCCGCTGGGCCAGCGACCTGTTCCTGCACCTCATCGTCATGGCGGTGGGGCCGCTTCTGTTCTGCATCATCGTGACCGGCATCGTCGGCGCCGGCTCCCTGCGCACGGTCGGGCGACTGGGGGCCAAGGCGCTCCTCTATTTCGAGGCGATGACCACCCTGGCCCTCCTCGCCGCCGTCGGCATCGCGCTGCTCCTCCAGCCCGGCCGGGGCATCGTGTTCACCCCCACGGCCGACGACACCCGCATGATCTCGTCCTACGCCCGCAACGCCCACGTCATGCACGAGGGCGGCGTCACGGAGTTCGCGCTGGGGCTGATCCCCCACACCCCCGCCGACGCGTTCGCGCAGGGCAACGTGTTGCAGATCCTGTTCTTCGCCATCCTGTTCGGCTGCTGCCTCAGCCAGATCGGCGAAGCCGGCGCGCCGATCGTCCGCCTGATCGACGCCCTGTCCGCCCTGTTCTCGCGCATGATGCGCTTCATCATCGCGCTGGCGCCGCTGGGCGTCTTCGGCGCCATGGCCACCACCACCGCGCGCTACGGCCTCGGTGCGATCGGGCACCTCGCCGCCTTCGTCGTGCTGTATTTCGTGGCGATCGGCCTGTTCATCATCGGTGGCCTCGGCCTCTGCCTGCGCCTGTCGGGCGTCAGCCCGATCCGCTTCTTCCGCTATTTCCGCACCGAGTTCGCAATCACCTTCGCCACCACGGCGTCGGACGCCGTGCTGCCCAGCATCATGGCCAAGCTGGAGCAGCTCGGCGTGGACCGCCAGGTGGTCGGGCTGGTGGTCCCGGCCGGCTATTCCTTCAACCTCGACGCCCTGTCGATCTATCTGGGCCTCGCCGTCATCTTCCTCGCCCAGGCGACGGGCACGGTGCTGAGCGCGTGGCAGGTCCTGATCATGCTGGCAACCGCGCTCGTCACCTCCAAGGGCGCGCACGGCGTGCCCGGCATCGCCATCGTGGTGCTGGCCGCCACCCTGTCCGCCATTCCCTCGATCCCCGTCGCCAGCCTGGTGATGCTGCTGGCGGTCGACTGGTTCATCGGCATCGCCCGCGCGGTGGGCAACCTGGCCGGCAACTGCGTGGCCCCGGTCGTCATCGGCGCGTGGGAAGGCAAGCTGGACCGCAACCGCGCCGCCGAGGTCCTGAAGCAATCATGACGAACACCATCCTCGCCGACCCCGCGACGCTGGCATCGCGCGTCACCGCCGCCCTGCTGGCCGCCGGCGCCTCGCCGGACTCGGCGGCCGCCACGACCGACGCGCTGATGCACGCCTCGCGAACCGGCATCGACAGCCACGGCGTCCGGCTGGCCGCGCATTACGCCGCCATGCTGCGCCAGGGCCGGCTGAACGGCACCCCCACCCTGACGATCCGGCGCACCGCCCCCGCCACCGCGATGCTCGACGCCGATGACGGGCTCGGCCATTACGCCTGCGATCGGGCCATGGCCCTCGCCCTCGACCTCACGGCCGAAACCGGGATCGGCGCGGTCGGGATCGTCCGCTCGTCGCATTGCGGCGCGGCCGGCGCCTACGCGCTGAAGGCCGCCGAAGCCGGCATGGTCGGCATCGTCACCAGCAATTCCGATGCCAACGTCACGCTGTTCGGCGGCAGCCTGCCCTTCCACGGCACCAACCCGATCGCCATGGCCGCCCCGGTCGCCGGCCAGCCGCCCTGGCTGCTCGATATCGCGACCTCGTCCATCCCCTTCAACCGGGTGCGCCTCTACCGCGCGCTGGACCGCCCCCTGCCGCCCGGCGTGGCCGCCGACGCGCGGGGGCACGAGACCACCAGCGCGCACGCCGCCCATATGCTGCTGCCCCTGGGCGGCGCGGAATACGGCTTCAAGGGCGCGGCGCTGGCCGGACTGGTCACGATCCTCTCGGCGGTGCTGACCGGCGCCACGCCCGACCCGGACATGATCCCGATGACCGACACCGACGACCGGACGACGGCCCGCAATGTTGGGCAATTCTGCCTGGCGATCGACCCGGCGCGCTTCGTGGGCCGCGCCGCCTACGACCGGGCGATGACGGATTACCTGCGCCAGCTCCGCGCCGTCCCGCCGGCCGACACCGACCATCCGGTCATGGCACCCGGCGACCGCGAATGGGCCACGGCCCGTCGCCGCGCCGCCGAAGGCATCCCGATCGACCCGGACACCCGGCGCTTCCTCGGCCTCTGACCCGCGCCCGGCACGGTCAGGCCGCCTCGCCCGCGTGGCGCGCGTTGATCCGCAGCAGCGTCCCCAGGGCCGAGACCATGTCGTCCATCATCTCGTCCGTATGGTGCGGCCCGGGCGTCAGGCGCAGCCGCTCGGTCCCGCGCGCCACGGTGGGATAATTGATCGGAGTGGCATAGAGCCCGAAATCCGCCAGCAGGCGGCGGCTGATCTCGTTGCAGCGATCGGCATCCCCGACCGGGATCGGCACGATATGACTGGGCGTGGGCATGAACGGGATACCCGCCTCGGTCAGCTTGGCGCGGAACGTCGCCACCCGCTCGAACATCTTCTCGCGGCGCCATCCCTCGCGCCGCACCATGCGCACGCTGGCCAGGGCCGCCGCCACCACCGACGGCGGCAGCGCGGTGGTGAAGATGAAGCCCGATGCCGCGCAGCGCAGGTAATCGACCAGTTCCGCCGACCCGGCGACATACCCGCCATGGACACCGAACCCCTTGGCCAGGGTGCCCTCGATAATGTCCACCTGGTCGGCCACGCCGTCACGCTCGGCCACGCCGCCGCCTTCCGCGCCGTACAGCCCCACGGCATGCACCTCGTCCAGATAGGTCAGGGCGCCGTATTTGCGCGCCAGGGCACAGGTGGCGCCGATATCCGAAATATCGCCATCCATCGAATACACGCTCTCGAACGCCACCAGCTTGGGCGCGTCCCCGGGCGCGGCGGCCAGCTTGGCCTCCAGATCCGCCAGGTCGTTATGTTCGTAGATGACGCAGGACGCCCCGCGCGCTCCCTTGATCCCGGCGATCATCGAGGCATGGTTCTGCCGGTCGGAAAAGCAGATCCATCCCGGCATGCTGGTCAGGATGGTCTGCAGGCTGGCCTGGTTCGAGACATAGCCGGATACGAACAGCAGCCCAGCCTCCTTGCCATGCAGGTCGGCCAGTTCGGCTTCCAGTTCCGCGTGCAGCGGGCTGGTGCCGGCGATGTTGCGCGTGCCGCCGGCCCCGGCCCCATGCTCGCGGATCGCGGCGATCGCGGCCTCGGCCACCGCCGGCTCCACGCCCATGCCCAGATAATCGTTGGCCGACCACACCACCACCTCGCGCCCCACGGGCGGCTCGGCGGCAGGCGCGGTCACATGGTCATAGACGGGATAGCGATCGGCCTGGCGCGCCAGCGGCGTGAAGCGGCGGTATCGTCCCTGCGCCCGGATCCCGTCCAGAGACTCCCGGCAGAAGCGATAGAAAGGATGCCGATCCACATCGATACTGGGCACGCTGTCATTCTCCCGTGACGCCGTCACGGGCCGGGCGGCCCGCACGGCCGCCGCCGCTACGGTGGGTCCGCCGCCATCAGGCGAACCACGATCCTGTTTCATCGCACATACACCCGGACGGCGCCGATGGTCATCGTCGAATCCGACATGGCCGCCATTTCCACCTGTTCCGGCCGCGCGCCGGCGGCGACGATCGCGGCCGCCACCGCCTGGCCGTCCGTGGCCACCGCGCGCCGCATCGCTTCGGCCTCCCGCTCCGGCGTCGGCCCGGCCGGAACCAGCACCCGCACGGTGAACAGCACGTTCGGCTTGCGCGCCAGCGCCCGCGTGACCGCGCCGGCCAGCACCGGCCGCCACTGGCTGTCCGGCGTGCCGGCACGGATATCGACCAGCGGCGGCACCGGGCGCGGCGCGGGCGGCCTGGGGGGATAATGCGGCACCGGCGGCCGGCTGGCCCGCGCGTCGAAGGTCCGCTGGTCCACCAGGTCGCAGGCCGCCAGCCCGCCCATGCACAGGGCGGACACGGCCATCAGGATCGGAGCGGTGCGAATGCGATGAAACATGGGCGGCCACGGTTACAGCATCCACGATACGGAGCAAGAGTACCCGGCCGAAACCGCCGACCGATCGCGTCATGCTTGCGGAGCGGGCGGCACGATCCTATAGCCGACTGTAGATCGTTTTCTCCGGCGGCGCGCTCCCTGCGGGCGCGACCGCCCGGATTTCAGGACGCCCGCCCCATGTCCCGCGCGCCGACCGCCCCCGCCACCGAGCTGGACGCGCCGCCCCCGGTCGAGCCGGCGACGCGGGAGACGATCCACGCCCTGCGCGACGCGGTCCGCGCCCATGTCGCGCTCCGGCTGGACGATCCGGCCGACGCGGCGCAGGCCGGGGCGATGGCGGTCCCCGCCTGCGTCCTGTGGAATCAGTTCCTCCGCTTCGATCCCGCCAGCCCCGACTGGCCCGACCGCGATCGCTTCGTCGTCTCGTCCACGCGGCACCGGCCGCTGCTGGACGCGCTGATGCGCCTGGCCGGCCAGACGCCGGCCCCCGACGGCCCGACGGTCGAATATGGCGTCCATCCGGCGGTGGAAATGGCCTTCGGCCCCAGCGGCCAGGGGGTGGGGGCCGCGATCGGCATGGCGCTGGCCGAGCGGCAGCTCGCGGCGCGCTTCGGTCGCTCGATCGTCAATCACCGGGTCTGGGCCCTGTCCTGCGGCACCGAACTGGCGACCGGCGTGGCGATGGAGGCCTCTTCCCTGGCCGCGCGGATGCGCCTGGACCGCCTCACCGTCCTGTTCGAAATCGCACCGCACGAGGAAGACGAGGCCGAGGACACGCTGGCCCGCTACGCCGCGACCGGCTGGATGGTCCGCAAGGTCGATGCCGACGACCACGACGCGGTGCAGGCCGCGCTGTCGGCGGCGCTGCGCTCGCGCAAGCCCTCCATCCTCGCCTGCTCCGTCACCCTGCGCCCGGCCCCGCGCCCACCCGCCTCGCCCGGCGCCGGCCCGGAACCCGACCATTCGACGCTGCTGTGGGCCGGCGCCGCCCGCCGCGGCGCCTCGGCCCGGCGGTCGTGGCTGCGCCGGCTGGTCAAGCACCGGTATCGCGGAGAATTCGAACGCGTCGCCACCCGCCGCCTCCCCCCATTCTGGCGCGAGGACTGGCGGCGCACATGGCACATGTCCGCGATGCCCGCGATCCTGCCCGCATCCGGCCCCGACACCACGCTGGGCTACGGGCGCCAGGGGCTGGAGATCCTGCGCGACCTGCTGCCGGAAATGCTCTGCCTGTCCTCCCGGCGCGGGCGCGAGCGGACCGAGGCGATGCCGGCCGACCAGGCGCTGCCCGATTGCGGCACGCTGGTCCACGGCCTGGCGGCGCTGCTGAACGGGATCGCGGTGCATGGCGGGCTGGTGCCCTGCGGCGCCATCACCTTCGTCGCCATCGACCGCATGCGCCCCGCCCTGCGCTTCGCGGCGATGATGCGCCGGCAGGTGATCTACCTGCTGACCGACGATGGACTGGCCCTCAGCGAGGACGGCGCGGGCTGGCTGCCGGTCGAACAGTTGGCCAGCCTGCGCGCCATGCCCAACGTCCTGGTCTTCCGCCCCGCCGACCGGCGCGAGACGATGGAATGCTGGGAACTCGCCCTCCGCCGCGCCGACGGCCCCAGCCTGATCGCGCTGTCGCCGATGGCCTCCGGCGTCCCCGCCCCGGGCCTGCGCCCCTACCGGCCACGCGACGGCAGCGCCCGCGGCGGCTATGTGATGGAGGAAGCCCGCGGCCAGCGCCAGGTCACGCTGATCGCCACCGGCAGCGAAATCGGAATCGCGCGGCAGGCGCAGCTTCTCCTGGCCCGCGACGGAATCGGCGCCGCCCTGGTGTCGCTGCCCTGCTGGGAACTGTTCGCCGGCCAGGATGCCGCCTATCGCGACCAGGTGCTGGGCGATGCCCCGCGCATCGGGATCGAGGCCGCGTCGGGCTTCGGCTGGGACCGGTGGCTCGGCCCGCGCGGCACCTTCATCGGCATGGAGACGTTCTGCGAGGCCGCGCCGTCGCACGAACTGTACCGCCGGCTGGGCATAACGGCCGAACGCGTACACGAAACCGCGATCCGCCTTGTCAATGAGACGGGACGTGACTTTCAATCGCCTTCGGGGCAGAAAGCGGATGGTCATCGCGCACGATCCGCTGCCGGAGGCATCACGTAGCCTGGTCGATCCTTCGACCGAGAGGCTGATATCGGGAGAGAAACAGAATGGCTGTCAAAGTCGCAATCAACGGTTTCGGGCGCATCGGTCGCCTCGTCCTGCGCGGCATCATCGAAAGCGGACGCACCGACGTCGTGCCCGTGGCGATCAACGACCTGGGCAGCGTCGCCGACAACGCCCACCTGCTGACCTACGACAGCATCCACGGCCGTTTCCCCGGCGAAGTCCGCGTTGAAGGCAACAATATCGTGATCACGGCCAACGGCCGGACCTACGCGCCCATCGCCGTCTCGGCCGAAGCCAACCCGACCAAGGTGCCGTTCGAAGGCGTGGACGTGGCGATGGAATGCACCGGCCGCTTCACCAACAAGGAAAAGGCCGCCCACCTGATCGAGGCCGGCGCGCGCAAGGTCATCATCTCGGCGCCCGCCAGCCATGTCGACGCCACCATCGTCTACGGCGTGAACCAGGGCACGCTGACCAGCGACATGACCGTGATCTCCAACGCCTCCTGCACCACCAACTGCCTGGCGCCGGTCGCCAAGGTGCTGGACGAGACGTTCGGCATCGAGCGCGGCTACATGGTCACCATCCATTCCTATACCGGCGACCAGCGCACGGTGGACACGCTGCATGGCGACCCGCGCCGCGCCCGCGCGGCGGCGATGAACATCATCCCGACCTCGACCGGCGCCGCCCGCGCGGTCGGCCTGGTGCTGCCGCACCTCAAGGGCAAGCTGGACGGCACGGCCATCCGCGTCCCGACCCCCAACGTCTCGCTGGTCTCGCTGGATTTCGTGCCCACCCGCATCCCGGCCTCGGTCGCAGCGGTCAACGAGGCGATGCTGAAGGCGGCGTCCGAGGGCCCGCTCAAGGGCATCCTGGCCTACAACACCGCGCCGCTGGTCAGTTCCGACTTCAACCACTCCATCGCCTCCTCGACCTTCGACGCGACCGAGACGGCGCTGATCGACGGCGGCAAGCTGGTTCGGATCTGTAGCTGGTACGACAATGAATGGGGCTTCTCGAACCGCATGTCCGATACGGCCGCTGTCTTCGGCGCGCTCTGATGGCCAGGCTGTCCTTCAAGACGCTGGACGCCTTGCAGCCCAAGGGGCGCAAGGTACTCCTGCGCGCCGATCTGAACGTGCCGGTGCGCGACGGCCAGATCACGGACCTCACCCGGATCGAGCGCCTGGCGCCCACCATCCGCGAACTGGCCGACAAGGGCGCGCGGGTGATCGTGGTCAGCCATTTCGACCGCCCCAAGGGCCAGCGCGTGCCGTCCATGTCGCTGGAACCGATCGCCGCCGCCCTGGCCGCCGCCCTGGGCCACCCGGTGCGCTTCGCCGAGGATTGCATCGGCCCGGTGGCCGAGCAGGCGGTCGCCAGCCTCCAGGACGGTGACGTGCTGGTGCTGGAAAACACCCGCTTCCACCCGGGCGAGGAAAAGAACGACCCCGACCTGTCCCAGGCGCTGGCCGCGCTGGCCGACGATTACGTCAACGACGCGTTCTCCGCCGCCCATCGCGCCCACGCCTCGACCGAGGGCGTGGCCCGCTTCCTGCCGTCCTTCGCCGGCCGGCTGATGGAGGCGGAACTCAACGCCCTGAACATCGCGCTGGAAAATCCGGTCCACCCGGTCGGCGCGATCGTCGGCGGCGCCAAGATCTCGACCAAGCTCGACCTGATCGGCAACCTGCTGGACAAGGTCGACGTCCTGATCATCGGCGGCGCGATGGCCAACACCTTCCTGGCGGCCAAGGGCGTCGCCGTCGGCAAGTCGTTGCAGGAAGCCGACATGCACGACACCGCCCGCGCCATCATGGAACAGGCGGCGAGCCGCAACTGCCAGATCGTCCTGCCCGTCGACGCGGTGACGGCCACGGAATTCCGCGCCGACCCGCCGACGAAGACGGTGCCGGTCGACGCCGTCCCCGCCGACGCGATGATCCTGGACGCGGGGCCGGAAACGGTGCGCCTGCTGACGGAAAAGATCGTGGGGCTGAAGACGCTGGTCTGGAACGGCCCGCTGGGCGCGTTCGAACTCCACCCGTTCGACACCGCCACCAACCTGGTCGCGGCCGAGGTCGCGCGGCGCACCCAGGCCGGCCAGTTGACCAGCGTTGCCGGCGGCGGCGACACGGTCTCGGCCCTGCGCCACGCGGGCGTGGCGGACGAGATGTCCTACACCTCGACCGCCGGCGGCGCTTTCCTGGAATGGCTGGAAGGCAAGACCCTGCCCGGCATCCAGGCGCTGGGCGAACTGTCCGGGCGGATTCTCCCGCTCTGACGCGCGGGCGGCGATCCGGTATCAGGCCGGGTCGCCCTCGCCTTCCTTCTTCTCCGCCTCGCCCGACGACAGCGCGATCGCCGGCCCGACCAGCCCGTTGGCGAACGCCTCGGCCGAGAACGGCCGCAGGTCCTCCGCCTGCTCGCCCACCCCCACCGCATGCACCGGCAGCCCGAACGTATCGGCCAGCGCCACCACGATCCCGCCCCGCGCCGAACCATCCAGCTTGGTCACGATCAGCCCGGTCACGTTCACCAGTTCCTTGAACACCCGCACCTGCTCGATCGCGTTCTGCCCGGTGGTCGCATCCAGCACCAGCAGCACCGAATGCGGCGCGGTCTCGTCGAACTTGCACATCACGCGGATGATCTTGGCCAGTTCCTCCATCAGCGCGCCCTTGTTGTGCAGTCGCCCGGCGGTATCGATCAGCAGCAGGTCCGCCCCCTCGGCCCGCGCGCGCTTCAGCGCGTCGAACGCCAGCCCGGCGGCATCTGCATTCGGCGGCCCTGCAATCACCGGCGCTCCCACCCGCTGGCCCCAGATCTCCAACTGCTCGACGGCGGCGGCACGGAACGTATCGCCGGCCACCATCATCACCTTCAGCCCCTGCTCGCCATAGAAGCGCGCCATCTTGCCGATGGTCGTGGTCTTGCCGTTGCCATTCACGCCGACCACCAGCACCACATGCGGCTTCAGGGCCGGATCGGGCACGAACGGCAGCGCCACCGGCTCCAGCACCTGGGCGATTTCCGCCGCCAGCGCGGTGCGGATCTCCTCGTCGGTGACTTCGGTGCCAAATCGCGAACGCCGGAAGGACTCGATCACCCGCGCCGCGACATTGGGGCCGAGATCCGCCGCGATCAGCAGATCCTCCAGTTCCTCCAGCGCGGCGTCGTCCAGCTTGCGGCGGGTAAAGACCGCGGCGATCCCGCCACCCAGTTTCTGGGTCGATCGGGACAGGCCCGCCTTCAGGCGGGAAAAGAAGCCAAGTGCCATGTCAGAGGATGTCCGCCACCAGACCGTTTTCGTCAACCGCCGTCGCCCGCACGGCCACGATGCGCCCTGCTTCGGACTCGCCCGCCGCCAGCCGAACCGGCGCGAATTCCTCCGAATGCCCACTGGTCGCGGTTTCCAGCAGCACGTTCAGCGTGCGCCCCAGCAACCCGCCATGATAGGCCCCCGCCGCCTCCCGTCCCGCCGCCCGCAGCCGCGCCGCGCGCTCGCGCCGCACCGGCACGGGCACGGCGGGCATCCGCGCCGCCGGCGTCCCCGGCCGCTCGCTGTAGGGAAACACATGCAGATAAGGCAGCCCCTGCCCCCGCACGAACGCCAGCGTCTCGTCGAACAGTTCGTCGCTTTCGGTCGGAAAGCCCGCGATCACATCGGCCCCGATGCCCAGCTCGGGCCGGCAGGCACGGGCCCGCGCGATCACGCCCGCCACGTCGGCCACCAGATGCCGCCGCTTCATCCGCTTCAACACCATGTCCGACCCGGCCTGGAGCGACAGATGCAGATAAGGCATGAATCGCGGCTCGCCTTCCAGCAGCCGCCACAGATCCTCGTCGATCTCCACCGGATCGACCGACGACAGGCGCAGCCGCTCCAGCTCCGGCACCAGCGCCAGCAGCCGGCGGCAAAGCTGCCCCAGGGCGGGCCGCCCCGGCAGGTCCCCGCCCCACGAGGTAATGTCCACCCCCGTCAGCACCACCTCGCGATAGCCCGCGGCCACCAGCGCGCGCACCTGTTCCACCACCACGCCCACCGGCACCGACCGCGACGGCCCCCGCCCGAACGGGATGATGCAGAAGGTGCAGCGATGGTCGCACCCCTGCTGCACCTCGACGAAGGCACGGGTACGGCCGGCGAATTCCGTCACCAGATGCGGTACCGTCTCGGTCGCCGCCATGATGTCCGATACCGCGCGCCCCTCGCCCAGCGCCACGGGCGTCCAGCTCGCGGCGTCCAGCTTCTCGCGATTGCCCAGCACGCGGGCCACGCCGGGCAGCGCCTCCCAGCGCGCCGGGTCGATCTGCGCCGCGCAGCCGGTCACGACGATCCGCGCCTCCGGCCGGTCGCGATGCGCGCGGCGGATCGCCTGCCGCGCCTGGCGCTCGGCCTCGGCGGTCACGGCGCAGGTATTGACGATGATCACATCGTCCAGCCCCGCCGCATGGCCACGCATCACCTCGCTCTCATACGTGTTCAGCCGGCAGCCGAAGGTCAGGATCTCGGGCGCCCCGCTCATGACGGATAGATCTCGGGATCGAAGGACCCGACGAAACTGGTGGTCGCCGGCCCGGTCATCAGCACGTGCCCGTCCCCGTCCCGCCAGGTGATCGACAAGGCCCCGCCATCCATCTCCACCCGGCAGGTACGCTCGACCAGCCCGCGCCGCACGGCATTGACGGCCGCCGCGCAGGCGCCCGAGCCACAGGCGAGCGTCAGCCCGCTGCCCCGCTCCCACACCCGCAGCCGCATGGCCGCGCGGGACAGGACCTGCGCGAACCCGATATTGGCCCGCTCGGGAAACAGCGGATCATGTTCCAGCAACGGCCCCGCCACCACCGGGTCGAGGTCCAGCAGGTCGGCCAGGAAGAAGGTGACATGCGGATTGCCCATCGACGCCGCCGCCGGATCGCCCGCCAGCGGCAAATGCAGGGTATCGGCCGGCTCCGCCAGCGGCACGTCGCGCCATGCCAGAGCCGGCGGCCCCATATCGACCGTCACCAGCCCGGTCTCCCCATCGACCGAGGCCGGCAGCAGCCCGGCCCGGGTCTGCAACACGCTCCGCCGCCGCCCCTCGCCACGCCACAGCAGATCGGCCACACAGCGCGACGCATTGCCGCAGGCGCCGGACTCGCTGCCATCGGCATTGAAAAACCGGACGAACACATCCGCCCCCGCCTGGCAGGCCGGGCGCAGCACCACAAACTGGTCGCACCCGATTCCGCGATGACGGTCGGCCAGGGCGGCAATGCGCGCCGGCGTCAGCCCGTGGCGTTCCACACGCTCGTCCACCACGACGAAATCGTTGCCCAGCCCGTGCATCTTGCTGAAGGGGATCATCATGCGCGCCTTATAGGCCACGCGCCCCGCCGATATCAAAGAAAACGACCGGGCGCCCCGCGTTGCAGCACTTCGATCCGGTACCCGTCGGGATCGACCACGAAAAAGAAGCGGCCAACCACCCGCCCCCCCACCGCCAGTTGCTTCACCGGCTGCGGCGACAGCCCCTCGCTGGCAAAACGGGCATGCTCGGCATCGATATCCGCGACCGACACCGCCAGGTGCCCATACCCGTCCCCCAGGTCGTAAGGCCGGTCGCGATCATGGTTGACCGTCAATTCCAGTTCGAACGCCTGCTCGGCGTTGGACAGATAGATCAGGGTGAAACCGTCGAACACCAGCCGGTCCGCGACCGCAAGGCCGAAGGCACGCTCATAGAACGCCAGCGACGCCGCCTCGTCCCGCACCCGGATCATGGAATGGATCAGTTTCGCCATCGTTTCGGACTCCCTTCCGGCATGCCCCGGCATCCCGACAGGACGATCGTGCAGAACATGCGCCAATAGATGAAAATTTATTCGATAAATACATATGTATTATAATTTTTATTACAAATTACACAAAAGACAAGAAAATATTATTTACCTTATCCAGGAAATGTTTTGACATAATTTTAGAATGTCATCGTCTCCCATGCGACTGTCCCGAATGCCCGAGCCCTTCCCTTCGATGCCGCGCGGCCTGAGGCTGCTCCTGCTCTGCTGTTCCATGCTGCTCCCGGCCGCCGCCCGAGCCCAGGCCCACGGCCAGGCAGCGGACGAGGCCGAGGCGATCGAGGCGATGGAAAGCCAGATCGCCCGCATCCAGGAACAGCAGGTCGAACTCCAGAAAGACCTGGCGGCGATGCGCCGCGAACTGGCGCAGCACCGGGCGCGCGTGTTCGGCTCCCGTCCCGCCGCCCCGCGCGGCACGGCGCAACCCGCGACCCTGGCCCGCAACGCCGCCGCCCCTCCGCCCCCCATCCATCCGGCCCGCCTGCCCAGCGACGTCCCGCCCCCCACGATCGGCGGCGACACCCCGACCTACGCCGCCGTCATCGGCCAGCGGGACGAGGACCTGGTCAACCGCGTCGCCGAGAACAATGTCGGTCCCCATTCCCGCGGCAGCGCGGGCGCGCAGGCCGCCGGCGCGCTGGGCGACCACGGCGTGTTCCATGTCGGCCCCCTCACGGTGATCCTTGGCGGCTATTTCGACACGTCGGCGGTGCTGGAAAACCGCCATGTCGCGTCGGGTACGTTCAATTACTGGCAGGCCCTGCCCTTTCCGCAGAGCGGCAATTACCACCAGAACAATTTCGAGGGCAGCCCGCGCTACAGCCGCTTCTCGATCCTGGCCCGGGGCAATATCGATTCGCACACCACCCTCTCGGGTTTCGTCGAAACCGATTTCGGCGCGGGCGCGGAAACGACCAACCCGTACGAGAGCAATGCCTACGTGCCGCGCCTGCGCCAGGCCTATCTGGGCTATGACGACACACGCGACGGCGATCACCTGCTGGTCGGCCAGGCCTGGAGCCTGCTCACCCCCGGCCGGGCCGGCATCATCGCGCGCCAGGAAAGCCTGCCGGAAACCATCGAATCCTCCATGCTGGCCGGCCAGACCTGGACCCGCCAATGGCAGGCCCGCTACGTCCATGAGATGCTGCACCACCGGCTCTGGTTCGGCCTGTCGATCGAAAATCCGGCGACGCTCTACGACACCACGGGCTTCACCAACAATAACGGCTCGGTCCCGCTGCCCGGCGGCGGCACGGCCACCATCGGGTCCAACGGCACGGGCCTGACCGAATTCACCACCAATTATTCCGACGAAATCGCGCCCGACGTCATCGGCAAGGTCGCGTGGGACCCGTCCTGGGGCCATTACGAGGCCGAAGGCGTGGTCCGCTTCCCCCATGACCGCGTGTTCGCGAACGGCGCCGGCCATAACAATACGGCGATCGCGGGCGGCGGCGGCGCGTCGGCGGTGCTGCCGATCATCCCGCACACGCTGGAAATCCACCTGGCCGGCCTGGCCGGCGTCGGGATCGGCCGCTACGGATCGGTGCTGCTGCCCGACGTCACCCTGTCGCGGCAGGGCAAGCCGAAGCCGCTGCCCGATGCGCAGGCGACGGCGGGCCTCATCGCCCACCCGACCCAGCAGATCGACCTCTATGGCTATTACGGCATGCAAAGGTCGGGCCGCGACTATTTCTCCTCCGGCGGCGCGGCCTACGGCTACGGCAATCCGCTCTCCTCCAACGCGGGGTGCGCGGTCGAAATGTCGCCGCTGGCCTGCACGGCCAGCATCCGCTCGGTGCAGGAATTCACGGTCGGCGCATGGTGGCGCTTCCTCAGGGGCCGCTACGGCACGCTGGAGGTCGGGACCCAGCTCGCCTATTCGCGCGTGCAGACCTGGCGCGCCATCGGCGGCGCGCCCGCGACCGGCATCAGCCAGATCTTCTTCGATTTCCGCTACCTGCCCTTCCAGTAGCGGCGCCCGGCCATGCCCGGTTGCGCCGAAGGGCAAAACGGAGGATGTTCCCGCGGATCGGACCATCGGACGAAGGAGGATACGGTCATGCGGGACAGGGCACTGCGTATTCTGGCGGTATCCCTCGGCCTGGCCGCCATGTCGGCGCCGGCACTGGCGCAGGAGGATGACGGTCCCAAGGGCCCGACGATGCACCAGTTGGCCGCCCGTCCGCCGGTGCCCAGCGCCCGCAAGGACTTCAGCCAGTTCCTCTATCGTCCGGCCGGCGACAAGGTCATCGAGCAATCCGACGCCGACCGCCTGCTGTTCTGGACGCCGCAGGGCACGCCGGACGGCTACGCCGAACGCAGGGGCAACGCGATCTTCTATTACGACCGCGGCGGCCACGCCGTGCGGGTGCAGGTCCTGCCGACCCCGGAAAACTGAAGCCGAAGCCCTAGCCGCGGGCCCGCCGCCGCAGATAGCACCACCTGGTCAGGCGCGACCAGACCATCATGAACGGCAGGCACAGGCGCAGGAAAGCCGGGCACGACAGGAACAGGCCGGGAAAGACCCGGTCGATGCACGAGGGAAAATACTCCTCCCTCCGTCCCTCCGCCGCCTTCAGGATCCACGCGGCCGCCCGCTCGGGCGCCTGCGGCCAGGCCATGAAATTCAGGACGGACCCGCCCTGCTCCATCTCATCGCGGAACATGGACGTCTCGACGCTGCCGGGAAACACCGATGCGACATGGATGCGCCTCGGCCTCAGTTCCAGCGCCAGGGCCCGGGCGAATCCGCGCAGGCCGAATTTCGACGCGGTATAGACGGCGCTGCCGGCCAGCGGAAAGACGCCCGCCATGGAATTGACGAACAGGATCCGCCCCCCGGCCGGAATATCGGGCAAGAGTTCATGCGTCAGCAGGATCACGCCCGTAAGGTTGGTCTCGACCTGCCGCCGCACATCCTCCCCGTCCAGCGCGCCGGCGGATTGCGGAACGATCGCGCCGGCACAGGCAATGAACAGGTCCACCCTCGGACACACCTCGCGAATCGCCTTGCCCGCCGCCGCGATGGACCGTCCGTCCATCAGGTCGCACGTCACCACCCGGTCGGCCGCGATGTCGGGCGCCCCATCCGCCCGACGCGTCAGGATGACGATCCGATAGCCCTGGCGCCGAAGCTGGTGACAGAGAAATCGCCCGATTCCTCCCGTCGCTCCACTGACGACGACGGTCCTGGGGGCGGACAATCCATTTTCCTGGGGCAAGGCATCCGCTCTTCACGCAGTGACGTCGATCCGCATGGGCGCCGGCCCACGGGATGCGGTCCGCTCCTATATCAGCTCCCCTCCGGGGCGGCGAGACCCGCCCCGCCCGGCATGGCGTCGCCGCCCCCGGAGCGAACAGGGCCTTCCCGCGTCCCGCCCTTTCCAAAACCGGCGACACCGCGCGATCACATCGCCGAGATCGGATTGAAGGCATCGCCGGCATGCGCCACCTGCTATCCGACAACCGTTGGAGACAGGAGGCCGGGCGATGCATATCCCGAGCAAACCGGTGCCGGCCGAGGCGGTCGACCTGGTGGCGCGTCATGGTCCCCAGGCCCTGCTGATCGCGCGCACCTCCCTCGCCCAGGCGCGCGATGCCGGCGATGAAGTGCGCGCCGCGCGGTGGGAAACCCTCGTCGAAGCCATCGGCACGCTCCTCGGCGACCACGAGAGCCAGACCGCCCGCAACGCGCCGGCGGGATGAACGCGCCGCGTTCCGGGCACGCTCCCTTACGGCTCGCCGCGTTTCCGGCTAGACTGACCCACGATGACCGAACCACCGACCGAATCACTGCACGCCAACCTATTGACCGTCGACACCCATATCGACATTCCCTGGCCCGACCGGGGCGATTTCACGCAGGACACCGACTACCGCCATGTCGACCTGCCCAAGCTGCGGCGGGGCGGCATCGCCGCGGCCTGCCTGGTCGCCTATGTCGGACAGGGCGCCACCGATCCGGCGGCTCATGCCGCCATCTCCCGCCAGACGCTGGCGATGCTCGATGCGATCAATCGCGGAGTCGAGGGCGCCCCGGCGCGCATCTGCCCCCTGGCGGCGGAGATCGAGGCCGCGTTCCACGCCGGGATCACCGCCATCATCCCGGCGGTCGAGAACGGCTACGCGATGGGCGAGGACCTGTCGATGCTGGAGCGGTTCCGCGCGCTCGGCGCGCGCTACATGACGCTGACCCATAACGGCCACAACGCACTGGCGGATTCGGCGCGGCCGATGGCATCGCTGAACGACCCCGAATCCCGCCATGGCGGCCTGTCCGGCCTGGGGCGCGAGGCGATCGCCGAAATGAACCGGCTGGGCCTGCTGGTCGATGTCTCGCACACCGCGCGCAGCACGATGATGCAGGCGGTGCGCCTGTCGCGCAGCCCGGTGCTGGCCTCCCATTCCAACGCCCGCGCGCTGTGCGACCACCCGCGCAACCTCGATGACGAACAGCTCGACGCGCTGCGCGCCTGCGACGGCGTGGTCCACGTCACCGCCGTCGATGGCTTCCTGTGCCCGCGCGACATCCGGGCCCAACGGCCGGTCGGCGTGGCCGATTATGTCGATCATATCGATTACATCGCGCGGCGGATCGGCGTGCGCCATGTCGGCATCTCCTCCGATTTCGACGGCGGCGGCACCATCGAGGGCTGGCGCAACGCCGCGCAGTCGCCGGCATTGACGGCGGAACTGCAACGGCGCGGATATGACGGCGAGCAGATCGCGGCGATCTGGGGCGGCAATTTCCTGCGCGTGCTCCGCGCGGCCGAAGCCGTCGCCGCGCCGGGCTGAACGGCGCGGCGCGATCCCGCCGGCCGCTAGCCCTCCCCCGCCCGAGCGTCTATACCCGTCCGGATTCTGCATCAACAAAACGGGACCAGACATGACCGCCAGCACGGATTACAAGGTACGCGACATCGCGCTCGCGGAATGGGGCCGCAAGGAAATTTCGATCGCCGAGGGCGAAATGCCCGGCCTGATGGCCCTGCGCGAGGAATTCGGCGCCAGCCAGCCGCTGAAGGGCGCGCGGATCGCCGGCTGCCTGCACATGACGATCCAGACCGCCGTGCTGATCGAGACGCTGACCGCCCTGGGCGCCACGGTCCGCTGGTCGTCCTGCAACATCTTCTCGACCCAGGACCACGCCGCTGCCGCGATCGCCGCGACCGGCGTGCCGGTCTTCGCCTGGAAGGGCCTGACCGAGGACGAGTTCTGGTGGTGCATCGAGCAGACCATCACCGGGCCCGACGGCTGGACGCCGAACATGATCCTGGACGACGGCGGCGACCTGACCGTCCTGATGCACGACAAATATCCCGCCATGCTGAAGGACGTGCGCGGCCTGTCCGAGGAAACGACGACGGGCGTGCATCGCCTGTGGGAAATGGCCCGAAAGGGCACGCTGGCGGTTCCGGCCATCAACGTCAATGACAGCGTCACCAAGTCGAAGTTCGACAATCTGTACGGCTGCCGCGAAAGCCTGGTCGACGCGATCCGTCGCGGCACCGACGTGATGATGGCGGGCAAGGTCGCCGTGGTCGCCGGCTACGGCGATGTCGGCAAGGGCTCGGCCGCTTCGCTGCGCAACGCCGGCTGCCGCGTGCTGGTCACCGAAATCGACCCGATCTGCGCCTTGCAGGCGGCGATGGAAGGCTACGAGGTCGTGACGATGGAAGCCGCCGCCCCGCGCGGCGACATCTTCGTCACCTGCACCGGCAATGTCGACATCATCACCGTCGACCACATGCGCGCGATGAAGCACCGCGCCATCGTCTGCAATATCGGTCATTTCGATTCCGAGATCCAGATCGAGGCCCTGCGCAACTACCCCTGGGACAACATCAAGCCGCAGGTGGACGAGGTCGTGTTCCCCGACGGCAAGCGCCTGATCCTGCTGTCCGAGGGGCGCCTGGTCAATCTGGGCAACGCCACGGGCCACCCGTCCTTCGTCATGTCGGCGTCCTTCACCAACCAGACGCTGGCGCAGATCGAGCTGTGGACCGCTCCCGCGGGCAAGTACGAGCGCAAGGTCTACACCCTGCCGAAGCATCTCGACGAGAAGGTCGCCGCCCTGCACCTGGCCAAGGTCGGCGCCGAACTGTCGAAGATGTCACAGAAACAGGCCGAGTATATCGGCGTTGCTGTCAACGGGCCGTTCAAGAACGACCTGTACCGCTACTAGGACGCACCCGCCGCCCGGGCCACGCCCGGGCGGCCCAGACATGCAAGGCAGGTTTCCGCATGAGCATTTTCGGCACCATCCTGTCCACCATCTTCGGCCACGCCGGCGCCACGCCGCCCGCGACACCGGCCGAGGCCCCCGCGACGGCAGCGGGGGCGGCATCCGCCCCAGCGACGCCTCCGGCAGGCACCCCGGCACCCGCGCCGTCCGCCCCGGTGGATGTCGCCGCCATCCTCACCGCCCTGGCCGCCAAGGCACCGCAGACGCTCGACTGGCAGCACTCCATCGTCGACCTGATGAAATTGCTGGGTCTGGACAGTTCGCTGGCCGCGCGCAAGCAACTGGCCGGAGAGCTGCATTATACCGGCGACACCAGCGACAGCGCGTCGATGAATATCTGGCTGCACCGGCAGGTCATGCAGAAACTGGCCGAAAATGGCGGCAAGGTCCCCGACGACCTGAAATAATCCACATGGCGGGGCGGGGCACCTGCTCCGCCTCGCGCTCGTCCGGGGGGGCCGACCGATGCAGGATGCCACACCGCAGGACCTCTCCATGCTGCGCCAGGCGATCGCCCTGTCGGCCGAGGCCCGGGCCGCCGGACGCCACCCGTTCGCGGCCCTGGTCGCCGACGCCGATGGCCGGGTCGTCAGCCAGGCGATCAACAATTCCATGCCGCCCGAGGGCGACCCGACCCAGCATGCCGAGCTGCGCGCGGTGGCCGAGGCCGCACGGCGGCTGCCGCCCGAGACGCTGGCCGGCTGCACGCTCTATACCAGTGCCGAGCCCTGCTGCATGTGCGCCGGCGCCGTCTACTGGACCAATATCCGCCGCGTGGTATACGGATTGTCCGAACACGGCCTGCTGGGCCTGACCGGCGCGCATCCGGAAAACCCGACCTTCTCCCTGCCCTGCCGCGAGGTCTTCGCGCGCGGACAGCATGATGTCGCGGTCCTGGGCCCCCTGCTGGAGGACGAGGCCGCGCAACCCCATCGCGGCTTCTGGTGCGCGCCCGCTCCGGCGGGCTGACCCCGCCTTCCCTCATCCGCGCCTGCGGGATTGCAACCGGGCGGCTCTCATGCCAAGTGTGCGCTTGCATTGCGAGCGGTCCCGGATATCACGATGCCCGATACGATAGCCCAGACCGAATTGTCCCTCGCCGACACGCCGCGCAGCGACGCAGCGGACGGGCTGGTCTGGGCGGTCTCCTGCCTTCCCGGACAGCGGCCGGTCCAGCTTTCGCCCCAGCAGGTGGCCGAACACCTGGCCAGCCTCCCCCCCTGTGCCGACGACGCCGGCACGCCACCCGCTCCCGCCGACGAACGGCCGCCCGGCTGGGTCTGGCTGCATTACGACGTGGTCCATTCCGCCAGCCGGGCGCGGGTCGAGGCGATCGCCTGCCTGCCGGAGGAAGCCCGGGCCACGCTCGCCGGCACCGACAGGGGCACGAGGCTGGAGGCCGACGGCGAGATCGTCTACGGCGCGCTTCCCGGCTTCGATGACGGCATGACCGACGACGATACCAGCGTGTCGGCCTGGCGCTTCGCGGTGCTGCCCGACCTGCTGGTCACCACCCGCCGCCACCCCGTCCCGGCCCTAGGGGCCGCCTTTCGCCGGCTGCAACGCGACGAGGTGCCGCGCACCCCGGCCGAGATCGTGGACCGCACGCTGCTGGAATTCGCCGACAGCGTGCGGCGGAACATCGCGATGCTCGACGACCAGCTCGACCGCGCCGAAGACCTGCTGCTGACGCTCGACCAGCATACCGAACTCGGCCGCATCACCGGCCTGATCGGCAAGGTCCGGCGCCGCTCGACCGAATTGCGGCGCGTGATCTCGCCGGTCGACCGGATCTTCCATAACGAGGACCTGGAACTGCCGGAATGGGCCGAGGACGATATCCGCGACCGCTCGCAACGCCAGATCCACGCGGCGCTCGACGACCTGATGGCCTTGCAGGATCGCGCCCGATCGTTACAGGATGAAGTGGCCTCGGGCCAGGCCGAGGAAACCAACCGGCGCCTGTACACGGTGTCGGTCCTGACGACCCTGATGCTGCCGGCGACGTTCGTGACCGGGTTCTTCGGCATGAATACCGGCGGCATGTTCCTGGCCAGCGGCCCGCTGGGCACGGTGGAGGCCGGCGGCGTCTGTTTCCTGTTCATGGTCATCGCCTGGCTGCTGCTGAAATTCACCAGACTGCTCTGATCGCCCCCGCCGCCGGGCGCATCGGGTCACAGATAGAACCGATTCAAGCGTAAGGACTCACGCCATGGACAGCCAAGCCGAAAACCCGACTCACGCCGGGGACATGGACGGCTTCCCCGTCGCCGCGAAATCGCTGCTCTCCGAACGCCGGCTGCACACGCTCAAGCAGGGCGACATGTTCGGCGTCTTCGACCAGACCGGCGACATTCTGTACGGCGACGGCATAGCGGACGGGCTGTATTTCCACGACACGCGCTATCTGTCTGGCCTGTCGATGACCTTGCAGGGCAACCGGCCGATCCTGCTGTCCTCGACGGTGCGCGAGAACAACGTGATGCTGTCGGTCGACCTGACCAACACGGATATCGACGGCCCCGAAGGCACGCGCATGAACCACGACCTGCTGCATGTGCGCCGGTCCCGCTTCCTGTGGAACCGCGTCTGCTACGAGCGCGTCGAAATCCGCAATTTCGACGTCGAGCCCCATACCGCCCTTCTCGATATCCGCTTCCTGGCCGATTTCGCCGATCTGTTCGAGGCCAGGGGCTCGACCCGCCCCCGGCGCGGCACGATACGCGCGCCGCAAATCGAGGATTCCGAGGTCACGCTGTCCTATGACGGGCTGGACGACCGGCGCCGCACCACCCTGCTGCGCTTCTGGCCGCCGCCGGCCGAACTGACGGCCCGCCACGCCGCCTTCCGCTTCGAGCTGCCGCCGGGGCACCGGGTGCTGATGCATTACGAGATCGAGTGCGATCCCACCGAGCAGCACGACACCCAGCCCAACCGGCGCTTCCTGCGCGGCGCGGTCGAGGCCAGGCGAGCGCTGCGCCTGGCCTCGTCCCGGGCGGCGGCGATCGCGACCTCCAACGAGATCTTCAACGAGGCCATCCGCCGCTGCGTCTGCGACATCTACATGCTGCTGACGGACAAGAAGACCGGCCCCTACCCCTATGCCGGCGTGCCCTGGTACAGCACCGCCTTCGGCCGCGACGCGCTGATCACCGCCATGCTGACCCTGTGGCTGGACCCGGAGATCGCGCGCGGCGTGCTCAACTACCTGGCCCGCCACCAGGCCCGCACCGAGGACCCCGCCGCCGACGCCGAGCCGGGCAAGATCCTGCACGAGGTCCGCCACGGCGAAATGGCCGAGCTGGGCGAGGTCCCGTTCCGCCATTATTACGGCTCGATCGATTCCACGCCGCTGTTCGTCATGCTGGCGGGCCAGTATCTGGACCGCACCGGCGACGTGGCGCTGATGACCACGATCTGGCCGAACATCGAACGCGCGGTCGAATGGATCGACCGCTATGGCGACCGCGACGGCGACGGATTCGTCGAATATGGCCGCCGCAACTCCGACGGGCTGATCAACCAGGGCTGGAAGGACAGTTTCGACAGCATCTTCCACGCCGACGGCACGCTGGCCGAGGGGCCGATCGCGCTGTGCGAGGTCCAGGCCTATGTCTACGCCGCCCGCCGCGCCGCCGCGACCATCGGCCGCCGCCTGGGCAAGACCGCCTATGCCGACCGGCAGGACCATCAGGCCGAGGCCCTGCGCGTCGCCTTCAACGCCCATTTCTGGGTCGAGGAGCTGGGCACCTACGCCCTGGCGCTGGACGGCGACAAGAGGCCCTGCCGCGTCCGCTCGTCGAACGCGGGCCACATCCTGCTGACCGACATCGCGACGTCGGACCGCGTCCCCCGCCTGGTGGCGGGGCTGATGCACCGTTCCTCCTTCTCGGGCTGGGGCATCCGCACGATCCCCGAGGGCGAGGCCCGCTATAATCCGATGGCCTATCACAACGGCTCGGTCTGGCCGCACGACAATGCCCTGATCGGGCTCGGCCTGGCCCGCCACGGCTATCGCGACGAGGCCGAACGCCTGTTCCGCGGCATGTTCGACGCCGCGTTCTATACCGACCTGCGGCGCCTGCCCGAACTGTTCTGCGGCTTCACCCGCAACCGCGCCGAAGGCCCGGTGCGCTATCCGGTCGCCTGCTCGCCGCAGGCCTGGGCGGCGGCGACGCTGCCCGCGCTCATCCAGTCCACCCTGGGGCTCACGTTCGACCCGGCGGCCGTGGCGGTGCATTTCCAGCGCCCGCGCCTGCCCGAATTTCTCGATGAAATGACGCTGTACAACCTGGAGGTCGGCGGCGAGAAGGTCACGGTGCGCCTGGTCCGCGTGGATGAGGAAGTGGCGATCAACGTCGTGCGGCGCACCCAGACGATCCAGGTCCGGATCACCAATTGAGATCGGCCCGGCACGCGCGATCATATTGCGCGGAAGTACGTCATTCTGTAAGGATTTAGCCTGGATTCCTCCTTTCAGACCTGAACCTCCGCACAGGACCGGGATGCGATCACGATGCCGACGGCCGTTCCGACGCGCAAAAAGGATGCGGGCCCCTATTTTCGCCATAATCGGCACCGAATTTCTGGCTTTGCCCTGGGATGACCGCCCGATGACCCGACCGAAGCAGGCCCGCTCCACCCGTCCGTCCCGGCGCATGGCGGAGCCTGCCGACGACCAGCCCCGATCGGCACGCACCGGGGTCGCCCTGCGCGTCGCCGGCGCGGTCGGCCTGTCCGGCCTGCTGGCCGCCTGCGCCACCAGCCCCGGCCGGCAGGTCCCGGTGATGCAGGAAGCCGCGGAATACCGCGCCCACGCCAAATCCTACTACGCCCCGCCCGGGCCGCCCGACGATCCGTGGGGCCCTTATATCATGGAGGCCTCCCGACGCTTCGACGTGCCCGATACCTGGATCCGTTCGGTCATGCAGCGCGAATCCGGCGGCCAGCTCTACCGCAACGGGCAGTTCGTCACCTCCGCCCCCGGGGCGATGGGCCTGATGCAGCTCATGCCGCCGACCTATGACGAGATAAAGGCCCAATACGGGCTGGGCGACGATCCGTTCAATCCGCACGACAACATCATGGCCGGCACCGCCTATATCCGGCAGATGTACGATATCTACGGCTCCCCCGGCTTCCTGGCCGCGTACAATACCGGGCCGGGCCGGCTCGACGATTTCCTGCTGCACAACCGCTCGCTGCCGCGCGAGACGCGCAATTACGTCGCCGCGATCGGGCCGCAGATCGCCGGCATCACCCCCAATGTCCGCTCGCAGGCCGACCTGATGGTCGAGGCCCATGACGTGGCGCGCGGCCGCGTCTATGCCTCCGCGCAGACCTCCAGCCAGACCCGCTCGGTCCGTTCGGCCTGGGCCCACCGCATCGACCATCAGGATAATGACAGCCAGCCGATCCAGGTCGCCGAGGCCCCGGCCGATTCCGGCCCCGCCCCGGCGCCCGCCTATACGGCATGGAAAAACGTCGCCCCCGCCGGCCAGGGCACCTCGGCCGACGCGGTCCGCGCCGCCTGGGCCTCCCGCGTCCCGTCCGCTCCGGCCCCTTCTGCCGTGGCTCCTTCCACCGCGCTCCCCTCCGCTCCGGTCGCCATCGCCTCCGCGTCTCCGCCGCCGGTCGCCGCCCCGTCCCACCGCCCGGCCGCTCGCGGCTTCCAGTTCGTCCCCCCGGCAATGGCCGAGCCCGCGCCGCTGCTGCGGCGCGGCAGCCTGGCGCCCGCCCAGCATGACTGGGCGATCCAGGTCGGCGCCTTCGGCTCGGCCTCGCAGGCCACGCAGGCGGCGGGCCATGCGCGCAGCCGCGCCGCCGGCGTGCTGGGCGCCGCTCGCCCGCAGGTCGCCGGCGTCCACGCGCCGCACGGCATGCTCTATCGCGCGCGGCTGACCGGCCTGTCGCACGACGCGGCGGTCGAAGCCTGCCATCGCCTGTCGACGGGCGCGGACAATTGCGTCATCATTTCCCCTGACTCGCGGTCCTGATCGCGCGCCTCCGGTCGAAAGGTACGCCCATGCTCCGCTCCGATATCCTCCGCTGCGCCACCAGGCTGGGCATGGCGCTGCCCGTGGCGATGGCCCTGTCCTACATGGCGGTCACGTCGCTCTCGCCCGCGCGGGCGGCCCTGCCTCTGGGCAGCACCGCGCCGCTGTTCGACGCCCCCGCCAGCCTGGGCGGCAAGCAGTTCCGCTTCTCGCTGGCCGAGGCCCTGAAAAAGGGTCCGGTGGTGCTGTATTTCTACCCGGCGGCCTTCACGCGCGGCTGCACGATCGAGGCCCATGATTTCGCCGACGCGATGGACCAGTTCCAGGCGCTGGGCGCCACGGTCATCGGCGTATCGATGGACGATATCGCAAAGCTCGACCGCTTCTCGGTCAGCGAATGCCGCAGCCGCTTTCCCGTGGCGTCGGACCCGGCCGGCAAGATCGCCAGTTCCTACGATTCCAAGATGCCGCTGCTGCATTACGCCAACCGCACGTCATACGTGATCGCGCCGAACGGCCATATCCTCTACGCCTATAGCGCCATGGCCCCCGAGGGCCATATCAGCGGCACGCTGGCTGCCCTGCGCGCCTGGAAATCGGTCGCGAAACCCGCCCAACCCTAAGCACAGCACCAGCCGGGCGCTCAGGAAACCGACTTCGCCCGGCCCATCACCGCCAGGCACCGGTCCCGCACGGCGCGCAATCCGCCCTCACGCACCTGCCGCAACGCAGCCCGGGTGCGCCGGACATAGCCTTTCATGTCCGGCACCTCGTCATGCATGAACGGGCGGGCACAAACCCGCGCCGGATCCAGCGCCGGCGTCCCGGGGTCCAGCAGCGGCAGCACAAGGCGCGGGTTCAGCGGCAGCGCCAGGGCCAGCGCCGCCGAAACCGCCGGCCCGCTATCGGCATCCAGTCCCGGCGCCATCGCCGGCACCAGCGCCAGCCACGCCGGGTCCGCCGCCGCGATCCCGTCGGTCACGGTATCGAACATATCGTTGTCGGCCAGCGCCCCCAGCGCCGGCCCCGCCCCATCCGCCCGGATCGACGCCGCGACGCTGCCGGGCGTTGGCGCGCCCTGCCCCGCCGGTTGACCTGCCGGCGCAGCCCAGGCCGGCGACAGCGCGAACAGCGACGACAGAACAAGGCAAGGAAGCAATCCGCATTGTCTCATCACATGATCATGAGCGAAACGGGCTTCCTTGCAAAGCGAACGTTGGCGCGCGCGGTACGCGCGACCCCGGCCACGAGCACCGGAGCCAATCACCCAAGCCAGCGCCAGATACCAGCCGGCCACCCGGCCAGCGGACTATGCGCCCAGGTCGCCGCCAGCCAGACGACAGTGCCGCCAAGGACGGCATGGGGGCCGAACCCGCCGAACCGCGCGCGCCCCTGCGCGATGGCGAGGAACGGCAGGGCGCTGGTACGCGCCTGCCATGCCGGCCAGCCGAGCGGGTCCAGCAGCATTTTCTTCCGATCCTGCATGGCCGTCCCCACCAGCGAGAGGAAGATGATGGCACCGCACAGAATGAAGTTCTTGGTGATCGGCCACACCATGATGTGGCACCCGCCCCAGATCGCGAAGGACCACAGCATGGGGTGCCGGGTGACGCCGTAGACGCCGCGCGCCGGCGTCATCGCCACCTGCACGCGGGCGCCGGGCAGCGCCGGGTTCCCGATCAGCGAGCCCATGAGCAGGATGGAGGCAACCAGCATCGCCACGGTGGCAAGCCCCCACAGGCCGTCCCCCACCGCCCACGCCGGTTCGGTGGCCGGCGCGGCGCTGTACGCCCAGGCCAGGGCACCGAGCGTAACGACGGCCACGAGCGAATAGAGGCCAGCGAACGCCTTCTCGCCGAGCACCGAAACCAGCGGGCGCCGCAGCGGATGCGACAGGGCCAAATGTGTCCCGACGAATGCGACCGCGGCCGCCAGCACCATTCCCGCGCCATCGATCATCCATGCTCTCCCGTCAGCCGGTTCTCAAACGCCGCGGCGTTCACGTCATGCCTTCGCCCGGCGCGGAATCCACCACCACCAGCGCATCCCCCGCGACCGGCGAGGGCGTCCGGTCGCGCGGCAGCAACGCCCGGAAGCGGCCGTCATAACTGGCCGCCTGTTCATATTGCGCGTCGAGCAATCCATGCCGGTCCATGAACCGGTTCAGCGCCGCCGGAATGCGCACGCACCCTTCCGATGCCGGATGCCCCAGCCGCGCCTCCAGGAAATCCGGATCGGTCGCGTGAATCTCCAGGCGGATCTGCCCCTGCTCCCGATCGGCCCGCCAGCCCTTCACCGCCCATTGCCAGCCCATGTCCCACACCCGCATGCCGCGCGCGCCCAACCCGCGAATCCCATGCTCGTTGCGCGTGCCCTCGGCCCGATAGCCCAGCCGATCGGGCGAATTGATGAACACGCCGGTCGGCGTCAGATAATAATATTTCCGCCCCGCCTGCCCGGTCGAAACACGGGTGCCGCCCAACGCCACCCAGGCATCGTCGTCCGGCAGCGCCAGCACGAAGCAGACCCGCTGCACATGCGGATTGCGATCCACCACCATCAATATCTGCGCCCGGTCGATCGTGACATTGGCCCGCGCCAATTGCGCCCGCGCCAGCGCCACCCACCGCTCGGCATCCTTGGGCGACGCCGTCTGAAAATGCGGAATCTCGTGTCGCATGGCCTCCAGCAGATGCCGCGCCTCCCCCCTGGCGGCCGCGTCGTCGAGCGCCGGCAGGGGCGGAATATCGATCGCCGGGCTCTCCGGCTCCGCAGGTCCCGCCGGGGGCGGGGCCACGACCGGCGGCGTCGCGGCCTCGGGCAGCAAAGGCATCGGGTCGGCAAAAGCGGCATCGGCCGCCGGCAACAGGAAAAGGAACGCCAGGAAACCGGCCCCCAACCGTGGAACCGTCACCGGAAAAACTGTCCGCATGCTTCCCCTCTCCGTCCGGGCCGCCGCGTCAGCCCAACCGCACCCGGTCTAGACGCCCGGAAAGCCCCGCCGTTCCCACACCGGCCCCACGGAACGACGCGCATCATATCATGTCCACCGCCCGTCGAACATGCGCCCTCCTCTACCCTGCTCTCAGGGACTCCGCCGGCGGATTGGCCGCCGCCCTCACCGTCTGCCCAAGCACGGTCAGCAACGCGATCAGCGCGGCACCTCCAGCCGCGATCACGAACGGCCACGGCGTCAGCGCGATCCGCTGGTCGAACCCCGACAGCCACCGGCTCATGAACAGCCA
Source organism: Gluconacetobacter sacchari (assembly GCF_014174255.1). Taxonomy (GTDB): domain Bacteria; phylum Pseudomonadota; class Alphaproteobacteria; order Acetobacterales; family Acetobacteraceae; genus Gluconacetobacter; species Gluconacetobacter sacchari. The sequence goes on from NZ_JABEQJ010000020.1 coordinate 31,403, forward strand.
CGCCACCGGCCACGCAATCAGGTTCGCGATCAACACCGGCCGGAGAAACTCGCCCACCAGCAGCGCCAGGATCTGCCGGCGACCGGCTCCGAGCACCTTACGCACGCCGATTTCGTGCTGGCGGCGCGACACGTTGAACGATGACAGGCCGAACAAGCCCAGACACGCAATGCCGATCGCCACAGCGGAACCGATGCCAAACAGCGCGCCGTAACTCCAGTCCGCGCGGAAATCGACGGCGAAGATGTCGGTCACCTCCCGAGCCGAGAACGGAACATCCGGCGCAATACGCGCCCAGGCGGAGCGCAGCCGCGCCATCTCCTCGGCCCGGGACGCGCCCTCATAGCGAATGATCGCCGCCACATAGTCGAATGACCCCGACCGCCCGAAATACAACAGTGGGCTCATCGGATCATGCGCATCGCCAAACCGGATATCGTCGATCACTCCGATGATGCGATCGTTGTGCGCGGTGTCATCCGCCCGCAATTCCTGTCCCACCGCAGCCTCTGGCGACGCAAAGCCGAACCGTTCCGCCGTCAGGCGCGAGATGACGATGCTGGTGCCCGCCCCCTCCTGCTCCGAACCGGCATGATAATCATTGCCCTGATGCTCGTCGAACAGACGCCCCGCCACCAGTTTCGCGCCGATCGTCTCGAAATATCCCGGCGCGGCGCGGCCCCATCGTACCGAGATCCGCCTGTCGCTGCCGGGGCGACGCCAAAGGTTGCTGTCGATGGTGTGGTGGGGGTACATGTCCGATCGTGTCGCACTCCGCACCCCCGGCACATCGGCCAACCGGCGCACGATCTCCGCCTGCCGCGCCGTCAGACTGGAATCGGCCAGTGCATCGATGACGATCACGCCGTCCTTGGCGATCCCACGGTCCATCACCCGGACAAACGCCGCCTGATCGGTCATTACAAGAGTGCAGACCGCCAGCACGATCGCAAACCCGAACTGCAACACCACCAGCGCGCTGCGCAGCATGCTCTCGACCCGTCCGCCCGCCGGCATCCGGCTGGCGGCCAGCACGGCGGCCGGACGAAACGACGACAGGACCAGCGCGGGATAGATCCCGGCCACGATCCCCACGATCAGAACGATCAGCACCGACACCGGCAGCACATAGGTCCAGTCGAAGGCGATATTCCATCCACCCAGCATGTTGACCCATCGCAACGAAAGCTCGGTCAACGCCAGCCCCACCAAGACCGCCATTGCAACCAGCGCCACGGCATCGCCCATGAAGCGCCCGATCAACGCCCGCCGGGTCGCCCCCAGCACCTTGCGCATCGCAACCTCACGCGCCCGCAATGCCGCCCGCGCGGTGGCCAGATTGACGTAATTCACGATCGCGGTCGCCAATGCCGCCAGCCCGACCAACCCCAGAATATCGATCAGCCGGCGGCTGACGCCCCCTTCGCCGATGGCTGCATTATGGAAATGCACGGCGTGCAACGGCACCAGCGTCAATCCGCCATCGCCATAGACGAAACGGATCAGGCTTTCCGTCCAACCGGCAGGATGCCGATACGGAAATCCGCGCAATCCGGCGGCGATACGCGGCACCGCCCTGGGATCGTCGATCCGCACCCACACATGGCCCCACTGGCTGCCCCAGTTGTGAAACGGCAGTTTTTCCAGCCATGCACTGGGAAAGACCATGATAATCCCGAAATCACTGGTCGCGTTGGGCGGCGGATCGGCGACGATGGCCGAGACGATTTCATCCTCGCCGCTATTATCGATCCGCATCCGCCGGCCGATCGCATGGATGGTGCCGAAATATTTCCGCGCCATCGTCGCCGACAGCACGACCTTGCCAGGGCCATCGAGCGCCGTCGCCTTGTTGCCCTCCAGCATCGGCAGGTCGAAGACGGACATGAAATTCCGATCGGTCAGCGTCACCATATCCTGCTCCAGTACCGGCCCCGCTCGAACCGGCATCGGAGTCTCGATAATACGCAGCACCTGATTGATTTCCGGAAAATCCTGCTTCATGAACGGAACCGGCACGAAGCTGATCCAGGAATTCTCATAGGGCGCCCGCCCCGCCGGGCGCAGATCATCATCGACCTGATAGATATGCGACGCACCGGGCAGGTAACTGTCGTACTCGTATTCGTATCGCACGATCAGCATCATCGTCAGAAAGACGGCGACCCCCAGCCCCAACCCCAGCAGGTTGAGCGCGCCATAGAGCCCACGCCGGGGCAGAATCCCGAAACCGGATGCAAACATCGCCAGCCCTCCCGCACCCGCCATTTCTACCAGCCCGCCCGGTCAAGGGCGGCGATCGGCGCCTGAAGCGGCTCCCACCCGCGCGTCCGCGCGCGCTGCAACATGGTCGCGCTGTCGTAGTGCTGAATGCCCGGCAGCAGGTCGCGCGCCTGCAACCGCCCGATCGAGGCCAGCAATTTCGCCTCCGCCACGATCGTGTCGTGGCGGCTGGTCGCCAGGTCCACCTGCGCCGCCCGCAAGTTCTGGTCGGCATACAGCACGTCGGTCGTGCTGCGCAGCCCATAGCCATATTCGACCTGGTAGCCCTTCAGCGTCGTCTCGCCCGACCGCACCTCCGCCTGGCTGGCCGCGATCGCCTGCTGGCCGTTCTCGACGGCCCGCCAGTTGGTCACCACATCCTGCAACGCCGCGCGGCGCGCCTGTTCCAGCTTCTGGCGCGCCTGCTCGTCCTTGTCGCGCGCCTGGCGGATCTGCGAATTGTACAGGTCGCCGTTATAAAGCGGCTGGACCAGCGACACCGTGCCGCCGATCTCCTCCGCATATTCATGCCCGCGAAACGGCGAGGCCGGCCCGACGGTGCCGAACAGCCCCTGCGCCTGGATCTGCGGCCCCCATTGCGAGCGCGCGGTATCGATATCCGCCTCGGTCGCCGATTTCACCTCGCGCATCTGCGCCAGTTGCGGATTGGCGGCCACCGCCTCCCTCACGGCGAGTTCGATCGAGGGCGGCAGGCCGGGCAGCCCGTCGGGCATGGCCAGTTGCCCCGGCTCGACCCCGATGACGGCCCGGAAATTCGCCTCAGACGCCGCCAGCGTGGCCCGCACCTGCGCCAGCGAGACCTCGGCCGAGCGCCGCCGCGTCTCCGCCTGCTCCACGTCGGTACGCGTCACCTGCTCGCCCGGCGCGCCCCCCAGCGTGTAGCGCGAGGTAATCAGCCGCACCTGCCGGGTCAGCATCTCCAGGTCCGCCTGCCGCACGTCCCGCACATAGCGGTCGCGCAGCACATCCATGTAGGCGCTGATGGCACTGGTGAAGACCTGCGATTCCGTCAGGCGCAGGGTCTCCCCCTCGGCCCGCGACCGCGCATCCGCCGCCCGCACCTGATTGGCGACATGCCCGAAGGAATAAAGCGTCTGCTTGGCCGAGACATATCCTTCCGCATAATTCGACGTGAAGGTCCCCAGCGCGAAGGCGCTGGTATAGGGCCCCTGCTGGTAATTCGCATCCATGTTGACCGACACGGTCGGCCGCCAGCCACTGCGCGCCTGCGCCGAATTCTCGGTCACGGCGCGCTGGTTCGCCTGCTCGCCCAGCAATGTCGGATTGCCGCGATAGACCATCGCCAGCGATTCCTGAAGCGTCTGCCCGACGGCAGGCGACATGGCCGCGCAGCAAAGTCCAAGCGCCGCGAAAAAAACACGCATGGCGATCACTCCGCCCGCAAGGCGCGCGCCGGCTCGGCGCGCGCCAGATGAAAGGTCTGTCCAAGGACGGTGAGAATGGCGATGGCGAAGGCCCCCGCCACCGCGATCAGGAAATGCGCCGGCGTCAGCGCGATGCGCTCGTCGAACCCGGCCAGCCAGCGCCGCATGAGCATCCAGGCGACCGGACAGGCCAGCACGCAGGCCAGCGCCACGGGCCGGAGAAAATCCGCCAGCAGCAGCACGACGACCTGCCGCCCGGTCGCCCCCAGCGTCTTGCGGATGCCCACCTCATGCATCCGCCGCGCGGCCGCGAACGCCGCCAGCCCATACAGCCCCAGGCAGGCAATCAGCAGCGCCGCCGCCGCCCCCAGCGTGAAGATCCGCCCACGCCGCTCGTCGCCGGTGTAGTAGGCCGCCATCTTCACATCGACGGCCGAAAATTCGCCGGCCGCGTCGGGCAGGACGCCCACCCATGCCCGGTTCAGCCGCCGCGCCATCTCCGACGGCACCACACCCTCGAACCGCACGGCCGGGATAGGCTCCATGAGGGGCCGCTTCGCAAGCGTGTCGAAGAACATGATTTCGGGATAGATGGCCTGGCGCGGCGATTCAAAACGCACATCGTCGATCACGCCGATGATCCGGGCATGCAGCCCGTCCGTATCGAGACCCTTGCCGATCGCCGCGTCCGGCGAGGCGAAGCCGAAACGGGAAACCGCCACCCGGTTGAGAATCGCGCTCACCGTATGGCTCGCCTGCTCCGCCGGCAGCGGCAGGTCGTCCTGCCCGCGCGCCGCGTCGAACCACCGCCCGGCCAGCAGGCGCGGCCGATAAACGTCGAAATAGCGGGTGCTCACAGTGTCCTGCAACAGATGCACCCGCACCGGCCCGGCCGGCCCATCATAGCGATAGGTCGAGCGGGTCTTGTTGTCCGGGCTCGGCGCCAGTTCGCCGAAACTCGCGGCCGCCACCCCCGGCACCGTCCGCAGCGCATCCAGCAGCCGGCGCTGGGCGGCCAGGTCGCCGCCCGGCATCGCGGAGCCGATCAGCAGCCCGGCGCGCGTGTAACCCGGATCGGCCGAGCGCATGAAGGCCGTCTGGTGATTGATCACCAGCATGCAGATCACGATCGTCACCGCGATGCCGAACTGCCCGGCCACCAGCCCGTCGCGCAGCCGCGCCGCCCCCCGACCGCCCGACGGCATCCGCGTGGCGGCCAGCACGGCGGCCGGCCGATAGCCCGACAGCACCATGGCGGGATAAACCCCGCTGGCAAACCCGCAGACGATGACGATCAGCGGCAGCAGCCCGCCGACCAGCCCATAGCGGACGGCCAGCGCCTCCCCGGTCAGGCTGGCCAGCGCGGGCACCAGCATTTCGCACAGGACCAGGCCCAGCACGCCCGCACAGGCCGCCAGCAGCATCGCCTCGCCCATGAACTGGACGAACAGCACCCGCCGCGCGGCACCCAGCGTCTTGCGGATCGCCACCTCGCGAGCCCGCAACCCCGCCCGCGCGGTCGCGAGGTTGACCGCATTGGCACAGGCCAGCGCCAGCGCCAGCACGCCCATCAGCCCGATCCCGTCGATGACGGCACGGTCCACCCCGTCATCGGCGTACAGGACATGGAAATCACGAAACCGCGCCTCGCGCAGCGGCATCAGCGACAGCCCGAACACCTTTTCGGGATGCTGGCCAATCGCATTGGCATCATTGTCCGCGCCCGCGGCATGGCGGATGACGAAATCGCGCATCCGCGCATTCAGCGCGGCGATATCGCCCGGCCGGCGCAGCTTCAGATACACGCTGCCGCAATCGCTCCCCCAGGAAACAAAGCAGGAAAAGCCAAGCTCCGACGACGGGATGGGCGCCAGCAACTCGACCCCGGACAGGAAATCCGGCGTCGTCCGGCTGGCCAGCACGCCGGTCACCACATGGTTCACCGTCACCCCGCCGCGATTGAGCGGCACGACCCGCCCCATCACATCCGTCGTGCCGAACAGCCGGATGGCCGCACGGTCCGACAGCACCAGCCCGTCAGGCTGCGCCAGCGCCCGGTCCGCCACGCCATGCAGCAGCTTCAACCCGAAGACGCGAAAGAAGGACGGATCGGTCTGATAGGAGTCGAGCGCGACGAAGGCCCCGTCCCGCACCACGCGCAACCCGGTCCCCCTCAGCCGGACGGCCGCCTCGATTTCCGGAAAATCCTGGAGCATGAAAGGCAGGGCATGAAAGCTGCTCGACGCGTACTCGCCAGGCGCCACGCCGGGCAGGGTCCAGTGTGCGTCGACGCGCGCCAGCCGGTCGCCATCCGGCAACCCGGCGTTGAAGCCGTATTCGTAGCGCACCAGCAGCGCCAGCGTCAGGAACACGCCGATCCCCAGCGCCAGCCCGAAGACATTGAGCCCGACATAGAGCGGATGCCGCCGAATCTGGCGCACGACGCTTTTCAGGATGGTAGCAAGCACGCAATGCCTCCCCAGGCCGCCACAGGGCGAAAGGCCACCCTCCCCGCCAGGGCGGGAAGCACGACCGGAATGAAAATGGATGCCGTCATGTCGCCTACTGCGCCCGCAGCGCCCGCGCCGGCTCGGCGCGCGCGACACGCAGCGTCTGCCCCAGCACCGTCAGCGTCGCGATCAGCAACGCCCCCGCGACCGCGATCAGGAAATGCAGCGGGGTCAGCGGCACGCGCTGTTCGAAGCCCGAGAGCCACGCCCGCATCACGACCCACGCCACCGGGCAGGCCAGCACGCAGGCCAACGCCACCGGCCGCAGGAAATCGCGCAGCAGCAGGCTGACGATCTGCCGGCCCGACGCCCCCAGCGTCTTGCGGATGCCGATCTCATGCACCCGCCGGATCGCCGAGAACGCCGCCAGGCTGTACAGCCCCATGCAGGCGATCAGCAGCGCCACCACCGCGCCGACGGTAAAGATATGCCCCCGCCGCTCGTCGCCCACGAACAGTTCGGCCATCCGCTCGTCTGCCGGCTGGAAGTTGCTGGCGAGTTCCGGCCGGACGGAGCCCCAGGCCCGGTCGAGGCGCCGCGCCATCTCCGCCGGCGCCACACCCTCAAAGCGCACGGCCGGGATAGGGTCGACGAACGGCACCCGGGCCAACGTGTCGAAGAAGATGATCTCCGGCGCCACCTCCTCCCGTGGCGAGACGAAGCGCATGTCCTCCACCACACCGATGATCCGCGCTCTCAACCCATCCGCCGTCAGGACCTGGCCGATCGCCTGCCGGGGCGTGGCGAAGCCCAACGTCACCGTCGTCCTGGCATTGACGACGACATTGAAACTGCCCCTGCTCTTCAGAAGATCGTCGGCATCCGGCCCCTCGTCCTGCCCCCGTCCGGGGTCGAACCAGCGCCCCGCCAGCAGGCGCGGCCGATAGACCTCGAAATAACCGGGCCCGACCCGGTCGAACAGCATCTGGATTGAAACCGGGCCGTTCGGCCCGGCATATTTGTAATCCGAGCGCGACATCGAATGGGGCGCCGGCTCCAGTTCGCCAAACCCGACGGCGGCAACGCCCGGCACCGCCCGCAGGGTATCGAGCATCCCGCGCTGCTGCCCCAGGTCCCCACCGAGCACCTGCTGGCCGATCAGCAGGCCGGATTTGCTGTATCCCCGGTCGGCATCGCGCATGAACGCGGTCTGCCGGTCGATCACCAGCGTGCAGATGACGATGGCGATCGCGATCGCGAACTGCCCCGCGACCAGGGCATTGCGCAGCCGCGCGGCACCCCGCCCGCCCGAGGGCATGCGCGCCGCCGCCAGCACGGCCGCGGGCCGATAACCGGACAGGATCGTGGCCGGATGAAACCCGCTGGCCAGGCCGGCCACCACGACCACCACCGGCAGCACCGCCAGCACGAACCCGTATGAAACCGTCACCCCTTCCCCGGTCAGGCTCGCGATCTCGGGCGTCAGGATCTCGCACAGCACCAGGCCGACAATCCCCGCGACGGCGGTGACGACCAGCGCCTCGCCCATGAACTGGACGAACAGCACCCGGCGCGTGGCACCCAGCGTCTTGCGCACCGCGACCTCCCGCGCCCGCAGCCCGGCCCGCGCGGTGGCCAGATTGACCGTATTGGCACAGGCCAGCACCAGCGCCAGGAATCCGACCAGCCCGATCGCATCGACCACATTGCGGTCCACGCCGTCATCGCTGTCCACCACGCCCACATCGTAAAAATTCAGGCGACGCAGCGGCACCAGCCGCATGTCATAGATCTTCTCCGGATGCGGGCCGAGGGCGACGCGATCGTCGTCGGCGCCCGAGGCGTGGCGGATGACGAAATCACGCAGCCGCGCGCGCATGGCACCGATATCCTCCGGCGTCCTCAGACGCAGGACGAGCGCGCCGCACGCCGATCCCCAATACAGAAAGCACGATCGCGTCCGCGCTTCCTCGCCGGGAATGGGCACGATCATCTCGGCACGGGCAAGCAGATTCGGCCCACGGACGGGCGCCATGACACCGGTCACGACATGAACCGACCGCACCCCCGCCTCGTTGAGTTCGACGCGCCGGCCCAGGATATCGCGTGTCCCGAATGCCTTCATCGCGGCCGCTTCCGACAGCACCAGCCCGTCCGGCCGCACCAGCGCATCATCCGCCACCCCGCGCGACAAGGCGATTCCGAAGACATGAAAGAACGACGGATCCGCTTCATAACCATCGAATTTCGTAAACGCGCCCTCCCGCCCGGTACGGAATGTCGACGGCATGAACCGCACGGCATCCTCGATTTCCGGAAAATCCTGCCGCAGAAAAGGCAGGGGGAGAAAGCTGGCATGCGCTTCCTCCATCGGCACGATTCCGGACAGCGTCCAATTCGCGTCCACCCGCACCAGCCGTTCGACGCCCGGCACCCCGGCATCGAAACTGGATTCATACCGCACCAGCAGCGCCAGGGTCAGGAACACGCCGATCCCCAGCGCCAGGCCGAACAGGTCGAGCCCGACATAGACAGGATGACGCCGTGCCTGCCGCACCGCGCCGCGCAGGATGGTGGTCAGCATGGTCCCCGTTTCCTATATCGCGTTGCGGACCGAAATCACGATCTGCCCGTCCAGCATGTCCACGCGGCGCTTCGCCAGGTCGGCATGGCTGGGCGAATGGGTCACCATCACGATGGTCGCCCCCTCGTCATTCAGGCGCTGGAGAATATCCATCACCTGCGCGCCGTTTTCGGTATCGAGGTTGCCGGTCGGCTCGTCCGCCAGGATCAGGCGCGGCGCGCCCACGATGGCACGCGCGATCGCCGCGCGCTGCTGCTGCCCGCCCGAAAGCTGCGAGGGATAATGGCGCGCGCGATGGGCAATCCCCACATGATCCATCGCATGCGCCACCCGCTCGCGCCGCTCGGCGCGCGGCATCCGGCGATAGATCAGCGCCAGCTCGATATTCTCCTCGATCGTCAGCTCGTCGATCAGGTTGAAACTCTGGAAGACATAGCCCAGGTTTTCCCGGCGAAACGCCGCCAGCGCCGCCTCGCCCAGCGCGGTCAGCTCCTGCCCGCCGAACTGGTACGACCCGCCGGTCGGCCGGTCGATGGTGCCGAGGATATTCAGCAGCGTGGATTTTCCGCAGCCCGAAGGCCCCATGATGGCGACGAATTCGCCGGACTCGATTCCGAGTTCGATATCGAGCAACGCGGTCGTCTCCACCTCGTCGGAACGATAGAGGCGCTGGATGTGGGAAAGATCGATCAGCATGTCCGTGACGTTCCGTTCGGTCAGTGGATTGAAAGATGGTTGAAATTCTTGAAGGAATTATAAGACGAGACGATCACCCGGTCCCCGGCGCGCAGACCTTGCGTAATCTCGACCTGCTCGGGGTTGCGCCGTCCGGACGCGATCGCCGTCCGGTCGGCCCCATGCCCGTCCGGCGTCATGACGAAGGCCGCCGTTCCGCCGCCGGCTTCCAGCCACGCGCCGTTGGGCAGCACCAGCGCCGGATGCGTCTCGCCGAGCGTGATCCGCACGTCCACGCTCTCCCCCCGGCGCAACCCCGCGGGCATGGCCGCGTCGAAGGTCAGTTCGGCGCGGAACTGGCCGTTGGTCACCTGCGGGTGGACGCGCGCCACCGTCATCGCGACCCGCGCGTCGCCGATCTCCGCTTCCGCCCGCTGCCCGACCGAAACCCGGCCCAGATAGAATTCGTCGATATCGGCATCCAGCCGATACTGCCCCTCGCTGTCGATCTGCCCGATCCGGTCGCCCGCCTTCAGCGACTGCCCCGGCTGGAGGTCGAAATTCGTCAGCCTCCCCGCCACCGGCGCGCGCAGCACCAGCGCGTTCAGACTGTCCTCCACCACCGCCAGGTTGCTGCGCAGCCGCAGCACCTCGCGGTCGATTTCGTCGCTCTGCCGTCCCGCGACCGCCAGGTCCTGCGTCCGCGCCGCCTCCAGCCGCGCAAGCCGGCTGGAATCATACTCGGCCTCGTCCCGATAGCTTTGCAGGTTGGCGTCGGATTCGAACCCCTGCCCATGAAGCTGTTCGTGAATCTCCAGTTGCCGCCGGGCTTTCAGCAGATTGTAGCGCGCCTCGCCAAGCTGGCTTTCCTCGCTGGTCCGCGTCTGCTGCAACGCCAGCCGCTGCGCACTCACCGCGCCAAGCTGGCTGGCGATCTGCGCCTCGCGCGACGTGACATCCAACTGAAGCTGCGGGTTGGCCAGCCGGACCAGGACATCGCCCCTGGCCAGCAGCGCGCCGTCCCGCGCCACGACCTCCAGCACGTCGCCGCCCTGCACCGCGCCCACATAGGTCACATGCAGCGGCGACACGCTGGCCCGCACCGGCAGGTAATCGAGAAACGGCGCCGAGCGCACCGTCTCGATCGTGACCTGGTCGGCCCGCACCGACAGCGTGCCGGCCGCCGGCACCATCCGCCACACCATCACGCCGGCCACCACCGCCGCCGCCCCGGCCCCCCACCGCACCGCGCGACGCGCCATCACCTGGTGGCGCGGACGGCGCACGGCCCGGTCCATCCCGCCCCCCTTCGCCGGGGGCGTCGCTTGCGGAATGGCGTCGGGCGATGAAATCGGTCGGTCCATGCTCTGTTTCCCTCGTTCGCAGACAGTGTACGACACCAGGACAGATTTTTATCTCATTGACGCAAAACGATCTTTTTTCACCTCCCGTCCCCCCTGTCCGGCAGCGGACAAACTGTCCGAAACCGGACAGTCCCACCGCCCCTGTCAACACCCGTCCGGCCGAATCGCCGTTCAGATGGTGACAAGCAGCGCAACCGCGACGGCCAGCAGCACGCCGCCGATCACCCGGTTGAACAGCCCGGCATGCCCCAGCACCCAGGCACGGGCCACGTCATGGGACAGCGCGCAGGCCACCAGCGCGAACCACAGCAGATGCAGCAGCGAAATCATGGCGCCGCACACCAGGGCCTGGCCCAGGGTCGAACCCGGTCCGATCACCTGCGTGTAGAGGCTGACGACGAACAGCGCCGTCTTGGGATTGAGCACATTGGTCAGGAAACCGCTCGCGAACGACCGCGCGCCGGACAATACGCAGTCGCCCGCCCCCCCGTCTTCCAGCGCCGGCCCCGCCCGCATGTTCCGCAGCCCGACATGGGCCAGGTAGAGCGCGCCGGCGATCCGCACATACAGCAGCAGGCCCGGCACCACGGCGCGCGCGCCCGCCAGCAGGAACAGGGCATACCCCACATGCACCCAGCACGAAACGGCAATCCCCAGCGCCGAGAGCACGCCGGCGCGGCGGCCATGCAGGCAACTGTTGCGCGACACCATGACGAAGTCCGCGCCCGGGCTGATCACCGCAAGGCCCGTCACCGACAGGACGACAAGATAATGCTCCATACCGCGCCACGCTCCACATCAGGGGAAAGCCCCGCTGTGCCAGGCGCGCGCCTCCGGAAAAATCGATTTGATCTGACGCGATTCCGTGAGAAATCCTCACAGGACGAAACAGGAGTCCCCGGTGTCCGCCGCGCGTCCGCCCCTTCCCTCGCTCAACGCGCTGCGCGCCTTCGCCGCCGCCGCGCGCCGCGACACCCTGCACCAGGCGGCCGAGGACCTGCATGTGACCCACGGCGCGGTCAGCCGGCAGATCCATCAGCTCGAACAGGCGCTGGGCGAGCCCCTCTTCTCCCCGCGCGGGCGCGGCCGTGTCCTCACCCCGCGCGGCCGCCGGCTCGCCGACGCGCTGCACGCGATATTCGACGACCTGTCCCACACGCTGGAGGATTTCCGGCGCGACGGCCCGGCACAGCCGCTGTCGGTATCCTGCGAACCCACGCTGTGCCTGAAGATGCTGATCCGCGCCCTGGCCCCCCTCAAGGCCGATACCGGGCTCGACATCAAGCTGCTCGCGGCGGGCGGCCCGGTGGATTTCGCGCGGGACGGCATCGACCTCGCCATCCGCAGGACCGATTTCCCGATCGATCCCGCGCTCGACCTCTACCCCCTGGCGGACGAAATGGCGGGACCGGTGCTGTCGCCCGCCCTGCTGCGCGACCATGAAGGCGCCATCGGCCACCTCCCCCGGCTGCACAGCCAGACCCGCCCCGAGGCGTGGCGCACCTGGTGCCGCAATAGCGGCCTCCGGCCCACGCGCGCGCGCAGGCACGTCTTCGAGCATTTCTATCAGACGCTGGAGGCCGCGCAGGCCGGACAGGGGGTGGCCATCGCCTCGGTCTACATGGCGGCCGCCGATCTCGGCGCCGGATTGCTGGCCGCCCCGCACGGCTTCGCGCCCGACGGCACGCGCTATGTCTGCCTGTCCCCGCTCCCGATCGCGCAGGACCCGCGCCGCCGGATCTTCGCGGCCTGGCTCGCGCGCCACATGCGCGATCTCGCCCGCCCGGTTCCTCTCCGGTGAAAACCGTGTATGTTTCCGACCTGTCGTCCCGCACGCTAAAAAAACATCGATATCGCAGCACCGTTTTTCCACGCCGCCCGCGCGCCGGACCAGCGCCGGAAGGACGGAAGCAGGAGCCCCCTTCACGATGACGGAGCCCGCCGGCCAGCCCACGATCCTCTTCGTCGACGACGATACCGACATCCAGTCCGCCGCCCGCCTCCTGCTGACGCGGCGCGGCTTCCGCGTCCTGGCGGCCCACGACGCGGCCGAGGCCCTGACCCGCGTCGCCGCCGACCGGATCGACCTGGTGCTGCTGGACCTCAACTACGCGCCGGGCGCCACCACCGGGGCCGAGGGCCTGGCCCTGCTGCGCGACCTGCACGCGCTCCGCCCCACCCTGCCCGTCATCGTGGTGACGGGCCATAGCGGGGTCGCCATCGCCGTCGCCGCGATGCGCGAGGGCGCGACCGATTTCGTCATGAAGCCATGGCACAACGAACGGCTGGTGGCCCTGCTGCACGACACGCTGGACCGCCGGCGGCACGAGGCCCGGCCGGATACCGAGGCCGCCGAGCCGGTCCTGATCGCGGTCTCCGACCCGATGCGCGCCGCCGTCGCCCTCGCCGACCGCATCGCGCCGACCCGCGCGCACATGCTGCTGTCCGGTCCGCCCGGCAGCGGCAAGACGATGCTGGCCCGCCGGATCCACGCGCGCTCGGGCGACGCCGCCCCCCCGATGATCCTCGATGCGGAGGGCCTGTCCGCCCTGCCCGCCGAGCGCGGCACCTGGGTCCTGCGCGCGATCGAATCCCTGGCACCGCCCCTCCAGCGCCTGCTGGCCGACCGGCTGGACGCGGCCGCCCCGCCGCGCGTCCTGGCCCTGTCGTCCGTGGGCGCGGACGACCTCGCGACGCGCCTGCCGCCCCGCCTGTGGCTGCCCCTCGGGGCGGTGCGCGTCACCCTGCCGCCGCTGGCCGCGCGCCCCGACGACATTCCGGCCCTCGCGGCCCATTTCCTGCATTATTTCGCCGCCCGCCACGGCCTCGCCGCGCCGGCGCTCGACCAGCCCGCGCTCGACGCGCTTTGCCTGCGCCCCTGGCCGCAGAATGTCCGCGAACTGCGCGCGGCGATGGAGCGGATGGTGATCCTGGGCGACACCACGGCGCCCCCGTCCCCCGACGGCGACCGCGCGCCCGACACCCCCACCCTGGCCCAGTCCGAACGGACGCTGATCGAGGCCGCCCTGCGCCGGCACGGCTTCAACGTCTCCCACGCGGCGCGCGACCTCGGCCTCACCCGCCCCGCGCTCTATCGCCGCATGGCGCGCTACGGGCTGTAGATGCGCGTCATCCGCAGCTTCGTCCTCTGCATCGTCCTGGTGGCGGCCGCCTGCCTGCTGGCGCCCCGCGCGCTGGCGGCGGGCTTCTATGCCAGCACCGCCCTGCTGGTCCTGGTCGCCTGCGCGGCCATCCTCGCCCATCTGGGCACGCTGACCTCGCTGCTCCGGCGGCCGGTGCGCGTCGAGACCGCGATCGTCCGCCCGGCCGACCGCGAGCGTCTGCGCAACCGGGCCCTGCTGGACCACGCCCCCATTCCGCTCCTCTACCGCACCGGCGACGGCGTGCTCCACGCCGCCAACCGCGCCGCCCGGCGCCTGTTCGCCACCGAGGACCGGCTGCCCGCCGCCGCCGCCACCCTGCTGGGCACCCTGTCGCCCGAACGCCGCGTCCTGCGCATGCCCACCGTGCCGGAGGCCCCGCCCCGCACCTTCGCCCTGGCGGTCGCGCAGGGCGGCGGCGCGGGCGGCGTCACGCATTTCCTGGCCCTGACCGATATCGAGGCGGAACTGAACGCCGCCGACGCGCGCACCCTGCGCGACCTGCTCCAGATCCTCGGCCACGAGATCATGAATTCCCTCACCCCGATCGTCTCGTTGGCCGAAACCGCGCACGAAATCACCGAGCACCCGCTGGACCCGGCGGCGGCCGAGACGATCCGCGAGGCCCTGGCCACCATCCTGCGCCGCACGCGCGGCCTCGACCGCTTCGTGCAGGGCTATCGCGACCTCGCCCGCCTGCCGCCCCCCGACCCGCGCCCGACCGACCTGCACGACCTGCTGCGCGCGCTCGGCACGCTGTTCGACGCCCGCTGGACCGGCCGCGTCCAGCTCGAAACCACCCTCCCCCCCCAGCGCGTCATCGTCCGCCTGGACGCGGCGCAGATGGAACAGGCGCTGCTGAATCTCCTCAACAACGCCGCCGAAGCCGCCCTCGCCGCCACCGGCGACGCCACCGCCCCCGACCCCACCGTCTGGCTCCAGGGCCACGCCACCTCGACGGGCATGCTGATCGCCGTCCGCGACAACGGCCCCGGCATCCCGGACGCCTACCGCGAGGCGATCTTCCGCCCGTTCTTCTCGCTGAAGCCCGACGGCAGCGGCATCGGGCTCAGCCTCGCCCGCCAGATCGCCCTCGCCCACGGCGGCTCGCTCACCCTCGAACCCGCCCGCCCCGACACCAGATGGCGCACCGCCTTCCTGCTGAGTTTATGACGCTCTCGCAGGCCGGGGCGCGCCGGCAGCCGCATCCTTCGCATCGTCAGAACCACAGCAGAATGCCCAACGCGGCGTTCTGGAGATGCTACAGCTCGGGCGAAATTCTCCGGCCCATCATGTTCATCATAGCGCCTTCTCACGGATGGTGAGCCGCCGGGAAACCCGAGACGCGCCAATAGGATAATCGCCATCTCACTAAATGGTCAGATCTCCCTCAAACGCCATATCGCGCGAAGAAAAACCGAGATAAATTTTGTAGTCGCCTCTTATTTTCCTCCAGGCATGTGTACCATCATCCCACTTTTGAAACATGCTTCCAGACAATGGCATGAGCATATGCCGAGACTGTCCCGGCCGCAAAGATGACTTGATGAATGTCTTCAATTGTCGCGGGGGCTCCCCGGCTCCCTCCGGAAATCCGACGTAAAGCTGGATGACTGCATCACCGGGCCTTTTTCCAATATTCTTCAGGTCGAACGAGACAGAATCCGTCTCCAATTTCACGTGCGATATCGCAAAGCTGGTATAGGTGAGCCCAAAGCCGAACGGATAGGCCGCCAGTTGGCGATGTTCATCATAATAGCGATAGCCGACCATGATGCCCTCATCGTATTTCACATCCATCCTTCTGTCTGGCATCTGCTGCCGGAATGTCGAAACAACACCCTGCGACGCATCCGCCGGAAACGTCAGCGGCAGATGACCAGACGGATTGGCGCGGCCGAACAGGATATCGGCGATCGCGTCCCCGTTCCTCTCCCCACCATACCAGGCTTCCAGAATGCCGGCGACCTTGTTCCTCCATGGCGTCAGCACGGCGGCGACGGTGTCCATCACCACGACGGTGCGCGGGTTGGCCTCGGCCACCGCGGTAATCAGGGCGTCCTGATCCCCCGGAAGGCCCAGCCCGCTGCGGTCGGCCCCTTCCGAAACCTCGTCATTGACGAACACGATCGCCATGTCGGCCTTCCGTGCCGCGGCCACCGCGGCAGCACGGATCGAGGAAGGGGGCGCCCAGCCCAGTGCGAGCTTCAGCGGCAGGATCGCGCTCGTCGGGTCGTATATCACAGTCAAATGAGTCCGCCGACCTTTCGCCAATACGACTTCACCGTGAGAAACGGCGTTGAATTCCTCCTTCTGAAAAGAAACGACTTCCTTGTCATCGACCAGGAGCTTCGCCGCCCCGCCCCCCGCAAGCGAGAAACGATACACGCCACCTTCATCCGGCGTGACGAAACCATCCCAGCGAAGAATGCGGCCGTGCCGGAGCACCGACAGGTCGCCGATATCCTTCACATGCGCCCAAGTCGGCGGAGCCGCCTGGCCAGCCTGGTCCTGCACGCTCATTCTCCACCCCTGCACCTCATGCGCCTCATCCCAGACCAGGCGCAAGGGCAACGGCGGCAGAGGTCGAACCCCTTCGGTTCCCTTCTGGAAGACGACCTCCCGATTCCGGCCGGCCAGCCGCCTGATGGCCTGTAGCGGTGTTACCGCCACATGGGCAGGATCTTCCGGCACGAACCCGCCATAAGGCTCCGTGATCTTCCGCTGATCATCCGCGTCCGGCCCAATAATCGCAAGGCGCCTGATATCGTCGCCAATGGGCAGGGTCTCATGCGCGTTCCTCAGCAGCACGATCCCCGCCAGGGCAAAATCCCGCGCCGCGTCGGAATGCCGCTGTGACCGCACGTCGGCGGCCGAACGATCGACGGATGCATCCTCGACGCCGATGCGCCGCATGGCATTCAGCACATGCCCGACCATACGATTCACATCGGCCACGTCCACGGCACCCTGCTTCAGGGCCTGAACAAGGGGCGCCCCGTAATAATCCGGCAGTCCATATGGATTTTTTCCGCCAGGCATCAACTGGTCCGCGCCAGCCTTGATCGACGCAACGGTACTGCGCCCTGCAAACAGCCAGTCGGAAGTCACAAACCCGCCGAAATGCCACTCATCGCGCAGAATCCGCAACAGGTTCCGATTCTCGCAGGCATATTGACCGTTCACCCGATTATAGGCGCACATGATCGAGCCGGCCTGCGCATCCTGCACGACAGCCTTGAAGGCGGGCAGATAAATCTCCCGCAGAGCCCGCTCGGAAACGACGGCATTCATCGCCTTCCAGTCGGGCGCATCACCAAATCGATCGGTCTCCTGATTGTTCGCGGCAAAGTGCTTCGGCATCGCAATGACATGCCGGGATTGAACCCCCTTCACGATCGCAACGCCCAGCGCACTCGTCAGAACCGGATCTTCGCCCAGCGTTTCGGCCGCCCGCCCCCATAATGGATTGCGCAGGATGTTGATCGTGGGAAGAAGCGCGACATTTCTCCCCTTGCCGCTCTGCTCCTCGGCCTGAACCGCGCCATAACGCACGGCCAGCGCCGTATCCCAGCTTGCGCCGATCGCGATCGGCGCGGGAAATACCGTGACCGATTTCAGTCCATTGCCCACGCCCGCCGGGCCGTCGCCCATGCATAGCGCGGGAATGCCCAACCGGGGTACACCGAGCGTATAGCCGACACAACGCGCATCGGACCGCCCGCCGCCATCCAGCAGCCCCAGCTTCTCCGCCAGGGTCATCCGGCTGATCACCGTCTCGATCGCCGCACCGGATAGCACACCCCCGCTGCCGACCGCGTCCTCCGCAGCCGCCGCTCCACCTGCCACACCGACCAGAAGCGCCAGCCCCGCAAGACTTCCGGCGAAAGTATTGATTATTCCGATTCCGGTCACGACTCGACTATCGACCTCCCTTGAATTGAAGCCTTCCCCGCCACCGAACGCGACAAGGGCAAAAGCAACGTCGCCGAACAGATTGCGGCGGCCGCCACCACGATACAGAGGGCATTCAGGGTGGCGCCATGCGCCAGACGGGCCTGCACGACAGGCACAAGAAGCGGCCCGGCACTCGCCCCCACCAGCACATTGAGAAAGAAACTGATCGAGGTCATCATGCCTCGCCCGTCGGCCGGCCCGAACTGCAGGATCAGGTTCAGCCCGATCGTGGAACACGCCCCGGCGATGGCGATAATCACCGTGATCATCAATAACGTCAGCGGATACCCTATCTGCCCGATCATCAGGCAGGGTAGAATAAGCACGCACAAAAGTGCCAAAACGATGCGGAGTACCCCACGGGGGCGGCCCATTTTCGTATAGCGGTCGCTCACCATACCGCCGAATGTCACACCACCCAGACCGCCCGCTATCATGAACCAGCCCAGAACCTCCCCGACACGCGCCGGCGACAGGCCGAACATATTCTCGACGGCATAAGGAGCCCACGCCCCGACCGCGTTATCGATGACGGACAGGATTGCAACGGCAAGACACAACCGCGCCAGCCTCGACAGCGTCTCCCTCCCTCCGCCATCCCGCCCGACGGTCTCCCGAGCGGGCCCGCCCCGTTTCCGTGCCGGTTCCGCGAAGGAAACGACCGACAGCACAGACATTACGAATCCGACGCAACCAAGAAAGACGAAGATCCGTCGCCATGCGGCAAGATCGGGCATCCACGGCGCAAGCAGAAGATCGCCCAGCGGACCCAGCAGAAGCCCGCCGATGATGATCGATACCCCACCGCCGGCCACGATACCGGTAAAGTAGAATCCCATTGCCCGGCCTTGCTGCGGTCCGGGGAAGAGATCGCCGATCAGGGACAATGCCACAGGTGCCAGCGCGGCCTCGCCACATGCCACGAGAATGCGTCCGGCAAGCATCTGTGGAAAATGGTGGGCAAGGCCGCACAGAATGGTGCCCGCGCTCCACACCGCAATGGCGCCGCAGAGCAATGGCTTGCGCGGAAGGCGATCGACCATCCAACCGGTCGGCAATCCCATGACGGCATAAACCACGCCGAAGAACGTCCCGATCAGAAGAGCGAACTGATAGTTATCAACAGAAAGATCATTTTTTATAAAATCGACGAAAAGGCTCAGAACCTCCCTATCAGTATAGGAAAGAAGCGCGCACATAAAAAGAAAAAACAGGATAAACAGATTCTTCATGCGCTGCGCTTCCAGAAAACATTCGAATACCCGCCGAGGTCCAGCAACCTCAAATTACCCTCATAGGGATAGGTTGACACGACCGTAATAATATCCGCCGGTCATCGGCACCTGGGCCGACTGGTAATCATAAAGCTGCGCCCCGACATAATTCAAGGAATCCGGCAGTCTCCTCGGCCGGACATTGAAGATATTGTTCGCACCGATCGCGATATGCCAGCGTGGCGTGATGCGATAGCCGATCTCGATATCGGTCAGCCAGCGCGGAGTGTTGACGAACTTACCGAAACAGGTCTGCGAGAACTGCTTGGGACTGCCATCCGGACAGGTCCCCGTGGCCCAGTCCATGTATTGCAGCATCGAAGTCGTTTGCCCGTAGCGCGTCTGGCGAATGTTGACGTCCCACGGACCATTCGTCCAATAGGCATTCAGAATGATCTTGCTGCGGGGATAGGCCGTCGTAATCGAGGAAATATTCGACGCGTTCAGATATTGCGCGACTGCGCCGGTATTCGGGTCCGTATACGTTCCGTTGTGATGCAGCCTCGTGCGGTTAAGGTCGAGCGCCAGGCTCAGATCAAGGTTGCCATATTGCCGCATGCGCCAGAGATAATCCGCCTTGATATCGAGCCCCTGTGTGCGCGTACTCGCCCCATTCGTAAAGTAATAGGCCGTCACGTCGGCAGGCAAGACGTTCGAACTCAACAAATACCCCGAGTCCGCCAAGGCATTCATCGCCATGGCACCGTTCACGACGCCACCCTGAACGATACGATCGCGAATATTGATCTGGTAGACGTCCGCTTCGACATGGAAGCCATCAACAGGCTCCAGCACGAATCCGGCGCTGACGTTGGTGGAACGCTCTGGCTTTAGCTTCGACGCACCCAGGGCCTGAGCGGCAGCGGAGTCGACACTCAGAAGACCACCCGCGCCAGTCGGCCCAACAGTCATCGAACTGTAATGCTGCTCGGCCAGCGTCGGAGCACGAAACCCGTTGCTGATCGTCCCGCGAATGGAAAAACGACGGGAGACATTGTACCGGGTGGCAACCTTTCCATTCTCCGTATTGCCGACATCCGTGTAATGCTCGAAACGCCCGCTGAAATCCACATCCCATTTGGGTGTGAAATGGAAATCGCCATCCAGATAGCCGGCCCAGATGTCACGGCTCCAGTTGCCGGCACTTTGCGGCTGCAGGCCATTGAAGGCGGAAACACCTCCGTCCTCGTACGACGCCGGCTCCCCGGCCTTGATCTGGTAGGTCTCCAGCCGGTGCTCCGCACCGAAGGCCAACGTCATGGGCACGGCATGCGCGATATTGAACTGACGACGGAAATCCAGGTTGTTGGTCCATTGGGCCATCCGGAACGTCTCCGCCCGCACCTTGGTCGGCGACCAGCCACACCCCCGCGAGGAATAATAGGCGCTGGAAACCGATGTCGAACATCCGGCCCCTTCCGGACTCAACATGCCGAGATTGACGGTGTCCTGATTGTCGATCCGCGTCTGGTCGGCACCATATGTCGTGCTCAGGTCCCAGTTGAATCCCAGGAAATTGTCCCCTTTCAGCCCCAGCGTGGCCGCATAGTCATTTTCCTCGTTCACCAGAATGGGCGAAAACCCCTCCGGATAGATCGAAGGCGCGGTACTGGGCGTACGGTAATTCTCGAATGCCTCCGCATGCCGATGCGCATAGGTGATCAGTCCGTAAAACTGGACGCCCGATGCGATCTTCTTCCCGAAATTGATGCTCAGATTCTCGCGCGTTTCCTCCGGCGTGCTGGTAAAATGGTTGGAATCCCGCGGCGGGTTCGCCGAACCCGTATAGTTCGAACCCGTATAGGCCCCAACAGGCGCCCAATCCAGCAGACGATGGTCATACGCTTTCGGAATCATATGATCCGTATGGTAAATCTGCCCACTGATATGCATATAGCCATCTCCCCCAAGGGAAAGGCCACCATCCGCGCCGACCTGATATTGCCAACCGTCGCCATTGTAGGCATTGGCCCCCGTCTGGGTCGTCGCCGACATCCCGTGATTTGTCTTTTTCGTAATGATGTTCACGACACCGGCAATGGCATCGGAGCCGTAGAGCGCTGCCGCACCATCCTCCAGCACTTCGATATGGTCGATCGCCCCGGCCGGGATCATGTTCAGGTCAACCGGCGTCGATCCGAAATCCGGCCCCGCATCGGCCGAGATATTGGCCGTGGTATGCCGGCGCTTTCCATCGACCAAAACAAGAACCTCGTTGGGATTCAACCCACGCATACGGATCGCCGAGGTCAGGGCACTCGCATTGGTTCCCATCGGGCTGACGTTGATCGACGGATAGACACGCGTCAGCCCGTCGGCCAGATTCAGTTGCCCGGATCGCTGCAACATGGCTGCCGAGATCACGGTTATCGGACTCGTGCTCTGGCGAGCGGTAACGTTCCGCGCATGCGTTCCGGTCACGATCACCGCTTCCGGCGGCTCGGCGCGCGCGGTCACCTTCGGGGGCATGGCCCGGTGCGCCGTCGCCTTGACGACCGCTCCACGTCGACCGCCATGCGCCGATGTCGACGGCTTCACATCGTTCGGATTGGCCAGCGCAGGCGTCACCGCCACAGGCGTCAGAATACAGGCAGCCAGAAGGCCATAGCGGAATTGCATCGATAGAACCCCTATTCGATTATCTCATTTCTGTTTCGCATCTATTTCGTCCGCACAGATGTCCAAACAAGACGGATATGTTCGGATCAAACGTAATTCAGAGGCAGGGCCGTGGTATTCTTCACACTTCCCAGAATGATGTGCGACGTTATGGACCCGATATCCGACAAGGACAGAAGCCTGTGCGACAGGAATTCTCTATACGCCTTCAAATCCCTGACCTGTACCATAAGAATGAAATCAAGTGATCCCGTTATATAATGGCAGGACAGGACTTCCTTCAAATTCTCCATATGTCTACGGAACCTCTCCTCCACTTCCTGGGAGTGGGAATTCAATTTTACGATAATGAACGATGAGACTCCAAGATTGACCTTCTCCGGATTGAGAATCGCAACAACCCGCGCGATATACCCCTCCTCACGTAAACGCTGAAGACGACGCGAGCATTGCGAACTCGACAGATTTACGATCGCGCTGAGTTCAGTAAGGCTGATATCACCCTTCTCCTGGAGGGCCGAGAGGATCGCCCGATCAAAATTATCCATTCCGTTTCACGCCCTCGTCGTGATGCGATCGAACCAAATCCACTTATCAGCGCCGGATTTCCTCTTTCATAAGCCATATCCCGTTCCAAAACCATAACGAAAATATGCGTTCATCGAAATTTACAAGGAACGTGCATGTTCCTTTCTAAAATAGGCACTCCATGCAAATTCCTTTCTTCCACGATGGAATATGAACATGAAACGCTTCGAAAGCATCATCCGATGCAAGAACCATGCAATTCCCACATCTTCCATATCCAGTTCTCTCCATGCTATTTCACTGTTCGAAAGAAAAGAGAAATTGAGATTCCTTTTTACAACGCATGGATTCAGCCATATTCCTGGTTGCATGACGAGAGCAGAAACATGTCTCCCCTGAAAAGTTTGCCCGCCATTCTCCCCGATCCGCTCTTGCAGGTCGCACAACTTGCCCGCCTCGACCGTCGGCCGGAGAAAATAGACCTGACGATCGGCGTCTACCGTGACCAGCATGGGCAGACGCCTGTCCTGGAAAGCGTGAAATCGGCAGAGAAACATCTTCTCGAAACCGAAAGGACGAAATCCTACCTGTCCACCGACGGCGTCGAGCAGTTCTGCGAAGAAATAACAGGCTTTCTCTTGCCAAGGGGCGAAGTCACCTGCTCCGACATCGTCACGATCCAGGCCGTCGGCGGCACCGGCGCCCTCTCCCTCGCCGCCGAATTTCTCTGCAGGTTCACGAAAAATAGAACCGTCTGGGTTCCCGTGCCCGCCTGGAGCAATCATGTTCCGGTCATGGAGCGCTCGGGTCTGACCGTTCGCCGTCTCGGCCGCAGCGATTCCCTTGGACGACGTGATTTTCCGGCGTTCATGCGCGTCATCAGGCATCAGGCCCGGCCCGGTGACATCATTCTGCTTCAACCTGGCTGCCACAATCCCACCGGAGACGACTGGACAGACGAGGAATGGTCCGCGATCGCCGACGCCTGCATCGCCTCACGCCTCATTCCAATACTCGACGTGGCCTATCACGGCCTTGGGCGCGGGTTGCACGACGATATCAGCCGTGTGCATCGCGTATTTTCCCAGGCGGAAATCGCTTTTTTGTCCTATTCATGCAGCAAGAATTTCTCCCTGTACCGCGAGCGCGTAGGGGCGCTGATCGTAGGGGGACTGAAGCGGGGCCTGGCAATGGCGATCCACCCCCATCTGAGTGCGATTGCTCGCGCAGCATATTCGATGCCGCCGTCGCATGGTGGCAGTATCGTCGGTCACATTCTTGCAAATGAGGCTCTTCGCCGTATCTGGATCGATGAACTCGCAGACATGCAGAATCGCCTGGGGAAAATCCGCTCTACGTTTGCCTGCCATCAGGCACTTGCCGGACGCGACCTTCGTCATGTCGCCGATGGCCACGGCATGTTTACACTCCTGCCGCTCTCGGAGCAGAATCTCATTCATTTGAGGAAGAAGCACGCCATTTACATTCCATCGAGCGGACGAATCAATCTGGCGGGCCTGAATGCCGGAAATCTGAGCCGGTTTGCATACGCGCTGTCCCAGTTGAACAACCAATCGGCCGTTTCGGCATAAGGCCCACCCTGTTCGACAGGCCAGAGTTCCTATCTTCTCCAACGACTCCAAAGCGCACCGCCTCTGGAGTCACTTTGCATGCCAACGCGATATCTCGGCATTGCAGCGCGTATATCGATTTCAATATCCGACCGGAAGCGAGTGACGCGATTTCATGATTTTATGATTCATTGATTCGCAAGAACCTGATGAAGTCAGGCAGGCCCGGACTGACATGGATCGGACGTTCCCGCCGCCTCACGAAGGATGTCGAGACAACGCTCCCGTCATCCTGCGCGTGGTTGATGATCGCCCACATCCGCGGCGTTCTGCGGACAATCAATCAGGCCGCTTTCCGACCCAGGCCCTCAGGTCTGGTTTTGATTGTAACGCATGATCCGGCCATGGCGTCCCTGCCGATCATTCTCAAGCTCATAACAATCTCCTTCCACGCCGGTTGCCGTGCCGACCTCTGTCCTGATTGCGGAAAGATCGTCTTCATCCAGAGAAAACGAGAATATTTCTTTATTTCTTTCAAGATAGCGCGTGGATGTCGCGCCGACGATACACCCCGCGACCAACGGCTGATCGAGTACCCACCGAACGGCAACCTCACCTATCCCCACACCGTGCTTCCTGCCGATATCCGCCAGGCAACGCAGCAGCGACTGAAAGGCGCCCCACCCACCATAATCATCGATGATCAGCTTGTATTTGATCAGAGACCGATTCACGACCCCGTCCACAGGCTCGGCTTTTCCCAACCATGTTTCTGAGAAGAACCCACCGGCAAGCTGCCCATAGGTCAGAATCTTCATTCCCTTTTCGAGCGCATAGCCTTGCAGGAAGCGGGCGGGCCTCTGATCGATCAGCGAATACTGGTTCTGCGTCGCAACAAACGGAACACCGGCATCGACCAGTTTCCTAAGTTGCGGAACGCTGAAATTGGTAACGCCGAGCCTCGCGATTTTACCCGCCTGCATCAGTTCCTTCAGCACCAGCGCCGTTTCGACGGCGCCCGGTATCGCAAAATCCCACCAGAAGAACTGCACCAGATCCAGACAATCGACCTTCAGCCGCTTCAGGGAGCGATCAATGATCCCCGTAATATATTGCCGGTCGATCGTCGGCAGCACGTCGAAATCCGGCACGAACTTCGTCTGGACCTGCACCCGCCCGGCCAGCGACGGGCATGCCTGCCGAAAATCTCCGATCAGCTCCTCGACACCCGTATAATGATCGGCACAATCGAAGGTCGTAATCCCCGCTTCGACAAACGCAGCCATGTCCTTTACGGCCTGCGCGCGGTCGACCTCCCCGTGCCCGCCGGCCAGATGCCAGCCTCCCTTTATAATTCGTGATATTTCATATCCTGGCGCCAGGGTAAAACGTTCGATTGCCATTATGCCGCCGTGTCTTTGGAAATTGCGAGCGGGACGGCCGTTGTCTCCTCATGCTTGAAGCGACGGCGCCCGATACGGGTGATACGCAGGCGCGAAGGGCAGCACGGATCAGGACAGGCTACCTCGCTATCGGTACTCATCCAGTCCTGCGCGGCCGTTACGCGCTGCTTCGCGGGAAGAAGCGGAAGAACGGCGGCCAGCGAATAGGCGCTAAACGGCATATCCTCCCGGAAATACAGGAGTTCTCCGCGCATTTCAAAGTAATCGCCTGGCTTCCCGTTACACCAGATCTTGGCACTTTCCGGCGCGACAAGCTCAATTCGAAGGTCGTACAGTTCGAATTCATCGGGCGCCATTGGCGCAGCCGGCCGCTCGTCCATGCCATCCTCCACGTTGCGATGACAATGTGGCATGGATAATATCTTTGATCAAAGATATTATTAGCTACTCCGCGACTTTCTTTCGGCCGGGGGGCGGGTTCGCAGCCAGCAGATCGAACGAAATGTCGACATCCTTTTCAAAGGCCGCGATCGTCGCGTCGAGGTCACGCCTGCCCAGCGCGGCGAGCATCGCATGATGATGAACCAGGCCCCGCCCCGGATTAAGGTCGTTCAGCGCCGTGGCATGGCCGAGATAAGGTCCGAATTGCAGCCACAGACTTTCGATGATGGGCATCAGAACGACCGAACGAGACAGTCTGTACAGTTGGAAATGAAAGCGCGCATTCGCTTCGACTGCCTCAGGAATGTTTCCCGTCCCTTCCAGCGAAACCTGATACGCCAGGAGCGCCCGGATCTCATCGAGGTCGGGCGCCGTCAGATGGTCGAATGCCGCCCGAATGGCGAATCCCTCCACTGTCTTTCGGACACGCCGCAGGTCCTCCAGTCGGTCCTCAGACAGTACCGGCACGACGATCGATCGGTTGGGCGCGTTTTCCAGTGCCCGTTCGGCCACCAACCGCGACAGAGCTTCCCGCACGGGCATCGCGCTGCTGCCATACGCGGCAGCCACCTCCATCAGCTTGAAGAGATGCCCCGGAAAAAAAAAGCCGCACATGATGCGGTGACGGAGATCCGTGTAGATCTGCTCCTGTATCGTCGAGCGCTCGACAGGTTTTATCGTGCCGTTCAATCCCATTCCCGCTTCTCTCGCCCGTCCTGACAGCCCATCATGCACATCGTATCATGACATGGCCGAGGGCAAACAGCGCAGGCCGTCCACACGGCTTTCGGTCATCGCAATCCCGTTCGCCGAAATATTATTTTGACTCCATATCATTCTTGCCGGATAATAATTCCGAAGCACGCTCCAGCATCGGTTCCCGCCAATGACGGCGGACCAACCGGGGGCGACGGCGCACACGACGAGACACCAGGTGGTCAAGGACGGCCATCATGCCCGCAGAGGGCGCGCCCACCCGATGCCAGGCGGGCGCTGGATGCTGCACCGTGGACAGACAATTCTTCAAAGCCGGCAACCCGCGCACGCTCCTTGCGGCGTTTCTCTATTTCGACGCATCCTTCATGGTCTGGGTGCTCCTCGGGCCGCTGGGCATCGCGATCGCGCATGACCTGCACCTGAATGCCGGGCAGAAGGGCTTCCTGGTCGCCATACCGGTGCTGGCGGGCGCGCTGTTCCGCGTCGCCGCCGGCGCGCTGGTCGATCATTTCGGCCCCCGCCGCGTCGCCATCCTGATGCAGCTCCTGGTCATCGCCGGCCTGGCCGCGACCTGGGTCGCCGCCCCCCACACCTATTCGGGGCTTTTCCCCCTCGCCCTGGTCCTCGGCGTGGCGGGCGCCTCCTTCGCCGTCGCCCTGCCCCTCGCCTCCGGCTGGTATCCGCCGCATTATCAGGGCACGGCGCTGGGCATCGCCGGCGCCGGCAATTCCGGCACCGCGCTCGCCGCCCTGTTCGCCCCCGGCCTGGCGATCCTCTATGGCTGGCTCAACGTGGTCGGCCTGGCCACCCTGCCGCTGGCCGCCGTCCTCGTCGCCTTCCTGTTCCTGGCCAAGGAGCCGCCCCGCCGCCCCAGCGCCGGCCTCGTCGCATGGCTGCCGGTCCTGAAAAAACCCGATTGCTGGGCGCTGATGTTCTTCTACAGCGTCACCTTCGGCGGCTTCGTCGGCCTCGCCTCCTTCCTCACCATCTATTTCAACGACCAGTACGGCCTGCCGCCGGCGGTAGCGGGAGGCTGCACGGCGCTGGTCGTGTTCGTGGGCTCGTTCGTCCGTCCCCTGGGCGGCGCCCTGGCCGACCGCATCGGCGGCGACCGCGCGCTGTTCCTCCTCTACGCCGCCGCCGCCGCCGTCTTCGCCCTGATCGGCTACGGCCTGCCCACCATCTGGCTGGCCTTCCCCGCCTTCTTCCTCGGCATGCTCCTGCTGGGGCTGGGCAACGGCGCGGTGTTCCAGATCGTGCCGACACGCTTCCCCCACCAGGTCGGCATCCTGACCGGGCTGGTGGGCATGAGCGGCGGCGTGGGCGGCTTCTACCTCGCCTCGTCGCTCGGCGCGGCCCGCCAATCGACCGGGTCGTACGGTCCCGGCTTCCTGGCCTTCGCGGGCATCGCCCTGCTCGCCCTCGGCTGCGTGTCCGTCTGCCGCCGCCGCTGGAAGGCCGCGTCCGCCGCCCCGCTGCCCGGCGATACGGAACTTCCCGCCGCCCTCTGATCTTTTTTCGAGCCACGGACATCCATAACGTGCCCCACACCCCGCCCGGCGCGCGCCAGACGCGTGCCCTCGCTCGCCCGCATCGCCTCCACGCCCATGCCGCGCTGCTGGCCGCCGCCATCCTGGCCCGACCGGCCCACGCCGCCACCCCGGCCGACCGCACGGCACCGCCCGCGACCAGCCAGAAGAAGGCGGAAAGAAAGACCCCGCCCGCCGCCGCCAGGCCGCCCCACACTAGCAACTGGGGCGTCTTCAACGCCGGCAAGGGCGCCGCCGCCGGTTTCGGCGCCATGAACGGCTACGGCCAGGCCCGCTGGGCGGAGGATTGGAGCGACCTCGCCACCACGCCCCCGGCGCAACGCCGGCAGGACTGGTTCAACCGCCTCAAATATATCCGCCTGACCGACAAGGGCGATATCTGGCTGTCGATCAGCGGCGAGGAACGGCTGCGCTATATTTTCGAAAACCAGCCGATGATGGGCACGGCCGGCAAGACCAACGCCAGCCGCCTGCTGCTGCGCAACCTGTACGGCGCCGACCTGCATCTGGGCGACCATGTCCGCGCCTACGCCGAATTTCTCTGGGGCGTCGCCGGCGGCAGCAATTATTACGGCTACCAGACCGGCATCCAGCGCGAGCGGCTCGACCTCCAGCAGGGCATCCTGGAGGTCAAGGGCAAGCTCCTCGGCGCCAGGATGGGCGCGATCGGCGGCCGGCAGGTGTTCCTCGACGCCCCCATCTCAATGCAGTCCGCCCGCGACCTGCCCAACGTGCAGCAGACCTGGGACGGCGTCCGGGGCTACGCGGTATGGAAATCCTTCCGCCTCGACCTGTTCGATTTCATGCAGACCAACAAGCTGCCGCGCAACGTCTTCGCCGACGGCACCAACTACAATGCCCGGATGTACGGCGCCTATACGTCCACGTCGCTGCCCGCCTTCACCATCCTGGGGCAGAAGGCGCACATCTTCGCCGACGTCTTTTTCCTCGGCTATCTCTTCGGCGGCCCCGCCGCATCCCTGCCGCTGGCCAGGACCGGCGCGGCCCAGGCCGGCTCGACCCGCCGCGACAATATCGGCACCCGCCTGTGGGGCACCGCCGGCCCCTTCGATGCCAGCCTGACGGGCGTGTTCCAGGGCGGCGACTTCCGCCCGGCGCACAATGCGGGGCCGACCCGCGCGGTTCGCGCCTACGCCGTCAACGGCGTGGCGAACTGGAACGCAAGCGGCCTGCCCGGCAAGCCCTCGCTCGGCATCCAGGCCGACCTGTTCTCGGGCGGGTCCTACCACAGCAAGGACGGCGCCGTCGGCACCTTCGCCACGCCCTATTTCCCGCTGCCTTATTACAATGACGTCACGCTGGCCCTCACCTCGCAGAATCTCATCGGCGTCGGCCCCGTCATCACCGCCACGCCATTTTCCACCCTTCACCTGCGGCTGCATGTACCGGTATTCTGGCGCGACAGCACGCAGGACGCCGTCTACGGCACGGGCAAGATCTATGCGTGGCGAAACACCCTGCATGGCGGGTTCATCGGCGTCACACCCCAGGCACAGGCGGCATGGCACTTCGCGCCGCACTGGACATGGACGCACGACATCGCGGGCCTGGCCGCCTCGCAGGGCATGCGACAGGCCGGCGCCAAAAGCGGCGTGTTCTACATGCAGACCGTGGAATTCAAGTTCTGACCACGCGACGCGCGCGGCACGACAAAGGAAGAGACAGCATGACCGGCACCGGCAACATCGTCATCATCGGCAACGGCATGGTCGGCCATTACTGCGCCGAGCAACTGGTCATGCACAGCCTGCATCAGGACCACGCCATCCACGTCTTCGGCGAGGAACTGCACGACGCCTACGACCGCGTGCATCTCACCGCCTACATGACCGGGCAGGATGCCGCCGCCCTCTCCCTGCATCAGGAGGATTTCCACACCGCCCACGGTCTCACGCTCCATCGCGGCGTCCGCGTCACGGCGATCGACCGCGCGGCGCGCACCATCGAAAGCAGCGAAGGCACCCTGCCGTACCACACGCTCATCATCGCCACCGGCTCCACGCCCTTCGTGCCGTCCGTGCCCGGCAACAGCGGCACCGCCGGCCTGGTCTACCGCACGCTGGACGACCTGGACCAGATCCGCGCGGCCGCCGCGGGCGCCGCGCGCGGCACCGTCATCGGCGGCGGCCTGCTGGGGCTGGAGGCCGCCAACGCGCTGGCCGGCCTGGGCCTGGCCACCACGGTCGTCGAATTCGCCCCCCGCCTGATGCCCGTCCAGCTCGATGAAGAGGGCGGACAGGCCCTGAAGCACCGCATCGAGGCATTGGGCCTCACGGTGCTGACCGGCCACGCCACGCAGCAGATCGTCGCCGGCGAGACATGCCGCCACCGCCTGGTCTTTTCCGACGGCGGCACGCTGGAAACCGACCTCGTGGTCTTCTCCGCCGGCATCCGCCCGCAGGACCGCCTGGCCCGCGCGTGCGGGCTCCCCCTCGGTCCGCGCGGCGGCATCGTCATCGACGACACCTGCCGCACCGCCGACCCGGCCATCTTCGCCGTCGGCGAATGCGCCGCGTGGAACGGCCAGGTCTTCGGCCTGGTCGCGCCCGGCTACGCCATGGCCCGCACCGTCGCCGCCCACCTGGCGGGCGAGGAAGCCGCCTTCACCGGCGCCGACATGTCCACCAAGCTCAAGCTGCTCGGCGTCGATGTCGGCTCCATCGGCGACGCCCATGGCGCCACGCCTGGCAGCCGCAGCTACCGCTTCATCGGCGAGGCCGAGGGCTCCTACCGCCGCCTGGTCCTCTCGGGCGACGGCACGCGGGTCATCGGCGCCGTGCTGGTCGGCGACAATTCCTATTACGACACGATCCTGCAATATGTGCAGAACGCCATCAAACCGCCCGCCGATCCGGCGGCGCTGATCCTGCCGCGCGGCGAGGGCGCGGAATTGCTGGGCGCCGACTCCCTGCCCGACACGGCCATGATCTGCTCCTGCCACAACGTCACCAAGGGCGCGATCCGCGCCGCCATCGACGACGGCAGCACCGATCTCGCCGCCCTCAAGCAATGCACCAAGGCCAGCACCGGCTGCGGCGGCTGCGCGGCCCTGCTGAAAAATGTGTTCGAGACCGAGCTGGAAGCTCGCGGCATCACCGTCGACCACAGCCTGTGCGAGCATTTTTCCCATACCAGGCAGGCGCTTTATTCGCTGGTCCGCGTCCACGGCATCCGGACGTTCGAGGACCTGATGGCCCGGCACGGCAATGGCGGCCTGGGCTGCGACATCTGCAAGCCCGCCATCGGCTCGATCCTCGCCTCCGCCTGGAACAAGCCGATCACCGACCCGCTCTACATCCCGTTGCAGGACACGAACGACACGTTCATGGCCAACATGCAGAAGAACGGCACCTATTCGGTCGTCCCGCGCATCGCCGGCGGCGAAATCACGCCCGACCGCCTGATCGTGCTCGGGCAGGTCGCGAAGAAATACGGCCTCTACACCAAGATCACCGGCGGCCAGCGCATCGACCTGTTCGGCGCCCAGCTTCACCAACTGCCCGACATCTGGACCGAACTGCTCGACGCGGGGTTCGAAACCGGCCACGCCTACGGAAAATCGACCCGCACCGTCAAATCCTGCGTCGGCAGCACCTGGTGCCGCTACGGCGTGCAGGACAGCGTCGCCAAGGCGCTGGACCTGGAAAACCGCTACAAGGGCCTGCGCTCGCCCCACAAGCTGAAATTCGCCGTCTCCGGCTGCACGCGCGAATGCGCCGAGGCCCAGAGCAAGGATGTCGGCATCATCGCCACCGAAAACGGCTGGAACCTCTATGTCTGCGGCAATGGCGGCATGCGCCCCCGCCACGCCGAACTGTTCGCGACCGACCTCGATGCCGAAACCCTGGTGCGCTATATTGATCGTTTCCTGATGTTCTATATCCGCACGGCCGACAGGCTCCAGCGCACCTCCGTCTGGCGCGAGAACCTCGAAGGCGGGCTGGACTATCTGCGCGACGTCATCATCCATGATTCGCTGGGCATCTGCGCGGAACTGGAACAGCAGATGCAGTCGGTGGTCGACCAGTATCATTGCGAATGGCGCGACGCGCTGAACGACCGCGACAAGCTCAGGCGCTTCCGCACCTTCGTCAACGACGCCCGGCCGGACCCGAACGTCCGCACCCTGCCCGAGCGCGACCAGACCCGCCCCGCCGACAACCTGCCCGAGACCGCGGCCGGGGCCGGCCCGGCGGACTGGACCGATCTCTGCGCCCAGGCCGACCTGGTCGCCCGCTCCGGCGTCGTCGCCTGGCATGACGGCAGCCAGGTCGCCCTGTTCTACCTGCCCGAATCAGGGACCGACGCCGCCCATGTCTACGCCATCGACAATCACGACCCGTTCTCCAACGCCAACGTCATCGGGCGCGGCCTGATGGGCGACCTCAAGGGGCAGCGCATCGTGGCCTCCCCGCTCTACAAGCAGCATTTCCGCCTGGAAGACGGCCAGTGCCTCGAAGACTCCTCCATCCGCCTGCGGACATGGGACACCCGGCTCCGCGACGGCAAGGTGCAGATCCGGGCGAAACTCCCGGCGACACCCGACCTGGTCCCCGCCTGACACGTCATGGCGAAGGACGAGATCCGCTCGGTCTGCCCCTATTGCGGGGTCGGCTGCGGCATCATCCTCGACGTGGAAGACGGCAGGATCGCCAGGGTGCGCGGCGACGCCGCGCACCCGGCGAATGCCGGCCGGCTGTGTACCAAGGGCAGTTCGTGCGACAAGCCCCTGTCCTCGCCCCACAGGCTGGCCAACGCCGCCCTGCGCGCCCAGCGCGGCCGCGAGCCCACGCCCGTCCCGCTCCATCGGGCGATCGAGGCCACGGCCACGCGCCTGCGGCAGATCCTCGACACGCACGGCCCCGACGCCATCGCCTTCTACGTCTCCGGCCAGATGTCGCTGGAGGCGCAGTATCTCATCAACAAGCTGGCGAAGGGCTACATCCGCAGCCAGCATATCGAATCCAATTCCCGCCTGTGCATGGCCGCCGCCGGCAGCGGCTACAAGCTCTCGCTCGGCGCCGACGCCCCACCCGGCAGCTACGAGGATTTCGACTGCACCGACCTGTTCTTCGTCATCGGCGCGAACATGGCCGACTGCCATCCGATCCTGTTCCTGCGCCTGATGGACCGCAAGCGGGCGGGCGCGAAGCTCATCGTCGTCGATCCCCGCCGCACCGCGACGGCCGAAAAGGCCGATCTGTACCTGCCCATCCGTCCCGGCACCGACCTCGCCCTGCTCAACGGCCTGCTGCATCTCCTGGTCCGCAACGGCGCCATCGATCCCGCCTTCATCGCGCAGGCGACCACGGGGTGGGACGCCATGCCCGCGTTCCTGGCCGACTACCCGCCGGATAGCGTCGCCGCCCTCACCGGCCTGCCGGCGGCCGACATCCTGACCGCCGCCCGCTGGATCGCCGAAGCCGGCGCATGGATGAGCCTGTGGACCATGGGCCTCAACCAGAGCCTGACCGGCACGTGGAACGTCAACGCCCTGTGCAACCTGCACCTGGCCACCGGCACGATCTGCCGTCCCGGCTGCGGCCCCTTCTCGCTGACCGGCCAGCCCAACGCCATGGGCGGGCGCGAGATGGGCTATATGGGCCCCGGCCTGCCCGGCCAGCGCAGCGCCCTGGTCGCCGCCGACCGCGCCTTCGCCGAACGCCAGTGGGCTCTCCCCCCCGGCACGCTGCGCGACGCGGGCGGCACCGGCGCGATCGCGATGTTCGATGCCATGGAGCGCGGCGCCATCCGCGCCTGCTGGGTCATCTGCACCAACCCCGTCGCCACCGTCGCCAACCGCGACCACGTCGTCCGCGCGCTGAAAGCCGCCGAATGCGTGATCGTGCAGGACGCCTTCGCCGACGCCGAGACCACACGCCACGCCGACATCCTGCTCCCCGGCGCCCTGTGGGCCGAGGCCGACGGCGTGCAGGTCAATTCCGACCGCACCATGACCCTGGCCCGCCAGGCCGTCGCCCCGCCCGGCGAGGCCATGGCGGACTGGCGGATCATCGCCCAGGTCGCCTGCGCCATGGGCTTCGCGGACGGTTTCTCCTTCACCTCGGCCGCCGAAATCTTCGCCGAGGCCAGCCGCTTCACCAATCCCGCGACCGGCTACGACATCGCCGGCATCTCCCACCGCCGCCTCCACGCGGGCCCCGTCCAATGGCCCTGCGCCGAAGGCGACACCGCCTCCCGCCACCCGATCCGCTACCGCTCCCCGACCTCGGCCGCACCCATCTTCCCCGCCCCTGGCGGCCGCGCCGTCTTTCATGCCCGTCCCTGGATGCGCCCCCGGGAATGGCCCGACGAAACCCACCCCTTCGTGCTCGACACCGGGCGCCTGCAACATCAGTGGCACACTCTGACCAAGACCGGCCGCGTCGACAGCCTCAACCGTCTCAATCCCGGCCCGTTCGTCGAAATCGCCACCGAGGACGCCCGCGCGCTCGGCCTCGCGGCGGGCGATGCCGTCCGCATCACATCCCGCCGGGGCAGCATCACCCTGCCGGCCCGCATCACGCCGGCCATCCGCCCCGGCACCTGCTTCGCGCCCTTCCACTGGAACGACCGGTTCGGCGACGACATCGCCGTCAACACGCTCACCTCCGACGCCGTCGATCCGATTTCCCTCCAACCCGGCTTCAAGCTCTGCGCCGTCGCGCTGGAACGCATCCCCGCCGCCCCACCCGCTCCCCAGGGACAGAACGACATGGAACCCGGCCCGCTCGCCCGGCATCTCGGCCTGGCCCCGCCCGAACCCCTGGCGCTCGGCGAAGACGGCCGCGCCTGGCTGTCCGGCTTTCTCGAAGGGCTGCGCCTCGCCCCGCCCGCGCCCGGCACCCTGCCGCTGATCCCCGCCAACGCGCCGCTCGACCCGCGTGCCCGCGCGCATGTCGGCGGCCTGCTGGCCGGCCTCTACAGCCGCGCCGAGGCCGCCGCCCCGCCCCCCGCGCTCCGCGTCTGGTGGGCCTCGCAGACCGGCCGCGCCGAGGCCCTCGCCGCCACCATCGCCACCTGGCTGCGCGAGGCCGGGCATACGGTCAGCCTCGCCTGCCTGGATAGCTGCGAATCCGGCGATCCCGGCCCCGGCCGCGCCATCTTCGTCGTCTCCACCTTCGGCGACGGCGACGCGCCTGACTGCGCCGCCCCGTTCTGGAGCGCCCTGCGCGCCCGTCAGTCCCCGCTGACCGACCTCACCTGCGCCGTCCTCGCGCTCGGCGATTCCTCCTATGCCAGCTTCTGCGGCTTCGGCCGCGCGCTGGATGCGCGCCTGCGCGCGCTGGGCGCCACCATGCTGCTGGACCGCACGGATTGCGAACCGGATCTCGACGACACGGTCGAATCCTGGCGCGGCACGCTGCTGACCGCCCTCGGCGCCCGTACGGACGCCGAACCGCCCGCCCCGCCCCAGGCACCATCCCTCGGCACCCGCGACCTGCCCGCCATCGCCCGCCTCGTCCTCAACGAACGCCTGTGCGGTCCCGGATCGGACCCAGGGTCGGACCCGGGATCGGAGAAGGACACCCGCCGCATCGGCCTCGATCTGGGCGCCACCGACCTCGCCTGGCAACCGGGCGATGCGCTGGGCATCTGGCCCTGCAACCCGCCCGAGCATGTCGAAACCGTCCTCGCCGCGCTACGCCTGCCCGACGACACGCCGATCGTCCTGCGCGGCCACGGCACCGTCGGACTGCGCGAAGCGCTGCGCCGCCATCTCGACCTCTCCCGCCCCAACCCCGCCCTGCTCGCCGCCCTGGGCCGGACCGAAGGCGGCTTTCTCCCCGACCTGCTGCGCGACGCGGTCCTGACGGTCGCGGCGCGGGACATCCCGCCCCTGTTCCGGCGCATGCAGCCTCGCCTCTATTCCATCGCCTCCTCCCCCAGGATCTCCGGCCGGATCGTGGAACTGACCATGGGCGTCAATCGCTCCCCCTGGCCCGGCCTCTGCTCCAACTGGCTCGCCGCGCTGGCGGAAGGCGGCGAGGTACCGGTCTTCGTCCAGCCGACCTCCCATTTCCACCTGCCGCGCGACGACGACGCCCCGATCGTCATGATCGGCCCGGGCACCGGCATCGCCCCTTTCCGCGCCTTCCTCCAGGAGCGCGCGGCCCGCGGAAGCACCGGCCGCAACTGGCTGTTCTTCGGCGAACGCCACGCCGGCCAGGGCTTCTACTACCGGCAGGAACTCGACAGCTACCGCGCCGCCGGCTGCCTGACCCGGCTCGACACCGCCTTCTCGCGCGACCAGGCCACCCGCATCTACGTTCAGGACCGGATGGAGGAAGCCGGGGCCGAATTGTGGGACTGGCTGCAAGCCGGCGCCTTCGTCTATGTGTGTGGGGACGCCACCCGCATGGCGCGGGATGTCGATGCCGCCCTGCACAGGATCATCGCCCGCCATGGCGGCCTGTCCGCCCCGGAGGCCGCCACGTTCGTGACCGGACTGACGCGGGAGAACCGCTATCTGCGCGATGTCTACTGACGCTCCCCCCGGCACGGCCCGTCCGCCGATGACCGTTCTGGTCGCCGACGGCAACACTCGCCGCGCCCGCGCCCTTTCTGACGATCTGCGGGCCGATCCGTCACTGCATGTCCTCTCCGTCCCGGCGGGCATGGCCCTGATCGACGCGGTACGGCAACATCAGCCCGACGTGGTACTGGTCGACATGGGCCGCGCGGACCGCGACGCGCTGGACAGCATCCGCGCCCTGTCCCAGCCCGCGCTCGAACGCCCCGTGGCCCTGTTCGTCGATCGCGACGATGTCCAACTGATGGAGACCGCCTTCGATATCGGCATCTGTTCCTACAATGTCCTGGACGCACCACCCGACGACGTCAAACCCCTGCTGCGCGCCGCGATCGCCCTGTACAGCCGCTTCCAGCGCACCCGCGGCGAACTGACCGAGGCGCAACGCAAGCTGGCGGAACAGAAGCTGGTCGATCAGGCGAAGAGACTCTTCATGAAGAACGAGAACGCAACCGAAGATCAGGCCTATCGCTGGTTCCGCCGCCGCGCCATGCAGTCCGCGCGCCGCATCGCCGCCGTCGCCGCCGACTACCTGTCCGCCCATGACCGGAACGACGCGCCATGACCCACGCCCTGCGGATCGGCCTGCTGCGCCTCACCGACAGCGCGCCCGTCATCATCGCCCGCAATCACGGCCTGTTCGCGCAACACGGCATCGCGGCCGAGATCGTGGTCTCCCCCTCCTGGTCCAACATCGCCGACGGACTGGCCTGGCGAACACTCGACGCCGCCGTCATTTTCCCCCCCCTGGCCATGATGACGGCCCTGGGGCGCCGTGGCCACGCCGCCTCCCTGCGCCCGCTCTGCACGCTCAGCCGCGGCGGCAACACGCTGGTCCTGCGCGGCACCAACCCGCTCGCCACGCCATGGCCGACCGGCCCCGCCGGGCACCAGGCCTTCGCGCAATGGCAACGCGGCCTGGGCCGCCGGCCCCGCCTCGCGGTGGTCCATATGTATTCCACCCACCTGCTCATCCTGCGCCGTTTTCTGCGCATGATCGGGGTGGATATGGACAGCGGGATCGAACTCGTCGTCATGCCCCCTGCCGACATGATCAGCGCATTGGCCGACCGCGCCATCGACGGCGGCTGCGTCGGTCCCTCATGGGGCACCGAAGCCTGCCTGCGCGGCCTCGGCTTCCTGGTCGGCGGCTCCTCCACCATCGTGCCCGGCCATCTCGAAAAACTCCTCGTCGTTTCCGATGCGGCTGCCGGCCAGGCCGACCGCCTCAAGGCCGCCCTGGGCGAGGCCGTGTCGTACTGCCGCGCGCCAGCGAACCGGCACGCCATCGCGCAGGGCCTCGCCCTCCCGCCCGAGGAGGGCGGCCTCGCCCTGCCCGCCCGCGCGACCTTCGCGACGCTTGACGAGAAAACGACCCCCGAACCGGTCACCTTCGTCGCGGAAGAGGTCACGGAGGCCGATTTCGACTGGATCACCCAGGACATGTTCGATCTTGGCTGGATCGATGAAAGCGAGCGCGAGGCCGGCCCGAAACGGTGACAGGCCTATTCCGGATCAGCCATCATTCCCGCGATACAGATCGGCGATCGCCCGCGCCGACAAGGCGTCGGCGGCCACCCCGTCCGCGACGATCCGCCCCTCGCGCATCAGGATCGCACGGCTGAAGATCCGCGCGGCCCGCACCGGGTCGTGCGTGGTCGCCAGAATGCCATAGCCCTCGGCCGCCAGCCGCCGCAGCAGGTCGGACAGGCGCTGCTGCTGGCCGTAATCCAGCCCGGTCTCGGGCTCGTCCAGCACCAGCAGGCGCGCCCCCTGGGCCAGCGCCCGCGCGATCAGCACCGCCTGCCGCTCCCCGCCCGACAGCGCGGCATAGGACCGGCCCGCCAGATGGCCGATCGCCAGCCGCGCCATGGCCTGTTCGGCGGCTTCCCGGTCCGCGGCCGGCACGACCGGCGCCAGCATCGCGCCGCCGGCCAGCCGGCCCAACGCCACCACGTCGCGCACCCGATAGGGAAAGACCACCCCATGGCCCTGCGGCACATAGGCCAGATGGGTCGCCAGCACACGCCGCGTCATGGCCGCCACCGGCCGCCCATCGAGCAGAACCCGCCCCGACCGGGGCCGCAGCAGCCGCAGGAGCAGCCGCAGCAGCGTCGTCTTGCCCGCACCGTTCGGCCCCAGCAGCGCAACCATCTCACCCGGCCCCATCACGAACGACACCCCGTCCAGCACTGTCCTACCGCCCCGCGCAAAGGACAGGGCATCGACCACAAGGCCGGTCATTCCACCCATCCGCGCCGGATCAGCCGCAACACAGACAGAAAGACACCAACCCCGAACAGGTCCGCGACCAGCCCGACCGGAATCTCTTCCACCGACACGCATCGTGCCAGATCGTCGCAGACCAGCAGAAACGCCCCGCCCAGGCAGGCGCTCAGCGGCAGCACGCGAGCATTGCACGGCCCTGCCAGCAGTCGCGCGACATGCGGCACGATCAGCCCGACCCACCCGATCATCCCCGCCACGGACACCGTCACCGCCGACAGCACGGTCGCCGCCGCGATCACCCCATAACGCAGGGCCTCGACCGGCACGCCGAGGGTCCGCGCCTCGTCATCGCCCATCGCCAGCGCATCCAGCATGCGCCCGCACAGCGTCAGCCCCACGATGCCGACCGCCACCGGCCCCGCCATCACGCCCAGATCGGCCCCCGTCACCTGCGTCAGGCTGCCCAGCAGCCAAAAGACGATGTCCGGCAATTGCTTGTCGGGATCGGCCACATATTTCAGCAGCGACAGCAGCGCGGTGAACAGCGCGGTGCTGACCAGCCCGCCAAACACCAGCATCAGCATCGACGCGGCATCGAACAGCCGCGCCACGCCGACCGCCGCCACGACCGCGACGGCCCCGCCCGCAAAGGATAGAAGATGCAGGCCCATGGGCGACGCGCCAGCCACGATCCCAAACGCGGCACCAAACCCGGCACCGGCCAGTACCCCCAGCAACCCGGGCGATACCAGCGGATTGCGGAACACGGCCTGGAAACCCGCCCCCGAAACCGACAGCGCCGCCCCCACGATCACCGCGCCGGCAACGCGCGGCAGGCGCGTGGCCAGCACGATGGCATGCAGCAGGGCCCGCTGCGCGTCCGGCATCCCCCCGTCACGCCCCAGCAGTACCGACAACAATTCGCTCGGGGGGACCCGATAGCGGCCAAGCCCCAGCGACACCACCATCAGGACAACCAACCCACCCAGCGCCACCGCCCAGCCCGTGCGCTCCCGCCACACCGTCATGGCGCTCGATCGGGCCCCTCGGCCGCCAGGATGCGCGCGGCGTCGGTGGATGATAGATCGTAGCCAAAGAAATCCCGATAGAATTTGATCGTTTCCGACACCATATCCAGCGTCGCAAAACGGTCCGGATACAGCGTTCGCGCCGCCCAAAGAAGCTGGAGCGGAAATTCGACCCCATAGCGGTCCCACGGAAACACCCCCGCCGGATTGCGATACACATGTCCCGCCCGCACCGCGCGCAGCCCCGCCCATTGCGCGGAAGCGGGGTCGAACGCCCCGGCATCCCCACCCAGAATAATGATGTCGGGGTCCCAGGCGGCGACCTGCTCGACCGAAACCGGACGCATGTTGCCGGGAATATCGGCCACGTTCCGCCCGCCCGCCCGCGTGATCCATTCGTCGATGATCGTATGCGTGCCATCGATCTTCAACGGCGCCAGGGACTGGATATGCAGCACGCGCGGCCGGCGCGACGGCACCGTGCCGCCCACCATCGCCGCAACCCGATCGCGCGTCGCATCCAGCATCGCGCCATAGCGCCTGGCCTTATCCCGCGCGCGCTGGTCGCCCAACACCTCCGCCGTCAACGCAACCGCCTGGCGCAGCGACGCTTCGTCGGTAAACCCCGCCTGCACCACCGGCAATCCGATCCGCCGCATGGGCGTCAAGGCCGGCGCGCCGGTGGAAACGAACCCGACATCCACCCCGGCATCGCGCAGCATCTCGACATTCGGCACCTGCCCGACCACGCCGGTCGCCCGATGCAGGCCGGGCGCGACCCGATACATCCACGGGCGCGTCGCCGGCAGGTCATTGGTGACGGCAATCCGCGCGGTGGCGCCCAGCATGATGGTAACGGCATTATGCGCGAACCATAGATCCGCGATCCGGGCCGGATGATCCGGAACGGTCACGCGCTGTCCCGCCATATCCACCACCACACGCCCATACCCGATGGCGGGCCACACCAGGCAGCCAGTCGTAACAACAAGCCGCAAGGCGGCCTGCGCAGCATATCGTCTCATCCCCGGCCCTTTCCCGACCGGAGAACTATATCCCGCCAGATAGATCCGTCACCCCCGACACATGACCGACGGCGTCGCGCAACACCCGGCGACCCAAAGATTCAAACTCTTTTTATGATGCGAAGCGCCCGTTCTGTATCACCCTTCGGCCTCGAAGGAGTACAAGCGATGACTATCTCAATCCGCCCGACGCTGATTGCCGCCTCTCTGTCCGCACTCGCCATCACACCACCCGCGATCGCGCAGACGGTGGCCTCGGGCCATCGCGACATCCTGCTCCAGACCGACCATTCGTGGAACGGCGTGCCCTACACGCATTATCCGGCCGCAAGGCCCGAACTGACGATGATCCGCCTGACGATTCCCGCCCATTCCGCCCTGCCGTGGCACAAGCATCCATTCCCCAATGCGGTGTATGTGCTGCAAGGCGCCCTGACCATCACCGACCGCGAGAGCGGCAAGTCGCACGTCTATCATGCCGGCGAAGCCTTCGGAGAATCGGTCGACGACATCCATCGCGGCCAGGCGGGCGACACCCAGACGGTACTCCTGATCACCTATGCCGGCACACCCGGCGTCCCGACCTCAATCCCCATAAAGGGCCAGCTTCCGGAATATTGATCGATTCCCGGCCCGAAGCTCAGGGCCGGAACATCGAAAAATACAGGATCGCCATGTCGATCAGGAACGCGCAGAGCAGACCGCAACAGATCAGCCCGACCATCATCCGGTCACGGGCATCAATCCACGCCGGATCATCGTGCCGCAAGGCGATCGCGTGCCACGAACCGTTCAGAAGGGGCCGCTTCGGCCCCGCCGCACCAATATGAAACATCATGAGCCTCCCCCGGACCGTCCCTTCTTCTTTGTCGCGTATTGCGACGGGTTCGTCCGGTTGCCCCTTATCATGCGCCCTGCCAGACCCCGCTCCCAAGAGCGATTCGCGATCAGTCGCAATCTCTTGACGTCAATCAGCACAATCCCGGCGCCCGCCGCACGGCACCGGGCAAAGCCCGGCGCCTTATGCATGACACGCCGGTGGAATGGTGTGCCGCGTCAGGTCACGCGGCGCCTTCCTCGACATAAGCTGAGATATCCGGGCAGGAACAGACCAGGTTACGGTCGCCATAGGCGTTGTCCAGTCGATTGACCGGTGCCCAGTATTTCGACTCCGCCACCACGTCGCCCGGCAGACACCCCAGACGCCGGTCATACGCGCGGTCCCACTCGGGATCGGCCAGGTCGCGCACGGTATGCGGCGCATGACGCAGCGGGCTCTGCTCGGCCGTGATGCGTCCCTGTTCGATCTCGCGGATCTCCTCTCGAATGGCGATCATCGCATCGCAGAACCGGTCCAGTTCCACCCGCCCCTCGGATTCGGTGGGTTCGATCATGAAAGTCCCCGCCACCGGAAAGCTGACCGTCGGCGCATGGAATCCATGGTCGATCAGGCGCTTGGCAATATCGTCCACCGTCACGCCCACCGTATCGCGGATGGGGCGCAGATCGACGATGCATTCATGCGCCACCCGGCCATTGGTCCCGCGATACAGCACCGGATAATGGCCCGACAGGCGTGCCGCGATATAGTTGGAATTCAGGATCGCGATTTCGGTCGCCCGACGCAGGCCCGCATCGCCCATCAGCGTCATATAGGTCCAGGAAATCGGCAGCACCGCCGCCGATCCGAACGGCGCGGCCGAAACCGCGTTCGCCCCGCCTTCCTGCGGCGCCCCGGGCAGGAACGGCGCCAGATGCGCTCCAACCCCGATCGGCCCCATGCCCGGTCCTCCGCCGCCATGCGGAATACAGAAGGTCTTGTGCAGGTTGAAATGGCTGACATCGGCGCCATAGGCGCCCGGCCGCGACAGCCCGACCTGCGCATTCATGTTCGCGCCGTCCAGATAGACCTGCCCCCCCGCTTCATGCACAAGGTCGCAGATCTCGACGACCGTTTCCTCGAACACGCCATGCGTCGAGGGATAGGTGATCATGATCGCCGCCAGCCGGTCGGCAGTCTGGGCGATCTTCGCCTTCAGATCGCCGATATCCACGTTGCCCTGGTCGTCGCAGGACACAACGACGACCCGCATCCCCGCCATCTGGGCCGAGGCCGGATTGGTCCCATGGGCCGAAGCCGGGATCAGACAGACATCGCGTCCCGCATCGCCCCGCGACCGGTGATAGGCGCGAATGGCCAGCAGCCCGGCATATTCGCCCTGCGCACCCGAATTGGGCTGCAACGACACCGCGTCATAGCCGCTGACAGCTTTGAGCATCCGCTCCAGGTCACGGAACAGCGCGGCATAGCCCTGAAGCTGCGCCTCCGGGGCGAAGGGATGAATATCGCAGAATTCCGGCCACGTGACCGGTATCATCTCGGCCGTGGCGTTCAGCTTCATCGTGCAGGATCCCAGGGGGATCATCGTGCGATCCAGCGCCAGGTCGCGATCGGACAGGCGGCGCAGATAGCGCAGCATGTCGGTCTCGGAACGGTGGGCATGAAAGACCGGATGAGTCATGAAGGCGCTCCGACGCAGCAGCGCCCGCGGCAACAGGCTGTCCGGCACGTCCAGTTCCTGCTCCATCGCCGCCAGACGCTGCGCGTCGGGGCAGAAGCAGCGCCACACGGCACGCACAACCTCCGGGGTCGTCGTCTCGTCCAGGCTGATCCCGACATGATCGTCATCGATCGCGCGCAGGTTCATCCCCGCCTCCTCGGCGCGGGCGCGGACCAGGGCGGCCTCGCCACCAGTCGCGACCGTGATGGTGTCGAAAAACGCATCGGTTTGGACATCGATCGACAGCGCGCGCAGCCCTTCGGCCAGAATCACCGCCAGCCGATGCACCCGCCGGGCGATGGCCGACAGCCCCTCGGGGCCATGATAGACCGCATACATCGCGGAAATCACCGCCGGCAGCACCTGCGCGGTGCAGATATTAGAGGTCGCCTTCTCGCGCCTGATATGCTGCTCGCGCGTCTGCAACGCCAGGCGATAGGCTGGCTCGCCCCGGCTGTCCACCGACACGCCGACAAGGCGGCCGGGCATGTTG
This sequence comes from Gluconacetobacter sacchari, assembly GCF_014174255.1. GTDB lineage: Bacteria > Pseudomonadota > Alphaproteobacteria > Acetobacterales > Acetobacteraceae > Gluconacetobacter > Gluconacetobacter sacchari. The sequence continues at coordinate 75,255 of NZ_JABEQJ010000020.1, forward strand.
CGCTTGTAGGCATCGCGCACGGCCATATAGGCCGCGTGCGGGCCACCAGCTCCCATCGGCATGCCATAGCGCTGCATCGAGCCCACGGCGATGTCGGCACCCAGCGCACCCGGCGATTCCAGCACGGTCAGCGCCAGCGGGTCGGCCGCCATCGCCACCACCGCCTGCGCGCCATGCAGGTTTTCGATCCACGCGCGCGGATCGCGCACAAGGCCCGACGAACCAGGATATTGCAGCAGCGCACCGAACACCGCCCCCGGCTCCAGATCGCGCGCCGGGTCGCCGACCACGATCCGCCAGCCCATCGGCTCGGCGCGCGTCCGCAGCACCGCCAGCGTCTGCGGGTGACAATCCGCATCGACGAAAAACCCGTCGGCTTTCGACTTCGCCACCCGGCGCGCCAGGGCCATGGCCTCCGCCGCCGCCGTCGCCTCGTCCAGCAGCGAGGCATTGGCGACATCCAGGCCCGTCAGGTCGCGCACCATGGTCTGGAAATTCAGCAGCGCTTCCAGCCGGCCTTGGCTGATCTCCGGCTGATAGGGCGTATAGGCCGTATACCAAGCGGGATTCTCCAGCACATTGCGCTGGATGACGCCCGGCAGCACCGTGCCGTAATAGCCTTGGCCGATCAGCGAGGTCATCACCCGGTTACGGGCCGCCAGCACGCGCAGCCGGGCCAGCGCCTCGGGTTCGGACAAGCCCGCCCCCAGCCCCATCTCGCCGCGCAGGCGGATGGAGGGCGGCACCGTCTGGTCCATCAGTTCGTCGAGCGAGCCTGCGCCCACGACCTCCAGCATGGCGTCGACATCCCGCGCCCCCGGCCCGACATGGCGGGTGCAGAAGGCATCGGTGGCGGGCCGGGTGCCCTGCCAAAGCGTAGTGGAGGTCACGATCGGTTTCTCCCCGACAAAATCGGATCAGGCAATCAAAGCGGCGTAGGCGTCTGCGTCCAGCAGTTCGGCAAGCTGCCCCGCATCGGCGACGCGCAGCTTCAGGATCCAGCCCTCGGCTTCCGGATCGCGATTGACCAGCGACGGATCATCCGACAGCGCCGTATTGAAGCCGACGACCGTGCCCGAAACAGGAGCATAGATATCCGACGCGGCCTTGACCGATTCCACCACGGCGGCGCTGTCGCCCTGCGACAGCGCGGTGCCCTCGTCCTTCGCCTCGACGAAGACCAGTTCCCCCAGTTCCTCGGCGGCATGGGCGGTGATGCCGACGACCGCGACATCCCCCTCGACGCGCAACCACTCATGTTCTTTCGTGTAATAAACGGTCATGTTTCAATCTCCACCCGACAGGTCAGTTTCTGGAATTCAACGTTTGAAGCCGGGCGCCACGAATGGCAGCGCCGCCACGGCGGCCGGCAAATAGCGCCCCCGCAATTCCGCGAACAGCGGCGTGCCCGCCGCCTCGAAACCCGCCTCGACATAGCCCATGCCCACAGGCGCACCGAAGGTCGGGCCGAACGCGCCGGAGGTCACATGCCCGACAGGCTTCGTCCCCGCGTCATCGGCGAACAGACGCGCCCCGCCGCGCACCGGCGCGCGGCCCTCGACCGCAATGCCGACGCGGCGCCGGCTCACTCCACCCGCGATCTGCCCCAGGATGATGTCCGCGCCCGGAAAGCCCCCTGCCCGTGCCCCGCCCGTGCGGCGGCTTTTCTGGATCGACCATTCCAGCGCGCCCTCGACCGGCGTCGTGTCGCGATCGATATCCGACCCATACAGGCACAACCCGGCTTCCAGCCGCAGGCTGTCGCGCGCGCCCAGACCCGCCGGCGCCACCTCGGGTTCCGCCAGCAGCGCCTCGGCCACACGCACGGCACCATCGGCCGCCATGCCGAGTTCGAACCCGTCCTCGCCGGTATAACCGGACCGAGATGCCACGCAGGGCACGCCGGCGACCTCGAATTCCGCCACATCCATGAAACGCATGTCCACCGACGACGGTGCCAGGCGCGCCAGCACCGCGCCGGCCTGCGGCCCCTGCACGGCAATCAGCGCCCGCTTCGGCAGCGCCTCGACGATGCAATCCTCATGCAGCGCGGCGGCGATATGTGCCAGGTCCGCGTCCTTGCAGGCGGCATTGACCACCAGGATCAGCGTATCGCCCAGGCGCGAGACCATCAGATCGTCCAGAATACCGCCGTTGCCGTCGGTCAGCAGGGCATAACGCTGGCGCCCCGTCTTCAACGACAGGATATCGGCCGGTACCAGCCGTTCCAGCGCCAGGGCCGCATCCTCGACCCGACCCGAGCGCGCCCGCAGATGCGCCTGCCCCATATGGGACACGTCGAACAGACCCGCGGCGGTGCGCGTATGCTGGTGTTCGGCCATCACGCCAGCCCGATACTGGACCGGCATGTCATACCCCGCGAACGGCACCATGCGCCCGCCCAGCGACAGATGCAGGTCGTACAGCGGCGTCCGCAGCAGCGAATCGCTCATGCCGCCCTCCCGACGCCGGGCGTGAGGGAGAACGAACAGAAAACAAGGAAAGACGGCCAACGTGACACGAACAGAGCCTCCTGAACCCACGACCGGATCCGAATGCCCCTTCTGTCGGTTTGCCTGAGATCGCTATCCCGTCGGCGGGCGCTCGAAGCGCCTCTCTCCAGAAGTCGAAGCCGGGCGGTCCTTTGGCCTGAGAGTTTCCGGGGCGGTTGCTCCTTCGGCGCTGGCTCTCGCCAGTCTCTCCCGCGTCAGCTTTCCGATGCTTCGCATATGTTGCGCGATCAAGTCAATCGTCCTGACATCGCCAGCGGGGGCTGGATCGAGGACGATCTCCGCCCTACCCTCGGCGACTGAACAGAAGACGACGAAGGGGCCCCGACCATGGATGCCAGCAAGCTGACCATTATCGCGGAATTCGCGACAACCGACGAAAATCGAACAAAGTTTCTCGAATTCTGCGCCTATGACGCCGAACGCTCCGTGGCGGACGAAGCCGGATGCCACGCCTTCGACGTCCTGCTACCCAACGGCGAGCCGAACGTCGTCATCCTGCACGAGGTCTATACCGACCGGGCGGCATTCGACACCCACCTGACGACCCCGCATTACAAGGTTTTCGCCGACGCGGTGCTTGACTTGGGCATCCAAACGGTCGGCGTGCGTTTCCTGGCAACACACCGCGCCTGAACTGAGCCGATGCGGGGAACATGACCCCGCACCGGATGGAGCGTTACTTCGACGCCGGCAGATTCCTGGCGATATAAGGCGGCAGGTTGAAGGCGCCGGCATGGATCTCGGGCGTCCAATAGCCGGTGGTGCCCAGAATGCCGGCCTGCTCTGCCCGCGCGCGGATCGTCTCGACCGAATGGAGGGCCGGGTTGGTCCCCTTGGCCGCGACACCCAACGTCATGAAGCCACCGACATAGGTCGGCACGGCAGCGACATAAGCCGAAACATGCGGAAAGAACTGCGCGCGCCGCAGGCTGGTCTCGCGCAGTTCGTCAGCCTGCATGAACGGCACGCCGCACTGGTTCACGATGATGCCATTGGGCGTCAGGATACGGGCGCAATGCTGGTAGAACGCATCGGTGAACAACACCTCACCCACTCCGATCGGATCGGTGCTGTCGACGATGATGACATCGACCGAGCCGCTTTCCGCCCTGGCGACGTAATCGATACCGTCCCCCACGATCACCTCGGCACGAGGGTCGGTCCACGCATCGCCGGCGATCCCCGGCAGGAACTGCTTGGACAGTTCGATCACCGCGCCATCGATCTCGACCATCACGGCACGCTCGACCCCGCGATGATGCAGCACCCGGCGCAGCACGCCGCCATCGCCGGCCCCAATGATCAGGACGCTCCTCGCGTCGCCATGGGCCAGCACCGGCACATGCGTCAGCATTTCCTGATAGACGAACTCGTCCCCCTCGGTAATCTGGATCACACCATCGAGCACGAGCACGCGGCCATGCGTCTCGCTTTCGAAGACAACGATATCCTGGAAGTCACTCTTGGTACGAGCCAGTTCCTTGCGAACACGGAAACGCTGCTGCCAGCCTTCATAGAGTGTCTCGCCGATCCATGCGTCGGTCATTGCGTGTGTCTCCCCGTCACGAAAAATGGACACATAAAAAAAGGCCGGACGAATCCGGCCCTCGAAATCTCGCACGGCGTCATACCGCGCCGGACGGACGGGTGCCGGACATGCCGGCACCCTCGCCATCAGGCCACGCGGCCGCGGCGCTGCTCGTCCACAACCACCCGGCCCGCCTGGAACAGGCGCTGCATCACCGGGATCGCCAGGTGCGGATCGCACACGCCGCACATGAAGATGTCGACAGCGGCGAAATTCCGCTCGGGCCACGTATGGATCGAAATGTGGCTCTCGGCCAGCACGACCACGCCCGACACGCCGCCATTGGGCGTGAAGTGATGGAAATGGCTGTGCAGGATTGTCGCTCCGGCAGTCACCGCCGCTTCGCACAGCGTACGGTCGATCTGTTCCGGATCATCCAGATTCCGGGCCTCCCAGAGGTCGACAAGAAGATGCGTTCCCGCAAACTTCATCCCGTCCCGCTCGACGAAATAATCCTTCCGATCCTCGTCGGACGAGGAAGGAGTTGAAGACATCTGGATATTGCTCGGGAGTTCCGAGACCATCCCCAGCTGAGCAAGTGCGTTCATCACGTACCCCCAAACCAGTAGACAGCCTGTTGGGCGGGATCGCCCCCTTGGGCCAAGGGGGCCGCTGATAAGGCCTTCCCCCTGTCAACGCAAGCGTTTTTGCCCTCCGGGCCTGTTTTTTTTCAATCCTTTCACACAAGCTTCTTCCCCGGGACGCGTTTCAGCCTTTGGCACGCCGTTTCCGCCCCTTGCTCGACGCAGGCAGCAGCGGAGCCAGGAAGCGCCCGGTGTGGCTTTCGGCACAGGCCACGATGTCCTCGGGCGTCCCCTCGGCAACGATGCGACCGCCGCCATCGCCACCTTCCGGGCCCATGTCCAGCACCCAGTCCGCCGTCTTGATGACATCCAGATTATGCTCGATCACCAGCACCGTGTTTCCCTGATCCGCCAGGGCATGCAGCACGTCCAGCAACTTGCGTACATCCTCGGAATGCAGGCCCGTCGTCGGCTCATCCAGGATATACAGGGTGCGGCCGGTGGCGCGCCTGGCCAGTTCCTTGGACAGTTTCACGCGCTGCGCCTCGCCACCCGACAGCGTGGTCGCCTGCTGGCCCAGGGCCACATAGCCAAGCCCCACCTGCTGCAGGATGGCCAGCCGGTCGCGAATACGCGGCACGGCGGAAAAATACGGCAGCGCCTCGTCCACGGTCATCGCCAGCACATCGGCGATCGACTTGCCGCGAAACTTCACATCCAGCGTTTCGCGATTATAGCGCGCGCCCTTGCAGGTGTCGCAGGTCACGAACACGTCGGGCAGGAAATGCATCTCGATCTTCAGCACCCCATCGCCCTGGCAGGCCTCGCACCGCCCGCCCTTGACGTTGAACGAGAACCGGCCGGGCTTGTAGCCACGCGCCTTGCTCTCCGGCAGTTCGGCGAACCAGTCGCGGATCGGCGCGAACAAGTCGGTATAGGTCGCGGGGTTGGATCGCGGCGTGCGCCCGATCGGCGACTGGTCGATGTCGATGATCTTGTCCAGCAGTTCCAACCCGGCGATCCGCCGGTACGGCGCCGGATTCTGACCTGATCCCATCAATTGCCGCGACAGCGCCTTGTATAGCGTATCGATCACCAGCGTCGATTTGCCGCCACCCGACACCCCCGTCACGCAGGTAAAGGTGCCCAGCGGAAACCGCGCGGTGACATCATGCAGATTGTTGCCGCTGGCCCCTTCCAGCACCAGCATGCGCTTGGGGTCTATCTTCCGGCGCTTCGCCGGCACCGCGATCTGCTTGCGCCCCGAAAGATAATCGCCGGTCAGGCTCGCCGGATTGGCCGCTACCTGCGCCGGCGTACCAATGGCCACCACATGGCCCCCATTGACGCCCGCCCCCGGCCCCATGTCGATCAGCCAGTCGGCGGAGCGGATCGCATCCTCGTCATGCTCCACGACGATCAGCGTATTTCCCAGCCGCTTCAGCCGCTGCAATGTCCCCAGCAGCCGTTCATTGTCACGCTGGTGCAGCCCGATCGAGGGCTCGTCCAGCACATACAGCACGCCCGTCAGGCCCGACCCGATCTGGCTGGCCAGACGAATCCGCTGGCTTTCGCCCCCGGACAAGGTGGCCGATCCCCGTGACAGCGTCAGGTAATCCAGCCCGACATCGTCCAGAAAGCGCAGCCGATCAAGAATCTCGCGCAGGATGCGGCGCGCGATCTCCGCGCGCTGCGGCGTCAGCGTCGCCTCCACGGTGCCGAACCATTCCAGCGCCCGCCGGATCGGCAGGTCCGAGGCCTGGGCGATGGTACGATCCGCCACCCGCACCGACAATGCCTCGGGCCGCAGGCGCGCGCCATGGCAGACATGACAGGGCTTGTCGGACTGGTAGCGCGACAGTTCCTCGCGTACCCACACGCTGTCGCTTTCGGCCATCCGGCGGCGCAGGTTGGCCACCACCCCCTCGAAACGCTTGGTCAGGCTGTAGCTCTTGCGCCCGTCGCGGTACTGGAAGGCCACCTCGTCCTCGCCGCCCTCCATGATCACCTCGCGCACACCCGCCGGCAGATCGCGCCACGGCGTGCTCATCTTGACCCCATAATGGGCAGCCAGGCTTTCCAGCGTCTGCTGGTAATAGGGGCTCTGCGTGTTGCGCCACGGCGCGATGGCCCCCGCCGCCAGCGACAGCGATTCGTCCGGCACGATCAGGTGCGGGTCGAAGAAGGTCTCGGTCCCGATCCCGTCACAGGCCGGACAGGCCCCCTGCGGCGCGTTGAACGAAAACAGGCGGGGTTCGATCTCCTCCAGCGTGAAGCCACTGACCGGACAGGCAAACCGTGAGGAAAACACGACATGCGGCGGCACCTCCGCCCCAGCGCGCCCTACCTCCTCGGCATAGACCAGCCCGTCCGACAGCCCCAGCGCGGTTTCGAAACTGTCCGCCAACCGCGATTCCATCCCCGGCCGCACCACCACCCTGTCCACCACCGCCTCGACCGTATGGCGCAGCTTGCGGTTCAGGTCCGGCACATCGCCGATCTCGTACAGTTCTCCATCCACCTTCACGCGGGCAAAGCCCTTGCGCTGCAATTCCGCCAGTTCCTTGCGGCACTCTCCCTTGCGGTCGCGCACCACGGGCGCCAGCAGCATCAGCCGGGTGCCTTCGGGCATCGCCATCACGCGATCGACCATCTGGCTCACGGTCTGCGCTTCGATCGGCAGGCCGGTAGCCGGCGAATAAGGCACCCCCGCCCGCGCCCACAGCAGACGCATATAGTCATGAATTTCGGTAATCGTACCGACAGTTGAGCGCGGATTTTTCGAGGTCGTCTTCTGCTCGATGGAAATCGCGGGCGACAGGCCCTCGATCGCATCGACATCGGGCTTGCCCATCAATTCCAGGAACTGCCGCGCATAGGCCGACAGGCTTTCGACATAGCGCCGCTGCCCCTCGGCATAGATGGTGTCGAACGCCAGCGACGATTTGCCCGAACCCGACAGGCCCGTCACCACCGTCAGCGCATCACGCGGAATCTCGACATCGACATTCTTCAGATTATGCGCCCGGGCGCCACGCACCCGGATCGCCTGCGCCCCGCGCATCGGGATCGATTCTGTCGGCTCGGCCGCGACCGGGCTGGATCGATTCGCCATGAAGTCCGCTCTCCGTTCTGCTCCGGCGCGCGCCGGGCTGAGTCGTTCATACTCTGTTCTGCCGGGTTCCAGAGCCGCCGCCAAGATCCACTCGCCGGAAAATGCCACCTCGGCCCGCTCCCGAGCTACGGGGCGCCGTACATGCCGGTATCATCCGACGGCCATCTGGGTTAGGATAACGACTGAGTCCCGTCCCCCCACCGCACCGGTCCGGGAGGACGGTTTTTTTGATGGGGCGGCGCCCGGATGCGCGGCCCCCGACCGGACAGCGGCAGGGCAGCACTATGGCGGGTAGCGTCAACAAGGTCATCCTCGTGGGCAATCTGGGGAAAGACCCCGAAGTCAGGAACAGCCAGAACGGCGCGAAAATCGTGTCGCTGACGCTGGCCACCAGCGACACCTGGAACGACAAGATGTCGGGCGAACGACGCGAGAAGACGGAGTGGCATCGCGTCGTGATTTTCAACGAGCGCATCGCCGACGTGGCCGAGCGCTTCCTGCGCAAGGGCCGTAAGGTCTATCTGGAAGGATCGCTCCAGACCCGCAAATGGACCGACCAGTCCGGACAGGAACGCTACACGACCGAAGTGGTCGTTGACCGCTTCCGCGGCGATCTGGTGCTGCTCGACAGCAATCGTGGCGGCGAATCCGGAGACGAGGGCGGCTACGGCGGCGGCGGATATGCCTCCGCCGCCGCCCCCCGCCAGATCGGCGGCGCGCGCGGCAACACGGCGAGTGGTGGCCACGGCGCCCCCAGCGCGCCGGCCGGTGGCGGCTGGGATGCCCCACATGGCGGCGGCAGCGACCTCGACGACGAGATTCCGTTCTAACTGTCCCGCCCGGGAAATTCTCATGAGAATTTCCCGGATCAGCGGGCCACAAAAAAATTGACCGGCCGGCGCCACGCCGGTGCGGCTTCTCCCCAGGGCCCCACCGGGGCGCGGTTTTTCCCCGGCCGACACTCTATGCTAGGGTGGTCGCGTCCACCGGCGCCGGGCCCGGACCAGTTCCCGCCATGCGGCGTGCGCCGGCGCAAGAAGAGTATGGCACTGACATGACGGATATGCCTTGACCGAGATTCCCGACCCGCCGCAGCCGCCGGCCCCCTCCGACATCGTTCCGGTAACCGTCGAGGAGGAAATGCGCTCCTCCTACCTCGCCTATGCGATGTCGGTCATCGTCAGCCGCGCCCTGCCTGACGTGCGGGACGGGCTGAAGCCGGTCCATCGGCGCATTCTGTATTCAATGCGCGAAAGCGGGTTCACCCACGACAAGCCCTATCGCAAATCGGCCCGCGCGGTCGGCGACGTAATGGGTAAATACCATCCCCACGGCGATTCCTCGATCTACGACGCCATGGTCCGCATGGCGCAGTCCTGGTCGATGCGCGTGAAGCTGATCGACGGCCAAGGCAATTTCGGCTCGGTCGACGGAGATTCCCCCGCCGCGATGCGCTATACCGAAGCGCGGCTGGCCAAGGCCTCGTCCTTCCTGCTGGACGATATCGACCGCGACACGGTCGATTTCCAGCCGAACTATGATGAAAGCGAGCAGGAACCCAAGATCCTGCCCGCAGCCTTCCCCAACCTGCTGATCAACGGCGCGTCGGGCATCGCGGTCGGCATGGCAACCAACATCCCGACCCATAATCCGGGCGAGATCATCGACGCCACACTGGCCCTGATCGCCCAGCCCGACCTGACGCTCGAAGAGCTGATGAAGATCGTCCCGGGGCCGGATTTCCCGACCGGCGGCATCATTCTGGGGCGCGCCGGCATCCGCAGCGCGTTCGAGACCGGGCGCGGCTCGGTGATCATCCGCGCCCGCGCCGAGATCGAGGACCTGAATCGCGACCGCCACGCGATCATCATCACCGAGATTCCGTACCAGGTGAACAAATCGACCTTGCAGGAGCGCATCGCCGATCTGGTGCGCGCCAAACAGATCGAGGGCATTTCCGACATCCGCGACGAAAGCGATCGGTCGGGCATGCGCATCGTCATCGAGATCAAGCGCGACGCCACGCCCGAAGTGGTCCTGAACCAGCTCTACCGCTTCACCCAGCTCCAGACCTCGTTCGGGGTCAACATGCTGGCGCTGGACAACGGCCAGCCCCGCCTGATGGGGCTGAAGGACGTGCTGGAAGCCTTCATCACCTTCCGCGAGGAAGTGATCCTGCGCCGGGCGCGCTACGACCTGATGAAGGCGCGCGACCGTGCCCACCTGCTGGTCGGGCTGGTGATCGCGGTTGCCAATATCGATGCCGTGATCGCGCTGATCCGCGCCGCCCCCGACGCCGCCAGCGCCCGCGAGGCGCTGATGACCACACCGTGGCCGGCCGCCGATGTCGAGCCGCTGCTGGCGCTGATCCTGGACGAAGGCAATGTCATCGTGGACGGCACGGTCCACCTGACCGAGGCCCAGGCCCGCGGTATCCTGGAGTTGCGCCTGCAACGCCTGACCGGGCTGGAGCGCGAGAAGATCCAGCAGGAACTGTCCGAGGTCGCGGAGAAGATCAACGAACTTCTGGCCATCATCGCCAGCCGCCCCCGCCGCATGGAAGTGATGCGCGAGGAACTGGTGGCGATCCGCGCCGAACTGGCCAGCCCACGCCTGACCGAAATCGTCGATTATGCCGGCGACCAGACGGACGAAAGCCTGATCGAACCCGGCCAGATGGTGGTGACGATCACGCGCGAAGGCTTCATTAAGCGCACGCCGCTGGAAGTCTTCCGCGCGCAGAATCGCGGCGGACGCGGTCGCACCGCCGCCGGCCGCCGTGGCGACGACATCGTCATCCGGTCGTTCAACGCCCACACCCATCAGTGGGTGCTGTTCTTCTCCTCGGGCGGCAAGGCCTATCGCGAAAAGGTCTGGCGCCTGCCCGAAGCCAGTCCCACCGCAAAGGGCCGGGCGCTGGTCAATCTGCTGCCCGATCTGGGCGGCGATTCGATCACCGCCGTCCTGCCCCTGCCGCAGGACGAGACGCTGTGGGAGAACCTCCACCTGGTCTTCGCCACCGCCTCCGGCACGGTGCGCCGCAACCGACTAAGTGATTTCCGTAATATCCGCGCCTCGGGCCTGATCGCGATGAAGCTGGACGAAGGCGACCGGCTGATCGGGGTCGCGACCTGCCGCGAGGGGCAGGACGTATTCCTGGCCACCCGCAAAGCCCGCTGCATCCGCTTCCAGATCACCGAGGACACACTGCGCGTCTTCGCCGGTCGCGACAGTTCAGGCGTACGCGGCATCCGCCTGGGTGAAGGTGACGAGGTCAACAGCCTGTGCGTCCTCAATCATGTCGAGGCGACGGTCGAGGAACGGGCGTCGTATCTACGCATGGCCAATGCCCGCCGCCGGGCGGAACTGGCGGCCAGCCAGGGCGGCGAGGACACCGAGGAGATCGCGACCGACATATCCGCCGAACCTTCCGACGACGAATCGCTCCCCACCGATTCGATGATCGACCCGGACCGGTTCGCCGAACTCGAACTGGCCGAGGAAATCCTGTTGACCGTCAGCAATGCGGGCTTCGGGCGTCGGTCCTCGGCTTATGATTACCGGGTATCCGGCCGTGGCGGCCAGGGCATCGCCAACATGACCTTCACGTCCGGCAAGCGCGGGAACGAAGTCGTGGCCACCCTGCCGGTCATCGGCGGAACCGACGTGATGCTGGTCACCGATGCCGGCCGGCTGATCCGTGTGCCGATCGACCAGATCCGGGTCATGTCGCGGCAGGCCAGCGGCGTCACGCTGTTCCGGCTGGACGCGACCGAACATGTCATCAGCGTCTTCCCCGTCATGGAGAGCGATGATGACGAAGGCGACGCCACGGCTGAAGACGCGCCCCCGCAGGAGAGCACCGATGGCTGAAACCGGGCCGCGCACCGGGTTCTATCCCGGCACGTTCGATCCGGTGACCACCGGTCACCTGGACATCGTCGAACGCGCGGCGCGGCTGGTCGACCGGCTGATCGTCGGGGTTGCGGAGAATTCCGGCAAGCAGCCATTGATGTCGCTGGACGAACGCATCATCTGCGTCACCGAGGAAACCCGGCCCATCGCCGAACGAACGGGCAGCCAGATTTCGGTCATCGGCTTCGGTAACCTGCTGGTCGAGGAAGCGCGCAGCCGTGGCGCGTCCGTGATCGTGCGCGGGCTGCGCGTGGTCACCGATTTCGATTACGAGGTCCAGATGTTCGGCATGAACCATCATCTGGCCCCGGATATCGAGACGGTGTTCCTGATGGCGACCGAACGCGGCCAATATATCTCTTCGCGGCTGGTGAAGGAGGTCGCCCGTCTGGGCGGCGACATCACCAGCTTCGTTCCCCCCTTCACCCGCCAGCGAATCATGGCGCGACTGGGGACATAACGCGGGCCGCGCGGCATCCATGCCGTGCGCCACGCAAACAAGACTGGAATACGAACGATGTCTGACACCGCACCGAAGGCCGACCTGGTCGACGTGGAACTGAAGACCGGCCACGTGATCATCCAACTGCGCCCCGATCTGGCCCCCCTGGCCGCCGAGCGGATTCGCACGCTGGCCGCCGAAGGGTTCTACGACAACACTCCCTTCCACCGCGTTATCCACGGCTTCATGGCTCAGGGCGGCGACCCGACGGGCACCGGCACCAGCGGCAGCCATCTGCCCGACCTGAAGGCCGAGTTCAGCCGCACGGCGAAGTTCGAGCGCGGCACCGTCGGCATGGCCCGCACCATGAATCCCGACAGTGCGAACAGCCAGTTCTTCATCATGTTCGAGCCCTCGCCCCACCTCGATGGCCAGTACACCATCGTCGGCCAGGTGATCGAAGGCATGGAGCATATCGATCAGGTCAAGCGCGGCGCGGGTCAGAGCGGCGTGGTGCAGGACCCCGACCGCATCATCTCCATGCGTCCGGTCGCGTCGTAGCCGACCAACCCTGTGCCGTCAGCCGCTTTGATGGTTGACTTGACCGCCTGAAGCCGGTACCCGGAGCCGCACCGCAAGGCGGTTCCGGTGAGCCGGTAGCTCAGTCGGTAGAGCATTCGACTTTTAATAGCTCACAAGCCCCCTTCCCCAGATGCAAAACGCGTCTAACCAGTTGATATAGCTGGCGGTTGTCCTTTTTCTGGACAGGCAGCACGTTTAACAAAGCCCTAGCCCGGAAATCTCACACGGGAAGGTGCATCGGGCTCTGAAATCGGCGAAAGTTCTTGTTGGAAAAGCAAAATCCGCGAGCGAGGCCAGAGACCCGATGCAGACAGAGTGTAGCGCAGGCCGGATGGCTTTTG
>NZ_JABEQJ010000021.1 GCF_014174255.1 Gluconacetobacter sacchari
TTGAACGGCACGGGTTCATCTCCCCGAATGCCGTGCGTGCCAGGGCTCTTTCCACTGCGGCTCTCGCCGCTTAGGCTTCAACCAGATGTCTCAAAAACCGAGGCCGGTACAGGTCTGCGCAATCGCGGGCACATGGTGGGTTTCGGGGGCGCTGTCCTGGTCTCCGTTCTGTTTGCGCATGCTTTCAATTTCTTTGCGCATGAATATGCGCATGCCTTTGTGGCGTGGGGCCTGGGGTGGAAAGGCGATCCGTTGGCCCTGCATTACGGAACGGCCGCCATCGACAATGTTCTCCTTCAGCAGCAGATCGATGAGAATGTCGATTACGGGCCGATCTTTGCCAGTGGTGGTGGTTGGCAGGCGGCGCTGATCGCCGCCGCCGGACCCTTGCTGGCCAACGGGGGGACCGCGCTCCTCTGTCATCGCCTGATCGTGCGCGCGGTTCGTCCCGCTGCCTTGTGGTGGCTGGTGTGGGTCGATGCGTTCTCGACCTTCAATGTCTGGAGCTATGCCCCGCTGAGGGTGCTGACGACCCATGGGGACATGGCGCTTCTGGCCAGGGGGCCGGGGGTGTCGGTGTGGGTGCTGTTTCCGTTCGTCACGTCGTTCGCGGCGTGGCTGGTCTGGCGCTTTGCCTTTCGCGCGTTGCCGCTGGCGCAGAAGCGGCTCGACCCGGACGATGGTCGGAGCAGCTTCAGCATGGTGGTCCTCGCGATCAGCGTCCCGTTTTTCTCCATGTCCGGTCTTTCCGGCTATGGGCCGTTCTGTGCCGTGCTGGCGACCGTGAGTTTCTTCATGATGATGCCGGTGTTGATGGCGGCGCAGCGAACGGGGGCGGGCCGCTGAGCGTTCGCTTCTGCCGCCACGTCACTCGGTTCCGACGGGGCGGCTGAGCAGGCGGTCTCGGGCTTCGGACAGGTCGATGTCGCCGGCCAGCAGCAGCGATACGGTTTCGATCACCGGCACCGCTATGCCATGGGCGCGGGCGAGGGCGAGGATGGCGGGGGCGGTTGCGACCCCTTCGGCGACGGTGGTGCGGCTGGCCAGGATCGCGGCCAGGGATTCGCCCCGACCCAGCGCCAGGCCGAGGCTGAAATTGCGCGATGACGGGCCGGTGCAGGTCAGGATCAGGTCGCCCACGCCGGCCAGGCCGGACAGGGTGGCGGCGCGGCCGCCCAGGCCCAGCGCCAGGCGCCCCAGCTCGGCCAGGCCGCGCGTCATCAGCGAGGCGCGGGCGTTTTCGCCCAGTCCGGCGCCGATGGTGGCGCCGGCGGCGATGGCGATGACGTTCTTGGCGGCGCCGCCGACCTGCACGCCGATCGGGTCGTCGCTGGCGTAGAGGCGGAAGGTGGCGGTGGTCAGGTGATCGGCCAGGGTGCGGGCCAGCGACAGGTCGGCGCAGGCCAGCACGGCGGCGGTGGGCAGGCCCTGGGCCACTTCATGCGCGAAATTGGGGCCGGACAGCATGGCGCGCGGCAGGTCGGGGTGGCGGTCCGCGACGATCTGCAACGGCAGGGCCAGCGTGTCGCGCTCCACGCCCTTGCAGCAGGCGATCATCGGGCCGGCGGCGGGTATCTGTGCCAGCACGGCGCGCAGATGCTGCATCGGGACGGCCAGCAGCACGGCGTCGGCCTGGGTGGGCATTGCGCGGGTGACGGTGATCGTCTCGGGCAGCGCGATCTGTGGCAGCCGGGGCAGGGTGCGGGCGTCGGTCAGAGTTTCGGGATGCCGCGCCCATAGATGGACCTGTGCCCCGGCACGCGCGGCCTGGGTGGCCAGGGCGATGCCCCAGGCGCCGGCGCCGATGACGGCGATGCGTGCGGCCATGCTCCTATTCCTCCACGATGCGCGTGATAGTGGCTGCTCCCGTGCCGTCGGGGGAGAGATGGGTCAGGGCGCGCAGGGCGGGAAGGGCAGCCTCGGCGAAGCCGAAGGGGGGATTGACCACCACCAGCCCGCAGCCGTTGAGGCGCGTGGGGTCGAGCGGCGGGCGCAGGGTGAGTTCCAGCGCCACGATGTCGCGAATCCCCGAATCGCGCAGCGAATCGAGAAAGGCGCGGACCGGGGCACGGTGCTTGATCGGATACCAGGCGGCCAGGATGCCGGTGGCGAAACGCTGATGGGCCGTTGCCAGGCCCTGGGCCAGGCGGGAAAATTCGTCCGGCTGTTCGAAGGGCGGGTCGATCAGCACCAGGCCGCGCCTGGCCTCGCGCGGGGGCAGCAGCGCGCCCAGGGCGGCATAGCCGTCGCGGGCGTGGACCGAGACCTGGGGGGTGTCGGCGAACAGGGCGCGGAGGGTCTGGCTGTCCTCGGGGTGCAGTTCGCAGCAGACCAGCCGGTCCTGCGGGCGCAGCATCATCGCCGTGACCAGGGGAGAGCCGGGATAGATGTCCGGCGCGCCGGCCTGGCGGACCAGATCGAGATAGGCGGGGGGCAGGCCGGGGGGCGGATCGTCGAGCAGGCGGCCGATGCCGCCCCGCCATTCCATGGTGCGGGTGGCCTGCGTGCCGCCGAGGTCGTAGCGGCCGCTGCCGGCGTGGGTGTCCAGCACCGAAAAGGCCGCCGGCTTGCGGGCCAGTGCCTGGAGCAGCAGGACCAGCAGCGCATGTTTCATGCAGTCGGCGAAATTGCCGGCGTGGAAGGCGTGGCGGTAGTTCATGCGCCGGCGGCTTCGAAGCGGGCCGCCATCTGCTCCAGCGGCCAGCGGGGGCGGGGCAGGAGATCCAGGTCGTCGGCCGGCGGCAGGCCGAGGGCGCGGCGGGCGCGCATGGTCTCGATGGCCGCCCAGCCGACCATGACGGCATTGTCGGTACACAGGCGCAGCGGGGGCGCCGCGAAGGGCAGGGCGCGGGCCCGGGCCAGCGCATCGAGCCGGGCGCGCAGGGCGCCGTTGGCGGCGACGCCGCCGGCCGCGACCAGCAGGGTGGCGCCCGGCATCATGTCCAGCGCGTGGGCCACGCGGTCGGCCACGATGTCGGCCACCGCGTCCTGGAAGCTGGCGGCGATGCCGGCGGCGACCGGGCGGGGCAGCGCCTCCATGGCGTAGGGGGCCAGTTTCTGCGCCACGGCGGTCTTGAGGCCGGAGAACGAGAAATCGCAGCCGGGGCGGCCATGGAGCGGGCGCGGCAGCGGCCAGGGCGCGGGATCGCCCTCGCGGGCCAGGGCCTCGACCGCCGGGCCGCCCGGCCAGCCGAGGCCGAGCATTTTCGCCACCTTGTCGAACGCCTCGCCGGCCGCATCGTCGATCGTGCCGCCCAGTTTGCGGTAATGGCCCACGGCCTCGACGGCGATGCATTGGCAGTGGCCGCCGGAGACCAGCAGCAGCAGGTAGGGGAAGGGCGCGCCGCCGGGCACCAGGCCGGGCAGGCGGGCGGTGAGGGCGTGGGCCTCGATATGGTTGACCGCGACGAAGGGGCGGCCCAGCGCCACGGCCAGCCCCTTGGCGACGCCGGCGCCCACGATCAGGCCGCCGATCAGGCCGGGGCCGGTGCTGGCGGCGATGGCGCCCAGCGCCCCGGCGGGGAGGCGCGCGGCGTCGAGCGTCCGGCGGACCAGATCGGGCAGGGCGGCCAGATGCGCGCGGGCCGCGATTTCCGGCACCACGCCGCCGAAGGGGATGTGCCCGGACTGCGACAGCACGGTTTCGGCCAGGATGGCGCCGTCGGGGGACAGGATGGCGCAGGCGGTGTCGTCGCACGACGATTCGATCGCCAGGATCGGGGCCGGGGCGTCCGGGGAAGGGGAAGACATGATCATTGCATAAAATAGGGTTCCGCCGGGCGTTATGTCATCTTTCCTTCGTCGCGTCGCGGTAATACAGACAGCGCATGGTTTTCGCTCCGTCCTCCCTTACCGGCTCCGCCGTGGCCCAGGCTTCGGCATTGCAAAAGATCGCGGCAGAGGCTGCCGCGCGCCAGAAGCAGGGTGTGCTCCGCCCGACCCTGCCGCACCGGCGCCAGTTGCCGCTGCGTGTCGGCACGCGGGCGTCGCCGCTGGCGCTGGTGCAGACGCGGGCCTTCCTGACGATGCTGACGCGCTTCTGCCCCGTGCTGCGCGACATGGGGGCGTTCCAGGAGCATCAGATCAACACCACGGGGGATCAGGTCCAGAATCGCCGGCTGGCGGAGATCGGCGGCAAGGGGCTGTTCGCCAAGGAAATTCATGATGCGCTGTCGGACGGGCGGATCGATTTCGCGGTACACAGCCTGAAGGACCTGGAGACCACGCTGCCGCCCGGGCTGGTGCTGGCCTGCACGCTGCGGCGGGAGGATGCGCGCGACGTGCTGATCCTGCGGCCGGGCGAGGGGCGACGGGACGCGGTCGATCCGGCGGTGCCGTTCGATGTGCTGCCGCGGGGGGCGCTGGTTGGCTGTGCGTCGGTACGGCGGCAGGCGCAGATGCTGCACGAGCGGCCCGACCTGCGGTTCGGCCTGCTGCGCGGCAATGTGCAGACGCGGCTGGACAAGCTGGCGGCGGGGCAGTGCGACGCCACCCTGCTGGCGCTGGCGGGGCTGCGGCGGCTGGGCATGGGCGATCGGGCGGACATCATCCTGGACCCCGAGGTCATGGTGCCGGCGGCGGGCCAGGGCATTGTAGGGGTGACGGTGCGCGAGAGCGATGCCGAACTGCGCGAACTGCTGGCGGCGATCGAGGATTACGAGGCGCGGGCCGTCTCGACCGCCGAGCGGGCGCTGCTGGCGGAGCTGGACGGGTCGTGCCGCACGCCGATCGGCGGCTATGCCCGGCTGGTCAACGATGCGCGGGGCGGCGGCCCGGTCCTGCGCCTGACCGGGCTGGTGGCGCGGGAGGATGGCTCTTTCCTGCTGCGCCGCGTCGTGACCGGCGCGCCGGCGGATGCCGAGCGGCTGGGGCGCGAACTGGGCCACAGCCTGCGCGCCGACAGCCCGGCGGATATTTTTGCGCCCTGACCGGCCGAAGGCTCCGCCGGATGGCGGGGCGCGGCCGGCGGTGCTGGTGACCCGGCCGGAACCGGGGTTGAGCGAAACCATGGCGGCCGTGACGGCGCTGGGCTGGCATGCCGTGGCGATGCCGGCGCTGCGCGCCGAGCCGACCCTGCATGCGCCGTTGCCGGTGCGTGGGGTGCGGGCGATCCTGGTTACCAGCGGGCAGGCGGTGACCGCGCTGGCCGGGCTGGTGCCGGCGGAGATGCCGATTCTGGCGGTTGGCGCCGCGACGGCGCGGCGCGCGCGGGCGGCCGGCTTCGCCCACGTGAGGGCGGCCGGGGGGACGGCCGAGGCGCTGGCCGGGTTGGCGCGGGCGCGATGGCGGCCCGCCGATGGCGCGCTGATGCTGGCGACGGCGCCGGGATATGGGCTGGATCTGGCGACCGTCCTGCGGCGGGACGGCTTCAGGATCGTCCGCCGCTGCGTCTATCGTATCCGGCCCGCGCGGCCGGACCCGGAGGTGCTGCGGGCGTCGGTCGGGCGGGGGGTGGAGGCGGCCCTGTTCTTTTCGGCCGAGACCGCGCGCCGGTTTGTGCGCGATCTGCCGCGCGACGTGCGGGAGGCGCTGCGCGATGCCCGGGCCATCGCGATTTCCGACAGGGCGGCCGAGGCGCTGGCCACGGTGCCCTGGCGGGAAATCGTCCGGGCGGCCAGCCCCGACCAGGCCGCGATGCTGGACCTGCTGGGGGCGCCCGGCCGGTAGGCGGGATCAGTGGAAGGCGGCCGCGCCTTCGTGCAGGGCGTCGCCCCGGAGGCGCGCCTGCCGCATGTATCGGCGCGCGTGGTCCGGGATCGAGAGATAGAGCGTCAGCAGGCCCGCGAAGACATAGAGGCCGGAGAAGATCCAGATGATCCCCTCGATCCCGTGCCAGGCCTGGAACCAGGTGACGATGGCCGGGCCGACCCAGGTGCTGGCCCCGGCGCCGAGGCCGAGCGCCGACAGGGCGGCGGCCTTTTCCTGCGGGCAGATCTGCGGGACCAGGCCCGACAGGGGCACGAAGGCCGCGATGGTGGCGCCGTAGAAGATGCCGGCCAGGGCGGCGACCAGGAAATTGCCGTGATAGGCCAGCGGCACATAATAGAAGACCGGGACCGAGATCGCCGCCCCGAGGCACCCGGCGACCGAGACCACCGTCCGATGCCCCAGCCGGTCGGCCAGCATGCCCGACATCAGGTTGAACAGGATGTTGCTGAGGAACACGATCGAGAGCAGCAGCAGCCACTGCGAGAGGGTGAAGCCGACCACCCTGGTGAAGAAAGCGGGCATGATCACCAGGAACGCGTATTCGGACGAGGTGTTGATGGTGCGCACGATCATCGCCAGGAAGGTCTTGGGCTCGCGCCACAGGATGGAGATCGACCCGAAGAAGATGCTGCGCGCCGGCACGTCGCGCGGCGCCAGGCGGGCGGCGCCATGCGGCTCGCGCGTCAGCAGCAGCGCGACGCAGCCGCCCGCGACCACCAGCACCAGCGACAGCCAGAAGGTCGTGATCTCGCCGACCAGGGGGATCGTGGCGCTGGCGAAGAGCGAGCCGAGCGTCGGCAGGCCGCCGGAGAAGGCGAACCAGAACCAGCCGGCGGCCGACCCGAGCTGCCGGGGTGGGGTGGCGGCCGCGATCCAGACCAGGAACCCGTAGGCGAACAGCGGATAGCCCAGGCCGCGCAGCGCATAGGCGGCGACCATGACCGCATAATTGCCGGTCATGATGCCGGCCATCAGGAACACCACCTCGAACGCGGCCCAGATCGCCAGGCCGATCCACATGACGCGCTTTGGTCCCCACAGGTCGGACAGCGGACCCGACAGCCAGGAGGAAAGGGACACGGCGACGCCGTAGATGGTGAACAGGAAGGCGACGCCGCGCGCGGACACGCCGTGATTTTCGAGATAGGGGGCCAGGTAGCCGGCTTCGACCCCGTCGCCCACCATGAACAGGAGCAATCCGACGAAACCCCAGAGCAGGGGACGCGGGATGCCGAGCCTGTCGACGAGGGACGGGTGGGCGGGCAGAATATCTGTCTGCGTCAAGGGGAGTGTTTCCTCTTTAACAGGCAGCCAACATAACGGTGAGGGGCTTCGCCTCATTACGAAGCATCGATGCAAGCTGCGTTCGGAATCGCGATGCGGCGCGCGCGGCGTCGACCCCGAAATCATCATGTAGGGATGCGCGTCCAGGACGCTGAAATCGTCAGATTCGCGACGAAATCTTGGTAGGCGATAATATATCGCGTCGGGCAGCGTGTGCTGTCGCAATATTCTGAATGATTCAGAACGAATTACGGCCGTGGCGGATTGGCCGCCGGCGCACGGAATGCGCCAATGATGTTCCGTTTCTCCTGCGGTGAATGTCGTGGTGGCACGTTAAAAGAAATGTGCGGAGATTAGAAGGGAAAATGTCACAAAAATGGACAAATTTCGGCAAATACAAATCAATGATGTTATGTATTATTTATAAGAAAACCGCGGTATAATGGGAATTATCTTACATATTCTGGCGAACTGTATATAAATACTAGACAATATTTTATTTCGTCAGTGTGAATTTTTTCAAATATAAAAATATATGTTCTTGGGCTGCCGGCGGGTCCCAAAAAGGAAAGGCCCGCGCGAGGCGGGCCTTTCCGGTCGATAGCGGGTGTCTGGCGAGGGGTCAGGCGTTGCCGGCCGTCTGGGGGAAGCTGGAACGCTTGGCCTGCCACAGGGCGACGAAATCGATCGGTTGCAGCACGACCGGCGGGAAGCCGCCGTCGCGCGTGACTTCGCTGATGATGTTGCGCACATAGGGGAAGATCAGGCGCGGGACTTCGACCAGCAGGATCGGCTCGACCAGTTCGTCGGGCGCGTTGCCAAGTGTCACGACCGCGGCATAGGCCAGTTCGGCGACGAAGACGGGGCGGCCGGCGGCGGCGCCTTCCTGCTCCGGCGCTTCCACGGCTTCGGCCTTGATCGCCAGCACGACCTCGAAGACCGGTTGGTCGGCCGGCAGGCGGTTGGCCTGCACATCGATGTTCACCGAGATCTGCGGATTCGCGCGCAGCGTGGCGAAAATCTCGGCGCCGGCGGGAACTTCGAACGACAGATCCTTGATATACTGAACATTGATGGCCAGCGGCAGCGCCGGCGGGGCATGCTGGCTTCCGTCGGTGGGGAGCTGAGTCGGATCGGACATGAACGAAGATTTCCTTGCAGGCGATAAGGCGGATACCCGACATGGCCGGTAGCACGCTCCGCGACGTTCGCCAACCTTGACGGATCGGAGGGGTGGAAGTTCCTCCCGGCCGGATGGGCCTGCCGCATTGTGCAGGCGGAGTGCCTTCCCTATGTGTTAGGGCAACAGAGAGGGATCGCGCGATCGGGCATGCCCGGCGCGCCTTGCGGTTAGGCTTGGTGATGGATCATTCGTTCAGTCATTTTCCGTTCGACCTGGTGCTGTTCGGGCTGATCGCGGCGTTTCTGGTGCTGCGGCTGCGCAGTATCCTGGGCACGCGGGTGGGGGCCGAGCCCGCATCGCCCGCGGCCCCGCCGGTGCAGCGGCCCGGCCCGGTGATCGAGGGCCGGGCCGAGCCGCCGGTCGCGTCGACCGATTATGACGTGCCGGCTGCCGAGACCCGGGTGGGGCAGGTGCTGGCCGCCATCGCCGGCCAGGAACGCGATTTCGTGCCGGCGCAGTTCCTGCGCGGGGTCGAGCTTTCGTTCCGGCAGGTGGTGCAGGCCTTTGCCGCCGGCGACCGCGCCATGTTGCGCGAACGGCTGACGGCCGAGGCCTTCAGCGCGTTCGATGCCGCCATCCAGTCGCGCGAGCAGGCCGGCGAGACCCAGAGAAGCGAGGTGCGCGCCATTGCCAGCCTCGCGATCGTCGATGCCGCGCTCGACCGGATGGCCGGCGCGCCGCGGGCGCGGATCGATGTCCGCATCGTCTCGGACCAGATCAGCCTGACGCTGGACAAGGACGGGCATCCGGTCGCGGGTACCGATGCGGTGACCGAGTTTTCGGACCTCTGGACGTTCGAGCGTCTGCTCGGCGTGTCGATCGGCGGCGCCGCCTGGCGGCTGGCGGCCAGCCGGAGCGCCTGACCGGCCGCCCGCCGCCCCACCTGCGTCCCTCCATCCGCGTTATCGAAGAGCAAGTCTGGCTGTTTCCTTGAACTATTTTCGTCTGCCCACCGTGATGCGGGGCGCCTGCGCCGCCGCCGTCCTTCTGCTGTCCGCCTGCGCCGAAACGGGGCCCGGGGCACGCCAGCCGGTCGCTTTTTCCACCCTGGCGGGCTGGGGGCCGGACGAGGCGGCGCGCGCGCTGCCGGCATTCCTGGAGGAATGCCGGTATCTGGGCCGCCTGCCCGCCGAGGCATCGCTCGGCACCGAAAGCGGCGCGGGGGCGCATGTCGGCGACTGGCTGCCCGCCTGCCAGGCGGCGGCGAGGCTGCCCGCCGACGACGGGGTGGCGGCGCAGCGTTTCTACGAGACCTGGTTCCAGCCGGTGCTGATGTCGTCGTCGGCCCTCTTTACCGGCTATTACGAGCCCGAGATCGCAGGGGCGCTGTCGCGCGGCGGCGTGTACCAGACGCCGGTCTATCGCGTGCCGGACGATCTGACGCGGGCGCGGGCGACCGACGGGCGCATGGTGTCCGGCCATTGGCAGGGAGGGCAGTTCGTGCCCTACTGGTCGCGGGCGCGGATCGATGCGGGGGCATTGGCGGGGCGGAACCTGGAATTGCTGTGGGTTGCCGACCCCGCGGACCTGTTCTTCCTCCAGATCCAGGGATCGGGGCGTGTTCGGCTGCCCAGCGGGCAGGTCGTGCGGCTGGGCTTCGGCGGCCGGAACGGGCAGCCTTATGTGCCCCTGGGCCGCGTGCTGGTGCGGCAGGGCGCGATGAGCGAGGACGATGTCAGCATGCAGTCGATCCGTGCGTGGCTGACGGCGCATCCCGGGCAGGCCCGCGCGGTGATGGAGGAGAATCCGAACTACGTGTTCTTCACCGCGCTGAACGACGTGCCGGCCGGCCAGGGCGCGCCCGGCGCGCTGGGGGTGCCGCTGGAGCCCGGGCGGTCGGCGGCGGTGGATCGGCGGGTGATTCCGCTGGGCACGCCCGTGTGGGTGGAGACGCGTCTGCCCGCGCCTTCGCGCCAGGTCTGGCAGCGGCTGGTCTACGCGCAGGATATCGGCACCGACATCAAGGGCGCGGCGCGGGCCGACCTGTTCCTGGGCTGGGGCGCGCAGGCCGAGCAGGGCGCCGGCGCGATGCGCCAGCCCGGCCGGATGATCGCCCTGACGCCGCGCCCCGTCGTCACCCGGCCCTGATGGCACAGGAAAGCGGGCCCGGCGCCGGCATCCGCCCCCCGCGCGCCACGCGCCACGCGATCGGGCCGCATCTGCTGGTGCGTAACGACTGCCTGCGCGAGCTGAGCCGGATGGACGCGGATTCGGTCGATGTCGTCGTGACCTCGCCGCCCTATAATATCGGACTGGGATACCGGACCTATCGCGACCGGATGTCCGAATCCCAGTATCTGGACTGGATGATGGCGGTCGCGCGGGAGCTGCATCGGGTGATGCGGCCGGATGGCTCGTTCTTCCTGAATATCGCGGGGTCTTCGGCGCAGCCGTGGCTGCCGTTCGAACTCGCCGTCCGGCTGCGCGAGATCTTTCATTTGCAGAACCATATCAGCTGGATCAAGTCGGTCTCGGTCCATGACGACACGTACGGGCATTTCAAGCCGGTCAACAGCGCGCGCTATCTGCACCGCAATCACGAGCACCTGTTCCATCTGACGCGCTCGGGCACCGTGGAACTGAGCCGCCTGGAAATCGGGGTTCCGTACAAGGACAAATCGAACATCGCGCGGCGCGGGCACGAGCAGGACAGGCGCTGCCGGGGCGATACCTGGTTCATTCCCTATGAAACGGTGCGCGACAAGGCGCAGAAATTCAATCATCCGGGGACGTTTCCCGTGCAGTTGCCGCGCATGTGCATCCGCCTGCACGGCCGGCCGGGTGCGCTGGTGCTGGATCCGTTCATGGGGACGGGCACGACCCTGGTGGCGGCGCAGGCGGAAGGCGCGCGGGGAATCGGGATCGAACTGGATGCCGCCTATGTAAAAGTGGCGCGCGCGCGGCTGAAACTGGCAATGGAACAGGGTGAAACATCCGCCTGATCGACCCGTTCAATCGTTTTTATTAAAAATATGATTTTGACAGATGTTTTCTATATCCGGCACACCCTCCCCTTGAAATACTGGTGGAGAAGCAGACGTGTCGGTGCGCAAGGCAATAGTTTCGGTCGCGGTTCTGGGGATTGTCGCCTATGGCGGCGTCGTCGGCTATCTGACCCATTTTGATCATGAGACGGCGCCGACGCTGGATATCCATTCGCCGACCCTGGCGAATCCGGTGGCGTCGGCGGCGTTCGCGGCGATTCGCGAGGCACGGTGCGATTATTGCCATGCGCGGAACGTCGAATTGCCTTTCTATTTCCATGTGCCGGTTGCCAACCAGTTGATGCAGCGCGACCTGGAGCAGGGACTGCGTCATTTCCGCATCGAACCGGTGATCGAGGCGTTCCGGACCGGCGCCGTTCCGTCCGAGGAACAATTGGCGCGGATCGAGGAGGTCGTCCGCCAGAATCGCATGCCGCCGACGCTGTACCTGCTGATGCACTGGCATGCCCACCTGTCGGCGGCGGAGCGCGACGCGCTGCTGGACTGGGTTGCCGCCGAGCGGCGCGCGCATTACGCGACGCCGGGCGTTGCCGCGCGTTTTGCCGCGGAGCCGGTCCAGCCCGTGCCGGAAAGCGTGCCGGTCGACGCGCCGAAGGTCGCGCTGGGCCAGCGCCTGTTCTTCGACAAGCAATTGTCGGGCGACGGCACCCTGAATTGCGCGAGCTGTCACGCGCTGGATCATGGGGGTGTGGACGGGCGCGTGACGGCGCTGGGGATCAACGGGCAGCACGGGCCGATCAACGTGCCGACGGTGTACGACGCCGTGTTCAACAAGAGCCAGTTCTGGAACGGCCGGGCGGCGACGCTGGCCGACCAGGCGGCGGGGCCGGTGATGAACCCGCTGGAAATGGGATCGCACGATTGGGCGCTGGTTGCCGATACGGTGAAGCGGGACCCGACCTATGTCGCGGCCTTTCATGACGCCTTCGGGTCCGACGATATCGACAAGGACCGGATCACGACGGCCATCGCGGAATATGAAAAGACGCTGATTACGCCGGACAGCCGCTTCGACCGCTACCTGAAGGGTGACGAGCAGGCACTGAACGCGCAGGAGAAGAACGGCTATGCGCTGTTCAAGAGCGTCGGCTGCTCGGGCTGCCACACCGGTGTTTCGCTGGGCGGCCAGGCCTTCGAGGTGATGGGGCTGGAAGGCGACTATTTCGCCGCGCGCGGCGGGGCGGTGACCGATGCCGACAAGGGGCGCTACACCGTTACCCGGTCGCCGGACGACATGGAGCGTTTCAAGGTGCCGAACCTGCGCAACGTCGCGCTGACCGCGCCCTATTTCCACGACGGCAGCGTCAAGACGCTGGATGACGCGGTGCGGCTGATGGCGCGCTACCAGACGCCCGATCATGCCCTGTCCGACCATGATATCGCCGATATCGTGGCCTTTCTGCGGACATTGACCGGGACCTATCAGGGACGGCCCCTGGACGCCGCCCAGGCGCCCTGACGGCCCGTTCGCGCGGCAGGCGCGTCTGGGCTTCGGCTGGGGCGCGAACTGCTTTAGGATCGGGACGCATCGGGGCGTGGGCGGCATGGGGCCGCCCGCCGGCGGACGGGGAGAGTGCGGGGTGCGCCGTCGACGGGTCCTGGAACAAGACGAGCAGGCGCTATGGACGGCCATCGTGCGCGATATCAGGCCGCTGGCCCGCAAGGCCGCGCGGCCGGCGGCGGTGGATGCCGTGCCACCGGCAGCGCCTCTTGCCCCGTCGCCGGCCGACCCGCGTGACCGGGTTGCCCGCCCCGCGACCATGGTACCGCGCGCCGACATGCCTCGACTGGACCGGCCGGCCTTTACGCTGGTCCGGCCGCGGGCCGAGATCGCGATCGGCGAACGCGGGCCGGGGCTGGACGATACGAGCTGGCGGACGCTGGTCAGCGGCAAGCTGCGTCCGTTGCGCACCCTCGACCTGCATGGCCAGAACGCGCACGCGGCCTTTCAGCGGCTGCATGGTTTCCTGGTCCAGGCGCGGGCCGACAATCTGCGCTGCGTGGAGGTCATCACCGGCCTGGGCTCGGGCCGCGATGGCGGCGTGCTGCGGCGCGAGCTGCCCTTCTGGCTGGGGCGGCCGGACCTGCGGCCGCTGATCCTGGCGGTCGTGCATCCCCACGCCGCCAATCAGGGGTCCGTCCGTATCCTGCTGCGCCGGGCGCGATAGGCGGCCCGCATGCTGCGCCAGCGTGCCGGATGACCAGCATCTTGCCCCGGCAGGTAAGTTATCATGGCACATATGCGAACAGGTCATGGAACATGACGAAGTCATGATCGTCATATCATGAATAACTGTACGCCATCTTGATGCGTTGTGCCGGGCGGATGGGGCGCGCAGCATTGCCGAAGGATAAAAGGAGTCTGCAATGATCCGTTTTTCTCTGCGCGCCTGCGCCGTGCTTGTTGCCGTGACCGGCTTCGCCATGCACTCCCTGCCGGCTCTTGCCGGGCCGACCGAAGACCACCCCCCGATCGTCAATGATTTTGCTCCCGCCACCGTCTCGGGGGTCGGGGGTATCTCGCTGGCCAATCTCGCGGGCGTGCTGAATTACTGTGTCGACGTCAATCTCGTCTCGCATCAGGACGGCGATGCCGTCCAGACCGCGATCAACGCCAAGACCGGCGCCACGCCGCCCGACCAGAGGGGCAATGTCGATTATGCCGTCGGCACCGCGGGACAGTTCATCGTCGGTGGCACGACATCGACGCTGACCAGGCTGGAGGCGGCCGACCAGGGAAAGATCTGCTCGGCGGTCCTGACCCGCGCCAAATCGTCGATCTGAGCCCCCCTCGGGCCGGCATCCGTTTCAGGGCGGGTTGGTTTCAGCCAAGTCGCCATTCGGGGGTGTGGACGGCCAGCCACCGGCGAAGCATCAGCACGGCCGGGATTTCGCCGGTCATGGCGTGCAGGTAGCCGCTGCATTCCGGCCCGCTGACCAGGGCGCGGCCGGAATCGTTCCTGAACGTGTCGAGCGCGCTCTGGTTGCCGGCGACGCCGACCGCGTGGCGCCAGGCGGCGACCTGCGCGGGCGGCGTCAGCATCGGCAGCACGAGCCCGATTTCGAGCGATGCGGAGGCCGCGACGATCTTCCATGCCTCGTAGAGCAGGCCGGAGGGGGGATGGCCCCGTTCCTGGGCGAACCGTTCGTCGAAGGTCCGCACCGGCTGGCCATGCACGGTCGCGCGTACGCTGTCGGTCAGCGTGAATAGCGGCACGGCGCGGCTTTCTTGCAGCGGGACCAGCAAATCGTCCAGCGCCTTCGGTGGCATCGGGTCGGAAATCTGCACCACGTCCACCTTGCCGTCGCGCAGGGCAGCCAGTGCTTCCTGCGCCGTGGCGATGCCCATGACGGGGATCGGCCGGAAGCCGAATATCGCCATGGCCATCACCGTGGCCAGTTCGATGCCGTGTTCGCTGGAGACCGCCACGCGGATCGGCCGGTCGCGCACCAGGTCGCGCAGCGAGCGATGCAGGTCGGCCCGGCCGACGACGATGGGCGAGAGCAGGCTGAGCATCAGCGGGACCCAGCGGCCGAAATCGTAATGGGCGCGCGGGTCGCCGGCCAGCGACGTCACCAGCGCCGCGCCGGGCACCACCAGGGCGGTGGCGCCATCGGGCACGGTCTGGGTATCGAACTGGTTGGCGCCGGTCACCCCGTCCAGCCCGCTGGTCAAATGCGTATCCAGCGCCGAGGGGGATTCGAGCCCCTGTGCCAGGGCCGGGGCCAGGACCGTGCTCCAGCGGCCGGCGGCGCTCTCGGCATTGCCGGCGACCAGCAGGGTGGGGTCGACGATGGTGCCGCCGGCCGGGACGATGGCGGCGATGCGCGTCAGGGAACCGGCGTGGGCGGCGGAGATGCCGGCGAGTGCGGAGAAACCCGCCATGGCAAGAAACTGGCGGCGGCGCATGGACATCTAGACCCGACCGGGCCGTTGGTCAGAACAGGGGTGGGGTCGGGTCGCGGGCAAGGGCGGCATCTCCATGGCAGGGGACAGTCCAGCGCCTGTGTTGCGCTGGAATGCGGCGAGTCTATGGCAGGTGCCGGGGCGGCCCACGGCGGCGAAGGCGCGACTTTACGGCCAGTGGACCTCGGGGGGAAGACTCATCAGGATCGCCTCGGTATTGCCGCCGGTCTTGAGGCCGAACAGCGTGCCGCGATCGTGGATCAGGTTGAATTCCACGTAGCGGCCGCGCCGGACCAGTTGGGCGCGGCGTTCGTCCTCGGTCCAGCGCTCGGTCATGCGGTGGCGGACGATGGCGGGGTAGGTGTCGAGAAACGCCAGGCCGACATCGCGGGTGAAGGCGAAGTCGGCCGCCGCGTCGCCGGTGTTCAGCCGGTCGTAGAAGATGCCGCCCAGGCCCCGGGGCTCGTTGCGGTGGGGCAGGAAGAAATAGCGGTCGCACCAATCCTTGAAGCGGGGATAGTAGGCCGGGTCATGCGCGTCGCAGGCGGCGCGGAAGCCGGCGTGGAAACGCGCAGCGTCCGCCTGTGCCTCGGCGCTGTCGGGGAACATCGGCGTCAGGTCGCCGCCGCCGCCGAACCATCCTTCGGTGGTGACGATCATCCGCGTGTTGAAATGGGCGGCGGGGACGCGCGGGTTGCACATATGGGCCACCAGGCTGATGCCGGTGGCGAAGAAGCGCGGATCCTCGGCGGCGCCGGGGATGCTGCCGCGAAATTCCGGGCTGAATGTGCCTTCGACCGTCGAGACGTTGACGCCCACCTTTTCGAACACCCGGCCGCGCATCAGGCTGATCACGCCGCCGCCGCCCGGCGTGCCGTCCTCGTTCACGCGGTCCCACGGGGTGCGGACGAAGGTGCCGGGCGCGTCGCGGCCGGGGAGGGGCTGCACGTCGCGGGCGTCGTGCTCGATGGCTTCGAAGGCGGCGCAGATCCGGTCGCGCAGGGTCTCGAACCAGGCGCGGGCCTGCTGCTTCAGATCATCGTGGGGGATGGGCGCGCGGGTGTCGGTCATGCTCGGGTCATCTTCTGCGTCGGGCGGTCTTCCGGGGTGGGCCCATAGAGTCCGATCGGGGGGGCAATTGCAAGAAGGGGCGGCGGGCCGTTATGGAAGGCGGACGCCGCAGGGGCGCAGGATCGAGGATCGATGACGGACGCTGATTCCCGCGACAGGCCGGATCAACAGGAAGGCGAGGGCGTTCTGTCCTGGCTGGACGCGCGGCTGCCGGTCGTCTCGGCCTTTCGCCGGGAATATGTCGACTACCGGACGCCGCGCAACCTGAACGGGTTGTGGAATTTCGGTGCCATCCTGACCGTCGTGCTGATGGTGATGCTGGCGACGGGCGTCTTTCTCGCGTTCAATTATACGCCGACCGCATCGGGGGCCTTCGCGTCGGTCGAGGCGATCGAGCGCCAGGTGCCGAGCGGGTGGCTGCTGCGGTCGATCCATGTCGCGGGCGCCAGCATGTTTCTGGCCGCGCTCTATATCCATCTGTTTCGCGGCCTGTATTACGGATCGTACAAGGCGCCGCGCGAGATGGTGTGGCTGACCGGGCTGGTGCTGCTGGCGATGGTGATGCTGGCCGCCTTTGCCGGCTATGTGCTGCCCTGGGGGCAGATGTCGTACTGGGGCGCCGACGTGGCGGGCAAGGCGGTCGACGCGATCCCGGCCGTCGGGCCGTGGCTGGAGCATTTCCTCCAGGGTGGGGACGCGCCGGGGGACGTGTCGCTGCATCGCTTCTTCATCCTGCACATGGTGCTGGCCTTCGCGGTGCTGGGCGTGGTGGGGGTGCATGTCGCGGCGCTGCATGTGACGGGATCGAACAACCCGCTGGGAGTCGAGCCCCGGGGGGCGCGCGATACCGTGCCGTTTCATCCTTATTATACCAGCAAGGATGCGCTGGGGCTGGTCCTGTTCGCGCTTGTGTTCGCGGTCGTGGTGTTCTTTCTGCCGCATGTCGTGTTCGAGGCCGAGAATTACCGTCCGGCCAATCCGCTGCATACGCCGGCCGATATCGAGCCCGAGTGGTATTTCCTGCCGTTCTACGGAATCCTACAGTCCGTGCCGTCGAAGTTCGGCGGGCTTCTGGCCTCGGTGGGGGCGATCCTGGTGCTGTTCCTGGTGCCGTGGCTGGACCGGTCGCCGATCCGCTCGGCACGGTTCCGGCCGTTCTATCGGGTCTGCATGGGGGGGCTGGTCGTCTGCTTCGTCCTGCTGGGCTTTGTCGGCCGGCATCATGCGCAGGGGGGGTGGATGATCGCGGGGCGGATCGCGGTGGTGTATTATTTCGCGCATTTTCTGGTTCTGCTGCCGCTTTCGGCGCGGACGGAGCGCGGGGTCGTGCTGCCGGACAGCCTTGCCGGAGGGCGCGGGGCATGAGGGGCGCGGCGATCCTGCGGCTGGCGGCGGTGCTGGGGTTCGCGGCGCCGCTGGCCGATCTGGCGCCGGCGGCCGCGCAGGCCGGGCCGCATGACCGGCCGCCGCATCGGGCCTGGGGGTTCGAAGGGCCGCTGGGGCGCTTCGATCTTTCCGCCGTTCAGCGGGGATATGCCGTCTATGCGCAGGTCTGTTCGGCCTGCCATGGCATGAAATCCATGACCTATGGCGACCTGACGGGGATGGGGCTGACCATGGAGCAGGTCGGCCGGATCGCGGCCACGCAGCAGGTGCCGGGCGGGGTGGACGCGCAGGGGGACCCGGTGACGCGCGCGGCGACGCCGGCCGATCATTTCCGCGATCCGTTCGTCAATCCCGAAGCGGCGGCGGCGGCCAATAACGGCGTGGCGCCGCCCGACCAGTCGCGGCTGGCGCTGGTCTATCCCGGCGGGCCGGACCGGATCTACGCGCTGCTGACCGGCTATCGGCAGCCGCCGGCGGGGTATCGGCCCAGCCATGCCGGCGCGGTCTACAACCCCTATGCCAGCAACCGCGAGATCGCGATGCCGCCGCCATTGCGCGACGGGCAGGTCGTCTATACGGACGGCACGCCGGCCACGACGGCGCAGGAGGCGCGGGATGTCACCACCTTTCTGGCGTGGGTGGCGCAGCCTCATCTGGCGGCGCGCCATCGGCTGGGGGCGCAGGTGATGCTGTATCTTCTTTTTCTTGCCGTTCTGGCATTCCTTCTGAAACGGAGAGTCTGGTCCGATGTCCACTGAAACCACCGCCCTTTCGGCTGCGCAGGATAGCGTCGAACCCGTGATCGGCCTGATCGGCGGGTCGGGCCTGTATGATATCGACGGGCTGGAGGACAAGCAGTGGCGCGCGGTCGAAACGCCGTGGGGCCAGCCCTCCGACCAGTTGCTGTTCGGCCGGCTGGGCGGCGTGCGCTGCGTGTTTCTGCCGCGCCACGGGCGGGGGCACCCGATTCCGCCGTCGCGGCTGAATTATCGCGCCAATATCGCCGCGCTGAAGATGTCGGGCGTGACCGACATCGTGTCGCTGTCGGCCGTGGGGTCGCTGAAGGAAGAGTTGCCGCCCGGGCATTTCGTCATCATCGACCAGTTCATCGACCGGTCCTTCGCGCGGGAGAAGAGCTTTTTCGATACCGGCTGCGTGGCCCATGTGTCGGTGGCCGATCCGCTGTGCCCGCGCATCGGCGACGTGCTGGAAGGGGCGGCGCGGGACCTGAAGCTGGATGTGACGCGCGGCGGAACCTACCTGGTGATGGAAGGCCCGCAATTCTCGACCAAGGCGGAGAGCAGTCTCTACCGGTCTTGGGGCTGCTCGGTGGTGGGCATGACCAACATGCCGGAGGCCAAGCTGGCCCGTGAGGCGGAGATCTGCTACGCGACCGTCGCCATGGTGACCGATTACGATTGCTGGCATCCCGACCATGACAGCGTGACCGTCGATGCCGTGGTGAAGGTGATGATGGCGAATGCCGACCGCGCCCGCGCGCTGGTCAAAGCGGTGGTCCCGGCCCTGGGGCGTCCGCGCGGCCTGTGCCCGGCCGGGTGCGACCGGGCGCTGGAACATGCGCTGATCACCGCGCCTGAGAAGCGCGACCCCGCCCTGGTGGCGAAGCTGGAGACCATTGCCGCCCGCGTGCTGTCGCGCGGCTGATACGCGCCGGGGGCTCCGGCGGTTATAGCGTCAGGTCGAAAAAGGCCAGGCTGCGGGTGCGGGCGAGGTCCGCGGCGGGAGCATTGAAGCTGGCGCGCTCCGGGCAGCCGAACCCGTGCCCGGCATCGGGGTAGGTGTAGACCGGCAGGTCGGGGTGCGCCGCGCGGATGGCGGCGACGTCGGAGAGCGGGATCGAGCCGTCGGTCTCGCCGAAATGCAGTTCGACCGGGCAGCGGGGGATGAGCGCGCGTTCGGCGGCGATGCCGCCGCCATACCAGCCGACGGCCGCCCCGAAATCGCCGGTGCGACAGGCGGCCTGCCAGGCGATCGTGCCGCCCCAGCAATAGCCGATGATGCCGGTATGGGCCGGTGGCAGTCCCAGCGACCGGGCGGCGGCGCGGATGTCCAGCAAGGTCTCCTCGGCCGGGATCGTGGCGCGCAGGCTCAGGCCTTGCCGCACGCCGTCCTGGTCATAGGCCAGTTCCACGCCG
Organism: Gluconacetobacter sacchari; assembly: GCF_014174255.1. Lineage (GTDB taxonomy): Bacteria > Pseudomonadota > Alphaproteobacteria > Acetobacterales > Acetobacteraceae > Gluconacetobacter > Gluconacetobacter sacchari. The sequence continues at coordinate 19,702 of NZ_JABEQJ010000021.1, forward strand.
CGTTCGGCGCGGTCGAACAGCGCCGGGGCGATGACCCGGTATCCCTCGGCGGCGAAGGACTCGGCGACGGCGCGGATATGCCGATTGACGCCGAATATCTCCTGCACCACGACCAGCGCGCGGGGCGCGGCGGCCGGGCCGGCGACGCAGGCGGAAAGCGTGTGACCGTCGGCGGCGGTCAGGGTGATGGTCTGGCTCATGGCCGGGTCCTTTTCTGTCCGGGCGATGGCCGGTAGAGTGGCGCCATGGCAGAAATCGTCAACCTGCGGCAGGCGCGCAAGCGCCGCGTCCGCGCCGAGCAGGCCGCCGTCGCGGCGACGAATCGCGCCCTGCATGGCCGCACGGCGGCCGAGCGCGAACGCGACCGGCAGGAGGCCGAACGGGCCCGGCGGACGCTGGACGGCGCGCATCTGGACGGCGGTCCCGAGGGGGACACGCCGGCCTGAGAACGGTTCAGTGAAGGGTCAGGCTGGCCGAGGCATGGCGCAGGGCCGCGGGCGCGATCATGGCCTGCTGTGCCACCCGGACGGAATGCAGCCGGCCCTCCAGCGAGCGGGTCCAGAAATCGAGGAACCGGCGGAGCTGCGGATAGGACGGTGCGAGGTCCAGCTCCTGCCAGATATAGGCCTGGAGCAGGGCCGGGTGGTCGGGAAGCCGATAGAGGATCTCGGCGGTGGTCAGGCGGTAGTCGTTGAGCTGGAGCCGCAGGGACATGGACACCTCGCTGGATCGACGGTTGGACACACCGCGAGCCTGCGTGAGCGGCGAGGCGGATTTCAAGAAAAATTCTTTTATTCCCAGAAACCTGGCAGTCGTCGAAAGAAAGTGCTGCCAGGGCGTTGACAGTGCGGGGGGCTGCGCCTACCTGTGTGCTGGCACTCTCGCAAGGAGAGTGCTAAAGCGACGCGGCTCTGGCGCGCGTGCCAACCCGGTGGCGTTGCTTATTCAAGGGCGTTACCTTTTTTGACGTGGAGCGATCCATAATGACGAATTTTCGGCCCCTGCATGACCGTGTGGTCGTCCGTCGCCTGACCGGCGAAGAGAAGACGGCTGGCGGCATCATCATCCCCGACACCGCCAAGGAAAAGCCGATGGAGGGCGAGGTTATCTCCGTCGGCCCCGGCGCGCGGAACGAGCAGGGACAGATCGTCGCCCTCGACGTGAAGGCGGGCGACAAGGTGCTGTTCGGCAAATGGTCGGGCACCGAGGTCAAGATCAATGGCGAGGAGCTGCTGATCATGAAGGAAAGCGACATCATGGGCGTGATCGCCTGAGGTCCTTCCTCCCTTTCCTTTCTGATTAACGAGTTTCCTACAGGAGAATTCTGATATGGCAGCCAAGGACGTAAAGTTCGGCGGTGACGCTCGCCAGCGCATGCTGCGGGGCGTGGACATTCTGGCCGACGCGGTGAAGGTGACCCTGGGCCCGAAGGGCCGGAACGTCGTGCTCGACAAGAGCTTCGGCGCGCCGCGCATCACGAAGGACGGTGTGTCGGTCGCCAAGGAGATCGAGCTGGCCGACAAGTTCGAGAACATGGGCGCCCAGATGGTGCGCGAAGTGGCCTCGAAGACCAATGACGTGGCTGGTGACGGCACCACGACCGCGACCGTGCTGGCCCAGGCCATCATCCGCGAGGGCGCCAAGGCCGTGGCCGCGGGCATGAACCCGATGGACCTGAAGCGCGGCGTCGACAAGGCCGTCGCGGCCGTCGTCGATGAGCTGAAGAAGAACACCAAGAAGATCACGACCCCGGCCGAGACGGCGCAGGTCGGCACGATCTCGGCCAATGGCGAGCATGAGATCGGCGAGATGATCTCGCAGGCCATGCAGAAGGTCGGCAGCGAGGGCGTCATCACGGTGGAAGAGGCCAAGGGCCTGCATACCGAGCTGGACGTCGTCGAGGGCATGCAGTTCGATCGCGGCTATATCTCCCCGTATTTCATCACGAATGCGGAGAAGATGGTTGCCGATCTGGACAACCCCTACATCCTGATCCACGAGAAGAAGCTGTCGTCGCTTCAGCCGATGCTGCCGCTGCTCGAGAGCGTCGTGCAGTCCGGTCGTCCGCTGCTGATCCTGGCGGAAGACGTCGATGGCGAGGCGCTGGCGACCCTGGTCGTCAACAAGCTGCGTGGCGGCCTGAAGATCGCCGCCGTCAAGGCGCCGGGCTTCGGTGATCGTCGCAAGGCGATGCTGGAAGACATCGCGATCCTGACCGGTGGCCAGGTGATCAGCGAAGATCTGGGCATCAAGCTGGAAACCGTGACCCTGGCGATGCTGGGCCGCGCGAAGAAGGTCCGGATCGAGAAGGAAAACACCACGATCGTCGAGGGTGCCGGCGCATCCGACGACATCAAGGGTCGTTGCGCCCAGATCCGCGCGCAGGTCGAGGAGACCACCTCGGACTACGATCGCGAGAAGCTTCAGGAGCGTCTGGCGAAGCTGGCGGGCGGCGTTGCCGTCATCCGCGTCGGCGGCTCGACCGAAGTCGAGGTGAAGGAGCGCAAGGATCGCGTCGACGACGCGCTGCATGCGACCCGCGCCGCCGTCGAGGAAGGCATCGTTCCGGGTGGCGGCACGGCGCTGGCGCGTGCGTCGGCCGCTCTGAGCCATCTGCACTTCCACAACGAGGACCAGCGCGTCGGTGCGGAGATCATCCGCAAGGCGCTTCAGGCTCCGCTGCGCCAGATCGCCCACAACGCGGGTGAGGACGGTGCGGTGATCGCCGGCAAGGTGCTGGAAGTCAGCGACTACAACTATGGCTTCGATGCCCAGATCGGCGACTACAAGGATCTGGTCGCGGCCGGTATCATCGACCCGACCAAGGTCGTTCGTACCGCGTTGCAGGATGCGGCGTCGGTTGCCGGCCTGCTGATCACCACCGAGGCGATGGTGGCCGAGAAGCCGGAAAAGAAGGCCCCGCCGGCCCCCGGTGGCGGCATGGGCGGCATGGGCGACATGGATTTCTGAGATCCGTCAGCCTGCCGGCCCGGGCCCAGCGCCCGGGCCGGAAGCCGCTTCATCCGGCAGGAAAGAGCCGTCCGTTCGCGGGCGGCTTTTTTTTGTCCCGACATCGGAAGCACGACCCGGGTGTTCCGCCGAGGTGATGAAGGCCAGCAGGGCGTCCGCCGCCTTGCTGCGATAACGCTCCTTGTGACGCAGCCCGAAGAAGGTCCTGGGGCCGAAGGCGCATGGCGCCGCGTGCAACGTGCCGGCGCGGAGGCCGGGGGCCACGACCAGGGACGACAGGGCGGCGATGCCAGCGCCGGCCTCGACGGCGGTACGCACGCTTTCGTTGGAGGGCAGCACGAGGGCCACGTCGAGGGTGTCGGGCGCGATGCCGAGCCGGTGCAGGTGCTGGTCGAGCGTCGAGCGCGTGCCCGATCCTTCCTCGCGCATGATCCAGCGGGCGCGTCGCAGCCATTGCGCGTCGATGGGCGCGCCGTCGAACGGTCCGGCCTGCACCAGCAGCAGCCGGTCCTCGCCGATCGGCCAGCGTGCCAGTGCCGGATCGTCGATCTCGCCCTCGATGATGCCGATTTCGGCCTCGCCGTCACGGACATGGGTGGCGGCCTGTTCGGTGTTGCGGATCGTGAGGGCGATCGACAGGGCCGGATAGCGGCGATGAAAGCCCGCCAGCAAGGGCGGCAGCCAGTAGGCGGCGATGGTCTGGCTGGCGACCACGCGCAGGATGCCGCGCCTGAGTGCGCCCAGATCGTCCAGCGCGGTCTCGGCGGCGGTGGCGCGGGCCAGCACGGCGCGCGCTTCGGCCAGGAACAGCCGGCCGGCTTCGGTCAGGGTGATGCCGCGGCCGACCCGATGAAACAGGCGAACGGCGTGGCGGTCCTCCAGCGCCGCGATGGCGGCCGATGCCGCCGACTGGGTGATGTTCAGCGCCCGCGCCCCGGCTGTCATATGCTCGCGCTCGGCCACGGCGAGGAAGATGCGAAGCTGTTCGAGGGTCATGGAGGAGGCCTGTCCCGATCGATCTGTTCTGGTGATTGAAACCACAAGAATGATGCGTTGGATAGAATGGTTGGCCAGGGGGTAACACGGGCGGCGAAAAGGAGACATCATGACGCGTTTCGCCCCCCGTCGCGCAGCGATATTGGCCTGCTTCCATCGGGAAGGGACCCTGGCACCCGGTATCGCGCTTTGCCTGCTGGTGACGGGCGCGGCCTTTGCCCTGGCGGAGGTGGAGCGTGTGGTGACCGGTCGGGCATGGCTGGAAGCGCTGGTGCTGGCGATTGTGTGCGGAACGGCGGTGCGCGGTCGTTGGACGCCCGCCCCGACATGGCGGCCCGGTATCGCCTTCTGCGCGAAATATCCGTTGGAGGCCGCGATTCTGCTCCTGGGCGCATCGGTGAGCGAGACGGTGATCCGTGCCGCCGGTCCGGCGCTGCTGGTGGGGATCGCCTGCGTGGTGGCCATGGCGATCGTGCTGGGTTTCGGGATCGGCCGGCTGTGCGGCCTGCCGGCGCGCATGGCGCTGCTGGTCGCCTGCGGCAATGCGATCTGCGGCAATTCGGCCATCGCGGCGGTCGCCCCGGTGATCGATGCCGACGAGGACGAGATCGCCGCGTCGATCGCCTTTACGGCGCTGTTCGGTGTGGTGGTCGTGCTGGGGCTGCCGCTCCTGGGCCTGGTGCTCGGCATGGGTGGGGTCGCCTATGGCGCGCTGGCGGGGCTGACCGTCTATGCCGTGCCGCAGGTCATGGCCGCCGCCGCGCCCATGGGCGTGGTGGCGGTGCAGATGGGGATGCTGGTCAAGCTGGCGCGCGTGCTGATGCTGGGGCCGGTCTGCCTCGTCCTGTCGCTGCTGACGCGTCCGGGGGGGGAAGAGAGACCGGCGGCGGGCAGCATGGGGCGTCCGCCGCTCGTGCCGTGGTTCCTGCTTGGCTTTCTGGCTCTTGCGGCCTGCCGGCTGCTTGGATTGGTCCCCGTCGGCGCGGTCGTGCAGCTTGGCGAGGGGGCGACGGGCCTGACGGTGCTGTCCATGGCGGCGCTCGGGCTGAGCGCCGACCCGCGGATGGTGATGGAGGCGGGCGGCCGGATGGTGGCGACGGTGGCTTTGTCGCTCCTCGCCCTGGCGGGGTCTGCCCTGGCGCTGATCGGGATGCTGCATCTGGCATAGGCGCGCAGCGGTTTTTTAACGAAGCGGCATTCGGATGGTTTGACAAACCGGCAGGGTTCGTGCGCCCATAACCGCATCTGGATCGATGCCGGTCGTCGGCGGGCTGCCCGTCGGATAGTGCGTGTCGGGCAGACAATGGTCGAGCGGCATCATGCCGGCAACAAGGGACGAAGTGACTATGGCGACGGGTACCGTGAAGTGGTTCAACGCAACCAAGGGGTTTGGCTTCATCATGCCCGAGGACGGGGGCAAGGACGTGTTCGTACACATTACCGCCGTCCAGGCGGCTGGCCTGCGCGGCCTGAACGAGAACCAGCGCGTCAGCTATGACGTCGTGACCGAGCGCGGCAAGGCGGCGGCGTCGAACCTCAAGCCGCTCTGACGGCGGGACTACGGGGCGGGAGGCCGCGCGGCCGTCCCGTCCATCGGGGCGCGCAGGAAGGCTTCCAGGTCCCGCGCGGTCTCGGCCAGGCCGGCCCGGCGGATGGCGACGCCGTCGGGGAAGGCGGACAGCAGCCGTGAGGGCGCCCGGCGGTCGAGCAGCACGAACGCACCCCGGTCGCCGGCGCCGCGGATCAGCCGGCCGAAGGCCTGGCGCAGGCGCAGGCGCGCGATCCGGTCGTCATACGCGCCCGGCGCCCCGTGCGACAGGTGCGTGCGGCGTTCGCGATGCAGGATATCCGGGCGGGGCCATGGCACGCGCTCGAACACCACCAGGCGCAGGGACTGGCCCGGCACGTCCACGCCGTCGCGCATCGCATCGGTGCCCAGCAGGCAGGAATTGGCCTCCGACCGGAAGATATCGACCAGCGTGGCATTGTCCATGCCGTCGACATGCTGGGCATAGAGCGGGATGCCTGCCTCTTCCAGCGGCTGCGACAGGCGCCGATGCACCGCGCGCAGGCGCGAAATCGCGGTGAACAGGCCCAGGCCGCCGCCCCCGGCGGCCAGGAACAGCGTGCGGTAGGCGGCGGCCAGCGCGCCGATATCGTCATGGGCCACGTCGGTCACGATGAAGGCGCGGCTCTGCTGCCGGTAGTCGAACGGGCTGGCCAGCGACGCGCGCAGCGCGGGAGAGGGCAGGTGGCTGGCGCCGGTCCGGGCCTCGGCCGCTTCCCATGCGCGTTCGGCTTCGTCCGGGTCGCCACGGCCGTTTTCGTCGCGCAGGGTCGCGGAGGTGATCAGCACGCCATGCGCCGGTGCCGCCAGGACGGTGGCGAAGGGGATGGTCGGATCCAGCCAATGGCGATGGAGCCCGACATCCTGCTCGCCGGGGCGCTGGCCCTCGCGCCGGTCCATGCGGATGAAATCGACATGTTGCGGCGCCCCGAGCCGGGTGTCGTCGCGCGGTTCGCCGATCGCGCGGAGCATCGCGCTCCATCCGTCGGCGCGGCTGAGCGCGCGGCGGCGCATCGTGCGCACCGCGGCTTCGATCCGTTCGCGGGTGGCGGGGTCCAGGTCGCCCGATTCGTCGTCCAGCCGTTCCAGCAGCCGGTCGACCAGGGCGCGCAGGGCGGCCGACAGCCGGTCCAGCGCCCGGGCCAGCGTGGCGGCGGCCGGCGGGATGTCGTCGGCCAGCGGGCGCAGGTCGCATTCGATGGCGCCGGGCTGGGCCCGGGGTTGGGCCCAGGGGGATGCGGTGTCGCCGGCGCGGCTGCGCGCCAGGACCTGGCAGGCCAGCAGATGCAGGAAATGTTCGCAGGGATTGGGCAGGGAGTCGCGGGGCGGGGAAGAACGCTGCGGGGCCGCGGGGTCGTCGCCGGGTCGCGCGGGCAGGGACGCCTGCACCATGTCGGCCAGGCGGCCGGACCAGCCGGGGGCGGGCAGGGCGTGGGCGGCCTGGAGCACGGCGTCGAGCGGTGCCTCCAGCCGGGCGTCGCCGACCACCAGATCGTCGAGGCGGCGTTTCAGGCCACGGGCGCGGGATCGCGCGCCCTCGGCACCCAGCAGCCAGCGGCGCAGCTCCGCCGCCTCCAGCCCCGACAGTTCGACGGAAAACGCGCTGTCGGCCGCGTCCATCACATGATGGCCCTCGTCGAACACGTAGCGCGTGGGAATATTGTCCTCGTCCGAGGTGGTGTCGCCGCCCATGGCGTGCCAGGCGGCCTGCGTCATGACGAGGGCATGGTTGGCGATGACCAGGTCGGCCTGGCGGGCCCGCCGGATCGAATGTTCGACGAAGCAGCGCTGGTAATGCGGGCAGGCGCCATGGATACATTCGCCCCGCCGGTCCGCCACGCCCGCCAGGGTGCCGCGCCCGAACAGGTCGCCGAACCAGCCGGGCAGGTCGCCGCCCGTCAGGTCGCCGTCGGCCGTGACGCCGGCCCAGCGGGCGAGGAGCGACAGGGCGATGATGCCGCCCGAGGGCGCGCCCGAAGTGCCGTCCTGCGGGCCGCTCCGGTTGCCGGCGACGTTTACGGCCTCTTCCATGTTCAGCAGGCACAGATAATTCTCCCGCCCCTTGCGCAGGACGACGTGCTGCCGCCGGATCGCCGGGTCGGGGTAGAGGCGCGCCAGTTCGCCCTCGATCTGGCGTTGCAGGTGCCGCGTGTAGGTGCTGATCCAGACCGGGCCGCCATTGCGCTCCGCCCACAGGCTGGCGGGCGCGACATAGCCCAGGGTCTTGCCGGTGCCGGTGCCCGCTTCGGCCAGCACCATGTGCGGGTCGCCCCGGGTCAGGCGGGGGGCGAAGGCGGCGCTGGCGGCGGCGGCGAAATCGGCCTGGCCGGCGCGGCTTTCCGCGTGGGCGCCCAGCATCTCGCCCAGCCGGCGCCGTGCGTCGGCCGCCGGTACCGGGAGGCTGGACGGCGCGGGGCGGGGGGCGGTTTCCTCCCATTTCGGCAGGCGGCGCCAGACGCGGATGGCGTCGCCCGGTTGCAGGACCTCGGCCGGCAGCCTGGCGGGGGCGGCCAGGGCCGCCAGGACGCTGGGCCCCCATGCCCAGCCGGCGTGGTTCATCCGTACCGCCAGCGCCGTCATCTCCTCGCCGGCAGGCGTGGGGCGGCGGGCGGCGATGTGGTCGAGGAGGATTTCGGCCAGTTCCGGCAGCAGGTCGGCTTCGGCCGCGCCGATATGCGCTTCGTCCAGTTCCAGGGCCAGCGCCAGGCCCCGCGCCGTCGGCGGGACCGTGCGGCCGGGCATCGCGAACAGGAACAGTTCCAGCAGGTCCAGCCAGGGGGTCGGCTGCGGGGGCGGCGAAAGGCCCAGCCGGCGCGCGGTCAGCGGCGCGTGGACCACCAGGGGTGGCGGCATGTCGCGCAGCAGGCGCGCGGCCTCGTCGCCCGGCAGCGCGAGCAGTTCGCCGTCCGGGGTCAGCAGCGAGCAGGTGCCATGGCGTGCCACCAGGGCGGGCGGCAGGTCCGGTGAGGGGGGCGGTGTGGCCATTGAAGGAACATATAGGGGACAAATCGCCGCCTGTCGCCCATCCGGCGGACAGATGTTGTATGCTAGGATTGACCCATCAGGTTTCAGTTCATAGCTTCCGGCGCATCATGTCCGATCAGAACCGTCTCGATCCCGCTTCCCTGCCCAAGGCCTGGCCGTTCGAAGAAGCGGCCAAGCTGGCCGCCCATGTCGGGCGCCGGGCCCGGCCGGCCGAAGCGCCCGCCTTGCTGGAAACCGGATACGGTCCCTCCGGCCTGCCGCATATCGGGACGTTCGGCGAGGTCGCGCGGACCTCGTGGGTGCGGCAGGCCTATACGCGCCTGACCGGGCGGCCGACGCGGCTGCTCGCCTTTTCCGACGACATGGACGCGCTGCGCAAGGTCCCGGACAATGTGCCCAACGGCGACATGCTCCGCCGGCATCTGGGCAAGCCGCTGTCTCGCATCCCCGATCCGTTCGGCACGCACGAGTCCTTCGCGGCGCACAATAATGCGCGGCTGCGCTCGTTTCTGGACGGATTCGGCTTTGATTACGAATTCGCCTCGTCGACCGACTATTACGCCAGCGGCCGCTTCGATGCCGCCCTGCGCCGCGTGCTGGAAGTGCATGACGAGATCGTTGCGGTCATTGCTCCGACCCTCGGTCCCGATCGGCGGGCGACCTATTCGCCGGTCCTGCCGATCCATCCGCGCACCGGGTTGGTGATGCAGGTGCGCATGGATGGCATCGACCCCGTGGCGGGAACGGTGCGCTGGGCCGACGAGGATGGTGAGGTTTTTGAAACGCCCGTGACCGGCGGCCATGCGAAGATGCAGTGGAAGGCCGACTGGGCCATGCGCTGGTTCGCGCTGGGCGTCGATTACGAGATGTCGGGCAAGGACCTGATCGACAGTGTGAAGCTGTCGGGCAGGATCTGCCGCATCCTGGGCGGCGAGCCGCCGGCCGGCCTGACCTACGAGCTGTTCCTGGACGAGAATGGCCAGAAGATTTCCAAATCCAAGGGCAACGGCATCTCGGTCGAGGAATGGCTGCGCTATGCGCCGGCCGAGAGCCTGAGCCAGTATATGTTCAATGCCCCCCAGCGGGCGAAGCGCCTGTTCTTCGACGTCATCCCCAAGGCGGCGGACGAGTATCTGGCCAATGTTGCGCGGGCCCGGAGCGTGGCGGCCGAGGACCCGGCGCTGCTGGCCAATCCGGCGTGGTTCATCCATGCGGGACGGATCGACGCGCGCGCGGGCAGCCCGCTGACCTTCGCCATGCTGCTCAACCTGGCCAGCGCCGCCAACGCGGATACGCCCGACATGCTGTGGAAATTCATCCATCGCTATGACGGCGCGGCGTCGCCCGAAACCTGCCCGATGCTGGCGCGTCTGGTGGAACACGCGATCGTCTATTACGCGGATTTCGTGCGCCCCGCGAAGACCTATCGCCAGCCCGACGCGCGCGAGCGCGCGGCCCTGGCGGATCTGGCGGACCTGCTGCGGGGGCTGGAAACCGGCACCGCGGAGCCCGACATGGTGCAGAACCTCGTCTTCGAGGTTGGCAAGCGTCACGGCTTCGAGCCGCTGCGCGACTGGTTCGGCTGTCTGTACGAGGTCCTGCTGGGCCAGAAGGAGGGACCGCGATTCGGCATTTTCATCGGGCTGTACGGGGTGGCGGAAACGATGGCGCTGATCGACGCGGCGCTGCTTCGCCCATCGGTCGAGGCCGCTTCCGTCGCCGCCGGTTGACGCAGGGGCGATGACCTCTGCCATGGCCGGGTTCGCGCTCTCATGGTTCTGAACTGTTCTCCGTCGCCGGAGGGGTCGCAGCAGGCGGCGCCGCGATGGCGCCGCCTGCTGCGGCATCTGCCGCATCTTGTGGGCCTGTGCCTGATGATCGGCGCGATCGTCGTGGTTCAGCACGAGGTCCGGGACCTGCACTGGGACGATATCCGGGCGGCGCTGGGCACGATCCCGGCCGCGACCCTGGTGATGGGGATCGGCTGCACGGTCCTGTCCTATTTCATCCTGTCCTTCTACGACTGTCTGGCGGTCGTGCAGGTGGGCCGGCGTCTGTCGTATCGCAGGGCGGCGTTTGCCTCGTTCTGTTCCTATGTCCTGTCGCATAATCTGGGGTTTGCCGCGATTTCCGGGGCGGCGGTGCGCTTCAGGCTGTATGGCAATTGGGGATTGGGACCGTTTGATATCGCGCAGATCATCGCGTTCTGTTCCGCGACCTATCTGCTGGGCGCCGGAGCGCTGATCGGCGCGGTGCTGGTGCTGGAGCCCTCCGCGGTGCCGGTCGTGGGCGCGCGCCTGCCGCATCTGGTGCTGTCGGGGATCGGCCTGCTGCTGTGGGCGGCGGTCGGGGTCTATATCCTGCTGGGATTGTGGCTGACGCAGATCCGGGTCTGTCGCTGGACCGTCGTGCTGCCCCGGCCCGGCATGGCGTTTGCCCAGATGCTGGTTGCGGCGGCGGAAGTCGCGGCCACCGCCGGGATCGCCTATATCTTCCTGCCTTCGGGGATCGGGCTGGGATATGGCGTGTTCCTGGCCATCTACATCGCCTCGTACACTGCCGGCCTGGTGGCCAGCGTGCCGGGGGGGCTGGGGGTGTTCGACGGCGCGATGATGCTGGCGCTGGGGGCATACCTGCCGCCGTCGCAGATCGTCAGCACCATTCTGGTCTTTCGCCTGTTCTATTACATCATCCCGCTGTTCATGGCCGGGCTGATGTTCGCGGGGCACGAACTGTTCCTGCGCGGCGACGCGGCCCTGGCGCGCAAGGCGGCGCCGCAGGCCCCCCGGCGCGGACCGCGCGAGGTGCGGCCCAGCCATGTGATCCGCGAGAGCGAGGCCGATTTTTCGGTGGTCGTGGCGACGGGCGCGGTGTCGATCTGCGGTGCGCTGCTGATCGCGCTGACGATCCTCGACCCCGCGTCGTGGAGCAATGCCGGCGGATTGCATCATCTGGTCGGTGTCGCGGGGGATTATCTGCTGTCGCTGATCGGGGTCGTGCTGATCGGCCTGGCCGTCGGCCTGTCGCAGCGGGTGACCCTGGCGTGGAAGCTGACCCTGGGCCTGCTGGTCGGCGCCGCCGCGCTGACGATGTTGCGCGGGGCCTCGCTGGCCGTGCCGGGGATCCTGGGGCTGGTGGCTGTGCTGATCGCGCCGTTTCGCGGGTCGTATTACCGGCATGCGCGGATCCTGAGCGAACCGCTGGCGTTCCGCACCGGGCTGTCGCTGCTGCTGCTGATCGGCTGCGTGCTGGTGCTGGCCTGTTCCGGACCGCGGGACGAGGTTGGCGGAAGCTGGTGGGAGGTGATGCTGTTCACCGCCTCGCACGGTGTCGGGCAATGGACCATGGGGTTGGCCGTCGTGCTGGGCGCCGTCATGATCGGCCGGCTGGTCCGCCCCGGCGGTGTCGCGGTGCGGCCGTGGGACAGTGCCGGCGCGGCCGAATATCGGGCGTTGGACCATGCGATGGACGATCTGGGGCCGGTCGTGCCCGCCGGGATGATCCCCGGGGAGTCCGGCCTGGCGCTGCTGCCTTTCCTGCGGACCGAGACCTTCCTGATCGGGCTGGGCGACCCCGCCGGGTCGTGGGACGATTGCGCGTCGGCGATCTGGTGGCTGCGGGACCTGGCGGTGCAGGAGCACCGGCAGCCGGCCTTCTGGCGGGTCGGGGCGTCGATGCTGGATGTCTATAACGATCTGGGCCTGACATCCTGGCCGCTGACGGAAGCGGACGGGGAAGAGCTGTATCTGTGCTGCCTGCCGCAGAGCGTGCCGCATGTCGCCGCCATCATGGAGAGCGCGGGCCCGGTGCCGGGGAACCGTCCGGACGGGGCTTGACGGCCGGCCCGGTCTGGGAAAGACGATAGACCATTCCCTGGAATGGGTTCCGATGTCCCCTGGTCTTCATGCCCTGCCTTCCCTCGGCTGGAAGGACACGCTTTCGGTCTTCAGCGATACGTTCCTGCTGGCGTTTCCCGCCCTGTTCTCGATCGTCAACCCGATCGGCGCGTCGCTGATCTTCTCGCAGGTGACGGCGGGGCGGGAGCGGCGCGAATCCCTGGCGCTGGCGCGAACGGTCGCGTTCTATTCCGCGGGGCTGCTGATCGCGTCGATCTGGGCCGGCAGCGCGATTCTCGCGTTTTTCGGCATCACCGTCGATTCGCTGCGCATTGCCGGTGGGCTGGTGGTGGCCGTGCGGGCCTGGGCGCTGCTTCAGGCGCCGGAGGAGGCCGCCGCGCGCAAGGAGAAGCAGGCCATGCAGGGCGGGCGGACCGTCGCCGTGCCGAACTGGATGGAAATGGCCTTCTTTCCCATGACCATGCCGTTTACCGTCGGGCCCGGCTCGATCGCGGTGGCCATCGCGCTGAGCGCCTCGCGCCCGGCTTCGCCGGCTTGGCTGGTCTTCTATCTGGCGCTTTCGGCTGCCGCGATCGTCGTGGCGGCCACGGTCTGGCTCGCCTATGCCTATGCCGAACGGCTGGTCGTCATGCTGGGGGTGACCGGGGCGCGGATCGTCTCGCGCCTCGCGGCGCTGATCCTGCTGTGCATCGGCGTGCAGATCCTTTCGGCCGGGGTCGAGGGGCTGGTGGTGACGATCATGCGGGCGGTGGCGGCGTCCTGACGGGATCCGCGCGCGGCGGTGCCATAATGGGAGCGATGGCGGCGCGGAGCGCCGGCAGCACCTCCGCCGCGAACCAGGGATTGCGGCGTTCCCATGCCCCGGTCCGCCATGACGGATGCGGCAGCGGAAAATAGCGGGGCAGAAAGTCCCGGAAGTTCCGGACCCGGTCTTCTACCCGGCCGGGACCCAGGACCGCCGCCTGGGCGTAGGAGCCCACCAGCAGGGTCAGGGCGATGTCGGGCATGCCGGCCAGCAGCCGGGCCCGCCAGAGAGGGGCGCATTCCGGACGGGGCGGCCGGTCGCCGCCCCTGGGGAGGCGGCCCGGATAGCACAGGCCCATCGGCAGAATGGCGATGCGGCGGGAATCGTAGAACGTCTCGCGGTCCATGCCCAGCCAGCCCCGCAGCCGGTCGCCCGAGGCATCGTTGAACGAGATCCCGGTTTCATGAACTCTCGTGCCCGGGGCCTGGCTGGCGATCAGCAGCCGCGCCGTGGGCGACACATGCAGGACCGGGCGCGGCCCCAGCGGCAGGCTGTCGGCGCAGACCCGGCAGGCGCGGACCTGCGCGACCAGGGAGGCCAGTTCGTCCGGGGCGCTGTCGTGGTCCGTCATGATCCCAGGATGTCGGCCACCCAGCGGGGGACCATCCGGGTCGCCGGACCCACCAGCGTGCGATCGAACAGGGTGGGGGTGGCGGGGGCTTCCAGATTGATGTCCAGCGTGTCGGCATGGTCGCGGACCTCGGCCACGAAGCCGGCCGCCGGATAGACCGTGCCGGACGTGCCGATCGTCACGAAACGGTCGCACGCGGCCAGGGCGGCCGCGATCCGCTCCATGTGCAGCGGTACTTCGCCGAACCAGACGATATCGGGCCGCAGGGTGGGGCGGTGGCAGGCCGGGCAGGGGGTGTCGGGCAGGCAGTCACCCAGCCATTCGGGGGTGGCGCCGCAGGAGAGGCAGCGGACACGTCGTAATTCGCCATGCATATGCACGACATCGCGGCTGCCCGCGCGTTCGTGCAGGTCGTCGATATTCTGCGTGACGATCAGCAGCTCGCCGTTCCAGCGCCCGTCGCGCGCGGCCTGCTCCAGCGTCGCCAGGGCGCGATGGGCAGCATTGGGTTCGGCATGTGCCAGTTCCGCGCGCCGTTCGTTATAGAAACGGCTGACCAGCATCGGATCGCGGCGGAAGCCCTGGGGCGTGCAGACATCGGCGATGTCATGCCGGTTCCACAGGCCGCCGGCATCACGAAACGTCTCCAGGCCGGATTCCCGGCTGATGCCGGCCCCGGTCAGGACGACGAGGCGCTCCGCTGGATCATGCTGCTTCATTCCGCTCTCCATGCCCGATTCCACCGCATAAGAAAACCGCCGCGGGGAGGCCCCGCGGCGGCTGGAAGGAAGACCGGACTGGAATGGGCGCGGCTTACTGAGCCTGATCCACCCCGGCATGGGTCTGCGGTGCGAAGGTCCAGCCCGCGCCATAGGGTTGCGGGTGCAGCAGCGGCCAGGGATTGTTCGGCGCGCCGAACCCGCCGCCACCGAGCGCCGCCCCGGTATCGCGCAGCTTGGCGACGTCGGCCGCCGTCACGTTCGCCGGCGCGTGGTTGCCCCAGCCGGTCCGGATGAAGTTGACCACGTCCGCGATCTCCTGGGCCGACAGGCTCTTCGCGTAGGCCGGCATGGCCACGGCGGAGGGCGCCCAGTTGGTTGGCGGCAGCACGCCGCCATGCACGACCACGTTGACCACGGAGGTCGGGTTTTCCGTCACGACGACCGGATTGCCGGCCAGCGGCGGGAACATGCGGGCCACGCCGCTGCCGTCATTGCGGTGGCAGATGGCGCATTCACGCACATAGACGTCGGCGCCCGGCGACGACGCGGTCTTGCCGGCGTTCAGCATGTCGGTCGTCGCGGCGTCGTACGTGTAGTTGCCCTGCGACGGCGGGACCGGCGGCAGGCTCTTGAGGTATTTGGCCATCGCGCGCAGGTCGTCGTCGGTGAAATACTGGGTGCTCCAGCCCACCACGTCGGCCATGCCGCCGAACACGGCGGCATGATCGGTACGGCCCGTCTTCAGGAAATAGTACAGGTCGTCCTCGGACCATCTGCCGAGGCCGACCACCGGGTCGTCGCGCAGGCTGGGCGCCACCCAGTTGTCGATCGGCGCGCCGCCGGCCAGGAAGACCGGGCCGCCGCTGGCGTCGAGAGCCTTTTCCTGCATCGCGAAGCCGCGCGGCGTATGGCAGGCGCCGCAATGGCCCGGACCGGTGACCAGATATTCACCGCGCGCCACCACCGGATCGGCACCCGGCGTCGGCTTGAATTCGGCCGGGGCGGGGGCGAACATCGTGCGCCAGATCGCCAGCGGCCAGCGCATGGACATCGGCCACGAGATCTCGTTGGCCTTGTTGGGCTGGGCGACCGGCTTCACGCCATGCATGAAATAGGCATAGAGCGCCCGCATGTCGTCCTGCGTCATGCGCGAGAACGCCGGGTAGGGCATCGCCGGATAGAGCGTCGAGCCGTCCTTGCGGATTCCATGCCGGACCGCCTGGTCGAATTCCTCGAAACTATAGCCGCCGATGCCGTCGGGACCGGGGGTGATGTTGGTCGAATAGATCGTCCCGATCGGGCTCTTGATCTCCAGACCACCGGCATAGGCCTGCCCGTGCAGAGCGGTATGGCAGGCCACGCAGTCACCCAGGCGGGCGACGTACGCACCCTTGTCGATCAGCGCCTGGTCGGGCGCCTGAGCCATTGCGGCCGTGGCGACGAGGCTGAACGCCGCCGTGCCGATCGCAACCTTAAGCCTGTTGAGCATTCTGTTCACCATGCGTCGCGTTGATGCGGAAAAAACGGAAGATCGAGCGGAAGCGTCTCATTGCGTGGGAATGCCTTCCGCGTTCTTCCGGGCATCAACCTCCCTCTGGTAGGTCTCGTTGGCGCGCTTCAGCAGGAACTGCCGGATGTCCTCGATCTGCTCATGCGACATCGAGGAATCGAACCGGTCCATGCCGTAGGCCGTCAGGGCGCCGCGACCGACCACGTTGTAGAATGCATCCTGATGACGGATCGCGCCGGACCAGCGCAGGTCGGGCAGAACGCCGCCGGCTTCGCCATTGTCGCCATGGCAGGCCGCGCAATAGGTCTGGAACTCGAAATAGCCGTTTTCCGTCCGCTTGTCGTCGAATTCGGCGGGCGGCTTGACCGGCAGGAAGCCCTTGTCGTTCTGCGGCGGCAGCTTGGCCTTGCCGTCGAGCGAGAAGGCGATGACGCGGGAATGGTTGACGGTCCAGCCGCTGGTGCGCGCGATGCCGCCCAGGAAGAACGGATAGATGCCGCCCCAGCCCACTTCGACGGCGACATACTGCTTGCCGTTCGCCAGATAGGTGACCGGCGGGGCGATGATGCCGCTCTGCGCCGCGAAGGTGAACAGGTCGTTGCCGTTGGTGGCGTCGTAGGCGTGGAATTCGCCGTTCGCCAGGCCCTGGAACAGGAGGTCGCCGCCGGTGGCCACGATGCCGCCGTTCCACGGCCCCTTGTGATCGACGCGGAAGACTTCCTGCTGCTTCACCGGGTCCCAGGCGATGATCCAGCCCTTCAGGTCCTTGATGAAGGCGTCCTTCACGTCCTGCTTGTCGGGCAGGCCGACCTTGTTCATGTCCAGTCCGAGATTCCAGCTGTCGGGATGGGGCTTGAAGCCGCCGACCTGGCCGGAATAGACGAACGGAACCTGCTGCGCCGGGATGTAGACCAGGTTGGTGCGGGGGCTGAAGGCCATCGCCGCGAAATTATGGCCGCCCAGATCGCCGGGAATGCCGTACCAATCCTTGCCGGTCAGGGTCCACAGGGCTTCCGGATTATAGATCGGGCGACCGGTCTTCGGGTCCAGGCCGCTGGCCCAGTTCACGTAGACATAGTTCTTGCCCGACAGGAATTCGCCGGTCTTGGCGTCGATGACGTAGAAGAAGCCGTTCTTGGGCGCGTGGACGATGACGTGCCGCATCTGGCCGTTGATGGGCAGGTCGAGGGTCATGATCTGCTGGACCGAGGTGTAGTCCCACTGGTCCATCGGCGTTTCCTGGAAGTGCCAGACATATTCGCCGGTCTCGGGCCGGATCGCGACGATGCTGCCCAGGAACAGATTGTCGCCCTTGCCGTCGGAGCGGAACTTGTAGTTCCACGGCGAACCGTTGCCCACGCCCAGATAGACCAGATCGGTCACGGGATCATAGACGATCGAATCCCATACCGTGCCGCCGCCGCCCTGCCGGGTCCAGGCCCCGGTGGGGCTCCAGGTCGGGTAGGCCGTGTTCATCAGCACCTTGTCGGACGGCGCGTTGTCCGGTTTGTTCTCGGGGTTCGGCACGGTGAAGAAGCGCCAGTCCAGCTTGCCCGTCTCGGCATCGAAGGCGGAGACGAAGCCGCGCGCGCCGAATTCGGCGCCACCGTTGCCGATGATGACGCGTCCCTTGGCGATGCGCGGCGCGCCGTCGACCGTATAGGAACGCTGATGGCCCAGAACCGCGTCGGTCGGGATGGTGTTGACGCTCCAGACCAGCTTGCCGGTCTTGGCGTCCAGCGCGATCAGGCGGCCGTCGAACGTGCCGAAATAGACCTTGCCGTTCCAGTAGGCGGCGCCGCGATTGACGGTATCGCAGCAGCCCTTGTCGGCGATGTTGCCGGGTACGCGCGGGTCATAGGCCCACAGCAGCTTGCCCGTGGCCGCATCGAGAGCCTTCATCTTGCTCCAGTTCGTCGTGGCGTACAGCACGCCGTCGACGACCAGAGGGGTGCCTTCCTGGCCGCGATTGGTGTCCAGGTCGTAATACCAGGCCAGCTTCAGGTTGCCGACATTGGAGCGATTGATCTGGTCGAGCGGGCTGTAGCGCTGCTCGGAATAGGTGCGACCGTAGGTCAGCCAGTTGCCCGGGTGGTCATCGGCATGGATGATCGCCTCGCCTGTGTCGCCTGAAACTGGGTCTGCCGCGATGGCGGCGGCGCCGCACAAAGTGACGGCGCATATCGTTCCGGCGGCAAGCGTTCCTCGCAGAGAACGTCCTTTCCGGAAAGCAGCTCGCATCATGTCCGATGTCCTCGTGACAATAAAAAAACAACCCGACCATTCCGGTCGCGGACCGGGAAAACTCAGGCTCGGTGCAACCATACTGACAGTCTAAATTCAGTCTCCTGACGATTTTGTGTTGGCTGGAATGCGGCGAAAACGCCCATCGGCGCCCGCTGGCCGCGCACACGGGGGCGCCATGGCGATGAGATCGCTCATTGTATTGATTTCATGTCTTTTTCTTCATGCGGGCGCGATGGCGTTGGACGCGGCGCGGACGATGGGCAAAACATGAACATACATTAATGTAATGAGATATATCAATAATATGAATGAATAAATCTTCGTTATTGTCCAGTTGGATGCGATTCGGGATGGCGTCATCCCGCCAGGTCGTATTCGACGATGGGTTCGTAGCTGGCCTGGTCCGGACCGCGGAGCGACCGGAAAAGGGTCAGGCGCGGGATCTCGACCGGCGGAAGAGGGAGGGCGGACCATCGCGCGAGCCAGGCGGCGAGCATTTCGGGCGCGGGGGCGGCGAGCGCGCCGATCGTGACATGGGGGTGAAAGCGCCTGCGTTCGATCGCGAAGTCCGCGCGGCGCATCGCCGTCTCGACCTTGCGATGCAGGTGCAGCAGGGGCGCGGTGCGCGCGATCCCGACCCACAGGCTTTGCCGGCCGCTGCCCTGTTCGAACACGCCGGGCGGGCCGGGCATCAGGTCGATGGCGGGGGCGCGGATCGCCGACAGCGCCATGTCGATGTCTTCCAGGCGGTTCCGGCCGGACACTTCGCCGAGAAAGCAGAGCGTGACGTGATAGGTGGCGGGATCGACCCAGCTTACGCCGGCCAGGCTGCCGCGCAGCGCGGCAATCGCCTCGCGAAGCGGCGATCCGACATCGAGGGCGACGAAGAGTCTCACGGTGGTGCCTCGTGCGCGGGACGGTTTCGCGATGGGGTTCGTTACCTTATAATAGGGCACTGAGCGCTTGGGGGCGCGCACTATTATGGAAATGTCATCCGCCTGCCGGACGATTTTCCTTGAAATATTGCCTGCGCCTCCCACATCTCAGATATGTTGTGTCTGGAATTGTCCGGACAAAGGAAGGATGTCATGGCTTTCAGCCCGGATTTTCGAACAATGTCCCGACCCGCAGGCGCCGGGGTCGGCGCTGGAGCCATCGATCAGGGGCTGCGGGCCTATATGCTCCGGGTCTATAACTGGATGGCCTCGGGGTTGGTGCTGACCGGGGTCGTGGCCTATCTGGTTGCCAACACCAGCCTGCGCGCCGCGTTCTTCGCCGCCGTGATGACGCCGAGCGGGATGACCGTGCTGCGTCCGACCGGGTTGGGCACGCTGGCGATGATCGCCCCGCTGGGTTTCGTCCTGGTCATGTCGCTGGGGATCAACCGCCTGTCGCGGCAGACGGTGCAGATGCTGTTCTGGCTGTTCTGCGCGGTCATGGGGGCCAGCCTGTCCAGTATCCTGCTGACCTTCACCGGCGTTTCGGTGGTGCGCGTGTTCTTCGTCACGGCCGGTACGTTCTCGGCGATGTCGATCTGGGGCTATGTGACCCGCACCGACCTGACCCGGTTCGGCTCGTTCCTGATCATGGGCCTGTTCGGACTGGTGATCGCGGGGCTGGTGAACATGTTCCTGCACAGCTCGACCCTGGGCCTGCTGTACAGCATCATCGGCGTGTTCATCTTCATCGCCCTGACCGCGTTCGATACGCAGCGGATCAAGACGACCTATCAGCAGGTCGCCTATTATGACGGACCGGACGGGGCCGCCAAGCGCTCGGTCTACGATGCGCTGGCGCTTTATCTGAACTTCATCAACCTGTTCCAGTTCCTGTTGCAGTTCATGGGTGTGCGCAGCAACCAGGAGAACTGAGGGTTTCGGCCCGATGACTCGACGCGCCTCTTGATTCCATGGCCAGGATCAGGCCCCGCCCACCGGCGGGGCCTTTTTTTGTCCGCCGCCCCGGGAGGCGGGAAACGCGCCCCGCCGGTAGGATGAACGGTGTGGAAATTCGGCCAAAATAAGACTTATTCTTCCTCGGAAAGAGTGCGATGACGTGGATGTGATGTAGGGGATGCCACCTTATCTGACTGACATTACACGGATTAGTGCCAACCTGTCGGTGCGTTTGAAATAATTTGAAACATTATGTGAAGGCTTGCTTGTAGGGTCCTTCCAGTCGGATAAGGCGGTAAGAGAACTACGAACGAAAGGATAGCAGCGCAGACAGGACGCTCGAGGCACGTGACGGCGCATGGGGTGGCCGTTCGGTTCGACGGGATGGAAAACGCGCGTCACCATTCCGATCCTTGATCGAGATCAAGGTCAAAAAGCCGACGGAAACTCATGACGGGATCGATCCGGCGAAGGCCTCCTATTCGAGGAGGGAGGTGGACGGCGGTTTGATATCAACGGATGTAACAGACGGCGAGAGACCCGAGACGGGATTCGCGGCAGACGTGAGGCATGGCCGTTGTTGCTTTGGGAGCCCGTGAACGACGCGCGCATATGAGCAAGGGTGATGTCGAAACCAACGAGGCGTGAGATGAAGAAAAAAATCTTGCCAAGATTATCGAGTTTAATGTGTTTGTCCTCAGCGTTCCTCTTGGCGGGATGTGACTGGGCAACGCTCGATCCGAAGGGTACCATCGGTATCCAGGAGAAGAGCCTGATCCTGACTTCGACCTATGCGATGCTGCTTGTGGTCGTGCCGGTCATCGTTCTGACGTTGCTGTTCGCGTGGCAGTATCGGAGTTCGAATACGAGTGCCGAATACCTGCCGAAATGGTCGCATTCGAACAAGATTGAAGTCGTGATCTGGGTGGTCCCCTCCCTGATCATTCTTTTCCTGGCGGTGCTGACCTATCAGACCTGCCATTCGCTCGACCCCTACCGTCCGCTCGACGAGGAAGCCAGCGCGAAGCCGCTTCATATCGATGTCGTCGCGCTGGACTGGAAATGGCTGTTCATCTACCCCGACGAGGGGATTGCGACCGTCAATCAGGTCGCCTTTCCGGTGAATACGCCGGTCGAATTCCACATCACGTCTGACTCGGTGATGAACTCGTTCTTCATCCCGCAACTGGGCTCGCAGATCTATGCGATGGCCGGCATGCAGACGCAGTTGCACCTGGTGGCGGGCACGGCTGGCAATTACCTGGGCGAGTCCGCGAATTTCAGCGGCCGGGGCTTCTCGGACATGCACTTCCGCGCGCTGGCGATGAGCAATGACGATTATGCCGCCTGGATCCAGAAGGTGAAAGCGGCGTCCGAACAACTCGACAACACGAACTATCCCAAGCTGGCCGCGCCCAGCGAGGCGAACCCCGTCGAGTATTTCTCGCATGCTGAACCCGCTCTCTTCGACCAGATCGTGGCCAAGTACAACAACGGCATGGTCATGGATAAGAGCACCGGCAAGATGCTGCATGTGCAGTCCGCAATGTCCGACATGAATATGAAGGAATAGGACCGATGTTAGGAAAATTAAGCTGGTCGGATATTCCGATCGATGTGCCTATCCTTGTCGGCACCTTTGCCGGCGCGGCGATTGCCGGCCTGGCGGTGCTCGGGCTGATCACCTATTACGGCAAGTGGGGCTATCTCTGGAAAGAGTGGTTCACCTCGGTAGACCACAAGCGTCTGGGCGTGATGTATATCGTGCTCGCGCTGGTCGCCCTGTTCCGTGGCTTCGCGGACGCCATCATGATGCGCTCGCAGCTCGCGCTGGCCTATGCCGGCAATCCGGGCTACCTGCCGCCGCATCACTACGACCAGATCTTCTCGGCGCACGGCACCATCATGATCTTCTTCATGGCGATGGCGTTCATGACCGGGCTGATGAACGTGGTCGTGCCGTTGCAGATCGGCGCCCGCGACGTGGCCTTCCCCTTCCTGAACTCGCTCAGCTTCTGGATGACGACGATCAGCTTCGTGCTGATCAACATCTCGCTGTTCATCGGTGAGTTCTCGCAGTGCGGCTGGCTGGCGTATCCGCCGCTGTCCGAGCAGCAGTTCAGTCCCGGGGTCGGTGTCGACTATTATATCTGGGCGGTCCAGCTATCGGGTGTCGGCACGCTGCTGACCGGCGTGAACTTCTTCACCACCATCGTGAAGATGCGCGCGCCCGGCATGACGTACATGAAGATGCCGGTGTTCACCTGGACCATCTTCTGCACGACCGTGCTGATCATGGTGGCGTTCCCGATCCTGACGGTTGCCCTGGCCCTGCTTGGCCTGGACCGTTATCTGGGCATGCACTTCTTCACCAATGACGCGGGCGGCAACCAGATGCTGTACCTGAACGTCATCTGGGCGTGGGGGCATCCGGAAGTCTATATCCTGGTTCTGCCGGCTTTCGGCGCGTTCTCGGAAATCACCCAGACCTTCTCGCGCAAGCCGCTGTTCGGCTACAACACCATGGTCTATGCGACCTGTTCGATCATGGTCCTGTCGCTTGTCGTCTGGCTGCACCACTTCTTCACCATGGGTGCCGGGGCGAACGTCAACGCCTTCTTCGGCATCATGACGATGATCATCGCGATCCCGACGGGCGTGAAGATCTTCAACTGGCTGTTCACCATGTATAAGGGCCGCGTCGAGTTCCACGCGACCATGTACTGGGTGATCGGCTTCATGATCACCTTTACCATCGGTGGCATGACCGGCGTCATGCTGGCCATTCCGGCCGCCGACTTCGTGCTGCACAACTCGCTGTTCGTGATCGCCCATTTCCACAACGTCATCATCGGCGGCGTGTATTTCGGCTATGTCGCGGCGATGAACTTCTGGTTTCCCAAGGCTTTCGGCTTCAAGCTGAACGAGGCGTGGGGCAAGCGTGCGTTCTGGTTCTGGTTCGTCGGCTTCTACTTCGCGTTCATGCCGCTTTATGTCCTGGGCTTCGAGGGCATGACCCGTCGCATGAACCATTACGACAACCCGGAATGGTATCCGTGGCTGCTTGTCGCCGAATTCGGCGCCGTGCTGATCGCGCTGGGCATCGTCTGCCAGCTGACGCAGCTCTATGTCTCGATCCGTGACCGTAACCTGGCCGAAAACCGCGATCTGACGGGTGATCCGTGGAACGCGCGCACGCTGGAATGGTCGACCTCGTCGCCCCCGCCCTTCTACAACTTCGCCGTCGTGCCGACCGTCCATGACCTGGATGCGTTCGCCCACGACAAGGAAGCCGGCATCGACACCCGTTCGGCCGGTGGGCACTACCAGCCGATCCACATGCCCAAGAACACGTCCGCCGGTTTCTTCGTCGGCCTGTTCAGCCTGATCCTCGGCTTTGCCGCGATCTGGTGGATCTGGTGGCTGGCGGCCATCGGCCTGATCGGCATCATCGCGACCGTGATCGCGCGGAGCAGCAACAACGATATCGACTACTACGTGCCGGTGTCCGAGGTTGCCCGTATCGAGAACGAGCATACCCGTAACCTCCAGGCGGCACAGGCGGCGGAATAATGGCGCACGACATGACGGCTGATGCGGCCCATGCCCATGATGAGCACCACGAATCTCCCGTGGTGTTCGGGTTCTGGCTGTATCTGATGACCGATTGCATCATCTTCGGAACGCTGTTCGCGGTGTTCGCGGTGATGCGCAACCAGTTTGCCGGTGGTCCCACCGGCAAGGACATCTTCGAACTGAACGGGGTCGGGATCGAGACGGCGTTGCTGCTGCTCAGCTCGATCACCTACGGCTTCGGCATGATCAGCGCGCACCGGAACAAGCTGGGTGCGCTGCGCGGCTGGCTCGGGGTGACCTTCATCCTGGGCCTGGGCTTCCTGTTCATGGAAATCCGCGAGTTCTCGCACATGGTCGCGGAAGGCAACGGACCGGACCGCAGCGCGTTCCTGTCGGCCTTCTTCACCCTGGTCGGAACCCACGGGCTGCACGTGACCTGCGGCCTGCTGTGGATGGCGGTCCTGATTGTCCAGACGGGCGGCAAGACTGTCCTGACGGAGCGCATGACGAACAAGCTGACCTGCCTCAGCCTGTTCTGGCACTTCCTGGACATCGTCTGGATCTGTGTCTTCACCTTTGTCTATCTGATGAGTGTGATCTGATGGCTGACGCGCATACAGACCATTCGGGAGCGAACCACGGGAGCGTAGGCTCTTACCTTACCGGGTTCGTCATTTCCGTCCTGCTGACGGCGGCCGCGTTCGGCATCGTCATGGCGCACAGCTTCTCGCCTTCGGGCATGCTGGCGGCCATCGCGATCCTGGCGGCGGTGCAGATCGTCGTTCATCTGGTGTTCTTCCTCCACATGAACGCGTCGTCGGAGCAGCGCTGGAACGTGATGGCCTTCGCCTTCACGATCATGACCGTCTTTATCCTGGTCATCGGCACGCTGTTCATCATGCATGACACGTCGATCAACATGATGTCGCGCTGATATCCGCCATCCCGGGTGCCGCAGGCGCCCGGACCGGCTGGTGCCAGACATGGAAAAGGCCGGTGAGGGCAACCTCACCGGCCTTTTCCATGTCCGCGGCGGAGGCGGCGGGGCGCCGCCTCCGGTGGTGCGGGGTCAGTCCTTGTGCGGCTCGGGCGACAGCAGGTCCTTCTTGCCGGGCTTGTCCTTCCATTCCTCGGCGTCGGCGGGCGCGGTGCCCTTGCGGGTGATGTTGGGCCATTTGACGGAATAGCTGGCATTGATCTCGGCCCAGGCGGCGGCGCGATCGTCGCTGTCGGGCACGATGGCCTCGGCCGGGCATTCCGGTTCGCACACGCCGCAATCGATGCATTCGTCGGGGTTGATGACCAGGAAGTTCTCGCCGGCATAGAAGCAATCGACCGGGCACACCTCGACACAGTCCATGAACTTGCAGCGGATGCAGTTTTCGGTGACCACGTAGGTCATCGTTCATCTCCGATTATCTGTAGCTGCGATACCGTCGCGACCGACGGCATCATCAGCCTTGGGGTCCGCGAGGCGCCGCCAGGGGGATCCTCGCCTATGATGGCCGTGGTATGGGAGTCTTTTGCAGCCATGGCAAGTCAAAGAGGCTGTCCGCAGGACACCCTGCCGGGCCGGTGGCCGTCATGACACGGGGGACGGGGTCCGTTCCGGGATGATCTCGTACAGCAGGCGCGCGGCGGCGGCGGGGCCGCGCCGCCGGGCGAGGGCCGCGATCCGCAGCACCATCACCTGGTCGCCGGCCGGCGCGGGCAGGGTCAGGATATCACCCGGGCGGACCAGCGCATGGGCTTTTTCGGTTCGCTGCCGATTGATTCGCACCAGGCCGCCCTGGGCGATGCGGGCGCAATCGGGGCGGTTGCGGGCGAAGCGGGCGCACCATAGCCAGCTATCGAGCCTCTGCGCCGTGATCGCGTCCGGCGGTTCGTCTTTCATCGCCGGGGGTATTTCAGGACGGCCAGGGCGGCGAACGGGCCGTCGGGGACCGGGTGCGCGGCACGGGGGGCGGTGACGGGACGGGAGGCGAGCAATGCGCGCCCCTTGGTGGATGGACCGGACGGGTGCGTGGGCCCGTCATGGGCCGGCTTCTGATGGCGCTGGCGGCGCCGCGCGTCCTGCGTCACCGCCAGCATCGGCGGGGCGGCGGGACCATATTCGCTGGCGCCCAGGGGGCGGGCGGCGCGGACGGGAATATCCAGGGCCTTGAGGATCGCCGCGACCATCTCCGGGCGCACGCCCAGGCGGGAGGGCAGGCCATCGGGCAGGGGGACCGGGCCGTTGCGGGCCCGCCAGCGCAGTTCGCCGGACAGTTTCTCGGCGATGTCCAGCCGCAGGCGCACCGGGCCGGCGGCGATCCAGCCCAGTTGCGCCAGGATGGCGTCATGGGGGCCGTCGGCCGGAATCGATACCGCGCCGGCCGGCGGCAGGTCGGGCAGCCGGCGCCCGGCGCGCGCCGCCAGCAGGATCGCGCGCAGGCGCATGGCGTGGGGCCGCAGCAGGGCCGGCATGAGCACCGCATGCCGGCCCACGCGCACCCCGAGCGCCTTGAGCCGCGCCCGCAGCGCGGGGGGCATGGACTGGCTGTCGGCCACCACGCCGCCCTGTTCCTCCAGCCGGTGCAGGATGCCGCGCAACGTCGGGTCCGCCTGCACGGCGGCACGGGCGGAAAACAGGGCCGCCATCGCCTCATGGACCTGGCGGTCCAGCCACTGCGCCAAATGGGCGCGGATCCGTTCCTTCTGCGCGCCGTCGAGGAAGGAATTGTCCAGCACGTCGATCCGTGGCCGCAGCAGGTGGTCGCCGCCGCGCAGGCGCGCGATGGCGCCGCCGTCCCACACGACGAACCGCCCGTCGGCCGAAAACGCGAAGGCGTCGTCGGGCGCCTGGGTCAATGTCTGGACGCGCCGGGGGATTTCGGTCCGCAGGGCGCGGCGGGCGGCGCGCAGCAGCAGGCGCTGGTCCGGCAGCGCGCAGGCGGAATCCGCGACCAGGTCCAGGCCCGTCACGCGCCCTACCGGATGGCCTTCCACCACCACCTCGCCCTGAGCGGTGACGGCGGACAGCAGGTCTTCCTCGGCCGATTCGTCGAGACGGCGGATCAGCGAGGCGGCGCGGCGATCGACGAAGCGGGCGGTCAGCCGTTCGTGCAGCGCGTCCGACAACTGATCCTCGACCGCGCGGGTGCGTTCCTGCCAGTGCGCGGCGTTGCGCACCCAGTCCGGCCGGGCGGCGATATAGGCGCAGACGCGGATGCCCGACAGGCGGTGCATCAGGGAATCGATGTCGCCGTCGACCCGGGTGAAGCCGGCGATCTGGGACTCCATCCACGATTCGGGCACGTGCTCGTCACGGATGACGTGGGTGAAGATCCGCGCGCACAGCCTGGTATGGCTTTCGTCGCCCAGCTTGCGGAAATCGGGGATCTGGCAGGCTTCCCACAGCAATCGGGTCGCGCGGGGCGAGCGGACCAGGGCGCGGATGTCGGGTACCGCCGCGAGGCTGCCGAGGGTCAGCACGTCGGTCGCGTCGTTGCCGGCGGTCAGGCCCGCGAGCGGCGGGGGGTGGGCGAGGCTGGCCAGCAGGGCCTCGGGGCCGGAGAAATCGAGCGCGCTGTTGCGCCAGAACAGCCGTTCGATCGGATCGAAACGGTGGGTTTCCACGGCCTCGGCCACTTCCTCGGGCACCGGGGGGCAGGTGCCGGCGGTGCCGAACGTGCCGTCGCGCATGCCGCGTCCGGCCCGGCCGGCGATCTGGGCGATTTCGGCGGGGAAAAGTGGCCGGGCCCGCATGCCGTCGAACTTGGACAGGCCGGCGAAGGCGACATGGTTGACATCCATGTTCAGCCCCATGCCGATCGCGTCGGTCGCGACCAGATAGTCGACCTCGCGCTCCTGATACAGCGCGACCTGCGCATTGCGCGTGCGCGGCGAGAGCTGGCCCATGACGACGGCGCAGCCGCCGCGCCGCCGGCGGATCAGCTCGGCGATCGCATAGACCTCGGTGGCCGAGAAGGCGACGATCGCGGAGCGCGGGGGCAGGCGCGTCAGCTTGCAGGCGCCCGTGTGGGCCAGGCTGGACAGGCGCGGGCGGCTGTCGATCTCGATGCCCGGCACCAGGCGGCGCAGCAGCGGGCGGATGGTCTCGGCGCCCAGGAACATGGTTTCCACCATGCCGCGGGCATGCAGCAGCCGGTCGGTGAAGATATGGCCGCGGTCGGGGTCGGCGCAGAGCTGGATTTCGTCGACCGCGACGAATTCCGCGCGCTGGCCCAGGGGCATGGCCTCCACGGTGCAGGAAAACCAGCGGGCGTTGGGCGGGACGATCTTTTCCTCGCCCGTGATCAGCGCGACGGCGGCCGCGCCTTTCGCGGCGACCATGCGCTCGTAATTCTCGCGGGCCAGCAGGCGCAGGGGGAAGCCGATGATGCCGCTGGAATGGGCCAGCAGTCTCTCGATGGCCAGATGGGTCTTGCCGGTATTGGTCGGGCCGAGGACGGCCCGGATTCGCCTGGCGTTCGCAGGGTGGAAGGCGTGTCGCGCGGCACTGGAGGACCCGGCCCCCGGGGATGCACCCATCATGGGTCCATGCTCAGATGACACCGGGCCGATTGCAAGCAAAACCCGCGCCCCGGTTGGAGAATCGGGCCGCGACCGGTTGCGCTGGCCGGGCGCAGGACGCACGCTGGCGCGGTTCGGATCGCGGAGGGCGCTGATGTCCATTGAAGAATTCCCTTGCCTGCTGCCATCGACGCGCGGGCGGCGCGGCGGCGTCCGCGTGGTCCACGCGATCACCCAGGCCGATCTGCCGGCGCTGGCGGAACGAGTCGGCGAGGCGGGGGCCGCGTTCGTGCGCGAATCGGGTTTTCGGGGGCAGGTCGGGGAACTGGCGCTGATACCTGGCAAGGGGGGCGTGGGGGCGGCGGTGCTGGGGGTGCGGGCGGAGGCGGACCCGTTCCAGTTCGGCACGCTGGCGACCAGCCTGCCGCCCGGCGCGTGGAAGATCGCGCTGCCGGAGGGCATCGGCCCGGACATCGCGGTCCTGGGCTTCTGCCTGGGGGCGTATCGCATGCCGGCGTTCGGCCGGGCCGCCCCGCCGGACCGCGAGATCGCGCGGCTGGTGGTGCCGGCCGGCGGGGCGGCGGGAGCGGAGGTCGCGCATGCGATATGCATGGGGCGGGACCTGATCAATGCGCCCCCCAACCTGATGGGACCGGCGGAATTGGCCGAAGCCGCCCGCGCGGTGCTGGAGCCGCTGGGTGCGCGGCTGGAAATCGTGAAGGGACGGAAGCTGGCGCGGGCCTATCCCACCGTCGCGCATGTCGGCGCCGGATCGGCGCGCGCGCCCAAGGTAGTGATCGCGCGCTGGGCGGGCAGCAAGGCCGGCCCGAAGGCCCCGTTGCTGTCGCTGGTGGGCAAGGGGGTCTGTTTCGATACCGGGGGCTACGACATCAAGCCGGCCGCCGGGATGCTGCGCATGAAGAAGGACATGGGCGGTGCCGCGGTCATGCTGGCGCTGGCCCGTCTGGTGATCGCGCGGGACCTGCCCATCCGGCTGGAACTGCGCCTGGGGTGTGTCGAAAACAGCATCTCGGGCACCGCGATGCGTCCGTCGGACGTGGTGGTCACGCGGTCGGGCCAGACGGTGGAGATCGGCAATACGGATGCCGAGGGCCGGCTGGTGCTGTGCGACCTGCTGGCCGACGCCTGCGACTCGGACCCGGATCTGCTGATCGACGCGGCCACGCTGACAGGGGCCGCGCGTGTGGCGCTGGGCCCCGACCTGCCGGCGCTGTTCAGCAACGACGACGCGGTCGCGCACGCCATCCTGGAGGCCGGGACGGGCTGTGCCGACCCGCTCTGGCGCCTGCCGCTATGGGACGATTATGCCGCGTGGCTCCGGAGTCCGGTGGCCGATATGAACAATGTCGCGGCCAAACCGATGGCCGGATCGCTCACGGCGGCCCTGTTTCTAAAAAAATTCATCAAATCAGGCGTGCGCTGGGCACATATCGATCTGTATGCCTGGAACGATCATTACCGTTCCGGTCGGCCGGAAGGAGGCGAAATCCCTGTTTTGCGCGCGGTGTACGCAGCTTTGTTGCCGATCCTTCATGGAAGGGACAGTACTCGATCGTGAAATAATGACAAGGAACGAACTATTCCCGTTCTGTGGGCTTATATGTGGCGCGTTTTGAAACTATATGACGGCTATGGAATGACCGTCGGCCCTGAGCGGGAACGCTGACGGCGGAACATCGAGGCGGTTGCCGACTGCCTCAGGAAAGGTTTTTTTCACTATGGCTCAGAATTCTTCGACCACCGACCAACTGATCAACACCCTGCGCGACACCATCGTGGCGATGGTGCGCCGTGACGGTCCCGACCTGTCGGCCCGCCAGCTTGGCGTCTTCCTGACCTGCTATCTCGAGGACGGGGCGCACACCGTGCGCGGGCTGGCCGCGGCGCTGAACGTGTCGAAGCCCGCCATCACCCGCGCCCTCGATCGGCTCGGCGAGCTGGATCTGGCCCGCCGCAAGGTGGACCCGATGGACCGTCGCTCGGTTCTCGTGCAGCGCACGCTGAAGGGCTCCGCCTACCTGCGCGAACTGCGCACGATCATGGGTGAGGCCGCCGGCGTGCCGGCGACCGGCCGCGCGGCCAAGATCGTGCGGGAAGAGCGCGCGCCGCGCCGGGCCGCCGGCTGATCCGGCGGGACGGCCGCCCGTCCGGGCGGCCGTTCCTCTTTATTCCGAAAGACGACAGACCGATCGGGCGCATGGGCCGGCGCATAGCCGCGACCGATGAGTCGCCTGTGGCATTTTTGTGCGCGGATCCGGCCGATCGGGACAGACCGATGGAGAAAGATCATGCATATGGCATCGCGTATCGCGGCCGTAGCCGCTCTCGCCGTTCCGTTCCTGATGACGTCCCTTCCTGGCCCGGTGACGGCCCGCGCGGCCGATGACCTGGGCGCGCCCGTCGGCCGTGTCCATCTGGTTGCCAAATCCGCCGATGTCGGCGTGGGCTGGACCTGGGGCTCGGGCACGCTGACCTTCCGCCACCATACCTATCATTTCACCGTCAAGGGTGGGTCGATCGCCGCCGTCGGCTATTCGAAGATCGAAAGCACCGGTACGGTCTATAACCTGAAAAACCTGCACGATTTCGACGGCACCTATGTCGCCGGCAATGGCGAGGCGACGCTGGGCAACGGCGTGGGTGGCAGCCTGCTGCACAATGGCAACGGGGTGACGATCAAGATCGACAGTGTGTCGCAGGGCGCGCGACTGGCCGCCGCTGCCCAGGGGTTGGAACTGACGCTGACCCACTGACCGGCGTGACACCGGCCCGGCGCGTCATTCGGCCGGGCCGGGCCGCTTGGTCCATTGCCGTTCCACGACCGTGCTCCAGGCGAGTTGCGGCAGGATGACGGCCGACAATCCCGATGTCGGCCGCAACATGCCCAGCATGGTGATGTAGGCCATCACCCCTCCCCACAGGACGAACGACCAGAGGATCAGCGTGACGGCGACCGGCGATAGGCCGGCTTGCGTCGCACGTTGATAGAGATGCTCGCGGTGGCCCTCCATCAGCCGGGCGCCCCTTCGCCAGCGCCGGGCAAGCGTGTAGACGACATCGTAGATCAGGCCGGCAAGCAGCATGGGAACCGCGTACCATGGGGGCATGCCTGGCTGGAACGCGCAGACCAGCGCGAAGGCGCCGAGCAGGAGCCCGCAGGTCTGGCTGCCGACATCGCCCATGAAGATTCGGGCCGCGGGAAAATTGAACGGCAGGAAGCCGGTCAGCGCCGCCGCCAGCGGAAAGACCATGGTGACGAGGGGACTGCCCGGAGACAGGACGCCGAGCGCGAGGCAGGCCAGCATGACGGAGCCCGATACCAGCCCGTTCAGCCCGTCCATGAAATTGACCGCATTGGTCATGAAGACCAGGATCGCGACGGACAGGACGAACCAGGGCAGGGTAGCGGGGACCGGCAGCGTCAGGGCCACCAGGACCGATGCCGCGACCTGCGCCCCCAGCTTCAGGATCGGGGGCCATTGATGGACATCGTCCAGCCAGGACACCGCGCCCAGCAGGATCGTCGCGGCCAGCAGGCCCGCCGCCGGCAGGTCCAGCGGCGCCATGCCGTGCAGCACGCGCCCGATGGGCACGGCCAGCACGAAGGCCGTCACGATGCCGATGCCCCCGCCTTTCGGGGTCGGCCTGGTGTGCGAACTGCGATGTCCGGGATGGTCCATGACGCCCAGGCGGATCGTCGCGGCCACGAGCAGGCCGGCGGTGATCCAGGTGGCGAGCAGGAGGAGCGGGAAGGCCAGGGGAAAGCCGGGGGCCGGGCCGGAGGCGATCACGACCGCCTGCCGCGATGTTTTGTCGTCATGGCTTCTTCTAGCATGGAATGGGCTGGGCTATATGGTGGGGATAATGGCCCCGCAACGCCCTGAGCCCGACGAATCCGCCGACTGGCGGCGTCCGGTCAATCGAATCGCCGTCAACGTGATGCTGGATGGGGGGGTCGCCGCGCTCGCGGCGCCGCTGGCCCGCTGGCTGGCCGATCCTGGTGGCGGCCTGCTGCATCCGCTGTGGTTTATCGCGGGCGGGGCGATCACGCTGGTCATCAGCAGCCTGCCGTTTCGCGTCCAGCAGCAATATTGGCGTTTTTCCGGGGTGGACGACCTGCTGGGGATCGCCGGGGCGTCGGCGGCGAGCGCCCTGCTGTTCTCGCTGGGCCTGTATGTGACGGGCTTTCCGATTCCCACGCCGGCCTTTCCGTTCATCCACGCGCTGGTCCTGCTGGTGTCGCTGGGCGGGGCGCGGATCGTCTACCGCCTGTCCTGCCGGCGTTCGACGCGGCGTTATCCTTCCAGCCAGGTGGTGCTGATCGGGTCGGACGAGTCGGCCGACCTGTTCATCCGCGCCATCGAACGGGCGTCGCATCCGGCTTTTCGCGTCGCGGGCATCATGACCGGGGGGCGGCGGCAGACGGGGCGCAGGATCCACGGCGTGCCCATTCTGGGCCATGTGCGGGTGATGGACGACATCCTGGACCGGGCGCGCGGCGGCAGCGAATGGCCGGACCTGCTGGTGGTGACGGATGCCGAATTCCGCGGCGAGGACCTGGCGCGGGTCCTGGCCTCGGCCGAGCAGCGCGGCCTTGCGGTCCAGCGCGCCCCCGACCTGACCGAACTGACCCCGGCCGCGCGGCTGGAACTGCGCCCGATCGCGATCGAGGACCTGCTGAACCGGCCGCAGGTCGACCTGGACCGCGAAGGGATGGCGACGCTGCTGCGCGGACGCACCATCCTGGTCACGGGGGCGGGCGGGTCGATCGGATCGGAACTGGCGCGGCAGATCGCGGGCCATGCCCCCGGCCATCTGCTGCTGCTGGACCATGGGGAATTCTCGCTGTGGCAGATCGACCTCGAACTGTCCGAGCGCGCGCCGTCTGTCCGGCGCGAGGCGATTCTGGCCGATGTCCGCGATCGCGACCGGATGGAGGAGATCTGCGCCCTCTATCGTCCGGACCTGGTCTTCCACGCCGCCGCCCTGAAGCATGTGCCGATGGTCGAGGCCAATCCGTGCGAGGGCGTGCTGACCAACGTGATCGGAACCCGCGTGGTCGCCGACGCGGCGGCGCGCAACGGGGCGCGGGCGCTGGTCATGGTGTCGACCGACAAGGCGGTGAACCCGTCCAGCCTGATGGGGGCGTCGAAGCGCGCGGCGGAGATGTATTGCCAGGCGCTGGACGTGGCGGCCCGGAGCGGCGCCGGCGACGCCATGCGCTGCGTCACCGTGCGGTTCGGCAACGTGCTGGGCTCGACCGGCTCGGTCGTGCCGCTGTTTCGCCGCCAGTTGGAGCGCGGGGGGCCGCTGACCGTGACCCATCCCGACATGCGGCGCTATTTCATGACGGTGTCCGAGGCCGTGGGGCTGGTCCTCCAGGCCAGCGTGCGCGGCACGATCCGCGACCAGGCGGGCAGCGGGACGGACACGCTGCTGCGCAGCGGCGGAATCTTCGTTCTGGACATGGGCAAGCCGGTCAAGATCGTCGATCTGGCGCGGCAGATGATCCGCCTGGCCGGACTGCGCCCGCAGGTCGATGTGCCGATCCGCTTCACCGGGCTGCGCCCCGGCGAAAAACTGTTCGAGGAACTGTTCCACGGGCGCGAGGCGCCTGCCGCGACCGATCATCCGGGCCTGCGCATGGCGACGCCGCGCATGGTGGACCGTCACGAGGTGGGGATGGTCATCGATCGGCTGGCCGACGCTTGCCACAGGGGGGATATCGCGGCCGTCCTTGCGCTGATCACGGGGCTCGTTCCCGAATTTGCCCATAACCCGACCGGCGATCCGCACGATACGATCGTGGGGCCGACAGCGGACCCGACCGACGCCGAAAGGACGATGCATCCATGACTGCCCCGCTTTCCACCGAGAGTCCGCCCATTGCGTTCCTGGACCTGCCGGCGCAGCAGGCGCGGCTGGGCGATGCGATCCGGCGGCGGGTCGATACGGTCCTGGCGCATTGCCGCTTCGTGATGGGCCCCGAAGTGGGCGAACTGGAACAGGCGCTGGCGGCCTATGCCGGGGCGAAGGAATGTGTCGGCGTGTCCTCCGGCACCGATGCGATCCAGATCGTCATGATGGCGGAGGGAATCGGGCGGGGGGATGCGGTGTTCCTGCCGGCCTTTACCTATACCGCCACGGCGGAGGTGCCGCTGCTGCTTGGGGCGACGCCGGTCTTCGTCGATGTCGATCCCCGGACCTTCCAGATCGATCCGGCCAGCCTCGGGACGCGGATCGCGCAGGTGCGTGCCGCCGGACGGCTGCGGCCGCGGGCGATCATCGGGGTCGATCTGTTCGGCCAGCCGGCGCCGTGGCCGGCATTGCGCGCGATCGCGGAGCGCGAGAGGCTGTTCCTGATGGATGATTGCGCCCAGTCGTTCGGCGGGGCGCTGTCGGGCCGCAAACTGGGGCGCGAGGCCGTGGCGACGACCCTGTCCTTCTTTCCGTCCAAGCCGCTCGGCGCGTACGGCGATGGCGGCGCGATCCTGACCGATGACCCCGAACGAGCGGAATTATATCGCTCGTTGCGTACCCATGGCGAGGGCAAGACGCGGTACGAAGTGTTGCGCACGGGCATGAACGGCCGGCTCGATACGCTCCAGGCGGCGGTTCTGCTGGCCAAGCTGGACGCGTTCGAGGAAGAACTGGCCCGGCGCGAGGCCATCGCGCGCGCCTATGACCGGGGGCTGGAAGGGTGTGTCGTCACGCCGATGCGGGTGGCGGACTCGCGGAGCGCATGGGCGGTCTATGCCGTCCTGACCGAGGACGAGACGGCGCGCACGGCCTTGCAGGAACGGCTGAAGGCGCATGGTGTGCCGTCGGCGATCTATTATCCGCGCCCGCTGCATCGTCAGCCCGCATATCAGGCCCAGCATGACGGAACATCCTTGCCGGTTGCCGAGGATCTGTCTTGTCGTATTCTCGCCCTGCCCATCCACCCCGAACTGACGGATGCGGAGGTTGCGCGCGTCATTGCGGCGGTTCGCGGATAAACGAGAAAGACAATAGGTATGAGACGGGAAACAGCGCTGATTCTGGGCTTCCTGGCGATCACGGTCGGGACATCGGCCGCGCTGTGGTCCTTCGCGATGCCGAATTTCAAGCCGGTGGCCATTCCCCAGATGGTCTCGGGCGTGATCAGCGTGGGGCCGATGCGCCAGCAGCGCGCGCTGTCGGCGGCGGAAATCCGCACGCTCAATGACTGGCTACAGGCGCATCGCAATGTCTGGGGGCCGCTGGGCCAGACGCCGCCGTCTTCGGGCGATGCCACGCTGACCCTGACCGCGAACCGCCCGGCCGGGGCGGACGGCAGGCCCGTCCCTTATACCATCACGCTCTGGACCGGCATCAGCGCCGCCGACTGGAACGACACGATGTTCCTGGAGGAGCGGCCTGGCGCAGTGATCCGGGTTCATCAGTTTTCCGACCGGGATTTCGCGCCGCTGCGCCAGCTTGTGGACCAGAATCCCTACGAGCGGACCGCCTTTCCGTGATCGTCGTCCCGCCGGGAACGACGGCGCTGATCTTCGATTGCGACGGCACGCTGGTCGATACGCTGCCGCTTTATCTGCAAGCGTGGCTGGCGGCCCTGCGTTCCGAAGCGGCGCATGAGGTGGCGCCGGACTGGTTTCGCGGCCGGGGCGGGCTGTCGGAACATATGGTGCTGGA
The DNA here is from genome assembly GCF_014174255.1 of Gluconacetobacter sacchari. Taxonomy (GTDB): domain Bacteria; phylum Pseudomonadota; class Alphaproteobacteria; order Acetobacterales; family Acetobacteraceae; genus Gluconacetobacter; species Gluconacetobacter sacchari. The sequence goes on from NZ_JABEQJ010000021.1 coordinate 55,613, forward strand.
CCTGATCGAGACGGAATTGGGGCGACCGCTCGACCGCCCCGCCATCCTGCGTGCCGCCCGGGGGGCCCTGCTGTCGGCGATGGACGGGTTGCGGGAAATCGCCGTGGTGGCCGATCTGGCGCGCCGTTATCGCGGTACGTTGCCGATGGCCGTGGCGTCCAGCGGTTCGCGGGAAATCGTCATGGCGTCACTGACCCGGACGGAGTTGCTCGACCTGTTCGATTGCGTCGTGACGATCGACGACGTGGCACGGCCGAAGCCCGCGCCCGACCTGTTTCTGGAGGCCGCGCGCCGTCTGGGCGCCGTGCCCGATTGCTGTCTGGTGCTGGAAGACAGCGCCGAGGGGCTGGCGGCGGCGGGGCACGCCGGGATGCAGGGCGTGGATGTCCGTCCGTTCGTCCGTGCCGCCGCCGGGCCGGGCTAGAGGCCGTTCGTGAAAACGTTGGCGTAATGTGTCCGATCTTCGTCCCTCCTGGGTCTTTTGTGGCATTGGCAGCATAGTCATTCTGGACGTCATGCTTGCAGGGAGAACAAGAGATGTCGGATACCGCGCTGCTCGTCATCGATGCTCAGGAATCTTTCCGGTATCGCTCCTATTTCCGCGAGGACGATGTCGGCACCTATGTTGAGCGGCAGCAGGCGTTGATCGACGGCGCGGCCGACACCGGGATCCGTATTGCCCAGATCTTCCATGTCGAGGCGGAGGGCGTGTTTGCCGAGGCCTCCGGCCTGGTGCGCACGCTGGCGCCTCTGCGCGTCACGCCCGACGTGATCTTTCGCAAGCGTCGGCACAGCGCGCTGGTCGGCACGGGACTCGACGTGTGGTTGACGGCCCATGGCATTCGCCGCCTGATCGTTTCGGGCATCCGCACCGAGCAATGCTGCGAGACGACCGCACGGCACGCTTCCGACCTGGGCTACACGGTCGATTACGTGGCCGAGGCGACGCTGACCTTTCCGATGACCGACGCTGCTGGACGACACTGGGATGCCGCCGAGATCCGTGCCCGCACCGAACTGGTGCTGGCCGGCCGTTTCGCGCGGATCGCGAGCGTCGCGCAGGCCCTGGCGGCAGGACAGGAGGGCTGTGCCGCATGATCTCATCGGCGACAGCGCGCGAGATTCCGGTTCTGGTCGTCGTGCCGCCGCGCGTCCTGTTGCTCGACATCGCAGGGCCCATCGAGGTGCTGCGCCAGGCCAGCCGGGTGCCACGACCGGCAGTTCGATCGGGCTGGAGCTGAGCGGGATCGCACCGCTTCCCGAGACTGTATCGCGTAACGCCTGGATCGTGGTGCCGGGGGCGGCAACCTCGCCGCACTGGGGCAGTCACGACCGTGCCGGGGACGACGCGCGGGAAGCCGCCATTGTCCGCTGGCTGGCCCGGATGGTGCAGCCGGGAATGCTGTTCGTGGCGATCTGCTCCGGCGCGCTGCTCGCCGGTCGCGCGGGGTTGCTCGACGGGCACGAATGCACGACGCACCATGCGGATGCCGGCGAACTGGCCCGCGTGGCGCCTTTGGCGCGCGTGGTCGAGAACCGCCTGTACGTGGCGTCGGGCGAACGCCTGACGAGCGCCGGCATTACGGCGGGGATCGACCTCATGTTGCATCTCGTCGCCCGGGAGGCGGGGCATGCGACGGCGCTGGCGGTGGCGCGCCATCTCGTCGTCTATCTCCGGCGCGGCGGCAACGATCCGCAGCTTTCACCGTGGCTCGAAGGCCGCAATCATATCCACCCGGCGATCCATCGCGCGCAGGATGCCGTCGCCGCCGATCCGGCGCGCGCGTGGTCGGTCGCGGAACTGGCCTGCGTGGCCGGGGCGAGCCCGCGCAACCTGTCGCGCCTGTTCAACGCGCATGCGGGAATGAGCGTCACCGACTATGTCAACCGGATGCGGATCGCCCGCGCGCATGAACTTGTGACCGGCTCCACGCTCGATATGGAGCGTGTCGCCGAACGGGCGGGTTTTACCTCCTCGCGCCAGTTGCGACGTGCCTGGAGCCGCTTTCACAGGCTTTCGCCCAGTCGGGTACGCGGGCGAACGGATGACGGGATTGGAAGGTAAGGCGGCATGGGTGAAAAGCAGCATCGGTACGGCGTCACAATCGTCTGGACCGGAAACACCGGCGAGGGAACGGCCCGCTATGGCGGATATGAGCGTGCCCACGAGATCATGAGCCCCGACGATGGGGAGGTGGGCAAGCCCGCGATTGCCGGATCGTCCGACCCGGCATTCCGTGGCGATCCGGCCAGGTGGAATCCGGAAGAGCTGCTGATCGCGTCGCTTTCAGCGTGTCACCAGCTCTGGTACCTGCATTTATGCGCCGAGGCTGGCATCGTCGTCACGGCATACGCAGACGCCGCGGAAGGTGTCATGGCCGAGGATGCCGGCGGCGGAGGACAGTTCGTATCCGTCACGCTCCGTCCCCGGGTGACGATCTCCGCCGGCTCGGACGCCGGACAGGCCGCCGCGCTTCATCATCGGGCCAATGCGGTGTGTTTCATCGCGCGGTCGGTGACGTTTCCGGTCGATCATGTGGCCGCGATCGTGCGGGAACCTGTCGGTACGTCCTGCTGAGGCTGGCAGTCATGGCTTCGATCCTAGACCCGGTCGGATTCGTCGAGCGGCGGGCTGGCCCGATCCATCACCGCCAGCAGCGCCGCCGTCAGCGGCGAGGCCAGGATCAGGCCCGGCAGGCCGAGAATGGTGCCGAACACGGTCTGCGACAGGATGGTCACGCCGGGCGGCATCTGCACCGCATGGCGCTGGATCAGCGGCGCCATGACGTTGCCCTCGAAGAACTGGATGGCGGTATAGAGCGCCAGCACCATCAGCCCCTCGCGCGTGCCGACCGACAGTCCCAGCAGGATGGCGGGCACCGCGCCGATGAAGGCGCCGATATAGGGGATGAAGTTCGCCAGCCCCGCGACCACGCCCAGCGCCAGGGCCAGCGGCACGCCGACGAACCACAGGCCGATCGCCGAGAGCATGCCGACGACGAACATGTCCAGCGCCTGGCCGGCGGTCCAGGCCCATAGGGTGCGGCCCGCAACCAGCAGCAGCGTCCGCGCGGCGGGGCGGTGCTTCGTCGGGAACAGGCGCAGCAGGCCGTTGACGTAGAGTGTGGGGGACAGGGCGAAATACAGCCCGGCGATAAGAATCACCGCGAGCGTGCCGACGGCGCCGAAGGCCGAGGAGAGCACGCCGGTCATCGAGCCCGCGATGCGGGAGCCCATGCCGTCACTACCGCCGCCGGGCTGGTTGCCGCCCAGCGTCTGCGGCAGGTAATCCAGCAGCGTGCGCCCGATCTCGCTGGCGCCCAGTTGCCCCCGGACCGTATAGGCCTGCGTGGTCAGCGCCACGCGCAGGCGGGTGGCCTGTTCGGCGATGGTGGGGCCGCTGCTCCAGATCAGCCCGGCGAACGCGGCCAGCAGGATCACCACCACGAGGGTCAGTGCCAGCCAGTAGGGGAGCCGGATCCGGCGCTGGGCCAGCGCCGCCAGATTATGCAGGATGACGGCCAGCAGCGTCGCGGCGAACACGACCATCAGCACGGGGCCGAGCAGCCAGATCGACAGGATCACGGCGGTCAGCAGGATCGTGGTCTGGAGCAGGGCGTGGATTTTGGCCAGTTGCGCGGCGCGTGGATCGGCGGGTGGCGCCTCGCGCTGGAAGTCTCCCTTCCCGGCGGGGGCGGAGGATTTGGTGTCGGTCACGGCGATGGAGGGCATGGCGTTTCCGGTTGGTGATCGGCAGGGAACGTGAGTCGCATATCGATCCGTCCGCGTCGATGCCACCGGAACCCGTGACAGCTTGATCGCCCGGACAGGCCGCCATAGTGACAACGCCCTGGTGAACGAAAGGATACCACATGGCGGCAGGGTGTGCTGGTCAGTCCTGGGCCGATGCGTCCTCGATCGCCGCTTCGGCCAGCAACCATTCTTCTTCCGCCGCCGCTTCCTCGCGGCCGATCGCGGCCAGGCGGGTGTTGATCGCCGTCACGTCCTCCGCGCGGCCGGCGGCATAGAGCGCCGGGTCGGCTAGGCGGGTTTCCAGGTGCGCGCGTTCCCGCGCCAGCGTGCCGATGCGCGCCTCGGCGTCGCGCGCCTTCTTCCGCAGGGGGGCCACGGCCTTGCGGGCCTCGGCGCGGTCACGCCGGTCCTCGCGCTTCGGGGCGGCAGGCGTCGCGGCCGGGCGGCTGGCGGCGCGGGCGCGCTCGGACAGCCACACCCGGTATTCGGCCATGTCGCCGTCGAAGGGGCGCACGGTGCCATCCCCCACCAGCCACAGCCGGTCCGCGACCAGTTCGACCAGGTGCGGGTCGTGGCTGATCAGCAGGACCGCGCCTTCGAATTCGGCCAGCGCGCGGATCAGGGCCTCGCGCGCGTCGAGGTCCAGATGGTTGGTCGGTTCGTCCAGGATCAGCAGGTGCGGAGCGTCCCGGGTGGCGAGGGCCAGCAGCAGGCGCGCCTTTTCGCCGCCCGAGAGGTCGCGCGTCACGGTGTCCGCGCGGTCGGCATCCAGTCCGAAGCGGGCGAGTTGGGCGCGGACCGCCGTCGGCGGCGCCTTGGGCATGGCGCGTGCCATGTGGGCGACGGGGGTTTCGTCCGGTACCAGTTCCTCGGCCTGGTGCTGGGCGAAATAGCCGACCCGCAGGCGCGGATTGTGGTTGGCCGTGCCCGACAGCGGAGCCAGGCGGCCGGCGATCAGCTTGGCGAAGGTCGACTTGCCGTTGCCGTTGGCCCCCAGCAGGGCGATCCGGTCTTCCATGTCCAGCCGCAGGGACAGGTTGGCCAGGATCGGCTTGCCGTCATAGCCCACCGAGACGCGGTCCAGCACCAGCATCGGCGGCGGCAGGGGCGTGGGCTCGGGGAAGGCGAAGCGGGTGGGTGCGTCCTCGACCACCGATTCGATCACCGGCAGCTTTTCCAGCGCCTTCAGGCGCGCCTGGGCCTGCCGGGCCTTGGTGGCCTTGGCGCGGAAGCGATCGACGAAGGATTGCATATGGGCGCGCTGGGCCGCGATCCGCTCAGCGGCGCGGGCCTGCTGCAGGGCCTGTTCGGTGCGGATGCGGACGAATTCGTCATAGCCGCCGGGGGTCAGCGACAGCCGGCGCTGGTCGAGATGGGCGATGGCGTCGACCGAGCGATCCAGCAGTCCGCGATCGTGGCTGACGATCAGCGCCGCGCCGGAGAAACGGGCCAGCCAGCTTTCCAGCCAGATCGTGGCTTCCAGGTCCAGATGGTTGGTCGGTTCGTCCAGCAGCAGCAGGTCCGGGTTGAGGAACAGGGCGGTGGCCAGCGCCACGCGCATCCGCCAGCCACCGGAGAAGTCCGAGACCGGGCGGGCCTGGGCGGCGGCGTCGAAGCCCAGGCCCGACAGGATGGTCGCGGCGCGTGACGGCGCGCTGTCGGCGCCGATGGCGCGCAGGCGTTCGTGAATGTCGGCCAGGCGCGCCGGGTCGATTGTCCGTTCGGATTCGGCCAGCAGGGTCGTGCGTTCGAGATCGCCGGCCAGCACCGTGTCCAGCAGGTTGACGTCGCCCGAGGGTGCTTCCTGCCGGATGCGGGCCATGCGGGCGCGCGAGGACAGGGTGATGGTGCCGCCATCGGGGGCGATATCGCCGGCGATCGCGGCCAGCAGGGTGGATTTGCCGGCGCCGTTGCGCCCCACCAGGCCGATCTTGCGCCCCGGATCGACGCTGAGCGACGCGCCGTCCAGGAGGGTGCGCCCCGCGATGCGCAGGGTGAGGTCGGAGATGACGAGCAGGCTCACGGGGGCGGACTCCGGAAATCGGGCGGCATGCCTGGCAGGGCAGGCGGGATTCGTGACGCTGTACCTACCAGTCTTGCCCAATATGCTCTAGATGGCGCGCGTGAGGGGCGCCGGTCCGGTGTGGGCAGGGGGTCCCGGTCATGCAATTCGACCAAGAAACAAGGAGCCACCCCATGGCGACCGAACGTACCCTGTCGATCATCAAGCCGGACGCGACCCGGCGCAACCTGACCGGCAAGATCAATGCCGTGTTCGAAGAGGCCGGCCTGCGGATCGTGGCGCAGAAGCGCGTGCAACTGACCGAGGCGGTTGCCGGCGCGTTCTATGCCGTCCACAAGGAGCGCCCGTTCTATAACGACCTGGTGTCGTTCATGATCTCGGGCCCGGTCGTGGTGCAGGTTCTGGAAGGCGAGAACGCCGTCCTGAAGCATCGCGACGTCATGGGGGCCACCGACCCGAAGAAGGCCGCTCCGGGCACCGTGCGCGCCGAGTTCGCCGAGAGCATCGAAGCCAATTCGGTCCACGGTTCGGACAGCCTGGAAAACGCGAACAACGAGATCGCGTTCTTCTTCGCCCAGACCGAAATCCTGCCCTGATCGGCAGCGGGCGGGCGCCGTTCCGGCGCCCGCCACCGGCTGGTCAGGCGACCAGCAGGGACCCGCCATCCGCGGGCGGCGTTTCGGGCCGCAGGAACCGGCGCAGGGCGGCTGGATACAGGCGATGCTCCTGTTCCAGCACGCGTCCGGCCAGATGATCGGGCGTATCGCCGATCTGGACCGATATGGCCGCCTGGCCCAGGATCGGGCCGTCATCCATCCTTTCCGTGACCAGATGCACCGTGCAGCCATGCAGCTTCACGCCGGCTTCCAGCGCGCGTTCGTGCGTGTGCAGGCCGGGGAAGGCGGGCAGCAGGCTGGGGTGGATGTTGAGCATCCGTCCGGCCCAGGCCTCGGTCAGGAACGGCGTCAGCAGCCGCATGTAGCCCGCCAGGCAGACCACTTCTACGCCGGCTGCGCGCAGGGTGGCGTCGACCGCGCGTTCGTGCGCCGCGCGATCCCTGCCGAACGGGCGGTGATCGAGTGCCTCGGTCCGCAGGCCGGCCGCGCGGGCGACCTCCAGGCCCGGCGCGTCGGGCCTGTTGCTGAGCACCATGACGATGCGCGCCGGGAAATCAGGCGCCGCACAGGCGTCGATCAGCGCGCGCATGTTGCTGCCGCGCCCGCTGATCAGGATCGCGATCGGGCAGCGATCGTCCGATGACTGTTCGCTCACGGAGGATCAGCCGGTGAAATCGGGGCGGGTGGCGAAGCGCAGGCCGGCCGGGGTGCCGGGTGCCGAGGCTTCCAGCCGGCCGATCACGACCGGGGATTCACCCGCCGCGCGCAGGGCGGCCAGCGCCGCGTCGGCGTCGCGGGCGACCAGCACCATGCCGATGCCGCAATTGAAGACCTTCAGCATTTCGTCGGCATCGACCTGCCCGGTTTGCGCCAGCCAGCGGAACACCGGAGGAATCCGCCACGACTCGCCCTCGATCACCGCCGTCAGGCCCTCCGGCAGCACGCGCGGCAGGTTGCCCGGCAGGCCGCCGCCGGTGATGTGCGCCGCGCCCTGGATCAGGCCCCGCCGGTGCAGGTCCAGCACCGGCTTCACATACAGGCGCGTCGGTGCCATCAGCGCCTGGGCCAGGGTCTGCTCCGCCGCGAAGGGGCAGGGGGCGTTCCATGCCAGGCCGCTGCGCGCGACGATGGCGCGGACCAGCGAGAAGCCGTTGGAATGCACGCCGCTGGCCGCGAGCCCGATCAGCGCGTCGCCGGCGGCGATTCCGGCGGGCAGCAGCGCCGAACGCTCGGCGGCGCCGACCGAAAAGCCGGCGAGGTCGTAGTGGCCGGGGGCGTACATGCCCGGCATCTCGGCGGTTTCGCCGCCCACCAGCGCGCAGCCCGATTCGGCGCAGCCCTGGGCGATGCCGCGCACCACCTTGGCCGCGTCTTCGACCGCCAGCCGGCCGGTGGCGAAATAATCCAGGAAGAACAGCGGTTCCGCGCCCTGCACCACCAGGTCGTTCACGCACATCGCCACCAGGTCGATGCCCACCGTTTCGTGCAGCCCGCTTTCGATGGCGATCATCAGCTTGGTGCCCACGCCATCGGTGCAGGAGACCAGGACCGGATCGCGGAAGCCCGCCGCCTTGAGGTCGAACAGGGCGCCGAATCCGCCCAGGCCCCCCATGGTGCCGGGGCGGTCGGTCGCCTTCGCCGCCGGCTTGATGGCATCGACCAGCGCGTCGCCGGCCGCGATGTCCACGCCCGCGTCGCGGTAGGTGGCGCCGGCGGCGGGCGGGGCCGCGGAGGAAGGGGGTGCGGAGGTCATGGGTCGGGCCTTCGTCGTCGCCGCGCCCCTTTCGTCGGCCCTGCCGCGAATGCGGGGGTCGAAGAACGGGGCGAGGTAGGGTAGATGCTCTGGGTTCCTTTACGGCAGGCGAAGGCGGCACGCAAAGCAGTGGTTGAACGGGTGGCGCAGAATCCGGGCGGGCGGGCGTCGGCTGGCGGGGTGGACCAGCTTGCGTTGCCTTTCGGGCATCGCAGCCGCTTCGCCCGCGCCGATTTCGTCGCGGCGGGGTCGAACGGCGCGGCCCGGGCCTGGCTGCTGGGGGCGAACCCGTGGCCCGAGCATCGGCTGGCGCTGTGGGGAGCCGCCGGTGCCGGCAAGACCCATCTGCTGGAGATCTGGGCGCGGGAGCATGATGCCGTGCTGCTGCGGGGCGCGGATGTCACGCGCGCGACGTTGGGAGAACTGTTCGAGCGCCCCGGGGACGCGCTGCGTGCCGTCGCGGTGGACGACGCGGACCGGGCGGATGACCAGCAGGCGTTGCTGCACCTGTTGAACGCGGCTCGCGAACAGCGGATCGGGCTGGTGCTGGCGGCCCGGCTGGCGCCCGCGCGCTGGCCGGTGGTGCTGCCGGACCTGGCCAGCCGGCTGCGCGCGACGATGGCGATCGAACTGCGCCAGCCCGAGGACGCCTTGCTGCGGATCCTGCTGCTGCGCCATCTCGCGGACCGGCAGATCGTGGTCAGCCAGCCGGTGACCGAATGGCTGCTGCGCCGGCTGCCGCGTACCGCCTCGGCCATTCGCGAGGCCGCGCTCCGGCTGGACCAGGCGGGGCTGGCGGCGGGGCGGCGGGTGACCCGCGCGCTGGCGGCGGCGGCGCTGCACGATCTGCTGGACCAGGAGGAGACGCGGGCTTCCTGAACGTGGCCCGGTGCGGATAAAGTTGAGCGGATAAAGTTCATATGCCGTCGCGTTGGCACGGCGGAATGTTGGGCCTAGTTTGACGAACGAAGGCGGATGTGTGGCAGGAGACTCGGATTGACCAGACCGACGGGAAAGACGCCTTCGCGCCGGACATCCGGACGGGCAGCCCCCGCGACCCGGCGGAAAGCGCCGCCCCCCGAGCGGGTGCCGGATGTGCCGGCGATCGACCTGCGTTCTCCCGCCCGGTTCATCAATCGCGAACTCTCCTGGCTCGATTTCAACCAGCGTGTGGTCGATGAGGCGGACAATCCGCGCAATCCGCTGCTGGAGCGGCTGCGTTTCCTGTCGATCAGCGCGGGGAACCTGGACGAATTCTATTCGGTGCGCGTCGCGGGCCTGGTCGGGCAGGTGCGCGAAGGGCTGCTGAGCATGTCGCCCGACGGGCTGACCCCGGCGCAGCAGCTTGCGGCGGTGCGGACCCGCACCGCGCGCCTGCTGCGCGAGCAGCAGCGGATCTGGAAGGATCTGCGCGGCCTGCTGGCGGATGCCGGGATCGTGGTCTGCGGCCTGGACCGCGTGACCGAGGCCGACCGCGAATGGCTGGATGGCTGCTTCATGGATCGGGTCTTTCCGGTCCTGACGCCGCTGGCGATCGACCCCGCGCATCCTCTGCCCTTTATCCCGCATATGGGGCTGGCCCTGTCGCTGCGGCTGATGAGCAAGGAAAGCGGGCGCTTCGTCATGAGCGCCATGATCCTGCTGCCGGCGCAGATCGAGCGGTTCATCCGCCTGCCGGCCAGCCTGTCGCCGCCCGGCGTCGTCCGCTTCATCATGCTGGAAAACATGATCGCGCTGTGCATCGACCAGCTCTTTCCCGGCATGATGGCGGGCGACTGGGGCGTGCTGCGGGTGATCCGCGATACCGACGTCGAGTTCGAGGACGAAGCCGAGGATCTGGTCCGCTCCTACGAGACCGCCCTGAAGCGCCGGCGGCGCGGTGTCGTGATTCATCTGGACATCGATTCCCGCATGCCGCCCGACCTGGGGCAGGCGGTGGCCAACGACCTGAACGTGCCGGCCGACGAAATCGAGATCCAGCCGGGGCTGATCGGCGTGGTCGACCTGAAGCAGTTGATCGTGGACGACCGGCCCGAACTGCTGTTTCCGCCCTATACTCCCCGGTTCCCCGAGCGGGTGATCGATTTCGGGGGCGACTGCTTTGCCGCCATCCGCGCCAAGGACATGATCGTCCACCATCCGTTCGAGAGTTTCGACGTGGTGGTGCAGTTCCTGCGCCAGGCCGCGCTGGATCCGGCGGTGGTCGCGATCAAGCAGACGCTGTACCGCACCTCGCGCGACAGCCCGATCGTCAAGGCGCTGATCGAGGCGGCCGAGGCCGGAAAGTCGGTCACAGCGATGGTGGAACTGCGTGCCCGCTTCGACGAGGAGGCCAATATCCGCCTGGCGCGCGCGCTGGAGGCCGCCGGCGCGCAGGTCGTGTTCGGCTTCGCCGACCTCAAGACCCATGCCAAGCTCAGCCTGGTCGTGCGGCGCGAGGGTGGGACGCTGCGGTCCTATGCCCATTTCGGGACCGGGAATTATCACCCGATCACGGCGCGGATCTATACCGACCTGTCCTTCTTCACCTGCGACCAGGAACTGGCGCGGGATTCGGCGCGGCTGTTCAATTATATGACCGGTTATGCCATGCCGGCGCGGATGGAGGCCATCGCCTTCGCGCCGGTCACGATCCGCCATACGCTGGAGGAACTGATCCAGGCCGAGATCGAGCATGCCCGGGCGGGGCGGCCCGGACAGATCTGGCTGAAGATGAACTCGCTGGTCGATCCCGACCTGATCGACCGGCTCTATCGCGCCTCGTGCGCCGGGGTGCGGATCATGGCCGTGGTGCGCGGGATCTGCTGCCTGCGGCCGGGGGTGGCGGGCCTGTCGGAGAATATCCGCGTCAAGTCGATCGTGGGGCGGTTTCTGGAACATGCCCGCATCTTCGCCTTCGGCGACGGGCACCGGCTGCCGTCGCGCCATGCCAAGGTCTATATCTCGTCCGCCGACTGGATGGTGCGGAACATGGACTGGCGGGTGGAAAGCATGGTACCGATGCGCGACCCCACGGTGCATGCGCAGGTCCTGGACCAGATCATGGTCACGGACCTGAAGGATAACCTGCAATCCTGGGTCCTACAGCAGAACGGCGTGTGGCGCCGGCTGGAACCCGGTGCCAGGCCGTTTTCGGCCCATGATTATTTCATGACCAATCCCTCGCTGTCCGGGCGAGGGAGTGCGGCGCAGGACAATACCATTCGGGTCAGCACCCCGCTGCCACGGCACCAGGACCGGATTCTCGATGATTGAGGGTTTCAGTGAAGGTTTCAGCATGACGCAGCTTCCGCCTGTCGCGACCCGTATGTGTCGGACCCTATGATCCAGCTTCCGCATCGCCGCTCGGCCGTCGTCGATCTGGGGTCGAACTCGGTCCGGCTGGTCGTTTTTGACGGCATTTCGCGGAATCCGATTCCGATTTTCAACGAGAAGGCGGTGCTGCGCCTGGGGCGGGGGTTGAACACCACCGGGCGGCTGAACGAGGAAGGCGTCAATCTGGCGATGCAGGTCATGGACCGGTTCCATGCCATCGCGCGGGGCATGGATGCCGATCCGTTCGAGATCCTGGCGACCGCGGCCGTGCGCGATGCCAGCAATGGCGCCGAGTTCGTCGCCGCGCTGCGGGCGCGCATGCCCGGCGTGCCGATTCGCATTCTGTCGGGCGAGGAGGAAGCCGATTATTCGGCGACCGGCGTGCTGTGCGGCTTGCCCGAGGCCGATGGGCTGGTCGCCGATATCGGTGGTGGATCGCTTGAGCTGATCCGCCTGTCGGCCGGGCGGAAGCTGGATGCCTGCACGCTGCGCCTGGGCGTGATCCGGCTGAACGATCGCGCCGAGGGCGACTTGCAGAAGGCGCGGGTGATCGCCGATTCCGATATCGGGCAGGTGGGCTGGCTGGACGATGTGGTGGGCCGGCCGCTCTACCTGGTGGGCGGCGCCTTTCGCGCGCTGGCGCGCTTGCAGATCGCCCGGACCAATTATCCGCTGAATATCGTGCATCTCTATACCCTGTCGGGCGAGGGGGCGCGCGACATGACCGAATGGGCCGCCAACACGCCGCGCCGCACGCTGGAACGCGTGCCCGGCGCGCCGCGCAAGCGTCTGGAGGATGTGCCCTTCGCCGCCATCGTGCTGCGCCGCCTGCTGCGCCGGCTGCAACCGTCCAGCGTGATCTTCTGCGTCGATGGCCTGCGCGAGGGCTGGTACATGCGCAGGGTCGCGGCGTCGGTCGCGGCGCTGGACCCGCAGGAGGCGGTGGCGCGGGAAATGTGCCGCAGGCTGGGGCGCAGCGAGACCCTGCCGGACCAGTTGATGAACTGGACGGCGCCGCTGTTTCCCGGCGAGAGCACGCCCCAGCGCCGGCTGCGCCGCGCCGCCTGCCTGCTGTCCGATATCGGATCGTACGATCATCCCGAATATCGGGCCGAGCAGACCTATCTGCGGGTCTTGCGCATGCAGGGCGTGGGCTTCGACCATCAGGCACGGGCCTTCGTCGCCCTGACGCTGGCTGTGCGGTACGAGGCCGAGCTGGGGCACGATTTCCTGCAACCGTCGCGCCTGCTGCTGACGGCCGAGGATTTCCAGCGCGCGTTGATCCTGGGGCTGGGCCTGCGGCTGGCCTACACGGTATGCGGCAGTACCGAGGAACTGCTGGATGGGACCTGGGTCAGGCTGTCGGCCGGGGATGTGACGCTGCATCTGGCGCGGGGACGCGGCGTGGTGCGCGGCGAAAGCGTGCGCCGCCGGCTGGACCGGCTGGCGGAGGCCTTCGCGCTGCCCGCGCGGATCGAGGAGGCCGGCACGGTATGAGGCCGGTTGTGCTGGCGTGTCTGGTGCCCGCCCTAGCGGTGGCTGGGGTGCTGCTGGCGGCCGCGCGGGCCAACGGACCGGCCAGGCACGATCACGATCCGGATGTGCTGTGGCGGATCGTCCATGAGCGATGCGTGCCGAACCAGCTTGGCGAGAATAGGCCCGCGCCCTGTGCCGTGGTCGATCCCGCCCGTGGCTATGCGGTATTGAAGGACCGTGATGGCGTCGCGCAATACCTGCTGATTCCGACCGACCGGGTGACGGGCATGGAAGACCCGTCGATCCTGCGGCCGGACGCACCGGATTATTTCGGCGCGGCGTGGCATCAGATCGACCGCGTGCAGGCGCGGCTGGGCCATACCCTGCCGCGCGAGACGATGGCGCTGGCGATCAATTCACGCCGTGGCCGGTCGCAGAACCAACTGCATATTCATGTCGATTGCCTGGCGCCGGACATTCGCGTGGCGCTGCACTGGGCGCGCCCGCGGATCGGCGCCGGCTGGACGCCGTTGATCCTGGCGGGGCACAGCTATCGCGCCACGCGGATCGACGGGCAGGATCTGGACGGCGTCTATCCATTCCGGCGGCTGGCGGCGTCGCTGGCCGATCCGGCGCGCGAGATGGCGGGGCATACGCTGGTGGTCGTGGGCACGATCTGGCCCGGCGGGCGCCCGGGCTTCATCCTGCTGGACGACATGGCCAAGCCGGTTTCGGGCGATCGCGCGTCGGGCGAGGAACTGGAGGATCATGCCTGCCGGATCGGGCATTTCGAACCAGGGCGCGCGATAAGGGATTCGGCATATGCGCCGTGATGCGGCGCATGCGGGGGCGCGGCCGATCGAACGCCGGCCGGATCAGGCTTCGGAGGGTGCTATGCCGTCGTTGGCGTGCGGAAGCGGCCGGCGTGGCGACAGCGCCAGATAGACACCGGCACCGGCGCCGACGCCGACGAACCAGGACAGCGCGCTCAATCCCGCCAGGGCCGGCAGGAACTGTCCGGCGGAGGCCAGCACGCCGCCCGCCGCGAAGGCGATCAGGGCGGGGGGATTCCAGCCGTCGTGCCCGTCATAGCGGCCGCCATGGCGATAGAGAGCCGGCACGTCCAGCACCTGGCGGCGCACCAGGTAGAAATCGGCCAGCATGATTCCGGTGACCGGCCCCAACAGGCCGCCGACCAGGTTGAGGACCTGATAGATGCTGGCGGCGTCGTCGAACCACAGCCACGGCATGAAGAACACGCCCAGCACCAGCACGAGGGACGAGGCGCGGTCGAAATTCAGCCGACGCGGCATGAGGTTGATCAGGTCGTAGGCGGCGGGCATAATATTGGCGGCGACATTGACCGACAATGTGGCCAGCACCAGCGTCGCCCCGCCCAGCACCGTGATGAGCGGGTGATCGAGCTTCAGCAGCAGTTCGACCGGGTTCCAGATCGGGTGGCCGAACAGGATCACGGTGGCCGAGGTGGTGAGGATGCCCATGGGGGTGAAGACCATGGCCGTGAGCGGCAGGCCGATCGCCTGACCGATCACCTGGTCGCGCTCGGACCGCACGAAGCGCGACAGGTCGGGGATATTGACGGCGAAGGTCGCCCACATGCCGATCATGCCGGTCACGCCCATCGCGAAGGCGGACCAGAAGGCGGCGCCATGCAGGCGCGACGGCTGGGCGAACAGCGGGCCGGGCCCATGCCCGACCCGCAGCGCCCAGAGGGTGGCCAGCAGCCCGACGGCAATGACCAGCGGGCCGGCGACCAGTTCGAAATTGCGGATGCGATGCACGCCATGGCCGGCGATCCAGCCATGGAGGGCCCAGATCAGCGCCATGGCCAGCCACATGTGCATCCGCATGCCCAGGAACGACACGTCCAGCGAGGTCCAGCCGCCGATGAGGGTCGAGAGGATGGCGTCGGCCGCCTGGGCGGCGGCATAGGATTGCACCGAAAACCAGAAGACCGCGCAGAAACCGCGCAGCAGCACCGGAACCTGGGCGCCGGACGGGCCGAAGGCCGAGCGGATCAGGACACAGAACGGAATGCCGTACCGCGTGCCGGCCCGGGCGTTGAACCACATCGCCAGGAACAGCACCGTATAGGCGACCGCCACGACGGCAAGGCATTCCCAGGCCGAAAACCCAAGTGCCATCAGGCCGGACGCGGCCTCGTACACCACGATATTGTGGACCATGCCCATCCATACCGTGGCCATGTTCAGCCATGACCAATCCCGCCGCGCGGGCGGGACCGGGGCAAGGTCGGCATTGTACAGGCCCGAATCGTATCCGGTGGGCGCGGTGTCCGCCATGCGTGTCGCGTCTCCTATTCGACCGCGCGGAGGATGTCGGCCAGTGTGCCGAACAGGTGGTCGATCTCGGATTTCCGGATGATCAGCGGCGGCGAGATGGCGATGACGTCGCCGGTGTAGCGGACCAGGAGGCCCTTGTGGAACGCGCGGTCGAAGATCTCGTAAGCCCGCGCGCCCGGGGCGGCGGGACGGGCGTCCAGCTCGATGCCGGCGACCAGGCCGACATTGCGGATGTCGATGACGTGGGGCAGGCCGCGCAGGGCATGGACGGCTTCTTCGAAATAGGGCGCGATGTCGCCCGCGCGCTCGAACAGGTTTTCCTCGGCGTAGGTATCGAGGGTTGCGAGCGCCGCGGCGCAGGCCACCGGGTGGCCGGAATAGGTGTAGCCGTGCGGCAGTTCGATCCCGGCCTCGGGCCCGTTCATGAAGGCTTCGTACACATGGTCGCGGGCGATGGCGGCGCCCATGGGAATGGTGCCGTTGGTGATCCCCTTGGCGCAGGTGAGGATATCGGGCAGCACGCCGAATTTCTCGGCCGCGAAGGGCGTGCCGCCCATGCGGCCGAAACCGGTGATGACCTCGTCGAAGATCAGCAGGATGCCGTATTTGTCGCAGATTTCGCGCAGGCGCTTCAGATAGCCGACGGGCGGCGGCAGCACGCCGGTCGACCCCGCCATCGGCTCGACCATCACGGCGGCGATGGTCGAGGGATCATGCAGGGCGACGATTCGCTCCAGATTGTCGGCCAGTTCCGCGCCATAGGCCGGCAGGCCCCTGGTGAAGGCGTTGCGGTCCAGGTCCAGCGTGTGCGGCAGGTGGTCGACCCCTGTCAGGAGGGACCCGTACAGCTTGCGGTTGCCGGAGATGCCACCGACCGAAATGCCGCCGAACCCCACGCCGTGATAGCCGCGTTCGCGCCCGATCAGGCGGGTGCGGGCGCCCTCGCCGCGCACGCGATGATAGGCGATGGCGATCTTCAGCGCCGTGTCGGCGGCCTCGGACCCCGAATTGCAGAAAAAGACGTGGTTCAGGTCGCCCGGCGCCAGGGCGGCGATGCGGTCGGCCGCCTGGAAGGCCAGGGGATGCCCCATCTGGAATGTCGGTGCGAAATCCAGCGTCGCGATCGCCTTCTGCACCGCCTGGGTGATGAGGGGGCGGTTATGGCCCGCGTTCACGCACCACAGGCCGGCGCAGCCATCCAGCACCTTCCGCCCGTCCTCGGACGTGTAATACATGCCATCGGCCGCGACCAGCATGCGCGGCGTCCGGCGGAACTGCCGGTTGGCCGTGAAGGGCATCCAGAACGCGTCGTGATTGGTAGGCGACATCGCGCAAGGCTCCTGAGATCGGACATGCGGAGCCGCCCGGCCGAAGGGAACCGTCACGGCATCGCAAGAATCACAGGATGGAGCAGGCGGCGGCGGCGGGCCAGATGATTTTTTCTTCCTGACGTTCAGGTCGTTTCTATCCCGTTCAATACCAGCCCGATGATGGTCGTCGCGGCGTCGTCGTAATCCTGCTTCGCGAGGACGGTCTTGCCCAGTACGCCGCAGACCTGCGCGCTCATGTCCGCGTAGGTCTGGGTCATCGCCCAGATGCAGAACATGAGGTGAGGGCCGTTGATCGGCCGCATCAGCCCGTTGCGCTGCCAGAGGGTGAAGACCTCTTCCAGGGTTCGGACGTGTCGGCGCAGCGCGGTATCGAAATAGCCCTGGATGTTCGGCGCGCCTTGCAGGACCTCGTGCGCGAAGATGCGCGAGGCGTCGGGCCGGTCGCGGGAGAAGGCGATCTTCGCGCGGACATAGCCCTCCAGCGCCGCGCGGGGGGATGCGTCGGCGTTGATCCATACCGTCGCGTCCGCCAGCCAGTCGTCGAGGATGTTTTCCAGCACCGCCCGGTACAGGTCTTCCTTGGTGCCGAAATAATAATGAATATTGGCCTTCGGCAGGCCGGCGGCGGCGGCGATGGCGGACATGCTGGCACCCTTGTAGCCGTCGCGGCCGAACTCCCGTTCGGCCGCGCGCAGGATCTGCCCGGTGCTGGCGCGGCGCGGCGCACCGGCCGGTCGGTCCTGCACGGTGGCCAGGGTCAGGGACGGGGTGAGGGCGCTGGAGCGGGTCATGCCGCGAGGGTTTCGGTTTTGCGCGCGCCGCGCAAGCTGGAAAACGCTGCCGGCGGGATGACGGCCGCCTGCCGCGCGGGCATGCTGCCAGGAACCTGTATCGTGGAAGGGGAGGGGACGGATGCTGCTCGTGCGCGGGGGAACGGTGGTCACGGCGGACTGCACGATGCGGGCCGACGTGCTGTGTGACGAGTCGGGGCGGATTGCCGCCGTCGGGCCCGGGCTGGAGGCGCCGGCGGGATGCGCGACCGTGGATGCGGGCGGATTGCTGGTCATGCCCGGCGGCATCGACCCGCACACCCATATGGAAATGCCCTTCATGGGCTCGGTCGCCAGCGACGATTTCCGGACCGGGACCGAGGCGGGGGTGGCCGGCGGGACGACCACCATCATCGATTTCGTGATTCCCGAGCGTGGCGGGTCATTGCTGGGCGCCTGGAAGGACTGGCGGGCGAAGGCGGAAAAATCGGTGGCCGACTATTCCTTCCATGTCGCCGTCACCCATTGGGACGAGCAGGTCCATGCCGACATGGGCACGCTGACACGGGAATGCGGTGTCAATTCCTTCAAGCATTTCATGGCCTACAAGGGCGCGCTGATGGTCGATGACGGCGTGCTGCTGCGCTCGATCGGGCGGGCTCTGGAACTGGGCGCCCTGTGCAACGTGCATGCCGAGAACGGCGATGCCGTCGCCTTTCTCCAGCAGGACCTGCTGCGGCGCGGGCTGACCGGCCCGGCGTCGCATCCGCTGTCGCGGCCGCCGGCGGTCGAGGGCGAGGCCGCGCAGCGCGTCATCGCCATCGCCGGGCTGCTGGGGGCGCCGGTCTATATCGTCCATGTCTCGACCGAGGAGGCAACCGCCGCCATCGCCGCCGCCCGGGCGCGCGGGCAGCGCGTGTATGGCGAGGTGCTGGCCCAGCATCTGGTGATCGACGACAGCGTCTATGCCGACCCGGACTGGCTGGGTGCCGCGCGCCATGTCATGAGCCCGCCTTTTCGGCCGAAACATCACCAGAAGGCCCTGTGGGCGGGCCTGGCATCGGGGCAGTTGCAGACGACCGCGACCGATCATTGCTGTTTCTGCGCGGGGCAGAAGGCGCAGGGACGGGACGATTTCACGCGGATCCCGAACGGCACGCCGGGAATCGAGGACCGGATGAGCGTGCTGTGGCACCATGGCGTGCGGACCGGGCGGCTGACGCCGCAGGAATTCGTCGCCGTGACCTCGGCCAATACCGCGAAGATCTTCAACATCCATCCGCGCAAGGGCGCGATCGTTCCCGGCGCCGATGCCGACCTTGTCCTGTGGGATGCCGAGGCCAGCCGCATCGTCTCGGCCGCGACCCATCACCAGAACGTGGATTACAATCTCTATGAGGGGATGAGCCTGACCGGGTTGGCGCGCCATACGATCAGCGGCGGACGGGTGGTGTGGTCCGACGGCGACCTGCGGACCGTGCGCGGCGCCGGGCGGTATGTCGAGCGACCGTGCTTCGGTCCGGATATTACGGCCCAGGCGCGGCGCAACCAGGCGCTTCTGCCGGATGGGTGAGCGTTTCTTCCGGCTGGCTTTTGGGCCATAACGTAAACGGATTGGGGCCGGGTCTCCTCGGGGGAGGTGATGCGGCCCGCGTTCCGGTTGTCTGTCCTGTGGGGGGTGGGCAGCCAGGACATCGGCCCCTCGGGGTGTGTCTCTTGCTCGACGGAACAGAACGATGCGCGACCATATCCGCTTCTATCTGGGCGATACGCTGTGTGAACTGGCGGCCGTTCCACCCACCCTGACCGTGCTGGACTGGTTGCGGGAGCGGCAGGGGCGGACCGGGACCAAGGAAGGCTGCAACGAGGGCGATTGCGGCGCCTGCACGGTGCTGGTCGCCCGGCTGGAGGGGGCGTCGCTGGTGTGGCGGGCGGTGAATGCCTGCATCCAGTTCGTCGCGATGCTGGATGGTGCCCAGCTATTCACGGTCGAGGACCTGCGCGCGCCGGACGGCACGCTGCACCCGGTGCAGCAGGCGATGGTGGATCTGCACGGGTCGCAATGCGGCTTCTGCACCCCGGGGTTCGTGATGTCGATGGTCGCCTTTCGCAAGACGCCGGGCGCGGTGGCCGAGGACGGGGCGATCGACGACGCGCTGGCGGGCAACCTGTGCCGTTGCACGGGCTATGCGCCGATCGTGCGGGCGATGAAGCAGGCCATGGCCGCCGGTCCCGACCGGTTCGACGAGCGGGCGGCCGCGATCGCGGACCGCCTGGCGGCACTGCGCGACGGGCGGACGGTCCGCATGGACGGGCCCGAGGGGCGCCTGACGATTCCCGTGGATTCCGATGCCCTGGCCGCGACCCTGGCCGAGGACCCGGAGGCCAGGATCGTCGCGGGCGCCACCGATGTCGGGCTGTGGGTCACCAAGGGGCTGCGCGTGCTGCCGCATGTCGTCTTCATCGGGCGGGTCGCCGATCTGCGTGGGCTGGAGCGCACGGCGGAAGGGCTGCGGATCGGTGCCGCCGTGACCTATGCCGAGGCGCGGGCCGCGCTGGCGGATATGCTGCCCGATGCCGGCGAGGTGGTGCGGCGGCTGGGATCGACGCAGGTGCGCAATGCCGGCACCGTGTGCGGCAACATCGCCAATGGCTCGCCGATCGGCGACGGGCCGCCGGTGCTGATCGCCGCCGGGGCGATGCTGCATCTGCGGCGGGGCGACGCGCGCCGCACCATGAGGCTGGAGGCGTATTTTCTGGCTTATGGGCGGCAGGACCGCCAGGCGGGGGAGTTCGTCGAGGCCGTGACCGTGCCGGCGCCGCCGGATGGGACGCTGTTCCGTGCCTACAAGATTTCCAAGCGGTTCGACCAGGATATCTCTGCCCTGCTGGGCGCCTTTGCCCTGACGCTGGACGCGGCGGGGCGGATCCACGATGCCCGAATCGCCTTTGGCGGCATGGCGGCGATTCCCTGCCGGGCGCGCGCGACCGAGGAGGCGCTGCGCGGACATGTGTGGAACGAGGCGACATTGCAGGCCGCGCGGGCCGCCATCGCGACCGATTTCGCGCCGATTTCGGACATGCGGGCAAGCGACTGGTATCGCCGGACGGTGGCGGCGAACCTGCTGACGCGCCTGTTCGCGGAAACCGCGCCGGCTGGCGCCCGCCCCGAAACCCGGCTGGCCGGACGTGGCCGGGAGGCCGCCCATGTCTGACCGTGTGATCGGTGGAGCGTCGCAGAGCCTGCGGCATGAAAGTGCCGCGATGCATGTCTCGGGGGCCGCTACCTATATCGACGACATGCCGGAGCCCAAGGGATTGCTGCATGTGGTGCCGGGGCTGAGTACCCGCGCCCATGCCCGGATCGTGTCCATCGACCTGGATGATGTCCGGGCCGCGCCGGGGGTGGTGCGGGTGCTGACGGCGGCGGATATCCCCGGTTGCAACGAGATCAGCCCCGTGGGGAAGGACGACGAGCCGCTGCTGGCGTCCGGCACCGTGTCCTTTCATGGCCAGCCCATCTTCGCCGTGGTGGCCGAGACGCGCGGGCAGGGGCGCCGGGCCGCGCGCCTGGCGCGCATCGTCTACGAGGACCTGCCGGCCGTGCTGGATATCGAGCAGGCCCGCGCCGCCGGCGGCGCGCTGGTCTGGCGTGCGCTGACCATGCGGCGGGGCGAGGTGGAGCGGGGGCTGGCGGAGTCGCCGCGCCGCCTGTCGGGCCGCATCGTGATGGGCGGGCAGGAGCATTTCTATCTGGAAGGCCAGGCGGCGCTGGCGCAGCCGGGCGAGGAGGGCGAGATGCGGGTCTGGTCCTCGACCCAGCATCCGACCGAGACGCAGCACATGGTGGCGCATGTGCTGGGCCGGCCGAGCCATCTGGTGACGGCCGAGGTCCGGCGTATGGGCGGCGGGTTCGGCGGCAAGGAGACCCAGGCGAACGGGCCGGCCTGCCTGGCGGCGCTGGCGGCCGAACTGACCGGGCGCGCGGCGAAGATGCGGCTGGACCGCGACGACGACATGATGATGACGGGCAAGCGTCACGATTTCGCGGTCGACTACACGGTGGGATTCGAGGATGACGGCCGCATCCGCGCGGTGGATATGGTGCTGGCGGCGCGGTGCGGCTGGTCGGCCGACCTGTCGGGCCCGGTGACCGACCGCGCGCTGTTCCATGCCGACAATGCCTATTACTACCCCGATGTGCGGCTGCGGTCCGAGCCGCTGAAGACCAATACCCAGTCCAATACCGCCTATCGCGGCTTCGGCGGGCCGCAGGGCATCGTGGCGGCCGAGCGGATGATCGAGGAGATTGCCTTCGCCACCGGGCTGGACCCGCTGGATGTGCGGCTGAGCAATGTCTACGGCACCGGCACGCGCGACCTGACGCCGTACCACATGACGGTCGAGGATTCGATCGCCGCCGAGATCATGGAGGAACTGGCCGGAAGCTGTGGCTACCGCGCGCGTCGCGCCGCGATTCGCGCCGCCAATGCCGACAGCCCGCATATCAGGCGCGGCATCGCGCTGACGCCGGTGAAATTCGGCATTTCCTTCACCGCCACCCATTACAACCAGGCGGGCGCGCTGGTGCATGTCTATACCGATGGGTCGGTGCAGGTGAACCATGGCGGCACCGAGATGGGGCAGGGGCTGCACACCAAGATGGTGCAGATCGCGATGCGGGAATTCGGCCTGCCGGCCGACCGGGTGCGCATTACCGCCACCACCACCGGCAAGGTGCCCAATACCTCGGCCACCGCGGCGTCCAGCGGAGCCGACCTGAACGGCATGGCGGTGCTGGACGCGGTGTGCCGGATCAAGGAACGGCTGGTTGCCTTTGCCGCCGCGCATTGGGGTGTCGCCGAGTCCGGGATTCATTTCCGCGCCGACGGGGTGCATGTCGGCGCGACCGTCATGCCGTTCGAATCGTTGACGCGCGCCGCCTATCTGGCGCGGGTGTCGATGTCCTCCAGCGGGTTCTACAAGACGCCGAAGATCTCGTGGAATCCGGAGACCGGGCGGGGGCGGCCGTTCTTCTATTTTGCCTATGGCGCCGCGTGCGCCGAGGTGGCCATCGACCTGCTGACCGGGGAGTCGCGGATCGAACGTGTCGATATCCTGCATGATGCCGGCCAATCGCTGAATCCGGCGATCGATATCGGCCAGGTGGAGGGGGCCTTCGTGCAGGGGGCAGGCTGGCTGACCACCGAGGAACTGGTATGGGACGAGGCAGGCCGGCTGCGTACCCATGCCCCCAGCACCTACAAGATCCCGGCCTGTTCCGACCGGCCGGGCGTCTTCAACGTTGCTCTGCTGGAGCGGGCGCCCAACCGCGAGGAGACGATCTTTCGCTCCAAGGCGGTCGGTGAGCCGCCCTTCGTGCATGGGGTGGCGGTGCTCCACGCGATTTCCGACGCGCTGGCCAGCCTGGACGGATATCGGTCCTGCCCCGGCCTGGACGCGCCGGCGACGCCCGAGGCGATCCTGCGCGTTGCCGAACGGATGCGTGCCCGTGCCGCTGCGCGGATGGACGTGGAGACCGTGGGCTGACGGCCAACCGGGCCATGGACGACATCATCGTCACGCTGATGGCGTGGCGGCGGGCGGGCTGGCCTGTCGCGCGCGTCACGATCAGCGCGGCCGTGGGCTCCACGCCGCGCGAGGCCGGGTCCTTCATGCTGGTGACGGCGGAGCGGCTGGTGGGTACGATCGGCGGCGGGCGGCTGGAATGGGAGTGCGCGGCCCGGGCACGCAGCCTGCTGGCCGGCGCCGGGGATGCCGAGGAGCTGGAAATTCCGCTGGGTCCGGAACTGGGCCAGTGCTGCGGCGGCAGGGTGCGGGTGCGGATCGAGCGCGCGGACGATCCGATGCTGGATGCGATCGTGCGGGACGCCGACGCCGCGCGGGCGGGACAGCCGCATCTGCTGCTGTTCGGGGCCGGCCATGTCGGGCGCGCGCTGGCCCGCGCGCTGGCGCCGCTGCCGCTGCGCCTGTCCTGGATCGATCCGCGCGCCGAGGAATTCGGGCCGGTGCCCGAGGGGGTCGCGGCCTGGATGACCGAGGATTGGGAGGGGGCGCTCGCCACGGCACCGCCCGGGTCCGGCATTCTGGTCCTGACCCCCAGCCATCGGCTGGACGCGCTGATTGTCAGCGCGGCGTTGGAACGGGGCGATTTCCGTTATATCGGGCTTATTGGATCGAAGACGAAACGACGGAGCTTCGAGGCCGGGTTTCGTGCCGTGGGTCTGGAAGCCGGGCGGATCGCGACGCTGGTCTGTCCGATCGGGGATCGCGGTATCCGCGACAAGCGGCCGGAAATCATCGCGGCGCTGGTCGCGGCGGAAATCGTCGAACGCCTGCTGCATGGCGATGCTGCGTCGTCGTGACGGCAGGCAGGGGGAGCTGGACATGAAGGGACCGGTCCGCAGAGAGCACATGATGCGGTTGCATGCGCGCTGCATCCTGTATTTCAACGCGGTGCGCGACCATGGGTCGATCCGTGAGGCGGCGCGGCGGTTGAATGTCACGCCCTCTGCCCTGACGCGCCAGATCGCCCAGATGGAGGACGAGATCGGCGCTCCGCTGTTCGATCGGTTGCCAGGCGGGATGGTGCTGACCGCCGTGGGGGAGATCGTCGCCCGCCATATCGTCACCGTCATGCAGGATGCCGTGCGTACCGACGAGCAGATCGCGGCGCTGGCGGGAATGCGGGGCGGCCGTATCAGCCTGATGACGGTCGAAGGTATCGCCGGGGACCTGATGGCCCGGCTGCTGACGCGGATGACCCGGATCTGGCCCGGGATCGACTTGCAGGCGGAAACGGGATCGCCCGCGCGGATCGTGGCGGCGCTGAGCGGCGGTACGACCGACCTGGGCATCGCCTTCTCGCTGAACCCGCCGGGAGATCTGCGCCGGGTGGCGGTGGCGCGCTTTCCCGTGGGCGTGGTCATGCCGGCAGGCCATCCGCTGGCCGGCCGGCACAGCGTGCGAATCGAGGAGTGCCTGGAGTATCGGTTGATCCTGCCGAGCGAATCGCTGTCGCTTCATCAGGTGATGGACCCCATGCTGCAACCGTGGCGCGACCGG
Organism: Gluconacetobacter sacchari; assembly: GCF_014174255.1. Lineage (GTDB taxonomy): Bacteria > Pseudomonadota > Alphaproteobacteria > Acetobacterales > Acetobacteraceae > Gluconacetobacter > Gluconacetobacter sacchari. Next base: position 80,061 of record NZ_JABEQJ010000021.1, read on the forward strand.
TTGGACGTGGTGCTGGAGACCGGTTCGATCGAGTTGACCAACCGCATGGTGGCGGCGGGCGTGGGGCTGGCCTTCCAGTCCCGCCTGGCGCTGGAATTCGATATCAGCCGGGGCGCGCTGGCCCATGTGCCGCTGGACGACCCTCGGGCCGTGACGGATCTGGGCGTGTACGTCCGCGAGGCGCGGTGGTTGCCCCCGGCGCTGGAGCGGCTGATCGTCGAGGTGCGCGAGGCCCTGCGCGAGCAGGAGGAAGCGGCTTATATTCGGCGGCAAGAGGACCTGTTGACGGGATAGATATGTTTTAAAAACAGTTATTTATAGTTAATTATTGAATTTATATCGTAGAATTTGTCGTTGCCGGGCAGGCAACGGGATGGTCAAGTTATTCTACTGGACGAAACGCCCCGTCATCCGGTTAGTTTCGGTGCCGTGATGGTGTGGGTTGGGGAACCCGGGTCCGTGTCGGGGGACACGGACCCATGCCGTCCGGCCCCTGGACCGAACGGGCCAGGGAAGTGCGCAGGAGGGGCGGATGGCTGTCGATACCGAGAATCGTCCAACCGGAGAAACGTCGGAAGACCGCTTCGCGTCGCTCGACGCCCAGGTCCGGCGGGACCTGGCCGTGATCGACTATCCGCGCCACGACTGGACGCCGCGGATGACGCGCGATGGCGAGCCGGTGCTGGATGTCGCCATTATCGGCGCTGGCCAGGGGGGACTGGCCAGCGCGTTCGCGCTGAAACGCGGCAATATCACCAATGTCCGGATCTTCGACCGTGCGTCGCGCGGGGGCGAGGGGCCGTGGATCACCTTTGCCCGCATGATCACCCTGCGGACGCCGAAATATGTCACCGGCCCGGACTTGGGGATTCCCAACCTGACGCCGCGCGCCTGGTACGAGGCCCGCCATGGCGCCGGTGCCTGGGACGCGCTGGACAAGATCCCCCGTGGCGACTGGCAGGCTTATCTGGACTGGTACCGCGCGATCCTTGCCCTGCCGGTCGAGAATGACCGGTCTTTCGAGCATGTGGAGTGGGAGGACGGGTTGCTGCGCCTGACCTTCCGCGATGCCGAGGGGCGGGAATATCGCCATCTGGCGCGCAAGCTGGTCCTGGCCACCGGGATCGATGGGGGCGGCCGGTGGCATGTGCCCGATTTCATTCGGCGGGGCCTGCCGCGCGAGCGCTATGCGCATACGTCGGAGCCGATCGATTTCGCCGCCCTGCGCGGCAGGCGGATCGGCGTGCTGGGGGCCGGTGCATCGGCCTTCGACAACGCCGCGACGGCGCTGGAGGCGGGAGCGGCCTCGGTTTCGCTATGCCTGCGCCGCCGGGCGATCCCGTCGGTCAATCCGTATCGCTGGATGGAGAATGCCGGGTTCCTGGCCCATTTCCCGGCGCTGTCCGATACGCTGCGCTGGCGGTTCATGCGCCATATCTACGAACTGAACCAGCCGCCGCCGCAGGATACTTTCTGGCGCTGCCGCCGGCATCCGACCTTCCGCACCCATACCGGCTGCGGGTGGACGGGCGCGCGGATGGAGGGCGACGACATCGCGATCGCGACGCCGGATGGCGAAATGCGGTTCGATTTCGTGATCATCGGCACCGGCTTCGCCGTGGATCTGGCGCTGCGGCCGGAAACCGCGTCCTTCGCCGGGTCGGTGGCGCTGTGGCGCGATCGCTTCACCCCGCCCGAAGGCGAGGGCAGCGGGGTGCTGGCGGCGCATCCCTATCTGGGCAATTCCTACCAGTTCCTGCCGCGCGACGCGGCCGACCCGCTGGCGCCGATGCTGGCCAACATCCATAATTTCACCTTCAGCGCGACCCCCAGCATGGGCCTGTCGGGGGCGTCGATCAGCGGCATGCGCTTCGGCGTGGAGCGATTGGCACGGGGGCTGGGGCGTGACCTGTTCATGACCGACGGAGCCTGGCATCTCGACCAGTTGCTGAATTATGTCACGCCGGAACTGGTCAGCCTCGACCGTCCGGATGCATGATCCCTCGTGACCCTGCCGGCGCGACGGCATGGCGGGCCAAAGGGAGGAAACAAGCCCATGAGCGAACATGACGAGGAAAGCGGCGCGCGGGACGAGGCGGTCGTCATCGCGACGGCGCGTGATGTCGGCCTGACCATCGACGCATCCTGCCTGCCGGGTGTGGTGGCCAACCGGGTATTGCTGCGGCGCTATGCCGCGCTGGTGCATGGCTTCGCCCTGCCGGATACGTGCGAACCGGCGTTCGAATACCGCCCATGACCGTGCCCGACATGATCGATTCGTCCGACGCGCTGGCCATCGCCGCCGAGATCCGCCAGGGGCGGCGCAGTGCCGTGGCCGTGATGACGGCCACGATCGCCGCGATCGAGGTCCGTGACCGGCCGTTCAACAGCGTGACGCGCATCTTCGGCCCCCGCGCGGTGGCCGAGGCCGAGCGGATCGACCGCCGCATTGCCGCGGGCGACGATCCCGGCCCGCTGGCCGGCGTGCCGTTCGGCGTGAAGGATCTGTTCGACGTGGCCGGCGAGGTCACGACCGCCGGTTCGGTGGTGTTGCGGGAATCGCCGCCGGCGACGCATGACGCCGCCATCGTCGCGCGCCTGCGCGCGGCCGGCGCGATTCCGGTCGCCAGCCTGAACATGGACGAATTCGCCTATGGGTTCGCCACCGACAATGCCCATTACGGCATTACCCGCAATCCGCACGATCCGGCGCGGCTGGCCGGCGGATCGTCGGGTGGCTCGGCCGCCGCCGTGGCGGCGGGGCTGCTGCCGCTGACCCTGGGATCGGACACCAATGGCTCGATCCGCGTGCCGGCGTCGTTGTGCGGCGTGTGGGGGCTGAAGCCCACCTTTGGCGGCGTGCCGCGCGAGGGCGCCTACCCCTTCGTCGCCAGCCTGGATGTGGTGGGGCCGTTCGCCGGCACGCTGGACGGGTTGCGCGTGGCCTATGAAATCCTGGCCGGGGAGCCGATGCCCGCATTGCCGGCCGCGGCGGACCTGCGGGTGGCGCGGCTGGGCGGCTGGTTCGGCGCGAACATGTCGGAACCGCTGGCGCGGGCCATCGATGCCGTGGCCGCCCATCTGGGCGGCCTGGAGACGGTGGAACTGCCCGAGGTTGCGCGTGCCCGTGCTGCCTCGTTCCTGATCTCGGCGGCGGAGGGGGGCACGCTGCATCTGCCCCGCCTGCGCCGGCAGGCGTTGCGATACGATCCCGCGACGCGCGACCGGCTGATCGCCGGGGCGCTGCTGCCGTCGGGAACGCTGGTCCAGGCGCATCGCTTTCGCGCGTGGTTTCGCGAGCAGGTCCATGCGCTGTTCCGGTCGGTGGATGTGCTGATCGCGCCGGCGACGGTGGGCGAGGCGCCGCTGATCGACCAGCCGACGATCGTCGTGGATGGGCAGGTCGTCTCGGCCCGGGCCAATCTGGGCCTTTATACGCAGCCGCTCAGCCTGGCGGGCGTGCCGGTGCTCAGCGCGCCGTTGCTGGGTACCGGCGGATTGCCGCTGGGCCTGCAATTGATCGCGGCCCCGGGGCGCGAGGCCGCGCTGTTTGCCCTTGCCGGCGCGCTGGCGGGGGCGGGTCTGGCCGGCCGGGTGCCTGCGCCCGTTGCCAAGGAACGTTAAGCCATGCTGAACACTCCGCGTTCCCTGCGTGGGATGGTGACATCCCCCCATCATCTGGCCAGCCAGGCCGGGCTGGAGGTGCTGCGCGACGGCGGCACGGCGATCGAGGCGGTCGTGGCGACGGCGGCGACACTGGCCGTCGTCTACCCGCACATGACCGGCATCGGCGGCGACGCCTTCTGGCTGGTGATGATGCCCGACGGCAGGACCGAGACGATCGATGCCTGCGGGGCGGCGGCCCGGCGCGCCGACCTGGATTTCTATCGCGCCGCCGGGTGCGATGCCATTCCATGGCGCGGGCCGCTGGCGGCCAATACCGTTGCCGGCACGGTGTCCGGCTGGGACCTCGCCCTGAACTGGAGCCACGCGATGCAGCCGGGGCTGGGCCTGCACCGGTTGCTGCGCGACGCGATCTATTACGCCGAGCAGGGCGTGCCGGTGACCGAGGGTGGCGCCGCCCTGACGGCCGCCAAGATGGACGAACTGGTGGCCATCCCCGGCTTTCGCCAGGTGTTCCTGCCCGGCGGCAGGGCGCCGCGCGCCGGCGACATCCTGCATAACCAGGCGCTGGCGCATACGTTGCGCCGGCTGGCGGGGGATGGGCTGGACACCTTTTATCGCGGCGCGCTGGCGCGCGAGATGGCCGAGGATCTGCGCCAGTTGGGCAGCCCGCTGGACCTGGCCGACCTGGCCGGCCACCATGCCCTGGCGCGGCCGCCGCTGCATGTCGATATCGACGGTGCGCGGCTGTTCAACATGGCGCCGCCCACCCAAGGGGTGGCGTCTCTGCTGATCCTGGCGCTGTTCGACCGGCTGCGGGCCGAGAATGTCGACGGATTCGATTATTTCCACGGGCTGGTCGAAGCCACCAAACAGGCCTTTCGCTATCGCGATGCCCATGTCGGCGACCCGTCCTTCATGTCCGTCGCGGCGCAGGAGATCCTGGACGACGCGCTGGCGCTTGACCGCATGGCGCTGGACATCGACCCCGAGGTCGCGGCGCCGTGGCCGCATCCGTCGCAGGCCGGCGATACGGTATGGATGGGCGCGGTCGATGCCGACGGGGTTGCGGTCAGCATGATCCAGAGCGTGTATTTCGAATATGGATCGGGCGTGGTCCTGCCGCGCAGCGGCATCGTGTGGCAGAATCGGGGCGCCAGTTTCCGTCTGGCCGATGACGGCTGGAACGCACTGCGTCCGGGCCGCAAGCCGTTCCATACGCTCAATCCGGCCGGCGCGCGGTTCGCCGACGGGCGCACCATGGTCTATGGCACCATGGGCGGCGAGGGACAGCCCCAGACCCAGGCGGCCGTCTTCACGCGCTATGCCCGCTATGGCGTGCCGTTGCAGCAGGCGGTGACGGCACCACGCTGGCTGCTGGGCCGGACCTGGGGCGAGCACAGCACCAGCCTGAAATACGAGGACCGGTTCGCGCCCGAGGTGATCGCCCGGATGGCGGCGGCCGGCCATGTGCTGGAACCCATGCCCGCCTTTACCTCCACGATGGGGCATGCCGGGGCGCTGGTGCTGCATCCGTCGGGCCTGATCGAAGGGGCGACCGATCCGCGCAGCGACGGCATAGTGGCGGCATGGTGAAGCCTCCGACGCGCGAGGCGGCATCGGGCCTGCGCGCGGTCGCACGGTGCGACGAACTGGGGGCGGTGCCTTATTCGGATTCCGACGAGCATCTGTTTCGCCCCTATCTGGGGGCGGGGCACGCGGCAGCGCTGGACCGGATCGCCGCGTGGATGACCGAGGCGGGGATGGCGGCGCGGATCGATGCCGCCGGCAACATCGTCGGCCGCTATGAAGGACGGCATCCCGACGCGCCGGCGCTGCTGATCGGGTCGCATGTCGACAGCGTGCGGGATGGCGGGCGCTATGACGGCATGCTGGGCGTGATCCTGGGCATCGAAACGGTGGCGTGGTTCGCCGAGCGCGGCCATCGCTTCGGCTTCGCGATCGAGGTCATCGGGTTTGGGGATGAGGAGGGATCGCGCTTTCCGGTCTCGATGCTGACCAGCCGCGCCGTGGCCGGGGTGTTGGGCGACCAGGATCTGGCGCTGGCCGACGCGGCGGGTGTCGGGCTGGCCGAGGCGCTGGAGGGGTTCGGGCTGGACCTTGCGGGTTTTGCGGGCGCCGCGCGGCAGCGGGGTGACGTGCTGGCCTATGTCGAGGCCCATATCGAGCAGGGGCCCGTGCTGGAGGCCGAAGGCCATGCGCTGGGCGTCGTCAGCGGCATTGCCGCCCAATATCGTTTCCGCGCCGTGGTGACGGGCACGGCGGGCCATGCCGGTACCATGGCGATGCGTCTGCGCCACGATGCCCTGGCCGCCGCTGCCGAAATGGTGCTGGCGGTGGAGCGGATCGGCGGTGCCGGGCCGGAGGACCTGGTGGCCACCGTCGGCCGGATGGAGGTCGGGCCGGGGGTGCCGAACGTGGTGCCTGGGGCGGTGACCTTCAGCATCGACGTTCGCGCGGGCCGTGGCGCGGTGCGTGATCGCGCGGCGGACGAGATCCGCCAGGCTCTGGCGGAGATCGCGGCCCGGCGGGCCGTGACGCTGGACCTGACGGTACAGCAGGACCTGCCGGCGACGCCGTGCGACGCGGGGTTGAGCGATCTGATGGCCGAGGCCGTGCGGGAGGTCACCGGCGCGGCGCCGCGCATATTGGTCAGCGGGGCAGGGCATGACGCAATGGTGATGGCGCATCTGGCACCGGTCGCGATGCTGTTCCTGCGCTGTCGGGGAGGGATCAGCCACAACCCGGCCGAGGCGGTGATGGACGAGGATGTGCAGGCGGCGCTGGAGGCGATGACGGCGTTTGTCGCCCGCCTGGACCGGGCCAGCTTCGGCGCGCCGCCGAAGGAAAAGGAGGAATAAGGTGTTCGGAGAGATCGACCCGCCGCAGCGGCTGCTGATGGGTCCTGGCCCGGTGAACGTGCATCCGCGGGTGCTGCGTGCGATGTCGGCGGACATGCTGGGGCAGTTCGACCCGGAGATGACGGGATACATGAACGAGACGATGGCGCTGTATCGCCTTGTGTTCATGACGGAGAACCGGTGGACGTTCCTGGTGGACGGCACGGCGCGGGCCGGGATCGAG
>NZ_JABEQJ010000022.1 GCF_014174255.1 Gluconacetobacter sacchari
ATCCCCAATCCACGCCTCCATGAACTCCTGCCCTGGCACTGGAAAGCCCACCAGCAGGTCCACAATACCATCGCCGCCTGAATACGCCCGCGTCTCTCGCCGGATGATTACGAAGAAAGAGGGGTCAGCGCTGTCTGCCCTGTCTTCGGCTCCCGATGCCTTTCCATCCGAGCCGCAGGAGCGCCCTCATGGCAGACCATCGCAAAACCCCGACACGTCTGACCGATACGTTCGAAGCCATTGCGCTGATCGGTGGCGGCATTGCGATCGCATTGACCGCATGGCTGATCGTCGCCGCGCCGGCCTTTCTCGCCGGGATTCCGTCAGATCTCGATCACCGGCACCCGGTTCAGGTCGCGGCCCGATGAGCGGACACGCCGAAGCCCACGACGGATCGGGGGGCGCCATCACGGCGTCTCCCAATTCCTGCACCGGGACAGTGGATGCGCTGGTCGACGAGGCGCTTGCCTACCAGGCCGAGGCCTTCGACGCCGATGAGCCGATCGACGGCGGCGACCTCGTGCAATGGTTTGCGGCCTGGCGGATCGCGCTGCGCGACGCGCGGCGGCACAAGCGGCAGGTTTGAGCCGATGTCCGCACGGATCAGGAGGATCGCGAAGCTGCTGGAGGCAGCCCGGTATTGGCACGACCTCTACACGACGTTCTCCGACTGTATGGAGGCAATGGCGATTTCCATGGCGAACGCCGTCGACCTGAAGCAGCGCGACGAGCGGGAAGCCCGGTATCTGAAGATCGTCGGCCGCTATGACCGGCAGACGATCGAGACCTGGCCCAACGTCCTCGCGGAGGTTGCCCTCTCGATGGAGGAAAGCCCGACCGACATTCTCGGCGCCGTCTTCGGGATGCTGGAACTGCACAATGCGCATCGGGGCCAGTTCTTCACGCCATTCGAGGTGTGCCGCCTCATGGCGGGAGTTCTTATCGGCGATGGCGAGGAGGCCCGGGGAATCATCGAGCAATTTTTGCTGCTCATGATGCGCCAAACTCCTTCTCGTGCAGGAAAGTGGGCAAAGAAAGGCCAGAGCCACTCTTATGCGTGTACCGTCTTCCCGCGCCGTGAAGGCCGTGCAGATCCCGCGTCTGTTTTCGTGGGCGCCTTACGTAAGGCGCGATTCATAATTTCACGCAGTGCATCATTCATACGAGTCTGATAGCCAGGCCCGTCCTTCTCGAAGAAAGCCACGACATCAGCGTCAAACCGCACTGTTTTCTGCACTTTACGGGGTCGATAGAAGCGCGCCCGTTCCGCCTGTGACCAGTCACGAATTTCTGGGGCTTCATCATCCGTCACAATCTGATCGTCAGGCATGGCCTCCACAGCCCGTAACGCCTGAAGCAGTTCAGGGTCCGTTTTCATATGCTTCGCGCTCATGGGCAGTTGCCTTTCTTACGCTGATAATACGACCGTATTCTTCGCCATCCTCCTCATCTTCCACGGGTTCTGTATGAACGACGAAGAGAATTGTGATGCCCTGCACTTTTCCTATGGTTCGCCACCTGTTCCCATCTGGATGGGGATCAGGCACAGACAATGCGAGCGGATCGTCGTCGAGAACAAACCTGCCGGCTTCCAGAGGCAGTTTATGCTTCTCCCTGTTTTTCTCATCCTTTTCAGGATCCCATATCCATATGGTCACAATCCGCCCCCGTAGTTACAGAATTGTAGTTACACGGGTATGGTTTTGCAACACCGTAGAATGCAATGGTTTCCAACCGGACTTGGCTTTCCCTTCTGTCTCAGACGGCCACGACACAATCAGGCATCAATGATCAGATAGGACTGCCTGCAAGAGCAACGTCCGCGCTATGACGAGGTACCAGATGGATATCGATCCGCCGGTCCAGGGCTGCGGCATAGCGTGAAACCATGTCGAAGCTCGGCATGTGCCGACCGCTTTCGAGCCGGCCCACAACCGATTGAGTGGTTCCCATGCGCCGGGCGATTTCGGCCTGGGTCAGCCCTGCCGTCTGACGCGCCTCGACCATCTCGCTTACCACCGAAAAGATGGGACCAAGGCGATCATACTCGGCTTTGACCGCTGGATCGGTCAGAAGCTTGCTCTTAAGGGCGGCGAGACTGGTCATGATGAAATCTCCTTGGCACGCTGCTCCGCCAGTTTCAGAGCAGCCCTGGGGGTTTTCTGAGTCTTTTCCACGAAGGTATGGACCACGATGACCCGTCGTCCGATCGCGGTCACATAAAGGGCACGAGCGATGCCATCACGACCGTTGAATCGCATCTCCCAGAGTTTGTCCTGGAGGTGCTTGATATGAGGCGCACCCACCCGCTCCAGACCAACGGCTTCAATCCGCTCTGCGACACGCAGGAACGCGGCCTGCATATCCGCAGGAAGAGCCGCGATCTCGGCATCGACGATTGGCCCAAGCGTCTCGACGGTCCAGTTCATAGACATGAAACATGATGATCACTCTGCATAAGCAGTTTATAGCAATAATGCTATATTGATCGCTATCTCTTTCTGACGCGCGAGACACTCCGGTTCCCCCCGGCCGGGGCGGGTCATAGGCATCCGGAAAGAGCGCCGTTTCCAGATGCAGATCCGACCGCACCCACAAACGCGCCATGGACGTTAATCTCCCTTACAGGCGGCCGGCTGTCAGGATTTTTTACCTTCCCGCTCGGTTGTCACGGTAGCGGCAAGTTCCTTGAGCGCGGCGGCGAAGCCGGCGTCAGCCCGCTCCTCCGCGCGGATGGCACGGGCCTCCGCCGCCTGCGCGCGGGATTCCGCACGCGCTTCCGCCGCCTCACGGGACTTTTCCGCCTTCTCCAGCGCCGTGGCAGCCGTGCTGGCCCGACGTTCTGCGATATCCTGGGCTTTCTCCGCCGCCTGCGCGCGGGCCTGGGCCTCTGCCACCGCCTGCCGCAGGGCATCGATCTCCCCGGTCTGCCGCTCGGCCGTGGCCCGCGCCGCCTGATGCGCATGGCGTTCAGCGGTCAATTCAGCCGTCAGCCGGTCCACCTCCCGCTGCAAGGCGTCCAGCCGGTGCGTCAGCCCCTCAGCCTCGGCCGTGGCGGCAGCCAGAGCTTCAGCCAGTTCCATGGCCTCCCCCCTGGCGTCGGCCAGCTCCGCAACCGCCTGCGTCTGGATATCGGCGATTTGCTGATCCGCCGCCTCACGGGCCAGCGCCACTTTCTGGTCGGCCGCCGCCTGGATCGCCTGCTGGGCGGATTGCGCCTTCTGGCGCTCCGCATCGACAAAGCCGGCCAGCATCGCCAGAAAGCCCTGCTTCATCCGCTCGGCCGCACTGTCCATCTCGGCAGAAACGAGATCGCTGGCTTCGCTCCGGGGTTCTTCCTTCGGGGGATCAACCGGCCGCCCGCGCAGGCTGTCTTTCCATGAATTGAGCAGGGGCAGGATCGTGTTCGGACTGCCGCCCCCCAGCTCGTCACGCACCTTGCGCACACTGGGCTTTTCGCCCCGCCCGACAAGGGATTCGGCCGCCTGGGCCACAGTTTCAGCAGAGATTAGGGTTTCGCTCATAACGCTTCCCTCCCGGATAACGAGCACATCATAACAGATATCAGATAACATACAAGTAATTTGTTATTCAGTTCGTTATTTTTGTTATCTGTTATCGTCTGAAATGCGCGTCACTAGGGCGCAGAATAGAGAAGGCGGGAATGAGCGATCATTCCCGCCTGGTTGTTACCAGTAATATTCATGGGGTCGCCGGGTGCCGGTATAAGGAAACACGGCCTCGACAGGATCGAGCTGACCTTTGACGATCAGGCGCGCGATACGCCGGTCCTGATGCCGGCCAGGGCGAATGTCATGCAGATGGCTGTACCAGTTGGGGGATTCCGAGGCATCCCGTGATCCTCCATACCCACAGCGATCCGCGCGATTGGCCAAGCGATGATTACGGCCGTATTTGCGGCTGCGATGATAGGTGCGAGACATGGGAGCTTTCCTCTCCATGACGCACGGACTGATTTCCGAGCGTACCTACATCGCTCGTTCTCCTTCACTTAAAATCGGCTGCCCCCTTATCCGGGATGGGCATACTCTGCTCCCGCATCGCTCTCGGCTAGGGGGGGGGCAGCATATCAACCTGACCGGGGATTACCTCTGGACCGACGCCGGCATCCCAGAAGGGAAGCTCCGCCCTCTCCGGTAAGCCATCACAGCCACCGATAATCCTTAGCGTATATCTGTGCCCGTTTTATGTACGCCCCCCGGAAGGCGGCCGAAATCGGCCTGAAAACACTCAACCAAGGGCGATGGAACAAAAATCTGCGGGTGTAACGATGCGCGCTCTCTGGAAACGGCCCTTCTCCAGCAGACCGGCACGATGATCGCCCGTCACGAGGTAGTCGGCATCGAACGCCAGCACCATTGTCAGGAGAAAGGCATCATCGGGATCGTTGATGGTCACGTCAGCCGGCAAGGCAGGGAGTTGCTCGGCCACGGATACTTTGCGCATGTTGTTGATCATCGCCCCGACCCGGTGAGGCGGCAGAATCGGTCGGAGTTTGGGATAGCGACTGACGCGCCTGAGTTCTTCAAGCTGGGCCATGGACGTGACCAGATCGAACCGGTGCGCCCGCCAGGCACGATAGATCGCATCAGGAGCGCCACGAGGGTATATCAGAGCGGAAATAAGGATATTGGTATCCAGAACAACCCGCATCAGTGCCCGCGTGCCCACTGCACGGCTTCATTCACCAGGTCGGCCAGTTCAGCCTCGCTCATATCCTGGGTCGCCGCTTTAGCCTGGTCTACAGCCTGTTCCAGCAGGTAGGACCGCACGGCATCCTCGATGAAACGGGACAGATCGCCTTTGCGCCCTCCCCCATTGGCGGCGAGAAACATGCGAACGGACTGATCCACTTCAGATGAAACCGCGATATTCCAGCGGGTGGTGGACATGGCTTACCTCCATATCGGTAGATAAACACCTATACACCGATATTGCCGGTTTGTGAAATTTTCCATGTCGCTTTCTCGGTGACGTGCGATCGGCCAGTTTTATGTAACGCCCCCAACTATGCCGCCCATCGCGCCGAACTCGCCCGCTCCATCGGCCTGGGGTGCAGGATCTCGGCCACCACAGACCAGGCCGAGGTTGACCCTCCGGTGTCGGCCGAAAGCGCCCCAGGTGGACCGACCATCACCCACCTGCCGGAACGCCGGCGCGGCCGGCGGCCGAAATCGGCCTGAAGGCGTTCTATGCGTCGCCCCAAGGGTTCACGAGAGCAATTCCGCACCGGACGAAATCGCGTGTGTTTCGTGTCGCCAATGCAGCCCCTCGCGAGCGGGTCGCGGCGGCGATCTGGGCATCGAACTGACTGATGGGCTCCCCGTCCTGCCGGCGTCGGGACGCGATATCAGCATAAGCCTGGGCCGCCTCGCCGTCGAACGAGAGGATGCGGCCGGAAAAATCCTCTTCGAACATGGCGCGCGCGGCCGCAACCAGCATGTTACGCCGCCGCCCTTCCGGCAGCAGCGCCAGTCCATACCTCCGCCTGGGTAATGGTGGTAGTGAACAGGGCCGTCAGGGGCTGGCTGGACATCCAGGCCAGCACGCCCTGGTCGGGCTCGGACCTCATCAACTCGGAGAGGACGTTGGTATCGAGAACGATCACCCCCCGAAATCCACGTCCCGGATCGCCTCACGAGCCACAACAGGCAGATCCACGCCGCCCAGCCTGGCGAAGCGCTGATGAATCGTTTGTCCTGCATCCACGGACAAGGAAGCCTCGGTGGAAAGAGCCGCGCGCAGGATGTCGCGTGCTTCCTCTTCCATGGAACGGCCATGCTGGGCTGCCCGCAGGCGAAGCCGCTTCCTGAGACTGTCGTCGATGTTGCGGATGGTCATGACGGCCACGGAAACCTCCAGCAGTCAATGACTGCATTGTAGTCATTGACTGCTCATCCTTCAACATCACAGCGCCTGTGGCACCCTTTACGGCAAGGACGCCAACGGAGAGAAGGTTGAAGCAGGTTGGACGGTATGGGCCGCCCATTCAGCCGCCTTTCAGAAAATCCCCAAGGCCCTGTTCGAGCAAGGCCGCGATCTCGACGGGCATCTCGCCGATTGCGAACGCCCGTTGACAACCCGTACCTTCGAACGCGGACGTATCAGGCGGTCCCCCAGGCTTTTTTCCCGGAGCCTCTTCGTCATGGAAAGGATCGTGCATACCGTCTGACCTGCTAAGGGACTGCCGCCTGGGGTGATGCGTCACCGTACCAACCGCATGTGCCACGAACAGACAAAACAAGCAGTACGGTTGCCAGAAAATCGCGGTTTGCCCACTGCCCTCCAGTCGGAAACACGCTCTACCAAGGCTGTGCAACGTCAGGTTTGGGTTCGATCTCAAAGCGCATGGGCTTGAATCCAGACAGGTCATACTGGGTCAGATCGGCTGTCGCAACGAAATCCTCCGCCTCCCTGTCACTGCGCAGCGAGGGCATGGAACTATACATGCACGTCACCGCGATCGACGTGGATCCCCGCGCAGCGCACATGGCGTTCGTCCAGTTCTCGCTGCTGCATATCCCGGCGACCGTGATCGTTGGCAATTCGCTGACGCTGGAGACCCGCGAATACTGGTTCACGCCGGCCCATATTCTCGGCGGGTAGTCGCGCAAGCTGGCCGCAAGTGCTGCTGCTGCGCCTGAGGCTTCAGCCCCGGTCGCCCCCGTGGCGACGCCAGGTGTGCCCACCCAGCCAGTGCCCGCCGAGCGCCCGCTGCTGCAACTTTCCCTGTTCTGAACCGCGCCGAAGCGCTGGAGAAACGCCATGATCCGCCAATATTACGCCTCCCCCTTCCAGGGGGGCGATAACCCGCTGCGCGTCGGTTGCGTTGCGGTCGGCACAATCTTCCGCCTGCCGGCGCCCAGGGAGCGTTACGCATCCTGGATCGTGGAGGCGTTTCTGAATGGCCAGTGCATGGCCTGTGCCTACAACCGGCGCACCGGGCGCTGGGAGGACCGCTACCTCTCCCGCCGCTCCGACACCGTGGTTATCCGCTCTCTGGCGCATGGCAAGCGTGTGACCGTCGCCTTGCGTTGGCTTCTGCACGAGGGAGGGGACGACGCGATCGCCGCGCCCTATCCCGACCTGCCCGACGTGTACCGCTTCCATGGCGCCTATCGCCGTGCGGCCGGGGCCCGGTGCGCGGGGAGGATCGCGGCATGACGGTCGGCGTTCAGTTTCCGGCCCTTCGGCGTCCGGCGCTGGCCGCCGGGGGCTTTACCGCGACGCGCAGGCACAGTGCCGACGAGAAGGCGCGGATGGGCGATGCGATCCTGGCCTTCATCGCGAGGGGCATGCCGAGGTCGGGTTGGACGAAGCCGCTCTATGAGCGCCTGTCGAACATGTTCGGCTTCATCGCGCATCACGACATTCATGGATTCTGGCATGTTCATTTCGCCAGCACCGTAGGCCGGGTCGCGTTCCTCGATCAGATCGCGGGTTATCCGTGCTGGGGGCAGCCGACGGCAGTCTGGTCGGATGTTGAGCGGGAGATCCGGGCTCGCATCGTCGAATCCGGGCTGATTGCGGCGTACCGCGCCCAAGAGAGGCAGGAGACGGCACGCGCCGAGCGGGAGCAACTGGCCCGTCTGCTGGTGAAATATGACCAACCGCAGCACGGAAACCTGCATGCTGCCGCAGCGAGGCCTGGACCGGCTTCGCAATTGTCGCTCATCTAGGCGCAATGCACCCGGCCCGAGAACAGATAGGCGGGGTGTCGGATTATGCCGCTTGTGCGGTCAGCAGGCGGCCGTGCCCGTCCAGCTTGGACTCCATGAAGGGTACCGCCATTCGCGGTACGCCGCGGATGATGAACTCGGAGCCGGTCGGAATCCACAGCCACCACTGGAGACCCTTGTGCTCGAGGAGAGGCTCACCCCGTACGAACCGAATGCCCTTCCCTGGTCGGGGGATCAAGCGGCCCTTCAATACGCCCGCGACCTGGCGCCCGCCGAGATAGATATCGTCGTGGAAGCGTCGAAACAGCGGAGAGCGGCCGTTTTCTTCGACCGCGACTGTGAGGTCGACCTGATCTGCTACCGTCTCCGGCCGGCCGTCCACGCCGAAGAGCATATGGCACATGGCGCGCAAGTCGGATTCCCATTTAGCTTCGAACCGCCATTTGCCCTTGCCGACGAATCGTCCGCGATATCGGCGAGCCTGGGGGGAGAGTTCGGGGTGGAACGGCGCTTCGAGCGTAATGTAGGCCCCGTCGACCGAAAGTATCGCCATGATGATGACCTCAGCGTGAGTCGAAACTGTCGTGATTCTATTGGCGCCGATTCGCAATGTACAGACAAAAATGTACTGGGGCAGAAGAAAAGATCGCGATTGAGAAGAGAGAGTCACGAAAGAGAAGGGAGGGGTGGGGAAGGCAGTAGCGGTAGCCGCGTCGCCCTCGGGTTGCTGCGGTCTGGACCGGGCGGCACTCCCGTTAATCCCCGGGCCTGCGGCCGCCTGCGGTTCCGGCGTCACCGTGAAGCGGCACGCCGCTTCCGCACCACTGACGCCTTCAGGGATCAACACTCGCTTTCCGCCCGGTCCCTGTCGACCGCACCCGAGGGAGACGCGGCTACCGCCCCGTCCGGGAAGAGAAACGAGAAGGAAATCAGAGATGGCCGGAAGCGTGAACAAGGTGGTCCTGGTCGGCAACCTGGGCAAGGATCCCGAGGTCCGGAACGCGCAGAATGGCGCGAAGATCGTCAGCCTGACTCTGGCGACCAGCGAAAGCTGGACCGACAAGGCATCCGGCGAGCGCCGCGAGAAGACCGAGTGGCATCGTGTCGTGATCTTCAGCGAGCGGATTGCCGACGTTGCGGAGCGTTTCCTGCGCAAGGGACGCAAGATCTATCTGGAAGGATCTCTTCAGACCCGGAAATGGACGGATCAGTCCGGCCAGGAGCGCTACACGACCGAAATCGTGGTCGATCGCTTTCGGGGCGACCTTGTGCTGCTGGACAGTGCCGGGAGCCACAGTGACGAAAGCCGCTACGGGCTCGACGACCGGCCCTCGCGTAGCGCACCGGCCCGCGATAGCGCGTTCGGTGGCGCCAGCGCCGGTGCCGGGCTCGATGACGAAATTCCCTTCGCGCCGTGCGTCGACTGAAGCCCGTGCCGCCGTGTCGCCGGACACGGTGGCAGGACCGCTGACGTGGTCGCATCCGGAAAAGGAAGAATTGCCATGTGCCAGTTTTCTACGGGGCTCGATCCCGTGCTCACAGCGCCCGTTCTCCATCGTGCGACGACTGCCGGCATTCGAATCGGCGCCGCACGCCGTTCATTCGCTGAAGCGGCGTTGCTGGTGGACGAGGCGGCCGAAGCCGCCATCAGCGCCGCGGCCCGCGCCGCGTGGCGGCGCGAGGCCCATGCGTTCCATCGCTCAGCCCGTCGCCTGCTGCTCGATGCGGCCCATTGATGGGTCGGCATGCGCGATCAGGGCCTCGTCCAGCACCGACCAGGCGGCAAGCAACCGGGTCCCCGTGCGCCAGGCGATCATGGTGGTGCTTGCCACCCGGGCCTGATACGCCTCATTCCAGATCTCGTCTCTTGTCTGGCGTTCGGCTTCCCATGTCAGGTCGCGCAGCTCGCTGAAGCGGCGGACCATGCGTTCGACGAGCGGTTGAAACCAGCGGGTGACGTCCTCACGCGCGGCTTGCGGATCCGCAGGGAGCGTGATGTCGCCCAGCATTTTCATGCCGGTGCGACGGCCTTGCGCCTCCACGAGCGCAGGCTCGGGCGGATCGCCCAGGTGATGGCGGGCGAGCAGGTTGTACACCGTGCCGTATTCGGGCAAGAGGTTACGAATCAGCTCTGGAGTGGGCGTCGTCCGACGCTCAACCGGAAAGCGGAGCAGGGCGCTGTTGGAGGGGCCGGCTTCGGTCGGATCGTGCATGAAGGACATACAACACCACCACGCGCGACAAAGTAAAGGATAACAATATGTTGCAAGCAACGCTGTTCGCCGGTGCCGGCGTGGCGCTCATGTGCGCGGTGACATGTGCCCGCGCTGCTCCCTGCGACGGCTTCGGCTTCGACAACCAGCTTCCCCGGCTCGTCAATTCCAGGCTCGCCGCACGGACCACCCTGCTCTGCAACCGGAATTACGCATCGCTTGTCTCGGGGCTCGCTCATGAGCCGCTTTGGTCTGCAGAGCGGTTGGCCGAGGAGGACATTGAGGGGGCCGAGCGGACCGGCCGGGTAACACGATATTTCCACGTCGACGCTCGTGTTCCCGCAGGCGATCAGGCGACGTTGGCGGATTACCGCGGCTCTGGTTACGACAAGGGCCACCTCTCCCCCTCGGGGGATGCGCCTGACGCGCGGGCGCAGGAGCAGACGTTCTCCCTCGCGAACGTCGTCCCCCAGGCTCCCGCACTGAATGAAGGGATCTGGACCGGCGTCGAGATGGCGGTGCGTGAAATGGCGGAGCGGGACGGCGTTGTCTACGTCGTGACCGGACCGGCATTCCGTGGCCAGAAGCAGGCGATCGGCAGCGACGATGTGCTGGTGCCGAGTTCGACCTGGAAGGCCGTCTATGATCCCGTGGCCGAGAAAGCCGGGGTTTATGTGTGCAAGAACAACAATGCTCCGACCTGCACGACCGTCAGCGTAGCAACGTTGATACAGGAGGTCGGGATCGATCCCTTCCCGGGTCTTTCGGACACCTTGAAGGCGCAGGCTCCGGATCTTCCACAGCCCGAGGCCAGCCCCTATGCTCCGCGCTCGCGAGCGAGGCGGACGGGCTGGGAGGGTGCGGAGAGATCCGGCATGCTTCGCGACGCGGAGAGGGCGGGAACAACGGCGCTGCACGGATTGGCGCGGACATTGGAGGGCGGCCAGTGAGCTTCACACCTTTTGCCGATCATGGTGAGAGCCTGTCGGTCGACGGCCTGACGATCGAGAATGGAGAAGAGCGCGTTGCGCTCTATGGACGCCTGTCCATCGGCAAGGATCAGGCCGGGCTGAAGGACGCGAAAGCGCTGAAGGCGATCGTCGACGCGCTGGTCGCCCGTCTGGAACAGGAGACATCCCTGCCAGATCGTCTGCCGGCCGGGGAGAAGGCCCATCCGGTGGACGACCCGTTCGCCTGATCAGGCTGCCGTATAGCCGCGGCGCCGACGGATGACGACCTGGTCGGCCAGCGCATTCACCGCCGTGCCTTCATCGGGGTGAAGGTCCAGGCGTTGCGTGCCTCGTGTGCCGATCCGTCCCCATTGGCGGACCAGGACGGCGCCGCCGAACAGATCCGGCTGAATCGACAGGGAATAGAAGCGCCATTCGTTCTTCTCGGGCCGGATCTTGCGGAAATGGGCGCTGACGGGAAACAGATCAATCTGGGAGGCAGCCGGGCGGCGTTTACGGGTCATGCTCCTCTGGTCTCCGGACTGTTTGGCCCAGGACCTATCATGTCGCGATTCCGGGTACCAGAAAATTCGGAGCGATGAACCTCGATGGCCCGTGCGCGAACGGGGCGGCCTGGCGGCTCACAGAGACGCCTTCGGCGGCCTACGGCGCTCCCGCGCTGCGCTCGCTCTCTGTCTGGAAGCGTATTGTGCCGTGAGAGACTGCCTGCTCAGGAAGCGGAGAGAATCTGGAGTTCCGTTTACATATACGTTGAGACTTTGTTGTTTGTCCGGGGTGGAAAATATTCAGGTTCCGGGTTAAATATCTCATAAATCACAGATTTTATCTTGATATTGTTCTAATATTCGTTTATGTTTTCTATGGAATTCAGGGGCGGACGTATTCGTCTGCCGTCATCGGATCGAGAGGAATGGCAATGGCCCGTTTCGAACTCTCCCAGCAGGACCGCGAACAGATCATGAGCGGTGTGTCGTGCGCAACCGTCCTGGAGCGCAACGGATACATGCTGGACAAGGCGGAGAGCTCCGCGAACTGTCTGAAGTATCGCCCCGGCAAAGGCTATCCCATTATCGTGACCCACCAGGGAAAGGGATGGTGGGACACGGGATGTTCCGGATCCGATCCAGACGGAAAGGGAACGGTCTTCGACCTGCTCCGCCATCTGCGCCCAGAACTGAGGTGGCGGGAATGCTGCCTCGAACTGGGTGCGTTGATCGGCATCGAGCCTGAGGGTGCGGTCTTCGTGCGCGAGCAAAAGCGCGTCACGCCCGCGGAGTCACCGGCTCAGCGCTGGGTAGGACGTCGGCCGCTACGCCGCGGCAGCAAGGTCTGGAACTACCTCGCGCTGGAGCGCTGCCTGCCCGATTGGCTCCTCGACCAGGCGATCAGGACGGACTGCATCCGGGACGGCTTCCATGCCGCCTGGTTCTGCCATCGAGAGAAAGATGGCACCATTTGTGGCGTGGAGCTGCGGGGACCCGATACGCGTTGCTCATTGACCGGGACGGTCAAGACACTCTTCCGCTTCCGGCTTCGCGGCACCAGGCCGGTGACCCGCCTCGTTGTCTGTGAGTCGGCGATCGATGCCCTATCCTGCTCGGCGCTGGACGAGCATGACGGAGAGCGGACCGCTTACGCATCCACCTCGGGCGGCTTTGGCCCTGAAACAGAGACTGCGCTGCGCTCCTGGCTGGAGGAGATGCGCGGTATCCCCCACGCCATGCTGGTCGCCGGCACGGATAACGATCGGGCGGGTGAGAATTACGCCGCGATGCTGGAGGCGCTCGCTGCCGAATATGGCGTTGCCTACGAGAGGTTCGCCCCGCCGGGGGGCGAGAAGGACTGGAATGCGGTTCTACAGAGGCTGATGCGCGAATATTGGGCGGAGACCGCCGCCCAGGCGGCCTGAGCTATAGTTGCTCACACAGGATATTTTGCGAGAATAGACAATGAAACGTCCCATCGAAGTGACCGAAGAAGAGCTTGACGCGATGTTTGAGTCCCCGGGGGACCAGCTCGAGCGCCTGAAGGCCGCCTTTCGGCAGCATCCGGAGACACAGCATGTCTTCTGGAAGACGCCCCTGCTGGGCACGAAGCTACCGTGGGCGATCATCGGGCTGCCCGACCGTCCCGGATCCCAGGTTGGCTTGCTCGTGACCGGAGAGCATGCCGACGGGAAGTGGCGGTTTGACCGTCCGTTTCAATTGCTTCTCGACAGCAGGACAGGCGCATCGGATCTGGTTGACGTCGACCCGGCTGTGGAGCGGATCGCTCGCCCCACGATCTTCAGCGGTGATTACGATCCGGCGGAGCGCCCGGAACCTGTCTCTCTGATGGCGGAAGTCTCGCGGAGCAGCGTTTGCTGGGCACAGGATCCTGAACTCGTCGCCCGATGGGCCGTTCTGGCGACGGATTGCGGGTTGATGCCAGTCCCGACGGATTTCGCGGAGTTGCGGTTCCGTCGTGACGTCTACCGGGGACTGATTGTCGACGGACCGTATGACCTCGACAGGGGATGGGATTTCGATGCGGTGCTGAAACTGGTCTGCGGTGACGGTCGGGTGGTCTGGCTCGACGCGGCGCAGGCGGATTCGGTCGAGATATTGTTCGGTACCGAGATCGGTATCGATGGCTGACCCGCTGGCCGGGTTGACGCCTGCTCAGGACGCGGCCGCGCGCGCCATCGGTCCTATCGCCGTTCTCGCAGGCGCCGGCACGGGAAAGACGAAGACGTTGGTAGCCAGTGCCGTGGACCGCATCGTGCGCCGCGGCGTCAATCCGCACCGGCTGCTGGCCGTGACCTTCACCAACAAGGCGGCGCGGGAAATGAGCGAGCGCCTTTCCGCGGCGCTCGGTCCGATGCGGACTCCGAGTTGGGTCGGGACGTTCCATGCCCACGGCTCACGCCAGATCAGGCAAGACCCCGGTATAGCCGACCTGCGTCCCGGTTTCGCGATCATGACCGGTGATGATTGCACGCGCATTGTCCGTCGGCTGGTCAAGCGGGAGATTGCCCAGGGCGGCCTGGCGGAAGAGGCGGATACAGATCCCGACCGCCTGCGCAAACGCATCCGGGGCATCCTGGCGCATATCGGCCGCTTCAAGGAAGACATGGTGCTGCCTGAGGAAGCACGGCGCTATTTCGGAGCCGCGGCGGAACCGCTGATGGCGGACGCCGCTCGAATCTATCCGCTTTACCAGGCTGAGCTTCAGGCTGCGAATGCGGCGGATTTCGGCGATCTGCTGATGTATCCGACCCGCACGATGATGCGCGATGAATCCTACCGCCTGGAATGGGCACGGCGTTTCGACGCGATCCTGGTCGACGAATTCCAGGATGTGAACCTGACCCAGTATCGGTGGATCCATCTTCTGTCCCGCGATCACCGTCAGCTCTTCGCGGTCGGCGACGACGATCAGTCGATCTATTCATGGCGGGGGGCGCAGCTGCAGTATTTCCGCGACTTCCTGAAGGCCTTCCCGGACGGCCAGATGGTGGCGCTGGAGCGCAATTTCCGGTCGACCGGCCACATCCTGGACGGCGCGAACGGCATTATCTCGCTCGATGCCAAGCGCCTGAAGAAGACCCTCTATACCGAGGCGGGGCCTGGCGACCCGATCGAGATCGTTTCGTGCAAACACGGTGCGGACGAATCCCGTACCATCGCCCGCGAGATCGGCCGGTTGGCGGCGGAAGGCGTGAATTACCACGATATTGCCGTGCTTTACCGCTACAATTACCTCAGCCGCGGGATCGAGGATGCGCTGCTGCGGGCGCGGATCCCCTACGTGATCGTCGGTGATACCGGCTTCTGGGAACGGGCGATCGTCAAGGACATGCTCGCCTTTCTCCGTCTTGTCGTGTCCCCGGATGACCGCCAGTCGGACGAGGCGTTCCGTCGGGTGGTCAATGTGCCGGCACGCGGTGTCGGCGAACGGTCTCTCGCACAGGTCGAGACCCTCGCGGATGCCCGCGATCTGTCCCTCTGTGCCGCAGCTGACCAGATGCCAGGGGAGGGAGCGGTGGCGATCACGCTTCGTGCCTTCACCGCCATGATCCGCGACGTCGGCATGCACACGGAAACCGTCGCCGGCAAGATCGCCCGGCTCGCCGACAGCACCGGTTATCGTGCGATGTTGCAGCGCCTGGAGGACGAGGGGCGCGAGCGGCTTGAGAATCTGGCGGAACTGGAGGAAATCGCCGCCGGCTTTGATACGCCCCATGCCCTGTTCGATCACGCCGCGCTCGGCGCGGCCGCCCCGGGAGAGGCGCTGGACGGGCGGGTGCGCCTGATGACGCTGCACGCCTCCAAGGGGCTCGAATTCCCCCGCGTTTTTCTTCCCGGGTGGGACGAGACCCTGTTTCCGTTGCCGGCGGAGCGCACGAACTTCGAGGAGGAACGGCGTCTCGCCTATGTTGCCGTAACGCGTGCGATGCGTCGGGCGACGATCACCTGGTGTGCGGAGCGCGGCAGCAAGCCATCGGGTCCGTCGCCCTTCATCGACGACATTCCGGTTCACGCCCGATCTCAGGGATGGTTGCGCCACGTCGCCCGGCGCTGACACTTTTTTTCGCCACCCGGTTCGGAACTCTCACCACTCGGTGTTGCACTCAGGGTCATGACACAGACCCGCATCGCGCCCGGCGTGGGCGCGCCTTCACCGCCCGGCTCGTTCATTGCGCCCCCCGTCTTCACGGAGGCATTGCAGTGTCTGGGCTGGACCGCCTCGTTTTTCTGCCAACGGACTGGCAAGCCGCATCATTATGTCAGGCGTTGCCGGGATCATGGGATCGACGACCCACGTATTGTGCGATGGCTGCTGGCCATGCGTCGGCTGCATGCGTTGCTGCCGGGCCCGGTCGACGAACCCTTTGATGATGGCGCGGAGCCCCGCTTCGCGGGCGAGGACCTGCTGCTGACGATCGGGCGCCTCGGATGGACCCCGCGCTTTCTCCTGGTCCGCGCAGGAATTGCCACACAGTCTCGGCTGAACGCCCTGCATCTTGGTCGGCCGCTGCCCCTGCCGGTCGATCGCTGGCTTGGACGCCTTTACGACGCCGATCGGCAGCTTACGCTGGATTGCCCGGATCCAGACGCGATCGTGCGTGCCATACACGTCGAAGGCGATCACTGGCAGCCCTCGTCCGATGCACCCCGCCGGACCAGACGGCCAGGGCGCCGGGTCGGCGAGGAAGAAACGCGTGCCCTTGCGGCGCTGCAACGCCTGGTCGAGCTCGAGCCCGATCCGGAGACGATTGACAGTCTGGAGGCCTATCAGGCGTTCCGCGCCAGGCACGCGGATCTGATCGCGTCCTGCGAGGCGGAGATCCGGGCTTACGGTCTGTTGTTCCGAACCGCGTCCCCGGGCGACATGCGCCGCGCCGGGCAGCGCCTGACAGTGCGCCTTCAGGGGCCGAGCACGGCGTTCGTGCAGGGCACAGCCATGGCGGTCTTGGACCGGGCCTGGGACGGGATCGGGGGATGGCGGAAATGATCAATAATCGTCCCCAGACATGGCTGACCTTTCCGTCTGCAATGGGTGGTCCGCCGGAGAGGGTAGACTATGCGTGGCGGCTGTCACGTCCGGCCGTCTTCCAGGCGTGTCTCGCGCGTCATCACGGCAAGCTGCCGCGCCCTCATTGCGACTGTCACGACCAGGGCAGGCCGCTCCAGTTGTCGATCAAGGGGCGTACCGACGAGGTGGAGGGGCAGCGGCGGACTGTCTACCATCTTGCCTGCCAGAAGCAGGAAGGCCCCCTCCATCGGCCCGGCTGCCCTTTCCACGGTACGTCCGAAATCGGTCAGAGCGACGCCGCCCGTATGCCGGCGATCCGAAGTCACGAGGACGGCACGGTGTCGATGACCGTCGATATTCCGTTTGGCCTGGCGAAGAGTGTCGCGGATGCTGAGGGCCCTCGCGAGCAGGAACGCGAAAGAGGTCGGTTTGGAAGCGGTGGTCTCCAGCGGAATCGTCTGACGTTGCTGGGATTGTTGTGGGCGATCTGGGACCGGGCACATCTTTCCGGCTGGTCGCCGGCGCAGACGAAAGCACGCTTCCCCAGGGTGCTCCGCCAACGCCTGCTGACGGCGATGGCGGGGCTCGAGACCAACGGCGTTGCCCTGGCCCAAGTAGCGGATGTGGTCCTCTGGAAGGCCGATTGCCGTGCGACGGCACTTCAGGATCTCGCCGTTCGGAACAGTGGCCGGAGCCGTGTACTGCTGATCGGGCGTCTCAGCGCGCTACCCATGCCGGCGCCGACTCCCCATGCGCCCGACCGCTGGCGGATGAGCCTCGACGGCACGTCGGATGTCGGCCTGAGTGTGTTCATTGAGCGCGGCCGCCTGGGGAACTGGGCCGGCCGTTATCCTCTCGCGGCGCGCGTGTTGGGTGGAACGGATCGCCCCTCTGTAGGTGCCAACGTCTTTGTCATTCTGACGGCAACAATGCGTGTCTATGCGCCGCCGGCCGGCCCGACCCGGGTGATCGCGGACGTCCAGGACTATGCCCTGATGGAAACTAGCCTGCAAATGGTGCCCGTGGCGAGCGCGCTCGAGTTGCGCGTGGCAGACGACCTCGTCGCCGCCGGCCGCCGCTTCAGCAAGCCGCTGCGCTACGATCCGGATGCCGAGCCGGTTCTGCCGGACTTTGTGCTGCAGGATACCGGGGCGGCTGGCAGGCGGACACCCATGGAGGTGTTCGGTCGCACGGATGAGGCCTATCAGGCGCGTCAGGCCGAGAAGACGGCCTGGTATGATCTCCGATATGGGCGTGCGGGATGGTGGAGCTGGGAACCCGCAATTCAGCCTGAGCCCCCGCCGTTTCCGCCGGCGGCATTACACGGGCAAGACCCTGATGCCCGGCGATAGCCCGGTGCGTCGTCTCGCGGTCAAGGGCATCTCGCTCAGACAAGCGTTCGAGACGATCGGCTGGAGCGTGACACAGGCGGAGCGTCGGTCGCGCGTGCATCGTCACCGCATTGCGCGCTGGCTCGCCGGCGCGCCCGCCGACCCAGATTTCGTGCAATGGATCGCCGCTCTCGAGCGCCTGCACCGGCGGCTGGCGAGCCCCCTCAGTGTCCATGTGCAGCCGGGCGGCAATAGACCGCAGCCGACCGCTTATGAGCTCACCCTCGCATGTTTGACAATCGGCTGGAGTGAACGCCAATTCGCCGAACGCAGCTGCATTCATCGCACGACGCTCCGGCGGCTGGACAGGCATCGTCCGGTTCAGGACTGGCGCGTCGGCCGCTGGGTGGAGCTTCTCGCCGACGGTCACCGGATGCATCCCCAACCCGAAACGTCGATAGAGAACGCACGTCATGTCCACGATCAATTTTGAAGACGGCGCATCCGCAAACACGGGTGGCGTCGCGGCCGACAGGCTGCGCAGCATCATCGAGCGCGTCGAGCGCCTCGAGGAGGAGCGCAAGGCGCTCTCCGGCGACATCAAGGATATCTTCGCGGAGGCGAAATCCGCAGGCTTCGACGTCAAGGTGATCCGTCAGATCATCCGGCTCCGGCGCCAGGAGCCGGCCGAGGTCGAAGAGCAGGAGACGCTGATGGACATCTATCGCCGGGCACTTCGAATGTGAGCCGGATCGTGCGCATGACCACCGGCAATACGCTGGTCACACTGGTTCGCCGTTCCAACGAGATCGACCCCGGGCACGGTGCGCGGGTTGGCGCCATGGCGGCCTGCCTGGCGGCTGCGGGCGGGTACGGTATCGATCTGCCGATCCTGCGTTATGCCGGAGTGCTGCATGACGTGGGCAAACTGGTGCTGCCGCCGGCGTTACGTGATCTGCGCTTTCGTCTGACGCCGAACGAGCGCAGACTGATCGAGCAGCATCCCGCACTCGGCGTGGGGCTGATCCAGGCCTCCGGCGAGACCGTCCATCCGCGGGTATTGGAGGCCGTGCTTCTCCATCATGAATGGTTCGACGGATCCGGATACCCGCTGGGTCTCCGTGGCCGGCTGATTCCGCTCTCCGCGCGCCTGGTCGGGATTGCCGACGTGATCGACGCGCTGCTGAGCGCACGTGCCTACAAACGCGCATGGAGCACGCCCGAGGTGCAGGCCCATCTGCGCAGGCTGTCCGGCCGACAGTTCGAGCCGGCCCTGGCGCGCCTCGCGGGTGCCATGTTCGAGAGATTATTGGATGCACGCGACAACACACGATAACAATTCGGCTGTCGTGCCGTGGCCCGAGTCAGGCGGGCCGGACCGACGTGACCCTTCCTGTCCGGGCGGAGCCTCAGCACAGATGTCTTACGTATCGATCGCCACCATGCGCTTCCGCCCGGAAGGCGTGGAGTATTATGACCGAAGGGTGTGGCGGCGCTCGTATGAGAAAAACCCGCACTGGTGGGTCCTGACGATTGGTGACGATGTCGACGACCGTTTCGTGATCCGTGGCGGGGCGATTTTCCGGGCGAGCAGTACCGACCCCGAGGACCCGTCCGTCTTGAAGGCGGTGGAATGGTATATGTATAAAAACTGGTTGTTTCTCGGGATAGTAACCGAAAACACTCTCTGGAAAACCGCCAGATTTACCAAGAACAACCCGGATGAACCGATCCTGCAGGATACTGCGATCGCGGCCGTCGAGCGGAATGTGGCGCTGCTCATGACGCCGGTGGCGGGGACCGCCTGATTGCGGGTGCCGAGCAAGGAGCGCGTCTCCGCTCTGCCCCTGCCGCCGATACGCTGGCTTCTTCACGGGCTGAGCGCGGCCATTATTCTTTGGCTCATGGTCTCCGGCTTCGCCGTTGTGGGTCTTGACCGGGGATCGGCGCTGCGATTGGTCATTGACACGGTGAATCCCGTGCTCGGCGCTTTCTTCGTGCCGATATTCATAGCCCGCGCTGTGCTTTATCTACGGACGCGGCCTTTTCATCAGTGGGATTCTGTGCTTCGCGAACAGCAGATGATGGTCGCGGGACAGGTGGCCCTTTACGTTTGTATCTTCGTCGTCCTGCTCACCGGACTGCTGATGATGCCGGCCGGCTGGAAACTGATGAATGTTGTTCCGGCATACGGCCGTGTCGTCGGCGATGGCGTGCGTTCCTCGTCAGCAACGCTCCATTTCTGGACGGACGGCGCCCTGGCATGTCTTGTCGCCGGACATGTCGCGATGGTGGTGGCTCACGAGATGCGTGGCCGCCCCGTGCTTTATCGGGTGCTTCCTTCTCGTGCAGCAAACAATGGCAACAGATGCGGCCGAGATCCGCAGGGAGAAAAGCGGACGTGATAGCGGGCTGAAGCCGCAAAGGGAGCCAGAGGCAATACGAAAGGGTTGCCGGCCAGAATCCGCGCCCCAGTTCAATGGTCCGCCCTGCGGGCCGGGCGCAGGCGCCCGCCATTGAGCAGGCGCACGGATCCCGGCCGGGGTGGATGGGTAAGGAAGGAGAAAACCACCATGCCCATCCACCGCCTGTCTCTCGTGTTTCGAGGCCGTCTCTCGGCGGTTCCAGCTGTCCTCTGGCGGCAACATGCGCCGGTCGCGTCGGTTTCGGTTGCACCGGACGACACGGTCGCCGATGTCCGTGAGCGCCTGATGTGTGAGTTGATCCGGGTTCTCCACCCGGACGACTGGCAAAACGGCCATGACGGCGCATGGGCCCCCCGGTATCTTGCGATCGTGGAAGAGGCAGTACCGGGACCTGCCGACGCGATCGCCGACCCGGATGCGCCGACTTCCCCGCTGGCGGCCGAACCGTGGCCCCTGGCACCGGATCCGGAAGCCTATGGTGAGCGGGCCGGCTGGTGGATCGTCGTCGACGGCACGGCCGAGCGCGAACTCAGCCCGGCTTTTCCGACACGGGATCTCGCCGAGCAGGAAGCGGAGCGGCTCAATCGGGCGGATCCGCACGCCGAATGGTACCGGCACTGGTTCGCGGTCGAATGCGAGGGACCGGAAGCATGAGCAACTGCGCCATCAACGGGTTCCGGATCGACGGACCTGCGGAGTGCCTGCGGGCGGTTGCCCACTGGCTGACGTTGCCGCCGCCGGCGGATGGGCAGGCTGTGATGACGTTTGATCTGGCCGGCCTGTACGATCAGTCGGCATGGAATGTCGCCGAAGAGCTCGCGGCAAGGGAGCCGGGGGCCTGTATCCGATACGAATACAGGCCGGAATACTGCAACTTCATGCTGACTGCGGTCGGAGCGTGGCAGGACGGCAGGGAATTGTATCGCGCCGTTCTTCAGGAGGAAGCCATGATCTGCTACGGCGGATGTGACCACGAGGGGCAGGGATGTCTGGCCTGCCTGAATCTGGTCGAGCGTACCGACGTGAACCAGCGGGCTGCCGCGCATTTTCCGTTGCACCGGCATTTTGACGCAATCCGCGATCTGCCCTGCGGGAGCGCGGGTTGGCGGATGCTGGTCGACAATCCGCCATACCAGTACGCCGCCCTCCGTCTGGCAGCCTCCGGCGAGACAGCGGACGTCCTCGACATTGCTCCCGGAGAGGGAAGAGCCCGCCTGTTCGGACGGGTCGATACCTTTGGTTTGTTTGGAGATTATCGCCCGCTCGGACGCGCGGATCTCCTCCAGCTTCATGGGGATCTTCCCCCGCATGTTCTTGCGGCATGGGAGACGTTCGCCGGTTGCCCTTTCCCGGACTGATTGGCAGGAGCCCCTTCTGAACGTGGTCCTGCCTGCCGCCAGTCGGGGAAGGGAGTAATGGGGTGTTTGGGGAGTGTGACGGCTCCTCGACCCCCCTGACACGCCTGCGGCGCGTCAGGGGGGCACGCTCCGGGGATTACGCACCGCATCCAGCGACAGTGTGACAACAGCCCGTGCGGTCTATCAACAGGGGATCGACCCTCGCCGCGCCTGGGCCACCCCGCGTTCAGCGCAGGCCCTGCGGTCCCGCGCTGCCCGCGGGGCGACCGGCTTGCTCAAGCCGCTCCCCTGTTGACAGACCCCCCGGCCCGTCGTCTTGCCGAAGGCAGGATGTGGCTCAGAAAAGCGCTCCATCCCCTGCGCTCTCGTCACCGTCGCGGGCGCTCGCCGCCCCGCACCCCGGCAGCGATGTGGTCTAGTAAAGCAATCGGTTTTTTTCAGTAGCGCAAGCAAGAAAAGTGGCACAAACGCAAATAAATATCGCCAATATTGGCTGTTTTCTGCTGTTTTTTCTTGCTGCTTCCGCGCAACCTGTACTATTCTTTTCTTGTCGAGAGGGATTGGCCCTCGGCAAGGCCAGAATAGCTGGTTCGGAAATACTGTAGCTGTGGAGTGTAGATAATGGCCGGTTCCGTCAACAAAGTGATCCTCGTGGGCAACCTGGGCAAGGACCCCGAAATCCGTCACGCGCAGAGTGGTGCGAAGATCGTCTCCCTGACGCTGGCGACCAGCGATACCTGGAACGACAAGGCGTCCGGCGAGCGCCGCGAGAAGACAGAGTGGCATCGGGTCGTCATCTATAACGAGCGCATCGCCGATGTCGCGGAACGCTTCCTGCGCAAGGGGCGGAAAATCTACCTCGAAGGCTCACTCCAGACCCGTAAATGGACCGACCAGTCGGGCCAGGAACGCTACACCACCGAAGTGGTCGTGGACCGCTTCCGGGGCGACCTGGTGCTGCTGGACAGCAACCGGGACGCGGATGACCGCCATGTTGGCGGGAGCGGGCCCGGGATGACGCAGACTCGTGCCAATGCACCGGCCGGCCGCGATGAACTGGACGAGATTCCGTTCTAGGACCGCTCTCCCGTGGCCGGATCGCACGCCGGCCGCGGTGCCTCTTCCTTTTGCCTGTCAGCGAGATCCCTGATGACGTGCAGCCATTCCATTGCCGTATCGAAGCTCCTTGCCTTTCTGCGCAGCCACGATTGCACCCTGTCGGCTGTCCCGGTCGGGAACGACGAAATCGAAGTCCGGTGCATGCTCTACTCGGCGTGCGGCGGCGGCAGCATCGAAACGACCCGTATCCCGGCTACCTGGACCGCCGCGCGCAACTGGCTCGGCTATTGAGGGAGGATCGGCCAGTGATCGACGACATCAATTTCACACGCAGCGCCGGCGATATGGACGTGCGTATGCGGGTGCTCCAGACCTTCCGCCTTGAGCGCGCGGCGAACGGTACCATTCGCGTGATTGACGAGCAGAAAGAGCAGGGAGGGCATCCGTGGGCGGTCGGCTTCGGGTTCGCGACCTCGGCGGAGGCAATCGCAGCATATGAAGTCGCGGATTTCCATCGCATTCGGATGGGGTGATGGGCGGATATCCATGTCCGTCGTGGACGCGCTACGCGCGGCCTACGGCTGCGGCGTGCTACGCCGCATCCACGATGCAAGCGTATTGTGCAGTGCTATACTGCCTGCATTGAAGACGAGGAACTTGAATTAACCGTTCCCTGTCAAGTTCCGACAAACAATATTGCAACAGTATTTCCGGAGTCATGACATCAGTACATGACATAGGCTGTTGTTATGCAGTAATACTTCTATTCAACTTACGGGATCGGCGCTATTCTTTGACTTGTGAGAGGGAAACAGCTTCCTCTCATGAAGCGCCCCGGTCTGGTGGTGGATCACCAAGCCGGGGCTGACGCAGAACAGAAAAGGGTGATTTCATGTCCGACGCTACCACCACAATGGCCGCCGCTCTCGGGTCCGCGCAAGAGCGCAAGGCGAAAAAGTCCGCACAGGCCCCGAGCAAGACCGCTCGCGACCGGGAATTTCAGGCAGCAATCCAGCGCAACCGCGAGAACAACGTCATCACCCTTGAGGGGGTCCGCCTGATGACGCCAAACGCGACCCTTGCCGGCAATTTCGAGCGCCTCCTTGGCATTGCGGTGGCCGATTACGACGAGACGTTCGGCGCGGGATACAATGCTACCATGGACGAGATGAAGGCCATGGCCACCGTGCTGGCCTATGAGTGGCGCGGCGAAACCGAGTATCGCAATCTGGAAATGCACATGCAGCGCGTCGTCGGTGCCCGTATCGCGTCCGCCCATGGTGCCGCCCGCTTCTACCAGAGCAAGGCCGCCGTCTCCCGCGAGCTTAATTCGGCCCTGCGCAACCCTGACCGTGACGAGGACCGGATGGGCGTCGACGGTCAGGAAAACCGGGCGCAGAATGCCCGCCTGTTCGCCGCACAGGCCGGGGCGCGGGCCTATGCCCTGCTGGCCCTTGCCGAGGGCGCGGCCAAGGCATATGCGGAATTTCTCGGCAGCGAATGGCAGCCCTACAGCCCGCGTAATGGCCGCACGCTGGACCAGCGCGCCAACGCCGAAGCGCTCGACGCGCTCGGCTTCTGACACCGGCCGGAAGGAGGGGCCGCCCGCGCGGCCCTTCCGAACCGGTCCTAACCGCCCAGACGTGAAGGCAGCCATACCGAAATGCAGCTTCCCCTTTTCAAATCCCTTCAATCGATCAATATACAGGACGACAAGGCCACTGAAGTCGTCGAAGCCATGGAGGGCTACATCGCCATGAGGATCGCTGAAGCGAATGCTCCGTTGCTGGCCGAACTCCGTAGCGTCCGCGCCGAGATGAAAACGGAGAACGGCGCCGTAAAGGCGGAAATCGGTTCCGTTAAATGGATGGTCGGCGCGATCGGCCTTTTGCTTACCCTGATCGGACTCGCGCCGACGTTCTTCAAAGCGTTTGGGCACTGATGCCCCCAGACATCGCCCAAGCGAAGGCGGCCCTCCGGGCCGCCTTTTTTCATTATAAGCGCTAAAATGAAAAACGCGGCGTACGGCCCGGCTGCATAGCCGCTCTTCCCACGGGCCGCGTTATGCCCGTTTGCCACATATCCACCGGCCGCGATCCTGACTCTTGGCGGTCGATCGCGGCCGGTGGATATGCTCCGACGCCCCTGCGGGGCGCCTCCGGCCCTTCGGGCTGGAAAACGGGCATAACGCTCAAGACATCGAGCAGCGCAGCCTGCTTCGAACTCTCCAGTGCTGGGGCGCGTGTGCCGGCGTGACGATGGCCGCGCCTTCGAACGGGGAGCGCCCCTGCGCATGGCGAAGCCCACGGGCTCCGACCGAAGGGGCCGGACATCCCTTTTCATTATGGGTATCGACCATCGGTTCCGGCGCATCCACGGCCGCGACGTCGTTCTTCCCGCGCGCCGCGTTGTCCCCGTTTACCACATATCCACCGGCCGCGATCCTGACTCTTGGCGGTCGATCGCGGCCGGTGGATATGCTCCGGCGTCCCTGCGGGACGCCTTCGGCCCTCCGGGCTGGAAAACGGGGACAACGCGCAGGTCCGACGAATGCGCGGCAGGAGCGCCGGCCGGCATCGTTTGGTGTTGCCCTCATAAACCACAGGCGATCCCCAGGGCCGCTTGCGCCATGAGGCGCGCGGCCCCGGGGATCGCCTGCTCCGCGCTACGCGCTCCGGCCCTTCGGGCTGGATTATGAGGACAACCGGGCCTGGTCTCCCTGGCCGAAGACGGTCCAGCCAGGCCGCCGCCTCTCCCTTGGCCCGTCGGTGTCCGCCTCGCCGGGGTTTACGGTTTGCCCTTCAGGGCGGCGTCGAGATCACACCATAAATGGACACGCTGTTCGTCGGTGACGGCGTGCTTGACGCAATACAGCCCCACCGCCGCGTCACGGTGCATGCCATACCACAGCAATCCGCCACCGGCCCCAGCACATAGGAGGAACGTCGCGAGGTTCAGCGCCATCCAGCGCATCGTCATCAGGTCCACGAACGTCTGCACCGTCGATGGCAGCTCGTCTTTCCAACGCTCTTTCATCGCGTCACCCAGCGCCGCCTCCGCCTTTCGAACGATTGAAGCCACCATGAACTGGGTATTGGTGGCGGCCTGGCTCTCGGCCTGCTTCTCCACCCGATCGCGGAGTACTGCGGCGAGCTTCACCTCCTCACGGAGCTTTTCGACCAGCGGTCCTGCTTCGCCTGCGACTGTCTCTTGCAGCAGTTCCACCTGCCGTGCCGCGCCGTCGCAAGCACTGAGCAATTGCACGATCAAATCCGCCAGATGCTCGTGTTCCCGCGAAAACGCTATGACCGCTTGCCCGAGTGGTTCGTGGGGGAGAACACCCGCCGCTGAAAGGGCGGCGAGTGTCTTTTCGTGCAACGCACGTTGTCGAGCCGGGACGAGTTCCGCGGCCGACAGGCGCTGTGCATCGCCCGGGCTCATGGAAACAGATCCGGTCTGGCCGAATCCAGAACGCCTGCCATGAACGCATCGCGCCACTGTCGGGCCATAGTGGGCCAGAAGATACTTGGGGTATCCCCTGATTTCGGCTTTTTGCCTTCAAGCGCGTCGTGAATTGACATATCCGCTCGCTCGAGGTCTCCGAGGCACGCGAGGAACGGAACAGGAATCAGCTTGACGCCCTCGCTGCCCATTTCTTGCACGCGCCGGTCGCTGACAAAGAACTCCATGATGGCGGTCGGGATACGAAAGCGGTCGCCGACACCGCCGTTGAGAAAGAGTACCCGATTTGTGACGTCACAGAACGGTCCGTTCTTCCACGCCCGATAGACATTCTCGATGTCGTCGTAACTTGTGCCGCAGAAGGCATGAACAACGAGATCGATGTTCGCCTCCTTCAGTCCGGTGACCAGATCGAGGTCCTCAGCGAGGCGACGCGGCATTGTATCATTCCCGCCCAGATCCATGATCGTGGTGCTGCCACGCTCGGCACAATCTGCGATCGCCACGCTTACCCATTTCTTGAAGTCGTCGAGATCGCCGGATTTTGGCGGCGGCAGCACGAGATCCGGATAGCGCGATAATTGGCGGCGCATCGTGTCGTTCTGGATGTCGCCATCCGCGATGCGAATGTTCTTTCGGCCGGCCTTCAACGCTTCGTTAACAAGCGCAATTTCAGACGTGCTTCCTCCGTTGCGTCCCCGGCCCTCGCGCCAGATCAAGCGCGCGCGCTCGGGTGGGGCCGCAGGCTGTGCGTTTTTCATGATCATTTAAACTCCCTCACAGGCGAGATCGTCCGCCAAGGGGGAGCCTGCCAGACAGCGGTGAGAGTTCCGCGTTTCAGATCAGGAAAAAATGCCTCGGGTTGCCGCCCTGTTGGCGCGCCCCAGTGCCTGCCGCTTGAGGCAAACTTCCATCGGTAGTTCGAGTGCGACGCGCCCTGCGGCTATTCCGATGATGACCTCGGCGTATGTTTGAGGCAGAGGAGCCTCACGCTGGCGTTTCTTGAACAGATAATACCAGCAGCGCAGCCAGTCGTCCTCACTCTCGAATGTCATTTTCAACGGTAGGCGTTCGAAACCTCGCTCCGGCGGCAAGTCCGGCCCATAGCGCCACTTTCTGGCACTCTCCGGCTGTGCTTCCAGCGTTTCTACCGTCAGAACCCTGATCTCGCCCCACTGTGCGCGTGGCTTTTGATACGGCCAGTCCTGATCCGACCGGTCAAGCTCCTCCTGGCTGGCTAACGGTGAGAGCAATAGCGGATCACCCTCCGCCAGCGGTTCCACCGCCACAGGCTCTTGGTGGCGGGTGGCCGGAGGCGGTGCCGCGTATGAGGGTGCTACCGCAGGAGCGGCTTGTGCTGGTGTCGGGGCGATTCGGTCCGCCGGCTCGCTAGGGATCGTGAACCCGTCGGCGCCCGGCATCACCTGGTATGCGGGCCGGCTTTGCCAGTCAGGCCGCAGATCAGGTGCGGCCGCATGGCGCGCTGCATCAAGAATGTCGCGCTCGTGCTTGCGGCGCAGTCGCTCTCGGGCCTTCCTCTCAGCTTCCTCCGCCAGCCGTACCCGGCCTTCAGCAACTTTCGCGCGAACCCGGTACCACGTTTTCTTCAGGGTTTCGGGCTGGGCTGCGCCGCCGTCGAGGTTGGTCAGGCCGTCCTCCGCAAAAGCAGCCGCCATCCGCGCCCAACGCACTTTCTTGTCGGCCCACGCCTCCGCGCAGCGGTCGAAGTTCTCGACCATGAACAGGTAGATCGGGGAGTGCGCCCATGAACCCGTACGGCAGGCCTCCATGGCCTCCCATACTTTCCCTGGTCCCCCGACTGACGTGCCTGCTGCTACCGCTGCCACGGCGATCCTCCTGCGGCTCAGACCCTATTGGCGGCTGCGCCGGCGGTCAAGCCCGAGGCGTATAGCGGCCGCTAAGGGACTCCTAGGGGAACAGGATCGGGACAACATTTAGAGCAGCACACAAATGCAAATTGCATTTGCATATTTTTGTGCGTCTACGCCGCCCTCCGAGGAGCGTCCTTCGCTCGCCGGAGTCCCGGGATGGGCCGAGGCGTCGCCTTCCCAGGCGGGAGGCGTTGCGTGGGCAGCAGTCATTGCCGACATTGCTATCAATGATTGCGGCAGGGGGACGCCATGGCGGCGATGACGATCCGTAATATCGACGAGGCACTGAAGCGTAAGCTGCGTATCCGCGCAGCAACGCACGGTCGCTCGATGGAAGATGAGGCCCGAGCCATTCTGCGAGCCGTGCTCGCCTCGGAAGACCCTGTTACTGTCCCGCTGGGAGAGGCCATCCAGCGCCGCTTCTCCGCCCTCGGTGGCGTCGAGCTCCCTGATATCGTGCGCGAGCCTATTCGCGACGTGGAACTCGACGGGTGATCGTTCTCGACACGAATGTGCTCTCGGAGGTGATGCGGCCGGCTCCAGATCACCGTGTGATGTCCTAGCTCTCGCAGCAGTCAACGGCCTCCCTGTTCATCTCAGCGGTGACCCAGGCGGAGATCCTCTATGGCCTTGCGCTTCTGCCGGAAGGCCAACGGCGGGACCGACTGCTCGCGGTGGCTCATGAGATGTTTGCCGAGGAATTTGCGTGGCGCATTTTGCCGTCCGATCGTGAGGCCGCAGCGGCCTATGCGGAGATCGCCTCGGCGCGCAGGAGGGGCGGCAATCCGATCAGCCAGTTTGATGCCCAAATCGCCGCCAGCGCGCTCTCACGCGGTGCTCGGTTGGCGACGCGCAACGAGCGGGATTTCGTTGGATGTGGCGTTGAGGTTTTGAACCCGTGGTCGCTCTGCCCCTGACGCCCTCTCTTCGGGCACGCCTCATCCAGTTCGAACTCTCACCGGTCGTTTGTAGCCTCTGATCAGACTGAAGTCCGATTGGAGGAGAGGGATTTGAGCCAGATCGAATCACTGAGGCGTCTTGCCGCGATCGAAACGCGGCTGGACTTTCTGGTCAGGCAGGCGGAAGCGGACACCGGCGATCGTGAGATCCTGCGTCAGATCGTGGAGACCCTGAGCGTTCAGGGCAGATTGATCGCCGATATCCACGCGGTGCTTCATCCAGAGGAAGACGCGGCGCAGACGGGGCCCGGCGTCCGTGAACTACTGCTGCAGATTCTCGCAGCCGTTGAGAGCCTGCGCGCTCCCATCACCAAAGCCCTCGCCCAGACGGAGCGCGCCCCGTCATGATGAGCTTCAAGAAAATCGCGGCGAACGCCAACGGCAAGCTGATCGTCGCCTATCTTCGTGAGAACAAGCTGGAGCCGCGCCAGGACATTGGGATGGCGACGGATCCGGCCGCCGATACCGGCCGCCGCCTGAATGCCTATTACACGGGTAAGGACGGGCGGGGAGCGTGGATGTCCGATATGGGGTCGCGTATTGCCGATGCGCTGGGTGTCGACCTGTCGCGGCCGCCCGGCGACAAGACCCTGGAGCGTCTCGTCACGGCGCGCCGGGCGGATACGGGCACGGAATGGGAAGCGACCAAGGGTCGGAAGCGCGAGATATCGGCCTACGACCTGACGTTCAGCCCGGACAAGAGCGTCACCCTCGCTGCGGAGTTCGCCGGCACGGCGGCCGAACAGGGCGTGATCTGGATTGCCATTCATTCGGCGGCCGAGGCTGCGATGCGCCTGGTCGCATCGGAGGTCGGCCAGGCCCGGCGGACGGTCAACGGTGAGATGTTCGTCGAACAGGGCGAAGTCGCCTGGATCGCTTTCCGCCATTACACGGCGCGGCCAACCCTGGATATCCAGGACGGCTATGGCGGGGTCACCGCGAGGGTCGAGGTTCCGGTTCCTGGTGATCCCCAGGCCCATATCCATCATCTGCTGCTCAACATCGTCGCCACCGAAAGCGGGCACCTTGGCTCGCTGGATTCCCAGCGCATCACGGACACGACCGCCCATCTCTATGGTGCGTATTTCCAGGCGATCCTCGCTCAGAGGCTCCGGGAGTTGGGGATCGCGGTGCATGTGGATGAGCGCGGACGCGCCATCCGGATCAGCGCGATCCCCGAGCACGCCAGGGACGCCTTTTCGAAGCGGCATCACGACACGGAAGCGAGGGCAAAATCCTTTGCCAAAGCCCAGGGCCGAGAGTGGGCGGGAATGTCGGCCGACGAGAAGTATCGCGTCCTCTACGAGACCAACCTGCGTTACCGTCAGGCCAAGTATGATGGCGGCAACGAGCGCGAGATCTGGCGGGAGATGGCGGCGGCGATCGGCTGGTCGCACGACACTGTTCTGACGGAGGCTCCGGCTGCGCTACGCCCGCGTTCCGACCGGCTGGAGGAGGCATACACCATCGCTGCGAAGATGATCGCGGAAGAGTTCAAGACGGCCGCGGTGATTGACCATGATGTGCTGCGTCTCCACGCGGCGCATGGCCTGATCGCTGCCGGCATCGAGGATGCTGCGGACATCACCCGTGTGGTCGACATGGTGGAGGCACGGGGCCTCCAGATTGAGGGGGAACAGAGCGTTCTGCACATCCGCGAACGGCATGGCCGCGTCCGGGTGACGAATTCCCGTCAGTTGCGCGTTGAACGGGAGGTGGAGGCGCTTCTCACGGAAGCGGTCGCGGCACAGGGCGGCGCCCTGTCGGTTGAGAGCATTCGCGCGGCGATCGGCCGTTCGAACCTGGATTTTCAGAGCAACGCGATTCATGGTCAGGCGCAGCTTAACATGATTCACCATTTCGGGCGCGCGAAGCAGATTGCGTTCCTGATGGGGGTGGCGGGTTCGGGGAAGACGGCCATGCTCAGCGTGTTGAGCGACGCGTGGCACCAGGATGGGCGTAAGGTGTTCGGTGCCGCCATGGCCTGGCAACAGGCAGAGAACATGAAGGGTGCAGGCCTGGACGGCGCGTTTGCCATGACAAAGCTTCTGAACGATCTGGACCGGGGCAGGCTTGCTCTCGACAGCAAGAGTGTTCTGGTGATCGACGAGGTGAGTCAGGTGGCGCCAGAGCAGATGCTGCGGCTTTTGCAGCACCAGAAGCAGATGGGCTTCGCGTTGCGTCTGATCGGCGATCGGGAGCAGGGGCAGTCGATCGGCGCCGGCGACGCGGTCGAGTTGCTTTTGCGTCATCTGCCGCCCGAGGTAACGCCCGAAATCCTCACGACCGTGCGGCAGCGGGATGCCCGCGACAGAGCGATTGCCGGCATGTTCCGGAGTAACGGCCGTGACGTCACAATTTCGGAGGACGAGCAGCGACAACGCGATGTCGCCCGGGTGAGCGAGGCTCTGGCGATGAAACGGACCGACGGCACGGTGCGCCTGGTCGGCGGCGATCTGGATCAGGTGGTGACAGAAATTGCCGAGTTCTATCTGAGGCGCAGGGAAGTGCTCGCCGCCGGCGGCGCCAAGCGCGGGATCACCATTTCCGTTCCTACCAACGAGGACGCGGCGCTGATCAGCCTTGCCATTCGCAATCGGCTGAAAGCGCGTGGCGAACTGACCGGACCGGAGCGGGTCATCGCTGCTGTGGATCAGCGGGGGCAGACGTTCGACCTGCCGATCGTCCAAGGCGACCGGGTGCGGCTGTTCGATCGGATCTACGTGCCGACACCGAACGGCTACGGGCGAACGACGTTCGGCTCTAATGGCGATTTCGTTACCGTGCTGGGGTGGGACGAAAAGACTTTGCGCCTGCGCAACCGGGATGGTGTCGAGGCGACGATCTCTTTGGACGCGCTCCGCGATCCGACTGGGAAAACGGATCGGACGCGCCTCGGGTTCGGTTACGCCATGACGATCGATTCCGCTCAGGGTATCACCTCGGACGAGCACATCAACGCGATGCCTCGGGGAACGGGGAGCATGACAGGGTTCCGTGCTTACGTGGCGGAGAGCCGGCACATCCTTCGGTGCTGGACGATGATCTCCGAAGCCGCGTTGCGCGAAGCGGAGGAACATTCCCGGCCGCTGGGTGATCCGACTCCGGTAACGCTCGCCGACCTCTGGGAGAGGGCGATCAAGGATCTGGCACGGCATGAATACAAGGCGCTGGGGATTGATCTGCTGGCGTCACGCAAGGAACTCGAGCGTATCCTGACGCTGGCGGCCAAGCTTGCCGAGCGGCGTGAACGTATGTTCGGTCAGAAGCGGGATCCCTCGGAGGAGTATCGCAACCGCGCCGCCACCAAGGAAGTCGCTGCCGTTGAGCCGGCTGTCCTGTGTGATCTCGGATACTCGCTGCGCAAGACCGGGCGCGAGCTGCGAGAGGCGTTGGAGCGGCAGACCGCGCTTCGCAAGGCCGAAGAAACCCGTGCCCGTCAGAGCGAACTGGAGCGGCAGCAGGAGCAGGAAAGGGGACGAGGGCCCGCGCCGGCAATGTAGGATCGCTCGATCCGTGCGCTCATGCTTCAGCGGACGCCTCAAACTCATAGTCTGGGGCGTTGGTCGGCTCTCTCGAGGGGACGGGGTCCCGACCTGACACTCTCAGATACGCTTCCACCAGGACCTGGAAGGGGGCGACAGGCCCTTCCTTCGCCGGCGTCGGCACAGCGCTGCCGGCGGAGTCATCGTCGGCAACCGCGTGATCCTCCGTCGCGGGAGGCGCAGCGGCCTCGGTCGGTGCCGCAGCGGCGGGAGAGGCCGCGGCTGGCGGCTCCTGGTTCGCCTTTTCAGGCGGGGACGACACCTCCGGTCT
The DNA here is from genome assembly GCF_014174255.1 of Gluconacetobacter sacchari. Classification (GTDB taxonomy): domain Bacteria; phylum Pseudomonadota; class Alphaproteobacteria; order Acetobacterales; family Acetobacteraceae; genus Gluconacetobacter; species Gluconacetobacter sacchari. The sequence continues at coordinate 32,705 of NZ_JABEQJ010000022.1, forward strand.
GCCCGCCGGCACGCCAAGCACCTGCGCCAGGTAATCGTGAACGACGCCGGCCTCGTCGATCGGGGAGAGGTCTTGGCTGATGGCGCGGGCATAGGCATCGCAAAGCAGCCCGATCTGGCCGGCCGGTTTAGTGCGGTCTTCGGGGGTGAGGGCCACTGCGCCCTTCAGGATCGCATTTCGGGCGGTCTGTGTTGACATGGCGGCCGCTTTGTCTCCTGTGCCGGGTCCGCAATTCGGGGCGCGTGTGAGCTTCTCAGGCACGCGCAGATAGCCCCCACTGTCGAGTTTCAGATCCAGCATCTGTGCGAAGACACGGCGCCCGAAGAACGTGATGATTGCCTGTCCTCGCTTCTGGCTGACGATGTCGCGCCAGGTGAATGCCGGCATCTCCCGGACATCGGCCTGGCCGGGGTCGAAATACTGTCCCGACAGATCACCCAACTGCCATCGTGCATTAACCGACACCTGGACCTTCGGGATGCCGCTCTCGATCCATTCTTTCGTGCTGGTCGCGTCTTCGAGCGAGTGAATGATCTTCAGGCGCGGATTGGACAGGAGCGCGTTGGCCCGGTCCTTGCCCATCTGGGCGTAGAGTGAGCTGATTTCCTGAAACGCCAGCACAAGCATGAAATTGATCTCGCGGGCGAGTGCGGCGATGGCATCCGCCCCCTGGGAGGCGTATTGCGGAAGTTCGTCTAAGGCGACGCCGAAGACTGTGTGCGCGGCCGAGATCCGGTTATCCACGATGCGCTTGCGTTCACCTTCAAGCTGGCCGCCGATGGCGGGAGCCATGCCGTAGCGGATCGCGTTCGTCACGAAGCGGCCGAGACGCGCGTTCACCTTCTGGTCGTTCTCAAGGCTCGGCAGCACGACGTGAAGGACGCGACGATTGAACATGATGTCGCGGATGTTGATATCGCCGTCGTCGACGTCAAAGATGTGGCCGAACGTGTTGCTGAGCTGCGTGTACGTCGCGCCGAAGCCGCCGACGACGTACGAGTGCTGTTCCCTGACCTTGGACTGGGCGTCAAGGCCCTTGGTTCTGCTGTAGCCCCCGGTTTCGGCCATGTAGGCGCGGATCGCGGTACTCAGCCTCTCAGGGAAGACCCGAATTCGCCTGCCATCGGGCAACGTTTCGGGCGCTAGCGTGACCATACGCCATTCACGGCGCCCGTTGTCCCAGTAGTTGACTCTCGGATACGGAATCTCCGCGCCGTCCTCTGGCGTGAGCAGGATCAGGCTTTCGAATTCGGAGGTCAGTTTGCGCAGGGTCGGCAGGTTGATCGGTAGGCCGTAGACGTCGCGCATCCAGACGACGACGTCGCTCATGACCGTAATGAGATCCGTGGCCCGCGCGGTGAAGAATTTCTGCGATTCCGCCCCTGAGCCGGTATCTTCCGGAATGAACAGCGTCATCAGAAGATTGCGTATGGCGTCGGCGTTCTCGTGGGCGAAGGGGTTCCAGGTATGGGATTCCCGTGATCCGCTGGCCACGACCATGTTGAGGATACGGAGATCGCCTTCGCGGCCATAGAGGCGCATCAACGTGGCTGTGTCGGCCCACGTGGCATTCGTGCCCTTGCCGTCAACCATGATGAAGCCCGATCCGTGGGCGACCAGGTTGGCGAAGATTACGTAGAGCGAGTTTGTCTTGCCGCTGTTGCTGCTGCCCGGAAGTTCGATGTGGGTCTTGGCGTCTTCGGTCGCGATCCATCCCTGTTGGCGGGTGATCCGGTCATGAAAGAGCAGCATGTCGCCCTTGGCGGGGCCGGGCCGCTTCGAATTGTGCAGCGGGAACACGGGATCCCTGCGTCGCGAAAATGCCGGCATGCGCATCGGCAGAACCGGACGGCGCGCGAGGACGAAGCCTGTGAAGATTCCTCCGGCGACGAACGTCAGATCCGCGAGTGCGGGAACGACATAGCCGGCGATCGCCAGGCTTGCGGGAACGACGGCGGATGCAGGCTGCCCCAAGAACTCCCAGAGCTTGGCAGTAGGGCGCCGTGTGTCGCGGTAGTAGCCGGTGTCGGCAACGAGGTGGCGGTCAAGAGGACCCTGTATATTGAGCTCCTTCATGGCATGCCGAAGTCGGGCACCGACGCTCGCGCGGGCTGGGTCGGGGCAGGCGGACGACGTGTGGTGCCCTCGAGAACCCCTCCGTCGCCCCTGGCAGAAAGGGCATGGGCCGACCCGCCGATGCCCGGCGGGAAGGGCAATGTCCGGTCTTTCGGTCCGTCACGATGAAACAGGAAGGTGGAAAGCAGCACACCAAGACTGACGCCAGCGCCGGTGAGAACAAGCCAGCGCGCGCGTCGGGCGCGGATTGTCCGGGCCGTCCCTGACGTAACCTCAGGATGTGCCGGCGAGTTCTCGACGAGATCGCGACTTCCGGCACGCGATTGTGGGCCCACTGTTACGATGATCGGCTGCGAGAACGGGGAGTCCGACGCATGTCGAAACTCGAGTTCGATCGTGCCTTCCGGACGGATAGTGGACTTGAGGTCTTGGACCGGACCCGAGATCGTCATGTTCATCATGAATCCTTCTTGTGCGAGGGGCCTTCGATGGCCGGGCGGTTGCGATTACGCTCCATCTGTTGGAACGCTCTGGCCAGACGGCCGAGATAAAGCTGCTTCTCGGGGCCGGAGTGGGAGTGGTACCGCGCGACGCCATCCCAGAAATCACTGGTTTCCTGGATTGCCCGCTCCAGGATCCATGCGCCAGCCTCGAAATTCGCGCAGACGCTGTCGCGCAGGGCGAGGTAGGCCGATTGCCGTGTCGTGCTCCAGTGGGTCATGAGGGCGGGCAGCCAGTAATCGTTGACCTGCATGGGACCGATATCGAACGAGCCATTGCTGTTCTGGCTGACGGCGCCGGGTCGGCCGGCTTCGACAACGAGGATCGCGTACAGGAGATTGGGCGGAACACGATGCACCGAAGCTGCCGCGTAGAGGCAACGCCGGATTTCTTCGGGGGACGTCGCGCCCGCATGTCTGGGGGCTGTCGATGCGGTCGCTGCAATCATCAGCAGCATCGCACGCCAGGCGAAGAACCTAGCCTTCATGGGGCACGAGCCCCGCGAGCTGAAGGATGTCGACCCGGCGATGACAGTCCATCGCTGCGGCAAGAGCGCGATCGAGCACGAGCGAGAATACGCCGACCGATGGAACGGCAGCTTCCTCGAGACGGTATCCAGTGATCGATCGCGGCGAAGGCGAGAATGCCAGGTCGAGACCGATATTCCCTTCGCGACGCTCGATACGGTCGGCCGCGATCAGAAACAGCGGAGTGAGATCCGGATTTTCCGGATCCAGTTCATGGAACGTGCCGTCGATTTCATGATAGCCGAAACCGTCTGCGTTTCGTCCGATCCATTCGGAGATATCCTTTCGGATGACGTCGAGCGCAATCGCGATCATCGGACGTAATGCCTTCTACGGTAGGATGGAATGTGCGTTCTGACCGGGCCGACGACCCACACCCGGAGGATGCGGCCGAAGACGACCGGCGTGATGTTGAAGAATGCGAGCCCGGAGAAGACGAGCACAAGGACCCCGGATATGATCGTGAGCCATTTGTCCCACGTGATGATGGGGATCAGGAGAAAGATCAGTGCGCGAGCATCGACAATGAAGAATGTCAGTGGCTCGGCCGTGTATCGCCAATATGCGCGCATGTCAGTCATCCTCCCTTGAAGCCCGGTCGGCGACCGCATCGGTGATCAGCCCGGCTTTCAGGGCACGGGCGATCGAAACGTCATATGTCTGTCCCCGGTCGGCGATGGCGTCCTTGAACAGGCCGCTCCAGCGGCGTACCGGATTATCGAAGAGGCTGTCGCGCAGCCTACGATCGACACGGACGAATTCACGAATGGCGATGCGTTTCCCGTCGCGTGACTCGACCAGTCGCTGATTGACGATGACCCGCGAGTGTTCGGCGACGTTATTCGCCATGTCCTCGCGCTGGTCCGGTGGGCAAAGGCTGTTGATGCGCCCGATGGTGCTGCGGATCGAGTTGGTATGCAGGGATGCGAGCATACGGTGATTCATGATGCCGGCCTGGATCGCCGCCATCATGGTGCCTGCGTCGCGGACCTCCTGGACGATGATGTGCGTCGCTTCCTTCCGCGCCGACGTTTCGATGAAATCCTTGAAGGTTTCGAGGTTCGTCGGAATGTCGATCTGGCAGATGGTGCTGCGCTTACGTGCGATGAGGTCATAAAGGATCTCAATCGGGGCGGAGCCTTCGAGGATATTGAAATCGAGAGCAGGGTTCTCGAGCCAGGACCGCACGAAGCCGCCCAGAAGCGTACTCTTGCCATGGCCGGTTCCCCCGGTGATCCAGTAGAGGCCGGGTCCGCCGTCCATGGCTTCATCCAGCAGCGGTTCGACGCCCTGTTCCTCCTTGGTGCGGGGTACGTCGACCAGGGGCCGGATCACGACGGAGATGCCTGGCTTGACGCCGACCTGACAGGCATGTGCGTTGATACGATAGGAATACCGTCGCCCGCGATGGCCGTCGGGCAGGATCGCCGTACTGAAATCCATCGCGCGCTTACGCTTGACGCCCGATGACGCACCGTTGCCTTCATAGAGGCTGTCCAGGATCGCCTCGACCTCTTCGGTGCGGAGCCGGTCCCGGGTCACGTCGTGATTGACATTGTATCGCCGGATCATGACGGGTGAGTCGCTGCGCAGTTCGACGCGGGACGCGTCGATTGATGAGGTCCAGGCGAGAAGGCGCCTCAGGGCCTCCACTGGATACTGCCCGGCGTCGTCGGGAAACGTGAGGGCTCTTGCGTTGATGTCAGAGAGGACCATCGGTGTTCTCCCTGGCTTCGCGGCTGTACAGGTTCTGCAGCGCTTCTCGTGTTCTGGCCTGCATCGGTCTCGCGATCGCAGCACCGGCGATGCATTCCGCTTCCCAATGTTCCAGGGCCCCAAGGGCTTCGACGTCACTGGTGCCGGCACCTCCCCAGATCGGTCCCTTGTCCGGCGGAAACGAGACCCCTTGCAGCACCATCCATAGCGACCGGTCATAGAACTGGACGGCGGAGAAGAGCCCAGGATTCAGCAGGCTTCCCTCCCTGCGGGCGGTCTGGAGCAAGGTGAGGAGCACGCCAGTCGTATAGTGGTGTCGGGGGACAAGCGCCTTGATCTCAGGCCACTTCGACGAGGCATCCTTGGCCATCGCTGCCATCTTTCGGCTGAAGGCGCGTGAAGGCGTGAATGGCTTTCTGGGGCCGTGGAGGCGGTCAGCCTGCGGGTGGGGTACCGATAGCGACAGGGTTTCAAGCAGCTTACGTGCTTCGCTGGTCTTGAGACGATGATGAAGTATGAAGGCCATCGCGAGGCACTGAACCACGGGAGAGGCGTCTTCCAGCGTCGTCCAAGGTGTCCCGCACTGGCGCGTCAGCGCGGCAGAGGCGTCGCTGGGGGAAAACGCTCCATCCCTCACGCAAAAGCGGGCGGTCCATTCCCTGGGCTTCAGAGGGGGATCGAGCGGCCGGACGCGCTCGCCCGGGTTCAGCGTGCGTGGCGGCAGGCGATAGCCAACCCAGGCGGCGCCGATAGGATGGACCTGTGCGACCAGGCGTTGAAGAACCGTCATGTCGACGCGCCCGCCGAACCGGACGCTGGCCGCACGAAGCGCGCACGCGAACGCGCAGGCGAGCAGTAATGTCGATGTCGCGGGCCGGTAGAACATTCCCGTCTGTGTGAGCATCCGCCACATGCCATGGGCGGTCACCGTGTCAGGGTGCATGCGGCGCAGCGCATCGTGATAGGGGTCGGCCTTCGGAAAGAGGGTGGCCATCCCCCGGAACTCGAGCAGCTTCAGGTCGACCACCACCCTGGATATTTCGGCATGATAAAAGGTCCATGCCTCATACGACAGGCCGCCGACGAGCGCGAAGGCGGCCATGACGGCGGTGGCAAAGCGACCGGGATCGCTGGCGCTGCGGTTCCCGGTCACGGCGCGGACCCGGCAACGAGCCCCGGGGAGGAACGGACCCGCAGATCGTCGCGGTTTTCGATCCGAATGTTCTCGTCGCCTGAGACGGGCTTTCTGGTGACCTGGAATACGCCCGGCGTGGCCTTGCCCTCGGCGACGAGGATCCGCCACCGTGCCATCCCCATGATGTCGCGCTTCAGGCGCGCGAGATCGTTGCGGAACTGGTCGACAGCCTGCCCGGTGCCCGCCGCCCAGCCTTCAGCTGCGGCCTGCCGCCAAACTTCGACCTCTTTGGGGGTGCGTGGCAGTAGGTTTTCCGGCGTCGGGCGGGGGCTTTGCACCGCGGGTGTCAGCCAGCTCTGCCAGATGGGGGGGCGGGCGACGAGTTGCGCCTTCTGCAGACGGCGATAGACATGGTCGGCCTCCGATGCCGATTGGCCGGATGGATCGATGGCCTTGTCCATTTCCGCCTCCGAGATGACGGGAGGCAGGAGGAGCAGGCCTGTTCCGTCCTGCGGCAGCACAAGCGAGCGGAAGTCGCAGATTTCGTCGAGCAGCCTGGCATTGCGGTCGAGCATCACCTTGATGGCGAGAGATTCCGCCGCGAGGCCCGAGGTCGCACCAGCGGCCCAGGCGGCCTGCTTTACGGCAGACAGCCGCCCCGGATCGTCGTCGTGCGCGGGGCTGTATCCAGGTCGGGCATTCATCACGGATTCCAGGGATGGAAGGCTCGGGATATCCTGGGCCTGGGGCGCCTCGCGGCTACCGCTGATCGGATTGTCGATCGGCGACGCCGCCTCGGCCGAAGCCTGATTCGAGGCAGGCCATGGGGGCGCGACATCGGCCGACGGCAGTGGTTGATGCGAGACGCCGCATCCCGTAACCGAGACCACCACGGCGAACAGCACGGCCCTGTTTCCGAGTTTCATCGGAGGATCCTCCTGCGCCATGCCACACGCAGCTCGTGCTGCGCGATGTCGGTTTGCAGCAGTGCATAGTCGGCGCCGGCAGCCGCTACCTCGTCGATCAGGTCGTGAAGCGTCACGTGATTGAGGTCGACGGCGATCTCAGGTGCGAGGCCCGGTGCCGGGGGAATGACTGGCGTGTAGCCGGCCGCGCCGGCGAGAAGTGCAACGGCGTCGGCATATGTGCCGCGCCAGTGCCAGGACATCGGCCGCTCCAGTTCCGGCGGCAGGGCGGCGTCCGGACGTGCAAGCGGAAAGCGCGGATGTCCGGTGCGTTCGAGCCGTAGGGCGATATGGTGGGCTTGCTGCTGCAAAGGTGGCGCGGGCCAAACGGGGGCGCTGTCACAGCCGTGAAGGGCGGCGACGCAGACGTAGAGCAAAATGCGGGCACGGGATCGCTTCATGTGAGCAGTGGAGCATGAAGTGGTGAGAGTTGCGGACGGTGGCCGCGAAAATTTGCTTGGCGTGGAGTCGACGGGAGCTCAGCGCGACGATGCCATCTGGCGAAGGTTCTTCCACACCTTTGCCTGATAGGCCTGGTTGAACCTTGGCGTGCGGGAATTGTAATTTCCGACGCGGCGCCAGAAGTCTGCGGGCGCTGAAAGCGTCGCACCACCGAGTTCGCGACTCAGAATCCATGCACCGACATGCAGGTTCAGACAGCCGTTATTGATGATCTGGTCCCGGGTTACGCCCATTGCGGCCAGTTCCGGGAGATGGGACGAGTTGATCTGGGCTATGCCCATGTCGTACGTGCCATTCTTGTTATAAACGACCTTGCCGACTTGGCCGCTCTCGGTCTTCAGAACTGCGCGGTAAATCGGTTCGGGAATGTGGTAGGCACCTGCCGCGTTGCTGACGCATGCGTCGAGTCCGGGCGGCCCAAGGATGGGTTGAAGCAGGCTCGTCTGAACGTGGTGGCGTTCGGAAAGATTCGCGCCGCCAGCGCGCGCAATGATCCACGCGCCGGCGATGATACCCCAGCATGCCTGCCCTTGGATGAGTTGGGGATCGAATCCCGCTCGCTGGAGGATGGCCATCCACGCCGGCTGGATACCGAGAGGCCCGATTCCGTCGCGCCGATGTGCCGCAACGGTCTCCAATATTTTTACGGGGACGGAGTAGGCGACCTCGGCAACATGCGCGCAGGGGGGAAGGAGAGGCATGTCTGGACTACTGGTAGACTTGGCAAGTTAATGGAATTTCGCGTCCCCAGCCGACGACCGACCACGTCGAGCCATAAGGTACCACGAAGGTAAGCGCGGAGGCTACCTCCATAGAGGTATCCCCACTTTCGTGGTGGTACAGGCCAACAAGATTCCCATCGACGTAGGCGGCGAACTGCGTCGCGTATCCATTATGGTAGGTTATGCCGGTGCCCGTGACGGTGACGAACTCGGCGTCTCCGTTGCTGCTGTAAAGAGGGTCGCCGCTTAGATTCTGATGACTGACGGTGTTTTCACTGTCCCATCCAGGGCATGTGGCGCGATGCAGCCATGGCTGCTTACCAGTCGTCCATTTGCCGTTCTCGCAATGGAGAATGATACCGCTTCCGTCAGCCTGTGCGGCGATGGAGGCGTTTTGCGCGCAGGAATTGCCCTGATAGGCGCCCGCAGCGGTCCCGATTATCAGGGACCTCGCGGCGTACATGTCCGTATTTGTGTTGATACTGTTCTGTGCGTAGACGTGGTCTACCTGGCTGATGTCGGCAGCGGCGCCCGAGCCCGTGTGCTGAATGGAGATGCCGCCCGGAGTGCGCAGATTCAGGGTGGATGCGTCGCCGTAAACATAGCTGCTTCCGAGCTTCAGGCCGCCTGTCCATGGACCGAATGGATCGCCCGCTCCGCCCTCCAATTGTCGCGCGTCGAAGTGATTATCGACATGGCCGTTGCCGCTGCTGTTGATCCAGCTTGCCGGGAACTGTCCGCTTGGGCCGGCGCCGATCGTCCCTTGGGCCGCCACATCCAGGGTTGCGAGCCCGCCTCCCCACCCAGGCGGCAAGGCATTTGGGTCAATCCCTGATGTCCCGATCCGGCCGGAAAAGCTCGCGCTGGCACCGTTCGTAATGTCATTGCCGCCCATATTGAGATTGGCAGCCATGGTATTGCGCTCGGGATGATTGGGCACGTTGTCCCGATATAGCACATCTGAATTATCCTGCGCGCCTGTCGTGACCGACGCCAGACCGTAAAGATGCCCTGCACCTGGGTTTGGGAACGTGCCGCCCAGGGCCATCTGCCAGCCTCCTTGGGCACCGACCGCGGTATGGCTGTTGACCGCCGGTGTGACATTGTCCGGCCCCACATAGCCGGAGTGACTGCCGGAAATATTCGTGATGCCGGCAAGCGTCTTGAGATTGAGTTGTGCGCCCCCCGTGGTGATGATCGCGATATCGGCCTGTCCCGATGTCGGTTGCACGGCATAGGCGTGCCAGGTTTGCCCATAGGGATTGAGAACCCGGAAGTTCGGCAGCAGATTCAGGCTCGACAACGCAATCTCATGGGGGGCGCCATCCGACACCAGGCTGGCCAGCGCCGATTGATTGGCATCAAGATAGGCTTGGGCTGCCGTGAGAAGATCCTGAAACTGCCCGGAAGTCTGTGCCTGGAGAGCGCGCTCGTGACCGGCGCCGACCATCAGGGCGAGGTGGCCGATCATGTAAGCGCCGATCACGGTCGAGACGAGGATAGAGACGAGTGAGCCCATCAGAAACCGGTTCCGGTGAAGGTGACGACTGACACGACATCGCCGGCAGCCACGGCAACGGGCAGGGCGCCCATTTGGCCACCTGCCGGGGATTGCCATGTGGACCCATTCGACAGGCCGATAGCGATATCGCCCTCAGAGAGGCGCTGCAGGGCCGCAAGCCGCGCGGATCCGGCACCATCCCACCAGGTCTGGATTGTGGTGCCGGCCGCGCTACGCTGCACGATGCTGTGCATGGCCGAGGTTGCCCCAGTGATGTCGGCGGTGGGTAAGCTCGCAAGAGAGATGCTCCCGGTGATGCCGGGACTCTCATGCACATAAGCCTGCACGGCCCGCTTGTAGGAGAGGAAGCCGTCAGCCACCACATCTTCATCCATCGTCACCCCGGAGTGGTGGTCATTCATGACCCGCTGCTCAAGCGCGAGCGCACCCAGGATCATGACAAGTGCGAGTGGGAGAAGAAGCTGGCCGAGCATTGCCGTTACTGACCTGTCGTCTCGGTAAAGCTGAACTTCACCTCGCTCAGGCTGTCCGTGCTGCCACGGTTGCAGGCTTGCGCGACAGCCGACGAGGCGCCGGTCTGAACGCCCGTCTCCACGATCCAGGTGCCATTTACGAACACGCCATTTGTTGGCTGAGACAAAGCAAAACGCGCACAAGCCGACGAGGGGACGCCGTTCCAGTCTTCATAGAGGGTGTTCGTCGTCCCGGTGAGGACGATCGTGGACCCCTGCCAGGGACCTCGGATGGTCTGTCCATCGGGGCTTGACTTCTCCGGCACGATGCCGGCCTTGATCGCGTCAGCGTTGTTGATGGGCGTAAAATCTGTCTGCCCGCCCGCCACGGTGGTGCCGTAGACGGCTCGCGTCTGGGACCAGATATCGCCGGCTTGTGCGATCGCGGCCTCGGTCCCGCTGTGCATGAAGGAGAGAACGGTGTTCTCTGCGACATAGCCGAGGCCAATTGTTCCGATAACCGCGGCTGCGATGATTGCGATAAGTCTTTCCATAAGACTAAGTCCTTTCTGACCGAGAAAGCGGAGTTTTATGTTTGCGTTAGGAGGTTTAGGTGGACCGGTCGCCTGTTCTCGCCGGTGTGTGCTCTGCTGATCACCCCCCGAATGCATCGACCGGGATCATCGATTGAGATGCGAGATAGAGGAGGCCGGCACAAATCCACATCGCGAGTGTGCCGATGACCATCACGCGATCGGCAAGCCGGATGGCTTTTCTTTCGATTTCGGCCGACCATTTGCGCGACTGCACGAGCAAGTAGTCGTAGGCGTTCTGCGTAACGCCCCAGACATTGCTGATGTCATCGATCAATTCCGGCGACGGAAATTGAAAGCCGATCTCCTCCAGAGCCTCGGGAAGCAGCACCGCGTGGTGCAGCATCTTCTCCCGCAGGGCCTCCAGGCGCTCCTTCAGCCACGGAGAGGCATATTGCATCTGGTCGCGTAGGACGTTGGTGTCGTATTCGCCGGAGCGGACCAGCATCACGAACGTCGTCAGCCAGAGGAAGCCCTGGATATTGCGGTAGGTCGACCAGGGCGGGATCATCTCCAGCCGGACGCGCCAGGCGCCGGTCAGATGACGCAGGCTGATGACAACGGCGATGATCGAGACGAACACGATGCCTGTGGCCCAGTAGGGGGCTGAGCCGCTGGCCATATCCGTGACGCTCGTGACCAGGCGGAGAGAGAATGTCGGCCTGGCGCCCATGCTGCGCACCAGGGCCACGATGTCCTGTAGGGCCGTCGCCGCCATCACGATGACGGTGGCCAGGAGCATGGCGATATACAGTGCGATCACCAACGCCGGCTTGCGGGCGGCCCTGACGATGCGGTCCGCCATCTCGCGACGCTCGACGGCCAGGGTAAGCATTTCACCGAGGTTCCGAGCCCGTTCGCCGGCGACGAGGGTGCCATATTCGTCGGCCGGGATCAGGGGTGCCATGGCATCTGCGAACGAGCGGGAATGGTCCTCCATTTCCGAATAGACCCGCTCCAGGACGTCGATTGTCCCGCGGGCGAGGATGCCGGAGATGAAGGTGCGCCGCTTGAGCCGGCCGATATACTGGAGGATCAGCCGGCTTGGCGTGGTATGGCTCGATCCGTCGCCTAGACGCAGGGCCATCATCTCGTAAAGATCGGCCCGCGTGCGCCAGCCGAAATTGAGTTTCAGCAGGAAGCGCTCGGACCAGTCCGCCTGGGCGAGCGTCCTGCTTCCAAAGGTGTCGGTCGGAACGAGTTCGAAGCTCATGGGGCCGGCTCCTTTGTCCCGGCGTCGCGGGCAGCGCGTGCGGCGGTCGCTCGGCGACGCTCCTGTTCCAGCTCGTCCCGAAACGGAATCTGACCGACTTCGCCGATGATGTCGGCCGGGTCGACGCGGCCCTCAAAGGCAAGCGCGATCGATTTTTCGACCATGGTGGTATCGGCGTCCGGCCGGGCACGGTGCCATTGCCGTGCGATTTCCACCCCATGGCGGATTACGTTGCTCATCAGTTCGGTGTTGGCGACCACGACCTCGGCGACGGCGGTGGGGCTGTCATTCCCCATGTGGTTGCAGTGGTCGCATCCGTCGGGATTCCGGCGATACACCCCGGACGTGTCGCCCCAACTGCGGAGCGCGTCGCGGCTCACGCTCGGCATGCGGGGATCGTCCGGCTCCCAGGGCAGTTTGCAGTGCGGACAGAGCACCGACTGAATGCGCTGGGCCACGACGCCGCGGAACAGCGATGTGTCGCAGATCACCTGGCGTTTCAGGCGATCGTTGTCCATGTCCTCGAGGCGGGGGAAAATGTCGAAGGCGTCGTCAACGTGTAGGGTGGTCAAGCCTGAGTGCCCTGTCCGCGCCAGTGTGACCGCGACCAGCGCCACGCCGACGTCCTGGATTTCACCGATGACCACGCGATCGGGGTCCATGCGGAGCATGTTGCGGGCATGTTCGGCAAACTCGCGTTGAGCCTGCTCGGTGTCGTCTGTATTCGAGACCTCAAGCTGGACGGCCCACGGCATGAAATATTCCACCGGGCGTTCGATGGTGATCAGGCGCTTGTGCGGATCGATCCTGGCCTGATGACGGCTCAGGGCAAGAAGTGTCGTTGATTTTCCGGAGCCTGTTGGTCCGGTCAGCACCACGAACCCTGCGGGGAACGAACACAGATACTTCAGAAGGTCTATCTGCCTTGGGGAGAACCCTTTTGGCAGGAGTTCCGCCTCGATATCGACCTCCGGCTTCTTCGGCGAGCGCAGGATGATATCGGGGGGGATCTCCGGGCGGGCACCCGTGCCCTCCTTGTATTGGAAGCGCAGCGACATGAAGCCTCCGCCGTCCATTTGCGGGTAGGAGGGGCCACGAATGATGCGTACGTTGGCCAGACCCGTGCCGGGCAGGGCATCGCCGGTGATGCCGCCATCCTGCGGATCCTTTTCCGAGTAGGTGTTCTTGCGGCTCGACTGCAGATTGAAGATCGCGATTTCCAGCTGTCGCCCCTCATGGCGTGAGACTTCCTTGAGAATCATGATTTTCTTGCGAAGGCGGATCTCGATACTGGTATGCGTCGCGCCGTGACGGAAATGCATATCGCTGATCCGGAACGCCGCTGCGATCGTGAGCAGCTTCCGGCCGGCTTCGCGCGCGGTCGCAGCGCCCTCTCCCGCCTGATCCCGGATCGCCGTAATCTCGCGAAAGGACGCCTTGCGGGCGGTCAGTTCGGCGATGCCCTCCCATTTTGCCGGCCAGACAGCCCCGGTCAGCCGGCGATGGGCGTTTAGCCATTCCTGCATCTCGTCGCTACTGCGCCGGTCCTCGTCGAGAAACAGGGTTTGGTTTTCGACGTCGACATGGACGTGGCGCTCGAGGTTCTTGCCGATAAGATGTCGGCCATAAGGATCGAAACCCGACGGCCGGCGCGGTCCGCGTTTGCCACGTCCGAAAACAGTGCCGATGAAGCTCATGGATCCGTTCCTCCGGATACGCGTGCGGTGAGCGTGTAGGTCACCGGCGCGGTCTTCCAGTTTTGTGCGTCGATCCCCGTAGCGGCCGACATTTCGGTAAATTCGAGTCCGGGAATGCCGTTCCAATCGGTGCCGCTGGGTTCGGCCGGCCATGTGAAGTGGACGGCAGCCTTCAAATCGGTCGGTGAAACGGAACCGAGCTGAATGCCGACATTGGCCTCCTGTAGCTTCGAAATGAGGCGTCGCAGCCCGCCCTTGTGCGGGGCTCTGTCCGCAGGGGAATAGGTGAGCCTGAGGGGGACAGTCTCGGTGATTGTATTCCCCTGGGAAGAAGGATCGAGCTTGCCGCCTGGGGCAGTCGCCAGCGTGCCGCCGTCACGCGTCCAGGTCCTGATCAGCACTTGCGGCTGGCAGGTCCAACTCGTGAGGGCCCATCCGCTTCGCAGCAGGTCGGCTCCGACGGCTTCTTCGCAGGCTGCAAGCCAGACATTCGGGAGGACGACGCGTTGGGCATTGGCATTCTGGCGCCGCGCGAGAAGAAGGAGTGCTTGCCGTTCTTCCTCGGCGACGATCGCTCTGTGATGCTGCCAGACCGCGAAGGCGCACCAGACAGCGCCGGCCGCAGCCAGACTGCCGACAGCGATCCCGATGGGCTGCTCCAGGGAAACCGGCACGAGGGGGACAGTCGCGCCTTCAAGGCCCTGGAGGAGATCTTCAGCCTCGCCATAGCCGACCCGCTCACGGCCGGCGAGAATTTCGCGTGGAATGGTCGTCTCCAGCGCGTCGCGCTCCGAGGCCGAAAGCACGCTATCGGAAAATCGTTCAAGCTCGCCCCGCGCATTGGTGCCGACGATCCAGAACTGGTCCTCCGTGATCTGTACCTCGATCAGCTTGTCCGGACCAATCTTCCTGGCCAGCGCGAGCGCGCCCGGGCGGATGGCGCGCTGTCGCGTCTTCGGGGGAAGGGAGAAATAGCCAATGGTCCAGCGTTCACCTGGAATGACGACGAAGTGCGTCATCTCAAGTCCGCGCGCCCGACGCCGCAACATCCGGCGACTGGGCTTCGAGGCGACAACGGCCCAGGTGCCGTTCAAATGCCACGTGGTCGCGCCGGTTCGCAGGGCGAGCATCATGGGCGGTACCCACCCGAGCGGGTCTCCGGGCGGCCCAGGCCCGCTGAGGGGGCAAGCGGTGCGGTCCCATCATCAGGGGCGAGACGGACCAGCTTGGTGTCACGCTCGATGACGACACCGTACTCCGTCACCGCATGAACGACCGTGCCGTCAGGCAGTTGGCTGCCCTGTGTCACAGACGGCGTTGTGCCGTCCGCCAGACGCAGGACGGCCTGTGCGTGTCCTTCGTCCGAGGTGATCATCACGATGCGGGGCAAAGCAACTTCCGGCGGCGTTTGCGGGGCACCGTGCGGGCCTGTCGTCGGGGGCAACCCCAGCATCGGCGGCACCATCGGGAGTGCACTCGGCTGGGTGAGCGGAGATGCGGCGGCTGGCTTTTCGTGAATCTTGCGCTCTGCGTCAGCGATATGCGCCTTCAGGTCGGCGGCAGCCGCCTCGATCGACAGCTCGCCGAGGCAGCTTCTATTGACGGAAAGAGCCTCTACCGAAAGTGCCTGTCCGGGAGGAGCGTGCATCATTCGCTCCGCACAGGGCGGCATATCGGCCCGGGCGGGATGACCCACGCTCAGGCCAAGTAGTAGCGTCCCGAGCTTCTGGAAGCCGGAGTGCTGGCGATTGCTCATATCGTGTGGGCCTCGACAGTCACGATGACTCGGCTCTTTGCATTCTGGGCGTCGCCGCCTCCGCCGAAGAGCCAGAAGAAAGGCGAGCCGGCCCCCGTGCGGTTGCGCTGGGATGAATCGTCCATGTATCCCGTCAGGGTGAGCGTCTCGCCGCTGCGGAGCACGACGTTGCTGTCGATATTCGTACTAGCGGTCTTCGGCGTCTGGATACTGGAGTTACCCGAGCCCGCCGACCCGATGCCGAGGATTGACTGTAGGGTGAACGTCCCCTGAAGGATGATTTTGTTGCCAACGATGCGCGGCGTCACCTTGCCGCTAAAGCCGCTCATCACCACGCCGGGCTGGAGGGTGCTGGCGGTGCCGGCGTTCGCGGCAAGGACGGCGCCGGAACTTTGCAGATAGGTGTCGTTCTCGCCGTTCTGGAAAGGCACGGTTATGCCGTTCGTTGTCACAACCGGGAAATCATAGATCTGTGTCAGATTTCCAAGCTCGCTGAGCGCCTGTACCAGCAGCTCCGTCCCTTTGAAACGGGCACCGGCGCCTTTCGCGCTATCGAGGATGTTCGCTCCGAAGCTGAACGGGACGTCGGTCGACTGAATCGTCGGGATCGCCGCCGGTGTCATGGACGAGGCGAACGCCTTGGCGGTATCGCTGGCGGCGACTTTGGGCTGGAAGCCGTAGTTTGTCTCGCTCGTGGCCTTGAAGGTATAGACGCGCACATCGACTGCGACCTGACGCATCATGCTGTCGGAGAGATCCTTCACCCACTCTGCGACGCGTTGTACCTGGCTGGGGGTGCCGACGACGGTGAGGGTGCCGAGATCACGGTCGGCGCGCACGATCGCGCCGCCCGAGATCGCCTCTGCGGTCTTGGAGAGGTTCTCCCAGCGGTTGTTCGTTCGCTGGTGGCTATAGGTCGTGACACCGGTCGAACTCCCGCCACTGGAACTGCCGCTGCTCCCGCCCATGGAGCCCATGGAGCTCATCGAACTGACGCCGCCGGAGGATCCCATCCCGCCTGAGCCCATGCCGCCGGATCCGCCGCCATTCTGGCCGCCGCCCGAATAGGCGGTGATCATTGCGCCATCCGTGGTCTGGTCGTTGAACGCCGGGATGATGAATGTTTTCGCCTGGGTCCGGAAGAACGTGATCTGTCCGTCCTCGTATCGCTGGGAGATGCCAAACCGGGCGGCCACGGCCTGGAAGACGCCGAGCCGGCTTCCGTGATAGTCGAGCCAGACGCCGGCACCGGACCATGTCGGCGCAGCTGCTGGCATCGCGGCCGTCAGCGCTGCCGAGGGCGGGGGAATGTTGACGCCGTCGAACTGTAGCGCGCCGCCCGACCCTGATGACGCGGTGGGAAGCGGGGCTGATACCGCCAGCTCCATTTCGGCGTCCGGCGTGATCGAGACGGGAATGCCGGTCCGCTGGCTGGCGACGATCGCGGCGTCGCGAAGACTGACCGGCCGAGCGATCATGATTGAGGCGTGAGATTGCAGGATGTCAGGAACGACCGCGTTTTCGCCGAGCGGTTCGCCAATGAGATAGGGGACATCATGCGAGGCCACCAACTGCTGGCTCGGGGGCCGGAGCTTCTCGGCGAGATCCGCGATGTGCTGTTCCTTGTGACGCGCGGCATCGAAATCTGCGCAGCCGGCGGCGGTCGAAAGCATGAGGATGCACAGACCAGTATCCGCCGCCTTGCGTAAGAGTCTCATTGCGCGACCCCCGTATTGCTGATCACAGCCGTCCTGTTGGGGTAATAGAGGTCGAGTTTCACGGGCTTGTCCTCGGCGACGAGGGTCCGGATAACCTGGGCCAGCGGTCCACTCTCCTTGTCATCGAATCGACCGGTAAAGGAGGTCGTCACGGGGACGATCCAGTTCATTTCGCGGTCGACAGGCCAGATCACAGTCCATCCGGCCTTGTCCCCCCATGCCAGCATCTGGTCGCGGACAGGCTCTCCCTTCAGCAGAACCCAGACCGGAAGCGGAGCCTGGGTGATGATCGGGCGGGGGAGGGGCGCCACCACAGGCGTCTGGGTTGGGACCTCGGCCGGGCCTGATGGAGTGATCGGGAACGGACCGCGCGGTTGCGATGGAAGCGGATGCGTGGCGACGGCAGGCGCCGCCGTTGCCAGGGCCATTGGCTCGCGGTCCGGTAGCGCGATGGCCGGGATGCGGAGTGTAAGCGACGTGCCGTTTCGCGAGGTGCAGCTTCCGACCGGCTTCAATGCGCCCGAAGGTGTATGGCCATACAGGCAGGTCGTGGAGGCGTCGTCTGCGTCGAGCTCCAGCACCAGGTTGCCCCCGACGGGAGAAACGGCGTAGCGCACGGAATGCGAGCCCGGGTAGGGCATGCCATCGGGCGAAAGCGCGAAGCCGCGCTCGCGCAGCGTATTGGCGAGCAGGAACGCCGCGTGGTCCGGGTCGTCCCCGCTCAGCGGAATGACCCGCAACGTCGTGGTGGCAGGAGGCAGGGTGTCAGCGAGTATGTCCGCAATGAACACCGTCAGCGCCGAAACGTCGCGAAAGCTCGCTCCGGAAATGTGGGAGCGCTCGGACAGGCGTGTCTGGTCCGCGCAGGCGCAGAGCGCGCCGGCAAGAACGAAGGGCGCAAGGATGCCGCCGCGCATCACGGTGCTTCACCGTGTGTGAAGCGAATGGTCGGATGCCCGCTCTCGTTTCCGATCAGCATGCCGTCATCAATCAGACGGTCGATCACGTAGGAATCGCCAACGGTGTGGTAATTCTGGGCGTCTTTATCCGCCGGGCTGACGACGACCAGGCGTGGTGCGGAATTGATGCCATCGGGCGGAAACTGGATATAGGTTCTTCCCCCATCCCGGTAAACCCGCATCGGTCTCCACGACACGGCGGGTCCGGTCACACGCAGGGTGTCGATCCTGGCCGGCTGACCGCCGGTTCGAGCGGAAAGCTCGAAAGCGGAAATATCCGGCTGACGGTTCGGATCGTCGGCGCTGTAGCTGAAGCGCACCCTCGTGTCGGCAGCCGGTGCGTCTGGATCGAGCATAATCGCGTAGCTCCGCTTCGAGGTGGTGATGTGGAGCGCTGCTTTCCGCGCCCCGGCTGTTTGCCGGATGGCGATCGCCGGGGCGGCGTGGATGCCGCGCTTTCCGGGGATCAGGTCGATCGACCAGCCTGCCGACGGATCAGCCATCAGGGGGGCGGGACCGACCGTCTCACCGGCCTGGAGCCACACAAGTGAAAGCGTGCCCGGGCGGGTTCCGATGTGTGGTGTCCCGTCGCGGTAGGCAAACCATACTGTGCCGTCGCGGCCGGTCATCCGGGAGGCCATGCGGGACGCCTCTGGCGACGGGATAAAGGGCGTGGCGGCCGTCGTCGTCTGCGAGCCCGCGATCAACGTAATCGGCTGCGTGACCTGAAGGGCGACTGAGGCGCGCGCGGGTGTGGGAAGCCGCCCGTTGAAGTCGCTGAGGAACGTCTTGATGTCGTCGAGCGCACGATGCAGATCGAACTCAGGATTGGCGACGCCGGGTGCCGTCACGGTTACAGGCGGGAGCTCGCGCCCGCCGCATCCGGCGAAAGCGGTCAGTCCAAGCAGAACGGCAAAGCGTGGGGCGGCAACACTCATGCACAGAGTATCGGGTCAACCGGTGAGAGTTGGACGCACGCTCACGCATTTTCTTCGCGGATCACCGCGCCAAGCCCGACACCGTCACCGATTTCCTGGGCGATGACCTCTACTGCGGCCGCAGCCTGTTCCTCGTCGGTACCGGTCGACCGGAGTGCGAGCATCCGCGCCTCGATTGCCGGGACGGCTGTCCCTTTGGCGAACACGCGAGCGAGGCGGCGTCGAGCTTCTGACGGGCCAAGCCGGGCATACAGGCGTGAGCGCAACGCGCGATCCTGGGGGTTCGTCGACAGGGCCCACATCTCGATCGGTCCCATCGTATTGACGAGAAGATGCTCGTACCATTTGTCGTGAACGCGCATTTTCATGATGAAAGGCGATCCGGACCCGTCTGGGGCGGGGCCGTTCAGTCCGTGGCGGATGACCGAGACGGACGCGCCGCTCAGGCCGAATTTGGCCTGCATAGCGTTGATATTATCCTCTGTGGCGCCGCTCAGGATGTAGATGCCCGTTGCATTGTCCACGAGATACTGCCCGAAATCGCCGAACTCCTGGCTGGTGAGGGCGAGGCTCAGGCGGTAGCGGGCGGAGAAGCGCGCGATGAATTCCATCATCGCGCCCACAAAGTCGGATTGGTTTGTGAGATGGTATTCATCGGCCTCCAGGCGCTTGTAGGTCTCGTTGAACTCCACGAAGCAGCGTCGATGGTAATCGCGTACCCGTGCCGGCATGGCATCGGCGTCGGCCGGATCGGTAAGGTGTTTACGGGAAACCATGTGGAAGCCCAGCAGCCACATCATCTCGGTCTGGCGCTGCGCCTGTCCGGAGCCTTTGGGACAGATCCGCTCGACATCGACGCCGATGACACGGGCGTCGCTCAGATCGAGTGTCGTCGCCGTGCAGAGCGTGGGAAATCGGGAGCGGAAGAACGCGATGTAGCTCGCGAACACGCGGGGCAGGGATTCGCCGGTGCCTCTGGGATCGTTTTCGCCGAACGCGTCGAGGATCCGCTTGTCGCTCGCGGCCTGCAGCAGGTCGCCGAAGGTCGGCACGGCCTGACGACTGGCAAAGCCGGCGATACGCCATTCTTCCCGGTCGCAAAGAAGATCGGTGACCTCATACCAGGTCGTATCCCGGTCGACGTCGACGCCGTATCGATCGAGTGCGTTATCGACCTCGCGCTCGACGCCCCGTCGATACCCCTTTTTGTAAGTGCCGATCCCTTCGTCGGACACCATGTCGTAGACGACATCGATGACGGCGTTGATGAGCATGCTCATGCGCTCATAGGACTGGCCGTTCTCGTCGACGCACCAGAGATTCAGGAAGTTTTCCAGGAAGACCCGGTGCCCCTGTGTCGGCTTGCGGCAACCAGGGAGCACGTCGAAGATGTTCAGTTCGTAGCCCGGCGCAAGCTCCATTCTGCAGTAGGCCGCCAGATGTTTCTGGTGAGCCGGCAGTCCCTCCCGAACGACGTCGATCAGGCCGGCGACGGTTTCACCGAAGTCGAGTTTGCCGATCAAGGGCAGACGGTAGCCGTCGCCCGTCGATGAGGCGGCGCTGAGAATGAGCCCGAGCAGAAGACGGTTGGACAGCACCGATTTACCGGAGCGGGACTTGGCGATGAACAGATCCAGCGTGGCCGGCCGACCGCTTGCGCCCGGATCGACTGGGACAAGAGTGCCGTCAGGCGTCCGGAACAGCATGGATCCGGATGTCCACGGCAAACCAGGGCGTGCCCAGGGCGCCATGGTTAATGCGTGGCTCAGCGGCACGGCGTGTG
Organism: Gluconacetobacter sacchari; assembly: GCF_014174255.1. Classification (GTDB taxonomy): domain Bacteria; phylum Pseudomonadota; class Alphaproteobacteria; order Acetobacterales; family Acetobacteraceae; genus Gluconacetobacter; species Gluconacetobacter sacchari. The sequence continues at coordinate 53,440 of NZ_JABEQJ010000022.1, forward strand.
ATGGGGCGGTGGAAGCGGTGTCGAGCCCGGCGACGTTGCTCAACACGCCGGCGACGGGGTCTCCGGCCATGGGTGAGACCTTACTGGCACCCCAGGAGGATAGGCCCTGCCTGAGTTGGGAGAGACGGGTATCGAGAAGCAGCCGGTCGCCGTTTGGCGCGTAGGTCGCAAAGGTGGTGCGCACGCGCACGATTTCGTCCGTACGCGCCTTCCTCAGTGCGTCGAGGCCCGAAAACGCGTCCGCGCGCGCAAGGTTTGCGCCGAACCTTACCCATTGCACCGCGGCACTTTTCACCGCCATGAAGCTCTGATCTGTGCCTTCGATCAGCATCCCTGCGCGCCAGGGGACGTCCCGTGTGTTGAGGGCGCTGACCAGTTCCTGAAACGGGAGGGCCCTTTCGGGGGCCAGGACCAGGTCAAGGGAACGCCAGGAGCGCGTTCCCAAAGATACAGCGGAGACACCGCTCGTCGTCGCCTCCTCCATGAAAAGCTGTTCGCGCAAGGGCGGCCACAGCGCCCAGTCTACAGTCTCTGGCCGTTCGTCTGGAATGGTGACCGGAGGGTCATCCGGAGGCAGCGAAGGACGCCATCCGTCCTGGCGCGTCTCAGGATAGATGACCGTCCGGATCGCCTTGAGTGCGTCTTTCGGCCCGAGCGGCGTCGCATCCACGTCATTGGCGTCGAAAGTCGCCAGCACCTGCTCCACGAACGCAGCGTGCAGGATCGCCAGGTCGCGACTCAGAAGGGAAGGGTTCTGTCCATCGCCGAGCGGCGGGAGGGCCTTGCGCGCCGCATCCTGCCCGGCTTTTGCCCGGGCCGTTTCATGCGAATCCAGCGCGGACGGCTTGGTCCAGACGGCGAGCCAGACTTCCTCATGACGCAGAAAACGGGGCAGATAACGCTGCCACTCCGCAAAGATATCAGTGAAATCCAGGCCGATGCGCAGTGCAATCTTCCGTGCATCCTCGATACAGCGTGTGATGGCGTCCGTGGTGCTTCCGGGGTCGGAAATATAGCAGAAATCGAGAGCGTGCGCTTTGGACTGGAAGGATGCGGAGAGCTGGCTTCGCAGGTCGCGTCCGGCGGCCTCGGTTTCAGCGAGATTGATCATCCGCCGGATGCCATGGACACGCACGAGTGTCATATACGAGCCATCGAACCCGACCAGCGCCTCACCGTCGCTGGTGGCCAGATTGCAAAAGCTGGTGATCGGCCCCTTCAATGTCAGGCTGAATCGGGACAGCGCCCGCAGGATGCCGTCGAGCGGAGAGGCCGACTTCATGAAGCGGCGGACGGTCTCCTGGGCCTGTTGGACTGAACCTTTGCCGATGCCCCTCACGCGTCGACGCTCCCGGTGGACTGACCTTCATCGAAAAACGCGTTGCGGCCGTTCTCACGCTGCCAGACGCCGAGCGGCAGCAACCGGATTCCGCTTCCCGCGAACGCGGCCCGGGTCGCCGGATCGTCCAGAACATCGAGCAGGGCCGAAGGCGTGAGGACGCCGAGCTTTCGCGTGGCAGCATCCTTCGCTGCATGAAGGACCTCGTCCAGGTGCGCGATGCCGGCGCTGCTCTTCCCAGAGTCGACGTTCCGGTGGGCGGCCTGTAGGTGGCCACCCACCAGCCGGTTGAGCGCTCCCTGTGTGAACCACGGCAGCCAGATAAGCGCAGCTCGCTCGTCGAGCCCTGGCTTGCCGAATGAAAAGACGGACGCGCAGGTGACGCAGACCGGTTGGCGTTGGAGTATGAAGGTCCCTGGCGCCCCGCAGCACGCGCATTGCGGCGCGGCCCCCCCGGATGGCGCGGCCACCCAGGAATGCGCGTTTGCGACAGAAAGAAGCTGATCCAGGGGCAAAGTGAAGTCAGCAACCGGGCCTGTAATGCCCGCAGTCTGCGCGGGCAGGTGGGGCGCGGAGGCGCCTCGCGGAAAGAACCTCCGCGTGAGGCGTGAGGAAAGCGACATGCCGTGACGCTCCGTGCCCGGCGGTCAGCCTTCGAACCCCATCTGGCTGCCCGGGGTCCGGGTTTCGATGCCGTTCGGTGAGAAGGTGGAGGTGATCACGCCGGCATGATAGGAAAACCCGAACGCCATCGCACCGGCCAGGAAACTGCCGATCACCGCGCCCCAGCCATGGCGGGGGTTATCACCCTTGAGCAGGGCGCGGACGGTGATGATTGCCCAGAACAGGGCGCATGCCGCAAAGACCAGGCAGGCCACCCCGAGCCAGTATTCGAAGCCGTTACCAACCTTGGTTGCGCCGTTGTGCGACCAGCTTTCGAAGTCGTCCGCGTGTGCTGTGCTTGCCAGCATCATGGTCGCCACGGTGAGTGTGGCCCCGGCGACCGTCACACGATCGGCCAGCCGGGCTTTTGTCAGTATCGTCATGATGTTGGAGTCCTTCCTGGATCGGATTTTGGGTGGATGGGCTATTGGAGGCGCAATCGCGTCACAGCCCACGGCGCGATCTCGTCGAAATGGATGACGGCGATCGCGCCGAGAAACATGATCAGGCAGCCGCCCAATGTCGGACCCGGCACACCTTTGATCCGGGCCTTGAGGCGCATTGCGGCAATGATGATGAACAGCATGCCGTAACCGTCGAAAAACGGCTCCATGGGGGTGAGGAACGCCCGCACGATCTCGGCAAGGCTCTTGCCCTGGAGCTCATCGGCCGAGGGGACTTCCGCTCGCATCCGTTCCTCGCTGCCGATGTGGGCCAGCCGGCTGCTGCCGGCAGTCTGTCCGACCATATTGACGGTGGCGGCCGGAGCGAGCAGCAGAGCACCTATGGACATGACGCCGACGATCTTGCCGAGCGACACGACGGAGGTGTCGTTGCGCTGGCCTATTTCGTGCAGCATCACCAGCCCCCCGAAGATGGTCGCGCAGCCCAGGATGAGGCAGAGGGTCGGCACCCAGTAGAGGAGGCCGGCGCCGATATCCTGGAGAAAGCTGTAGAGACCGGGCATCGCTGCGGCGCCTACTTGATCAGGCCTTTGTCAGTCCGGACGATCCAGCGATCGCCCTCCTGCTCGATCGCATTGATATGGCCGTATCCGGGCACGATATCCCTGAGAGCGAACGTCGCGTCGTTGTTTCCGACGCCGTGCAGCATGACCATGTCCGGTCCGCCGGCTACCACATGATAGCGCGGAAGTGACGGTGGAGCCTCGGCGCGTTCCGTTTTCCCGTCATCCTTCTCGCGAGGGGCCGGCACATTTACGCGCGTGGCACGCCTGCCGGAAAGCTGTTGCGTTTCCTGCGGTTTGTCGAGCCGTGCTCCGAGGTCCTGGATGCGGACGGACTGCGCGCCGATGCTCTCCCGCAGGCTCTGGATCGACCGGTCGGACGCTTCGCGTTCTGCTTTTTCGTCGTCACGCAACGCGGTGAGAAGCGCCTCCGTGCGGACCAGGCGCATGGCCAGATCGTTGAGGCGCTGTTCGAGTGCGGGGGACGGCGCTGCGGACATCGGCGCCGACGATCCTTCGTCAACGGGCTTAGCGGTTAACTCCGCCTGTGCCGCGACCGGAGCGGGCAGTCCCGATGTCGCGGGGATAGCCGGGTCGACCCTGTCACGGACGGCCGGACCTGCCGGAGGGGGGGCAGGAATGGCCGGAGGGGCCTGCACATTGCTGTTGTGACTCTTCTGCGAGGCAGGCGGAGCGGAATGGCCCATCATCTCGGCGATCGATGCCTCGGCCGGGGTGCGTTGGACTGGGGCGGAGACCGGTCCTGCCGTCAGAGGCAGGGGCGCCGCGTCGTTTGCCGCGCGCTGATGCGGTTTGATCCCATAAGACCACCCCAGGTAGACTGCGCCGCAGAGAAGGCCGGCTGTCACGCTCCATGTGTAGATCCGGGCAATCTGCTCCCGGCGGGAAGGCGCGTCGGTCACGGGTTCGATGCGGGGATGCCCTTCGCTGTCGGACGATGCCGATCCGCCAGGGGGTGAAAAGCCACCTGCGACGGGCCCGTCTTCCGCCGCGCTGGCCGCCTCGCCAGCTCTTGCCACGACCAGCCTTGGGGCGGCCCGGCGTGGGACGTCGAGTGTAAAGTGCGGCTCCATGCTGCCCGACATGACCTGATACCTCATCAATTCATCGCCGAGCGTCGGGCCGGACGGTGAGAGTTCAAACTTTTTCACGCACCGCCTGCACAAAAATCACGCCGATCGTGGTCTTATGCTCGAGCCGGACAGTGGACTGTTGGGGCGTCGTCTGCTGGAGGATACGCAGCACACCCTGGGCGGCGGTGCCGCCGGCGACTGCCAGCTCCTGGGGTAGATTGAGGTGAGAAAAAGTGGTGACGCCGAGCCCGTTCGAGATTCCGGTCGTATTGCCAGTTTGCATTGCCTGGCTCAGACCCGAGGCAAATTCCATCGCAGCAGGGAGCAAAGCCCGGGTGAGGAGATGTTCCTCCACGGACGATGCGACGAATGTCTCCATTGTATCGGGTGCGACGGCCAGACCGTCCACGGCGATCTCCGGCTGTTTGCCGATGACCAGACGGCTGAACTTGACGACGAGTCGCGTGTCGCCGCTTTTCTGGAAGCTGCCGATGAGGCGGGCGCCGATGAAGGGTCCCGTCGTGACGTCTGCGAACACCTCCGTTGGGTGATCGCTGTCCGCCGTCGTGACCATATCGGCGTAGATGCCCCTGCCAGCGGGAAGCAGGAGCTTCTCCGGGGACTGGGGGGCGGCGGTGGAGGCGGAGGGCGCTGAGGCGGGCCAAGTTGCCTCGCCGCTGCTTTGGCGCGACGTTGCGCCGTCCGCGACGAGTTGCCCCGGGCGGCGGGCTGGTCGGTCCCCCGGGCTTTCCAGTTGCCCGCTTTCCACCGAGATTTTCTGATGGTCCCACGCGCCGAAAAGTCTGGCCTCCAAGGCAGGAGCGAGGGTCGAGCTCGGGGTGATCGGAGGGGCAGGTGACGCGCCCGCATTGTCAGATGGCGATCGCACATGGTCCCCGACGCCGTTCCTGCCGACGGCACCTTGTCCGTCCTGAGCGGGCGGCTTCGCAGGTGCTGGGCCACTGGTGTTGTTAAGATGCGTCGGCGCGCTGGGCTGGTTTTCCCCGGGCGGGACGATCATGTGTCCATTTTCGTCCTGCGCATCCACCTGCTCCCCCTTCCCCGGAAGGTCCCCCGAGTAGGATTTGCCCTGCTGGGCGGCGGCACGCGATTCCTCGCGATTGGCCTGGGCGTAGTCCCGCTCGCGCTTTGTCGGCAGGTTCTTCCCACCTGCAAGGTCGCCGACGTTCGGACGCACCACTGGCGCACTGACGGGCGGTGCCGATGGCGCGGGGCGCAGCGCATACCAGCCAACGACCAGCAAGCCTGTGATCACCGACAGGGCGACCAGACTGCGGGAGTTTCTGCGGGCGAGCGACACCCATGCCGCGCGCCTGGTGGCACGCTCTTCGAGCCGATGGCCAACGAGTTCCTCACCCAGGTCCCGGGTTTCGCTCACGGTGCGATCTCCGCGAGCGAGACAGGAACAGGCTGACCGCCAACCCAGAGATAGATTGGTGACTTGGCCGGCATTTCATACGCGTTGACATCGAACTCCCGCGTAGAAGCCGTCGGCGCGGGACTCTGCACATCATAGCGGGACTGGAGATAGAAATGGGTGCCAAGCTTCCAGGCGCGGAGATTGTCCGGGCTGACGCCCGTGACCGTGAGCGGCTCGGCCTCGGCAGGAGGCGTTCCGTCAAGGAACGCCTGAAGTGAGCCAAGGGACGGGCCCGGCGTTTCCGGGGGGGCTCCGGGAAGCGCCCTGGGGCCGCGCGACCGGACGGAGACCGTGAGATCGGCATCATAGCGTCCCGGTCCCGTCACCCAGAGAAACGCAACCGGCTTCGGTGCGCCCTGTAGCGTGACGTCTAAGCCGCCCTTGGGATAGGTGCTTTCCGGCTGGAGCATGAGGACGTTGGACCCTTTCTCCGGAATGCAGGAATGGGCGCCCACGACTTGCACCCCTCGTTGCCCGCCATTCCCGTTCGGCATTTTGCCGTCGATGTCGCATTCGCCGGCCTTGTTCGAGTTCGTGTCCCACGCGATCGGCCAGGGCTGACCAGTCTGATCCAGAAACGTGATTGCCGTCGGAAAGCCCCGCGCCAACTGGATGATGTTGATCGGTGCCCCCGGTCGAAATGTCACCGTGACTGAGCGCGATACGGGCACCCCGACCATGTGGGGGTCGTCACGGTGATCGAGTAAGGATTGTCCCTGGTCAAAGCGTTTGTATAAGCCCTGGATCTGCTCATCGGTGAGCGGCGGACCGGAATACACCGGGTCGGGTGCTGCTTGGCGTCCCTCCTCACGCTCCTGGGCCTGGGATGGCGAGCCGCAAAGCGCGGCTGCCAGGGCGAAGATGCTCGCCGCGCGGGCGTGGCGCATCAGCCGCCTCCGACGTCGGACAGGCGTGGTGCGTTCAGTTCGGTAATGGCGATGCCGCCTTTGTATTTGGGGTTGTTGGTTTTCTTGATCGTGACGTCGACCCGCAGCACGATTTCCTGCGGATGGTCACCGTCGCTATGGCTGTTTTCCCACTTCCACAGCATATGGAAGCGAACCTTCCATGTGTAGAGATGGTCCTTGGGATCTATCCCGGAATCCATGATCGTATAAGCATGCCGCGGCACGGCGGTCAGATAGATCCGCTCGGACTTGATATAGTCGATGTTGCCGCGTTCCCTGAAACGGGCAAACCAGCTGTTCCAGCCAGGAACGTCGAAATTCTCCGACGCCTTGTCGAGATGTTTGTCGATATCCTTGAAATTCATCGTGTAGAGGTCGCAGACGGTTTCCGTTGCCCAGCGGCCGATTTCGGAATCAGTGTAGTAAGGCCTGTCTGTTGCCAGCAGTTCACGCGGTCTAAGCAAATTATCGAGATAGAAGAAATGCTCGCGCGGCGGATGCGTTGCCATCACAAAAAGTACCAATAAGGAAACAAGGTTTCCCAGAAGGCTCGCACCGAATCCGATCAGAAGCTTCTTCGCTATCCACTGGAGAAACTCAGGGTCGACGATACGCTCCTGGAGCGCCTTGCGGGTCGTGCCGCTCATATGGCAACTCCGAAAACACTCGCCGCGTCGGCCAGAGCTGCTCGTGCTGCGCTACGCCGGCGCAAGCGCCGACCTTCGGGGGAGATCCGCATACCCGGTTGGTTCTTCGGCCTGAAGGCGAGCTTACCGGTTTCCATGCAGCGAAAAGGAACGCTGTTTGCAGCAATCGAGGCAAAGACGGGAAGATCGAGGATTGAATCGACCGGAGCGTCAGCCGCTTCGAGTGCTATTCCACGGCGTGGCAGCCCCCGACGCGAGGCGAGATTGCGCACCGTCGCATCGCTTACGTCGAAGACATGCGCGATCCGGGCGGTGGAAAGCCCCCGACGCCAGAGCTCGGCTAGTACGGCAACGATGTTGTCGTGACAAATCAGGCTGCCGTCTATGCGGCGCGGAATGATCTTGCCCCATTCGGACGGCGGAACCGTCAGTAGGTCTAGTTCAAGACCGTAATGAAATGCCGGCCGCTCTGGGGGGGGGGGCTATAGATTCGGAAAAGTCAAGTAATATACTATATTTTTTAGGACGCCGAAGCCCGAATTTATAAGCCTTCGCCCGAACGGCACCCACAGAGCGGCTCAGCTCGGCCGCGATCGTGGCGACCGCCGTCTCTGTTGGATATAGCTTGACCACGAGGGCCTCGTCCGTGCGAGACCAGTAACGCCGCGGTCGGCTGTGCCGTTTTAAAAGAGCGCCGAGACCCGCGCGCTTGACCGCCGCGAGCGTCTCGAAAACATTCAACCCATCAGAACGCGATGATAGTTGCCCGTATGATCCCGTATGTATCACGCGTTCTCCATCCTGAAAGGAAGAGAACACTGCAAGTCTCCAAAATTGCTTTCGCCTGCCCCGCTTGCTTACTCAACTCTCACGTGTAGCTGCAACCCTTTTTCTGCACGAATATTTTGCGTGTAACACAGTGTGACAGTCCCTCCATATTCCGTTAACGCCAGATTTCCGCCATTTTTCGTTGCAATGCGGTCCTAGATCACGTTTTCGTGATGTGTGTCCATTTTTGTACTCCACGATTTTTACGCGTATTTTTCGAACCGCATCGGGACCGGAAAAGAAAAGTATGCCGGAGCGCGCGCAACTCTCACCGTCTCATGTCACCATTCTTGCGGATCGGTTGGGGCATTTTGCATGCGTGTGATTACTTGCGCGGTAAGGATGGGATTGGTGGCTGGGGCTCTGCTGATGGCGGCGCCGTCCGGCCATGCCGACGATGGATGTGACAAGCTCGTCCAGGCCGGGCTGGACGGCATGGCGGCGACCGAAAAGGCCGACGATGCGACGATCCATCAGCCCGAGGACATCAGCAAGTTCACCTGCCTTGGCAATTTCTTCCAGGGCATAGGCATTGATGTCCTGACGAGTGGTCTCGATCCATCCAAACTCGTGCAGAGTGTTGCGGGGAAGTTCTGCGAAGCCATCACCAGCGAATGGAACAGCCTGCGTGGCAGCGCCCAGTGCGGTCTCAACATTACCGGGCTCAATTCGAATTTCGGGCTCGGCCTAGGCGCCGGCTCAGGGACAATCTGCCCGGCGTTGAACCTCGGTGGAGGCGGCGACAGCCTCATTTCGACGTCGACCAATACCAGTGGCGTCTCCCAATGGAACACCGATGGTTATCGAACATTGCCCGATGGCTATTCGATCGACCTAATCGGTAACGAGTCCGGCGTGAGCGTGGAGAGGCAATAGGCGATGCGTTTCCTAGTCAGGGTTACGGGTTCCTCCGCCTTTCTCGGACTCGGGTTGGTGCTCGGGCTTTCGCTCGGGGGCATGCGGCCGGCCAATGCATTCGGCTTCGACGGTGCCGCCATCGTCGCGGCCGTCAATTCGATGTCGAAGCTCATGAATGGTGCCATCGGGGAGGTCCAGAAGGCGGTTCAGAGCGGTCTTTCCGCATTGAACAGTCTCACGGGGCAGGGGTTTACTCAGCTCTCAAATAACCTGAAGGCCCAGATCGGTGCGCAGGAGCAGATCGCAAATGCTAACAACATCGTCCAGGCGCAGACTCTTCGTGATCTGAGGAACGTCCAGGTGCGCGATGACCATACGACGAACCGGGAGGACTGCCTGAATCTACAGGGCGGCCAGGCACAGGTCATTGCTGTGCGCAACGCGCAGCAAGTGGCACAGGCTCTCGGCAACGGAAATACGCTTCGGAGCATAGGAGCGCCTGGGTATCCTGCCTGGGAGGGTAGCGCACAGAGTGCCCAGGCGTCGAACCAGGCGCATTTTGCCACCTATTGTGACGATGCTGACGCGGAGGCAGGGCTCTGCACGGTTGCGCAAGGGGGTCTCAAGGATGCCGACATCAGTGCAACCGGTGTGATCGACAACGCGACGTTGGAAAAGGCCTCTGATCGTGATGCCGCGAACGCTTATCTGCACAATCTGATCCAGCCCGCCGCGCCTGCGGCATTGCGAAAGGCCCAGCGTAGTTCCGCGGCCGGGCAGAACATGCTGCCGCAACGTCGCTCATACGATGCCGCGATGGCGCTTGCGAACCGGGTCGGAGCGGAGATCTTCTCCTGGCATACCCCGACTGTGGCCCTGACGGACGCGCAGAAGCAGGAGGCCGCTCACGACGGGCTGCCGGCGACCGGCCGCGCCTCGAACTGGGAAGTGACCGAGATCGAGGTCAATCGCCGTTACAGCGGCCAGCAATGGCAGATGGACCTACAGGCGATGCCGCAGAAGTCGGTGCTGGTCCAGCTCGCCCTCATGCAGGCCCAGCAGAACTGGTTGTCATGGCAGCGGCTGAAGCTCGAGCAGCAGCTTGCGCTTGGCGTCGCCAGATTGATCGCCACAGGCGCCGAAGATCATCTCGCCCACGCCGCGACGATGCCCACCCCAGAAATCCAGTAGGTAGGAAACAGAACCATGGCTGAAGATAGTGGCCAGCAGCCGCGCGACGGGCTGGTCGATTTTCTGGAGCATCTGAAGAAGCTCAATGACGGGCTGCCGCCAGAGCAGCGCATCATGGCGGAGGAGCTTGATCGCCTGATCGAGGCGAGCCGCAAGGAGGGTGCCACACAGGACGCTGCGTTCCGGACCCAGGCGCTCTGGCTGGTGTCGGACTGGACCCGCCATCATGCGGCGGGCGCGTCCCTTTATGTGCCGCTCGACCTTCGGCAGGAAGCGGAGGCGCGGCGGGGCCAATATCCCGGCCTGGTCAATCACGACATGCAGGCGTTGCTGGCTCAGGCCGAGCAGATTCCCGACCGGTCGCTGGCCCACGCGATCCGCAGGGAGGCCATGACAATGGCTGCGCAGCCCAGCGAGGAGCAGGATCGGGCGGCCGCCATCAAGCGCGTTGGCGTGCTCGAATATCTGCTTGACCGTTCCAACGCGGTTATCGAACCTGCACCTGCACCTGCACCTGCACCTGCACCTGCACCTGCACCTGCACCTGCACCTGCACCTGCACCTGCACCTGCACCTGCACCTGCACCTGCACCTGCACCTGCACCTGCACCGGTCGAACCGGCGCAGGGTGTCGGGCCCGAAGCCGGCCAGGAGCAGCCAGATCAGTTCGACGATCCGGGATATCAGGCGAGCCTCGACGCTGACGTGGATGGTACGCCTGCCACCGGCGCTGCCACGTCGGTTGACCAGGGCGCGCAGCAGCATTCAGCGCCGGCGGCGGCGGAATTAGGTCAAACGGCCGCGTCGCAGGAGGCGGTCGCGGGTCAGCAGCCGGCGCATGATGCCGCAGCGACGCGGGCCGATGAGGGGCAGGGCAACCAGGCCGAGCAGAAGCAGGATCAGGTTCGGCAGGGCGAGGAAGAACGCCGTGGGCAGTCCGAGGCGGACAAGGCCCGGCAGGGACAGCAGACGCGGGCGGCTGGCAAGCCGGGCGCCGCGGGAGAAAAGTCTGAGCGCAACGCCCCGAACCAAAGCGACACGCAGCGCCAGTCGGATCAGGCCGGACGTGATCCCGAGCCCGCCGTTGTCCAAAGTGCTCAGCCCGCCGGCAACGACCCCTATACGAGGGAGATCGCCGCACTGGGAGCCGAGGGCATCAAGTTCGCGCCCCGTGGCACATTGCTTGGTGCCCTTAGGAAGCTATCGAAGCCAGCTCAGGCGCAAGAGCAGAACCAGGCGGCGCCTGCGCCCGTGTCCATCGACGCGGCCGCGAAGCGACTGCACGACTCACAAAAATCGCTCGACCAGGCGATCAAGGACATGTTCGCCGAGCAAAAGGAAATCACCGGCGCAATCGAAGGGATGATCGCGAAGACCGGCTTGCCTCGGTCCTCCGTGATTGCCGAGATGCGCAAAGGCGGCCGCGCGGAAGATATCCGTGAAATGCTCGACACGCAGTTGAAGGGACGGCCGACCCTTGGCGCCGCATACGACCGTCTTGAGAAACAGGTCGAGCAGTTTGCCGATGCACACACCGCCTTTGAGAAGGCTGCAACGGCAGCTCGGCGCCCGCTCGATGATCCGGCATTCGACAGCTTGCATGAGCAATCCGACCGCCTCCAGAACCGCCTGCGTGGCATCCCCTCCAAGGAGGAGGGGAAGAACTTCTTTCAAAGCGTGAAGGAGAAGGTCCAGGCCGTTTTCAAGAAGGTGAAGACGCTCGTCGACAAGGTGCGAGGCCGCAGCGCCGAGCAGGACCAAGACACCAGCATGACCCGTTAGGTCCGGCACCAAAAGGAGCCCGTCATGCGGCGCAGCATCATCCCGTTCCTGATCTTCTCGGCACTCTCGATCGGGATGGCGCACGCCCAGTCCACGACGGGGACGTCGACGACCGCCGCCTGGAGTTTCGACGCCGGCGACGACTGGACGCTCTCCGTTCTCGACTCCCTGATCCCGACCAGCGGGACCAACAATGTCATCGCCGGCTCTCTCGGCCTGATTGCCCTGGGCATCACGGGTGTCGCCGGCGGCTGGCTGCTCTATGCGCTTTTTGTACGAACGCACGCGATCATGGAAAGCGGCAAAGTCATAGCCAGCGGCTTCAACGGCTTCCTGTTGCCAAGGCTGGTCGTGATGAGCGCGTTGATGATTCCGGTTCCGGGAGTCGGCGGCCTGACTCTCGGCATGATGGGCGTCAAGCAGCTGCTGCGCGGCGCGATTGGCCTCGCCCGCGCGGAAAACAACACCATGATCGATCTGATCGGCCCGAAGGCCCTTCCCCTGGCTACGCCGTCATCTCCCGGAACACGCGCTGTGGTTCAGGGCGTGATCGCATCGGAGTTTTGCCGGGCTCTCCTGAACGCGGCGTCGAACAATGACAAATTCGTGCCTATTCCGTCGTCAGGATCCAATCATGTCACCTCCGTCTCCGTCGCTGTCGGACGCACGTATCGGTACGCCTTGGCGGACGGGAACGGGTTCGGCCGGCCGGCCTGTGGTGGTGTTTCGATCAGCTTCCCGGCTTTGGGAACCGACGCGACCAGCTATCTTTCGTTGCCGGACGTCAGTTCGGCCGAGATGGCTGCGCTTGACAAGCTGGTGACCGACGTTCGCTCCTCGGTCGCCCCGATCGCACAGGAGATGTGGAAAAAAAAGGATTCCTCGGTCCTGCGGAAACTCGACGCCGTCCTACAGACCGAAGCGAATGCTTACGGGCAGAGCACAATGGCGGCTGTCTCGTCCGCAATTTCGTCCGTACGCACCGGGAAGGGACGGGACAGCGATCCCGGGATCGCGGAAATGCGGCGCCTCGGCTGGACCGGGGCAGGCTCCTACTATCTGGAGATCGCCCGCCTGAACTCGCAGATCCTATCCCTCGCCGCGATCTCGCCGGAAGTCGTGAGTCCGAATTACAATGGCTTGGGCGGGTATCTCGCCACGGATATCGCGCCCTTCGTTCAGGCGCTCGACAGCTACCAGGACGAGCAAGATGAACGGCTCTCCTTGTTCGACAACTCCAGCGTGACGGGGCAGCTTCCGGACCTGGAAGCCAACTCCTCTCCGGGGGAACCGTCGGCATCGTCCTCCCCTTTGGACTGGATCCTGCGAAAGTTGCACCTGAACGAACGGTTGCTGAACGTCGTCATGTCGCTCTTTGCGGCACCGTCGGCCGGAAGCGGTTGGACCGATCCGCTGGCATCGCAGATCTCCCTTGGGCACCTCCTGATCCATACGGCCGTCGTGACGCAGATAGGGATTTCCTTGCTATCGTCAAAGGTTGGACGCGCGGGTGAGCTTCTGTCGGTCGTGGGCAACGCCGTGGTGGGTGATATCCCCGGCGCTGCGGTGTCCATGGCAGCCCTGGTTGGAGGGCAGATACTCGCCAACATGGGAAGCGCCGTCAGCGCGCTGCTGATGGCGCTGTTCATCCCTGGCGTGTTTATGGCCTATGTCCTGCCGATGATCCCGGTTCTCTATTTCTACTCGGGCGTCATGGGCTGGCTGGTCATGGCGGTGGAGATGATCGTCACCGTTCCCTTCTGGGGGCTCTCCCACGCCGTGCTACAGGGCGAGGGGATGCATGGGCGGGGGCAGAAGGGATACGAGTTCCTCTTCAACGTAGTTTTCCGTCCCGCCCTGATGCTGATCGCCTTGCAGATAAGCTACGTCCTGTTTGGCGCGGGGTCGTGGTTCCTTATGAAGTCGTTCTCGATTGCGGCCGCGTTTACCCTGGAGCGAGGCTTTTTCCTCGACAATCTGATCGGCGCGCTCGTGATGCTCTGCCTTTTCGTGGCCGCCGAGATCAAGTGGGCGCATGTGTGTTTCCGGCTCATCTCCACGATCCCGCATCATGCGGTCGAATTCGTGAGCTTCCAGACTGTCGGGCGTGTCAACCATGACGATTTCGTCGAGCAGAGCAGCGGGTCGGGCACCTTCAAGTCGCAGGATAAGGCGCTCGAGGGCGTAAGAAAGGCGACCCAGGACGTGATTTCACCCGGAGACACGAACACGGGAAGCGGTGGCGGTGGCGGGGGTAAAAAAGGCGAAGACAGCGCTGCAGATCGTGGTATTGATAGCACGACGCGCGCTATCATGCGGTCCTCGCAGCGCAAGTAAGCAAAGAGAAAGAGGAGGGAGCGTTGGATACGTTCGAATACAAGGTCCTTCTCGATATTCGGAGCAACCTGCGGCAGATCAACCGTGGCCAAGGTCAGCAGGGCGTTTCGCCGCAGGCTTATGCTGAGGTGCGGGCGCACTGTCTTTACCTCGCTGATCTGGTGGACAGGCAGCGGCAGGAACTCGATAGCGCAGCGGCGTGGCGGGATTGGGCTGAGGATACTCTCAAGGTCCGCGCTGAGAACCTGGCCAATGCGAAGAAGCATGCTGAGGACCTGGACGCGTGGCATGAGGCGCGGGCGGCCGAGCGCGAGAAGCGCATTGCCGAATTGGAAAAGGAGAACGAGGTGCTGCACCAGCGTCTGATGGTGCGTGCTGCGTGAGACTTTTTCGCGTGCTTGGTCTCGGTCTCACTGGAGCAACGCTCGCGGCTTGCGCCTCGGGAAACGTCTCGAATATCCCGCCGCGTGGGCCTGCGCCGCCGCCGACTGCTCACGCGCACTTTGATCCGTATGCCTCCTATGGCTCAACGCCGGCGACCTGGTCGCCGGTCGTGGCGACCAGGCTTGGGTCGATCGATCGTCCTGGCGATCCCGTAATCGATGCCGGCCGCCCGGATTATGAGCATGCGGCGTGGTCGATCCAGAGCAAGGCCGCCCAAGCCGGAACATTCTGAAGGGGCTCTTGATTGCGCGCCACTTGAAGCGCATATTCATCTCATGTGAGGTGAAGTCATGTTGTCGGATACAATTGACGCGGTACTTGGCGTTCCCGGAATTGGCGTCCATTCGAGATTGGGCCTTGTTCGGTCAATCGAGGAGGGGTTGCCGGTGTCGGCTTTGGACAGTCTGGTCAGTGCGATTGCGCCAGACGACGCCCAGTTTAAGTATCGGCTTGTGCCCAAGGCTACTTTGGAGCGCCGCAGGCGCTCGTCGAATAAACTGACGCCCGAGGAAGGTGACAATGTAGCGCGGTTGGCGAAGGTTTATGCTTTCGCGTTGAGTATCTACCGTTCTCCAGAGCAGGTCCGCACGTTCATGGCGCGCCCGCACATGATGTTGGAAAATCGAGCGCCGATCGATGTGGCGGTGAGCAACAGTGCAGGGAGTGACGCTGTGATCAATCTCCTTGGCCGAGCCGCATACGGAGGCGGGGTTTAAGTGCGGACGGACCGAGTTTTGTATTGCTTCCGCATTGGAGACCCGATGGGCGAATTTCCCATCTTTGACTCGGAAGGTTCACGCCTATACCCCGGCAGATGGAATACTGAACTCAGTCCTGTGATTTACACCTCCGAGCATTATTCGACGGCGATGCTTGAAAAACTTGTGCATGCCAATTCAGTTCTTCCACCAAACCAGCACTATATAAAAATAACGATACCGCCCGGCGTCTCTTACGAAGTCTTCCAGACGGCCGACTACCCCGGCTGGGACGCAGCTGATGAAATGCGTTGCAAGCGGTACGGTGAAAAATGGGTTCACGACGAACGTAGCGCTCTCTTGCTCGTGCCATCTATCCCGGCAAGGATCGAACGCAACATTCTCGTTAATCCGCGCCATCCGGATGCCGGAATGATCACGTTCGACTTGCCGGAGCCCATATGGTGGGACGGGCGCCTTTATGCCTAACCGCCAACTCAGGCTTGCTCCCTAATTAGGCCCTGGTTCCAGACGCGATCACATCCGCGTCTCGGTCTCACTGGAGCAACGCTCGCGGCTTGCGCCTCGGGAAACGTCTCGAATGTTCCGCCGCGTGGGCCTGCGCCGCCGCCGACTGCTCACGCGCACTTTGATCCGTACGCTTCGTATGGCTCAACGCCGGCGACCTGGTCCCCCGCCGTGGCGACCAGGCTTGGGTCGATCGACCGTCCTGGCGATCCCGTCATCGATGCAGGGCGGCCGGATTACGAGCATGCCCCGTGGTCGATCCAGAGCAAGGCGGCGCAGACAGGCACCTTTTAGACGCTTGATAAGTGTATCGTGGATTGGTAGAATGAGCGGGAGGTTCTACCATCCGGTATCATCATGCATCTCAATATCAAAAATGACGAAGCACACAGGCTGGCGTCAGAGCTTGCTCGTTTGACTGGCGAAAGCTTGACGGCCGCCGTGACCGTTGCACTGCGAGAGCGGTTAGACCGCCAAACGAAACGTCGCGGCCGTCAATTCGATGTCGCAGCGCGCTTGATGGCTATTGGGCAGCGCTTTGCCGCGATTCCCGACCGTCCGGAGACCGATCCAGACGTGATCCTTGGTTACGACGACAACGGGCTACCAACGTGATCGTCGTCGACACGTCCGCCGTTGTCGCCATTTTCCGCCAGGAATCGGACGCGGCAGGCTTTGCGGTCGCCATTGGCCAAGCTGAAGAACCGACGATCTCCGCCGCAACCGTTCTGGAAGCGTCCCTTGTTCTGAGAGGGCTGAAGCAACTTGACCCGAAGAAGGCCGAGGATTGGCTGAACGAGTTTCTGGATATCGCCGGAATGCATATCGAGCCGGTTACAGTAGAGCAGGCGCAGGTGGCGCGAGAAGCGCACATAAGGTTTGGTAGAGGAACGGGCCATACCGCCCAATTGAATTACGGCGACTGCTTTTCATATGCGCTCGCAAAGGTGATGGGGGCCCCGCTATTGTTCAAGGGCGATGACTTTGCACGCACGGATGTTTTGAAAGCACCTTGTCATGTGTTGTGACTCGAAAGCCACGCGGTCGAGCCGAAATACCGTGAGATGTCCGAATATTATTTGAATCCGTGGCAATGAGGCCATAGAGTCCCAGGAGAGCGCAGCTCGTGCGCTCTCCATAGGCGCCCCGGCCGGTGTTGGAAGCACCAGACCGGGACTTCGCCAGACATGAAGGATGAATTCATGACCAGCGCACCCATAGCTATGGGGCTATCCGCTGCCCCAGCGCAATACCCTCCGGCAGGATTCGCCCCTCCCGGTATCGCCTTGATTGCGTTCCATATAGCGGAATCGCAGGCGATCGAGGAAGGCTGCGATCCGTCGACCGATTACCGCCCGACAGCGCTCTCCCAGACCGATCAGCATAACGAGATCGCGGCCGCTATCGCGGCAGCGAGATCCCGTGCCCGGTTGGCGCTCGCCGATCACCACTGGACCCAGGCCATCAAGCTGGTGCGCGCCCTCCAGGGCTCTCGCTCGGGCCGCGAGCAACTCGCGGCCGCCAGCATGTTCGGCGTGGATCTCGGAGCCGTCCTGGAGCGCGCTCGCGCCTAAGCAGCTCCGGCTACCCGTCCAGTTTTCTGATCAATCGCGCACTCAATGCGCCTGGCTGCATGTCGTGCAGCCATGGGAGCCCCGTCATGACCGGCTGCGTCAACAAAGTGATTCTCATTGGCACCCTCCAAGGTGCGCCTCTGGTCCGGATCAATCACACTGGATCGGCAATGGTTTCGTTCAACCTCGCGACGTCCGACAAATGGAAAGACCGAAGGACCGGAGCGGAACGCGTCCGCGTCGAGCGGCATCGGATTGTCGTCTTCAACCCAGATCTGGTCGCGGTGGCCCGCGACAAGCTGCACAACGGCAGCAGAACCTACCTGGAGGGCGTGCTCCAGACGCGCAAATGGACCGACGAGGAGGGCTTACCGCGTGTCAGCATCGAGATCGTTCTGGACCACGACCGCGGAGCGCTGGTGCCGCTGGACACGGCTGCGACGTCGGCGGCCGCGTGAGCCGACTAACCGGGAAACTGCCGACGGGCATGGACGACGCTGACGATCTCGATCGCCGTCGCCGTGACGCGATACAAAACGATGTAGTTCGGATACGCGACAATTTCGCGCAAGCCGGGAACACGCTCGCTTCTGGGATGAAGATACGGGTGCTGACGTGCTCACCGGCCTGAAGGCCGATGGTTCCGGGATGGGCGTGCATTAAGCTGCCCTCCTGGTGCTTCCTGCTTCGCCGGGCCGCTTGTTGCGGTGTCCCTCCACAGGCTTCAACGGGCTGTCCGCCCGCCGTAGGATGTTTTTCGCGGCGTTGATATCCGCGTTTTCGGTGTGTCCGCAGGTGGTGCAGACGAAGCGTGCCTGGCTGACCCGGCTGGTCGGGTCGAGGCTTTCGCAGGCCGAACAGGTCTGGCTGGTGTAGGCGGGGGGCACCTCTACGAGCGATCCACCCCGTTCGGCCAGTTTGTATCCCAGCAGGGTGCGGAACAGCCGCCATCCCTGATCGAGGATGCTGCGGTTGAGCCCGGCCTTCTGCCGGACCTTGCGGCCCGGTTCATCGACGGTGCCTTTGGCGGATGCGGACATGTTCCGCACCTGCAATGCCTCCACAACGACCGTGCCGTGGCTCTTGGCGATGGTCGTGCTGACCTTGTGGAGGAAATCCTTGCGGGCGCTGGCCACGCGGGCGTGCAGGGTCTGCACCCGCCGCACGGCCTTGCGCCGATTGGCGCTGCCCTTCCTTTTGCGGGAGACGGCTCGTTGCGCCTTGCGCAGCGCACACAGGGCCTTCCTGCCAAAGTCTCCCGGCGCGACGGTCTCTCCGCTGCTCATGGCGGCGAAGACGGCCACGCCCATGTCGATCCCGACCGGAGCCAGAACTGTGGGCGCAGGCTCCTCGACCTCGCGCTCCCACTGGACGGACGCGAACCACTGCCCGCCCCGGCGGCAGATGGTGATGGTCCGGATCGCGCCCGGCAGATCATACCAGCCTCGGAAAGCGACCCATCCGAGTTTGGGCAGTTTAACACGACCTGTCTTCTTCCCGGTTCGCTCCACCCGCAGAGATGCGGGGTCTGGAAAGCGGAAGCTGTCGTGCAGGCCCTTGCGACGGGGCGACGGATAGCCAGAGCGCCCGGAGAAGAAGTTCTGATAGGCCCTGTCGAGATCGCGCAACGCCTGTTGCAGCGGATGGATCGGCGCTTCTCGCAACCAGTCCACGTCCCGGCGCAGATCGGTGAGTTCCCGACATTGCCCGGCAAACGAGATTGATTTGCCGGTTCTGTCCTTGTGGCGTTGCCACCAGTCCCGCCGCTGTTCCAGCGCCAGATTGTAGACCGTCCGGCAGGCCCCCGAGATCCGGGACAGCATCTCGCGCTGTGCCGGATCTGGATAAAGCCGATAGATATTGGCCTTGCGCTGGATCATCCCACGCGTCTACCCAAAATGGTCTGCCAGTACAAGAAATACGATGCGAAAATCGTAGACCACGGCGAAATAATATTCGCAGATGCTACCAAACATAGGCCCTATCCCCGGCCTGAACGCCGGAGCTTGCGGGCCTGAAAAACGGGTAAAACCACGGTTCCAAGCCTAGCGCTGAGCCGCTTGGCGGCCACAGGATTCTCAGCGGCAATTCCGGCGATAATCTGGCGGAGATCGGCTCGGGCGGTGTCGCGCCAAACGATTAGCAGCATCAGGCGGAACGGCGCCGTTGTTCTTCGGCGACAATGATAGCCTCTATTTCTCCCATGACCTCATCATGGGGAATTGTCGGCCTTTGATCACTCAAGCTCGCTGCGACCTTTGCCCGAAGCCAGGTGTTGTATGCCTCTTCCTGTTCGACCGTCTCGAACTCGGAGACGATCGGAGAGAGAATCTCGCCCATGGCGTGGCCTCCTGCGATTGGTCGGACCGTCAGGATAAAGCATCCTGCGGCAGAGCGCACTTGATTTCGCGGCCGCGCTGCGGCCATCCCTTGCCTCCTGCCTCGTTCCAATCTACATTGGCGATGTAGATTTGAGGTGGTCCTTATGGCTCTGAATGTCAACAACCCGGAAGCCGATGCCCTGACGCGAAAATTCGCGCGGATTGCCGGGGTAGGGCTCACAGATGCCATCGTGATCGCCATGAGAGAAGCGATTGCGCGACGCAAGCTCGCCGATACGCCTGCTCAGGCGGCAGCCCGGTTACGAGAAAAATACGCTGTGACCCTCACCGAGGAAACGCGGAAGCCTCTACCGAACCTGGTTTTCGACACCATGTGGGGCGAAGCCGAGGGTCCGGTTGCCTGATGTTCGTCGATGCCTGCGCCATTATCGCCCTTCTGGCTGACGAGCCGGAAGCGGATCGGATATCCGCCGCTCTGGCAGCGTCCCGGAAAAGGATGACATCCCCGGTCGCTGTGCTGGAGGCGGTCCTTGGCCTTTGCCGCGCTGACAAGTTTAATCTCCCGGTCGCAGTGATCGAGCCCCTCGTCCTTGAGTTTCTCGAGGATCAGGATATCGAACTCCGCGATCTGCCCCCTGCAATAGAAGCAACACGCTTGGCCCTGATGGCAGCCGAGCGATTTGGCTCCGGGCGACGTCGCCTGAATCTGGGCGATTGCCTGCACTATGCCTGCGCAAAATATTACTCCGTCCCAATTCTGGCGACAGACGATGAGTTTCGGCAGACGGATATAGAAACGCTTCCGTAACCGGATCTCCGCGAGCAGTTCCAGCTAAGACCGCGTCGGCCACCTTGCGTCGCCGGCGGCGAGAAACGCCTGCCAACCAGGCGTCTCAGGATTCCGCAGCCGCCAGTTTGCGGCGACTTCCATTAGCATCGACATGCAGTGGCACAGAGAATAGGCGGCCAGACCGATCGTGTAGAACCAGCTGGGCCGCGTATGGGTCGTGATCAGCAATGTGAGCCAGGCCCCGTAAATGACCAGGAGCCAGGCGGCCTGGAGCCAGAAGGCGCGGTAAGTCGCCCTGAGGAGGCGTGCGTATTCGCGTGACGGCAGGAGAGCAGGGGTCGACGCGTTGGCGGAGACGAGATCCGTCCTGGCCTCGCGGAGGGCGTCAGCGCCGATGCGAATACCGTCAACTGCGAGTGCCCGTCCGGCCCCCCGTCGCCATCTGGCCCAGAACCGAAGTCCGTCTCGGCTCGGCCAGAACATGCGCCACAGTGTCTTCCCGGCTGGGCTCATGGCCGTGCCTCCGCGACCATGCCGTTGATGTCGGCCGGAACCCCCGCGCTCTGCTGTGTGTGTCCATTTCTGTCCACCCAGAACAGGGTCGGCGTCCCTTTCACGCCGAGGTCGTTAGCGATCGACGTGTTCGCATCGAGGTGCAGGGAAGCATTGGTGCGATCCTCGCCGGCCGGCGTCGTCCGTCCTGCCAGAACGAGCGCCGCCCAGTCTGAAGCCCATAACCTGTCCGTCTCGACCGTCCCCTGGGTGTGCGACCAGCGATCGATGATCCGGTTCCACGCGCCGGCGACTTCACCGGGCGGAAGCGACAGCAGAAGCTGCGCCACACGAGTGCTGCTGCCTTTGTCCTCGTAATCATTGAGGGAGACCGGCAGGAGCGTCAGGCGGAGCTTTCCGGCCTCGACAAGAGGCGTGAGCGCACGCAAGGCCAGCACCGATGGACCACAAAACGGATCAATCATCATCCAGACATGTGGCGCGCCGGGCGTGCCCATACTTCCGCCATACGCTTTCGCCAGAAGCAGCGAGGGGGCGGTACCAGCGGAAGGCCCACCGTCCACGCCGCTGTCGCGGCCGATCCTTACGGTTGGCAGTGCGCCGGGAACCGATCTCAGAAGTGCCAGTGTTTCGTTCGTTCCGTCCAGGTCATAGAGTTCACCTCTGACCAGGTGCTTCCCGCCAAGCACCAGATAGTAGACCTGATACCGGTCACCCTTACGCGCGAACACGCCCTGGAGGCCATCCACGGGCGGCCCAAGCCGCCACAGGATCCTTCCGTCGGAGGCGAGCGCGGCTAGCGCAGGAAGTGCCGAGATCTCTTCGGTCGTGAACGGACGGACCGTCCCGGGTGGAAGGGGTGGCACCGGAAGGATTCGGACCGGCGCCGACCGATTCGCTGCTGCCGCCTGGGAAACAGGCAAGCTGTCAATTGCTGGTGGCGATACTGCACATTGCGACGCCGCATGGGCCGCAATGGGAAGAAATAGACTGGAAACCAGACAGATACGGAACTTCATCGACGGAGGCCTCTCGTCTCGTGGCTCCGGCGAGTATCAGGGCGAACGGTGAGAGTACCGCAACTCTCACCGTTTTACCCTCTCATCGGCTCCTAGACACCGACAAGGAGCCGACATGTCTCTCCCGATTCGCCGCTGTGCGATTCCCACCCTGACGATGCTGGCGTTCGCCTATGCCGCGTCGGCCCAGGCACAGACCTCGCCGACCGCGGCGGACCTCGACCGCCTGTCGCAGCAGCATGAGGCCGAGATGCCGCACCGTGACTGGGGGACGCCGCCACCCCAGTCCTCAATCCCGCGACTTCCTCCGCCGCGCCCGCTCGCAGCGCCTGCCATCTGCATGAGCACCACGAACGTCTCCGAAGATATCCATCTCCGACCTGATGCCCACTCGCCAGTCATCGGCACCGCTGCACAGCAGGCGGCGGTCACTGATGTGCAACGGAACGGCTGGCGCAAGGTTTTTTACACGGCGACGCGGGCCGGTTGGATCCCGGAAACGGATCTCATTCCCTTCCATCCCCTGGTTCCAACGGGCTCTCACCACTGTGTCGTGACCGGCGCGCGGCCGAACGGCGTGATCGTCTATGACTATCCGCGCTAGGCCCGCGGTGATCGTGCTGGCCGGCATCGCCCTCAGCGGTGCCGGCGTTCCGCCGCAGATCGTGCCGACGATCCTGGAGCCTGGAGCGCCGAACTTCTCCTTCCCCGGCAACGGGACCGAAGGCGAGGCGTCGTCCGGCTCATCGCCTTCGGGCACCTGGGTCGGCGACGGCACGGCGACTGATGCGCTGTCGACCCTTCAGTCGCAGAGCTATGGCGCGGCCGCGATCAGCGCGGCCACGAACGACGGTATCAATCCCGCGACGCTGGCTGCGTTCGGGCAGGTGGAGAGCCATTTTGCCAATGTAGGCAATGGTACCAGCAGCGCGCAGGGAGTGTGGCAGATCACACAGGGCACCTGGGACGACACCGTCAGCCGCTACAACCTGCCCTACACGGAGGCCGACCGGGACGATCCGACCGCTCAGGCTGATGTCGCGAGCCATATCATCAGCGAATACGCGACTGCGGTATCGCAAAGTACCGGACAGCCGGCCACCAGTCTTCAGACATACGGGGCCTACATGTTCGGGCCATCGGCAGGGGCCGCGATTGCCAGCGCCAGCAACACGGACGCTCCGTTGAGCCAGTTCGTGTCGAGCACAGCGCTGAAGAACAACGGCATGACGGGCTGGACGGTCGGTCAATACTACCAGACCATGGCGCAGCGGATGGGAAGCGGCGCGTCCGCGACGGTCTACAATGCGTAGCGCGGTCGATATTTCGGGAGGGCTGCGTATGCCCTGACGCCGAAAAAAGAAGAAGCCCCTGCCTCACCGGTTCCCGCCGGAAAGACAAGGGCCAAATCAACTCACCGAATAGGCAGAGATTCTCAACAAAAAACAAAAAACGCTTTGTTCACGAGAGAATCTTTGGCGGCTTTCGTCGCAGAATGCAAGGTTTTTCTGCGGCTCTCCGGATGGGTTTTGGCCCCTCGTCGAGGCAGGTCCCCCACCTAGCTGGACCGAGCGCATATGATTTCTGCTTCTTTCGCCTCACAACCGATGCTGCCACCATCATCCCGCCGGTTCACGCCGGCGATGCTGGAGACGATCCGCCGGTGCGCCCTGGCACCGGACGCTTATCCCGCCAGGAGCGAAGTGCTTGGTTTCCTGGGGAAGCACTGGCGCCTGGTCGGGCTCACGCGATCGACACGCGACTTTCTGCTGGCAGCCATTCGCTGCACTCGTCCGGACGACTGGATGGAAGGCGGGCAGCCACGCTGTTGGGCCCACAACGAATGGTTCATGGAACAGCTCACGGTCACGGAGACCGCCATCCGCCGCAATATCCGGAGGCTGGCTGAAGGAGGCTTCGTCGCGCCATTCGACCGACCGAACTGCCACCGGCGCGCACCAAGGAGAGGCAGCAATCAAAGTTGGGGCTACCTCGATCTCAGCCCGATCCAGCATGCCTGGGCGGACTGGTGGCGGGCCGCCATCGATCACGAGAAGAGGGTGACGGAATGCGAAGCGATCCGAGAGGATGTCGCGCGATCCCATTTCCGCCTGCTGGAGAATATCGTAGGCGTCGGCGCCTCCGAGGACGCGCCTAGTGCGAAAGAGCAGATGCGCAGGCTCATGTCACGACGCCGGCGACTGACCGACCCCGATGCCCTCAAGGCGATTGCCGTTCAGGCAGAACGCCTCGCGGCCCGGTTTGCGCGCCCGATCACGGCCGATCAGGAGAAGCCGTGTACATCAAAAACGACGGGTAAGATCGGCGGAAACGACGGGCACTATACTGAGTCCTTTATTAAGAAAAGTACAGGTATGGCGCGCGCTGCCGCGCCAATTCGCATTGAGCAATGCGGCGTCGGCAAGGCCGATCTTCCGGCCGGAGCATCGAGCGAGCTTGGCCGCGACCGCTTTGCACAGCGACGTGACGACGACAGGCGCAAGAGCAACCTGCCGCCGACCGTGCTTTTGCGCCTGTGCCCGCCGCTGCGGGACTGCGTGGCGACGGCACGACCTGATTCCACAGCCTGCATCGATGGCGCGCAGATGCTCGCCCACATGCTGGGCGTGGCCCAACCTATTTGGGCGGAAGCCTGCCTGACGTTGGGGCGATATCGCGCCGCTACCGCCGTCGCCATCCTTGCGACCCGGATTGCCGAGGGCGCGCGCGTGCGTAGCGCCAGCGCGTATCTTCTGGCGCAATGCCGCCGCGAGGAGCGTGGCGAACTATTCCTCGCCCGCTCGCTGCAAAGGCTGCGCTACGAACTGCGCCGGCAGACGATGCAGAGTTTTCCATGCTCAGGAGCCAGCCCATGACCCGTCCCGCCTGGACTCCCCTTTGCGTGCCCCATTCCGCTGCTCCCCTCGCCATACATCTCGGCGCGAAGCAAGCGGAGTGCTACGGGTGTCTGGCCATCCCGGCATCCTGGCTGACGGACGGCCGGTGGCAACCGCTCAAACGCTTCCTGCCAACGCGGTTCCGCCCGGATCTCAGCACGCCTTTCCTACAGCCTCGCCCCGTACCGCTGCCTCTCTGGGGTTGGAACCTGCGCAGCCTGCTCGCTCGCGAACATTGGGACCAAATCCGCCGCGAGGCCTATCGTGATTGCGGATATCGATGCCGGATCTGCGGCATGATCGGTGCTGACTGGCCGGTCGAAGCGGACGAGGTCTGGGCCTGCGACGATCGGACGAATGTCCAGAGCCTGGAGACCGTCACCGGGATATGCTCAGCCTGCCACGGGGTGCGCCACTGGGGCAGGACGTCCACGTCCGGCAAACAGGCGGCCGCGCTGCGCCATATGGCCGCCGTCAACGGCATGAGCATGCAGGCATGCCAGACGTTGGTCCAGGCGCGAATGGATGAATGGCTCAACCGGTCCGAGCGGGTCTGGGATCTCGATATCTCCTGGGTCGCGCGAACCTACGGGTTTCCCTCCAGGCCCGACGCCGCCGCAAACGCCGCGGCGGAACACGAAAACCTCACCAGGGCCGCCGAACGAAGTTTTTTTTGAAAAGCGCTGCGAACTCTCACCGCTCGATCGGAGGATGAAAACGGCGAGGCAGACCGCGCCCGCAGGTTTTCGGCCCGGCGAGAGGAGAGGATATCATGCAATTCATCGACGCTTTGGTGGCTGCCGGCGTGGTTGTGATCATAACGGCATGCGGCCCCGCAAACGCCGTCGCCGGGCCCGCGAAAGGTTCACCCTCCCTTGTGCAACCCGCACGGACGCCGCCGGCGGACGGCGCCGGAGGTGTCGCTTCCGATTATGCATCGGCACCCCTCGGCACGGTCTCGATCACCCTGCGTGGGGGCGCCCAGACGATCGCGCTGGTCGTCCCGCGATCCGGAGATTTGCTCCCCTGGTCGCAGTCTGCGGAAACGCCCTACATCGCGGAGATCATCGCCCGGAAAGGTAAGGGAGCGGCGCCGGTAAAGAAAATGTTCCGCGATGGCGTGTGGGGGACCGTCAGCGCGACCGCGGGCGCAAACCGTCAGGTCACTTTGAAAATCGACGTGAAGGACACGAGGCTCGTGAAAATGGACCACTCGACTTTCGTCACCCTTGGCACGATCGACCGTCCGGAATGGCAGGGCTTCGAGTTCCATCAGACCATCAATCTTGGCGACGGTGAGTCCGCGTCTCTCGGTTCCTCCGAGAAAACGGTAGCGACGGTATCGTGGAGGTCGATGTGACGCCCATGCCGGTATGAAGATGACGAACTTCATCTATGTGGACAACGCGAACCTCTTGATCGAGGGCGCCCGCGTGAGCGCTGTGAGCAGAGGGCTGGCGTCTTCGGTCGAGGAAGCCCGTGGCTGCAGGATTATCGACCGGTCATACCGGATCGACTTCGGCAAACTTTATCGATTGCTGGTTCCAGACGTCACGACCGCCCGCGCGCGCATCTTTGGATCCAGAAACGAATCAAATGGCGATGTCTGGGAAGAGGCAGCCAGATCCGGATTCGAGGTCGTTGTTCAGGAAAGCACTCCCAGTGCCAAGGACAGGAAGAGCGATAGCTGCCTCGTGCTATCCGTCGCGCGCGACGCGTATCGCAACGCGAAGCAGGGCGACAGTTTCACGATCGTCTCTGGCACCAACGCATACTGCCCATTGATCGCGCAACTGCAACAGGACGGCTTCCCTGTTGACGTGCGCTTCTGGAACCACGCGGGCCGACAAATCAAAAAGGTGGCCAACCGTTTTTTCTCACTCGATCGCCACGTCGATGAATTGCGCGCGTGATCTTATGAATATTGGATGAGGGTAAGCATGATACTATCCGCAATTCGGCGTTTCGAGCAGAAACTCGAAAAACGGACGGACGACATAGCGCGGGCCCGCATACGGGCGGCGCGTTTCGGCCATATGAATGTCGACGGCCAATTCCCGCCGGCATGGGAGACTGAGGTCGAGGAGGCGCTCCAGGAGCAGAAGGAGTCCGCGCGACGTCGACCCGTGTCAGGCGAAGTGAGCAAGTGACCCCCTGTCGCAATGAGGAACTGACCCCTCTTCGTTTTTGAAAGGGACACCGATGACGGAAGAAGAGAGCATGATTTCCGCATTGTCTGGAACGATGCGGGGAACGGGGATGCTGCAACCCGAGGAAGTTGTCGCGATGATGCGGCTGCACGGGCTTG
>NZ_JABEQJ010000023.1 GCF_014174255.1 Gluconacetobacter sacchari
AACCGGTCTTTGGAATTATCAAAAGTGTCATGGGTTTCAGGAGATTCAGCCTGCGTGGCCTTGCAAAAGTCACAACTGAATGGACACTCGTCGCACTCGCATACAACTGCAGAAGAATGGCGCGGCTTCAGGCAGCATAAGCCCGCTCAGCCGCGGCGTTATCAGCCCCCAAATGCCCAATCCGACAGGCTGCTAGAGCAAATCCACTGAATTATGAATCGCATGGGGTGACGCGGGGCGTGGATTGTGATTCACCATTTTCATGGATGGAGATGGTGATGGCGCGAGCATTGAGTGACGATCTTCGGGCGCGGGTTCTGGAAGCCGGAGCAGCGGGTGGATCGGCCCGTTCAGTGGCGAAGCGGTTTGGGGTCGGGATTTCGACGGCGATCCGATGGCTTCGGCGTGAGCGCGAGAACGGCGAGCGGACAGCGCGCCGCCAAGGCAAGCCGCGCGGTTCGCGGCTGGACGGGCATGAAGCCTTTATCGTCGGCATGATCGAAGCGCAGAAAGATATCACGCTCAACGAGATGGTGGCCCATCTGAAGGGTGAACTGTCCGTCGGGATCGGCCGCAGCATGCTCAGCCGATGGCTGCGGCAGCGTGAGTGGACATTCAAAAAAAGACCGCCCATGCATTGGAGCAGGAACGCGAAGATGTCCTGAAATGCCGGCAGGACTGGTTCGACGGCCAGCCTGACCTTGATCCGCACCGCCTGGTCTTCATTGATGAAACCAGTCTCTCCACGAAGATGGCCCGCCTGCGTGGTCGCGCTTTATGCGGAGAACGCTGTCGGGCCGGCGTTCCTCATGGTCATTGGAAAACCACGACTTTCACCGCCGGCCTGCGCCTCACGGGCATGACCGCACCCTTCGTGCATGATGGCGCCATGAACGGCGAGATTTTTCAAGCCTATGTCGAACAGGTTCTCGTGCCGACGCTGAGCCCGGGCGATATCGTCGTGCTGGACAATCTGCCCGCCCACAAGGTGCCGGGAGCACGAAAGGCCATCGAACAAGCGGGGGCACAGATGATGTTCCTCCCTCCCTACAGTCCGGATTTCAACCCGATCGAAATGGCATTCGCCAAGCTCAAGGCCCTTTTACGCGCCAAGGCAGCAAGAACCGTCACAGCCTTATGGGACGCCGCTGGTTTAGCCGGGCCGGTAGGGCCGGCCGTATGGCCAAGCATCTCGGACGCCTGGACTTCGTGATCCTCGATGAACTCGGTTACCTCCCGTTTGCCCAATCCGGCGGCCAACTTCTGTTCCATATGATCAGTCGCCTTTACGAACAGACCTCGGTGATCGTGACAACCAACCTCTCCTTTGGAGAGTGGGCCAGCGTGTTCGCCGACGCCAAGATGACCACGGCTCTGCTCGACCGTCTGACCCATCATTGCGACATCGTCGAGACCGGCAACGAAAGCTGGCGGTTCAAGAACCGCTCCTGACCTGCCCTCGACAAGAACGGACGATCGAGACCGGGCTTCTCCCTTGCGCCTACGGCTCCAGGGAGAAGCCCGGCCTCAATTCCAAGGGGTCATTTTTAGATGCCGATTGGGGGGCAAATTTCAATGCCGATTGACATCCAGCAGCTTGCTCGCGTCAAAGCCCGCGATGTAGCCGTAAATCATGGCCGGCCCCAAATTGATGCCGCCCGACGGATAGAATCCTCCCATCACGCTGGCCTGGTCCGAACCTGCGACCCACAGGCCCGGGATCGGCTGTCCGTCATTGTCCAGCGCCCGCGCCCGTTGATCCGCACGGATGCCGGCGAAGGTGCCGAAACTGCCGGGTAGGACGCGCAAGGCCAGATAGGGACCCTTTTCGATCGGCGCGACACAAGGGTTCGGTGTCTGCCGGGCATCGCCGCCCGAGCGGTTGAAGGCAGTGGAGCCGCGGCCGAACGCGGGGTCCTCGCCGTGGCGTGCGTCCTTGTTGTAGGCGCGCACCGTCTCTTCCATCCCTTCGGGGGAAATGCCGCATCTGGCCGCCAGTTCGCGCAGCGTGGTGCCTTCGACAATATATCCCGAGCGGATGAAAGGACGCAGCGGGAATGGCGCTGGCCGTGAATAGCCCAGACCCCAGCGGCGCTGGAAGGCGCGCGTGCAGATCAGCCACGATACCGGCGCCTCGCCCGGTTCCAGCGTTCGAAACAGGGCGGTGACGTAATCGTAATAGCCGTCGGCCTCGTTTACGAAGCGCCGGCCGTTGGCGCGTACCGCGATGATCCCCGGCTTTGCCCGCTCGATGATATGCGGATAATGCCCCGTCGTGCCATCGGGGAACGGTACTAACGAGACCGGGCACCATGCCGCTGGCGATGCCACGGACAGGTCGATGGCCGCCCCGACCGATTCCGCCAGCGACAGCCCGTCGCCCGTGGTGCCGGGGGCGGCGACCGTCCAATGTTCCCGCCCGGTCGGTGTATGCGGGAACAGCGCCTTGCGGCGGGCTACATCATGCGGAAACCCGCCGGTCGCCAGCACCACGCCGGCACGGGCCCTGACGGTCAGATTGCCCTGTGCCCTTTCCAGTACCGCGCCCGCGACTCGTCCCTGTTCCACGAC
This sequence comes from Gluconacetobacter sacchari, assembly GCF_014174255.1. Taxonomy (GTDB): domain Bacteria; phylum Pseudomonadota; class Alphaproteobacteria; order Acetobacterales; family Acetobacteraceae; genus Gluconacetobacter; species Gluconacetobacter sacchari. The sequence goes on from NZ_JABEQJ010000023.1 coordinate 2,572, forward strand.
CAGTTCCCGCGCCGGGCTGGCGGGCAGTAAGCGCACCCCGGCCTTGCTGGCCGACAGCATCAGGCGAGCGATCAGCGCGTTGCCGTTGACCAGATGCGTCCCCCGCCCATAGCGCAGCAGATCCAGCGTATGGCGGCCGAGGCGTGACAGCGCATGCAGGCAGGCCCTGGGCGAGCGGGTGGCATTGAGGAACGCACGCAGGTCCGGTCCGGCCTGGATGCCCATGCCGTTCAGCGTCGTCTCGCGCATCGGGCGCCGCAGGAGCGGCCACAGGTCGCCCAGCTTCCGCCCGTCGAACGGCGCCGCGACGATAGAGCGCGCGCCGGTGCCGGCGCCAGGCGTGCGCCCATGGATGTCGCAGATCCAGGTGCCCGACTGGAAGGTGACGTCCGTCTCGCGGTCCAGGAAATCGATCATCTCCGGCCCGGCTTTCAGCATCGCGCGGACTCGGCTTGCGTCGAAGCGGTCGCGGAGTTCATGGCGCAGATAGGTCTCGGGGCCGTCCAGCCCCTCCTCGTTGCCGTCGCGGCGCGCGTATTGCGTGCAGGGTACCCACATCCACCCGCCGGACCACGCCGTCGTGCCGCCCAGCACCGGCTCCTTTTCTGCGACGACGACCTTCAGGCCGCGATGCGCCGCGGTGACTGCGGCACACAGTCCGGCCGCCCCGGACCCGATGACGAGGAGATCGCACTGTTCGACGCGTGCTTCGGCAACAGACATGGGTATGACTTTCAATTGGCTTCCGGGGGGGCGCCAGCATGCTTGGCGCGGATAGGACATCTCGCCCGATTGCAGGTCCGCGATCGCGGCTGGCAGGGCCTGTGGGATGCCCTTGCTCGACGCCTCGTCGCCGATGCTGTCGAGGCTTCGACGTTTCACAAACAGCGCCGTAATCATGCCGCCGGCTCTGGCGCCGATCACCTACAGATCGGTCGTGGTGATGGCGGGCGCGATCGCGGATGGGGTGACTCGGGCATGATTCGACCTCTTATTGTCACGGTTTTCGGCAGGGGAATGGTGGGGCGTGTGCGCGTTCAGACAGCGCCGCTCTGCGGAGGGCGTGCGACCTCCTTCGGCACGATCTGCATGTCTCCGAGTTCGCGCGCGGTTTCGCGCAGTATCGCGCCGAGTTCCATTGCGCGGGATTCGGGGATGCGCATCGTGGGTCCGGCGATGCTCAGCGTGCCCAGCAACTCGTTGGTGGAGCGGGCGCGGATGACGCAGGCCAGTGCCGTCATCCAGGGAGTGAAGGTCGCGATGGTCAGGCTGAACCCCCGTTTGCGCGTCAGGCGCAGCATGGCCAGCAGTTGCTTGTCGTCCTGCGGCACGTTGGGGCCGTAGCCCTCCTCCACGCTGCCATAGCCCTGTTCCTGCGCCAGCTTGATCGCAACGCCGTCGGGCATGGCGGCCAGCCAGGCGATGCCGGTGGCGGTGGAGGACAGATGTGCAACCTGGCCCATCTCCGGGTCGTATTTCAGCCCGCTGCGGCTGCCCTGCGCCCTGGCGATCCAGTTCAGCTTCTGCCCGTCGGGCACCGCAAGGCGCACCAACTCGCCGCTCTCCGCCGCCAGCCGGTCGAGCAGCGGCTGGGCCAGGTCGGTGATCCCGCAGGAGGCCAGGAAGGTGAAGGCGATCGAAACCGGCTTCATCGTCAGCCGGTACCGCCCGCCCGAGCCGCCTTCCTGCTGGACATAGCCCAGGACCTGAAGCTCGGAGGCCAGGCGATGGGCGGCGCTGAGCGGAATCCCGAGGTCGGAACTGATCGAGGAGATCGGCAGGCCCTCCGCATGGCGCGAGAGCAGTTCGATGATTGCGAGCGTGCGTTCCATGACCCCCGAAGGCGTCGCTTTCGCCTCCTTGCCGACGGCGGAGGCGGTGGTGGGTTTGCGGCTCATCTGTCTGTTCCAGGCCCATGGGTTGACGATCTGTTGACTTTAATAATGGAAAATGTTTCCGGTAACAATGAATCAGGTCGCACAATGTTTCCATTTTCGATGCCCCCAGGGGGCATGAAGGTGGCGATGCGATCCAACGACAAGAACGTCGATAGAAGCGTCATGATGAAAAACCATGGAATAAAAAAGGGACCTCTCTTTTCGGACGATGGTGGGCGGCGTTGCCGCCTGCGCCGGTTTCCCTAGCCGGGTCCACGCATGGATCCGGTCAGGCAGGATTGTTCCGTCTTGTAGAAATGGTTTCTTCCGATGTCATTTCCCCGCTTGTCACGGGCGGCGCTGTTCGGCGTTGTCCTCTGTTGTCTTGGATTCCAGGCCCATGACGTGGCGGCCGCCGCAGACAGGGTCCCGCAGGCCACGGACACGGCCGCTCTGGGGCATATCCGGGCCGTTCCTCGTCACCCGCGTGGCAGGAAGGCGCCGCATCCACCCATTCGGGCAGCGCGTTCGTCGCAGCCCGTGCAGGTGGCGGCAGCCACCGACTCGGCCAGGGCCAGCCCCCCGTGGAACGCAAAGGCGCTGGCGTTGGATAACGCCGCCACCACGACGCAGGAGCGGATCAATACCGGCGTCAACGCCTCGGCGCTGGGGTCCTCCTGGACCGAAGTCCGCGTGGTGCCCAAGAACGATCGTCTGCTCGGCTCGCTCGGCGGCTGGCGGGAACGGCTGTCGAGGGCCGGTTTCAATTTCACCCTGACCTATATGTCGGAATCGCTGGGCGACGTGGCGGGCGGTCGCCGGACGGGCTTCGATTATTCGCACCAGGTGGTCATGGGCACCGATTTCGACCTGGAGAAACTGATCGGCCTCAAGGGCCTGTCCTTTCACATGCTCGGCGTCCAGCGGGCCGGGCGCAGCGTCGCGACCGATTACCTGGAAAAGACCGGGCTGATCCAGCCGCAGCAGGATTACGGCGTGGGTGGCAACGTGCTGTACAAGCTGGTCTATATGTATTTCGAGGAGGCCCTGTTCGACCGCAAGCTGGTAATCGATGTCGGGCGCATGCCGGCGAACCTGAAATACGGCACGTCATATTTCGGATGCTATGCCGTGAGCAACGTGATCTGCGCCCATCCGACGGCCCTGTCCGTCGGGTCGAAATGGCGTTCCTGGCCGTTCTCGCAATGGGGTGTGACGGCGCGCCTGAATCCCGGCCAAGACCTGTATGCCCAGGCCGGATTCTTCGAGGCCTCGGCGACCGAGGGCGGCCGGGCCGGCTTCAATTTCTCGTTCCAGGCGCTGGGCTATGTCGTGCCGGTCGAACTGGGCTGGGAGCCCGCGCTGGGGCATGACAAATTGACCGGGCATTACAAGATCGGCGGCTATATCGATACGTCCGACCACCCCGATCCGTTCACCTCCGTCGACGGCACCCCGATCCTGATTTCGCACCTGCCGGCGCGGGTCGAACACCAGCGCGGCGCGTGGTATGTCGGAGCCGACCAGATGGTGACGCGCTTCGGGCCGGCGAAGGACCAGGGATTGATCCTGTTCGGGCTTGCCGGCTGGGATCAGGGTGCTTCATTGCAGGGGCAGAGCCAGTATACGGTCGGCATTATCGGGCAGGGCATGTTCCCCAGCCGGGTCACCGACGCGATTTCCCTGTTCTGGACATGGCAGAACGTGAACAAGAAGATCACCCGCTACCAGGAATTGCAGCAGGATCTGGGCTATGCGACCCTGAAGAACGGCGTGACACTGCCGCAATCCAATTTCCAGGTGCTGGAACTGACCTACACGGCCTTCATCACGCGCGGACTGAAATTGCTGCCGGACCTGCAATATATCGTCCACCCGGACGCGACCCGCACCTACCCCAACGCCCTGGTGGCCGGATTCCGCCTGCTGGCGCAGTTCTAGCATCAGGCGCGGGTCTGCCCTTTCAGGGCATGGCCCAGCGCGGTGGCGGCGTCGACCACCGCCGGGATCACCAGCTTGCGCAGATCCCGCATCGAGGTACGTGCGGCCTGTGTGCTGACATTCAGCGCGGCGACTACGGTGCCGTCCGGCCCGCGTACCGGGGCGGCGACCGATCGCAGGCCGGTCTCCAGTTCCTGGTCCTGCACGCAATAGCCGTCGCGTCGGATCTGCGCGAACAGCCGGCCCAGCGCCGCCAGGTCGGTTGTGGTCCTGGGCGTGCGGGCGTCCAGCACCGGCGGCATGTGGCCCCGGCGTTCCGTGTCGGGCAGAGCGGCCAGCAGCACCCGCCCCATCGAGGTACACCAGGCCGGCAGGCGCGCCCCGACTGTGAGATCCACGGCCAGGATGCGGCGGGTTTCGGTGCGCGCGATATACAGGATGTCCCGGCCGTCCAGGATCGCCAGCGACGCGCTTTCGTTCAGCGTCTCGCTCAACTGGTTCAGGATCGGCTGGGCCAGGCGCGGCAGTGGCAGGTCCTTCATCCGCGCCGAAAGGTCGAGAACACGCGGCGTGACCTGGAACAACCGCCCGTACTGGACCAGGTAACCCGTGGTCACCAGCGTCAGCAGCGCGCGGCGCACGGCGGCACGCGGCAGGTCGACCTGCCGCGCCACGTCGGCCAGCGTCAGCCCCTCGGGCGCCTGGGCGCACACCCGCAGTACATCCAGCCCGCGGGCCAGCGCGGTGACGAAATCCCGGCTTTCGGCGGGTTCGTCCGCGATGCCGACCGATCCTGTGTTCATCTTCGTTTTCTGCCCGAGAAGGCAAGGCCGGGCAAGAGAGCGCACCGCCTAGCTCGTCTGCCGTTCCTCGCGGAAGGCGCGGATCGTGATCCCTTCCCGGACCCGGAACCAGCGCGAGAAATAGGCATGGTCGCTGAAACCGAGCCGCTCGGCGATCTGGGCGGCGCTGAGACCGGAAAACAGTAGCAGGCGCCGCGCCTCGGCCGCGATCCGGCCCTGGATGATCTCTTTCGGCGCTTCCTGTCCCGTGCGGGCGCAGGCCCGCCGCAAGGTGCGTTCGGTGGTGCCCAGAGCGTCCAGATAGGCCGCCAGCATCGGGCGCGCGGTGAAATCGCGTTCCACCAGCGCCCGGAACGCCGCCACCAGCGCCGCGTCGCGGCGGCCGGGCAGCGGGGCATCGGCCGTGCGCAGGAGGCGGCAGGCCGTCGCCAGGACGATCCGGGCCATCGCGTCGCGAACCGTCTCCGACAGGCCGTCCTCGACGCCATGCTGATGGTCGGCCAGCGTGAAGATGCGGTCGAATTCCACGATGTCGGCCGGTACGGCGCGGGGGGCCGCCAGCAAGGCGGCGGCCTCGGGATTCTGCTCCCGCAGGGCCAGCAGGTGGCCGTGGCCGATCGTCACCACACGGCCGTGCGTGGGCGGGTGGTAGGCCAGTGAATGGACCGACCGCGCCGGTATCCAGACGAATCCCGGCGCCGCGAAATCCTGCGTGGCGCCGTCGAGTTCGATGAGACCGCCCCCTGACGACAGCACAAAAAGCTGGGCGAGTGCCGCATGGCTGTGCCGGCGTACGCGCCAGTTGGCGGGACGCGAACGGCGCTCCAGCGGTTCGATGTCCAGGAAATGCCGCAGGCCGGTATGGCCGATCCGGTCGTGGATCAGGAACGGGTCCTGATCCCCCTTTTTCTTTTCAGCGTTTTTCCCGTCCGATCCGCTCATGGATCGCATTATCGTGAACTGTCCGGAAACTGCAAGTTCGGACGGCTTTATGCATCGACCGCGATCGCTATGCGCCCCATTGTGTGCCTGTCGGCCGAACCACGCATCGGTCGTTCGGGAGCAGAAGAAGGAAGAAGAATCATGGACGTGCTCCAATATTCGCCACAGATCCTGTCGGAGCCGCCGTCGCTCTTCCCGGGTTACGCGAGCACGGTCGCGCGCTCGCCCCGCCAGCCGCTGGTGCGGATTCCGCAGACCCTTACCGAGGTAACCGGCCCGGTGGATTTCGGCACCAGCCTGCTGCGCCCGCCGGCCCATGACATGACGCGCCAGGGCAAGGGCGAGCCGCTGGGCGAGCGCATCATCGTCTCGGGCCGGATTCTCGACGATCGCGGCCGCCCGGTCCCCAATACGGTGGTCGAGGTCTGGCAATGCAACGCCGCCGGCCGCTATATCCACAAGAAAGACCAGCACGACGCCCCGCTGGACCCGAACTTCACCGGCCAGGGACGGGTCGTGACCGACGAGCAGGGCCGCTATCGCTTCGTCACCATCAAGCCGGGGGCCTATCCCTGGCGCAACCATTACAATGCCTGGCGCCCCGCCCATATCCATTTCTCGCTGTTCGGGGCCGGGTTCGCGACGCGGCTGATCACGCAGATGTATTTCCCCGGCGACCCGCTGATCGATATCGATCCGATCGCCGGCGCGGTGCCGGTCGAGGCGCGCGGGCGCATGGTTTCGCGCTTCGATATCGAGACGACGGAAAATGAATGGGCACTCGGCTATGTCTTCGACATTGTGCTGAGGGGCCGCGACGCGACGCCGATGGAGAATCCGCTGTGAACGACATGACTGCTCCCGCCCCCCTGGCGCTGACCCCGTGGCAGACGGTCGGCCCATTCTTCCATTACGCCCTGCCGTGGGAGGGGGGGGGAATCCTGGCGCATGACGGCGCGCGGGGTGAGCGCATCGTGGTGCGCGGCCGCGTGGTGGATGCCGACGGCGCCCCGATCCCCGATGCGCTGGTCGAAATCTGGCAGGCCAATGCCGCTGGTCGCTACGCCCATCCCGACGACCAGCGCGACGGCCTCCCGGTCGATCCCGCCTTCATCGGCTTCGGTCGCTGCCCGACGGACGAAGAGGGGATGTTCACCTTTCACACCGTGCGTCCAGGCGTGGTGCCGGGGCCGGGCAACATGGCCCAGGCGCCGCATATCGCCGTCGGCCTGCTGGGGCGTGGGCTGCTGCGGCGTCTGGTGACGCGGCTTTATTTCCCGGAATCTGACGCCAACGCCACCGATCCGATTTTGGCCCTGGTCGATCCCGCCCGGGTCGAGACGCTGATCGCCGTTCGTGATGGCGCGGTTGACGGTGTGCCGGCCTACCGGTTCGATATCCGCATCCAGGGCGAGAACGAGACCGTGTTTTTCGATGTCTGACGAAGCGATGCGTGGGGATGGAGCGATGGTGGGGGGCGGGGCGGAGCCAGAGGGCGACAGGCTGCTGGACGGCATGTTCGCCACGCCTGCTGTCCTGGTCGCGCTGGACGATGGCGCGCGGCTGCGGACTATGCTGGCATTCGAAGTTGCGCTGGCGGCGGCGCAGGCCGATCTCGGCATCGTGCCCCGTGACGCCGCCGACATGATCGCCGCATGCGCCAGCCCCAAAGCCTTCGACATCGCCGCCATCGCGCAGGCCGCCGGCCGGGCAGGCAATATCGCCATCCCCTTCGTCGCCGCCTTCACCGCCATCGTGGCGCGGCGGGATGGCGCGGCCGCGCGTTACGTCCATTGGGGCGCCACCAGCCAGGATGTGATCGACACGGCGACCGTGCTGCAACTGCGCGCGGCGGTTTCCGCGTTGCGGATCGACCTGCTGCGGCTGGAAACCGCGCTGGCCCGGATCGTGGCTGATCACGCCGCGACCGTGCTGCCGGGCCGGACCTGGTTGCAGCATGCCGTGCCCACTACGCTGGGGCTCAAGGCCGCCGGCTGGCTGACGGCGGTTGCGGCTGCGCGAAGGGCGGTGGATGACGCCGCCGCGCGCGCCGCCAGCCTGCAATTCGGTGGCGCCGCCGGGACGCTCGCCTCGCTGACCGGCCAGGGGCTGGATGTCGCGCGCCGGGTGGCCGCGCGCCTGGACCTACGCCTGCCACCGCTGCCGTGGCATACGCTGCGCGGCGAACTGGCCGCGTGCGGGGGCGCGCTGGGCGTGCTCTGCGGCGCGCTGGGCAAGCTGGCCCGCGACCTTTCGTTGATGATGCAGACCGAAATCGTCGAATTGCTGCCGCCGGGCGGCAAGGGGCAGGGCGGATCTTCCACCATGCCGCATAAGCGCAATCCAGTCGGCTGCGCCATTGCGCTCTCGGTTGCCACCCAGGCCCCCGGCCTGGTCGCGACCCTGCTTTCCGCCATGGTACAGGAGCACGAACGCGGCCTGGGTGGCTGGCACGCCGAATGGCAGACCCTGCCCGCCCTGCTGCGCCTCGCCGCCGCCTCCGCCGCGCGAATGGCCGAAACGGTTGAGGGGACGGAAATCCGCCCCGGGGCGATGCGGGCCGACCTGGGCCGCACGCATGGATTGATGATGGCCGAGGCCGTGAGCATGGACCTGGCGCGCTCGATCGGCAAGGAAGACGCCCACCATGTGCTCGAAGAGGCCAGCCGCACCGCCCTGGCCGAAGGCCGGCCGCTGGAACAGGTCCTGAAGCAGGACCGCCGCGTCACCGTCGCCCTGTCGGCCGACGAGATCGGGCGGCTGATGGACCCGGCGCATTATCTTGGAAACGCAAGGGATTTCTGCGAACGGGCCCTTCAGGCCTGGCGCGGAGGAGAGTGATCGATGTTCGTGACACTTTCGGATCTGAACGTGAATGTCCGGCTGGACGGCCCGCCCGGTGCGCCGGCGCTGCTGCTGCTGCACTCGCTCGGCACCTCGTCCGACATCTGGGACGGGCTGGTCGGTGCCCTGTCCGGTGGCTTCAGGATCATCCGCCCCGATATGCGCGGGCACGGGCTGACCGGCGTGACGCCGGGTCCCTACACGATCGAGGGCCTGGCCGCCGACGCCTGCGCAGTGTTGGACGCGCTGGGGGTCGAGGCCGCGCATGTCGCCGGCGTGTCGATCGGCGGGCTGATCGCGCAGGCGATGGCGCTGCATGCTCCCGCCCGCGTCCGCTCGCTGGTCCTGATCGACACCGCGCCGGTCTTCCCGACCGAGGCCTCGTGGCGTGAACGCGCGGCATTGGTCCGCGCGGCCGGTCTGGCCGGCATGGCCGATGCGGTCATGGGCCGCTGGATCACTCCCGCCGGCCTCGACACCCCCGCCGCGCGCGGCCTGCGCCAGATCTTCCTGCGTACCGACCCCGAGGGCTATGCCGCCGCCTGCGAGGCGCTTGCCGCCTGCGATCTCAGCGCCCGCATCGGCACCATTGCCGTGCCCACGCTGGTCGTGGTCGGGGAAGATGACCCTTCCACCCCCGTTGCCACCGCACGGGCACTGGCGGACAGCGTGCCGTCGTCGCGACTGGTGATCTTGCCCCAGGCCTCGCACATCCCGACCGTCGAACAGCCCGACGCCGTCGCCGCCGCGCTGCTCGACGCTTTCTCTCCCGCCACGCGGGACGACGTTCCCCCCGATCTCTATGCGGCCGGAATGGCGGTCAGGCGCGCCGTCCTCGGCACGGCCCATGTCGATCGGTCCACTACCCGCATCACCGATTTCGACCGTTATTTCCAGACTTTCATCACCCGCACCGCCTGGGGTCAGGTCTGGTCCCGCCCGCAGTTCGATCGCCGCACGCGCTCCATCGTCACGCTGGCCCTGCTGGCCGGCCTGGGTTGCGAGGAGGAATTCGCGCTGCATATCCGCGCCTCGCGCAATACTGGCTGTTCGGACGAGGATATCGCCGAACTGCTGTTGCACGTCGCCGTGTATGCCGGCATCCCGAAAGCCAACGGTGCGGTGCGGTGCGCGAAGGAGATCCTCGCCGAGATGGCGGCCCAGGTATAGGGTTGCGTCTCCGTTCTTTTTTGAAAGAAAGAACGCCTTGTCTTGCGCCATCGGCAGCATGACGGTCGACCGCATGTCCGGTAACAACCAGTCCGGCCCGCCCTTCGGCAGCTACGTGCCCGCATCGACCGGCTCCGCCGCAGGCTGTTCCGCGCGTCAGGCCCTATAAATTCGCCATCGCCGAACTGTTGTGCCACGGCCTCAGCCGGCGGGCCGGCATTCTTGCACGCGCAGCGCGATGCGGGCGCCGAACCGGCGGGTGTATCGGCCCTGCTGGTCGGCGACGTCGTCGCCCGGACCGCCGTCACGCATCTGGTCGCCGCCGCGCGGGAAAGAGGCTGCCGCACCGCTGCCGGCACGCAGATGTATGACGTTGTTCAAAGACTGACGTTGGATTTTTTGCTATCCCGCAATGATTCTCGAGATATCACATGATCGGGAGAAGCCGCATCGGCGCTTGCCCTCGGGGGTCGGTTTGGTCTGAATAATGTTCGCTATACGCCCTAGTGTGCGTATAGCGAACAAAACGGGCAACGCGACCGCAGGCCGCGAGCCGCCCGGGAAAGAGCGCGGGAAACAGGGCGATGATCAACAAGGAAGTCCGCGACATCGCGGACGCACTTTCCGGCATCGAGGACGGACAGGTGGTGATGGTCGGGGGGTTCGGCTCCGTGGGCCAGCCCGATGCCCTGATCGAAGGGCTGATCGAACGGGGCGCACGTGACCTCACCATCGTCGCCAACAATGCCGGGGCAGGCCGCATAGGGCTGGCGAAGCTGATGGAAGCGGGGCGAGTGCGGAAGATCATCTGCTCCTTCCCCCGCTCCGCCGGGTCGGTAGTGTTCGAGGAACTGTTCCGCGCGGGCAAGCTGGAACTGGAAATCGTGCCGCAGGGCACGCTGGCCGAGCGGATTCGCGCGGCCGGTGCCGGGATCCCCGGCTTTTATACCGCGACGACGGTGGGCACCCTTTTGGCTCGCGGGAAGGAAAGCCGGGTCTTCGACGGCCGGACCTATGTGCTGGAACAGGCGCTTCATGCCGATGTCGCGCTGGTCGAAGCCTGGCGGACGGACCGAATGGGCAATTGCATCTATCGCGAAAGCGGCCGCAATTTCAACGCCGTGATGGCGATGGCCGCGCGCACGACGGTGGTGCAGAGCTGCGGCATGGTCGCGGCCGGTGTGCTGGACTCTGAAGCGATCGTCACACCCGGCATCTTCGTCGACCGTATCGTCGTCGTGCCTGAGACCGCGAACGCCCGGATCGCAGAAGCGGGAGCCGCATGATCATGATCGCCTACAAATCCCTGTCCCGCAAGGACCTCGCCGCGCGGATCGCGCGCGACATCCCCGAAGGATGGTACGTCAATCTCGGCATTGGCATCCCGACCCTGGTGGCCGACGCGATCCCCGCCGGGCGCGAGGTCATCCTGCATAGTGAGAACGGCATTCTGGGCTTCGGCCCGGCACCGGCGCCGGATGCGATCGATCCGTGGCTGATCAATGCCGGCAAGCAGCATGTCACGCTCAATCCGGGCGGCAGCTTCTTCCATCATGCCGACAGTTTCGCGATAATCCGCGGTGGCCATCTCGACCTGTGCGTGCTGGGTGCGTTCGAGGTCGCGGCGAATGGTGACCTGGCCAATTGGGCGACCTCGGCCCAGGACAGCGCGCCGGCGGTCGGCGGCGCGATGGATTTGGCGGTAGGCACGCCCCGCGTCTGGGTGGCTACCGAACACACGACGCGCGACGGCGCGCCGAAGCTGGTGGAACGCTGCGCCTATCCGTTGACGGCGCCGGGGGTGGTCAACCGCGTCTATACGAATCTCGCGGTCATCGACGTGCGGGATGGGCATTTCGTGGTGACGGAAATGGTCGCGGGCCTGACTCGTGATGCCCTCCAGGCCCAGACCGGGGTCGAACTGATGTTCGAGGTGCCGGAATATGCGTGACGCCTATATCTGTGATTTCACGCGCAGCCCGATCGGGCGCTACGCCGGGGCGTTGCGCGATGTCCGCGCCGACGACCTGGCGGCCCATCCGCTGCGCGTCCTGCGCGAACGCAACGCGAAGGTCGATTGGGACGCGCTGGACGATTGCATCTTGGGGTGCGCCAACCAGGCGGGCGAAGACAATCGCAATGTCGCGCGCATGGCCGTGCTGCTGGCAGGTTTTCCGGTCGGCACGCCGGGCACGACCATCAACAGGCTGTGCGGCTCGGGCCTCGACGCCGTCGGTCAGGCCGCCCGCGCGATCCGAGCGGGCGAGGCCGACCTGATGCTTGCGGGCGGGGTCGAGAGCATGTCGCGCGCGCCCTTCGTGATGGCCAAGGCGACCGAGGCTTTTTCGCGCGAGGCCGCGATCCATGACACCACCATTGGATGGCGTTTCGTCAATCCGGCGCTGCGAGACGCCTGGGGCTGCGATTCCATGCCCGAGACCGGCGAGAATGTCGCCGCTCGCTACGCGATCTCGCGCGCGGATCAGGATGCGTTCGCCCTGGCCTCGCAGCACAAGGTTGAGCGTGCGCGCCGGGCCGGCTATTTCGCACGTGAGATCACGCCACTGGTCGTGCGCACCCGCCGAGCGGAGGTCACGGTCAGCGAGGACGAGCATCCGCGTCCCGAAACCACTGCGGAAGGGCTGGCAAAGCTGAAAACCCCATTCCGGAAGGAGGGCGGCACCGTCACAGCCGGCAATGCCTCCGGCGTCAATGACGGCGCGGCCTGCCTGCTGCTGGCCAGTGAGGACGGGGCCAGGCGCCACGGCCTGACGCCCAGGGCGCGGGTGGTGGCGATGGCGATGGCGGGGGTAGAACCGGCGGTCATGGGCATCGGCCCCGTTCCAGCGGTGCGGCGCGTGCTGGAAAAGACCGGATTTTCTCTGGATGATATCGATCTGGTCGAACTGAATGAGGCCTTCGCCAGCCAGTCGCTGGCCGTGCTGCGCGCGCTGGGGCTGCCGGACGATTGCGAGCGGGTCAATCCGCACGGCGGCGCCATCGCGCTGGGCCATCCGCTGGGCATGTCGGGCGCGCGCCTGTCGCTGACGGCGGTCAACGGTTTGGAACAGCGTGGAGGCCGGCGCGCGCTGGTGACCATGTGCATCGGCGTCGGGCAGGGTATCGCGGCGATCATCGAGCGTATATAGGCTCGCGGAAAGGGACTCGTACCGATCGATTCCCACGTAGGCCGTTTGCTCCAACAATAACAAGAAAACGAAGAGCCGGCAGTCGTCGACCGGGATCTTCAATGGAGTCCGCAATGTCTGGTTCTATTCTGTACGAGGCAAAGCCGGCCACGCCGCTGCCACATCACGACGCAAGCGGCGGCTCGTCCTTGTCCACCGCAGACGTGGCCGCGCCGGCTGGCTGGACGATCATGCGCGCCATCATCATCGCGCTATGCTTCGGCGTGAACATGGTCGATGGCGTCGATGTGTTGATGCTGTCCTATGTCGCGCCGACGCTTTCGAAAAGCCTTGGCCTGAGTGCCGAGCAACTCGGGCTGGTATTCAGCTCCGGCCTGGCCGGCATGGCGTTCGGCGGATTGGTGATTGCCCCGTTCTCGGACAAGACCGGGCGGCGGCCGCTGATTATCTTTTCGGTCGCATTGATGTCGGTCTGCATGCTCGCCAGCGGCTATGCCACATCGTTGACCGAACTCATGGTCCTGCGCCTGGGCGTGGGGGCGGGCATCGGCGCCGCCCTGGCCGGAATCTCGACGCTCGCCGCCGAATACGCGCCGCCGAAACATCATGATTTCGCGGTAGCCATGCTACAAGGCGGCTATCCCATCGCCGCGACGATCACTGGCTTCATCGTGGCACCGCTGATCCATGTCCGGAGCTGGAACGTTCTATTGATCGGGGCCGGTCTGTTTTCGGCCTCCGCGTTGCTGCCGTTGATCTTCTTCTTGCCGGAGTCGATGGCGTTCCTCGTGCAGCGCCAGCCGCGCGATGCGCTGCGTCGCATCCAAGCGATCGAACGCCGGTTACGCTTGTCCCAAACGACGGAACTGCCCGCCGTCGCCTCCGTCGAGCGTGCGAACGCGGGGGTGGGCGGCTTGTTCCGCGAGGGTCGGTCGCTCCGGACCATCCTGTTATGGACCTCGATCGTCTGCGGATTCATGACGCTCTATTTCATCATCAGCTGGATTCCCAAGCTGGCGGTCGAGGCCGGGCTGGAAATCTCGGACAGCATCTATGCTGGCGCGCTGTATAATATCGGCGCCTTTGTCGGTTGTGCGACCATCGGCATCGTCGCCATGCGGCTGACCCTGCATCGCACGATCATGCTCTATCTGCTGATCGCGGCGGTGGCGCTCAGCATCTTCGGCTCGGTCACGATGTCGGTCTGGCAGGTGCTGGGCGTGGCATTCGTGATCGGCATTTTCCTCCAGGGCGGGTTCAACGGTCATTATCCGCTCGCTGCCGGCCTCTATCCGGTCAAGGTCCGGGCCACCGGGATGGGTTGGGCGATGGGCGTGGGCCGCATCGGTGCCGTGATCGGCCCGTATATGGGCGGCATGCTGCTTCAGCACCATGTCCGCCTGTCCATCATCTTTCAGATCTATGCGATACCGCTCCTGGTTTGCGCCGGCTGCGTCTTCGCCATGTCGGTGATCCAGCGTTCCATCAACAGGGGGGTGTGATGAACTGGCTTTGTGGCCTCATCGGCGAAGGCATCGCCAAATCGCGCAGTCCGGCCATGCACGAGCGCGAGGCTCGCAATCTCGGACTGCCGCTGGTCTACCGGCTGGTCGATACCGACAATTGGCAGAGCGATTCCCGCGGGCTGGCCGACATCCTCCGCTGGATGGAGCGTTTCCATTTCAACGGGACCAACGTCACCCATCCATACAAACAGGCGGTCATCCCGCTGCTGGACGAACTGTCCGATGCCGCCCTGGCGATCGGTGCGGTCAATACCGTCGTCTTCCAGGGCGGCCGGCGCATCGGGCATAATACCGATTGGTCGGGCTATGCCGCCAATTTCCGCCGTACACTGCCCGACGTGTCGCTGAACCGGGTCGGGCAGGTGGGCGCGGGTGGTGCGGCGGCGGCGGTCGCCTATGCGCTGCTGTCCATGGGTGCGGCGCGACTCGATATCTTCGATGTCGCCAGCCGGCGCGCCGCGGATCTGGCGGAACGGCTGGGCAGCCTGTTCCCCGAAGCCCGCGTGTCGGCCGCAAGCTGTGTCGAGGACGTGATCTCGGGTGCTGACGGCATCGTGCAGACCTCGCCAATCGGCATGGACTCGCATCCCGGATCGCCCTTCTCATCGGATCTTCTTGATGCAAGCCAGTGGTTTTCGGAAGTAATCTATTTCCCGTGCGAGACGCCGCTCCTGGCCGCAGCCCGGGCGAAGGGCTGCCGCACCGTCAGCGGCGTTGGCATGGCGGTATTTCAAGCGGCCGATGCCTTCGCGCTCTTTACCGGCGTGGCGCCCGACCGTGACCGCATGTTGAGCGAGTTTGATTGATGAATCGTGATCTTGTCCTGGCCCATCTGACGGTGATAACGCTGTCGCCGCCTGAAATGGTCCGCGTGGCGGCCAGGACTGGCTACCAAGCTGTGGGGCTGCGTCTGATCCGCGTCACGCCGCACAGCCCCGGCTATCCGCTGATGGACGACCCATCGCTGATGCGCGAGACGCGATCCGCGCTGCGGGACACTGGGACGCGGGTGCATGACATCGAATTCGTGAAGCTGGAGCCGGAACTGGAGGTCGTCGATCTGGAACGGTTCTGCGCAGCCGGGGCCGAACTGGGCGCCGCGCGTATCATCGCGGCCCCCTATGACCCCGACCTTGATCGTATGGCCGACCGCTATGCCGCCCTGTGCGCGCTGGCGGGTCGATACGGCCTAGGTGTGGTGCTGGAATTCTTTCCTTGGACCGTAGTGCCGAGCCTGGCCGATGCCTTGGCGATCCGCCGCCGTGCGGGCGCGCCGGCCAATGGCGGGATACTGGTCGACGCCCTGCATTTCTATCGTTCGGGCAGCCGCCTGTCCGATCTGGACGGGCTGGATGCGGGCGTACTGCCGTTCATGCATCTCTGCGATGGGCCGGCCCATGGGGCGGAGGATTTGCCGTGCCGCCTGCTGGAAGCGCGGGCGGAACGCCTGCCTCCCGGAGACGGCGCGCTGGCGCTGGGTGCGTTGATTGCGAGAATGCCGCCTGGCATTCCCATAAGCCTTGAGGTACCCATGGAGCGCATGATGGCCGAACGCGGTGCCGAAGTGGTTGCCCGGCGTGTGCGCGAGGCCGCGGTCCGCCTGCTGGTCGGCCTGGGGGTCCAGACCACGCGGGCGTCTTCGCCCGCGTTCGGACGGTGACAATGCAGTGAAGAGGACCCGGACCATGCTGGATTCGATCGCGACCGTCTCGCTGGGCGGGACATTGCGCGAAAAGCTGGAGGCGATTGCCGAGGCCGGTTTCGAGGCCGCGGAGATCTTCGAGAACGATTTCGTCGCCTCGGATCTATCGGCGGTGGATTTGCGCCTGCTGATGGCCGACCTGGGTCTGCGCAACGTCGTCTACCAGCCCTTTCGCGATTTCGAGGGGTTGGCGGGCGCGGAGCGGGTTCGCGCCTTCGACCGGGCGCAGCGGAAATTCGACCTGATGCAGGCGATGGGTACCGACCTGCTGCTGGTCTGTTCCAGCACGCTGGAGGACGCCAGCGGCGAACATGGGCGGATCGTCGCCGATTTCCGGGAATTGGGAGAACGCGCGGCGGACCGTGGATTGCGTGTCGCCTATGAGGCACTGGCCTGGGGGCGCCACGTCAACGACCATCGCGTGGTCGCGGATATCGTGCGCCAGGTCGCGTTGCCCTCGGTCGGCATCGTACTGGACAGCTTTCATTCCCTGTCGCGGAACATCCCCGTCTCGTCGCTGGAGGAACTCGATCCGCGATCTATCTTTCTGGTGCAGATGGCCGATGCGCCGGTCATGGACATGGACCTTCTGCAATGGAGCCGGCATTTCCGGTGCATGCCCCTGCAAGGCGGCCTTCCGGTGGCGGAATGGGTCGCCGCCCTGATGCGGATCGGCTATCAAGGCCCGCTCTCGCTCGAAATTTTCAATGACCGGTTCCGTACCGGCTTTTCCAAGACCATCGCCGTCGATGGCCGGCGGTCGCTGATCGCCCTGCGCGACGACGCCGCCCGCTTGGCCGGCGCTCCCCCGATATTGCCCCCGCGCTCCGCCGCTGCCCTGGAATTTGTGGAATTCTCCGCCGTCCAGGATGACGAGGGCGCCCTGGCCGGAATGTTGCAGGCAATCGGTCTGCGGAAAGTGGGGCGCCACCGGCAGCGCGCCGTCGAACTGTGGCAGGGGGCGGGGAACACCCATGTGGTGATCAATCGCGAGAGCCAGTCCATGGCCGGGAGTTTCGGCCTGATGCACGGGCAGGGTATTTGCGCCGTCGGCGTACGGGTGCCGAACCGTGCCGATGCCGCCCTGCGGGGAAAAGCGCTCGGCATGTCCATTCTCGAAGACCTTGCCGATGATCTTTCGCGACAGGCCATTCCTGCCGTCCGCGGTGTCGGGGGCAGTCTCGTCTATCTGCTGGATGATGAGGCGCTGGATGGATTGTGGCAGCGTGAATTTGATCTTGAGGCTGTGGACCCGTCTCCGGTTACGGAGCCGATTCTTGGCTTCGATCATCTGGCGTCGATCGTCCGATATGACGAATTTCTGTCCTGGCTTTTATACTGGACAACATTGTTCGACCTGCGTGCCTGCCAGGAGATCGATTTGATCGACCCAGGTGGTGTCGTGCAAAGCCAGGCCTTGGAGAATCACGATGGTTCCCTGCGCCTGACGCTGAACGGCGCATTGGGCGCGCGTACGCTCGCCTCGCGGTTCGAGCGTAATTTCCTCGGTTCCGGCTATCAGCACCTGGCTTTGCGAACGAACGACATTTTCGCCAGTGCTGGCCAGATGAAGCGGGCGGGACTGCCCACGCTGAGCATCGGGCGAAATTATTATGACGATTTACAGGCGCGCTTCGGCCTGGATGATGCATTTGTTGCTCGTCTTGCCGCATACAACATTCTTTATGACCGCGACGCGGCGGGGGGCGAGTTCTTCCAGATTTTCTCACGCGCTATCGACCGCGTGTTTTTTTTCGAGATTGTACAGAGGAAAAATTCTTATAATGGGTATGGAGCGGCTAATACCCAGGTACGCCTTACCGCTCAACGGCGCGCTGGGGACGCATCCAATACCGACTGGCTGCCAGGCTGAGAAGAGGGAAAGGATGACTTTTGCTCTGCGTCTGGAGCGGAGCGGGAGGCATTATGGCCTCGCGCTCTGGCAGGCTGTCGGGTTGGGCTCTGCTTCGATGATGGATGACGGAGGCGACGGCGTTCATGCGGGCGTCAGTCGCGTGATCCTGCGGTGCCAGCAGGAGCACATGCACGAACGCCGCCTCGATCGCCGTGCCGTTGCCGCGCCGGAACGTCGCGATCGTGTCATGGTCAGGATGCAGGTTCGTCGCGACAAAGCGCATGCCGATGGCACGATACGTCGCCCGTTCGATCCGATGCGATGAGAAGACGCCGTTCGTATAGGCGTAAATCAGCAGCGCCAGCATCAGGTGTGGAAGTTCGTACTTAATCTGACGGACGGCTTCTGTTGAAGCCCAAGCCGCGCTCCGCGACCTCAAGGGCCTGCCCAAGGCCGATGCCAAGCGGATCATGGAGGCGCTTCGTCTGGTCGTCGATCGCCACCCCCAACGCCAGTCCTTCGTGACCGAGATGCAGGGGGCGCCGGGTTACTGGCGGCTGTGGAAAGGTGACTGGCGCGCCATCTATCGCCAGACCGAGACAAGCATTGAGGTCGTCCGGGTCGGCAAGAGAGGGGAGATTTACGAATGAACCATATTGCACCCATCTCCGAGACTCCGGAGACGATTACCCTCAACCGGTCGGATTGGGAGGCCATCCTTGATCGTCTGGAAGACAGGAGCGACCTGGATGCTATTCGCCGCTCCGAACAGACCAATGCGCATGCCCATGCCTATACGGACGCCGAGACGCAGCGCATGGTGTTGGATGACGTGTCGGCGTTTATCATCTGGCGCGAACGCGCGGGCCTGACGCAAAAAGCCCTGGCGGCCGCATCTGGCGTGTCGCAGAGCTACGTCGATGAAATCGAGGCCGGGAAGAAGCGAGGCAGTACGTCGGCGCTCGCGAAGATCGCGAAGACGCTGGGCGTCAGCATCGAACGGCTATTGGACTGAGGAACCGCGGGAGTCGACCTGCTGCCGGAGATGCCGCTGCATCATGCGGTCCCAGTTTGCTCATTGGCTCTGACTGCTACGGTGGTTATGTTGATGATCTCCTGCACCGCGACCTCAATCGGTAACCCGCGTTCAAGATCATGGCGCGGCGCGTCTTCTGTCGCACGCCTCGCGTTCCGTAAGAACGTGGTGCTGTCGTGCCGATATATGACGCGGGTCTTGGCCAGGTGCATGCCGAGCCCGGACGGACAAAACGGGATAACTTTCTTGTGTTTATACGGCAATGTGGGGACAGTCATGCTGAAACCTGATAGGTTGCGTGCTCTTTCCTCCTGATTCAGTGGTCAGTTTCCCTCCTCAATGCAGTTTCTTTCCGTCCGGCGCATCGACCGGTCCTTTCTCCGCGGGCTGGCGGTCTGCGTGCTCGGAGCCCTTCCGCTGCGTTGCATCCCCGCTGCACACGCGCAGGTGCTCGATAACGATATCGGCTCGGCCCCCAGCATCCGCGTCAGCACACCGCTGCCGGCGGCGGCGCCGCTGACGACATCGGTGCCGCCCTTTTCCCAGCCCGAGGCGTTGTTTCCCAACCCGTTCGGGCTGACGAAATATCTGCGCGATCGCGGTGTCAATTTCCTGTTCGACAACACCAACGAATTCGCGGGCGCGCTGACGCAGCCGACCCCCGGATTCCGGAATTATCGCCAGGGTGCCAGCAATGCGGGGCAATACGCCAACGAACTGGACATCAACTGGGAGAAGTTGGCGGGTCTGACCGGCTTTGCTACCCATGTCATCACGGTGGGACGGTACGGCACCACCGCCAACCGCATGTTCGGCGACTGGCTGGATCACGCGTCGGAAGATTACGGCGGTGGCGGCAACGTCGCTGTGCATCTGGTGTTGGCCTATGGCGAGGAGACTCTGCTCGGCGGCCGCGTCGCCATTGCGGCGGGGCGCATTCCGCTGGCATCGGATTTCGCGGCCAGCCCGCTGTTCTGCAATTTCATGAACGGCAGCATGTGCGGCCGCCCCAAGGGCATTACGGATTCGAACTACATGCCGGGCTATCCGGCTTCGACCTGGGGGTTTCGCGTCCGGGGGCGGCCCACCCGCTCCACCTATATCCAGACCGGCGTCTATCCGATGGAAAACGGCATCTATGCCGTCGCCCAGCACCGTACTGGGTTCAAGTTCAACGGGGCCAACATCCTGGGCTACACCATCCCCGTCGAAACGGGATGGGAACCCGTGTTCGCGCACGGCACGCTGCCAGGACATTACAAGGTCGGGGCGGCGGCGCTGGACGAGCCGATGCCCGACAACCTGTTCGACAGCGATGGCCGGCCCTACGCACTGAGTGGCCGTGCGCCGCGCATGCATAGCGCGGGGTGGGAAAGCTGGGTGATGTTCGACCAGCGGATCCATCACCCGAAAGGTGGCGGCAAGGATGCCGGAATCACGATTCTGACCGGCATTACCTACAACGACCCGCATACGTCACTGCGGAACTATGTGGGCTATCTTGCTTTCCTGGACCGGGGTTTCTGGCCCTCGCGCCCCTTCGATACGATCGGCGCCGCGTTTACCTATACCAAAATCGACCGTGGGGTGTCGTTGACCGACGGGTACCTGATGGACGTGGGAAAGTCCCTGCCGAACCATGCGACCGGCATCCAGGGCCATGCCGAGGTACTGGAAGTGAACTACGCTATCCATGTCTGTCGTGGCGTGGTGTTCCAGCCGGTGTTCGAATATTACTTCAACCCCAACGCGCAGTCCAACCTGCGAAACGCGACCCTGCTCGGCTTCAAGAGCCATATCGAAATTCTGTGACTGAGTGTGCCGGTCCATGAGTACGGTCGAGTGCGGGCCGCCTCTGGATGACGTGGCCCGGGTAACGGGAACAGCTTCGGCAAAATCCGGACGCGGGGGCTGCGCCTTACCGGCGGCAAGACGGTTTTGCTTGGTTGAAGCGCCGATCGTGTAGCGAACCTGGTTCTGTTGCGGAATGGCGGGCCACGACCGATAGTGATGATCACTACGTTTACGCTATAGCCCTACCATAGGTTCATCGACGTCCCGATACATTGCAAGCTGCCACGCCGCCCACTCTGTGGGCTTCCCATATACAGCAAAGCAGGATGGAAACATGAATAGTGCTGGATTCCATCTTGGTGAGTGATCAGGCCGGATAAAGGCCGAAATTAGCTTAGTGTCACCAAGAGGCTTGCCGCAGCCTTCAGATCAACCGTATCCAACCCCTCCGTGAAGCTCTCGAACGGTGGATCAAGAATCTCTCGGGCATGCCTGCGCTCATTGCGAGCAGCTAGAAGGCCCGCGAGGTCGATAGCGGTGCGTAACTCCCATGCGCGAGCGCCCTGATGACGGCTATGTTCTAGCGACCGCGCAAAGTATGTTTCTGCCTCATCGGTGTCAGGCCGTGACGTTGCGAGAGCAAGGTTGGCCTTCACGCGCAGCAATTCCGGCATGTAGCAGAGATCGCCATTCGCTTCGACCGATTGGATCGTCTCGTCGATTAGTGCGAGCGCTTCCGCGAAGCGACGCGTTGCCCCGAGGCCCTGAACGAGCGCGATGTTGAGCGGCGTCGTGAGCAGTTCATAGGGTGCAGTGTGAAGCTCGGTGAGACCGTGTTGCAAACTCCTGACCCCAGCGTCGGCGTCGCCTCGCCGGATGGCGAGTTCCCCCTGGAAGCCGCGCCCTACCGCGAGATAGGGGCCGAGAGAATGAAGGGTGGCACGCGCGAAAAGACGGTCGATATGCTCCTCAGCACGCGCGAGATCACCGACCCAGAGGAATACCGAAACAGCCCAAACAAGAGCGATGGAGAGCGTCAGAGGATGGTCCAGGGTCTCTGCATCCTCGATTGTCAGGAGGGCCCGCTCCACCGCCCGATCCGGGTGGCCTCTCAGCCAAAGTGTTCGGGCCAGGATCGCACCGGCTAGAAGCCGCCCGTCGAAGCCGAGATAGTCCGTCGTTGTCCGGTCGGCGCGCGGCCCGCATCGCAACGCCGCTTCGAGCGCTGTTTGCGCTCGGCCGAGTTCTCCGCTGAGGTGAAGCGAGATTCCCATCAACGAATGCGCCAAGGTGGTGGAGACCGAATCTCCAAGGATTCCGGCGAGGTCGGAACAGCGCTCTGCATAAGTCAGCGCTGTTTTGAACTCTCCAGTGCGCAGGTAGAACATCTGAAGCGGGCCGAGAACCTGGATCTGGTCAAGGGTATTGCCGTGCTCTTCGGCAAGGACGAAGCTTATGTTTAAGGCCTCGCGGGCGGCATCCCTTCCTCCGCGCGTGAACATCAGGGATACTCCGAGAGCCGCCTGAAGATGCATCTCCTCGCGCCCAGCACTTCCGGCGTCGTGGAGCGCCTCGATCGCTCGGGCTGTCCAACGATGACATTCGGTCAAAAGAGACATCGACAGAAGAACCGGAGCGGCGGCAACGGCGAGCCGAATACCGATTTTGGTGTTCCCCGTGGGTCCAAAGCACCATTCCAGAGCCGCCCGCACATTGGCGAGGCCGGCAAGGTGCTGCGAGCGTTGCGCTGCGCTCGACAAGGTCGGCCATTCGGCTCCCGTCTCCTCCAGCCATCGCAAGTAGTGGGCAGCATGACGCGCGGCTAAATCGGTGACCTCAGTGTCGTCGATGTCGATCTGGAGGGCGTAAGCGCGCGTCGTGTCGAGCAGCCGGTAGCGCATCGTCGCGCCGGTGGGCCTTGTTGCGACCATCGACTTGCCGACGAGGCTGTCGATGGCGCTGAACACAAGCGCCTTGTCAATGTCAGGGCCGGCCACGACCGCGAGCGCGGCCTCAACTGAAAAGTGGCCTACGAATACGGCGAGCCGGCGAAGCGCGAGACGCTCGAACTCAGAAAGAAGCCCGTAGCTCCAATCCAGTGTGGCCTGGAGGGTCTTCTGACGCAGGGGCGCCATGCGCTGGCCCGGCCAGAGCAAGGTCAGGCGCTCATCGAGAAGGGCTGCGGTTTCTTGCAACCCAAAGCTTGCGACTCGTCCGGCTGCCAGCTCGATCGCGAGCGGCACGCCATCGAGTTTTCGGCAGATGCCGGCCACGACCATCGCATTCGCCTCATCGAGGTCGAGACGGGCGCCGCTCGCCACGGCGCGTTCCATGAACAGTTGGGCTGCCGGGAACCCCTGCACGATCGCCGCGGTGATCGCCGGATCATCGGGCGGATATGCCAGTGGCGCGAGCCTGTAGACATGCTCGCCCTCGACATTGAGCGGCTCACGGCTCGTTGCCAGAATGTGGGCTTCAGGCGCTGCGGCGAAGATACGTGCAGCCAACTCTGCGGCCGCATCGATGACATGCTCGCAGGTGTCGAGAATCAGGAGAATTCGCCTGCTCGCCAGATATGCGAGTAGGCCCGAGACGGCATCGTCGGATTCGAGCGACAAACCGAGCATTGAGGCCACGGTCGTCGCAACAAGATTGGGATCACTCAGCGCACCGAGATCGACGAGATGCGCGGCGCCTGCGAACGTCTCAATCAGAGCATGCCCCACAGCCACCGCGACAGTAGTCTTGCCGACTCCGCCCACGCCTACAATCGTAACGAAGCGCGTTGCGGTAAGTTGCGCCGAGAGCGAGGCAGTATCATCGGTTCGCCCGACTATCCGGGTCAGACGGCTCGGCAAATTGGCGTGTGGATAGCCCGTCGCAACTTCGCTTTGCACATCTTCACGACCGCCAGATCGCCAAACCGGCGCCACGAAACAATAGCCGCGCCCCGCCAGGGTGGTGATGTAACGGGCGCCGTCCTTGCCATCGCCCATTGCCTTTCGCAGGTTGGCGATGTGAAACCGCAGGCTGCCTTCCTCGACCGTGACATCGGGCCATACGCGCGCCAGCAAATCTGCCTTCGTGACCACTTCATTCGGGCGCGTCGCCAAAGCAGTCAGGATGTCGAAAGCACGCGCGCCCAGGTCGACAGGCGCCCCTTGCCGTAGCAGGAGCCGCTCATCCACAATCAGCGTAAATGGGCCAAACGCGATTTCTTCGGTCATCCACATTTTCGGCATTGTCGAACATCATCCTTCAAGGTCGCGTGCGCCTTGGGCTACCGGCCAGCGTTGCAGGAATTTCGGGTCCAAGACTTGCTGCTTCTGGCAAGCGCTAACACCTCATAATAACGCATAACGGGTGCATCGGTCGATCTCTGTCTATGTGTTGACGCAGCAAGACCTTCTGCTGACGCATGGAGAACGCTCATGCCCGCACCGACGCTGCCGCTCACGCGGCGCACCCTACTTGCCGGGATGGCGGCTGCTAGCGCCCTCCGAGCGGTTCCCGTGGCGGCGCAGGCTGGTGTCAAGAGCGAAGCCATCCGGCCCTTCCGCGTCGATATTCCGGACGACGAGATTATCGGGCTGCGCCGGCGTCTAGCGGAGACGCGATGGCCGATGCGGGAAACTGTCACGGATCAGTCCCAAGGAGTTGAACTGGCGAGACTCCAGGAACTCGTCCGCTACTGGATGACCGACTATGACTGGCGGAAGGTCGAGGCGCACCTGAACGCGCTGCCGATGTTCCTCACAGAGATCGACGGCCTCGACATTCACTTCATCCATGTCCGTTCGACGCATGCGAACGCCATGCCGATGATCATGACGCATGGTTGGCCCGGCTCGATCCTGGAGTTCATGAAGGTCGTCGGTCCTCTTACCGATCCCGTCACGCATGGCGGTTCGGTCGGGGATGCCTTCCACCTCGTCGTGCCCTCGATCCCTGGCTTCGGCTTCTCCGGTAAGCCGGCGGAAACGGGTTGGGGCTCGGACCATATCGGCCGCGTCTGGTCCATGCTGATGCGGCGCCTGGGCTATGATCGCTTCGTCAGCCAAGGCGGCGACTGCGGTTCGGTGATCTCCCAGCGCATGGCGCTGCAGAAGGTGCCCGGTCTGCTCGGCATCCACCTCAACATGCCGGCTGTGGTTCCAGCTGAGATCGCCAAGATACTGGCCGCGGGGGACCCGGCCCCGACCAGCCTTTCGGCCGTAGAGCGCGGAGCCTTCGACCAGTTGGAAGCCTTCTATCGCGACAACTCCGCCTACGCAGCGATGATGAACACCCGGCCGCAGACCATAGGCTATTCGCTGGTCGACTCCCCGGTCGGCATGTCCGCTTGGATGTACGAGAAGATTGCCCAATGGACCTATAGCGGCGGCCAGCCCGAGCGTGTCCTAACCCGCGACGAAATCCTCGACGATATCTCGCTTTACTGGCTGACGGGGACCGGTGCATCGGCGGCCCGAATCTACTGGGAAGACCACTCCAACAACTTCAACGCGCGCGGCGTCATCGACGTGCCGGTCGCTGTGAGCGTCTTTCCCGGCGAGATTTTCCGCGCGCCCAGAACCTGGGCCGAGCGCTGCTACAAGAACCTCTTCTACTTCAGCGAGGTGAACAACGGCGGCCATTTCGCGGCGTGGGAGCAGCCACAGCTTTTCACGCAAGAGGTTCGGGCGGCCTTCAGGCCGCTGCGCTGACCGCACCCCTTCTCTCCAAGAGGAACAGAGATCAATGACCGCACAGGCCAAATCGCTTTACACTGCAAAGGTTCGCACAACAGGCGGCCGGGACGGAGCCTCTCGCAGCTCCGATGGCCGGCTGGATATCAGGCTTTCAACGCCTGGAGGTCCAGGCAGCGGCACCAATCCGGAACAGCTCTTCGCCGCCGGCTGGTCGGCCTGCTTCGAGGGCGCGATGGTGATTGCCGCCCGCAAGATGAACGTCGCGCTGCCTGCTGATCTGGCGATCGATGCGGAAGTTGATCTGAATGCCGCTGATGGCGGCTATTTCCTCGGCGCGCGCCTCAATGTGAGCCTGCCTGGTCTCGACCGAGCAACTGCCCAGGCTGTCGTGGATGCCGCGCATCAGACCTGCCCGTACTCCAAAGCCACACGCGGCAACATCGACATCGCGATCAATCTCCTCTGAGGACGCTTCCTGCGAGCCGCCTGCCAACCGAATCCACTGCCCCTCGAAGGAGATTCACCAATGGATACGACCACGAAGCCCGAGCAAATCGATTATTTGCGCCGTCGCCTTTTTGGAGCCGCGGCCATGACCATCGCCGTCGCGCAGCTTGGCATGAGCGGGACCGCAAACGCACAGTCTACGAAGACGTCATCGAAGCTGCTGACAACCATGCCGGGGACACACACATCGTTCCGCGCGCTCAAGCAAATCGAGGCTGGCGTGTTGAACGTCGGATATGCCGAGGACGGTCCTGACAACGGACCCGCCGTTATTCTGCTACATGGCTGGCCTTATGACATTCACAGCTATGTGGATGTCGCGCCGTTGCTGGCCTCGGCCGGATACCGGGTCATCATCCCGTATCTTCGCGGTTACGGCACGACCCGTTTCCTTTCAAGCGAAACGCCTCGCAACGGCCAGCAAGCCGCGCTCGGAGCCGACATTATCGCCTTTATGGATGCGCTCAAGATCGAGAAGGCGACCGTTGCCGGCTACGATTGGGGTGCGCGAACGGCCAATATCGTCGCCGCTCTTTGGCCTGAGCGCTGCAAGGCGATGGTTTCCGTGAGCGGCTATCTCATTGGCAGCCAGGAACTGAACCGGGCGCCGCTGCCGCCCAAGGCCGAATTGCAGTGGTGGTATCAATACTACTTCGCCACCGAGCGTGGCCGGGCCGGCTATGAGAAATACACGCACGATTTCGTCCGCCTGATCTGGGAGCTCGCGTCGCCAAAATGGGCCTTCGACGACGCCACCTTCGACCGCTCGGCTGCTGCGTTCGACAATCCCGACCATGTTGCCGTCTCGATTCATAACTATCGTTGGCGGCTTGGCCTGGCGCAAGGCGAGCCGAAATATGATGACTTGGAAGGGAAGCTCGCAGAGTTGCCGGCGATCGGAGTGCCGACGATCACCATGGAAGGCGACGCGAACGGCGCGCCGCATCCCGATCCGGCAGCTTACGCCAGGAAGTTCTCCGGCAGATACGAGCACCGGCTGATCACGGGCGGCATCGGCCACAACCTGCCGCAAGAGGCGCCTCAAGCCTTCGCGCAGGCGGTCATCGATGTCGATAGGTTTTGATCACGCACCCGGCGGAGCTTTCCAATGAAGCCTCTCTACCTCCTGCCATGCGTCGTCGCGGCGCTGGTGTCGCTCGTCTTTGTAATGATCTCCGGGGCCAAAGGCGATACGAAGAGCAAAGACGCGGCGCCGATCTACGGTGTCACCGTCCCCGAGGGATACCGGCAATGGGAGTTGATCGCGCCGGCACTTGAGGCGGAACCCCTCGACGAGCTTCGCGCTGTCGTCGGAAACAGCATGGCGATCGATGCCTATCGCGCCGGTACGTTGCCGTTCCCGGACGGAACGGTCCTCGTCAAGCTCGCCTGGAAGCAGATGCGATCCACGGAGTTCGAACCCGCGACCGTTCCAGGGGTTGCCACCACCGTCCAGGTGATGGTCAAGGACTCGAAAAAATACGCCGCCACCGGCGGCTGGGGATTCGGCCGATTCATCGGCGGCAAGCCGGTCGATGAGGCGCAGCACCAAACCTGTTTTGCCTGCCACGAAGCCCGCGTCAGGGGACACGACTTCGTCTTCACCCGGTTCGCGCCGTAACGCGGCCGCGAACGGATAACGGCACGCCGGAAATCAACCTGAAAGAGCAAGCTATGTCGCAACGATGGCTCATCACTGGAAGCTCGCGTGGCCTCGGCCGTGCCCTGTCCGAGGCTGTTCTGCAAGCCGGCCATCGGCTTGTGGCTACAGCCCGAGAGCCTGCGCGACTGAGTGATCTTGCGAAGTGCTATGGCGATGCCATCCGGACATTCGCGTTGGACGTGACTGACCCTATCGCCGCGCAGGCGGCCGTTCGTGTCGCCGTGGACAGCTTCGGAGGCATCGACGTCCTCGTCAACAATGCCGGCTACGGCAATGTCAATTCGGTCGAGGACACGGAGCTGGATGATTTCCGCCAGCAGATCGAGACGAACCTGTTCGGCACGATCATCGTGACGAAGGCCGCGATCCCCGTCATGCGCGAACAGCGCGGCGGCCATATCATCCAGTTCTCGTCCGTCGGCGGGCGTATCGGCGCGCCAGGCCGCGCCCCCTATTCCGCGGCGAAATGGGGCATCGAAGGTTTCTCCGAAGTGCTCGCGCAGGAAATGGCCCTGATCGGGGTCAGGGTCACGGTAATCGAGCCAGGAGGCTTTCGGACCGACTTCGCGGGATCCTCGACCATGCTGAAGGAGGGGCGTCCCGAATATGACGAGGTCGTGGGCGCAACCGCACGCTTGCAGCGGACATATGACGGCCGGCAGCCCGGCGACCCGACGCGCGCGGCACAGGCCATTCTTGAGATAGCCGCGATGGAACAGCCGCCGTTCCGACTGCCGCTTGGAAGCGATGCCGTGAAGATCATCGAGCAGGCTGATCTCAAAAAGCTGGACGACCTCAAGCAATGGCGTGCGCTGAGCGTGTCCACTGATTTTCCGCAGCAAAGCGACGCTCCATGAAAGGAATTACTCAGATGAACAAGCTCTTCGCAGGACTGGCAATAACTGCCGCCATACTCAGCAATTCCAGCGCACGCGCGCAGCCCGACAAGCCCACCATTATCCTGGTGCATGGCGCATTCGCCGACGCATCGAGCTGGAACGGCGTCATTGGAATACTTGAGAAGGACGGTTATCCCGTCGTAGCCGCCGCCAATCCTCTGCGTGGCGTCCGGACCGACTCGAAATACATCTCCGATATTCTGTCCGGCATCAAATCGCCCGTTGTCCTGGTGGGTCATTCTTATGGCGGCTCTGTCATCAGCGAAGCCGCCAACGGCCACGCCGATGTCAAGGGGCTGGTCTACGTTGCGGCATTCGCACCGGACGTTGGCGAGACAGCCGCCGGGCTTGCGGGCAAGTTTCCAGGCAGCACGCTTGCTCCAACGCTTGCGCCGCCGGTGACGCTGTCCGGCGGTGGAATCGATCTCTACATCCGGCGGGACAAATTCCACGATCAATTCGCGGCAGATGTTTCGGAGGCCGATGCGCGGTTGATGGCCGCCACGCAGCGACCGATCACCGAAGCCGCGCTCAACGAGCCGGAGACAGCGCCGGCGTGGAAGACCATTCCGGCCTGGTTCGTCTATGGCGACAAGGACAAGAACATCCCGCCGGAAGCTTCCGCTTTCATGGCCGCACGCGCCCACTCAAGAGAAACCGTCGTGATCAAAGGCGCCTCGCATGTGGTGATGGTGTCCAATCCCGGACGAGTCGCAAGACTGATCGAGAAGGCCGCTGCGGCAGAGTGAGCATTCTCCAGCGAGGATCAGAATATGTCGGTAACATCCGAGTTCGATGAGTTCGCCGAACGCCTCCGGCGCAACCAGCACGAGTTAGGACGCGAACTGCGATTGCAGTATGACTTTATCGTGTGCGGCTCCGGTTCTTCCGGCTCGGTGGTCGCGCGCAGGCTCGCGGAGAATCCCAACGTCAGCGTGCTGCTGATTGAGGCCGGATCCAGCGACGACGTTCCGGCCGTCATTCAGGCAAATCAATGGCCCTTGAATCTCGGAAGCGAGAGGGATTGGGGCTTTCAAGGCGAACCCAATCCGCACATTAACGGGCGCTCGATTCCCTACTCGATGGGCAAGGTTCTCGGCGGCGGCTCCAGCATCAACGTCATGGTTTGGGCTCGGGGGCACAAACAGGACTGGGATTCCTTCGCATCAGCGGCAGGTGATCCGGCCTGGAGTTACGACTCGGTTCTGAAACTCTATCGCCGTATTGAAGACTGGCGGGGCACGCCCGACCCGGACTACCGCGGCGCGGGAGGATTAGTGTTCGTGGAGCCGGCGCCCGATCCCAATCCCCTTGCCCCCGCCACGGTGAACGGGGCGCGCGCAATCGGCATCCCGACATACGAAACCCCCAACGGCCGCATGATGGAAAGTGATGGCGGCGCATCCATCACAGATGTGCGCGCGCGCAACGGACTGCGAGAGTCGATATTCCGCTCATATGTCTATCCCTACATGGACAGGCCGAACCTGACGGTTCTGACCGAGGCGCTGGTTGTCCGTGTGACGTTCGATGGAAAGCGCGCCACCGGCGTCGAGATCGCGCGGAAGGGAGAGATGCTGAAGATCGCAGCCTGCCTTGAGGTGGTGCTTTCGCTCGGCGCAATTCATACGCCCAAAGTTCTAATGCAATCCGGCATTGGCGATCGGGCGGATTTGGAAAGGCTCGGACTTCCCGTCGTCGCGCATCTGCCGGGTGTGGGCCAGAATCTTCAGGACCACGTCGCATTCGACTGCATCTGGGAATATCAGGAGTCCTTGCCGCCGCGCAACACTATGTCGGAGGCGATCATCTTTTGGAAAAGCAGATCAGAGCTGACCTGTCCGGACATTCTCATCTGCGAGGCCGAGGTTCCGAAATCGACTCCGGAGAACGCAGCGAGGTTCGGACTGCCTTCGGCAGGTTGGATATTGTTGGGAGGCGTCGCGCATCCGAGAAGCAGAGGCCGTCTACGTCTAAGCGGTCGCGATCCGCTCGACCCCGTTCGTATCGAAGCGAACGTGCTGGCCGATATGGATGACATGAAGACGGCGATCGCTTGCGTCGAGTTCTGCCGTGAGATCGGCAATTCGGCTCCTCTGCGTCCTTTTGTGAAACGGGAAGTGATGCCGGGGACTTTGAAGAGTGCCGAACTGGAAGATTTCGTGCGAAATGCAGCCACCAGCTTCTGGCATTTGTGCGGCACCGCCAAGATGGGTCGTGACGGCATGTCGGTCGTCGACAGCCAACTCAAGGTGTACGGGGTTACCAATCTTCGTGTGGCGGACGCCTCGATCATGCCCCGCATAACGACCGGGAACACGATGGCGCCTTGCGTCATCATCGGTGAGCGCGCGGCCGAGGCGCTGCGAACCGACTATGGACTAGCCGCGTCCAGACACGAGCTGACATAGCGCCTCGCCCGCATGTCCTTTCGGGACAGCCGCACGCGGCGGCATCAGCGACGAGGAGTTGCGCACCTTCGGCCAAGTCGGCGTGCGAGCGACAGTTACAGAAAATGGAGATGTGCAATGAAAGCCATTGTCATGACCCGAACGGGCGGACCTGAGGTGATCGAGTTTGTCGAGCGCTCAGACCCGATGCCAGGCCCGGGCGAGGCACTCGTCAAGATCGCAGTCGCCGGCGTCAACTTCATGGATATAGGGGTCCGCCGCGGCACCGCGTGGCGCGAGACGCCTGACCCGAAGATACTGGGCGTCGAAGGCGTCGGCCGTGTTCTGGCAGTTGGCCAAGGTGTCGATGACATCCAGCGCGGCCAGCGCGTGGCTTGGGTTTATTCGCCCGGCAGCTATGCCGAAAAGGCTGTAATCCCGGCTGCCGCGCTTGTAACTGTACCGGACGAGATCGATGACCGGACCGCTGCGGCGGTGATGATGCAGGGGCTGACCGCCAGCCACTTCGCGACGGATTTCTACCCTGTGCAGTCAGGTGACATTGCGCTTGTCCACGCGGCCGCCGGTGGCCTCGGTCTGCTCCTGACACAGATCATCAAGTTGAGGGGCGGCCATGTCATCGGCCGGGTCTCTTCGCGGAGCAAGATCGCGGTGGCCAAGGAGGCTGGCGCAGATGACATCATCATCGATACCGAAGGCCGGTTCGCCGACGAAGCGATTCGTCTGTCGGGAGGCGAAGGCGTGCACGTCGTCTACGACGGCTCCGGCCCGAAAACTTTCCAGGGCTCGCTTGATGCGCTCCGGATTTCAGGCACTTTCTGCTGGTATGGCCCCGTTCTGGGCGGTCCTGGCCCGATCGACATCATGACGCTCCCGAAGAGTATCAAGATCGGTTACCCTACCTTCTACGACCATATCCACACGCCCGAACTATTCCGCGCCCGTTCGGCCCGGCTGTTCGACTGGCTTATCGAGGGCAACCTCAAGATTCGGATCGGCGGCGAATATCCGCTGGCGGATGCGGCGAAAGCCCATGCTGATATGGAACGCCGCGTCACGACGGGCAAACTGTTGCTCATACCCTAGAAACGCGAACGACCCGAGACAGAGCCCGCACGGAAGAACCCAGCGGCCTGCATCGCTGCGATGGGCGCCGCCATGCCTGAAGATCACCGGCGGTTCCTTGTCGGCTTCAAACGAGGCGAACCGGATTGGACGCTTCTCGGGATACCGGAAGCGCAGCATTTGCCCGCCGTCATGTGGAAACAGTGCAACCTTGCCAAGCTGCCCGATGCCAAACGGGGCGAGCTGGTCGATGCGTTGGCGTGCGTTCTCTTTCCCTGACCGCAACGCCATCGAAGGGGCGTGTCCTATGGCGCTGCTGATGCTCAGTTATCCTCGAACGCCTGCTTTCCCTTCGCGGTCCAGAGCGCCCGTGCGTGTTCACCCTGCTCGCTTTTGAGCCTGTCGGCCATCCAGAGCAGCGCGCCGTAGATCATGGCGCGATCATCGCTGGTCAGGTCCACGATACCGGCCTTGACGACAAGGCCGCCGAGTTCGATCAAATGCCGCGTCCGCTTGCGACGTTTGACCTGCCAGGTGCGCATGTCATGACGTGCTTGCACCGTTTGATGCCGATTGCGCGCCGCCTGGTTGCGTCGCAGCGCCGCCCGAGTCGCGGTCAGGCGGAGATGCAGATCGCCGTGCCCGCCCTTGAAAGAACGCGGCCCCGCGTTTCGCCCATGCCTCCCTCTTTCCGGCGTCCTTGGTTTCGGCCAGCACGATCAGCGCGCCCGCCAGTTCCTCGGCGCTGAGGGCGTCGGCGCCGGTCAAGATGACCAACTCGCCGAGTTGCTGTACCTTGCGGGCTTTCAGGTCTCGCGTCTTGTCTTCCAGTGACTTCAGTTCCGCGTCAAAGTCCCGTGGCTTGCGCATCATATCCTCCATAAGCTGTCGATGAAGCGATGATAGTTGAGCGCCTACCACAATGCTGTAAGGTCGCCGGGACGAGCTGACGCGGCGCGGGCTGTCCCGAGAAATTAGTTTCGAGGGCGCGCTTATACGTCGTTCCGACGTGCGCTTCGCTGTGATGATGTTCGGATCGCGATGGCGATCTATCATCTTCACGTCAAGGTCATCGGCCGCAAATCCGGCTCCAGCGCGGTGGCCTCCGCCGCCTACCGTTCGGCCTCGCGGCTGCGCGACGACCGGCTGGACCGCGACCACGACTTCTCGAATAAGTCCGGCGTCGTCCATTCCGAGGTCATGCTACCGGAGAACGCGCCGGAGCAAATGGCGCGACCGCGAACGGCTTTGGAACGATGTAGAGGCGTTCGAGAAGAGGAAGGACGCCCAACTTTCTCGTGAGATCGAGTTCGCCCTTCCGCACGAGATGACGCAAGCGCAGGGCGTCGAACTCGCCCGCGACTTCGTGCAGGCGGAGTTTGTCGATCAGGGCATGATCGCCGACCTCAATGTGCATTGGGACATGGCCGAGGACGGGACGCCCAAGCCCCATGCCCATGTCATGCTGACCATGCGCGAGGTGAGCGAGGATGGTTTCGGCCAGAAGGTGCGGGACTGGAACCGCACGGAGCTGGTCGAGCATTGGCGCGAGCGTTGGGCCGATCACGTCAACGAGCGGCTGGCCGAACTCGACATCGACGCGCGCATCGACCATCGGAGCCTGGAAGCGCAGGGCATCGGCCTTGAGCCGCAATCGAAGATTGGCGCACCCGCGCAGCGCATGGAAGCCGCCGGGCTTGAGGCCGACCGCGCGGACGAACACCGCGAGATCGCACGGGCCAACGGCGAGCGGATCATCGCCGATCCTTCGGTGGCGTTCGACGCGATCACCCACCAGCAATCGACCTTCACGCGGCGCGACATGGCGATGTTCGCGCATCGGCACAGCGACGGGATCGAGCAGTTCAACGCAGTCATGGGCGCGATGCGGAGCGCGCCCGAGTTGGTCGAACTCGGCGCGGATGGACGCGGCGAGGACCGCTTCACCACCCGCGAGATGATCGAGACCGAGCAGCGCCTGCACCGCGCCGCCACGATGATGGCGGAACGGGAACGTCATGAGGTCAGCGGTAGCGACCGCAAAGCCGCATTGGCCCACGCGGCGGATCGCGGTCTTGTCCTGTCTGACGAGCAGGTCGACGCTCTGGCGCATGTCACGGATGGGCGCGATCTCGGCATTGTCGTCGGCTATGCCGGGACGGGAAAGAGCGCGATGCTGGGTGTGGCGCGCGAAGCCTGGGAAGCGGCTGGCTACGAGGTCCGGGGCGTCGCGCTGTCCGGCATCGCCGCCGAGAATCTGGAAAGCGGATCGGGCATCGCGTCGCGCACCATCGCCAGCATGGAACACGGCTGGGGACAGGGCCTCGACGTAATCACGTCCCGCGATGTGCTTGTCATCGACGAGGCGGGCATGGTCGGCACGCGGCAGTTGGAGCGCGTTCTGTCCCATGCCGCCGAGGCCGGCGCCAAGGTCGTGCTGGTCGGCGATCCGCAGCAGTTGCAATCCATTGAAGCGGGCGCGGCGTTCTGCTCGATCTTCGAGCGCCACGGCGGGGCGGAGATCGGCGAGGTGCATCGCCAGCGCGAGGACTGGCAGCGCGATGCCACCCGCGACTTGGCAACCGGCAGGACCGGCGATGCGATCCATGTCTATGACAGTCACGGCATGGTCCATGCCGCGCAGACGCGGGAACAGGCGCGTGACGATTTGATCGACCGCTGGGACCGCGACCGGCAGGCCGCACCAGACAGCAGCCGCATCATCCTCACCCACACCAACGACGAGGTGCGCGTGCTCAACGAGGCGGCGCGTGGGCGGATGCGGGAAGCTGGCGATCTTGGCGAGGACGTGCGCATCACGGTCGAGCGTGGCGCACGAACCTTCGCCCCCGGCGACCGCGTGATGTTCTTGGCTAACGAGCGCGGCCTTGGCGTAAAGAACGGCACGCTCGGGACTATCGAGCAGGTCAGCGCGCAGAGCATGACCGTCCGCACCGATGACGGCCGCGATGTCGCGTTCGACATGAAGGACTACAATCGCATCGACCACGGCTATGCCGCCACGATCCATAAGGCGCAGGGCATGACGGTGGACCGCGCCCATATTCTGGCGACACCGGGCCTGGACGCTCACGGCAGCTATGTCGCCCTGTCGCGTCACCGCGACGGCATGGACCTGCACTATGGCCGCGACGACTTCGCCAGCCAGGACAAACTCATCAACACCCTGTCGCGCGACCGCTCCAAGGACATGGCGAGCGACTACGAACCCGCCCGTGACTACGCCGAGCGGCGCGGCATCACCTTCCGCGAGCGGGTGGAGCGGGGTGTCGAGATCGTGCGCCAAGTTCCCGAAAAGGTGCGCGGCATGTTCGACGGGCTGCGCCTGCCCGCCGAAGGCGGACAGGGGCCGGAAAGGAAGGTGGAGGAAGACCCGGAGGCGGCGTTGCGCCGCGCCCGTGGCCGGGCGCTCGTCCGCCATGCCCGCACCGTCGATGCGATCTTCGCGGCGCAGGAGCAGGGCGGCAAGGCCAGCCCCGATCAGGTTAGGGAATTGCAGGAGGCGCGCCAGCGGTTCGAGGAGGTGCGCCCCTACGGCTCGCATGATGCCGAAGCGGCCTACAAGAAGAACCCGGAGCTTGCGACGGAGGCGGCGTCAGGCAACACGCGGCGCGCCATCCGCGCCCTGCAACTGGAAACCGAGCTACGCACCGATCCCGGCCTGCGCGCCGACCGCTTCGTGGAACGCTGGCAGAATCTCCACAGGACCAGCGACCAACGGTATGCGGCGGGCGACTATGCCGGCCATAGGGCCGCGCGGGCGGAGATGGGCAACATGGCGCACAGTCTCGAACGCGACCCGCAGATGGAGTCCCTTCTGGCTGGCCGCAAGCGCGAACTCGGCATCGCATTCGATTCGGGGATGGGCGTCGGCCGCGACCTCACCCTCACGTTCGGGCTTGGCCGGGGCCGGGGTCTCGGGCTGTAGAACCATCCTATTTACCGCCTTTTTTTCGCCACACTACTACGGCGCCTAAATATCTATTGTGTAACAACAAATCATTGCTCTTGCCTGACTTGGAAGTTCTCAGAAACAGTCAGCAGGAGGCATCGCGGCCATGCGCCAACCAGACCGTATCATCCGCATGGACACCGTCCGCGACCGGACGGGTCTCTCAAGGTCCACCATCTACCGCAAGATCGCCGAGGGTACGTTCCCGCCCCAGATCAAGATCAGCATCAACGGCGCGGGCTGGCGGGAATCCGACATCGACCGATGGGTCGCCAACCCCGTGGCATGCCGGCCAGGAAGCGGGCGCGGCCTCGATGCCGTCTGATCGCGGCGCGCGCTCCCGCGCCCGGCGCGTCAGGCCGCCCACGGCATCCGAGCAGCTTGAGGCGCTGTTGGGCTATCCGTGGCCGTTCCCCGGCAGGCCGCCGAAACATGACCTCTCGACCTGGACCGTTACCGACGACTAGCCCGATCCCGTTCCGGTCACGGAAGCCGAGATCGAGGTGTTCGAGCAATGGTTCGGCGACCTGTTCGACGAGTTGTTCGGTTCTGGCGGCTGACGCTCCAAGCGTCGAAATCGACGTTGAAATCCGCCCTCCAATAGATTACATGTAGTCACATATGTCTACATATGGAGGTGCAACATGCTGACCATCAACCTCAGAGACGCCAAGGCTGGATTTTCCAGCCTGGTCGATGAAGCCGTCAAAGGAGAGATCGTGACCATCACCCGTCATGGCAAGCCCGTTGCGGCCCTGGTTTCGGTCGAGGCGGCGGAGATTGCGCGCAAGGCGCTGACGCGCAAACGGGCGGGCCTTGTCAGCTATCTCAGGACGTTCCCAGGCGGAGAGTTCCCGCGCAACCGCAAACCATCGCGGGATGTCGAGCTTTGAGCGGCTTCCTTCTCGACACCAACGTCGTTTCCATGCTGGCGCCGTCGAAGGCGGAAGCATCCGCTGACTTCCTCACCTGGCTGGATCGCATGGACGCCGATGGACGGCTATTTCTGTCGGTCGTCTCCATCCATGAGATCGAGAAGGGAATCGCGCTCCTTGACCACAAGGGGGCAACGGCGAAGGCCGCGAGCCTGAAAGCATGGCTCAGTGGACTTGTCTCCACATACGATGACAAGATCATTGGCTTCGATGCGCAGGCCGCCGCTATTGGCGGGCGGCTGGAAGCGAAGGCGCTTGCGGCCGGTCACGACCCCGGCATGGCTGACGCAGTGATTGCCGGGACCGCCGCAGCGCATGAACTCATCGTTGTCACCCGCAACACAAAGCATTTCCTGCCGTTCGGCGTCGCCGTGTTGTCGCCTGACGAAGCGGCTGCACAAGGAGGCCCGGCATGACCGCTTCCACAATCCCTCTGCGCGCCGCCCTCTACCTGCGTGTCTCAACAGCGCGGCAGGCCGAGCATGATGTTTCGATCCCCGACCAGAAGCGGCAGGGCGAAGCCTACTGCGCCTCACGCGGCTATCAGCTTGTCGAAACCTATGTGGAGCCAGGCGCATCCGCCACCAACGACCGCCGCCCGGAGTTCCAGCGGATGATCGAGGCGGGCACGTCTAAACCCGCGCCGTTCGACGTCGTCGTGGTTCACTCGTTCAGCCGTTTCTTCCGCGATCATTTCGAGCTTGAGTTCTACGTCCGCAAGCTGGCGAAGAACGGCGTGAAGCTCGTTTCGATCACGCAGGAAATGGGGGATGACCCCATGCACGTCATGATGCGGCAGATCATGGCGCTGTTCGACGAATACCAGTCCAAGGAAAACGCCAAGCATGTCATACGGGCTTTGAAGGAGAACGCCCGGCAGGGCTTCTGGAACGGCTCGCTGCCGCCCATCGGCTATCGTGTCGTCGCGGCCGAGCAGCGCGGGGCCAAGACCAAGAAGAAGCTGGAGATCGACCCGCTCCACGCCGACACGGTGCGGCTGATCTATCGCCTCGCCCTGGAAGGCGACGGCACGACCGGGCAGATGGGCGTCAAGAACATCGTCTCGTATCTCAACAGCCGCCGTATCTTCACCCGCGACGGCGGGCGCTGGGGCATCGGCCAGGTTCACCGCATCCTGACCCGCCGCACCTATATGGGCGAGCATGAGTTCAACAAGCGCAGCAAGACCAAGGAGCTGAAACCCGTCAGCGAGATCGTCACGGTTCCGGTGCCGCCGATCATCGACCGGGAGACGTTCGACACGGTGCAGGCGCTCTTGAAGGCTCGCAACCCCAAGGTCATCCCTTCCGCCGTCATCAGCGGCCCGACCATGCTGACCGGCCTTATCCATTGCGCCAAGTGCGGCGGGGCCATGACCATCCGCACCGGCAAGGGTGGGCGCTATCGCTACTATGCTTGCTCCATGAAGGCGCGTCAGGGACCGACCGCCTGCGAGGGCATGGCCGTGCCGATGGAAAAGCTGGACGATCTTGTCGCCAGCCATCTGGAAGATCAGCTTCTCCAGCCCGAGCGAATTGAAACCATCCTCGCCAGCGTTCTCGACCGGCGGCAGGAGCATTCCGAGCGCCGCCGCGAGCACATCGCCGAACTGAACAAGCGTGCGTCCGAGTCGGAGCTACGCCTGAAACGCCTCTACGACGCCATTGAGGCGGGCGTGGCCGACATCGACGATCCGGCCCTGAAAGACCGCATCGACGGCCTGAAGGCTACCCACGATCAGGCGAAGGCCGATGCCGAGCGCGCCCAGGCCATGCTCGACAACTCCGGCTCCAAGGCCATCACCCCGCAAATGGTCCGCACCTTCGCCAAGACAGCCCGCCAGCGTATCCGCCTCGAAGGCGGCGGCTACCGCCGCGACCACCTGCGCGCGCTCGCCCAGCGTGTCGAGGTCGCGGACGGCGAGGTTCGGATCATGGGATCGAAGACGCGGCTGCTTCAGGCGCTTACCGGAAAAAGCGGCGTAAACTCAGTGCCCACTCAGGGACTGAACTGGCGGAGAGGGTGGGATTCGAACCCACGGTACGCTTGCACGTACGGCGGTTTTCAAGACCGCTGCCTTAAACCACTCGGCCACCTCTCCGGCGCGCCCTGCTGGATTCGAACCAGCGACCCACAGCTTAGAAGGCTGTTGCTCTATCCAACTGAGCTAAGGGCGCATGCGCACCGGAGTTTCTTCTGCCAGAGTGCAGTCAATGCGTCCAGTTCTGGACCCGGTCGGAGCGGAAATTGTCGGCATAGAGTTTCGGCTTGCGCACCCGCGCCACCGGTCGTTCCAGGTCGTAGGGAACCGCGTGGCGGTCGGCATAGGCGACGGCGCTCTCGCAGTCGGGGAAGTGCAGGCGGAGCTGCGAGCGGGTGTCGCGGCTGCCGGTCCAGCCCATCAGCGGGTCCTGCTGGCGGGGCCGGGTCTGGCCATATTCCAGAATCCAGTCGTGAGTGTTCGCCTGGCCGGACTGGGTCGCCGTTTTCGCCTGCCTGTAGATTCGGGCCCGCATGCAACGAAACTCCCTATTCCATCTTTATTCTATTCTGCATTCTGCTCTGCTGGTCGGGGCGCCCGGACTCGAACCGGGGGCCTCGTGTACCCAAAACACGCGCGCTACCAGGCTGCGCCACGCCCCGAACCTGGGCCGAAGCTATGAGTCCTTGGCCGCGCTGACAAGCGCCCCACGAAATTTTTCCCTTGCCGCGCGCGGAACGGGCCGTCCGGGGTCAGGCTGCCGGGCCGCCCTTGCGGGCCAGAGGCGGGATGAACAGGGGCGCGGTGTCCCAGGGGAACAGCACCCAGGTCTCCTGCGGCACCTCGACCACGAACAGGTCGGTCAGCGGCTTGCCGGACGGTTTGGCGTACAGGCAGGCGAACAGGGCCTTGGGCAGGTGCTGGCGCACGATCTGGGCGGTGACGCCGGAATCGACCAAGTCGTCGATGATCAGGAAGCCCTCGCCGTCGCCGGCGGCGGCGGGTGCCTTCAGGACCTCGGGGTGGCCCTGTGCTTCCTCGTCATAGGTCACGACCGAGATCGTTTCGATCAACCGGCAGTCGATTTCCCGCGCGATGATGGCCGCAGGAATCAGGCCGCCCCGGGTGACCGCCACGATTCCCTTGAACGGCCCGCGCGGGATCAGGATTTCGGCCAACTGGCGGGCGTCGCGATGAAGCTGGTCCCAGGTTACGGTCGCGTAGTTGGTGGCCATCAGAACAGCTTTCCTCCATCTGGCACGGTCAGGTCGGGTTTGATCAGGACGACGTCGCCCTGCCTGTCGGGCATGCCCAAGGTCAGGACCTCGCTCAGGAACGGTCCGATCTGGCGCGCCGGGAAGTTGACGACCGCGCAGACCTGCCGGCCGACCAGCGTATCGGGCGTGTAGTGGACCGTGACCTGCGCCGACGAGCGCTTCACGCCGATCTGCGGCCCGAAATCGATCCATAACTGGTAGGCGGGCTTGCGGGCCGCTGGAAAAGGCCGGGCTTCCACGATCGTGCCGACGCGGATGTCGAGGCGCGCGAAAGTCTCGATATCCGTGGGAGGCAGCGGGCCGGATGGGACGGGTTCTGTCATGGAACGGTTTTGCCCGCGTGGCGGCGGATTTGCAAACGGTTCGCGCGGCCATGACCGCCGGATCGGCGTGCCGTGACGCGGTGCCGAAGACAATGGATGGAAAAAGGCGGCCAGCCGGCTATTGTCCGCCCACCATGCCAGATCATTCCGACCGGGAGGACGACACGCCGGCGTCGTCCGCGACGCCGATACAGCCGCCGGCGCCTCTGTTCAGCCATCGGGGCTTTGCCGTCTTTCTGGCGGCGCGGACCTTGTCCTCGTTCTCGTCGCAGGTTCAGGCCGTCGCGGTCGGGTGGCAGATCTACATGCTGACCCACAGCGCGAGCGCGCTCGGCTGGGTGGGGCTGGCGCAGTTCGCCCCCATGTTCTGCCTCACGCTGCTGGCGGGGCATGCGGCCGATCATTTCGACCGCCGCCTGATCACCGCGACGTGCCAGGCGCTGGAGTCCTGCGGGGCGCTGGTGATGGCGATCGGGTCGTTCGGCGGCTGGCTGACCCCCGGCATGATCTACGCCATGGTCGCGCTGTTCGGGACCGCCCGCGCGTTCGAGATGCCCAGCCAGCAGACCTTCCTGCCGGCGCTGGTGCCGCCCGCGTTGTTCGCGCGCGCGGCGGCGCTGTCGTCGTCGCTGTTTCAGGTGGCCTCGATCATGGGGCCGTCGTTGGGTGGGCTGCTGTATGGCGTCGGGGCCGCGCTCTGCTACAGCGTCTGCACGGCCGGCTTCGGGCTGGCCGCGGTGGCCACCCTGTTCATGCGGCTGGATTTTCCGGCACGGGTCCGGCGGCCCATGACGCTGGAAACCGTCCTGGGAGGACTCCATTTCATCCGCAGGAATCCCGAGATGATGGGGGCGATCTCGCTGGACCTGTTCGCGGTGCTGCTGGGCGGCGCGACCGCGATGCTGCCGCTCTATGCCGATGCGATCCTGCATGCCGGGCCGACCGGCCTGGGTGTTCTGCGGATGGCGCCGGCGCTGGGGGCGCTGCTGGTCGCCGTGATCTTCGCCCGCTGGCCGCTGAAGCGCCGGGCGGGGGAAGCGATGTTCGCCGCCGTTACCGTCTTTGGTGTCGCGACGATCGTCTTCGGCCTGTCCCGGTCGCTGGTGCTGTCGGTCGCGGCGCTGGCGGTGCTGGGGGGCGCCGATGTCATCAGCGTGGTCGTGCGCGGCGCGTTGGTGCAGTTGCGCACGCCGGACGAGATGCGCGGCCGGGTTTCGGCGGTGAACATGCTGTTCATCGGATCGTCGAACCAACTGGGCGAGTTCGAGAGCGGCATGCTGGCCAGCCTGATCGGTCCGGTGGAGGCGGTGGTGCTGGGCGGCAT
The DNA here is from genome assembly GCF_014174255.1 of Gluconacetobacter sacchari. GTDB lineage: Bacteria > Pseudomonadota > Alphaproteobacteria > Acetobacterales > Acetobacteraceae > Gluconacetobacter > Gluconacetobacter sacchari. Next base: position 44,260 of record NZ_JABEQJ010000023.1, read on the forward strand.
CGGCACGATCGCGGTCACGCTGCTATGGATACGCCTGTTTCCATCCCTGTGGCGGCTGGACCGGCTGGACGATATCCGGCCGGCGGAGTGACCCGGCCGCGCGCCGTGGGGCAGCCGGGTGGAATGGGGGGCGTATGACGGTATGATGACGCCTCAATATGGATCGGGATATCCGTTCTTCATGTTCCTCGCCACCCTGCCCACCGGGCCGTCCATCGCGCTTGTCTCGCTGCTGGTCGGGTTTCTGTGCCGGGTTGCCCGCCAATATCATCCCGAGCCGACCCTGCGCCTGCTGGAGATCGGGACGTTTGCCGCGGCGGTGGGGATTCCGCTGGTGGTGATGCGCCCGCAGGTGCCGGATGTCATTGCCGTACCGCTGGGCAATGGCCTCCTGCTCTTTGCGCTGGCCCTGTTCTGGCAGGCGACCGTCCGGCTGGACGGCAAGCGGCTGTCATGGCCCGGCCTGGCGGCCCCGGTCGTGATCTGGCTGGGCTTTTACACCCTGCCGCACTTCCGGCATTCGCTCGTCATGCGGGTGGAGATCGCGATGGCCATGGCGATCGTGCTGGTGCTGCTGGCGCTGTACCAGTTGATCCGGCTTCCTCGCGCAACCCGCTCGCACCAGGTGCTGATCGGTGTCTGCGTGCTGCATGTCGTCAGTTGCATCGCCCGGGCGATCCTGGTGGGATCGCCGGTACTGGCATCCTGGCTGCCCGTCATGGCCGCGACCATTCCCTTCGAGATGCTGACCTATGTCGTGCTGTGGCCGGGGCTGATGCTGATGCTGGTCGCCGAACGGTCCATCCTCCAGGCGCGGGCGGCGGCTCTGCGCGACGACATGACCGGCGTGCTGAACCGGCGGGGATTCTGGCAGATGGCGGAGACGGTGCCGCAGCGCGGGATCCTGCTGTTCGACATCGACCATTTCAAGCGGGTCAACGATACGTTCGGTCATGCGACGGGTGACCGCGTGATCGCGCATTTCAGTACCGTGGCGACGGCGGTCCTGGGCACCGACGCGGTCTTCGGCCGGATCGGTGGCGAGGAGTTCGCCGCGGCGGTCAGCCTTCCGTCCCGTGACGCGCTGGGGGCGCTGGCCGAACGAGTGCGTGCCACCTTCGAGCGGGTGCCGCTGTCCGGCGATCTGCCGGCCACGGTCAGTATCGGCTATGCGGCCGCCACCATTCCCGACCGGCCTCTCGGCGAGCAGATGGCGCTGGCCGACACCGCCCTCTATCGCGCCAAGCAGCGGGGGCGCAATCGGGTGGAGGGGGCTGGTCCGGACGGGGCCGCCGGTATCGGCATGCTCCCCCGCATCCGCCGCAGGGACCTCCAAACCGGGGAAAGCCCCGCCGCAGGCCGCGACCCGACGAGCGCCGGGTCGGACCGCCAGCCCTGACCTGTCCGCGATCGCGGGTCAGGCCGCGTATGGGAAGAACGATTTCATAACAGTCGTTTAGCGGGAGAATGGCGGGCGCACAGCGCCCGGACGGCAAAATTTTTTCGTTAAGATGTGTGACGAATTGGATCGTCCGTGGCGCACGGACGTTCCTTGTTCCGAGATTGCCGCCGATCGGTCCTTCTCGGAGTGAGGAATGACGTGCGGCACCTGTCCATCATCGGTCGGCCTTTTTTTGGGCATTATGGACTGATATCGCTTGATGAGCGGCTTCCGGAAGGAAGCGCGATGCGTTTTCGGCATGGTATGTAGAAAAACTAAATAATAAATAATATTAATGATTTTCTGAGGAGGTGGAATTGTTGTCGAATATGGAGGGTGAAGGGAGAGTTTCTGTTGTCATTCCGTTATATAATCATTCTTCATATATCGAATGCGCTCTTGAGAGCGTCATAGAGCAGGGGAATATTGTCAGGGAAGTCATTGTTATCGATGATGGGTCGCAAGATGACTCATTGCAGATTGCGAGGCAGTTCGCAGCCGGGCATTCGCGGATCCGGATTGCCGGCCAGACGAATTGCGGGGCCGCCGTGACCTTGAATCGCGGGGTGCGGGCGGCGACCGCCGAATATGTGGCCATCCTGAATTCCGATGATGTCTGGGCGCCGAACCGGCTCGATCACCTCGTCAGGGCGCTGGACCGGGATGCCGGGCTGGATCTCGTGGCCAGCGGACTATCATTCGTCAATGACGAGGGCGTTGCGATCCGCAATGCCTGGTATGAGGAGGGACTGGACAGTTTCATCGCGCGCCGCGACCCCGGACTGGCGCTGATGGATGCCAATGTCCTGATGACGACATCGAATTTCGTCGCCAGGCGCAGGGTATTCGACGAACTCGGCGGTTTTGCGGACCTGCGATATGCTCATGACATGGATTTCGGCCTGCGGCTGGCGCTCAACCGCCGCCGGATCGGTTTTATCGACAGGGAGCTTCTGTCTTATCGGGTGCATGAGACCAACACGATCAAGGAAAACCATGCCGGTGTGCGCGTCGACTGGGCTATGGTGGCGTCCTTCTTTCTCTGGGGCCTGTCGCATGACGAGGCCGCGAATGGCGCCCGGGTTCAGCAGGCCTGGCAGATCCTGGAGAAGCATGGCCTGACCCGCGCCGCGCAGGCATGCATCGCCTATTTCGATGCCAATCCCTCCGGCTCGCTGGCCACCAACGGCCTGCCGGCCGACGCGGACATGAAGTCCAAGCTGCTGCTGGCAGTGTGATGAAGCTCCTCTTTATCAGCAATCTTTTCCCCCCCAACCAGATCGGCGGCTATGAGGTGCTCTGTGCCCGTGTCGCCGGGGCGATGGCACAGCGTGGCCATGAGGTGCGTGTCCTGACAAGCTGCTATGGCGGCAGGATATCCGACCATGAGGGAATGCGTGTGGCCCAGGGGCTGCGGCTGCTCTGTGGCGACACCATCTACCAGTCCTTCGCCAAAGGGGAACTGCGCCGGCAGGTCATTTCGGACGACAATGCGATCGTCACGCGTGAACTGGTGGAACGTTTGCGCCCCGACGTCGTTTTCGCCTGGAACCTTTATGGATTGCATAAAGATTATTTCCATATGATCGAGCGTCTTGGCGTGCCCGCCGTCTGCATGCTGACCGACAACTGGCTGGCTGAAATGATGGCGCCGGCGTTTATCGGCACCTATTTCGAGCGCCATATCTATGGCGATCGGCCGGGTGGAGGGCTGGTGCCGGCCGAGACCATTCACAAGATGGAGGTTGCGGCGATCTTCGGTGCCCGCTCGATGCAGGCTCTCCATGAAGCCGCCGGGCTGGGCTTTCGCGACGCTACCGTCATCCATAATGGCGTCGATCTGACGGATGTGCTGGCCCGGACGCGCAAACCCCGCCGGGAACTGGGGGAGGGACCCGTCCGGCTGCTGTTCGCCGGCCGTCTCGTCCGGCTGAAGGGGGTGCATACCGCGATCGAGGCGCTGGGCGAACTCGACCGGCGTTCCGGCGCCGACCGGCGATCCTTCTCGCTGACGATCGTGGGCGACGACACGGATGCGGTGTATCTCGCCCATCTGATGTCCCTGGTTGCCCGGCTGGGGCTGGCGGAGAAGGTGACGTTCCTGCCGCCGGTGGCCGAGGCTGACCTTGGCGACCTGTTCGATCGGCACGATCTCTATCTTTTCCCGTCGTTGTACGAGCCGTTCTCGCTGACGCTGATCCATGCCATGGCAACGGGAATCCCGACCATCGCCTCCGCTGTCGGAGGGAATGTCGAGATCGTGGAGGACAGGCGTACCGGCCTGATCTTCGCGCCGGGAAATGCCACCGATCTGGCGGCCATGATCGCGTTCCTGGCGGAAGACGGGGAACTGCGCGAGCGGATATCGCAGGCCGCGCGGGATGCCGCGGCGCAGTTCACCACCACACGGATGGTCGAGCAGATGGAAGCCTATCTCGCCCGGCAGATCATGCGATGACGGCCCTGCCGATGGCCGGCCGGACCTGCCTGGTCCTTGGTGCCGGCGGATTTATCGGCCAGGCGCTTGTCGACCGGCTGGTGGAGGAGGGGGGGCTTGTCCGTGCCTATGGGCGGCCGCCCCGGCTGCGCGATGCCGATCCGCATCTCGACTGGCGGGGCTATGAGTTTTCCGACGAATCCGCTCTGGCCCGTGCCGTCGACGGCTGCGATTACGTTTTCCACCTGATCGGCGGCACGCTGCCCGAAAGCGCGAACCGGAATCCGGAAGCCGAGATCCTGGGCAGCGTCAACCGCACGATCCATCTGCTCGATCTGTGCAGGACAGCGGGCGTCCGAAAGCTTGTGTTCGCATCGTCGGGAGGTACCGTCTACGGTATTCCGAAACATGTTCCGATCCGGGAGACCATGGAGACGTTTCCGATCTCGGCCTATGGCATCGCCAAGCTGACCATCGAGAAATTCCTCTATCTCTATGAATATCTCCACGGGCTGAACTCGGTGGCCCTGCGGATTGCCAATCCGTTCGGTCCCTATCAGGATCCCGGCAAGAAGCAGGGGATCATTGCCGCCGCGATTGCCAGCATCTTCGCTGACCGGCCCGTCGAGATATGGGGGGACGGAACGGTCGTGCGTGACTTCATCTATATCGACGACGTGATATCGGCCTTTATCGCCGCCGCCGTTTACGATGGCCCCGAGCGGATTTTCAATATCGGGTCCGGTATCGGCCGTAGCATCAACGATGTCGTCGCCTCGGTCGGGCGGGCGATGGGCGTGGAGGCGCCGCGCAGGATCTATCGGCAGGGACGGGCAAGCGACGTGCCGGTCAATGTGCTCGATATCGCGCTGGCCCGCCGGGAACTGGCATGGGCGCCGACGGCAGACTGGGCCGGATCGCTGCGGGTCACGGCCGAGCGCCTGAAGGCCTTGCAGGCGCCGCAGCCGTCGATTCGACCCATATAAGGAACGTTATCCGCCGTGTCCGATTCGAATCAGATTGAGACGATCTTTCAGGCGTTGCTGGGCCGCGCGCCGTTGCCGCATGAGGTGCAGGCCTATGAAAGCCTGCAGGAGTCGCCGCAGGTTCTCGGTCTTCGGCTGATGGAATCACGGGAATTTCGCCGGCGCGCGGTGCTGGGCGCGTTTTCGGCGGGAGCGACGCAGTGGGTCTGTGCGGAAATCCGCGACGGACTCAGGATCTGGGCTGACCTGATGGATGTCGGCGTGTCCGCCGGAGCGATCGCCGATAATTGGGAGCCAGCGGAAACCGCCTTCATTCTCTCCATCCTGCGAAAGGGCGGCACATTCATCGATATCGGCGCGCATATCGGCTGGTTTACCATCCTTGGCGCCCATAAGGTCGGGCCGGAAGGCCGGGTCTATGCGTTCGAACCTCGTCCGGCGATTTTCGAACGGCTGCGGGCGTCCGTCGAAGCGAATGGCTTTCAGGATCGCTGCATCCTGCATTGCGCGGCGCTGTCGGACACCGCCGGTACCGTCAGCATGGCGACCTTCAGTCGCGAGTTCAATTCGGGCCATGCCGTCATGGTCTCCGGCACGATTCCCGAAGATGCCAGTCTGGTCGAGGATATCCCGACCATCGTGCTCGACGGGCTGGCATGGGACCGTCGGATCGACCTGATCAAGATCGATGTCGAAGGTGCCGAGGCCCTGGTGCTGCGCGGGGGGCGGGCCCTGCTGCTGCGGGATCGGCCGATCATCGTCAGCGAGTTCTTTCCGATGTGGCTGCGAAAGGTCAGCCTCGTTTCGCCCGATGAATTCATGACCTTTCTGAAGGGGCTGGGATACCGGGTGTTCGAGCTGGCCTCTCACGGGATCGGCCGCGAGATTCATGCGCTGGAACGCAATCGATCGTTCGATGAGGATTATTACACGAATATCGTCGCGCTGACCGACGCGCATATCGACCAGTACCTCCTGCGTCCACTTGACGGACGTGTGCAGGCTTATGAGGCGGCCTTGGCGCGCCTGGAGGGGGAGGCCCATGCGCATGAGGCCGAACTGGCGCGGCTGCGGGCCGAGCGCACCGCGGAACAGGCGGCCCATGAGGCGGAAGCCCGCGCGCATGAAGCCGAGCTGGTGCGCCTGCGGGCCGAGTGTGCCGCCGAACGGGTGGTTCGTGAGGGGGAGGCCCGCGTGCATGAAGCGGCCCTGGCGCAATTGCGGGCCGGGCAGGACGCGGAAAGAGCGGGGCGGGAGACGATTCTGGAGGGCCTGAAGGCGGAACTGGCCGCGGAAAAGGCAGCCTATGCGCGACAGGCGGAGACGCTGGCCCAGCGTGAGGCGGAACTTCAGGGCCTGCAAGGCAGGACGGAGAATCGGGTCCAGCAGATCGCGCGCGAAAACAGCGCCCTGATGGCCCAGTTGCGAACCTTGCATGAGCAGAAGGCGGCCCTGGCGGCGCAGAGCGAGGCCTTGCAGGCGAGCAATATCTGGCGGGCCTGCATGGTGCTGATGCGCGTGGGGCGGCGGGTGCCCGCGCCAGTGCGCAAGCTGTCGGTCCGGAGCGCGAAGCTTGGGTGGTGGAGCGCGACGGGGCAGTTGCCCCAGCGTTGGCGGGCGTGGCAGCAGATCAGGCGGCGCGGCGGACTGACGGTGGTGGCGCCCCAACCGGCGCTGCCGGCCCCGGTCGCGGACCCGGCTGGCGAACTGGCCCGGTGGGCGGGGCGCCGGGGGCCGGTGGCCCTGATCGTGGATGATCGCTGGCCGGAGCCCGACCGGGATTCCGGCTCGCTGGATGCGGTCAATCTGATCCGCAACCTGATCTCCATGGGGTTTGAGGTTGTCTTTGGGGTGGCCAGCGACCTGATTCAGGACGAGCGGTATCGTGACGGACTGGCCGCCCTGGGGGTCAGGCTGGTGCCGCAGAATGGTTCGGCCCAGGTCCAGCGCTATATCGAGGAGAATCGGGATGTCTTTACGCTGGTCATCCTCGTGCGGTTCAATTGTGGCGGTGCGCTGTTCGAACTGGTCCGCTACAATTGTCCCGACGCCAGGATCATCTTCAATACCGTCGATCTGTATTTCCTGCGGGAGCAGCGCGCGGCACTGTTGAGCGGCGACCGGGATGCGCTGGAACAGGCCGGCAGGACGCGCGACCGTGAGGAATGGCTGGTCGGGCACGCCGACCTGACCATTGTCGTCTCGGAGACCGAGAAGGAGATCCTCTCGACCGCGGTTCCGCGCGCGCCGGTCCTGCTTCAGCCTCTTGTCCGCGATATCGTGCCGCCCGCCGCGCCCTTTTCAGCGCGACGGGGAGTCGGATTCGTGGGCGGGTTCGCCCACCAGCCGAACCTGGATGCCATCCGCTGGTTTCTGGCTGAAATCTGGCCCCTTGTTCGACGGCAATGTCCTGACCTGACCTTTTCGATCGTGGGCAGCCATCTTCCGGACGGTATCGCCAGGCCGGAAGACGGCGTGACCTATCTCGGGCCGATCGACGACCTGCATGCGTGGTTCGAGACCTTGCGTGCCTCGGTGGCGCCGTTGCGTTTCGGTGCCGGTGCGAAGGGCAAGGTGGCTTCCAGCCTCGCCAGCGGATTGCCCTGTGTCCTGTCGACCGTCGCCGCCGAAGGCATGAACCTGGTCGACGGCGAAAATGTTCTGATCGCGGATACGCCGGAAATGTTCGCCGACAGGGTCGTCGCGCTCGCCTCTGACGAGGGATTGTGGCAGCGGATGTCGGCCGCGGCGCTCGACATGGCCCGGCAGCAATTCTCCCATCAGGCCAATCGGCGAGGCCTGCATGAAGCGTTGATCAAAATGGGCGTTCCGGTGCCGGATGTCTTTCCGGGGTCAGATGTTATCCAGCCGGGTTGACGGTCGGGGCGCTGTGCGATGGCGCCGGTCATGCCGGGGAGGGGTCGCGAGGGAAAAATTCGCGTTCTTCAATGTATAATTCGGGTTGTAATAGGGATCGTTCAATAGAGCGTCCCCCCAGCGCGCGATCATGAAATCTTCCTCGCGCCGAAAACGTTCGGCATTGCTGCCGGACTGGTCGGGGCCGCGCGACGCGCTTTCATGATGATAGAGTTCCGCAAACGGCGTCCAGACGATGCGAAGCCCCAGGGCGCGGATTTTGAGGCATAGATCGACATCGTTGAAAGCGACGGCGAGGTTGATGTCGTCCATTCCGCCCACCTGCCGCCAGACGTCGCGCCGCAATGCGAGGCAGGCGGCCGTGACCGCGCTGGCGCTGCGCAGCAGGCCCAGGACTCCGAACGGGCCGTAATCGTCCCGCCGCGCGCCGGTCAGAATATGGCCGCCGATCCGCCCGACGCCCAGCGCCGTGCCCCCATGCTGTAGCCGGCCATTCGGATAGAGCAGGCGGCACCCCACCGCGCCGACATCGGGCCTGACGGCGTGCGATACCATCTCGCGCAGCCAGCCGCTTTCGATGACTTCGATATCATTGTTGAGCAGAAGGAGGATTTCACCCCGTGCCTCGGCGGCGACCCGATTCGTGATCCGCGCGAAATTGAACGGGCCGGGCTGGGGGATGACCCGCACGCGTGGATCGGACTGCACGTGTTTGAGCAATGCGCGCGCGTCCGGTTCGGTACTGTCATTGTCGGCGATCAGGACTTCGATGGCCGGGTAGTCCGTCCGTTTCAGCACGCCATCGAGGCAGACGCGCAGCAGGTCCGCCCGGTTGCGGGTGGGGATCAGGATCGAAACCAGTGGCGCGGGATCCGGCACCGGAAAGACGATCCGGTGATGGATGCCGGCGGCGGGGAGAATGGCGGCCTCGACCCCGCGGGCCGCCAGGTGCCCGGCGATGGCCGTGCGCGCCGCGGCGATGCATCGGGCCATGGCGGACTGGGAAAAGGACCGCCGGCTTGTCTGCTGGCGCCAGTGATACAGTATGCGTGGGATATGGCGCACGGCATTCGGCCCGCAGGCGCCGGTCGCGCGGAGGGCCAGGTCATGGTCCTGCGAGCCTTCCAGCCCTTCACGGAAACCGTTGAGCGAGAGGATGAGATCGCGCCGGTAGGCCGTGAGATGGCTGAGAAGATTCTGGCCCAGCAGCAGGTCGGGGTCGAAATCCGGCTTGAAATAGGGATTGTAGCGGCGATCGCGGTCGTCGATCTTGTCTTCGTCGGTATAGATGACCTGTGCGTCCGGGTGTGCGACGATTTCGGCGGCCAGTTCGTAGAGCGCGTCTGGCGGCAGCAGGTCGTCGTGATCCATCAGGACGACCCATTCTCCGGTCGCCAGGTCGAGCGCGGAGTTGGACGCCGCCGAAATATGGCCGCGTACCGGGCGGTGGATGACGCGGACGCGCGGGTCGGCCGCCGCGGCCTCGTCGAGGATGCGCGCGACATGCGTGGCCGACGAGGCGTCGTCGGCCACGCAGAGTTCCCATTCCTCATAGATCTGGCCCTGGAGCGACGCGATCGCCGCCCGCAGGTAGCGCTCGGGCGTCTCGTAGGTCGCCATGACGACCGACAGCAGCGGACGGCGCGGGAAGCGGGTGATGTCGGCGCGGATGGCGACTTCATCCTGCGCCGTGAGGGTGTCGTGCCGGGCTATCCAGTCTTCGTAGTCATGCCGGGGAATGTGCGCGGCATGGAACGAGACGAGCGACGGGAAGACACGCTGTGCGATGGGTCGGAGCGCCCTCCTGATGGCCGGGTGCTTCCGCAGGAAGCGATATGCGGCGCCCGCGGTCCGGGAGAGCCGGTCGGCGGCCATCCTGCGGAGTGCTGGTGGCGCCCGGAGGGCGGACAGGGTCATGGAGCGGCCTTTTCCTGGTGCGTCTTACGGCGCAGCTTCCGCTTTCGCCAGTTCTTTGAACGCTGAAGACGGGAGGTAGTGTTCGAGAATGCGCATCGGGGCGCCATCGCCCCTGATCTGGCCGTTCTCGATCCAGAGCAGGCGATTGCACCATTCGAGCAGGATCGAAGGCGAGTGGCTGGCCAGTACCAGGATGTCGGCATGCCGGACCATGCCTTCGACCCTTTTCTTGGCCTTTTCCATGAAAACGGCGTCGCCCGCGAGGATCCATTCATCCATCAGCAGGATTTCGGGCGGGAAGGCGGTGGCCATCGCGAAGGCCAGCCGGATCGTCATCCCCGAGGAGTAATTGCGGACCGGAAGATCGAGAAAATGGCCGAGTTCGGAAAAATCTTCCACATCCTTGACGAGTTCCTGCGTCTGGGAAACGGACAGGCCGAGATACAGGCCGCGCAGCCGGATGTTCTCCCGTCCGGTGAGCTGGTGGTTCATGCCCTGGCCGGGATCGAGCAGGGCGGTCATGCGGCCTTTCGCCGACAGGGTGCCGCCTGTGGGCTGGTAGATCCCGGACAGAACGCGCAGCAGGGTGGTCTTGCCCGATCCGTTCGAGCCGATCAGCCCGAGGCGATCGCCGGAATTGAGGGAAAAGGAAATGTCATGGAGTGCCTGGACGACGGGACGGTTGTTGTTGTCCCGCCCGAAGCGCGCCGAGGCCTGCCCCAGAATGGTCTTCTTCAATGAGCGGCTGTCGCTGTGATAGAGCGGAAAACCGATCGAGACATTGGATGCTGTGAGGTTTGCCATCATATTCAGACCCAAAAGGCGATCCGGCCGCGCGTTCGTGCAAAGGCGATCCATGAAAGGAAAATGAGGATACCGGAAATGACCAGGGCCCAGCCCCAGGTCATGACGGACAATGGCGTGCCGAGAAGAGGCGCCCTGAGAATTTCGAGCATATAATAAAACGGGTTGAACCGGATCAGCAGCAGGGCCTCGCGATGGCCGGTAAGGATCGTCGTGGACCACATGACCGGGGTGACGAAAAAGGCGATCTGCATGATTGCCGAAATGATCTGCGGAACGTCGCGAAACCTGGCGCACAGGGCGCCGAAGAACAGCGAGAACGCGAAGCCGTCGACGAGCCACAGGCCTAATGCCGGCAGCGCCAGAAGGGATGAAAGCGATTGATGCACGCCCATGATGGCGAACACGACGACGATCACCACGACATTATGGGCGAGTATGATCGTGTTGCGGACGATGCTGCGCCCCGCATGGACGCTGAAGGGCATGCGCATGCCCTTGATGACGGCATCGGACTGGATGAAGCAGCCGCAGCCTTCGGTCACCAGCGCGTTCAGGTAGCTCCAGGCGATGATGGAGAGGCACAGGAACGGCAGGTAGGAGTGGATGTCGGTGTGGAACAGGTCGGCATAGATGAAGGCCATCGCCCCGACCTGCACCCCCATCGAAATGGTCAGCCAGAAGGGGCCGAGCGCCGAGCCGCGATATTTGAGCTTGATGTCCAGAAAGCCCAGGACCGCGATGAGCCTCCACAGATGCGCGCCCTCGCGCATGTCCGCCCATGCCAGGTGGAACCGCTGTTTCCATCCGCTGTCCGCGGATAGATGGAAATGGACCGGTCGTCGCAGGGCTCCGTTTCGCGACATCGTGGGGGCTGCTTTTGTCATGGGAGGGAAGCCTTTGAGAACCTTGTATCCGGCAAGGTGCCGACCATACGCGGATCGATGCGCGGGACGCAAACCTGGCCGGGCGGCGAGGCCGGGTTAACCCAGCAGGAACCAGGATCGGAAAACCATCTGTTCCGCGCGGGTGCCGCGCCGCAGGCCCGGCAGCCGGCGCAGTAGCCGAAAGCGAGCCAGCCAACCGGCGGGGCCTCGGATGGCCAATGCCTGCTGGAGGGTGGTGAGCGTGGCCGTATTCCGGTCGCTCAACAGGTCGGCGTGACAGAGGAGCTGGGCCACGTTGGTACGGAAGGCGGACATGAAAGGGCCCGGACCCCGCCGGAAGGCCGCCAGTGCGCGCGCCGCGACATGCGCGGGCGCGCCCACGGCGTTGCTCTGGTGCTGGCGATAATAGAGGCTTGGCCGGTTGTCGGTCACGACCTGACCGTCGGCGCCGCTGACCAGCAGATAGCTCCACCAATCATGCAGGGTGCGGGCCGGCGGCGGCATGGCGGCCCGCACCAGCCGGATCGCGGCGGGCGAGAGCGTGATCGTGCAGCCGGTGGCGATATTCTGGGCCAAAGCCATGGAAAAAGTCGGCGCGGAGGGGAGGAGGGGGGACAGGCCGAGCCGGGCGAGTGCCGCGTCCGTCAGGACCTGGCGGGAGCAATACAGGGCCGGCCGGCCCGTCGCATGCAAAGGCAACAGGGCCTGCGCGGCGCGTTCCAGCTTGTCGGGAAACCATACGTCGTCCTGGTCGCAGAAGGCCGCCAGGTGACCGTCCGGGACCTGGTCCAGCAGGAGAGCGAACGATCGGGCCACGCCCAGGCGCTCGGTGATCCGGGTGATCTGCACGCATCGTCCGGCGGGCTGGGTGTCGGCGAAGTGCTGTACGATCCGCGCGCTGTCGTCGGTGGATCCGTCATCCCGCCAGATCAGCGCCCAGTCCTGGTGGGTCTGTTGCACCAGCGAGCGTAGCTGGTCCGCCAGGAAGGTCGCGCCGTTATGGACAGACAGCAGGATGCAGACCGGCATCGCGCCGCGCGAAGGGAAGCTGTCGGAACTGTTCACGCAGAGCGAGCCCGTGTTGGAGCGGTGGTTTCAGGGAGGGAGAACGATTTCCCGCGGAGGGCCGCGAAGGGGAGAGGGTGGCGCGGGCGCGTGGCGGTGCCTCCTCGTACGCGGGAGACATTAAGCAGGTCCGCGCATGGCCGGCAAGCAACGATTTGAAAAGGATGTCATGATACGCCCATAGGGCCTATATCGTTATGTTTCACGAGGTATCGGGGCGTTCAGGATGGTGGATGAACAGTTCGAGGCGAAGCTGGAAGAAGGAGTGGGCCGGCTTCAGGACGGGCTTGGAGGGGTATTGGGCGATCCGGCGCCTCGACTGACGGGCCAGGGCCGGATACTGCGCACGAGAGTTCGTGCCGCCTGCTTCGCCGCCGGCGATGCCGTGCGCGACCTGACGGTTGACCAGCCTCTGGTCGCCGTGGTGACGGCAGGAATGGCGGGCTTTGCCCTGGCGATGGCGTGGGTGCGTCGCTGAGGAACCGCCGGCCCGACCCGGCGTTCGACCGTCAGGTCCCATGCATGGAGCGCAATTGATGTTGAAGCTGGCTCTTTTTTTTCTGGTGATTTCGATCATTGCCGGACTGTTCGGATTTACCGGGATTTCCGCCGCGTCCGCCGGTATTGCGAAGATCCTTTTCTTTCTCTTTATCCTTGCCTTTGTCGTCTTCCTGCTGATCGCCTTGCTTACCGCCAAGACGATCTTGTGAAGGATCGCCCCGGCCCCCTTGCCGGCGCCGGGGCGCTGTCTCGCGGGATGGCCTTCATGCCGAGGGTGTGCGGCGTCGGCCTGGAATCTATCGCCTCGCGTGCCTGCGGCGCCCGATCTGACATTGGATGGATCGTGCGGTGCGGACGTGGGCCGCGTCGATAATGATCGATATGAAATCAGAACCCGCTGTTCGGCACCGATATTGTCTCGAAAGCGGTGCTTTCAGTTATGCGGTGGGCTCACTGACGGCTGGCAACAGTACTGGCGACGCGACGACTTCCATCGCTGGGGCATCGGTTATCCAGGTGGCGGGTAAGAATTATGAGTTCACGACCGATACCGGTACCGTGACGGGCGGGACGCCGAAAGATGGCAACACGGCCATTCAGGTCACATCAGGTGCCAATTCGTCGGCTATGCTGACGGCATTGGCGACCCAACTCGGGTCGGGCTATTCCGTCTCCGCCGATGGCACGAGTCTGGTGTATGCGGGTTCGGCGAAGCCGGATGTGAGCATGTCTACCGTCACGAAGGAAGCGATCGGGGCGTTTACGTCGGTCACTCCGTCGGGAGGGGCGGTCAGCGCGTTTGCGACGGGCGCCGGGCAGGCGGCGGACCAGTTGGCCGTCGGTTTCAAGGGCGGCGTGACGACCGCGGTGTCGGCGATCCAGGCGGCCATCACCAATATGAGTTCGGTTGCCCAGACGGTGGGGAACTACAGCAACCAGATCACCGGCCTGACCACGTATACGTCGCACATTACAGATGCGCTGACGAACGGTGTGGGCGCCCTGACCGATGCCGACATGGCGGCGGCCAGCGCCAAGCTGACGTCGTTGCAGACCAAGCAGCAGCTTGCCATCAAGGCTTTTACGATCGCCAACGGCCAGTCGCAGAATATTCTGTCGCTGTTCCAGTAACGCGTTACGACCGACGCATGGCCTGATTGGCGAAACCCCGGCTTCTGGCCGGGGTTTTTTTTGTGGTTTTGCCACGGATTCGAAACGAGAGCACCTTTGGTGCGTCCTGGGGGCTTCCTGGGCCGATCGATGAGGCGTTCCGGCCCCGTGCCGGGCAGACGTACAAACGGCGAAAACGTGGAACCAGTGTCTTACTGGTTCTTGTCCCGCTGGATGAAGGAGGGCAGCAGCGGATTATCGGTCTGGAGCGATGCCTTGGAGGGCAGGCGCGTGGCGCTCCATCCGCCACCGAGGGCCTGGACCAGCGCCACGCTGTCGACCATGCGCTGCTGCTGGATCGACAGGGCCGTCTCGGCAATGCCCAGGGACGTGGTCTCGTTGGTGATGACGGTGGTGTAGATCTGCGTTCCGGCCTCGTACTGGTTCAGCGAGACCTGGACAGCGCGGTTGGCGTAATCCAGGGCGACTTCCTGCTGCGTGGCTTGCTGGGCCAGTATGCGCAGGTTGGACAATTGATCCTCGGTATTCTGCAAGGCCGTCAGCACGGTCTGGCGATAGGTGGCCACCGCGCTGTCGTACTGGGCGTCGGCCGAATGAACCGCGGCGGTACGCGAGCCGCCGCTGAACAGGGTTTCGGTGGCCGAGGCGCCCAGCGACCAGACACGGTTGGCGACGCTCATCAGCGAGGTCACCGGGTCGCCGCCGCTTTGCGAATAGCTGGCGTTGATCGTCACGCTTGGGTAGAAGGCGGCGATGGCGGCGCCGATCTGGGCGTTGTACTGCTCCATCGCCCGCTCCGCGGCGGCGATGTCCGGCCGGCGTTGCAGCAGGTCGGCCGGGACGCCGACCGGGATGGGCGGGATGGCCTGGCTGAGTGTGCCGGGCTTGATCGTCAGTTCGGCGGGCGCGCGGCCGACCAGCACGGCGATGGCGTGTTCGTACTGCGCGCGGGCGACGCCGGCCTGGATCAATGACGCGCGGTTCTGTTCCAACTGGGTGCGGGCCTGCATCACCGCCGTCGGGTCGGCGACGCCGGCATCGTATTGGTTCTGGGCGATTTCGAGGGCCCTGGTGTTGAACGCAACGTAGCGGCGCAGCAGGTCCTGGAGCGAATCCTGGTAGCGCAGGTTGAAATAGGCGGTCGCGAGTTGTGCCTGATAGGACAGGGTGGCGTTGGCCAGATCGGCGGCGCTGGCCTGGGCGGCCGTGACCTGGCTTTGGATATTGCGGCGAATCCGGCCCCACAGATCGAGATCCCAACTGGCGCTGGGGCCGATGCTGTAGGAATTGTACTGCGTGCCGGAGTTGGCGTAGGAATTGCCCGATGACGAGAGGGACGAGCCGCCATGGGCATTGCGGTTGAAGCCGATGCTGCCGCTGATGGTCGGGAACAACTGCGCGCGGATGCTGTCGATGGTGGCGCGTGCCTGGCGGTAATTGGCCTCGTACATCTTGATGTTCTGGTTGGAGATCGCGACCCTCGATTCGAGATCGTTCAGGATCGGATCGTCATAGATCGTCCACCATGCGTCCTTGGGCAGTTCGGCCAAGGCCGGCCGGGCCCTTTCCCACCCAGGGGCGGGCACCAGTTCCTTGAACCGCGCAG
Source organism: Gluconacetobacter sacchari (assembly GCF_014174255.1). Classification (GTDB taxonomy): domain Bacteria; phylum Pseudomonadota; class Alphaproteobacteria; order Acetobacterales; family Acetobacteraceae; genus Gluconacetobacter; species Gluconacetobacter sacchari. Next base: position 59,912 of record NZ_JABEQJ010000023.1, read on the forward strand.
AGACCGGGGCGGTGGGACGGTGGTAGGACGGGCCGACCATGCAGCCTGCCAGCAACAGGGGCGACAGGACGGCGCGCGCCAATAATACGTGCCGGCGCGGTGCGGGGGCACCGGGGTGGGATTTCGGGGCGATCAAGCGGGAGGGCGGCGGGGACATCCGGGTCAGGCATCCTGTTGGGAAAGGGGGCCCCGCCGGCCCTTGAGGGCAATGGCCAGGGAACGGAATTGATGTCGGCACCATAGGCCGAAGCGGTCGAGATACAGATAGACGACCGGTGTGGTGTAGAGCGTCAGCGCCTGGCTGACGATCAGGCCGCCGACGATGGCGATCCCGAGCGGGCGCCGCAGTTCCGAACCGTATCCCTGGCCCAGGATCAGCGGCAATGCCCCCAGGGCGGCGGCCAGGGTCGTCATCATGATCGGCCGGAAGCGCAGCAGGCAGGCGGCATGGATGGCCTGCGTCGCCGGCTGGCCGTCGCGTTCGGCCGCGATCGCGAAATCGACCAGCATGATCGCGTTCTTCTTCACGATGCCGATCAGCAGGATGACGCCGATCATCGCGATCAGCGAGAAATCCTCGCCCGCCAGGTCCAGTGCCAGCAGCGCGCCGACGCCGGCCGAGGGCAGGGTGGAGAGGATGGTCAGCGGGTGGACATAGCTTTCGTACAGGACGCCCAGCACCATATAGACCGCCGCCAGGGCAGCCAGGATCAGCAGTGGCTCGTTATTGACCGATTTCTGGAGCTGACCGGCATTGCCGGCGAAGCTGCCGTGAATGTCGGCGGGCATGTGCAGACGCACCATCTCGGTGCTGACGATCTGGATCGCCTGCTGCAACGGCACGCCGGTCGCGAGGTTGAAGGAGGCGGTCGCGGCGACCGACTGGCTCTGGTGATTGACGGAGAGCGGCGTGAGTTGAGCCGCGACGGTCGAGACGATGCCGATCGGAACCATCGTTTCGGAACTGGTCGATACCGCAGACCCGTTGGATGCCGATGTGCCGCCGGCCAGGCTGTTGGCGATCTGATTGCGGAAGGACTGGCTGCTGAGGCTGGTGGCCTGGCTGGCGGTGGAGGAGGCGGGAACGCGGATCGTGTTCGACCGCGTGCCGCCCGATGCGGATCCGCCGGCGGTGCTGATCCAGACCTGCTGGAGGCTGGCGGGGTCTTTCCAGAAGCGGGGTTCGACCTCCATCACCACGTGATACTGGTTCAGTGCGTTATAGATGGTCGAGGCCGAGCGCTGCCCGTAGGCGTCGAACAACGTATTGGCCACCAGTTGCGGCGTGATCAGCGTGCGGGCTGACGTCTCGCGGTCGAGGGCCACGTTCAGGGCCGAGCCGCCCTGCTGCACGTCCGAGGAAACATCGGTCAGTTCCCGATGTTTCTGCAACGCCGCGACCAGCTTGGGCATCCATGCGTACAGCTCGGTCGGCGAGTCGGATTCCAGCGTGTATTGATATGCGGCATTGGATTGGCGCGCGCCCATGCGCAGCGTGCCGGGGGCCATGGCATAGAAATGCGCGCCCACCATGTTTTGCAGACGGGTGCCGATGCGGGCGATCGTGGTGCTGGGCGGACCGTCGCGCTGCGATTTATCCTTGAGCACGACGAACATGTTGGCCTGGTTGGACGAGCCGCGCCCACCGGTGAAGCCGGTGACGCTGGCGACGTCGCGATCCGCCAGCACCGCCTTCTGGACCTCGTCGATCTTGCCGGTCAGCGCCTGGAAGGAAATCGACTGGTCGCCTTGCAGATGGCCGATCAGCAGGCCGGTATCGCTGTCGGGAAAGAAGCCCTTGGGCATGTGGATGAACAGCGCCACCATCAGGACGATCGTACAGGGCAGCGACAGCAATACTGTGCGCGGGTGGGCCAGTGCCGCATCCAGCGTGTGACCGTAGCCGCGCTGCATGGCGTGCAGGAGGCGTTCCAGCATGACGGTGATCGGGCCCCAGGGGCCGGTCGCTGCCTGCTGCCGATCATGCGAAGGCAGGAACAGGGCGGCCATCATCGGCGTGAGGGTGAGGGACAGGACCATCGAGACGATGATCGTGATCGACATCGTCATCGCGAATTCGTGGAACAGGCGCCCCGCGACCCCGCCGAGCAGCAGGATCGGCAGGAAGACCGCGATCAGCGACATCGAGATCGAGAAGACGGTGAATCCGACTTCCTGCGCGCCCATCAGCGTGGCATCCAGCCGGTTCATGCCCTCTTCGAGGTAGCGGCTGATATTCTCGATGACCACGATCGCGTCATCGACGACGAAGCCGGTGGAGACCGTCAGCGCCATCAGCGACAGGTTGTCCAGAGAATAGCCGAGCAATTGCATCGCCCCGAAGGTGGCGATGATCGAGGTCGGCACCACGATGGCCGGGATCAGCGTCGTGCGTCCCGAGCGCAGGAAGACCAGCACCACCAGCACCACCAGCAGGACCGAGATGACCAGGGTATATTGAGTGTCGGCCAGGGCTGCGCGGATGGTGACGGACCGGTCGAGCACGCCGTGCAGTTCGACATTGGGAGGAAGCGCCGCGCGCAGGGCGGGAATTTCGGCGTTGATCTGGTCGATCGTGTGGATGACGTTGGCGCCGGACTGGGCGAAGATGATCGCCAGCACCGCCGGCTGGCGATTGTAATAGCCTGCGTTGCGCAGGTCCTCGACGCCGTCATTGACACTGGCCACGTCCGCCAGGCGCACCGGCCGGCTGTTGTGATAGGCGATGACCAGGTCGCGATAAGCCTGGGCATTATGGGCCTGGTCGTTGGTGTCCAGCGTGTAGCGCACGCCCTGCTGGTCGATGAAGCCCTTGGGGGTGTGGGCGTTGGCCGAGGCCAGCGCGGCGCGGACGTCTTCGAACCCGATCCCGAATTTGTAGAGCGGCAGCGGATTCATCTCGACGCGCACCGCCGGCAGCGAACTGCCGCCGACCTCGACCTCGCCCACGCCGCGGATCTGCGACAGATGCTGTTGCAGCACGTTGGTCGTCAGGTCGTAAAGCTGCGACATCGTGCGGGTCTTCGATGTCAGCGCCAGGATCATGATCGGCGCGCCGTTGGGGTTCGCCTTGAAATAGCTGGGGTTCTGGCGCAGCGACGACGGCATGTCGGCGCGGGCTGCCTGCAACGCGGCCTCGACATCGCGGGCGGCGCCGTTGATGTCGCGGTTCAGGGCGAATTGCAGGGTGATGCGGACCTGGTTCTGCGTCGATTGGGACGTCATTTCCGTCAGGTCGGCGATGGCGCCCAGGCGGCGTTCCAGGGGGGCCGCGACCGAACTGGCGATTTCCTCGGGCGAGCCGCCGGCCTGGCGGGCCTGAACCTGGATTACCGGGAAATCGACATTCGGCAGGTCGGCCACCGGGAGCGCCCGGTAGCCGATGATGCCGGCGATCAGCAGCGCGATCGTCAGCAGCGTCGTCGCGACCGGCCGCAGGACGAAGAGCCGGACCGTATTCATGTCGCGGTTTGTTGCGGCGGCAGGTTACGCGTCGCGGGTCCGAACCGGCGCCGCAGATCCAGGCTGATCCGGTCCATCAGCAGGTAGATGACCGGGGTGGTGAACAGGGTCAGCAACTGGCTGAGCAGCAGCCCGCCGACGATGGCGATGCCGAGCGGGCGGCGCAGTTCCGACCCGGTGCCGGTGCCGATCACCATCGGCAGCGCGCCCAGCATGGCGGCCAGCGTCGTCATCAGGATCGGCCGGAAGCGCAGCAGGGCGGCGTGGTGGATGGCTTTCATCGGCGCCATGCCTTCGATCCGCTCCGCCTCCAGCGCGAAATCGATCATCATGATCGCGTTCTTCTTCACGATGCCGATCAGCAGCACCAGCCCGATGATGCCCATGACGCCGAGGCCGGCGCCGCTGAGTTGCAGGGCCAGCAGGGCGCCGACGCCCGCCGACGGCAGGGTGGAGAGGATGGTGATGGGGTGGATGAAGCTCTCGTACAGGATGCCCAGCACGATATAGACCGCGACCAGGGCGGCGAGCACCAGCCACATCTCGTTGCCCAGGCTGTTGCGGAATGCCGCCGCCGTGCCCTGGAAGGAGGTCTGGAAGCTCGCCGGCAGGTGCAGCGTGCGCTCCGCCCGGTCGATCGCGTTCGTCGCCTCGCCCAGCGAATAGCCCGGCGCGACGTTGAACGAGATCGTCGTCGCGGGGAACTGGCCGACATGGGTGATCAGCAGCGGTGCGGTGCCGCTGGTGAGGGTGGTGACCGCGCGCAGCGGCACCAGGCCCGAGGTCGGCGAACGCGTGGGGCCGGACGTGCTGGCGCCCGAATTGCCGCCGATGCCCGGCAGGTAGAGCTTGCCCAGCGATGCGAGATCCTTCTGGAAGACAGGGTCGGCCTCCATGATCACGCGATACTGGTTGGACTGCGTGTAGATGGTCGAGATCTGGCGCTGGCCGAACGAATCATACAGCACGTTGTCGATCGTCTGCGGGGTGATCGAGAACCGCGCGCCGGTGGTGCGGTCCAGGGTGACATGCGCCACCAGACCCTCGGCCTGGAGGTCCGACGTGACGTCGGACAGGGCCGGCTCCTGACGCAGGGCGGCGATGACCTTGGGAATCCACGTGCGGAACTGGTCGTAATCGGGATTTTCCAGCAGGAACTGGTACTGGGTCGCCGAGACCGTCGTATCCAGCGACAGGTCCTGCACCGGTTGCAGATACAGGCTGGCGCCGGGGATGTCGGCGGTTTCCTGCTGGATGCGCGCGGCGATCCGGGCGGCGCTTTCCGACCGCTCGTCATGCGGGCGCAGGTTGATCAGGAACCGGCCCTGGTTGAGCGTCACGTTCTGCCCGTCGACGCCGATGAAGGAGGACAGGCTGACGACATCCCTGTCCTGGAGGATGCGTCGGCCCAGTTCCTGCTGGTGGGCGGCCATCGCGTCGAAGGAGGTGGATTGCGCCATGACCGAAATGCCCTGGATCACCCCGGTATCCTGCACCGGAAAGAAGCCCTTGGGGATCGACCAGGCCAGCAGGCCGGTCAGGCCCAGCGTGGCGACGAAGATGGCCAGCGTCAGCTTCTGGTGACGCAGCACGACCGTCAATGCCCGGCCGTAGGCGGCGATCACGGATTCGGTCCAGCGCTCGACGGTGGCCGACCAGCCGTGCGCGTCCGGCCCGTGCGGGCGTTCGCTGAGCAGGCGGGCGCACATCATCGGCACCAGGGTGAGCGATACCACCGCCGACAGCACGATCGTCACCGACAGGGTGATGGCGAATTCGTGGAACAGGCGGCCCACCACGTCGCCCATGAACAGCAGCGGGATCAGCACCGCGATCAGCGAGACGGTCAGCGAGATGATGGTGAAGCCGATTTCGCCGGCGCCCTTCAGCGACGCCGTCATCCGGTCGTCGCCCATCTCGATGTAGCGGGCGATGTTCTCGATCATCACGATGGCGTCGTCGACGACGAAGCCGGTCGCGATGGTCAGCGACATCAGCGACAGATTGTCCAGCGAGAAGCCCATCAGATACATGATCGCCAGTGTGCCGACTAGCGACAGCGGGACCGACAGGCTGGGGATGATCGTCGCCGGCACGTTGCGCAGGAAGACGAAGATGACCGCCACCACCAGCACCATGGCCAGCATCAGCTCGAATTCGACATCGGCGACCGAGGCGCGGATGGTGGTCGTGCGGTCGGTCAGCGGCGTGATGGTGATGCCCGGCGGCAGCGCCTTGCGCAGTTGCGGCAGGGCATATTTGATGTTGTCGACCACCGAGATGACGTTGGCGCCCGGCTGGCGCTGCACGTTCAGGATCAGGGCCGGCGTGGTGTCGGACCAGGCGGCGAGCTGGGTGTTCTCGGGCCCCTGGACGACGGTGGCGACGTCGCGAATGCGGATCGGGCCGCTGTTCTGGTAGGCGATGACCTGGTTGAGCAACTGGTCGACGCTGGCGATCTGCCCGTCGATCCGCAGGGTGGAGGCGCGCTGCGCGCCGTCGAACGTGCCGGTGGGCGAGTTGACGTTGACGTTGCCGATCGTGGTGCGCAACGTGTCCATGTCCAGGCCGAACGAGGTGAGCTTGGGCACGTTGACGCGCACGCGGATCGCCTTGCGGTTGCCGCCCGACAGGGTGACCAGGCCGACGCCCGAGATCTGGCTGATCTTCTGCGCCAGGCGGGTATAGACGTAATCCTCGACCTCGGTCAGCGGCATCGTCTTCGAGGTGATGCCCAGCGTCAGGACGGGGGTGTCGGCGGGGTTGACCTTGGCGTAGATCGGGGGGGCGGGCAGGTCGGTGGGCAGCAGCATCTGCGCCTGGTTGATCGCCGCCTGGACTTCCTGCTCCGCCACGTCCATCGACATGGTCAGGCCAAACCGCAGCGTGACCACCGAGGCGCCGCCCGAGGATTGCGACGTCATCTGGTCCAGGCCGGGCATCTGGCCGAACTGGGTTTCCAGCGGCGCGGTCACCGACGTCGCCATGACGTCGGGCCCGGCGCCCGGATAGAAGGTCTGGACCGTGATGGTCGGATATTCGACCTGGGGCAGCGCCGAGACCGGCAGGAAATGATAGCCCAGCAGCCCCGCCAGCAGGATGGCGAGCATCAGCAGCGTGGTGGCGACCGGGCGTTCGATGAACAGGCGGGACGGATTCACGCACGGCTCTCCGGCTGGGGGCGACGGGTCTGGTGTCGGGCCAGGGTCACGGTTGGGGCTGCCCGCCGGTGGTGTCGCCCTGTCCCGCCGTGTTGTGACGGCGGCGATGGCCTTTGCCCGTCGGGGGGGCGGTCTCGCCCGCCGGCGCGGCGGTGGCGTCGGCGGCGGGAATGGTGACCTTCGCGCCCGCATGCAGGTGATCGGTGCCGTCGGTCACGACCGCTTCGCCTTCCTTCAGGCCGGTATTCACCACCACGCTGTCGCCGTGCGAGGTGCCCGTCCTGATGTCGCGGACCTCGACCGTGTTGTCGGGCTTGACGACATAGACGAACGGGCCGTTCGGCCCGGTCTGCACCGCGTTGGTCGGGATCAGCAGCGCGTCATGCTCGGTATTGACCAGCAGGTGGGCGTTGACGAACTGGTTGGGGAACAGGGTCTCGTCCTGGTTGGGGAAGATCGAACGCATCCGCACCGTCCCGGTCGAGGTGTCGATCTGGCTGTCCAGCACGCTGACGGCGCCATCGGCGATCTTGCGCGTGTTGGTGCTGTCCCAGGCTTCGACCGGCAGGGAGACGCCGGTACGCAGCCGGTCGGCCACCCGGCCCAGTTCGGTCTCCGGCAGAGTGAAGATCACCGAGATCGGCTGCATCTGGGTCAGGATGACCAGGCCGTTGGTCTGCCCGGCGGTGATGTAGTTGCCCATGTCCACCTGGCGGATGCCGACGCGGCCGTCCACCGGGGCGATGACGTGGCAGTAGATGATCTGGAGTTTCTCGTTGTCGACCAGGGCCTGGTCGACCTTCACCGTGCCTTCGAGCTGGGCGACCTTGTATTGCTGGTCGACGGCGGTCTGGGCCGCGATGCTGTTCTGGTGGATCAGGCGCTGGTAGCGGGCATTGTCCACCCGGGCCTGTTGCAACTGCGCCATGTCGGATGCGAGCTGCCCCTGGTACTGGGCCAGCAGGACCTCGTAGGGGCGGGTGTCGATCAGTGCCAGCAGGTCGCCTTTCCTGACATGCTGGCCTTCGGTGAACAGGACCTGCATCAGGTAGCCGTCGACGCGCGACTGGACCGTGACGTTGGTGATCGGGACCACGGTGCCCAGTTCGGTCAGTTCGACCGGCATGTCGCCCTTGCGCACGGTGGCGACCGCGACCGGCTGGACATCCGCCGCCATCTGGTGGGCATGGCGGCCGCCGCCCGGCGCGTGCGGCCGGAGGAAAGCCGCCGCGATCACGGCGACACCCACCAGGGCCGTGCCCCACAGCAGGATGCGACGACGCGGCTTTTTTCCGGCGCTGACCTGCCGGCCCGGCCCTGTCGATTGCTGCGCGGGCACGTCGGACGGGTCCAGAGTCGGTTTGTCCATGGTCGTCAGGTCTTCCTCAATCCAGTGACGTCGGTCTTGCGATTTGTTGGGGCAGTCTTAGCAGCTACGCAAAAAAAAGATGCCTAAATCCTTGCTCAGGAAACTGTGTAGATTTGTAACAAATCTCGCGGTTCGCCAACTGTCTGACGATGATTTTTCGTCGGGACCGATCGCCGGTGGCGGGATCGGGGGATGCGCGATAGCGTGTCGGCGGGGCGGGACGAGCCTGTCTGCCCGGTGATGCCGCGCGCAACCGGCGGGCGCGCGATCCGTTCCCATGAGACGGTCCCGGACGGGGCTGGTCCGTTAGGAGGAGTTAAGCGCATGACGGAATCCGGTAACGACACGTTTGGCGAGAAGGCGAAGGGCGCGATCGAGGAAGGAACCGGCCGCCTGAAGGATGCCGCGGGTGGCCTGACGGGCGATCTGGGGTTGCAGGCGGAAGGCAAGGTCGACCAGTTGAGCGGCATGGCGCGCCGCGAGTTCGCCGACCTGTACGAAGAAGGCGAGGGCAAGCTCGAGAAGGCGGTGCTGTTCGTTCAGGATCGGCCCCTGCTTGCGGTGGCGGTCGCCGCTCTGGTGGGACTTCTGGCCGGGCTGGTCCTGCTGCCGCGTCGCGCGGCGAAAGGCTGAAATCCTCCGGCCCGAGTCCCTGGCGGGAAGCTTTTTTTCCGTTTGAAAGGACTCGGCATGGAATCAGTGTCTTGCGCAACATGACGTAAAGATGGTTTCCATCCCTTCAGGACGTGATTCGGTGTGCGAATCGGGCGACAGGCGCCCGGCTCGACCCGGTTCGGGATGGGGTGGATGCCGGATTACACGCGCGAGGCGCAGCATGGTGGCCGGGTCGCCGGAGTGGACGAGGTGGGCCGTGGCCCGCTGGCAGGGCCGGTCGTGGCGGCGGCGGTGATCTTCGATCGTGGCGTGCCGCCCCGGTTGGCCGTGCTGCTGGATGATTCGAAGAAACTGTCCGCCGTGGCGCGGCGCCGCGCCTATACCGCGCTGCAAGGCACCCGTGGGGTGCATATCGCGGTTGCCGCGGCCTCCGTCGCCGAAATCGCGCGCCTGAATATCCTGCATGCCGCCTTTCTGGCGATGCGGCGCGCCGTCGCGCGCCTGCCCGTGCGGCCGGACCTGGTCCTGGTGGACGGGAACGCCGCCCCCGATTTCGGCTGTCGGACGGATTGTGTCGTGGGCGGCGATGGCGAGAGCCTGTCGATCGCGGCGGCGTCGATCGTGGCCAAGGTGGTGCGCGACCGGCTGATGGAGCGTCTGGCCGTCCGCTGGCCCGCCTATGGCTGGGAGCGCAACGCCGGCTATGGCACCGCGCAGCATCGCGCGGCGCTGTGCGATGTCGGCACGACGCCGCATCATCGCGCGTCGTTCGGCCTCGTCCGGCAATTGTCGCTGGGCCTGCCCGCCGACAGCCATGCGGACTGGGTGGTGTCATGAGCGGCGCGGTGATGATGGAACTGCCCCTCGACCAGATCCTGCGCGGTGATTGCATCGAGCTGATGCAGACCCTGCCGAGCGGGTCGATCGACTGTATCTTCGCCGATCCGCCCTATAACCTCCAATTGCGTGGAGAGTTGCGGCGGCCGGATGACAGCGTCGTGGACGGGGTCGACGATGACTGGGACAAATTCAGCGACCTGGCGGAATATGACCGCTTTACCCGCGCGTGGCTGGGCGAGGCGCGGCGCCTGCTGCGCAAGGATGGCACGATCTGGGTCATCGGGTCGTATCACAACATCTTCCGGATCGGCGCGATCCTGCAGGATCTGGGGTTCTGGATCCTGAACGACGTGATCTGGCGCAAATCGAACCCGATGCCCAATTTCCGGGGGCGGCGCTTTACCAACGCCCATGAGACGCTGATCTGGGCGGCTCGGGGTGCCGACAGCCGCTATCGCTTCAACTACCAGGCGATGAAGGCGCTGAACGACGATGTGCAGATGCGGTCGGACTGGTACCTGCCGCTCTGCACCGGCAGCGAGCGGCTGCGCAATGCCCACGGCCTGAAGCTGCATCCGACCCAGAAGCCCGAGAGCCTGCTGCATCGTGTACTGGTCGCCTCGACCAATGTGGATGACATCATCCTCGACCCGTTCGCCGGGACGGGTACGACGACGGCGATGGCGCGGCGCCTGCGCCGGCGCTTCATCGGGATCGAGCGCCATCCGGATTATGCCGAGGCGGCGATCGGCCGTGCCCGACGCGAGCGCCCGGTGCCGCTGGACAGCGTGCTGACCACGCCGGCCCGACGCGACGCGCCGCGCGTGCCCTTCGGCAGCCTGGTGGAGCGCGGGCTGCTGCCGGCGGGGAGCATGGTCTACGACCGGCACCAGCGCGTATCGGCCACCGTCGCGCCCGACGGCACGCTGGTCAGTGGGACCCAGCGCGGGTCGATTCACAAGCTGGGAGCGATCCTTACCAATGCGCCGTCCTGCAACGGCTGGACCTTCTGGCACCTGATGCGCGAGGGGCAGATGGTGCCGCTGGATACGCTGCGGAGCGAGATCCTGTCACAGGACGCGGGAGCGGACGCAACTCCCTGAGAGGCTGCCTCCGCGCGGTTTCGGGCGGGTGGTCAGCCGCCGCCGAAGCCCAGGAAACCGATTTCGGGCCGGGGGGTACCGTTGTCGCGGGGGGCGGTGCGGCTGGTGGCCATCATCATGCCCGAACGGGCGCCGTGGCTGGTGCCGTCGATCGTCAGATGGCCGCTGCCGTTGCGCATGGTGATGTCCGAATGGGTCGACGAAGGCGCGATGACGTGTGCGTCGTCCAGCGTGCGGAGCGACAGCAGCAGGAAGGTGATGTCGTTGCGGTTCAGGTCGATCGCCATATCCAGCGGCGTCTGGCCGAGGACATTGTGACCCTGCATGTCGGCGCCGCGATTCAGGGCCTCCTTGGCCGCGCCCAGGCTGCCGCGATTTATGGCGTCGAACAGGGCCGAAGTCGGGTTCAGGTCGCCATTGGCGTGGCCGCTGACTTCTTCGTTCGCCTCGGCGCCGGGCAGGGCGGCCGGGGGGGCCGCCGCGCGGGCGGCGCGCCGGGCCTCGGCCTGCTTGGCCGCGTCGGCGGCCTCGGCCTCGGCTTCGTCGTCGTCCGACTGCGCGCAGGCATGCTGCATCGGGACCACGACCACGGCGCTGCCGGCCAGCAGCGCGAGAAAGAGGAGGCGGATACCTGTTCTGACAATCATTGTTCGTCTCAGTAACATTCGTCTCGATGACAGGCGCGACCTGTTCGGGGCGGATGCGGGCCGCCCGAAATGGACCGGCCTGCCGGACGCGGTCCCGGCGCAGTTCATATAATCCAGATCAGCCTGGGATGCGATGGAAATCGCAGGATCGTGAGGCGGGTGGCGGCCAGCCTTGTCAACGGCCTTCGCGCCACCAGCCGATGAGCAGCAACCCGCCGGCCAGCAACAGGACCAGCCATGCCGGCAGCAGGGAGCTGGCAGTGCGGCCGGTGACCAGGCGGGCATCGCGCTGCGGAAAGCCCAGCCAGTCCGCCCCCGACACGCGGCCCGCCGCCGGGGCGCGCAGCGCGGGCAGGTGGGGATTGGCCGGATCGTCGCCCAGCCAGTAGACGCCGCCGCCGGTCTGGCCGGCGAGGGGCGACAGGACCGTGGCGGTGGCACGCATATCCGACCATTCCACCGGATCGTCCTGGACGGGGGCGGCGAAGGCGCGGTGCGTGCCGTCGTCGGCCATCCAGATGCCTGGCTGCGTCGCCTGGATTTCGGCCTGGGTCAGGCCGATGCCGGTGGGATGCAGCGGAGCCTGTTGCGTGGCGCCGTCGGGCGCCGTGATCGTAACCGCCCGGGGGGCGGTGGGGGCGGCGGTGCGGCGCGTCACGATCATCCTGCCATCGGCGATGGCGGCCGTCAGTTGTTCTTCTTCCAGCTCCGGCTCCTTCATCAGCCAGTGCGAGACGCGCCGCAGCAGTTCGGATTGCGGGCCGCCGCCGCCTTCGCCGTGCGACCACAGCCAGATCTGGTCGGACAGCAGGAAGGCGACCCGGCCCCGGTCCACCCGGTCGAGCACCAGCAGCGGCGTGTGGTCCGGGCCGTCCATCAGGGTCTGCCCATGAACGGAATCGGTGCGCAGGGCCCGGTACCAGGGGCCCCATTCGGCATCATGCCCATCGGGCGCGCTGCCGGACCCGGGCAGGCCCGCCGTGACGGGGTGGCGATGGCCGTCGGCCGTCAGGGCGGGGCGGAAGCGTTGCTCGACCAGCCCGCCTTCGACGGGGACATGCGCCGGCAGGATGTCGCCCAGCGGCGTGTCCTGCAACGATCCGGCGCCGAGAAATTCCGGGCCGCCGATCAGCAGCAGGCCGCCGCCGTCGCGCACATATTGCGCGATGTTCTCCAGATAGGCGCGCGGCAGGATCGCCCGGTTCTCGAACCCGTCGAGGATGATCAGGTCGAACTGGCTGATCTTTTCCTGGAACAGTTCACGCACCGGGAAGGCGATCAGCGCCAGGTCGGACAATGGCGTGCCGTCATCCTTGTCGGGCGGGCGCAGGATGGTGAAATGCACCAGGTCGACCGACGGGTCAGCCTTGAGCAACCGGCGCCAGACGCGTTCGCCCTGGTTGGGCGTGCCGGAAACCAGCAGCACCCGCAGCCGGTCACGCACGCCGTTGATCCGGACCACGTCCTGGTTGTTGGCGGTCGAGACCTCGCCCGCGAGCGGCGAGACCGATAGCCCGACCAGCATGGGGCCGGGATGGCTGACGGGCAGGGTGATGTCCTGCGGCTGGCCGACGCGGATGGTCTTGCGCAGCGGCGCCTCGCCGCCGCGATCCAGCGTCAGCTCGATTTCGGCGCCGGTATCGGGGTGAGGACCGAGATCGTCCACCTGGACCCGCAGCGTCGCGGTCTGGCCGACGATGGCATAGGGGGGGGCCTGGAGGATGCGCAGCCTCCGGTCGGTTTCCTCGCCTTTTGCCGTCAGCAGCACATGCAGCGGCAGGGCGGCGTGCCGGCCTCCGGAATCGGCGGGGCGCAGGCGCTCGGGCACCTGGGTCGGGGTGTCGTGGACCTGGCCGTCGGTCAGCAGGATCGCGCCCGCCAGCCGCGCCGGCGGGATGTCCGCCGCCGCCTGGTCGAGGGCCGCGAACAGGCGGGTGCCCTGGCCATGGCCGTCGCGCACGGTGACGGTGCGCAGCGTCAGCCCGGGGATGTGGGCGGCCTGGGCCCGGAGGCGTTCCGCCGCCTGGCGGGCCATGGCGGCGCGTTGTCCCACGCCCATGGAGGCGGACTGGTCCACCACCAGGATGGCGGTTTCGGGGAGGGCCTGTCCGGTCTCGCTGATCCGTTCCGGGCCGGCGAGCCACAGCAGGACGACCGCTGCCGCCGCCGCGCGCCAGAGCGAGCCGCGCGCCCGGCGCAGCAGGCCGACCAGCAGGACCGCCGCCGCCAGGAGCGCCAGGCCATAGAGCAGCCAGGCGGGCAGCAGCGGGGAGAAGGATGTCAGGTGCCGCAGGGTGGTCAGGTCGGGCATGGTCATTCCCCCAGCCGCCGCAGCAAGGCGGGGACATGGACCTGGTCCGCCTTGTAGTTGCCCGTCAGGGCATAGAGTACGGCATTGACGCCGAAGCGGTAGGCGGTGACGCGCTGGGCGGCGCCGTCCGGCACCGTGGCGTAGGGCGTGTCGCCCTGGGCGTCGACCGCCCAGGCATGGGCCCAATCGGCGGAGCCGATGATGACGGGGCTGACTCCGTCATTCGCGCTGTCGCCCTCGCGCGCCACCCAGACGGGCAGGCCGTCATAGCGACCGGGGAAACTGTGCAGCAGGTAGAATGTGTGGGCCAGCACGTGCTTGTCGGTCAGCCGGGTGAGGGGGGGCACGTCCAGGCCCCTGGTCATGCGGCGCAGCGCCGCCGCCGTGCCGGGGGCCTGGGCGGCGAAGCTGGTGCCTTGCGCGGTGCCGGGGGCGGCGGGATCGACGCCCTGGGTATCGATCAGCAGGATGCCGCCATGGCGCATATAGGCGTTCAGTGCCGCCGTGCGCGCGGGGTCGATCGTCGCGTCGGCCGCGACCGGCCAGTAGAGCATCGGGTAGTAGGACAGATCGTCGCGGCCCGGCACCACGCCGTCCGGATGGCCCAGCACGGCCGAGGTCCGGGCGTTGGCGTAGTCGGACAGGCCTTGCAGCCCCTCACGCGAAACGGTGTCGAGGTCGGCGTGTCCGGTCAGGATATAACCCAGCCTCGTTTCCAGCGCGGCGCCGGGCACGCCATCGGGCAGCGGGTCGGCACGGGTGGGGGAGGACAGGGCGGCCAGCAGCAGGATGCCCGTGAGGGCCGCGCGTCCGCCCGACAGCCGGCCCGTCCGCAGCAGCCCCGCCCGCAGCAGCAATGTCAGCACCGCATCCAGCGCCAGCAGCAGCAGGGCGATGGCGACCAGCCAGGGACCGAGGGCGCGGTCGCGGGACTGGCCACCCAGCGCGACTTCGTGGCCGATGGTGGCCTGGGCGGCGATCGGTCCGATCGCGTCGCCCAGATTGAGCGCCCGTCGGCTGGCGTGGGGGCCGTACAGGCCGGGCGGATGGGCGGCGGAGGCCGGCGTTGTGCCGAAAGCGTCGGCCGGGAGTGCCCGCGCGGCAGGCGGCGGTGGGCCGAGGACGGCATCGGCATCCAGCGTCATGTAGGGCGCAAGCAGGGTGTGGTCGGCCGGGGCATCGACGCCGACCGCGCGTTCGGTCAGCCGGCGCAGCATGGCGACGAACAGGCCCGACAGCGGCAGGTTCGACCATTCGGCCGTGCTGGTGACATGGAACAGCACGATTTCGCCCGCGCCCAGCGCGGCATGGGTGACCAGCGGCGTGCCGTCGGTCAGGCGGGCCCAGCTATGGGTGGCCAGATCGGCCGCCGGGCGGGCCAGGACCTGGCGGGAAACGGTGACATCGACGGGGACGGCCAGTCCGTGGAACGGCGAATCGTCGGGGAAGGGGGCCAGATGTTCCGGCTTGCCCCAGGACATCGCGCCGCCCAGCTGGCGTTCGCCGGTCATCAACGGGACGGGCAACAGCGCGTCGGCGGGGGGGATATCAGGTGGGCCGCCTGCGTCTGGCATGCTGTCCGGAGCGGTGGGGTCGTGGTCCGGGCTGCCGTTCAGCAGGGGGCCGGCGAAGCGGATCAGCATGCCGCCCTTGCGGACCCATTCGGTGACGGCGCGGCGGGTCTCGGGGCTGTCCAGCGCGCCGTCCGGCGCGATCAGGACCGAGAGCGGGCGGGCCAGCAGCGTGGCGGCCGGACCTTCGCGCAGTTCGGCGGTCGGGGACAGGGCGCGACGGAGGTAGAACAGCGTGCCCACCAGCGGGGTATCGGTGCCGACGACGCCGATCAACCCAACCGGGCGGCGTCGATCGCCCTCGTCCAGCAGGCGCACGCCGGCCGGGCCGGGCATGTCGCGCAGGGCCAGCCGGTCGATGCGGTTGCGGAGTTCGGCGGGCAGCGCCACGGTGGCCGATCCCTGCCGGGCACCGGCGGCCAGGGGCACCGGCACCAGCGACAGCACGCCGCCATCCGCGGCTTCGGCGCGCACCGTCAACTGGCGCGGGTGGGGGGAAGGCAGGGCGGCGATGGCGACGTGCAATTGCTGGTCGCCGGCGGCCGGGGGAGGCGTGAGAACCGCGATCGTCGCGTTGCGGTCGATCACGGTCTCGACCGGGCCGAGCGCGGTCAGCGCGGCGGCGAACGCCGGGTCGTCGCGGCCGGCCAGCCCGTCGGAGACATAGACGGCGCGTCCGCGCCATCCCCCGGACGCCAGGGCGCGCAGGGCCCGGGCGGCGGCGGCGCGATCGGTCGGCCACGGCATGGGGCGGGTGGATGCCAGCATGCCGCGCAGCAGGGATTGCGGGGTCGGGGCGCCGATGGCGGGGGCCTCGCCGGCCGGGCCGGGGGCGGTGGTCAACAGGCGGACGGGGTGTGTCGCGCGGTCCAGCACGGCATCGACGGCCGCCAGCCGGCGGGACCAGTCGGGCGTCGCGGCCCAGCCATTGTCGAGCACCACGACCAGGTCGGCATCGCGGCCGCCGGGGGCGGCCTGGCGGGGCCGATCCTGGCGCAGTACCGGGCCGGCCAGCCCGAGGATCAGTCCGCCGAGCGCCGCGCAGCGCAGCAGCAGCAGCCAGAGCGGGGCCGTGGCGGCCTGGGTCACCCGGGCCCGCAGGCCGCGCAGCAGCATGATGGCCGGGAAGGCGCGGCGCTGGGGCGGCGGCGGCAGGGTGCGCAGCAGCAGCCACAGTGCCGGCAGCACGGCCAGCGCCGCCAGCAGCCAGGGAAGCTGGAAGATCATGGGCGCTCTCCCCGGCCGGACAGGGCGGCGTGGAGGGCCAGCAGGGCTTCCTCCGGCCGCTGGTCGGTCGTGTGGTGGACCAGCAGATGGCCGTTGGCGCGGCAGAGGGCCGCGAGATCTGCCTGGTGGCGCGCATAGGCGTCGCGATAGGGGCCGCGGATCTGCTCGACGCCGGTGAGGGTCAGCGGGGCCTCGCCTTCCAGGCCCGAGAAGCGGACATGCCCGGCATAGGGCAGTTCGGCCTCGGCGGGGTCGTTGACCAGCAGCAGCAGGGCGCGGGCCGGACGGGCCGCCAGGCCGTGCAGCAACGTTGCCATGGGGGGCAGCGCGGACAACCCGTCACCCACCAGAACCACCCGCGCGTGGCGGGGCACCTGCTGCGGGTGAGGCAGGCCGGCGCCGTCGGGGCCATGCGCCAGGGTGCGCATCAGGGCCACCGCCAGCCGGTCCAGCGCCGCCCGCCCGCCGGGAGGGATGTCGACCGGTTCGCCCGGTGTCAGCAGGCGCACCCGCTCGCCCTGGCGCAGCAGCAGCGCGCCCAGTGCCAGGGTCAGCAGGATGGCGGCATCCGATTTCAGCGGCAGGGCCGGGAGCGAGCGCCAGCGCATCGACGCGCTGGGGTCGCACCACAGGCAGACGGTCTGCGGGGCCTCGGCCTCGGTTTCGCGGACATAGGCGCGGCTGCCGCGCGCCGATTGCCGCCAGTCGATGCGGGTGACCGGCTCGCCGGGCTGGGCGGGGCGGAACTGCCAGAAATCCTCGCCCGCGCCGGCCTGGCGCCTGCCGTGGCGGCCGGTGGCCACGGCAGCGGCGATGCGCTGGGCCGACAGCAGCAGCGACGGCATGCGCGCGGCCAGGTTTTCCGCCGCCGCCAGCGGAACGGCGACCGCGTCCATGCCGGAATCGGGCATGTCCGTCGCCGGGGCGCGACGTGCCAGCGCGCGGCGCAGGAATGCGGCCGCGCGGCCGGACAGGGAGGGGGGCCGCGTCATCGCGACGGTCAGTCCAGCGTGCGGAGCAGGCCGTCGATGAGGTCCGGCAGGTGCCGGTTCTCGGCCCGGGCGGTGAAGGTCAGGGACATGCGGTGCGCCAGGACCGGCTGGGCCAGCGCCGCGATGTCGTCGATGCTGGGCGACAGGCGGCCATCCAGCAGCGCGCGGGCGCGGGTGGCCAGCATCAGCGCCTGCGCGGCGCGGGGGCCGGGGCCCCAGGCGACGGCGTCGCGGATGGTGGCGTCCCGCGTCGTTTCCGGGCGGGCGGCGCGGACCAGGCGGACGATGGCGTCCACCACCCGGTCGCCGACCGGCAGGGCGCGGACAAGGCGCTGGGCCTCGATCAGGTCGCGGTCGCTCAGCACCGGGCGCGGCACCACGTCGCGGCTGCCGGTGGTGGCCAGCAGCATCGCGCGCTCGGCGGTCTCGTCGGGGAAGCCGAGGGGAATCTGGAGCATGAAACGGTCGAGCTGGGCCTCGGGCAGCGGGTAGGTGCCCTCCTGTTCGATGGGGTTCTGGGTGGCGAGGACGTGGAACGGGTGGGGCAGCGGGTGGTCGGTGCCGGCGATGGCGACCCGGTGCTCCTGCATGGCCTGGAGCAGGGCGGACTGGGTGCGGGGGCTGGCGCGGTTGATTTCGTCGGCCATCAGCAACTGGCAGAAGACCGGGCCGGGGACGAAGCGGAAGCTGCGGCGGCCGTGCTCGTCCTCGTCGAGGATCTCGCTGCCGGTGATGTCGGACGGCATCAGGTCCGGGGTGAACTGCACGCGCCGGGCCTGGAGGCCCAGCACCGTTCCCAATGTCGTGACCAGCAGGGTCTTGCCCAGGCCCGGCGCGCCGACCAGCAGCGTGTGGCCGCCCGCCAGGAGGCTGGTCAGGGTCTGGTCGACGACCGTGCGCTGGCCGTGGATGACGCGGCCGATTTCGGCCCGCGCCGCCTGGAGCAGCCCGCCCAGGCGCTCGGCCCGCGCGAGGTCGGCGGTGGCGTCGGCGGCCGGGATGGGAGAGTGGCCCGGCGCGGTGCCGGAAGCGGAAGGCGGGGCGTCCGATATCGTCATGCGCTCAATCTGACAGGTCTGGGGGTTTCATCAAGTCGGGGATGATCCCTATATCGGGGATCGGGTGTTTCAACAGGCGTGGGTTATGCAGTTGGCTGACGATCTGAACAGGCATGTCCTTGCGTCTTTCGACACTGTCCGGTGCGCTTCGCGGCCTGCCGGTCTTTCCGCGCCGCAGGCATGCGGGGCGTTGCCGTTCCGCATCCAGCGCGACGGGACGTGGCTGTATCGCGGCACGCCGATCCGCCGCAAGCCGATGGTCTGCCTGTTCGCGTCGGTGCTGACACGGGATGCCGAGGGCGCGTACTGGCTACGGACGCCGGCCGAGTGCGGCACGATCGAGGTCGAGGACGCGCCGTTCGTGGCCATGGAGCTGCATTGGAGCGGCTGCGGGCGCGAGCAGGTCCTGTCCTTTCGCACCAATGTGGACCTGGTGGTCTGTGCGGGGCCGGATCATGCGATCCTGGCGGAATGGGATGTTCCCTGCGAGGAATGCGGCACTGGCCCGGTTCCTTATCTGCATGTGCGCGACGGGGCGGGGGCCTATCCGATCCAGGCCCGGATCGCCCGCTCGGTCTATTACGAACTCGCGGCCCTCGCGGTTCCCGGCACCTGTCGCGGGACGCCCTGCCTGGGCGTGTGGAGCCAGAATGTGTTCTTTCCCCTCTCGTGCCTGCCGGCGGGGGACGGGAACTGACGCGGGACGGCGGGCTGGCGGCGCTGCCGCCCGGCACGGCGGAGGGGCTGGCGCGCCTGTGGACGCTGCTGCCGGCGGCGCGGCTGGTCGGCGGCGTGGTGCGCGACCTGCTGGCCGGGCGGGCGGTGGCCGATATCGACATGGCCACGCCGGAACCGCCGGAGCGGGTGCAGGCGATCCTGGCCGGGGCCGGGATCAAGGTCGTGGCGACCGGGCTGGCCCATGGCACGGTGACCGCCGTGATCGGCGGCCGGCCCTATGAGATCACGACCCTGCGCCGGGACGAGCGGACCGACGGGCGGCATGCCGTGGTGGCCTGGACCGGCGACTGGCGGCAGGATGCGGCGCGGCGGGACTTCACCATCAATGCGATGTCCTGCGACCGCGACGGGGTGGTGCATGATTATTTCGGCGGCCGGGCGGACCTGGCGGCCGGGCGGGTGCGGTTTGTCGGCGATGCGGCGGCGCGGATCCGCGAGGATGCGCTGCGTGTCCTGCGCTTCTTCCGCTTTCATGCCCGGTATGGGCGGGGCGCGCCGGATACGGCGGCGATGGCCGCGATCGTGGCGTGCCGGGACGGGCTGTCGCGGCTTTCGGCCGAGCGGGTGTGGTCGGAGATGCGGCGCATCCTGGCCGGCCCCGCCCTGATCGCGACCCTGGCGGCGATGGAGGAGGCCGGCGTGCTGGACCGGCTGCTGCCCGGGGGCTGCGACCGGCCCGCGCTGGCGCGGCTGGTCGAGGCGGGGGCGCCGGAGGACGCCGTGCTGCGCCTGGCGGTGCTGGCGCGCGCGGCGCCGGATGTGCTGGCCGCGCGGCTGCGGCTGTCGCG
>NZ_JABEQJ010000024.1 GCF_014174255.1 Gluconacetobacter sacchari
CTGATCACGCTCGGCGCGCTGGAGGCCGTGCTGCGCGCCGAGGGCCATGCGCCGCCGGCGGGGGCGGCCATCGAGGCCGCGCGGGCCGTCTACGAGGCCGCGTCGTGAGCGAGGCCTACCCCCGGGATCTGGTCGGCTATGCCGGCGCGCCGCCCGATCCGCGCTGGCCGGGCCAGGCACGGATCGCGGTGCAGTTCGTCATCAATTACGAGGAAGGGGCGGAAAACTCCGTTCTGCATGGCGATGCGGGGTCCGAGGCCTTCCTGTCCGAGATGGTCGGCGCGCGATCGGTGCCGGGCGCGCGGGCGATGGCGATGGAAAGCCTGTACGAATACGGATCGCGCGCCGGGTTCTGGCGGCTGCGCCGCCTGTTCGTGGAGCGGGGGCTGCCGGTGACGGTCTTCGGGGTTGCCGCCGCCATGGCGCGCAACCCCGATGCGGTGGAAGCGATGCAGGAGGCGGGGTGGGAGATCGCCAGCCATGGCCTGCGCTGGATCGACTATCAGGATATTCCCGAGGCGCTGGAGCGCGCGCATATCCGCGATTGCATCGCGCTGCATACGCAACTGACCGGATCGCGGCCGCTGGGGTGGTACCAGGGCCGCACCAGCCCGAACACCGCCCGGCTGATCGTCGAGGAAGGCGGGTTTGTCTATGATGCCGATTCCTATGCCGACGACCTGCCTTACTACGACCGGCGCCATGGGCCGCCGCAACTGGTCGTGCCCTATACGCTGGATGCGAACGACATGCGCTATGTGGCGCTGAACGGGTTTACCGAGGGCGAGCAGTTCTTTCGCTATCTGCGCGATACGTTCGACGCGTTATACGAAGAGGGCGAGGTGGCGCCCAAGATGATGTCGGTCGGGCTGCATTGCCGCGTGGCTGGCCGTCCTGGCCGGGCCCGTGCGGTTGCGCGCTTCCTGGACCACGTTCTGGCCCACGACCGGGTGTGGGTGGCGACGCGCCTGGATATCGCCCGTCACTGGCAGGAGGTCCATCCGGCATGAGCGGCGTCATGCAATGCGTGAACGGGATGGATGCCGCGCGGTTCGTCGAACGGTTCGGCGCGCTTTACGAACATTCGCCCTGGGTGGCGAAGCGTGCGGCCGCCCTGCGCCCGTTCGCGGACCCGGGCGCGATGCTGGCGGCCATGAACGGGGTGCTGGAGAGGGCGACGGTGGCGGAGAAGCTCGCCCTGGTGCGCGCACACCCCGAACTGGCGCGTCGGGCGGGGCTGGACCCCGAGCTGACCGATGCCTCGCAGGCCGAGCAGGCCTCGGCGGGGCTGGATCGGCTGACGCCGGAGGAATATGCGCGGTTCAACAGCCTGAACGACGGCTATGCCGCGCGGTTCGGCATGCCGTTCGTGATCTGCGTCCGTCTGTCGGACAAGGCGCTGATCCTGTCGGAGATGGCGCGCCGGCTGGCGCAGACGCCGGAGCAGGAATTGGACACCGCGATCGCCGAGATCGGCAAAATCGCCGGCCTGAGGCTGACCGATGCGCTGGCGCGCGAGGAGCGGGATTCATGAGCACCCTGTCCAGCCATGTGCTTGATCTGGTTTCCGGCCGGCCGGCGGCGGCGATGGAGATCGCGTTGTGGGCAGGCGATACCTGCCTGTTTCGCGGCCGGACGAATGAAGACGGACGGTGCCCGGATCTGGCGGGGGTTGGGGAGTTGCCGCCGGGACCCTATCGGCTGGAATTCGCGGTTGCCGCGTTTTTCAGGGCGCGGGGCGTGGCGTTGAGCGACCCGCCGTTTCTGGATGTCGTGCCGATCGCCTTCGGGATCGCGGCGCCGGCGCCGGATGGCGGGGGGGGCCATTACCACGTGCCGCTGCTGGTTTCGCCCTATGGGTTCTCGACATATCGGGGAAGTTGAAAGCACGCCCCGCCGGAGCGGGGCGCGGGGTCGCCGGCTCCTGAGGGAACCGGCGGTTCGTATCAGACCAGGTGCTGCTTCAGCGCGGCGGTGAATTCGCGCGTGCCGGACTTGCCGCCCAGGTCACGGGTCAGCAGTTCGGGCTTGGTGATCACGGCGCGGATACCGCTTTCGATGCGCTTGGACAGATCGTCGCGTCCGATATGCTCCAGCATCATGTTCGCCGCCAGCAGCAGGGCCAGCGGGTTGGCCAGGTTCTTGCCGGCTATGTCGGGCGCCGAACCGTGGACGGCTTCGAACACCGCGGCTTTCTCGCCGATATTCGCACCCGGGGCCATGCCCAGGCCGCCGACCAGGCCGGCCGTGAGGTCGGACAGGATGTCGCCGAACAGGTTGGTGGTGACGATGACGTCATACTGCCACGGGTCGATGACCAGTTGCATGGCGCAGGCATCGACGATGCGCTCGTTGCATTCCACGCGGCCTTCGTATTCCTTGGCGACCTTGCGGCCTTCCTCCAGGAACAGGCCTGTCAGCAGCTTCAGGATGTTGGCCTTGTGGACCAGCGTCACCTTCTTGCGGCCGTGCTTGACGGCGTATTCGAACGCGAAGCGGACGATGCGGTTGCATTCGGCGCGCGAATTGTAGCCGGCGCCGGTCGCGATCCCGTGCGGGTCGTCGCCCACCGGAATGTAGCTTTCCATCGCCGCGTAGTACCCTTCCAGGTTCTCGCGCACCAGGACCAGGTCGATCTTGTCGAAACGGCCGCCGGGGACGAACGTGCGCGTCGGGCGCAGGTTGGCATACAGCCCGAATTCCTGGCGCAGCGTCACGTTGATCGACTTGAAGCCGCCGCCGACCGGGGTGGTCAGCGGGCTCTTGAGGGCCAGGCCGGTGCGGCGGATGCTGTCGATCGTCTGGGGCGGCAGCGGATTGCCGGTCGCGTCAACCGCCGCCATACCCGCGAGCTGCTTGTCCCAGGCAAACGGCGCGCCGACCGCGTCCAGGATTTCGGTCACGGAATCCATGATTTCCGGGCCGATCCCATCGCCGGGGATCAGGGTGGCCGGAATGGTCTTTTCAGCGGACATTGTCGAACGTCTCCCTCTGTGCTTTGTCGGGCCCGATCCGCCGGCCGTGCGTTCGCGAGGCGGGGCAGCCGGGCCGGAACCCGTATGGTCCTAGGCCCGTGGCAGACGGGTGACAATTGCACCCCCGGCCGCCATGCGGGCTTTCCCGGTCACATTATCTGGCGCTGTGCGGCCGGATTCCGCGCTATTCCGCCAGGATCGGGGCGCATGACGTGGCGAGCCATGCACGGGCGTCGGCATCCAGTTGCGGTGCGATGAGATCAAAAACGCGTGCATGGTAGCTGTCGAGCCACGCGACTTCCTCGCCCGTCAGCAGCGCCGGGTCGATCAGGCGTCGGTCGAACGGCGCCAGGGTCAGAGTCTCGAACGCCAGGAAATGCCGCCCGGCCTCGGCCGGGGCCGGATGGGCCAGCAGCAGATTTTCCAGTCGGATGCCGAAGGCGCCGGGCCGATAATAGCCTGGCTCGTCCGACAGGATCATCCCCGCCGCGACCGCTACCGGCCGATGGACCGGCGAGATCGAACACGGCCCCTCATGCACCGACAGGTAGCTGCCGATTCCGTGGCCGGTTCCGTGGTCGTAATCCAGGCCGTCCTGCCACAGCGCGTAACGCGCCAGGGCATCCAGCGCATGCCCCGTGGTGCCGACCGGAAAACGCGCCCGCGCCAGGGCGATATGTCCTTGCAATACGCGGGTGAACGGGCCGCGCACGCTGTCGGGGCCCGGCCCGGCGCCGGTCCAGACGGTGCGGGTCACGTCCGTGGTGCCGAACGGATATTGGCCGCCGCTGTCGATCAGATAGACCTCGTCCGCGCCGATCGTCCGCGCGGAGTCCGGGGTGACGCGGTAATGGATCACCGCGCCGTTCGGGCCGGCGCCGGAGATGGCGGGAAAACTTTCCTCGCGATAATCGCGGTTGAGGGCACGGAACCCGTCCAGCCTCGTCGCCGCCTGAAGTTCGTCCTGCCCCACGCCCTGTGTGTCGACCCAATGCAGGAAGCGGCACAGGGCCACGCCGTCGATCAGGTGCGCCTGGCGCGCGCCGTCCTGCTCGACCGTGTTCTTGCAGGCGCGGGGCAGAGCGCAGGGGTCGGCGGCGCGGGCGATCGTGGCGCCGGCGGCTTCCAGCGTCTGGATGAACCAGATGGATGTGCCGACCGGATCGACCCGTACATTTTGCCCGCCCAGGGCCGCCAGCGCCGCGTCGAGCCCGTCGGGCGGCACGATGCGGACCTGCGGCCCCAGCCAATGGGCGGTGTCGGGGGGGACGCGCGCCGGGTCGATGAACAGATCCACCCGCGCATCGGCGTGCAGGATGGCGAAGGCCAGGCAGACCGGCGTGTAGGGAATATCGTTGCCGCGAATGTTCAGCAGCCAGGCGATCGACGTCGGATCGCCCAGGATCGCCGCGTCCTGGCCGTCGGCACGCAGGATGTCGGCCATGCGCGTGCGCTTGGCGGCGCTGTCCTCGCCCGCGAAGGAGAGCGGGTGGGGCAGGCATGGGGTACCCGGAGCGGCCGGCCGGTCGGTCCAGACGCGGTCCACCGGATTGGCCGCCAGCGGTACCATCTCCAGCCCGCGCGCGAGATAGGGCTGCAACCCGGCCTCGCCCACCAGCCGGGGATCGTAGCCGATCCTGGACCCGCGCCCGCCCTGTGCGGCCAGCCATTCCGCGGGCGGCGTGTCGCGCAGATGCAGGCGGCCCCAGGCGGTGCCATCCACCTGATGATCCATCTGCGTGATGTAGCGCCCGTCGGAGAACACTGCCGCCGGCCCGTCGCGCAGCACCGCCGCCAGGCCGGCGCTGCCGGTGAAGCCGGTGAGCCAGGCCAGGCGTTCGGCATAAGGAGCGACATATTCGCCCAGATGCTCATCGCCGCGCAGCAGGAGGAAGCCGTCGACATCCATGTCTTCCAGCACGCGCCGCAACGCAGGAAGACGGGCTGA
Source organism: Gluconacetobacter sacchari (assembly GCF_014174255.1). Taxonomy (GTDB): domain Bacteria; phylum Pseudomonadota; class Alphaproteobacteria; order Acetobacterales; family Acetobacteraceae; genus Gluconacetobacter; species Gluconacetobacter sacchari. The sequence goes on from NZ_JABEQJ010000024.1 coordinate 4,924, forward strand.
AATCTCGGACATTGCTCTGATCCTTATGCCTTAAAAACAGGATGTTCCGTCGGTATGGGCCTGCGATGGCGGATCGAGACCGGACTGGGCCTTGAATACCCCAGATCGGGCCCGTTGGCGACGGTCCGGGACCCGTGGGGATGGAAGCGGCCGCCGGCCGATCAGGTCTCCGGGTGCCCTACCATCTGCGCCGCCGGGAGACGGAGGACGGATATGAGAGCCCATGCGGATGCGCCGGCGGCGAACAGGAAAGCGGCTGGATACCCGAATCGCCCGGCGACCGCGCCGGCGAGCGGGCCCGTCAACCCCAGCCCGATATCCACGAAGGCGACATAGGCGCCCATTGCCGCCCCCCGGTTCTGCGGCGGCACATGCCGGGCGGCTTCCACCCCCAACGCCGGGAAGGTCAGCGAATAGCCGGCGCCGACGATGGCGCATCCGGCCAGGGCGATCCATGGCGATGGTGCCAGCCACAGCACGACCAGCCCCGCCGTCTGGAGCGGGATCGTCGCCACGGCCACCCGCCTGCCGCCCAGCCGGTCGGGCAGGCCGCCGAACACGAGCCGCGCGGCGATATAGGCGATGCCGAAGGCGGTGAGGCCGAAGGGCGCGCCCGGCCAGCCGCGCGCCGCGTAATCGAGCCCCAGGAAGGCGAACATCGTGCCGAACCCCACCGTGCTCAAGGCTAGGCTGACACCGTAAGGCCAGATCAGCCCGACAACCCGGAAGAACGCCAGCCGGCGCCCGTGATGCGGTGCGACCGGAGGCATGCCGGCGGCCTGCGCGCAGGCAAGCAGCGGCAGGATGGACGCCGCGAGCGCCACTTGACCGAATCCGCCCATACGCATCAGCGCCGTGCCGAGCGGGCCGCCGATACCGATCGCGCCGAACATGGCGATGCCGACCCAGACCATCGCCCGCCCGGCATAACGGGGGCCAACCGTGCCGATCGCCCAGGCCAGCACGCCGGTAATCAGCAGGCTCTCCCCCAGGCCAAGGACCGCGCGACCGGCGATCAGGAGCGCCAATGCGGGCGCGGGCGGGCAGCGGGCCCAGACGGACGCGCCGTAGACCAGGGACGCGGCGGCGCAGAGCAGCGTGCCCGCCAGCACCGCGGGCCGCGGACCGCGCGTATCGGTCACCATGCCGCCGAACTGGCGCGTCAGCAGGGTCGTGATGGATTGCACGGCCATGACCCAGCCCACCGTTACCGGACCGAAGCCGAGCACGTCATGGACCTCGACCGGCAGGACGGCCAGCGGCAGGCCTACCGTCAGGTAGCCGAGGAAGACCATCAGCGCGAAGGGCAGCAGGCGTCGCGTCGCCTCGCCGCCCGAGACGGGCGCCATGGATGTCATGTTCTGGTGGCTCACGGGGATCTCCGGATGCGGTGGGCGGGGGTGCATCATCGCCCCGCATCCTCCGGCCGTTCAGTGCAGGGACGACAATATATGGTTCAGTATTCCGCAATCGGCGTCGAGTCGGCGCAGACCTGCCGCAGGCGCGCGCGGAGCCAGCGATGTGCCGGATCGGCCTGGACCCGGGGATGCCATGTCTGCGCGACGGTGACGGGCGGGGTCGCGACCGGCAGCGGGAAGCTCGTCATGCCCTCGCGGACCGTGCGCGTCAGCCGCTCGGGCACCACGGCGAGCAGATCGGTCTGCCGCGCCAGCAGCACGGCGTCGATGAAACCCGCCACCACGGCGACGACGGGACGCGTATGGCCCTGCGCTTCGAGCGCCGCGTCCAGCGGCCCGTGCGGGCGGCCGCGCCGGGAGGCGGAGATTTGCGGCGTGCGGCAGAAGCGCGCCAGGGTGATTTCCCGGGTCGCCAGCGGGTGCTCGGGACGCACGACGCCGATGAAACGATCGACGAAGAGCGACTGGACCATGATTTCGGGGCCGCTTCCGCCGGGCGTCGCGATATCGAGATCGATACGGCCGTCGCGCAGGTCGGCAACGTTTTCGTCGCCCTGCTGCACGAAGCGGATTACGACATTCGGGGCTTCCCGCCGCAATCGGGCAATAAGCGCGGTGCCGAAAGTGGCGACGAATCCGTCGGTCGCGCGCAGGGTGAAGCGGCGGTCGAGCCTCGACGGATCGAAGGAAGGCGCGGCTTCCAGCACGGTGCGCGCGGCTTCGATCAGATCGCGCAACTGCGCGCGCATGGTCTCGGCGCGTGGTGTGGGCACGAGCCCGCGCCCGGCGCGCACGAGGATCGGATCGCCGGTCAGCGCGCGGATGCGCCCTAATACGCGACTCATGGCCGGTGTGCTGAGGTTCATGCGCTCGGCCGCCTTCGCCACACTGCCCTCGGTCAGCAATATGTCGAGCGAGGCGAGAAGGGCGAGGTCTTTGGGATGCATCGGATGCAGCGATAGCAGCAATCGTTGCCGCTTTCATCCCGCCGGTGGAAAAGTGTCACGTGACATGATGGCGCTTTCTGCACAAATGTCGTTGGGGGTACAAGCGGGACACTGCCTTCGACCCTTGGTTCCGGTGCTTCCATGCGTTCAAGCCGTGCCCGTTTCGCGTCATGTTGTCTGGTGCTTGCGGCCGGTCTGGTGTCGGGTGTGGCATGCGCCGCGCCTGGGGTGCCGGCCGACAGTGTCGACCATGGATACGCGCCGTCACCGAACGTGACGGTGATCGGCCGGTTTCGCGATGCCGAACCGTCGGGGATCGTCGTGCTGCCCGACGGGCGGCTGCTTCTGTCCTTTCCCGCCAGTGCCCAGGCGCATTCCGGCCCGGTTCTCGCGGTATGGCGCGATGGCGTGCTGACGCCCTTTCCCGACGCGGCGACGCAACGCGCCCTCCGCTCGCCGCTGGGCGTGACGCTGGACGGACGGGGGCGGGTCTGGGTCGTGGACGAAGGCTGGGTCGCGGGTTCCGACGCGCCGCATGCGCCGATGCTGGTCGGCATATCGCCCGGTATGGGAAAGGAGGGCGAGGGCCGGGTGTTCGCGCGCTTCGCGCTGACCGCGCCGGTCACGCGCCCGGATTCCCATGTGAACGACGTCCGGGTCGATCTGACGCATGGTTCGGCGGGGACGGCTTTTCTCTCCGATACGTCGCTGGCCGGTCATCCCGCGCTGATCGCCGTCGATCTGGCCAGCGGACGCGCGCGGCGGCTACTGGCCGATCATCCGTCCGTCAGCCCGGACAAGGGGTTTGCCATCGAACTGGACGGGCAGATGGCGCAATACAGCGCCACGCGCCCCGTCATGGGGCAGGGCGGTGTGAACGGGATCGCGCTGAGCGCGGATTCCTCGCGACTCTATTGGAGCCCGCAATCGTCGCGCCGGTTGTATAGTGCGCCGACCGCCGTGCTGGCCGATCCGGCGGCGACGGCGCAGGCCGTTCGGGCCGCCGTGCGCGACGAGGGGGAGACTGCGTCGTCGGACGGGCTGCTGGCCGCGCCGGACGGCGGACTCTACATCACCGACGAGGAGCGGCATGGGATCCTGTATCGCGATTCACAGGGCCGGTTGCAGATGATTGCCCATGATCCGCGCATGATCGCGCCCGACAGCATGGCGCTGGACGGGAACAGCCTGCTGGCGACCATCGGGCAATGGCCGCGCCTTCCGGTGTTTCACGACGGCCGCGACCTACAGGAACGCCCCTATCTGCTGATTCGCATCGCGCTTCCCGCCGGGCTTCGTCATTCCTGACCGGTTTTGTGGGGGCAGGCCGCGCGGCGCAGGACGAGTGTGGACCAGTCGCCTTCGGTCAGGTGCCGTTCCAGGATCAGGCCCTGTCGCCTGTGGGCGGCGATGACCATCCTGGCCTGGCTGTTCAGCAGGCCGGCCAGGATGGCGGTCCCTCCCGGGGCCAGGTGCGCGGCGAGGTCCTTGGCCATCAGGCAGAGCGGCCGGGCCAGGATGTTGGCGAAGATCAGGTCGAACGGGGCATGGCGCTTCAGACCCGGCGTGCCCCAGCCATTGCCCAGCCGGGCGGTCACCAGGGTCGATAATCCGTTCAGCGCGGCATTCTGCTGCGTGGTGCGGACCGACCACGGATCGATATCCACCGCCAGTACCGGGCGGCGCAGCAGGGCGGCGGCGGCCATGGCCAGGATGCCCGAGCCGCAGCCCATGTCCAGGATTCGGCGTGGGCGGCGATAGGCCACCTGTTCCAGGGCGCGCAGGCAGCCGCGGGTCGATCCATGCTCGCCCGAGCCGAAGGCCATGCCGGCGTCCAGCGTGATCGCGATGCGATGCGATGGCGACGCGTCCTCCAGATGGGTGCCGCGCACCACGAAACGCTGGCCGACATCCTGTTCGGGGAAGGCTTCGTAGGTTCGGGCCAGCCAGCCCTCGGCCTCGGTACGCGTGCGCTCCAGATCGGCGGCATGGCCGCTGACGGCGGCGGCGAGGGCCAGGGCGGCCGTCAGTTCCGCCTCGCCGTATCCGACATCGCGCACGCCCTCGACCCGCCACAGGACCTGCGTGTCGTCGACCTCGAAGATTCCGATGGTGGAGCAGACGACCGACAGGGCGTCCTCGTACGCCATGACGGCGTCGGCGGGGACGGTGACGGCAATGGTTTCCAGTTCCGTCGCGTGGCGACGGGTCAGACTTGTCATGGTGCTTTCTCGACAAAACTGTCCAGGAGACGTTTCGATCCGGCCTTGTCGAAGGCGACGTCCAGCCGGTTGCCTTCGACGGACGACACCGTTCCGTATCCGAATTTCTGATGGAAGACGCGCGTTCCGACGGTTAGCGCCGTTCCGGACCGGGATTCGCCTTTATCGGCGGAATCGGTCGCGCGTGGCCGGCGCGCGGTGACGGGGAAAGCGCTGGAGAAGACGGGGGCCTGGCCGAGGCCGCGGCTGCGCGTCTGGCTGGCGGCGCCGGTGGTGGTGACATATTCGTCGGGCAGTTCCTCGATGAAGCGGCTGGGCATGGCCGACTGCCAGTTGCCGTAAATGCGGCGGCTGGCGGCGTGGCTGATGATGGCCCGGTGCCGTGCCCGCGTGATGCCGACATAGGCCAGGCGCCGTTCTTCCTCCAGCCCCTTCAGGCCGCCTTCGTCGAGCGTGCGCTGGGACGGAAACACGCCTTCCTCCCATCCCGGCAGGAAAACGGTGTCGAATTCCAGCCCCTTCGCGCCGTGCAGGGTCATGATGCTCAGGCGCTCGGCGCCCGCGCTTTCCTCATTTTCCATCACCAGGGCGACATGTTCGAGGAAATGGCCAAGGCTGTCGAAATCGGCCAGGGCGCGCACCAGTTCCTTCAGGTTGTCCAGCCGGCCCGGCGCCTCGATCGAGGTATCTGCCTTCCACATGTCGATATAGCCGCTCTCCTCCAGCAGCCTGTCGACCACCACGACATGGCCTTCGCGCGGCAGGGCTTCGCGGCCCTGGGCGAGGTTGTTCAGCAGGGCGGCCAGGCTGTCGCGGGCCTTTCCCTTGATCTCGCCGCGTTCCAGCATGGTGCCGATCGCCGCTGTCAACGGTATGCCGGCATCGCGGGCGGCCTGGTGGAATTTCTGCATCGCGACCGCGCCGATGCCGCGTCGGGGGACGTTGACGATGCGTTCGAACGCCAGGTCGTCCGCCGGTTGGTTGAGCACCCGCATATAGGCCAGCGCGTCGCGGATTTCCGCCCGTTCGTAGAAGCGCAGGCCGCCGACCACCCGGTAGGGCAGGCCCAGCGCGATCAGCCGTTCCTCGAACGCGCGGGTCTGGAAGCCGGCGCGGACCAGGATGGCGATTTCGGACATGCGGTGGCCGCCGGCGCGCAGGCGTTCGACTTCCTCGCCGACCAGCCGGGCCTCGTCGTCGGAATCCCAGACCGAGGCCACGCGCACCTTCTCGCCCGAGGCGTCGTCGCGGCCGGGGCGCAGGGTCTTGCCCAGCCTGCCGTCATTATGGGCGATCAGGCCGGAGGCGGCGCCCAGGATCTGCGCGGTGGAGCGATAATTGCGTTCCAGCCGGACGATGGCGGCGCCGGGGAAGTCGCGCTCGAAGCGCAGGATGTTCTCGACCTCCGCGCCGCGCCAGGAATAGATCGACTGGTCGTCGTCGCCGACGCAGCAGATGTTCGATTGCTGGCCTTCGCGCTGGGCCAGCAGGCGCAGCCACAGATACTGGATGGTGTTGGTGTCCTGATATTCGTCGACCAGGATGTAGCGGAACAGGCGGTGATACTGGGCCAGCACGTCGGGGCGGGTGCGCAGGATTTCGGTGACGTGCAGCATCAGGTCGCCGAAATCGCAGGCGTTGAGCTGTACCAGCCGGGCCTGGTAGCTGGCGTAGATCGCCCGGCACCGGCCGTCCGCGAAGTCGCAATCCTCGGCCGGGGTTACGCGTTCGGGTGTCAGGCCGCGATCCTTCCAGCGCTGGATCACGCCCAGGATGCCCTGCGGCGGCCAGCGCTTGCTGTCGATGCGCAGCGGCTCGATCACCTGCTTGAGCAGGCGGAGCTGGTCGTCGGTATCCAGGATGGTGAAGCCGGAACTCAGCCCTACATATTCCGCGTGGCGGCGCAGCATGCGGGCGCACAGCGCATGGAAGGTGCCCAGCCACAGCCCTTCGACCGGCTCGCCCAGCAGGGTGCCGATGCGCTCGCGCATTTCGCGCGCCGCCTTGTTGGTGAAGGTCACGGCCAGGATCTGGTAGGGCCGCGCGCGGCCCGACAGCAGGATATGGGCGAAGCGCGTGGTCAGGACGCGCGTCTTGCCCGTTCCGGCACCGGCAAGGACCAGCAGCGGGCCGTCGGTCGTCTCGATCGCCATCCGCTGTTCGGGATTGAGGCGCTGGAGATAATCCGGAGCGTCAGGGAGGGGGGCTGGGGTCTGGTTCACGGTTCCCGTATAGGGCGTCGCGGGACTATGACCAAGCATTGCGGACTGATTTCCGCGTCGGGAAACGGGTCCGTGGGCAAGGGGAGACAGGCGGCGTCATGACGCGGACGGGCAGGGGCGGTGGCAAAGGCGGGGGGCAGGCGCCGCCTTTCAGGGAAACCGGGCCGGCCGGGCATCGGGCACGGATGCGCGCCCGGGTTCTGACGTCCGGCGCCGCGTCGCTGGCGGATTACGAGATCGTGGAGATGCTGCTGTTCATCGGCGTGCCCCGGCGGGATACCAAGCCGCTGGCCAAGGCCCTGCTGAACCGGTTCGGCAGCCTGGGCGCGCTGCTGTCGGCCGCGCCGGAGGCGCTGCGCGATGCCGGTCTGTCCGAGCGGGCGGCGGAAGCGCTGGCATTGCCCGCCGCCGTGGCCGAGTGCCTGTCGCGGCCCGATCCGCTGACCCGCACGCCGATGGGAGATTGGGATGCCGTATTGCTCTATTGCGATACGCGGCTGGCGGATGCGCCCTCCGGCCAGTTGAGGGTTCTCTTCCTCGACAGCATCAACCACATCATTGCCGATGAGGCGGTGGATGATGGCGTGACGGGCGACACGCCCGAGCTGACCCAGCGCCATATCCTGATGCGGGCGTTGGACCTGCACGCCTCGGCGCTGGTCGGCATCCGCATCGCGCCCTCCTGGCCGCCGCCGGTCGCGATGATCGAGGGCGATGCGGTGCTGATGCAGGCCATTTCCTATCACGCGCAGAACCTGTCCCTGACTATCCAGGACCATGTGTTCCTGCGGCGCGGGCGGTGGCTCAGCCTGCGTCAGCAGCGCAGGCTCTGAACTGCCTCGGCTATTCCGCCGCCGGGTGGATGTGCGCCGCCGCGAGCTGGTGTCGGATTGCCGCCATCAGTTCGCCGGGGTCGGTCACCAGGGCATCCGCGCCGGCCTCGGTCAGTTCCTCCTCGCCGCCATATCCCCACAGGACGCCCAGCGCGCGGATATGGTTGGCATGGGCGCCGCTGATATCGAACCGGCGGTCGCCGATCATGACCGCGCGGTTGGTGGGGATCTGATGTTCCTCCAGCAATTGCGCGATCAGTTCCGGTTTTTCGGCGCCGGTATCGTCGGGGCGCGCACCGTACAGGGCCGTGAAATAGGGAGTCAGTTCCCGCAATTCCAGGATGGCGCGGGCCAGGTGAACCGGCTTGGAGGTTGCCAGGAACAGCCGGGCGCCAGAGGACGTCACTGCCTCGATCACCTCGCGCATGCCGGGAAAGACCGGGCTGCGATGCATGCCGCGCCGTTCGTAGTGGTAGCGATAGCGGCGCACTGCCTCTTCGGCCCGTTCGTCGTTATAATGGCGCAGGACGCGGGCCACCAGATCGTGCAATGGCGGCCCGACAACCCAGGTCAGGTCTACCGCCGGGTCGGGTTCATGGCCAAGATCGCGTATCGCGTCATGCAGCGAACTGATAATTCCGGCACGGGAATCGACGATCGTACCGTCGAGATCGAGAAGAACCGCGTCATGATGATTGAGAGACGACAGAACATTCATACCGGCGATGGTCCTTTTGGCTCCATGAACGCTCCTTATACCCCTCCCGCCGCTTCGCGACCATTGCCGGCCTTCCTTGCGGATGGTCGGGGGGGCAGGGTAGCGTGACGTCGTCCGCCGCCGACACTGCTGACGTCGCGCTGCTGTCCGCGATCCTGGGCCTGATCCTGCCGCCGGGCGTTGACCCCGCGGGGCTGGCGCGCACCATGCTGACGCGCTTCGGCACCGCCGGCGCCGCGCTGGCCGCCGATGCCGATGACTTGTCGGCCGTTGCCGGCGGGCGCGTTCAGGTGGTCGTCACCTTGCCGCTGCTGCGCGAGGCCGCCATCCGGCTGATGCGCACGCGCATTCGCCAGGGCAGCCTGCTGGCGTCACACGACGCACTGATGGCCTATCTTCACGCGGTTCTGGCGCGCGATTCGCTGGAGCAGTTTCGCGTGCTGTTCCTGGACCGGGATGCGCGCCTGATCGCCGACGAAGTGCTGGCCCAGGGCACGATCGACCAGACGCCGGTCTATCCGCGCGAGGTCATGCGTCGCGCCATTCGCCTGAAGGCAAGCGAACTGATCCTGGTCCATAATCATCCGGGGTGGAACCCGAGGCCGTCGCGCGAGGATGTCACGATGACCCGGCGACTGGAACAGATCGCCACCGTGTTGGGGTTGACGGTGCGCGATCATGTGATCGTCGGAAATGGTGGAGCCACCAGTTTCCGGCAATCCGGCTTGCTTTGATCGGGCCTGGTAAAGTGGTCCTCGGCAATGGGTCCAGGTCTCTTGATTGGCGTGGAGCGTCGGCGGCGCTGGCCCGATGAGCAGAAGCTGCGGGTTCTGTCCGAGGTTGGGGTGGACGGGGCGACGGTATCGGATGTGGCCCGCCGTCACGACCTGACACGGCTGTGGGCGATGCTGACGCGTCGCCCACAACTCCACATGATGGACATCATCAGGTAGATCTGATGGTCGCCTGAAAAAAACCTACCGGACCAGGCTTTCCAACTTAAATTCGGCCACCCGTGGTCTTTAAGACAAAAGCCACTGCATTGAGCGGGCGGTTATGACGGGTCTATAAAAAATGACGGCAACGCCGCTTTGTCCGTTTCCAGAAGTTGATCGAGACGGTCGCACACAGCGAGGGCTTCGGAAATCGTGACGTCCATGTCGAGGTAGCGATAGGTTCCGAGGCGGCCAAGGAAGGAAACGGACGGCGTCTGGCGTGCCAGCGCAATGTAATTGTCCAGCATCGCCTTCTCGTTGACGAGACGGATGGGATAATAGGGGATGTCGTTCGGCTCGGCTAGGCGACTATATTCCTTGAAGGCGACTGTCCGGGTAAATTGATCCGCTTCCCATGGCGCGAAATGCTTGTGCTCGGAAATGCGGGTGAACGGGATGTTCTGGTCGCAGTAATTGATCACCGCGGTGCCCTGATAATCGCCTTCTTCTTCGATGCGTTCAAAATCAAGCGTGCGGTATCCCAGGCGGCCGAGCTTGAAATCGAAATAACGGTCGATGGGGCCGGTATAGAAGACGTGGCGGAACTCTTCCGAAACGTCTTCGAACTTTGTTTCGAGCCGAATTTCGATATTGTCCGATTTCAGAATATTGGCGATGATCGCCGTATATCCCTCTTCCGGCATTCCCTGATAAGGGTGATTGAAATAGTTATCGTCATAATTGAAGCGCAATGGCAGGCGCTTGAGGATTGAAGCAGGAAGATTCGTGGGTTCGAATCCCCATTGCTTGCGGGTGTAACCATAGAAAAAGGCCTTGTATAGTTCAGGACCGATCATCGACAGGGCCTGTTCTTCGAAGTTTTTGGCTTCCGTGATCGATTTGTCGGATTTCTGCTCAATGAAGGCGCGGGCTTCTTTGGGCGAGAGCGTCGTGTTGAAAAACTGGTTGATCGTCAGGAGATTGACGGGAAGCGTATAGACATGACCGCCCGAGATCGCTTTTACCCGGTTGATATACGGCCGGAACGTACCAAAGCGCTGCACATAGTCCCAGGCCCGCTTGTCTGCCGTATGGAAAATATGCGGTCCATAACGATGCACCATGACCCCGGTCGACGTATCGCGCTCTGTATGGCAATTGCCCGCGATATGGGCCCGCTCGTCGAGCAGAAGGACCTTATGCCCTTTTTCTGAGAGATGACGAGCAAGGATTGCCCCGCTGAATCCTGCTCCGACGACACAAAATCTCATAGTCTGCTCCAGGAAATGAAAAAATGCTGAATTTTCAGGGACCGTGGACTTGAGGCGAGACCCTCATGCCAGTGGCAAGGCTTGACAGTATGATCCAAAGCTTCAGGATGTGACATCCAACGCGTTTTTGCACGAAGTATAAAGGAACCCGCCACATGCCTGAATAGACCATCATGGTGCTTTTAATCTGGTTCCTGCTGGCCTTGATGTTTGTGCTGCGAGAGGGAGGCGTCAGCCTCCCGCTCCTATGGTGAACTGGCGATTGCCCATACGGACTGTCACTGCTCGATCGAGCTTCTTGATAAAGAATTTCTTGCGGCCGGCAGGAGGAACCTGAAGGAAGCCTTCTTTTGGAAGGTTGCCTAGCAACCGCTCCAGTTCCATGATCTTGGCACCCTCACGGCGTTTTTTCTCGACAAAAATATTAATGATGCGTTCGCCAATAAATCCGGATACGCGGCGTTCGTGCGGGTTGAACTTGTAGATCGGGGCACTCAAATCAATCTGATTTGTTACAGTCATCGTAATGTCAAAGACCCATTTCATATATTCCTGAAAGACGTCCCATTTCATGATGAACATGTGACAGAAATACCCGCGCGTCGAATGCATGACTTTTTCAGTCAGTTGGGCATCTTCCGGATAGAAATCCTTGATCACCTTCATGGTGAGGTTGATATCGCGTGAGATATGGCAGTTACGATAATGTTCGTAGAGTGTTCCCGGTTCATTCCAATCCGGCGGACGCTGGACATCCTCGATATGGGGCAGGACGATATCTGCCCCCTCAATGGCATTCAGGATGGTGTCATAATCCCAGCCGAACCGTTTCATGGTTTCTGGTTTGAAATCAAAGAAGTTTCGCTCGGACCAGTGTCGCTCGGGGGCGAAGGGCAGGCCGAAATTCAGCAGGCGCCTGTAATGGAAGAAGCCGACATAATCTGTCCTCGGTGCGTTCTTCCATGCCCAGTACATGGCCGTCATTTCGCAGAACATGGGGTTCATCTTGGAGATGTTGTCGCCTGTATCATCTCCCTGTACGCCCGGAAGGCGTGGATTGATGGCGGCTCCTCCTTGGATAGGGATAAAGGGCGCCTCTTTGGGAAGATCGAAAAAGCCACTAGTGCAAAGATAGATCTGAACGCGGTTTTTCATGCGCCTTCCCCGTAGAAATTCGAAATCGTCACATCAGAGGCCCAACTCGGGAACCCGGAAAGACACTTAACAAAAAATTCAACGTCAAGCTGATTGATAGATAGTCCTTCAGGAATATCCAGATAGGAGAGGAGTATCTTCTCTCCTACATGAAGAACTGTTTCCTTCTCTGACAGGACCTGACGGTCTGGCCCGAGAATCCGCTGGTGAATGGCGAGCTTAGAAGCGCGGCTTTCCTGCGCACAGGATAGAAAATACCAAAGCCGTGTGGTCCCTTGTCCAGCAAGGCGAACCATGATCCGTGCCGGCTCCATCTCCGCACTGTGAACGGGGGGCAGGAGGATAATGCGATCGTGCTGGCAGATGGCCGCAGCATAATCTGGAAGATCCGAATAATGCGTGAGATTGGTCTCATGTCGCGCGATCGTCAGTTGATGGGATCGAGCACTCTCTTCGGCATCGAGATCATACTGGGTCACCACCATCTGGAGCTTATTTACGCCCAGAAAACGGGGAGGCGGCTGATGCTGGCCGGGATGGGAGCGGGAGACCAACTCCTGGAATTCCTTCCAGGATGCACACTGCCGCGCGAACATGGCCATGAAAAGCACATGGTCTGGCATATAAGCCCGATTGATCTGCGAGAAATTCACCGGTTCCAGCGATCGACGCAGCATCAGGTGGAAGATTTTGGCGACAAAATTATCCGCGATCAGTGTGTCGCCGGATTTATCAGTCAGATGCAGAAGCTCTTTGATCATCCGCTCCCACCAGATGGCCTTGACGCTTTCGTACTGGCCACTGCGATGGAGGAAATCGAGAGCTTTTTCCTGAGCGAGGAAGACATCGGCAAAGATATTGCGACCGGCGGTCAGGGAACGGTTTTTCTTCGAATCACGAATGCGATAATAATAGAAGGGCTCGCCCACAACGGAAATCCGTTTTGCTTGGGTCATGGCTTCCCATTGAAACGGGATATCCTCCCCGATCAGGGCAGGGAAGCGCATCTGGTGGTGTTCCAGGAACTCTCGGCGGTAGCATTTGTCCCAGACCGGGGTTGGCATGGACAGGACGGCAGGGCAGGACCGGGCATTGAACGGCAGCGTCGCATAGCGGACGACGGGGTCGACAAAATGCGAAATAATACGGGCGCCTTGCGAGAAAACGGCATAGAACGAACCCACGACCATATCGGCAGAGGTCCGTTCGGCTTCCATGTAGAAGGCTAGGCCGTAGCCGGGATCAACCCAATCATCAGAATCGACAAAACAGATATATTTTCCGCGCGCGTGCTCCAGACCTGTATTGCGGGCGGGGCCCAATCCCTGGTTCTTCTTGTGAAGAACCAGGCGAATTCGTGAGTCCTTTGCGGCGAACCGACGGACTTCGGCCAGCGTGGTGTCTGTCGAGCAATCTTCAACGACAATAATTTCAAAACTGTCGAGTGATTGTTTTTGTAGAGAAGTTAAGCATTTCCCAATGTAATTTCTGACATTATAGGCTGGGACAATAAACGAAACTTGTATTTCTTCACTGCTCATTATGCCTCTTGCTCCGTTATTTTAATATTAATGACTTTTTAATTGCCTTTTATCGATAATGAAGGTGACAGGATCGATAGGAACCGCCTTGTTTCTCAGGAGATCGGACATATTGACTGGCTATGCGGCTTTTGACACGATTGCCAACTCTATGCAATGGCTAGGTTCGGCGAACTTAAAGTCGCGCTCACAAGAGTTCTTTTGATCATTGTTCAATGTGAGGGCGCGTGGTTAATAAAAATATAGCATAGGCGATTAAAGTTCCCTCATATTCTGGAAGTGTCCAGTTTTGGATTGCTTCATTAGAGCGTATTGTAGGCCTATGCGCGAGAGTAGTTCGGTGCGATCGCGCCGAGAATTATCTTGAGGAACTCCAGGGCAGCGCGCTCTGAGGATGTGCGTATCAGGGTATATGCGGGTGCGCCTTCAATGCACATGGCCGGGCAAGGCTCTTGTCCAATTCTTTAGTCATGTTGTCTTTGAGAGGGTCTCGGGCCAATATCAGGCTACTCAGGTCTATCGGGGATTGTTCCAGGCTCTGCTGTTGCAGCGTGCGGCGTCCAAAGAGGTCGGTAAAGCAGAGTCGCCCGTCATGGACCCAGATGCCGATCAAGGGCAGATCGGGCGGCAGACCATCCATCACCTCAAGCAAACGCAGATCGAGAAACAGCGCACCCTCCGGCGCGTTGAGAAGAGCATTGCGAAGATTCTGGACGGGTTCTATTCGGACCGGCGCTGGGGCAAGTGCAGCACAGCATTGGCGAGAGAAGCGCGTTTCGTTTGTTCCTGCAATAATGAGGCGAATGAGCCCTTCTGTCTTATGTTGCGCCAGCATATCGACAAGAGACTGGGTGGACGGGTCATAATCCATTCTCTGTGCGAGAAGGATGAGGCAGCCGGGCGAAGGTGGGCGGAGGAACCGCGCCTGCTGTGCGGAAGAGCGAGACGCATAGCCTAGGTAGACAGAGGAGAGGTCGAGGTTCGGGCTGTAATACGGGTCTGCCTCGCGGATGCCGGGATAGCGGGTACGGGCGTACAGGAAATGCTCGCGGTTGGCCTGATGTTTGCGTGCCGTGACATCATATCCGCGGGAGCGGGATTCATGATGAATAATCCGGCTGCGGGTAGTGACGTACTGAGTGTAGCCCAGATCTCGTAGGCGCAGGCAGAGCGCGACGTCATTGAAAGAAAGCGGAAGATGTTCATCAAACATGCCGGCCTTCAGAAAGATGTCTCGCCGGATAGCCAGGCAGGCGCCTGTCACGGCGGACACCTCCCGCTGCGCGGTCAGGATGCCGTGATAGATGTCTGTATCGGCGGGGAGCCCGACGCCGATATGACCAACCCCACCATTCATGCCGATCAGACAACCCGCATGCTGTATGGTGTTGTCCGGGTAGAGTAGCAGACTTCCCACAGCTCCGGTTTGAGGGCGCTGGAGGAGAGCCAACATGTCGGGAAGCCAGTACGCGTCTTTAAACTCGATATCATCGTTGAGAAAAAACAATATCGCGCCTTCGGTTTGGCGTACGGCTTCATTATTGACAGCGGAATAATTGAAATCCCGATCGTAATAAATCAGCCGGCAGGGCATCAGACAGTCTTTCAGCGCGGCTTCCGCCTGTTCAGGCTCCTTGTTGGTGATGATGATGGTTTCCAACTGTTCCCGATACCCTTCCGTGGTGCGATACAGGCTTTCCAGTAGCGTCTGTAGATAGGTGCCATGGAAGGCGGTTGGGATGACAAGAGAGACCTTCAGCCCTTCCATGATTGGTGGCGATGGGGCCGCCGCAGGTGAAATCGGGGGGACGAGTCGAGCGGAAACGGACGCGGGCAGATGACTCAAGCAGAGTGGCAGATGCCGGACCTGAGACGAGGAAAGATGTCTGAGCATCTCATACAGGTACGAATCGTCCGGCCTGCCCTGTTCAGCCAGCCAATCGGGAGAAAGTGCGCAGCCTGCGGCGAGATAATCCACTTGGCCGAGCAATTCCGGAGAAAAGGCGGGTTTGAAGAATGGACGCTCATGTAGAATCGTACTGAGGTGCGTGTCGTGATCGGCGTAGAATAAAATGCTGCCGTCGGATAGGGCGCGGCATGCGATCTGCCCATAATCCGGGACCAGCATGGCGGCCGTTCGCATCCATATGATGGCGTCATAGACATCGAGTTGGGTGGGGAGCGGGTCAGAGAGCGGATTGACCACTACTGTACATCCTCGCTGCTCCTGTAAACTGGCCAGGCAAACGGGGTAATCGGGTGACCGGAGGGCCTCTGGACTGATGAGCACCAGGAGCCGGCGCGGGGTGACCTCATCATCGTTCAAGCGAGGCAGAGGGTGGGCTTTCCGCCAGTGATGATAAGCCAAGTCAATGTGTGTCGGTGCGCGCCCTTTTTCGCGAAAGGTGCGCCAGAGGGCAGCCAACCCATGTTGCTTCGTGTGTTGAAACAGGGCTTGGAGATGCTGAGCGGCCAGGCGCAGGCGGGCAAAACGGGCGCGCCAGCGGCGGTTATGATGCGTGACCTGCCGGATGGGCAGTGTCATTCGCCAGGAAAGCGAGTTTTTTAGTCGGGCATTGCGTTGGTAGAACGTTAGAAAAGAATGCTCAAGATCTCTGTAGGCCAGAGCTCCAGAGGGATATTCATCCAGATCAGGGGGAAAGCTCGGCTTTTCTTTCATGTGAAGTGCCGTCCTTACTGGGCGAGTCCAAGAGAAATAAGCGCGTCATGAATAGAATTGTAAGCTTTTGCAAGCTCTTTGAGATCCATTTTTTTTGAGAGATCAAATTTTGGATGGATTTTCGGCGGCGTGATTGCGGCGTGACCCATGAAGCCGATTCCGGTGCGAGACAGGGTCAATTGTGGCCGCTCAGGATGTTGATAGGCGATGGAGAACTGGCCGTCGTCGTCACCGTGGCTCGTGCTGCCTAGTAGCCATGCGTGGGAGCCGTCGCCGAGTTGCAGCCCGGCCTGTTCAGGGCTGGTCGGCTGGGCATGCTCATCGTGCAGGATCAAGCTGTAGGGCCAAGTGTCGGCAGGCAAGCTTCCGCCCAGTTCGGTCGTATAACGATTGCGCAATCCCGGCCCCGTCGCTCCGGGTAGGCGGTGGTCGATCTCCAGGCCGGCTTTGCTCCAGTCATACAGGCCAATGCCGATGACAAAATTAGAACGCGCGCTGAACGGAATATAAGGACTGCCGCCATTCCCGCCGATACGCAAGGCATAGTCTGCAGCTGGCCCGGCTGAGGGCAGGGTGCCATCATAGGTGTGGCGATCGCCGGAGAAACCGGCCAGATCGAGCATGGCGGTAACAGGATAAGAGCGGGCATCCAGCGGGATGCCGGCCGCAGTCATTTCGTTTTCCAGCATGGGCGTTGCGACGAGGGATTGTCCATAAGCGCCCATATGGCTGGACGAGAGCGCCTGCACGCCGTTGCTCATATTCATGATTCGTCCCGAATAGACGATTTCTAGCTCGGGAGATTTCTGGGGCTCCGGGGCATAGGGGGTTTGGAGATGAAAATCAGTGACCCAATAATGCTGGCCAGGTGGATGAATGCCATGATTATTGGCTCGGACGTAAGCGTAATAGGAAGAAAATTCATTGTGGCCGTGAGTTGGTACGGCCTCATTATAGATATCCATGGAGTTTTGCAGGCCAATGGCCGTGCCGCTGGAGGGCCGAGTGCGCCCATAGCTGACAAGTACATTCACCGGAGAGGGCAACTTGTCATAGGCATCCCAGTTATGCGCATTGTCATAAGCGTGGCTGAAGGTGACTTCATCCTTTGGCGAGATGACTAGCGGATGATTATGAGTCAGGCTATTGTAAAGGAAGAAATCCGTTGGCCCGATGCCTGAATATTGTCCCAGCACCCAATTGCCGAATTTAACGTCTGAACGCGGGAATTTCGGGTCGTCAGGAAGCAGATCGATATGTGTACCTTCCTGGCTGTTATAACGGATAACAGAAGGGGCTGGGTCAGCATGAAGGATAGTCGTGTGCGCCATAAAACCGAAGAAACAGGCAACGGACAGCAGGAGGGATGAATAGGAGGGCGTTCTGTATTGGAACGGATTGAAACAATAGGGGAGATGAAAAGAAGCAGGCAACGAGGTAAGCGAGCGGCGAGCGGCGTTCGATCTGACCGATGACATTATCTGTTTACTCCTGTTCACATCATGCGACGGAACTTGCTTCATGACACATGTGCCTTCCCATTCTTCGTCTCCCATCCGACTCTCCTGTATCAGCACGTCTGACGCCGAACCCATGCTGATCCGCTTCCTCTCCGGTCTAGAGAAAGAGATCACAGTTACGTGTCACGCCCTCGATCTTCCTGACAAGCCCGGCCTAGGCGGCGGCCCGAACCTATGGAAAAGCAAGACGCGCCTTCTTATTGAAGCCTGTCCGATCGAAGGCCAGCAAGATGAGGAGAAGTTCGAGATTTTCTCCGATATAGATATCACCATCTACCGCCCATTTAGGGAACGGTTGCCTGCCTTGATGGAAGGCTATGATATCTTGTTCCAGCGCGAGTGGCTTTGGGAAAAGAGCCGCGCCAATATCGGGTTCATTGTCTTTCGTTGTACGCCGGCTGTTCGTGCATTCTGGGAAGAAATCCTTCGTCGCGTAGAGGTGAATAATGTCTGGGACCAGGAAGCGGTCAATATGCTTCTGGAAGACAAAGATTTTCTTGAAAAGAATAAGATAAAAGCAGGCTTTCTGCCGGAAGAGTTCTGGTGTTTTTCGATGGGCGCCCTGCCAGATTCTCCCTGTGTAATTCATCATGCAAATTGCGCGACCAGTATGGCAAAAAAATGGTTGCAGATGACATTATACCAGCCTCTGTTCGCGTCATCTTCCTGCCACCAACAAGGCGCATTTGCTACCGTTGTCCGGAAACTGACGAATCGGGTATGGAGTTGTGGCAAGCTGGACCGGCGTAATTTGATCGGGCAGTTTGCTATCGGCGATGATGGGGCCGTTCAGCCTCATAATGGCAAGATCGACTTTCAGCATGTCACCGTTACTGATGGTGGGTTAGTTCTACATCGTAAAGGCGAAAAACTGAAATCAATTCTGGATGAGTTCTATGTTGATGCTCATCGTGGGCGCATGCTATGTGCCGGACGGTTGTGTCCGGAAGATTTTCTCTCAGCCCGACAGCGTAACGGTTTTTTCTTCATGCAT
This sequence comes from Gluconacetobacter sacchari, assembly GCF_014174255.1. Classification (GTDB taxonomy): domain Bacteria; phylum Pseudomonadota; class Alphaproteobacteria; order Acetobacterales; family Acetobacteraceae; genus Gluconacetobacter; species Gluconacetobacter sacchari. Next base: position 23,380 of record NZ_JABEQJ010000024.1, read on the forward strand.
GCCCCATTATGATTTGAAGAAGACATAGTTGAAGCCTATCGTTAAGTGATATGCTGTTTTATGATCCGGGGCACTGGATCAATTGATCTCCTTCTTCACGAAATTCATATAAAAATTTCGGAGGAAAGAGATCAGATACTTAAGAGTACACCTCTATCTGATTTTATTCAGTTTGATATCAGAAGTTATTGTACATATCTACTCCTTCTTGGACACTAGCGCAGATGGTCATTTTGCCATCCCGCAGAACCATACTGTGGTCGCAAGTTTCTCTGATAAAATCCATGCTGTGGGACACAATGATAAGGGAGCGATCGCTCCGTTTGTCGAAAAGTTCTTGGCGGCATCGTTCGGTAAAACGAGCATCGCCGACCATGATAACTTCGTCGATAAGATAACAATCGAATTCAATTGCGATGGAAAGGGCAAATGCAAGGCGAGCGCGCATACCCGACGAATAAGTCTTGACCGGTTCGCGAAGGTGGTTGCCCAACTCCGCGAAGTCATCTACGAAACCGCGCATTTCAGCATAGTCTCGGTTATAGATGCGGGCAATGAAACGCAGATTATCCAAGCCGCTGAGGCTGCCTTGGAATGCCCCAGAGAAGGCCAGTGGCCATGAGACGGACATGTCCCTTTCAACCCGTCCGGCCGTTGGGAGGTCAACGCCGCCGATGATCCGCAGCAGTGTTGATTTTCCCGCGCCGTTATGGCCAAGGATTCCCCATTTTTCGCCTCGTTGAACGGTACAGTTGATTCCGTTCAGAACACGACGAACGCCCGATGAGGTATGGAATTCTTTAATAATGCCATCGCATTTTATCATCCTGTGATTTCCAAATGTTTCCTGATATTGGTTGTCAAAAGAATGCCAATTATTAACAATAATACAGTCATCCACGTATTATAAAAGAGATCGTATCTGACACTCGCAGAAATACCAAACTGCCCACCTCTGACCATTTCTATATTATTTGCCATAGGAGATAGCAGTAGTATCCATTGATATCGGAGCGGAAGCCAAGCAACCATGATAAAGGCTCCAGAAAATGGAAGAGAAAGATAAGAAAAAATGGACACAATTTTTTCGATAAAATCGGACATTTCACTTAAAGCGGCTCCAATCAATGCTGTTGCAAAGCAAAAAAAGCACTGATACGTCAAGCCAAGAAGAATTAGGCCATAATTCTGTGGAGTTTTCATGAAGCCGAGCATAATTGCAGCTAAAGCTACAAACAATCCGGCCATAATTGTCCCAATGATTTCCAGAAACGTACGCGCGGTTATAATATCGAAAGGTGTAACTTGTCGATGGAAGAGCAGGCTGCCATTTGCTTCATACGCCTTTATTGCTCGAGCCAAGCAATGACGCCACATTGTAAGGGGAACATATCCTGTTACTACGATAGCGGTCATTGCCAACCCATGTTCGCGAGCCGGCCGTATAGCTGTCCAGACGATGGCTACCCCAGAGCAGAACAAGATGGGCTCACCAACTAGCCACAGAAAACCCAGATTATCTCGCCCATAGCGAGTGTGGATTTCCCGCAGGATAAGAGCATGGATAACCTTGTACTGAATCTTGAAATGATAGAACAGGGATTCGCTCATTTGCGATTGCCATTTCATGTGATCCTATGCTCCCTGGCTCCAGCGGTTAGCAATCTTGCCATGACGTAGACGCCGTAGAAGCACAGGATCGAAATCGCCATCACTTTGATCGTCGGCGGATAAGTAGGATAATCGGGTTTGTCGGGCTGGGTTACCTCTTCGAGGAATACCATCTGATGATCAGCACGGGATTTGGCGCTCTGGAGTGATGCCACTTCGGACGCCAGAACCTGCTGTAGAATCTGCCGCTGGATGGTCAGGCTGTCATATTCGGTCAGTTGCGGCACTAGGGAATTCGGGTCTCCCGTGAGGCGGGCTGAAGCGGTTTCCAGTTCCTTGCGCAGGATATTGATCTGTTGCTGGTATACGGCGATGGCAGGGCTGTCGGGGGCGGTCTGCCGCGTCTGGTCCAGGCGCATCTGCGTGGCGGTCAGCAGCGATTGCAGGGCGTATTGCGTGGAAACCAGCGGCACGCTCTGTCTTTCCGGATCGATCATCGCGCTGGTATTGCGGAATGATGCGAGGCGGGTTTGCAGGTCGCGGATCTGGCCCAGCGTCTCGGTCACTTCCTTCTGCGCGGCGTCGACCAGGTTTGCTCGTTGGCGGCGATTTATCTCGTTCACCAGATCTTCCGCAGCAGCGATGAGTGCTTTCGCGATGCGTTGTGAATCGTCTGCGCTGAAGGTCCGGACCGTCAGGACGGATAGCGAGGTGTCGGCGTCGATTTGCGCCTTGATGTGCCTCTTGTAATATTTATAGAAGCTTTCGAGATCCCGCCGGGAATACCAGTTGGGAAAACGGGCAAGAAAGTCAGCCTCCTTGCGCGAGAAGACCTGGGCGAGATCGTTGTTGCGGAGCAGGAGGCCCATGGCATCGCGCGAGACCAGATAATCCTGTACAGCGAAGGTATCGTCACTGGTGACGGATTCACCCGCGCCGCTTTGCAGCATCATGGTCAGTGGCAGGCCGCTCATGGAGTGTTCGCCACGCACCATGAAGTGGGCTTCGGAAATATACTGCGGCGTGGCAATGCACGTCAGATACAGAAACAGCAGGATATTGGGCACGATAACCGCAAAAAAAAGCCCAACCCCGATCTTGTTCTTCACAAAGGTCGCGCAGGCTTCGTACGCCTTCGCTGAACGAACCGGCCGGGATGCCGGCGTTATGGCCGGTGAGGGATGTTCCTGAAACGCATCTGACATCGAAAGACTTTCCTGCTCCAACCTTGATCGAAAAACTGCACATATCCCGTCCGGTTGCGGGAATGGCGGCTCACGCGTTAGCGCGCCATGTAGCCTGCCGTAATGCCCGGTTGGACGATCGTGCTGATAAGGGCGAACAGTTTGTAGAAATTATTAGCCTTGGCGTTGGAGTAGTACAGCATGTCCTTGTCTCTCATGACAAAATGCTGCCCCAGAAAATAGTTGCCGGGATTCATCATGTCGATTTGGTACACGATCGGCGTGACCGGCTTGCCCTCGGCCACAGGCAGGCCCAGCCGCCGAACGACGTCGTTATCCTCATAGCGCAGAAGGAAAATGCCGTTGGGATCGGATTGCTGGTCCAGTGGCCCTCCCGTCCTGGCGATCGCTTCAGACAGCGAGAGTTCGGGTACCGTAAACGGTACTTCCGACACCTTGCCGGTGGCACCGAAGACGGTAAAGGTTCTGGGTTTGTAGATGACTTCGATCCGGTCGCCGGGATGAATGGCAATGTTCTGCGACGGGTCGTTTTCCGGAACGCTCATGGCCACGCGTGCCACGTGGTTGCCGCGCGTCAGTTGGATGACGGAATCTTCCGGGGGGTGGGAGCTGCCCTGCGCCAAGGCGATGACATCCATGAGGCGTTCGCGCGTGGGGGTGAGGAGCACGCGTCCAGGACGCGTGACGTTGCCATAGACGATCGCGGAGTTGGTAACGCTCTGGACGACACGTACGACGACCTGTGGCGCCTGCGATTTCTTTGCGAGGGCCTGGCGTACCATTGCCGCTGTCTGATCCACGGTTCGTCCGGCCACGTGAAGCGTGCCTGCATAGGGGACGGTGACTGTTCCGTCGGCACTGACGTTCAGTGGCGGCAGATTACTGAGTATGGCCTTGACGCTGGCCTGCTGGTCCTGCGCGGCGCCTCCGGATGACAGAATGCTGCCGGTGCTTTGGGGGGTTGCGGAACCGCTCGCCATGGTGGCGGCGATCGATGTGCCGCTGGCATTGCTGCCTCCACCGCCGAACAAGCCATTACCGATTTCATAGATCGAAATCTGGATAATATCGCCGGGACCAATCATGTCGTTGCTCGTAGGTCGATCGGTCACTTTGTCGAGTGTAGAGAGCGGTGTTGGGGAATCGCTGGCAAGAATTGTCAGGAGGTCGGAACTGATTTGTACAATGCCAAACCCCAACTTGTTCTTCTTGGGATCTTTTTGTGCGTTGATGAACTGTGATTCCGTGGGGCCGCTACTTGGCAGGGAACTACAGCCTGACAGGAAGAGGAGGCCGCTCACCAATACGCCGCACGCCCGCGCCGCCATACGACATGTGGTGGTGCATAAGCGAGAGTGTTGAGGAATCATATGAGCCACGCGACATACCACCAAGAAAAATTCGTCTCTGGTCAGACTGCCAAAGCTCTATGTCAAAGGTTGGACAGATTGACAAGAAAACGGCCCGGCAATCATCGCCGAGGCTGCCAATGACCGATCGGGAAAGAACAGGTCGCCTCGTCGGGCCCCGGCCTCAATCCTGGAAATCCACCGCGACCGGAACGTGGTCCGACGTCGTGGGCCAGTCGCGTGCATCCTGTAGCACCGTCATGCCCGCCAACTGTTCCGTCAGGTCTGGCGTGATCCAGATATGGTCCAGGCGGCGGCCACGGTTGGAGGCTTTCCAATCGCGGTTGCGGTAGGACCACCATGTGTACAGCTTTTCGTCGGCCGGTACGAAATGCCGCATGGCGTCGACGAAGCCGTTCTCCTGCCAGGCCAGCAGCCGCGTGGTCTCGGGGGGCGTGTGGCTGACGACGGTCAGCAGTTGCTTGTGGCTCCAGACATCCTGTTCCAGCGGCGCGATGTTCAGGTCGCCGACCAGGATGGTCCGGCGGTTGGTGCGGCCGGCGAACCAGGCGGCGGCTTCGTCCACGAAGGCCAGCTTGTGCGCGAATTTGGGGTTGGCCTCGGGGTCGGGAATGTCGCCGCCGGCAGGGATGTAGAAATTATGCAGATCGACCGTCTCGCCGCCGAGTGAGAACGACGCCGCGATGTGACGGCAGTCACCGCGCATGCACCAGTCGGGTGTATCGTCCATAGGTGTCAACGGCACACGCGACAGGATCGCGACGCCGTTATAGGCTTTCATGCCACGATAGAGCGTATGGATGTATCCGAGATCGCGGATCGCCTCGGTGGGAAACAACGCATCCGGGACCTTGGTTTCCTGTAGGCAGATGATGTCCGGGCCGAGGTCGCGGCCCAGGCGGGCGAGCAGGGGAAGCCGAAGGCGAAGCGAATTGATATTCCAAGTGACGATGCGCATATCGTTGACATCGCCCATCGTGCAGGGACTGGCAAGAGCGATTCCCTGCACGATGAACAAAACGGGATCGAATGGTGGCTGGGCGAGCAAAGGCGGGAGCGTCTGGGCCGGTGAAAAGCGATCCGTCCTCGCTTTTTTGGCGGATTACGCGGCGTTCATCGAGCATTAAGGTTGCGTTGGAATAAATTTATAATAATCAGTGGGTTATTTTTCTGTGCTGCTTTTTTATGCAATCCAAGTCGGGGGCAGGAAAACCGCCCGCCTCACGATTCTGCCCGTGCCTGCTCCACAGACTTATCCACATGATCGGTGGATGAACGCGGGGCGGCCTGATGGACGGTGATGTGGCCGCAGCCTCGGCCCCGGGCGTTCGTGGGGTCGAGGCAATCCTGCATGCCTTGCAGACCATGCCGCTTTCGCCCGGCGTCTATCGCATGATCGGCGAGAAGGGGGAGGTGCTGTACGTCGGCAAGGCGCGGCTGCTGAAGCGGCGGGTGACGTCCTATACCCAACTGGGCAAGCTGCCCGAACGGCTGCGGCGGATGGTGTCGGAGACGGTGACGATGGAGATCGTCACCACCCATACCGAGGCCGAGGCGTTGCTGCTGGAAGCCAACTACATCAAGCGGATGAAGCCGCGCTTCAATATCCTGCTGCGCGACGACAAGAGCTATCCGTGGATCGTGATGAGCGATGGCGATGCGTTTCCGCAGATTGCGAAACATCGGGGCAAGCTGGTCAAGGGGGCGTCCTACTGGGGGCCATTCGCCTCGGCCTGGGCGGTCAACCAGACGCTGAACCTGCTTCAGCGGGTGTTCCTGCTGCGGTCCTGTTCGGACGCGGTGTTCAATGCGCGCACGCGGCCGTGCCTGCTGTTTCAGATCAAGCGCTGCTCGGCGCCCTGCGTCGGGCGCATCGCGCCGGCGGAGTATGCCCATCTGGTCGAACAGGCGCGGGCGTTCCTGTCCGGCCAGCGCAATGGCCTGCGCGACGAGCTGGTGCGGGAGATGGAGGCGGCGGCGGCCAGCCTGGCGTTCGAGCGCGCGGCGACCATCCGCGATCGTATCCGGGGTTTCGCGGCGATGCAGGATTCGTCGGTGATCAATCCCGCGTCGCTGGAGGATGCCGATATCGTGGCGATCGCCCAGGTGGCGGGGCAGTCCTGCATCCAGGTCTTCTTCATCCGTGGTGGCCGCAATAACGGCAATCGTGCCTTCTTCCCCGTCCATGCGCGCGACGAGGCACCGGGCGAGGTGCTGGAGGCGTTCCTGGCGCAATTCTATGACGACAAGCCGCCGCCGGCGCAGATCCTGCTGAACTGCGCGATCGCGGAACATGAGCTGATGGCCGACGCGCTGGGCATCAAGCGCGGGCGGAAGGTGGAGATCCTGGTGCCGCAGCGGGGGGAGAAGCGCGCGGTCGTCGAGCATGCCGAGACGAACGCCCGCGAGGCGATGGAACGCAAGATGGCCGAAAGCACGGCCCAGGCGAAGCTGCTGGACGGGGTGGCCGCCTTGTTCGGGCTGGACGCCGCGCCACGGCGGATCGAGATCTACGACAACAGCCATATCATGGGCGCCAACGCCTATGGCGTGATGGTGGTGGCGGGGCCGGAGGGGTTCGAGCGGCGCAGCTATCGCAAATTCGGGATTCGCGGGCCGATAACGCCCGGTGACGATTTCGCGATGATGCGCGAGGTCCTGGAGCGGCGCTTCAGCCGTGCCCTGCGCGAGCGCGAGGCGGACGAGAACGGGGCCGACTGGCCGGATATCGTCCTGATCGACGGCGGGGCGGGCCAGTATTCGGCGGTACGGGCGATCCTGGACGAACTGGGCGTGTCGGACGTGACGCTGGTGGCGATCGCCAAGGGGCCGGATCGCGATGCCGGGCGGGAGTGGTTCCATGTGGCCGACCGGCCGGCCTTCCAACTGCCGCCGCGCGATCCGGTGCTGTACTATCTGCAACGGCTGCGCGACGAATCCCATCGCTTCGCCATTTCCACCCATCGTGCCGGACGGTCCAAGACGCTGGTGAAATCGGAGCTGGACGAGATCCCCGGTGTCGGGGCGGCGCGCAAGCGCGCGCTGCTCAACCAGTTCGGCTCGGCCCGGGGGGTGCGGCAGGCGGGCCTGGCCGAACTGGAGGCGACGCCGGGGATCAACCGGGAGACCGCGCGCGTGGTCTACGGCCACTTTCATCCGGGCTGGAGCGGGGGATAGAAGCGGGAATGAACGGGCGGCAGATGTGAGCGATTTCTTCGTCAGACCGGCGTGAAGTACCGTTCCTGTTCGTTCTGTCTTGCTGTACGGTATGTCCCGATGCTGACCGACCTGCCCAATGTCCTGACCCTGTCGCGGATTGGGGCGATTCCCGTCCTGGTCGCCCTTGTGGCGATGGGCACCGCCATGACGGATTGCCTGGCCTGCCTGCTGTTCATCGCGGCCGCGATCACCGACTATCTGGACGGGCGGCTGGCGCGCGCCCGGCATCAATATTCGGAACTCGGGCGGATGCTCGACCCGATCGCCGACAAGCTGCTGGTCGGCGCGTCGCTGATGATGCTGGCCGGCACCGGCCACCTGCCGTTCGGCGCGCTGTATCCCGCCATCATCATCCTGGCGCGGGAAATCCTGATCAGCGGTATGCGCGAATTCCTGGCCACGACCCGCATCAGCCTGCCGGTGACGCGGCTGGCGAAATGGAAGACCGGGATCCAGATGACGGCGATCGGCTTCCTGCTGGCCGGGGACGGGACGGGACGGCTGCTGCACATGGCCTGGCTGCCGGTCGGCCTGATCGGCTCCATCCTGCTGTGGATCGCAGCGGTGCTGACGGTCGTGACGGGCTGGGATTACCTGCTGACCGCCCTGCGGCATATCGGCCGCCATGATGGTGCCTCAAAAATCGCCCCTTGATTGTATCGTGGTGCCTTGTGCCACTTGTGGTTGTAATGGCGAATGGGCAGACTGAAAGCCGTCGGCGCACTGGCGCGTGGGCGGAGAGGATGATGATGCGCAGGGCGGCGGTGCTTTCACTCCTGTTATTGCAGGCGGGCTGTGCCGGTTTCGGCAAGCTGATGGCCGATGACGCGACGTTTCCTGGGGCCAATCCGAACCTGCCGGCGGGGGATGCGGAAAATCTGCGCCGCGCGCGGGGGGAGCGGGTGTCCGAACGGCCGATTCTGCCGCAGGGCGGCGATATGTGGCCCGGGCCGCCCGCGCCGCTGCCGACCCTGGGCGATGCGGCGCGGGAGCGCCATGGGACCAATGACGGGTTGCCCGGCGACGCCGCCTCGGGCCCCGAACTGCCCGAAGGCGGGAGCTTGAGCGCGGGCGAGCAGGCCGAGATCCGTGGCGGCGTGCAGGATTTCGCGGGCCAGGGTCAGAATCTCCAGGGGCCGGCTTCATCGGGCGGGCAGGGGGCGAGCCCGGTCGCCCGGTCCGGGCAGACGGCCTCGACCATCGTGATTCCGAATGGCGATGGTACCAACACCGTCATCACGCCGGACGGGGCCGTGAAGACGGTGCGGGACACGCCGGGCGTTTCCAGATAGGAACACGCGCAGGGGCCGGGGCTGGGCCGGCGAGGACGGAAGGGACGGCGCGGATGGTGGAAATCCTGTATTTCGCCTGGCTTCGGGATCGGCTCGGCCGGTCGCGGGAGACGGTCGCGCTGCCTGGTGACGGCGGATCGTCCTCGGTCCGTGCGATCATGGACGGCCTGCGTCGGCGCGGCGCGGCCTATGAGGCGGTGTTCGGCGAGGAAGCCGGTCCGATCCGGTGCGCCGTGAACCAGGAATTCGCCGCCCTCGATTCCCCGGTGCGCGCGGGGGACGAACTGGCCTTCTTCCCGCCGGTGACGGGGGGCTAGGACCGTGCGGGTCGATATCCGGGTGCAGGAGGAGACGTTCTCGCTGGACGCCGAACTCGCGCGCCTGGCCGACGCGGGACTCGAAATGGGGGGAATCGGCGCCTTCGTCGGCGTGGTGCGGGGCGACGCGGGGCTGGCGGCGCTGGTCCTGGAACATTATCCCGGTATGACCGAATCCATGATCGCGCGAATCGTCGACCAGGCCGGTAGCCGATTCGGCCTGCTGGCCTGCACCGTCGTCCACCGCGTGGGGCGACTGCCGGTCGGGGCGCCGATCGTGCTGGTGCTGTGTGCCGCGGCGCATCGTGGCGCCGCGCTGGATGCGACCGGATTCGTGATCGACTGGCTGAAAACGCAGGCACCATTCTGGAAACGCGAGGAATACCCCGACGGCCAGGCGAGGTGGGTCGCGGCGCGACCCAGCGACGAGGAGGCGGCCGCGCGATGGGGGACCGCCGGCCCCGCAGAATCGTGACGGTCGCGGCTGGCTGGGCGTAAAGAAAAAAAACTTTTCGCTTGACGCGGAAAGTCCTGCCTTGCGGAAAATCGTGCCCTTGCCGTCGCGGCATCTTCATATATCTAGTGCGTTATTGGTTGCCCTGACGCGATATGTAGCGTCATAATGCTGCCTCGGACACAAGGCGTAGAAACCGTGTCCCGGCGATTTTCACGGAGATAATGGATGAGCCTGGACGACATATCCGGAACCGTGTCTGATCGTCCGGCCGAGGAGCATGGCCTGTTCCAGGACCATGAGTCCGGACAGACGACCCCCGACATGTTCGATGATGTCGTCCAATTGCCCGGCCATCATCCGGTACGCGTCAACCGCTCGCGCGATGCGTTGCTGACGCCGTTCGGCAAGGCGACGCTGGATAACCGCTATCTGCTGGACGGCGAGAGCTATCAGGACCTGTTCGCGCGCGTGGCATCCTATTATGGCGCCGATCCGGGACATGCGCAGCGGCTGTACGACTATATCTCGCGCCACTGGTTCATGCCGGCGACGCCCGTGCTGTCCAATGGCGGCACGACGCGCGGCCTGCCGATTTCCTGCTTCCTGAACGAGGCGAACGACAGCCTGCGCGGCATCGTCGATCTGTGGAACGAGAATGTCTGGCTGGCCAGCAAGGGCGGCGGAATCGGGTCCTACTGGGGCAACCTGCGGTCGATCGGCGAGAATGTCGGCCGCAACGGCAAGACGTCGGGGGTGATCCCCTTCATTCGCGTGATGGACAGCCTGACGCTGGCGATCAGCCAGGGGTCGCTGCGCCGCGGCTCGGCCGCCGTCTATCTGCCGGTCTGGCATCCCGAGATCGAGGAATTCATCGAGATCCGCCGGCCGACCGGCGGCGACCCGAACCGCAAGGCGCTGAACCTGCATCACGGCGTGCTGGTTTCGGACGCCTTCATGCGCGCCGTGGCGGACGATGCCGAATGGGCGCTGCTGTCGCCCAAGGATGGCGCGCATATTCGCCATGTCTCCGCGCGGTCGCTGTGGATTCGGATCCTGACGGCGCGGATGGAACAGGGCGAGCCCTACATCATCTATTCCGACCACGTGAACAATGCGCGGCCGGAGCATCACAAGCTGGCGGGGCTGGAGGTCAAGACCTCGAACCTGTGCGCCGAGATCACCCTGCCGACCGGCATCGACCATCACGGCCAGGAACGGACGGCCGTCTGCTGCCTGTCGTCCCTGAACCTGGAAACCTGGGAAGAGTGGAAGGACAATCCGCAATTCATCGAGGACGTGATGCTGTTCCTCGACAATGTGTTGCAGGATTTCATCGACCGGGCGCCCGACGACATGGCGCGGGCGAAATACGCGGCCTCGCGCGAGCGGTCGGTCGGGTTGGGGGTGATGGGCTTCCATTCCTTCCTGCAAGCGAACAACGTGCCGTTCGAAAGCGTGATCGCGAAGGTCTGGAACAAGCGGATTTTCAAGCATATTCGCGAGAAGGCGGACGAGGCGTCGCGCAAGCTGGCGGAACTGCGCGGCGCGTGCCCGGACGCGGCTGAATATGGCGTGATGGAGCGCTTTTCGAACAAGCTGGCGATCGCGCCGACGGCGTCGATTTCCATCATCGCCGGCAATTCCAGCCCCGGGATCGAGCCGATCGCGGCCAATGTCTTTCTCCAGAAGACGCTGTCCGGCTCGTTTACCGTGCGCAACCGGCACCTGACCAAGTTGCTGATCGACAAGGGGCAGAACAATGACGAGGTCTGGTCGTCGATCACGCTGACCCAGGGCAGCGTCCAGCATCTGGATTTCCTGACCCAGCAGGAAAAGGACGTCTTCAAGACCGCTTTCGAACTGGATCAGCGCTGGGTGGTCGAGCATGCCGCCGATCGCGCGGGCTATATCTGCCAGGCGCAATCCATCAATCTGTTCCTGCCGGCCAACGTGCATAAGCGCGACCTGCACCAGATCCATTACCTGGCGTGGAAGCGGGGCGTGAAATCGCTGTACTATTGCCGTTCGCTGTCGATCCAGCGGGCGGACACGGTCAGCAACATCCTGGACAAGAGTGACGTTCTGGCGCCCGAGCCGACGGCGGCCGCACCGGCGGCCCCGCCCACGTCATCCACCAATTACGACGAGTGCCTGGCCTGCCAGTAACGCGGCAAGGCGGCCCTGCCGCCCTGTCCCCACGGCTGTTTGCCACAGCATTGCCGTCGCGGAGAAGACGACATGACCGACCCTCTCAATGTGCCCCAGCCCGAGGGCGAAACCCATTTCGACCTGCTGACGGCGAATCCGGTCTACAAGCCGTTCCGCTACCCGTGGGCGTATGATGCGTGGCTGACCCAGCAGCGCGTGCATTGGCTGCCGGAAGAAGTGCCGCTGGCCGATGACGTGAAGGACTGGCACCGCACCCTGACCGAGAGCGAGCGGCATCTGGTCACCCAGATCTTCCGCTTCTTCACGCAGTCGGACGTGGAGGTGAACAATTGCTACATGAAGCATTACAGCCGGGTGTTCAAACCGACTGAAGTGCTGATGATGCTGTCGGCCTTCTCGAATATCGAGACGATTCATATCGCTGCGTACAGTCATCTGCTCGATACGATCGGCATGCCCGAGTCGGAGTATTCCGCTTTCCTTAAGTATAAGGAAATGAAGGATAAATACGACTATATGCAGGGCTTTTCGGTCGACAGCAAATACGACATCGCCCGTACGCTCGCAGCCTTCGGCGCCTTTACCGAAGGGCTCCAGCTTTTCGCGTCTTTTGCCATCCTGTTGAATTTCCCGCGTTTCAACAAGCTGAAGGGCATGGGGCAGATCGTGTCCTGGTCGGTGCGGGACGAGACGCTGCATTGTCTGTCCATGGCCCGGCTGTTCCGCACCTTCATTCATGAAAATCCGGAAATCTGGACCGAGAAGCTGCGCGAGGACATCCGCCAGGTCTGCCGCGACATCGTCGAGCATGAGGATGCGTTCATCGATCTGTGCTTCGAGATGGGGCCGGTCGAGGGGTTGGATGCCGATCTGGTCAAGACCTATATCCGCTTCGTTGCCGATCGCCGGCTGAGCCTGCTGGGGCTGGACGGGATGTACCATGTCCCGGCGAACCCGCTGCCGTGGCTGGACGACATGCTGAATGCCGTCGAGCATACAAATTTCTTCGAAAATCGCGCGACGGAATATAGTCGGGCCTCGACCTCCGGTACCTGGGAAGAGGCATTCGAGGAGAGTATCTTCCAATCCGACGGCTAATCAGGGCGCTTCTTTTTTCTTCAGAAAAAGGAGCGCTACAGCCCCTCCAACGGCGCTCCCTCGCGCAGGACGGCATCCGCTTCCGGCGTGAAATGTCCGTCTGCCCGGTGCAGCGTCATGCCGGGCAGCAGGGCCGCGTCGCCCCGGCCGCCGACGCGGCCCTGGACCAGCACGATTCTGGCGGGTCGTCCGGCCTTGGGCCAGAACGGAATCAGCCGGATCGACCCGATGCCGTGCGCGCGCATCGCCGCGATCGCCGCGTCGATGGACGCGGCGGGCAGGGCGAGGGTCAGGGTACCGTGATGACGCACCTGACGCCCCAGGCCGCGGACCCAGACAGACAGCATGTCGTTTGCCCCGGCGCGCCGCGCGAGGTCGCGGCGCGCGTCGGGCGATGCGCTGGCATCGGCGCGATGCCAGGGGGGGTTGGCGAAGGCATGGTCGAAGCCGCCGCCCTGCGCCGGATAGTCGGGTATGGCGGGCAGGTCGGGCAGGGCCGCGCACAGGGCGCGCAGCCGGCCGAAGCTGTTTTCGTCGAAATTGGCCTGGGCCAGCGCGGCGGTGCGGGCATCGCGCTCCACGCCCACGCCGGCGATGCCGGCGACGCGCCAGGACAGGCACATCAGCCCCGCGCCCGCGCCGCATCCGCCCTCCAGGATGCGCTGGCCGGGACGGGCCGGGATGGCGGCCGCCATCAGGACGGGTTCAAGGCCGGTGCGGTAGCCGTGGCGAAACTGCCGGTAGCGGACGCGGCCGCCCAGCAGCGTGCCTTGGCTCAGCGGGTCGATGGATGAGTCGCCGGCAGGACATGCCGGATCCCGCGTCGGCTCATGTATCGTCTCCTTCGGCTTGACCGTCATTCGCACGCCGCTCATATGTTCTACAGACCAATCCAACGGAGCCGGGAGTTTAACCTTTTGGGTGTTGCAGTCACTCTGCCGGAATCCGAGCAAACGGCAAACGCGAAGCATTCCGCCTCCGGCGCCTCGGCGCAGGAGGGGGCGGAGGCCGCTCTGCATGAGTTGTCGACCTACCTGGCCGAGGACATGGCCGCGTGCAACCGCGCCATCGTCGCGCGGATGGACAGCCCGGTCGCCCTGATTCCCCAACTGGCGGCGCATCTGGTGGCGGCCGGCGGCAAGCGGCTGCGGCCCTTGCTGACGCTCGCATCGGCGCGGCTGTGCGGCTACCCGGCCGGCCCCGACCATCAGCGCCATGTCGCGCTGGCCGCGTGTGTCGAATTCATCCACACCGCGACGCTGCTGCATGACGACGTGGTGGACGAGAGCCAGTTGCGGCGCGGGCTGGCCAGCGCCAATGCCGTGTTCGGCAACAAGGCGTCGGTGCTGGTGGGTGATTTCCTGTTCGCCCGGTCGTTCCAGTTGATGACGGATGACGGTTCGCTGAAGGTGATGGCGATCCTGTCCTCGGCCTCGGCCACGATCGCCGAGGGCGAGGTCTTGCAGATGTCGACGCAGAACGACCTGTCGACGTCGGTCGACCAGTATCTGACGGTCATTCACGGCAAGACGGCCGCGCTGTTCGCCGCGGCCTGTCGCGTGGGGGCGGTGGTCGCGAAACGGCCGGAAGTCGAGGAAGTGGCGCTGGAGGCCTTCGGCACCAATCTGGGCATGGCGTTTCAACTGGTCGACGACGCACTGGATTATGCCGCCGACCAGGCCGTGCTGGGCAAGACCGTGGGCGACGATTTCCGAGAAGGGAAGATCACGCTTCCGGTCCTGGCGGCCTATGCCGCCGGGAGCGAGGAGGACCGCCGGTTCTGGCGGCGGGTCATCGAGGATAGCGAGCAGCAGCCCGAGGATCTCGACCACGCACTGGTTCTGATCGCCCGGACCGACGCCATCGGTGCGACCCTGGACCGTGCCGCGATCTATGCCCGCGCGGCATGCGAGGCGCTGGATATTTTCCCCGACACGCGGCTGCGGCGCCTGTTGCAGGATACGGCATCCTATACGGTCAGCCGCGCTCGTTAGAAGAATCGTTTAAAAATAGTATTTTATGGCAGAATGCTTGCGCGGTTTCGCAAGTGCTCTACGTCCGGTCAGAACAGTATCGGCGGACCGTAGCCCAGTGGCGACATGGCGGTTGCCATGCGCGCGGGTTCCGTCGGCATGGCGGTGAAAAGTGCCCGGTCGGGACGAGAGGCGGTTTCGGTCCCAGGCGGGAGCGCCGCCAGCACCGCCGCGGCCTGACGGGCGACGGCGTCGGCCGGGTCCAGCCAGATCATTCCCGGTGGCGAGGCCGCGCGAAATGCATCCATCAGGAACGTGTAATGGGTGCAACCGATGCCGACCACGTCGATCCGCTCGCCACCGGGCTGGTCGAACAGGGTCGCCAGTTCCTGCCTGACGAGGTCGGTCGAGACCGCGTGGCCGCGAAAGGCGTGTTCGGCCAGGTCGGCAAGTCCCCGCGCGCCGTGCGCCAGCAGGGTGCAATCGGGGGCGTAGCGCTGTTGCAGATCGCGCAGATAGGGGCGCCTGACGGTTGCGCGTGTCGCGAGCAGCCCGATGGTACGGCTCCGGCTGAGATCCGCCGCCCATTTGATCGGCGGGACGCAGCCGACGAAGGGCGTGGCATAGCATTCCCGCAACGCGTGCAGCGCCAGCGTGCTGGCGGTATTGCAAGCGATGACGACCAGGTCGGGGGCGAGCCTGGCGATGGCCGCGCCCAGCAGCGAGACCACGCGATCGACCAGCGCCGCATCGGCCTGCTCGCCATAGGGGTAGATTGCCGTATCGGCCAGATAATCGACGGAAAGCGCGGGGAGGCGAGCGCGAAGCGCCCGGACCACGCCGAAGCCGCCGATTCCGGAATCGAAGGCGAGAATCCGCCGTGTCATGGCGGCGGGGTCAGCCCTCGGCCTGCGTGCCCTTGAATGCCAAGGCTTCCTCCAGGTTGGAGACGCCGCCATGCCGGCCCGACCAGCCGCACGGGTCTTCGAGGAAGCGCCGGACCTCGGAGGCGTCCTTTTCCGAGAAATAGGGCTTTCCGGCGCAGGCTTCCAGCACATCCCACCAGGTACACAGCGCATGCAGCGAGATGTTCATATCCGCCAGCGTCCGCAGCGATCCGGGGAAGACGCCGTAGAAGAAAACGACGAAGGTATGGTCGACGATCGCCCCGGCGTCGCGCAGGGCGCGGGCGAAACGGATCTTGGACGAGCCGTCGGTCGTCAGGTCCTCGACCAGCAGGGTCCGCATATGCTCGGGGACGTCGCCTTCGATCTGCGCGTTGCGGCCGAAGCCCTTGGGCTTCTTGCGGACATAGGCCATCGGGGCCATCAGCCGGTCGGCGATCCAGGCGGCGAAGGGAATGCCCGCGGTCTCGCCGCCCACCACGGCGTCGATGCTTTCATAGCCGATATGCCGGCCGATCTTCTCGACACCCAGTTCGACGATCTTGGCCCGGGCGCGCGGGAAGAAGATGATGCGCCGGCAGTCGATATAGACCGGCGACTTCCAGCCCGATGTCAGCGTATAGGGTTCCTCGGGACGGAAATTGACCGCCTTGATTTCCAGCAGCAGCTTGGCGGTGGTCAGCGCGGCGTCACGGTCCCAGGCGGAGGAGCCCGCCGAAGCGCCCGTGCCGTACCCAGTCGTATCGTTCATCTGTCGTGTCTTTCCGGTCCGGTATCGTGGAAACGAGGTGAAAGAGCCTTAGCGGGATCGACCGGGAAAATCCATCGTGCGGGAGGCGTCATTCCGCCCCGGTCCCGCTTGCGCCGTGGTCTGCGAGGGGCTGCATCGCGCTCGACGGGGGCGGGTTTCTCTTGCCGGAGGGGACTATACTCGCTAAAATAATTGTAATTGCAAATCGTTCGCAATAAGGATAGAAAACTGTGGCGCCAGAAAACGGCCGGATCACACGAAACTGCGAGCGGGCGGTGGTTACCGCCTACCGTGAATTGCGGGAGATCGGGACGGGCGATATTTCGGCGTTTCATGCCTGCACCACCCTGTATCGAATCCACCATCCCGAGGCGTCGCTGAACGAGGCCCGGCGTCTGGTTTCCGAATGGATCGACCATCATGTGGTGCGCGAGGACAAGGGGCCGACGCCGGGCTGCGACTGTACCTGACAGGCGTGGCGCCGACATATGGCGCGCGAAAAAGCCCGGCGGCCGATTGGCCGCCGGGCTTTTTCATGGCCTCGGACGCGGATCGTTCAGTCCGTTCGGTTGAATGACCTGAACGGACCGCCCGGCGTATGTCAGCCGCGTTGGGACAGCGGCACGAAGTCGCGCTGCGGCGCGCCGGTATAGAGCTGGCGCGGCCGGCTGATGCGCTGGCCGGGTTCCTCGATCATTTCCTTCCACTGGCTGATCCAGCCGGTGGTGCGGGCGAGGGCGAACAGCACGGTGAACATGCTGGTGGGGATGCCCATCGCCTTGAGGATGATGCCAGAATAGAAATCGACGTTCGGGTAGAGGCTGCGCTTGACGAAATATTCGTCGTTGATCGCGATCTTTTCCAGCTCCACCGCCAGGTCCAGCAGCGGATCGTCCTTGATCCCCAGTTCGCTCAGAACCTCGTGGCAGGTTGCCTGCATGATCTTCGCCCGCGGGTCGAAATTCTTGTAGACGCGATGGCCGAAGCCCATCAGCCGCACGCCGCTGTTCTTGTCTTTCACCTTGGCGATGAAGTCGGGGATGTTGTCCTTGTTGCCGATCTTGGCCAGCATCTTCAGGACGGCTTCGTTCGCGCCGCCATGGGCGGGCCCCCACAGCGCGGCGATCCCGGCGGCAACGCAGGCGAACGGATTGGCGCCCGTCGAGCCCGCCATGCGGACCGTCGAGGTCGAGGCATTCTGCTCGTGGTCCGCGTGCAGGATCAGGATGCGATCCATCGCCCGCGCGAGGATCGGGTTGATCTTGTACGGCTCCGAGGGGCGCGCGAACATCATCGACAGGAAGTTTTCCGCGTAGGTCAGCTCGTTGCGCGGATAAATGAAGGCCTCGCCCTGGGTGTATTTATATGCCCACGCGGCGATCGTCGGCAGCTTGGCGATCAGGCGCACAGCCGACAGGTGGCGGCTGGCCGCGTTCGAAATGTCGGTGGCGTCGTCATAGAAGGCCGACAGCGCGCCGACCGTGCCGCACAGAATCGCCATCGGATGCGCGTTGCGACGGAAGCCGTTGAAGAAATTACGGATCTGCTCGTGCAGCAGCGTGTGCGACTTCAAGGTCCCGACGAAAGATTCATGCTCGGTGCTGTTCGGCAGCTCGCCATTCAGCAGCAGATACGCGACCTCGGTGAACGTGGCCTGCTCGGCCAGTTGTGCGATCGGATAGCCGCGATGCAGCAGGATGCCCTTGTCGCCATCGATGAAGGTGATCTTGCTGGTGCAAGACGCCGTTTCGCCATAGCCTGGGTCGAAGGTGAAGACACCCATGTCGGCGGTGATCTTGCGGATGTCCAGTACATCGGGGCCCAGCGTTCCGGAATGGACCGGCAGACTGGCTGTTTTGCCATCCAGCGAGACGGTGGCCACTTTTCCTGACTCGGTCATCAAACTCTCCTCTTGGTCGTTCGCCGCCGTGCGAGCGGCCATTCTCATCCCCAACCTGCGGACACCTGTCCTCTGCGTGACAGTTTGCGATGGAGTGGTCCGGCGCCGTGTCCCGATGCAGGCATGCGCCGAGATAAGGACGAAACGGCTACGGTGGCAACTCTGCGTGCCGGGGGGCGCTTACCGCTTCAATTGCATAGCGCACGGGTCAGGGAGACCTGTTTGCGGGCCAGTGCGTGCCAGGGTCCATGCACCGTGAAGCAGGCCAGCGAGGCGACCGGAAAGCCCCGGATCAGGATGATCTTGTCCGGGTCGTCGATGGCATGTCCCGCCAGGTCCATGACCAGATGATACAGGTCGGGATTGTGTCCTATGACAATGATATTGTTTATTTTTTCCGGTACCTCGCGCAGAACGTCGAGTATGCTCGCGCTGCCGCATTCATACAGTCGCCCGTCCTGGCGCACCTGCGGCGCGGCGGTGGTGGAAAACGGCCCGAACGCGGCATAGGTCTCGCCCGAACGCATGGCCGGACTGATCAGGACCAGCTCCGGAACGAAGCCGATCTCGCGCAGTTGTGTTCCACGCTCATGGGCCTGACGGCGTCCGCCGGGGGTCAGGGGGCGTCCGAGGTCGCTGTGCGGGCTGGGGTCGCCATAGGGGCCGGGAAAGGCCTCGGCGTGGCGCATCAGCACCAGTGTCCGCGTGGCGGCGGCATCCGGCGCGGCGGCCATCAGACGGGTCCGGAGGCGCCGGATTTGCGCGCGATGGCCTCGTGATGGCGGATGACCTCCTTGATGATGAAAGCCAGGAACTTCTCGGCGAAGTCGGGGTCCAGCCGCGCCGTCACCGCCAGTTCGCGCAGCCGCGCGACCTGCTGCGCCTCGCGGGCCGGGTCGGCGGGTGGCATGTCGTGGCGCGCCTTCAACTCACCCACCGCCTGGGTGTGGCGAAAACGCTCGGCCAGCATGTAGATCAGCGCGGCATCGATATTGTCGATGCTCCGGCGGAGCCCGAGAAGCGTCTCCTGGGCGTCCTGCGCCTGAATCGTCTGGTCGATGGCCACGATATCCCTCACGTCAACATGCTCCTGTCTGTCGATCGCGACGTTATACCGTGTTTCAGTCCTCGGCGGGCAGATCGATCCATGCAAGATGGCCGCCTTTTCCGGCGCCGGTGTCGGTAAAGACCGATCGGCCGCCGGCGCGGCCGGCGCGGACCCACGGGCGGCCGTCGGTCGATCGGCGGTCATGCCCGCAATAGACGGTATAGCCGGGCGGAACGTGGTCGACCCAGTTCAGTCGCCGTTCCGGATAGCCATCCTTGCGCGTGCGGCCCGTGGTCTCGCCGAACAGCGCACGCGACAGCAGGGGGGTGACGACCCCCAGGCCCGGGGGCGGGGGCTCGTCGAGCATGCGCGAATGGAAGCCGCCATGCACGAAGATCCGTCGTCCCAGCACGATCCAGGGCGGAGCGCCGGCGATGTCCTGCACCGCCCGGTGATGGACGTCGTCATTCTCCGGCGCCCGGAACTGGCGGATCGTCTCGTTCAGCGCGGCATCGAAACGTAATTTGTGGCCCGCCAGCGCGCGCGCCAGTTTGCGGTCGTGATTACCCAGAATGAACAGCCCGCGCCCGTCGTCCAGCAGGCGCTGCATCAGCCGGAAAGTGCCGACGCTGTCGGGTCCATGATCGACCAGATCGCCAAGCTGGATGACGAATCGCTCCGTCGCCACCGCGTGTTCGAAGGCCCGCAGATCGCCATGCACGTCGCCGACCACCCGAATCGGGCGCCCGGCGATCAGGGCTTCCAGCGCGGCCAGGTCGCGCCACATCTCCGTGCCGTCGGCCGGCATGGCGGCCGGCGCGGGCAGGTGAGGCGCTTTCCAGACTGTGTCGTCGGCGGACTGGGTGTGATTCAGCGTCATGGTGGCTTCGGTCACGGTGGAGGGTGCGGCGGGCCTTTCGTCGGATATGGGGCGGGGGAGCCGATTTCGCCATATCTCCGCCATCGGCGCCCCCTGAATGCATGGCCAGCGCATGGCTGCCAGTCGTTTTTATCTGGGCGGCGCCAGCCATTCGGGGTGTCGGCGGGAGATGTGGATGATGACGCGGTCCAGGACGCGGCGTATCGGTGCCACGTCTTCGGCCAGCAGGATCAGCCCCAGCGGCAGCATCCACAGGCCCAGGATCGGCAGAAAAGACAGCAATCCTCCCACGATCAGCAGGAATCCCGCCAGGATGCGGGCCGGACGGCGGGACGGGACGCGCAGCCAGTCGATCGCCCCGCGCAGACGCTGCGGCACGCGCCCCAGCGCCATGTTCATCAGGCGCTCATGCTCGCCTTTCGGATCGCTCGGGTCGGACATGGCTGCGGATAACACTCTTTTGTTGTGACGCGTCTGCCAGGAAAGAGAACAGATGGCCTGTCGGGCCGGCCTGGCGTCCGATACGGTATTCTGTCCCCGCGGCAGGATCAGGGCGGCCTGACCCGCGCAGTAAGACCAAGATGCAGTACAAGATGCAGTACAAGAACAAGATAACGAGAAGACACGAGGAAAGGTTCCATGATCGATCATAGCCGTATCCGGAACGCCGCCTTCCGGGCAAAAGTGACCACCGCCGAGGAGGCCGCCACACATATCCGCCCGGGCAGCATGGTCGGGATGAGCGGCTTTACCGGCTCGGGCTATCCGAAGGCCGTTCCGCAGGCCCTTGCCGCGATTATCGAGAAGGAAAAGGGGCTGGGGAACGACTTCCGCATCCGGCTGTTCACCGGCGCGTCCACCGGACCGGAACTGGACGGCGCACTGGCCAAGGTGAACGGCATCTCGTTCCGGATGCCCTATAACTCCGACCCGATCCTGCGCGGCCGCATCAATAGCGGCGAGACGGACTATCTCGACATGCATCTGAGCCATGTGGCTCCGATGACATTGCAGGGCTTCTTCGGCGAGATGGACACGGCCGTCATCGAGGCCGTCGCGATCCGCGAGGACGGCAGCATCGTCCCGTCATCGTCGCTGGGCAACAACAAGGCCTGGGTCGAATCCGCCCGTCAGGTGATCATCGAGGTCAATAGCTGGCAGCATGCGGCGCTGGAGGGCATGCACGACATCTGGTACGGCACCGCCCTGCCGCCGCATCGCGTGGCCATCCCGCTGCTCCGCCCCGATGACCGGATCGGCCAGGCTACGCTGAAGATCGACCCGTCGAAGGTCATCGCGGTGGTCGAGACCAATGCACCGGACCGCAACGCGCCCTTCTCGCCGCCCGACGCATCGGCCAAGGCCATTGCCGGCCATCTGATGGAATTCTTCCGCCATGAAGTGGCGAAGGGCCGCCTGCCGCCGTCGCTGCTGCCGCTACAGTCGGGCGTCGGCAACGTCGCCAACGCGGTGATGAGCGGGCTGGAAGAAGGGCCGTTCGAGGACCTGACGGCCTTCACCGAAGTGATCCAGGACGGCATGCTGGGCATGCTGGAATCCGGCAAGATGCGCGTCGCCTCGGCCACCGCCTTCTCGCTGAGCCCCGAAGCCGCGGAATCGCTGAACAACCGCATGGCCGAGTTCCGCTCCAAGATCATCCTGCGTCCGCAGGATATCAGCAACCATCCCGAACTGATCCGCCGGCTTGGCTGCATCGCGATGAACGGGCTGATCGAATCCGACATCTATGGCAACGTCAACTCGACCCAGGTCATGGGGTCGCGCGTGCAGAACGGCATCGGCGGTTCGGGCGACTTCGCGCGCAATGCCTATATCTCGGTCTTCATGACGCCTTCGACGGCCAAGGGCGGCAAGATTTCGGCCATCGTGCCGATGGCGGCGCATGTCGACCACATCACCCAGGATTCGCAGGTGCTGGTGACCGAGCAGGGCCTGGCCGACCTGCGCGGCCTGTCGCCCAGGCAGAGGGCCGAAACCATCATCCGCAATTGCGCGCATCCGGACTATCGCCCGCTGCTGCTGGATTACTACAAGCGTGCCCGGGAAGGCTCCTTTGGTCAGCAATTCCCGCATCTGCTCACGGAATCACTGTCCTGGCATCAGCGCTTCATCGAGACTGGCACGATGCTGCCGGGCTGACGGCGGCCTATCCCGGTGACACGACAGGCGCGGCACAAACGTTGCCGCGCCTGTTACATCAGGCGCAAAAGTAAAGGCCGCTCCGACCGGAAGACGTGTCGGCGCGGCCTTGAGCGGCGGTGATCAGAACTCGGCGCTCAGTGTCAGGAAATACATGCGCGGCGCGATCGGATAGGCGGAGTAGGTGGTCGACGCGTTGCCGATGCTGAGGGTCGACCAGCCTTTGGTATTCGTCAGATTGGTGATGTTGCCCTGGACCTTCAACCCGCGCACATGCGGAATGCCGCGAATGGTGTAGCCCGCGTTCAGGCTGAACAAGGCGTAGCTGCTGACATGCTGGTCGTTGGTGTAGGTCGTGTATCGCTTGCCGATGACATCGCCGATGAACTGGGCGTTGAAGTCGCCCCAGTTGGTGGAAGCGACGAATTTCTCGGTCCAGTTCGGAACGCCCGCTACGTTCTTGCCCGCGGTCTGAACGATTGTCGTTCCGGCCGAGTAATTGTCGTTATAGACCGATTTGTTGTAGGACAGCGCGTTGTAGAACGAGAAATGACGGCCGAACTGCGAGGTGAAGGAGAAATCCATGCCGTCGGTCGATACCGACCCGACATTGGTCAGGATATTGGCGCTGCCGACAATCCAGGACAGGTTGGGCGCGGACGCGACGGACAGAAGCCGGTTCGAGAAATGCACGTGATAATATTCCAACTGGCCGCTGAGATGCGTCAGCGGGCCAAAGGAGATGTCACGGTTGGTACGGAAGCCGGTTTCGTAGGTCCATGAGGTTTCCGGATGGCCATGATCGCGGAAATGGTCGAACGCCTGCTGGGTGGTGACGCCCCAGGGCGTGGCGTTTCCGGTCCCTTCGGCCTGGAAGGAACGCATGTTTTCCTGGATGTTGGCGAACCACTGCTCATGCGGCGTGATGTTCCACAGCGCACCGAACGCCGGCAGGAAGGGGCGGACCGCCGCGATCGTGCCGCCGGGAACCGTCGAGCCCGACTTGCTGGCGACGGGCAGGGTGCCGTTCGTATAGACCAGTTCCGACTTGAAGCCGGCATTCAGGGAGAAGGTCCGGGAAACCTGCCACGTATCCTGGAGGTGGGTCGTCCAGGTATTGGTATAGAAGTAATTGGTATACTGGTGGATCAGCGGGTTCTGCTGCCGCTGGTACGGCGTGGTCGGGTCGGATGCCGAGAACGGATACCAGCGCCGGGCCTGCGTGTTGTTGTTGCGCTCGTACCAGCCGCCCAATTCGATATGGTGGTTGCCCAGATGGTAGCGCAGGGTCGAGATGAGGCCGCCGCGATTGTCCCAATATTCCGTCGTGCGCGTGGCCATGCCGCTGCCGCCGAAAACCTGGGATAACTGCGAGGGCGAGTAGCTGGGATAATAGGCGCTGAACAGCACGGGGAGGCCGGCGGCCGAAATCGGCCCTGCCACTACGCCCTCTCCGCCGTCATGATGATAATAAATCTGGTTGTCCCAGTGGAGATTTCGAGAAAAATCATGCGTCCACTTGGTGTATGCCAGGAAATCTTCGCGCTGGGCGGCTGAATAATAGTTTCTGTAATTCAATCCGGCATCTTTATATTCGGTCGAATTGTAATATTTCAGCGCCTCACCGAGGTTCGGATAGATGAACGGCTTTTTGTAAAGCGTCGTATACTGGGGATCGTAGATGCTGTCTTCGTTCGGCTCGACCTTGTCCGACCAGTCGAAGAAACTGGTGATCCTGTTATTGTCATCCTCGTGGACGAACTTGGCATTGACCTGATTGCCGCCCTGATGGCCGGCGAAATCCCACGCGCGGGCATCCTGGCGGGCCCAGGCGACATAGGCTGAATTGCCGTTGCCGAACGTGCCGGTGTCGATGCGGGCAAAGGTGCGGAATGTCGACCAGCTTCCGAACGTCTGGCTCAACTGGCCGCCGGCACGATGCAGCGGGTCCTGCGTCAGGAATTCCAGCGTGCCGCCGAGGTTGCTGGTCGAGGCCGTTCCCAGCGCGCCGGCGCCTGTCGAAACCGAAGCGCCGCCCATGATTTCGCTGATGGCCGCGCGCTGTGGCGTAAGGCCGTTGTAATTGCCGTAGGCCTGGTCCCCCAGCGGCACGCCGTCGAGCGTGAAACCCAACTGATTCTGGTTGAACCCATGGATGAACAAGGAGGAATTCTGTTCGTTATTGCCCCATGGGTCCGCGTTTTCGAATACCACGCCGGGCAGGATTTCCAATGCCTTGACCGGGTTGATGCCCGGGAGGATGCGCTGCATTTCCACATGGCTGACGCTCTGCTCGGAGCGGGTGCGATGCGCGGTCGAGATGATCTGCTCGGTTGCCGGAACGGCCGCGGCCGACGGCATCGCGGCTTTCGATGCGCCCGTCTTGGGCGCCGACGCAGCCGGCGGCAGATCGGCGGCATGAGCGGATGCGACGCCCAGTGCCAGCAACGTGGACGTCAGCAGGGCGCCGCGGCGCGTCGCCACTCGGTTGGCGGGGCGGGTAACGGAGTTCCGGAAGAACGACGGCGGCATCGAAATCTTTCCAATGAGGGGGGCGAAGTGACGCCGCGCTCATACCGGAGAGAGTTCCTGGATTGCCCGTGAAGGTTTGAAGACGATGCGGGAATATCACATCACGCGAAAATTTGATTGAATTCTCTAGTTAAAAAGTTGCGGATGTCCCGACGATATGAAAAGGATCATTTTCTGCCGATTCGGCCTCCTGCTGGCGGGTGTCCGGTTGACGAGCGTCAGGACGCCTCGTTATTTCGCGCATGGCCGGCCATGGTCGCCGCGTGGTCGAGATCGACCGACAGTACTCGGCTGACCCCGCGTTCCTGCATCGTCACGCCATAGAGCCGGTCCATGTGCGCCATCGTCAGTTGATGATGGGTCACGACCAGGAAGCGCGTGCCGGCTTCCGCCACCATGTCGGCCAGCAGGGCGCAGAAGCGCCCGACATTGGCGTCGTCCAGCGGCGCGTCGACCTCGTCCAGCACGCAGATCGGTGCCGGGTTGCAACGGAACACCGCGAAGATCAGCGACAGCGCCGTCAGCGCCTGCTCGCCGCCCGACAGCAGCGATAGCGTGGCCAGCTTCTTGCCCGGCGGCTGGGCATAGATCTCCAGCCCCGCCTGCAACGGATCGTCATTGCCCACCATGCCCAGATGCGCCCGGCCGCCATTGAACATGCGGGCAAACAGCGACTGGAAATGCCGGTCGACCTCGGTGAATACCGCCAGCAGACGCTCGCGCCCTTCGCGGTTCAGCGCCCCGATCGAGCCACGGAGCCGGGCGATGGCCGTGTCCAGTTCGTCCTTCTCACGCTGGATGGTGGTGATTCGCGTCTCGGCCTCGTCGGCTTCCAGTTCGGCGCGCAGATTGACCGGTCCCATCTCCTCGCGCTCACGGGTCAGGCGGGCGATCTTGCGGCGCAGGCCGGTCTCGGCCGCCTCCGTCAGGTCGGGCGGGACGATGCCCGGCGGTTCGGGCGTTTCGGCCAGCAACTGCGCCAGGATGGCTTCGGCCTGCTCGTGCCGGCCTTCGGCGCGCAACACGGCCTCGCGCCCGGCCGCGAGGGCGGCCTCGGCGTCGCGGCGCGCGGTCTGGCACCGTGCCAGCGCCTCTTCGGCCTCGGCCAGCTTGCGGGCGGCCTCGGCATGGCTGGATTCGGCCTCGTCTGTCGCCGCCCGGGCGTTCTGCCGGGTAAGGATCATCTCGTCGGGCATGGCGGCGAGACGCGCATGCTCCGTCTTCGCGGTGTCCAGACGGGTCGAGGCGCCCTGCAATTCGACGGTCGCGGCCGCCTGGCGGGCGGTCCAGTCGGCCAGGGTGGCCACGATTCCGGCCAGGCGGGCCTGGATGGTCTGCTCTTCGCCCGCGAGGGTCGCGCGGCGTTGCCGGGCCTCGTCCTCGGTCTGGCGGGCCGCCGCCACGGCTGCGCGCGCCGCGCCGACGCGGTGTGCGATCGCGTCCTGATCC
This sequence comes from Gluconacetobacter sacchari, assembly GCF_014174255.1. Taxonomy (GTDB): domain Bacteria; phylum Pseudomonadota; class Alphaproteobacteria; order Acetobacterales; family Acetobacteraceae; genus Gluconacetobacter; species Gluconacetobacter sacchari. Next base: position 49,716 of record NZ_JABEQJ010000024.1, read on the forward strand.
GGCAGGGCCTGCTGTTGCGCCGTGATGCGGGCCAGAAGGTCGGCCGCGTCGTCGCGTTCCTGCCGCAGGGCCTCCAGGCGCGGCGCCTGGGCATCCAGCACGCTGCGGATTTCGATCAATGTGGTCTGCTGGGCCGCGTGGGCGGTCTGGGCCTGTTCCAGCGCCCGTTCCGCATCCTGCACATGGTGCCGCGCCGCCTCGTGGGTGGATGCCGCGTTCCGGGCGCGGGTTTCGGCGGCGGCCAGGGCCGACTCGGTGTCGGCGCCGGGGGGCAGGGCGGCGAGGGTGGATTCGGCCTCCTGCCGGGCCGCTTCGGCCTGTTCGGCCTCGCGGCCGATGCGGTGCAGTTCGGGGACGATGGTCGCCAGGCGGGCCTCGGCCTCGTTATGGCGGGCGGCGGTGGTGTCGTCCGCGCGTTTTGCCGCCTCCAGGGCGGTTTCGGCGCGTTTGCGGGCGTCGCGCGCGGCGGTCTCGGTGGTCTGCGCCGCCTGTTCCTGCTGGCGGGCCGCCTCGTGCCGCTGGGCCAGTTGGGCGGCGTCCGGCAGGTCCGACGCCGCCTGCCTTGCCGCGCCCAGCGCGGTTTCGGCTTCCGCCAGCGCCAGCGCCGCCTGGTCATGCTGGGGTTGCAGGGTCTCCAGCCGCGCGCGGGCCGTGGCATCCAGCCGGCTGATTTCGGCCTCATCGGTGCGGGCCTGACGCAGCGTGGCCTCGATGGCCCCGCGCGCGGCGCGGGCGGTGACGACGGACTCCGCCGCCACCGACCGGGCCTGTTCGGCCGAGGCCAGGGCGGCTTCGGCGATCGGCAGGTCGGTCAGGCGTGTCTGACGCGCCGCCTCGGTCTCGCGCAGGTGGTTGCGTTGCCGCAGGAGCAGGGCCGCCCGGCTGGGCTGGCCGGCCGCGACGCGGTATCCATCCCAGCGCCACAGGGCGCCGTCTCTTGCCACCAGGCTCTGGCCGGGCAGAAGCTGAGCCTGCATGGATGTGCCGTCATCCACCAGGCCGATCGCCGTCAGGGCCCGGGCGAGGGCGGGCGGAGCGCTGACCAATGCCGCGAGGGGCACGGTATCGGGGCCGGGCAGCGGCGTGGACGGCAGGGGGGAGAGCGCATGCCATCGGCGTGGCGCGTCCGGCTCGACCGATGCCTCCAGCCCGTCGGTCAGGGCGGCGGCCAGCGCGGTTTCCAGCCCGTCAGGCACCGTGATGTCCTCGACGACCGGGCGGAAATCCGTCTCGTCCTGTCCGGTCTTCAGGGCCTGGGCCAGGCCTTCGGCCTGCGCCGACAGGCGGGAGAGGTCGGCCTTGAGCGTGCTGAGATGCTGGGCGGCGGCGTCGCGGTCGCCGGCGGCGGCTGCCAGGGCGGCTTCGGCGTGCTCCAGGGCCTGGCTGGCGTCGGCAAGCCCGCGTTCGGCCTCCTCGCGCGCCGTCCGGGCGGCGGCCAGACGGTCCGGCGCGATGGCGGCGGCCTGGGCGCTCGCCAGATCCTCGGCCAGCGCGCGCAACCGCGCGACGGCGCGCTGATGGGCCGTGTCCGCCGATTGCAGGGCGGCATGGGTCGTGGTGCGGCGGTTGGTGCCCTCCTGAAGCCGGGCATAGGCGTCGAGGCGGGCGGCGGAGGCGGCCTGACGGTCCAGTTCCGCCTGTTCCAACGCGGCGCGGGCCGCATCGAGGGCGGATTGCGCCTGGGTCAGGCCGGCGCGCAGCGAGTCGCGGTGATCGGCGGCGACGCGCTGGGCCTGTGCCTCGTCATGCCGGCGTTGGAGGGTTTGCTGTTCGGCGTGCAATGCCTGGGCGCGCTCGGTGGCGTGTGCCAGGGCGCGGCAGGCCGCGTCATGACGTCGCCGGGCCTCCTCCGCCTGGCCGCGCGCCAGGCTGGCCGCCAGGGTCGCGTCCGATTGTTCCTGCGTCGCCTGGTCCAGCGCGGCACGGGCTTCCGCCAGCCGGGTGGTCGCGGCCGCAAGGTCGGTGGCCCTGGCTTCCAGCGCCGATGGGTCGGGCAGGGCGGCCCGCAGGCCATCCAGTTCGGCGACCAGCACGGCATGCTGGGCGTCCAGGCGGGCGTGACGGGCCTGCGCGTCCTGGAGCGATGCGGCGACCTGGCTTGCGTTGAGCTGTGCGGCATTGGCCTCGGCGCTGGCCTGTTCGAGCATCTGCTCGCTCTCTCGCACCCTGCCGGCGGCGTCGGCCAGGGCTTGGGCGGCCTGCGCCACGTCGTCGGGCAGGGCGGACAGGCGGGTGGACAGGCTGGCCTGCTCGGCCTGGAGCCGGGCGACCGTCTCGCCGGCATCGGTCTCGCGCGCCAGCGCGGCCTGATGGTCGCCTTCGGCCTGTTGCAGCCGTTCGGTGGCCGCCCGCACGGCCTCGGCCGCGCGCTGTTCCTCGCGCGCCATGCCTTCCGCCAGGATTTTCTGGCGTTCCAGCACGGTGCGGCTTTCGTCCGCCCGCGCGCGCAACGCGGGCAGGTCGCGCGTGGCTTCGAATTCCGCGACCACGCTTGTTTCAGCGGCTTCTTCGGCCTGGGTCAGGGCCTGGCGAGCCTGGCGCGCCATCTGGCCGGCCCGCTCCACCGCCAGCCGTGCCCTGGCATGGAGCAGGGCCAGCAGGCTGGTCTCGGACTCGCGCAGGGCGGTGGATATCTCGCGATAGCGCTTCGCCTGCTGCGACTGGTCGCGCAGGCTGCCCAGATGGCCTTCCAACTGGATGCGCAGATCGTCGGCGCGCGCCAGGTTGGCCTCGGTGGCGCGCAGCTTCAACTCGGCCTCGTGGCGCCTGGCATGCAGGCCGGTGATGCCGGCGGCTTCCTCCAGGATGCTGCGCCGTTCCTCGGGCCGGGCATTGACCAGCGCCGAGACGCGCCCCTGGCTGACCATGGCCGACGATCGCGCGCCCGAGGCCAGGTCGGCGAACAGGGTCTGCACGTCGCGGGCACGGATCTGCCTGCTGTTGACGCGATAATCACTGCCGGCGCCGCGTTCCGCGCGCCGTGTGATCTGCAATTCCTCCTGGTCGTGCAGCGGCGGCGCCGCGATGCCCTCGGTGCCTTCCAGGGTCAGCGTCACCTCGGCCAGGTTGCGGGCGGGGCGGGCGGCGGTGCCGGCGAAGATCAGGTCGTCCATCTCGCCGCCGCGCAGGGAGCGGGCGGAACTTTCGCCCATCGCCCAGCGCAGCGCTTCGACCACATTCGACTTGCCGCACCCGTTCGGCCCGACGATCCCGGTCAGGCCCGGCAGGATCTCGACCGAGACCGGGTCGGCGAAGCTCTTGAATCCGCCGATGCGCAGGCGGACGAAACGGGCAGTCATGGGAGGGACCGGATCAGCTCAGCGAGGCGACCTTTTTCGCGAAATCGTCGTACGTCATCTCCTGGCCCACCTGCTCCTTGTCATTGAAGCGAAAGGTCGGGGTGCCCTCGATCTTGTATTCGGCCTGGGCGCGGTTTTCCTCGTCCATGATGGCCTGGCGCAGGGTGTCGTCGGCCAGCGTCTTCTGGAACAGGTCGGCCGGCATGCCGGCCAGCGCCGCCATCTTCTGCAATTCGTCCTGCGGGTTGACCGCGCGGTTGAAGGCCCAGCGATCCTGGCTGGCCAGCAGCGACAACACGAAGGGCTCGTAGCGTTCCGGCGGCAGGGTGCGGGCGATCATCGCCGCCGCCAGGGCGATCTGGTCCAGCGGAAAATCGCGGAAGATGTAATAGACCTTGCCGGTGTCGATCAGCTTGCCGCGGATCTCGGGAAAGACCTCGGCCGCGAAGCGGGCGCAATGGGTGCAGGTCAGCGAGAACCATTCCTCGACATGCACCTTGGCGGCCGGGTTGCCGGCCGCGCGCACGGCCATGCGCGGGTCGGCGGCGGCGCGGGCCGCGCGGATGGACACCGCCTGCCCGAACAGGAGGGCGGGAGTCGCGGTCGCGATCAGGGTGCGGCGGGTAACGGGCATGACTGAACGGTCTCCGACAGGCTGGAACGGGCGGGCGGTAAAAGGGGAAAGAGCCCGCAAAGCGGACAGGCGTCAAGATGCCTGCGAGGGGTCGGATGCCGGCGCGGGCGCCGGACGTGTCGCCCACCAGGCCGACAGCGCGGAGCCCGAGATATTGTGCCAGATGGAGAACAGCGCCCCCGGCAGGGCCGCCAGCGGACCGAAATAGAGCCGGCCCAGCGTCGCGGCCAGCCCGGAATTCTGCATGCCGACCTCGATCGCCAGGGTGCGGCAGGCGCTTTCTTCCAGGCCCAGCAGCCTGCCGCCCCAATAGCCGCCCAGCAGGCCGACCCCGTTATGCAGCACGACGCCCAGCAGGACCAGCGGCCCCGCCGCCGCCAGCGAGGGGCGGGCCGAGGCCACGATGGCGCCGATGATCGTCATGATGGCGATCATGGCCACCAGGGGCAGCAGCGGCTCCACCCGGCGCACCAGACGCGGGGTGAGCATGTTGACGGCCAGCCCGGCCGCAACCGGCAGGGCGACGAGCGTGACGATGCTGCGCAGCAGGGCCAGCACGTCGACCTGCACGTCGGCCGCCACATACAGCCGGGTCAGCAGCGGCGTGGCGACGATGCCCACCAGGGTGGAAAGCGTGCTGATGCTGACCGACAGCGCCACGTCGCCCCGTGCCAGATAGATCATGACATTCGACGCCGTGCCGCTGGACACGCTGCCGACCAGGATCATGCCGACCCGCAGCGCCGGCGGCATGCCCAGCAGCCGCCCGATCAGCCACGCCGCCAGCGGCATGATCGCGTAATGCAGCACGATGCCCGCCACGACCGGCGCCGGCCGGCGGGCGATGCGGCGGAAATCGCCCACCGTCAGCGTCACGCCCATGGTGAACATCACCAGGGCGAGCAGCGGCGTGATCGCCGGCGTCAGCACCATGAAGGCATCCGGCCGGCCGATGGCGGCGGCCGAGACCAGGATGGCCCATAGCGGGAAAAGGCGGGTCAGGATGGACAATCCGGTCAGGCGGGCGAGGGGACCGGCGGTGGCGGACGCACGCGCACCTTGCGGATATGCAGGGCATCGGCATCCAGCACGCGGAAGACCAGGCCGCTTTCGTGGGTCAGGACCTCGCCCCGCGCCGGCACATGACCCGCCAGACGGAAGACCAGGCCGCCGACCGTCTCGATCTCGGCCTCACGCTCGGCCTCGGTCAGCAGCGCGCCCAGCCGGTTTTCGAACTCCTCGACCGGCAGGCGGGCATCGACGTCGAACGTGCCGTCCGGCCGGTCCTGGATCAGGACCGCCGTCGGTTCGTCATGCTCGTCGGAAATGTCGCCGACGATGGTCTCCACCAGATCCTCGATCGTCACCAGCCCGTCGACGCCGCCATATTCATCGATGACCAGCGCCAGATGAAGATGCCGCTGGCGCATCTGCAACAGCAGATCCAGCACCGGCATCTGCGGCGCGACCATCAGAGGCTGGCGCAGCAGCGTTTCGACATTGAAGGCCTCGCTGGTGCCGGCATAGGCGATCAGGTCCTTCACGTGGATCATGCCCACGATGTCGTCGAGCTGGTCGCGATAGACCGGCATGCGCGAATGGTTCTCGCGCCGCATCAGGGCCAGGGCCTCGTCCTGGCTGACCGACACCGACATGGCGACGATATCGGCGCGCGGGATCATCACGTCGTCGGCGGTGATGCCGCGCAGCCGCAGCACGTTCGCGATCAGCGCGCGTTCCTGACGGTCCAATTCCGAATTGGCGTCGGTCCCGTCGCCTTCGGCCTCGTTCGCCTCCTGCACCAGGGCGGCGATGGAATGGCGCAGCCCCTGTTCGCCGCGCCTTCGGCCGAACAGGGACAGCAGGCCCCGGCCACGCGGGCGCGGCGCATGGGCATCGTCGGCCCGACCCGACGCGCCCTCGGGCGGCGCGGAGTCGGGCAATGGGCGGTTCACTGCGCGTCCTCCATGCGGCCCGAAGGCGAGCCGGGGCGGAATTTCCATGGATTGGGAACGGACAGGCGGCCCAGGATGCGGGCCTCCTCCATTTCCATCCGCCGTGCCTCGCCGGCCTGGTGATGGTCGTGGCCGCGCAGGTGCAGGATGCCATGGACGATCAGGTGCATCAGGTGATGCCGGATCGGCCGCCCCGCCGCCTGGGCTTCGCGCCGCACGGTTTCCAGCGCGATCATGATATCGCCGCCGGGCACGCCGTCGGGATAATCGAAGGTCAGGACGTTCGTCGGCTTGTTGCGGTCGCGATGGCGCGCGTTCAGCCGGCGGATCGCGCGGTCATTGTCCAGCGCGATCGTGACCGGTGCCGGCTCGCCGCCGGCCCAGGCGGCGCGCGCGGTGCGCCGCACCAGGGCGGCCAGTCCCGGAATCGCGCCATGCCAGCGCGCGTCGGCGACGATCACGTCGCATTCCGGGTCGTCCTGCGTCATGGTGGAGTGAGGGCCGGCGGCCAATCCGGCCGCCGGCGGTCTTATAACGTCCCCGTCCGTTTCGGCGGGGCGTTTGCTACTTCGCGGTTCCATTGTTCTCCCGGCGCGCCCTGCTGCGGGACATGTCCCGTTCGGCCGCCGCTCGCTGATCATAGGCGTCCACGATGCGCGCGACCAGCGGGTGCCGCACCACGTCGTGAGACTCGAAGCGCATGATACCGATTCCCGGCAATCCTTCCAGCGTGTCGACCGCGTCGCGCAGCCCTGACGTGACGCCGGAGGGCAGGTCGACCTGGCTCAGGTCGCCCGTCACCACCATGCGGGTGCCGCTGCCCATGCGGGTCAGGAACATCTTCATCTGCGCCGCCGTCGTGTTCTGCGCCTCGTCGAGGATGACGAAGCTGTGGGCCAGCGTACGGCCGCGCATGAAGGCCAGCGGCGCCACCTCGATCTCGCCCGTGCCCATGCGCCGTACCACCTGGTCGCCGGGCATCATGTCGTGCAGCGCGTCGTAGAGCGGGCGCAGATAGGGGTCGATCTTCTCCTTCAGGTCGCCGGGCAGGAAGCCCAGCCGCTCGCCCGCTTCGACGGCCGGGCGCGACAGGACGATCCGATCCACCTGGCCGGCCTGGAGCATCGCCACGGCCTGGGCGACGGCCAGATAGGTCTTGCCCGTGCCGGCCGGCCCGATGCCGAAGACCATTTCGGTCTGCGCCAGCATTTCCATATAGGCGGCCTGGCCGGCCGAGCGGGGGGCGATGGCGCCGCGCTTGGTGCGGATGGCGGGCAGTTCCGCCAGCGGCACGCGCGGGGTATCGGGGATCGGCGCGGGGGCGTGGATCATCCTGGGCCGTCCTTCGGCTGCCGGGCGTGGCATGGTGTGGTGGGCGGCGGCCATGCGGATCGCCGCGTCGAGATCGGCGCTGTCCAGTTCGCCGCCGCCGCCCTGCAGGCGCTGATAGAGGCTGGCCAGCGCCGCCTGGGCGATTTCCACCCGGTCCGGGCTGCCATTGAGGGCGACGCGGTTGCCGCGGCAGGACAGGCGGATGCCGAATCCACGTTCGAGATGAAGCAGGTGACGGTCATGATCGCCGACGAGCTGTGCCAGCAGGGCATTGTCGTCGAATTGCAGCGTGACCGTCCGCATCGCGGCGATGTCGGACGGAGCTTGATGATCGCGCGTCCGGGCGGGGCGCCGGCCGGGCAGAATCGCGGATACCGTCTGTTCTCTCAAGCGAAGGCTCTCTCCTGTATGAGGGTTCCACTCAGTGAGTTGGTGTATCGCTCCCGGATCTTCACCTGTGCGACCTGCCCGATCAGGATGTCGGGCCCTTCGACATGCACGGGTTGCAGATAAGGTGATCGGCCGGACAATTGTCCCGGCTTGCGCCCGTGGCCGGTCAACAGCACGGGAACCACGCGCCCCACCGTCTGGTCGTTGAACGCGTCCTGCTGCGTGCGCAGCAGGGCCTGCAAGGCTTGCAGGCGTGCGTCCTTCACGTCCTCCGGGACCTGCGCCGGCGCACCGGCGGCCGGGGTGCCCGGACGGGGGGAATATTTGAACGAGAACGCCTGCGCGAACCCGACATCGCGGATCAGCCGCATCGTCGCCTCGAAATCGGCGTCGCTCTCACCGGGGTGGCCCACGATGAAATCGGAGGACAGCGCGATGTCCGGCCGCGCATCGCGCAGGCGCAGCACGATGTCGCGATATTCGGCGGCCGTGTGTCCACGGTTCATCGCCGCCAGGATCCGGTCCGACCCCGACTGCACCGGCAGGTGCAGGAAAGGCATCAGCGCCGGCAGGTCGCGGTGGGCGGCGATCAGCGCGTCCTCCATGTCGCGCGGATGCGACGTGGTATAGCGGATGCGCGCCAGCCCCGGGATCGCGGCCAGCGCTTCGGCCAGGCGCGGCAGCCCCCAGACGCCGCCATCGGGTCCCTCGCCATGATAGGCGTTGACGTTTTGCCCCAGCAGCGTGATCTCGCGCGCGCCGGACTCCACCAGCCGCCGCGCCTCGCGCAGAACCGACGTCACGGGACGGCTGGATTCGGCCCCGCGCGTGTAGGGCACCACGCAGAACGAGCAGAATTTGTCGCAGCCTTCCTGGATGGTCAGGAAGGCGGTGAGTCCGCCCGGAACCTGCGGAGCCTGGGCGTCGGGCAGGAAATCGAATTTCTGCTCGGCGGGGAAATCGGTGTCGATGACGGCGCCGGCCGCCCGCGCCGCCCGTGCCACCATTTCCGGCAGTCGATGATAGGTCTGCGGGCCGAGCACGATATCGACATAGGGCGCGCGGGCCAGGATTTCCGCCCCTTCGGCCTGCGCCACGCAGCCGGCGACGGCCAGGATGGTGCGCTGGCCCCCGGTGGCGCGGGCATCCTTGACCAGGCGCAGGCGGCCGAGTTCGGAAAAGACCTTTTCCGCCGCCCGGTCGCGGATGTGGCAGGTATTCAGGATCACCATATCGGCCGCGTCGGGCGTTTCGACCGGCCGGTAACCCAGGGGACGCAGCACGTCGGCCATGCGCGCGCTGTCATAGACATTCATCTGGCAGCCCCATGTGATGACATGGAGTCCCTTTGCCTCGCGGGCGGGCTCCATCGTGGGGCGGACAGAATTCTGGGTCACAATTGAAATTTCCTGGGCGCGCCGCCGGGCCATCCCGCGCGGTCGCGGGAACACATCATATGTGCGGGGCGCCCGGTCAAGGGCACGCGCCAGGGCAGTCGGGGCGTGACAGCGTCATCGTGCGGCAAACCTCCCTCGTGCGGGGCGGGACGCGGCGGCGTCGTTACCTGCCTCATGAGGTAAAAATACCGGGGTCTTTGTCAAGGTACCTTTCCGAGTCCTGGCCAAAAACCGCATCGGGCACCGCGCGGCGGCGGTTCCGAGATTGTTTTTTATCGTCTTGTCAAATGATTGCCTTATAAATGGGTCAGAGAGGCGGCAGGGCGGCGCCGTTGGGTGGGATGAAGCGCGGGAACGGGACAGGGATGCATTGGCAACGGGGCGGCGGCTTCGCGTGATTTCGCGGCGAAGAAGGGGCGGGACGGATCGGCCGAATCGGCGGGGCCGGGCCGCAGGGGCTGGCGGCCCCTCGTGCCGAAGCGGATGCCTCGTGGCCCGGAGCGTATTTGTCCTCGCATTGTGCTGGCCGGCGGATATCGTGCTCGGTGCGGACCCGCAGCCTTATACCACCATCGTCACGCCGACGGGCGAGGCGGAACTGGATGCCGCGATCAGCGCGTCATCCGGCCTGCTGTCGCTCCAGAAAACGCACGTCGTCGGCCCGTTCGCCCTGGCCGGCCGGATCCGCAACGATTACGGCCGGCTGCGGATCGCGCTTGAAAGCTATGGATATTACGCGCCGACGATTCGGATCAGCGTGCGGCCGCGTGGCGACAGGAACGCGCCCGATGCCGTCGCCATGGACGGCACCGACCCTCGCCTGCCGGAATGGTTGCAGGCGATCCCCAAGGGCCAGGTCGTGCAGGTGACGGTCACGCCGACCCGTGGCGAGATCTTTCGCCTCGGTCGCGTGACGCTGGTGCGCGCCGCCGGCGACGGAACAGGGCCCGTGGTGCTGAATCCGGCCCAGAGCAAGGCGCTGGGAGTCGCGTCCGGCCAGCCGGCCGTCGCGTCCGACGTGCTGGCGGGGGCGACGAACCTCCAGGCCGAACTGAAGGAAGAAGGCCATGCGCTGGCGCGGGTCGACCCGCCCAAGGCGTGGCTCCGGCCCGACACCCACACGCTGGATATCGAATATACCGTACGGATCGGGCCGGTCGTGACCATCGGCGCGATCACCCTGTCGGGCATGCGGCGCACGCATCCCGCCTATATCGCGCGGCGGATGACCATGCACCCCGACGATCTGTACCAGCCGTCGCGGATCGAATCCGCCCGGCAGGATCTGGCGGGCCTGGGGGTGTTCTCCAACGTCCAGGTCAATGACGCGCCGCCCCTGACGGCGGGCAACCAGATGCCGCTATCGCTGAACTTTACCGAGGGCAAGGTGCGGACGGTGGCCGTGCAGGGCGGCTATTCCACCGATCTGGGCGGTCGCGCCGGCGTGAGCTGGACGCATCGCAACATCTTCGGCAATGCCGAACGCCTGCGCCTGACGGCCCTGGTGACCGGGCTGGGCGGGTCGGCCCAGCAGGGTCTGGGCTACGACGTGTATGCCGACCTGATGAAACCGGATTTCGGATCGCGCGACCAGAATCTCAGCGTGCGCGTCGAGGGGATCCGCCAATTGCTTTATTCCTACCGGCAGACGGCGCTGCTGGTGCGCGCAGGCGTGGTGCGCCGGCTTGGCCGGCTCTGGACGGTGTCGTTCGAGGGGCAGGCCGAGCAGGAACAGATCGAGCAGATGGGGCAGGTCAACGACTACACGATCATTTCACTGCCCCTCGGGGCGACCTATGACAGTACCGGCCTGAGCAACCCGATCGACCCCGCCACCCATGGCTTCCGCCTGGCCGCCAGCGTGACGCCCTCGGCCTCGCTGCTGGATGGCACATCGTTCTTCACCATCATGCAGGCGAATGCGTCGACCTATTTCGACCTGACGCATCTGGGCCTGTCCCGCCCCGGGCGCAGCGTCATCGCGGTGCGGGGTATCGTGGGCAGCGTGCAGGGGGCCTCGACCTTCGATATCCCGCCCGACCAGCGCCTGTATGCCGGTGGCAGCGCGACCGTGCGCGGCTTTCGCTACCAGGGGGTCGGGCCGCAATTCCCCAACAGCAAATACGCCATCGGCGGCACGTCGATGGACGCGGCGTCGCTCGAATTCCGCCAGCGGCTGTTCCGGAGTTTCGGTGGGGCGCTGTTCGCCGATGCCGGGCAGGTCGGCACCGGCAGCCGGCCGTTCCAGGGCACGCTCAGGGTCGGCGTCGGGGCCGGGGTGCGATACTACACGCCGATCGGGCCGGTGCGCGTGGACATCGCCGTCCCGCTCAACCGGCCGAACCGTGGCGATACGTGGGAACTCTATCTCGGCCTGGGGGAAACCTTCTGATGTCGCCGGATACATCGCCCCCGCCCGCCGGACGCGCGCGATCCTGGCCCCGGATCATGGTCTGGACCATCGGCCTGCTGGCCGGCGTGCCGCTGGCGGTGGCCGTGCTGGGTGTGGTGGCGATCCTGATCGTGGCCAATACCGGCTGGGGCCGCCATTCCATCGCGCGCCAGACGGCCGAGCTAACGGGCGGCGCGGTCACGCTGGACGGCATTTCCGGCCGTTTCCCCGACGCGCTGCGGATCGCCCGCATCAGCCTCAACGACCACAAGGGGACATGGCTGTCGATCGAGGGGCTGGAACTGGACTGGCGGCCGACGCATCTGCTGGCCCGCCAGGCGCGGGTGGACCGGCTGTCGATCGCCCGGCTTGCCATTCCGCGTCTTCAGGAAAGCGGTACCGCGTCTTCTTCCAGCAATCGTGGCGGCTTCGATCTGGGGATCGATCTGCGCGCCGTTCATATCGGGCGGATCGAGGTCGGGGCCGCCATCGCGGGAACCGATGCCGCGTTCTCGCTCGATGGCCGGGCCCGGCTGGCCCATATCGCCCCGGTGCTGAATGATATCAGTGTGGCGACATTGCCCACGACGTCGATCGAACTGGCGCTGAAGCGCCTGGATCGCCCCGGGGCACTGACCCTGCGGACCGAGATCGTGCCGGGGCGCCTGGGACTGCACCTGACGGCTGACGAAGGGCCGGGCGGCTTTGCCAGCACGTCCGGGCTGGCCCAACTGGACCCATTGCACCTGACGCTCGACCTCGATGGTCCACGGGATGCGAACCATCTGGCCTTTACATTAACATCTGGAACAATATCTTCCAATATAAATGGTTTGATCAATTTTATTAATATAAAATCTCAACTGTCCATCATGATGCGCGCCCCGCAGATGACCGTTCGGGATGGGATCGGCTGGCAGAATTTCGTCCTGGATGCGCATCTGTCTGGCGATGTGCATCATCCGGTCGGGCAGGGGCGGCTGATGCTGGAGCAACCCATGGCGGCGGGGGTGGCGGCGCGCCGGATCGCGATCGATTTCGACGGGCACGAGGCGACGGGCGGCCAGCCTTCCGATGCCCATGTGCATGCGGCCATCGACGGATTGTCGATCCCCGGCAGTCGTCCCGGCCTGTTTGCATCCGCGCCGCTGACGCTGGATCTGTTCCTGCATCCCGACGATGCCGGCTGGCCCATGGATGTCCGGCTTGACCATACGCTGCTGCATCTGGCGGGGCGGGTGATGACGGCAAAGCCATCGCATGGAACATTCGATTTCGCGGTGCCGGCGCTGGCGCCGCTTGCGGCGGCGGGCGGGGTCGATCTGGCGGGTCGGCTGGGTCTGCATGGTGTCTTCGCGATGCCCGCGCGGCCGGGCGATGCGATAACGCTGGCGGTGGACGGCCCGCTGTCGATCACCGGTGGCCTTCCGCAGGCGAAGTCGCTGATCGGTCCCGACGGGACCCTGTCCTTGCGCGCATCGATGCGGAGCGCGACCGTGGACCATCCGGCCCTGCTACGGATCGACCGGCTGGCGCTGGAGGGGCAGGCCGTGCATCTGGCATTCTCGGGCAGCCGGTCGACCGCGCCGGCGGCGGACCCGGTCACTGGCGGCCAGGCCGGCGCCGCGATCGATGCAACCGCGAACCTGGCGATCGACGATCTGCGGCGCGCGTCGCCGGCCGCGCGAGGGCAGGTGGGACTGACGCTGGCGGTCAACGGGCCGATGACCGACCTCTCGGCCACCGCCCATCTCGAAGGACAAGTGGGCACGAATGAGATGCCGGCCGGCCCGATCATGCTGGATGCGGTCTTTCATCACCTGCCGACCCATCCCCAGGGCACGCTGATGGCCAAGGGGACGCTGGACGACGCGCCGCTATCGATCGCCGCCGACCTCGAACAGGATCCGCAGGGACGCCGGACCATTGATCTGGCGCATCTCGACTGGAAAAGCCTCTCGGGTAGCGGCCATCTGGTGCTGAACCCGCATCGGGTCACTCCGCTGGGCACGCTGGACGTGCGGATGGATCGCCTGGGCGACCTGTCGCGTCTGGTGGGGCAGCCGGTGAGCGGCGCGCTGAAGGCGTCGATCCGTACATCCGACCCCGCGTCGGATGCGCCGGGGCAGGGCGCCCGGCCTCCGGTCGTGACGGTGGCGGTCGACGGCACGCTGGCCAGCGCGCAGGCACGGCTGCGCGCCCTGTCGCTGGCCGGCACCGTGACCGATCCGCTGGGGACGACGCAGACCGACATGACATTGCGGCTGGACGGCGTGTCGGCGCCGGGCGTGGCGGGCGACGTGCGCGTGACGGCGCGCGGGCCGCGCGACGCGATGGCGATCGGCGCCAACGCGACCTTCCAGGCGCTGGCCGGCGCGCCTGCTGCGCTGTCCACCGCCCTGGTCGTGGACACTCCGGGGCAGTCGGCCACCATCCGATCGCTTGAGGCGAATGCGCGAGGCGAGACGATCCGCCTGAGCGCGCCGGCCAGAATCGGATTCGGCAAGGCGATCGGCGTCGATCACCTGCGCCTGACGCTGGCTCCGCCCGGCGTCGCGCCGGCCAGGATCGACGTGGCGGGCACCATCAAGCCGATGCTGGGCCTGACGGCCACGATCGACAATCTCTCCCCCGCCATCGCGCGTCCCTTCGTGCCATCCCTGAGGGCGGACGGGACCGTCAGCGCGCGGGCGAGCCTGCGCGGCACGACAGCCAGTCCGCAGGGGACGGTGACGGTGACGGCCCGGGGGCTGGCCTATCACAGCGATTTCAGCGGTGCCCTGCCGCCGCTTGATCTGGACGCGACCGCGCAATTGTCGGGCAGCCAGGCGCGGGTCGATGCGACGGCGCATGCGGGATCGCTGCTGGACCTCGCGCTACGGGGGACGGTACCCACCGGGTCGTCCGGTACGATCGGGTTGCAGGCCGACGGCCATGTCGATCTTTCGGCGGCCAATGCCTATCTCGGGGCGCAGGGGCGGCAGGTCGAAGGCATTGCCCGTCTGTCCCTCGCCGTTCGCGGCGCGCTGTCGGCGCCGAAAGCCTCGGGAACCGTCACGCTGAGCGGAGGGCAGGTGCATGATTACGCGCAGGGAATCCAGCTTTCGAACATGAGGGGCACGGTCATCGCGCAGGATGACCGGCTGACGATCGACAATCTGTCGGCCACAGCCGGGCCGGGCAGTATCGCCGTCAACGGGACGTTGGGTGTCTTGCAGCCCGGCCTGCCCATCGATCTCAGGATCACGGCCAGGAATGCCCGGCCGCTGGCCAGTGATCTGGTCACGGCGCAGATCGACGCCGACATGACGGTTCGTGGCGCGCTGGCCTCGCGGATCGACGTGGTGGGGCAGGTGACCATCCCGCACGCCGAGATCAATATTCCCAACGCGCTGCCGCCGTCGATCGCGACCCTGAATGTGATCCGCCCTGGCGACCAGCCACCGCCGTCCGATGCCGAGAAGGCCAGCGGTCTCGTGGTCGGACTGGATGTCACCGCGTCGTCGCCGGGTCAGATGTTTGTCCGCGGGCATGGTCTGGACGCCGAAATGCGCGGCCGCCTGCATGTTGGCGGAACGGCCGACACACCCGACATCACCGGCGGATTCGCCATGCGCCGGGGTAGCTTCAACCTGGGCGGGATTTCGCTGGAATTCACGAAGGGTCAGGTCGCCTTCAATGGCTCTGGCGTGACCCAGGCGATCGATCCGACGCTGGATTTCGAGGCCGAACGCGCGACCACCGCCGGTACCGCGCAACTGATCGTCGGCGGCTATGCCAGCGCGCCCAAGATCAGGTTCTCGTCCACGCCGCCACTGTCGCAGGACCAGATCATGGCCATCCTGCTGTTCGGCACCGACGCGCAGTCGCTGTCGACGACCCAGATGGCCGAAATGGCGGCGGCGGTTGCAACCCTGACCGGTGGATCGGCCTTTGATCCGCTGGGCAAGGTGCGCAGCACGCTGGGGCTGGACCGGCTGCAACTGACCGGGGGATCGGGCGTCGGCAAAGGCAACGGCACCAGTGTCGAGGCAGGCAAATATGTCATGCGCGGTGTCTATGTCGGCGCGAAACAGGCCACCAGCGGATCGGGCACGCAGGCGCAGGTTCAGGTCGATCTGACCCGGCGCCTGAAGTTGAACACGACCGTGGGCACGGGCGGCAACGTTACCGGATTCACCACCCCGGAGAACGATCCGGGCAGCAGCGTCGGGCTGTCCTACCAGTTCAATTATTGACGTCACAGGCCGTCATTGAGCCATCGTGCCGAAGACGGTACAGTGCGCGGAGAGGCCACCGACGACAGGATGACTGGCATGATCGACCCGTTTTCATGGCTTGCCGGATGGATTCAGGAAAACTGGCTGATCCCGATCCTCTACCATTTCGGGTGGATGGAATGGGAGGATACGTCTTTTCTATGGGCGATGTTCGCCATCTACGGCGTGTTGCAGGTGGTGCTGAACCTGGCGATCTGCCTGCCGCTGGAGCGGTTCTGGCCCCTGCGCCGGTGGGAAAACCGCGACAATGTGTCCATGGACATCGTCTATACGCTCGTCGCGCGCGTCGGCCTGTTTCCACTGGTGACGTTTTTCGGCTTTTATGAGATCCAGACTTGGTTGAACGGCGTGCTGACCGACCATGGCTATATTCCGCCGACGCTGGAGAGCGTGTTTCCGACCCTGATGGACTGGCCGGTTGCGACGTTCTTCCTGTATGCCGTGATCCTGGATTTCGCCGAATATGTCCGTCATCGGCTGTCGCATGTCTTCGGCTGGTGGTACGGGCTGCATGCCCTGCATCATGCGCAGACGCAGATGACCTTCTGGTCCGATGACCGGAATCACCTGCTCGACGATGTGACGTCCTATGTCTGGGCCATCGTCGTCGGGCTGCTGATCGGCGTGCCGCCGCTGCAATTTCCGTTGCTGATCCTGTTCCTGCGGCTGGTCGAAAGCCTGTCGCATGCCAATACGCGGGTCGGGTTCGGCTGGCTGGGCGAGCGGATCCTGGTTTCGCCGCAATTTCATCGCGTGCATCACGGCCTGCGTTCCGCCGGTCGGCGGTCGTGCAATTACGGCGCGGTCTTTCCCTGGTGGGACATGATGCTGGGGACGGCGAATTTCGCGCACAATGTGGTGGAAACCGGCGACCCGAAGGCCGAACCGGCGCTGGTCAGCGGCGGATGGCTGGCACAGCAGAAAGCGGGGATGCTGCTGTCATGGCGCCTGGCGACCCGCCGCTGGCGGCGGCCCGAAACCCGGTCACCGGCGGCCACGGGGCAGGGCGGAGCGTGAACGAACAGGTCCGTCCTGGCCCCGGTTGGGCCGGAACGGTCAAGCGGCCTTCATGGCCGCCGTCAGGGATTCGAGCACCTCGGCCGGCTCCTTGCCTTCCAGCACCGCGACTTCGGCCACGAAACGCTCCTGCGCGGCTTCGAACAGCTTGCGCTCGCTGAAGCTGCCGTCCAGACTGTCGACATTGCGGCGCAGGTCGCGCAGTACCTCGGCGATCTGCACCAGGTCACCGGAATTGATCTTTTCCTGGTACGCGACGGCCCGGCGGGCCCACATGCCGCGGCTGACATGCGGCTTGCCCTTGATGATGGCCATCGCCTTGTCCACGATCTCGCGAGAGACGATCTTGCGGAGGCCGGCCTTGCGCGCCTTGGTCAGCGGAATGCGCAGCGTCATCTGGTTGCCGGGGAACGAGATCTGGATCATTTCCAGCTTGGTGCCCGCGATTTCGTCGATACCGATGCGGTCCACGCGCCCGACGCCATGGGCGGCGTAGACGATGGAATCGCCCTCGCGGAAGGGATCTTCGTCCTTAACCTTGGTCTTGGCCTGTGCGGCGGTTGTGGCGGCGGCGGTGCGAGCCATTGCGTCGGTCACACCGCCTTTGGGGGTCGTTCTGAACATGCTCATATGACAACTTATATCACATTTTTCCTATTCTGTCTCGATCCTCGCATCGGGATGGCCGCGTGAAACGCTCAGGACTGCACGCCACGCACCGGGGCGAGGGGGCCGCCGACGGGGATATCGACCGGCTGGAGCAGGTCGATCTCGATCGTCCGGGCCATGGTCCGCATCGGCATGGCATGTGGCGAATTGTCGAACGGATCCTGTAGATCGCTGCCGATTTTATCCAGCGCGACGAAGAGCAGCCCGACGAGCGATGACCCCAGGGGCGTGATCCATCCCAGGGTCTGCACCATCGAGAGCGGCAGGATGACACAGAATATGTTGGCCACCAGCCGGGGGATCAGCGAGAACTGGATGGCCAGCGGCGTGTTGCGAATGCGCTCCAGACCACCCTGGGCATTGGCGAGGTCGGACAGGATGCGGTCGATCTGGCCATGGACGGCGCCGTCGATGCCCTGGCGCGCCACTTCCTCGTTCACTGCCAGCCCGATCTGATAGAGAATGGCATTGGGCTGGTTGTTCCAGCCGGCAATGGCGCCCTGCATCTCGGGCGGCAGCAGCCGGGAGACGTCCGCCGAGCCGTCGAGCCGCCCCAGCGCGGCGCGCAGCGCGTAGGGATAGGCCGCCATGGCGCACGCAAGATCCGGCCGGCCACCCAGCAGCGATCCGGCCTGCCGCCCGAACGAGCGGCAATTGTTCGTGATCGCCCCCCACAGCGTCCGTGCTTCCCACCACCGTCCGTAGGCGGCGTTGTTGCGTACGCCCAGGAAGAGCGCGACGGCCGAGCCCAGCAGCGACACCGGCAGGGTCGGCTGCTCCATCCAGTCCTGATGGAAGACCTGGAACATGACGACGACAAAGACGTCCCATGCTCCAAGCAGCGTCAAGGTCAGCAGGCTTTCGCGCATCAGGATGAATAATCCGATCCGCCGGTCGACGATCATCGATGTTTTCTCCATCAGGGCAGGACGGCGTGGCGGCCCCCGGGGCCGCCCCCGCATAGTGACAAGCCCCCGGGGAAAGACAACAGCCTGATCGGAAAGACGGATTTTGTGACAGTCGCGACATCGACTGTTGCAAATCCGTCAGACGGCATTGACCCTTCCGGGGATGCCATTTTTTATGATGCCGACAATTCGGTTCAAGACTCTGGAGAGGCACGATCATGGACGTAAGGGCAGCGGTCGCGTTCGAGGCAGGCAAACCGCTCGAGATCGAGACGGTACAGCTCGAAGGCCCGAAGGCGGGCGAGGTACTGGTCGAGATCAAGGCCACGGGCCTGTGCCATACCGACAAATACACCCTCTCGGGCGCCGATCCGGAAGGCCTGTTTCCCGCCATTCTGGGCCATGAAGGTGCCGGCGTGGTGGTCGAGGTTGGGCCGGACGTGAAGCATTTGAAGCCCGGCGATCATGTAATCCCGCTCTACACGCCCGAATGCCGGGAATGTAAATCCTGCCTGTCGCGCAAGACCAATCTCTGCACCGCCATCCGTGCGACCCAGGGCAAGGGGGTGATGCCGGACGGCACCAGCCGCTTTTCCTACAAGGGACGGCCGATCCATCATTACATGGGCTGTTCCACCTTCGCGAACTACACGGTGCTGCCCGAGATCGCGCTGGCCAGGATCCGCCCGGACGCCCCGTTCGACAAGGTCTGCTATATCGGCTGCGGCGTGACCACCGGCATCGGCGCGGTGCTGTTCACCGCCAAGGTCGAAACCGGATCGACCGTGGTGGTGTTCGGCCTGGGCGGGATCGGGCTGAACGTGATCCAGGGGGCGAAGATGGTCGGCGCCGACATGATCGTCGGCGTGGACATCAACCCGGCGCGCGAGGAGATGGCACGCAAGTTCGGCATGACCCATTTCGTCAATCCGAAGGATCTGGGGCCGGACGGCGACGTCGTGGGGCACCTGGTCGAACTGACCGGCGGCGGCGCGGATTATTCCTTCGAATGCGTGGGCAACCCGACGCTGATGCGCCAGGCGCTGGAATGTTCGCATCGTGGCTGGGGGGTTTCCACCATCATCGGCGTGGCGGGCGCGGGGCAGGAGATCAGCACCCGTCCGTTCCAGCTCGTGACCGGCCGCCGCTGGATCGGCTCGGCCTTCGGTGGAGCGCGCGGGCGGACCGACGTGCCGAAGATCGTCGATTGGTACATGGACGGCAAGATCGACATCGACAGCCTGATCACGCATACCCTACCGCTGGAGCAGATCAACGAGGGCTTCGACCTGATGACGCGCGGCGAGAGCATCCGCACCGTCGTCGAGTTCTGATCGTGGCGATCACCACTCGTTCCACCCACGCGTGCTGCGGCGGCACGCTGGGCTTCTACAGCCATCCATCCGACAGTCTGGGATTGGAGGCCCGTTTCGCGGTCTTCATGCCCGATGGCGCGTCGGCGGCCGCGCCGGCGCCGGTCATCCATCTGCTGGCCGGCCTGACCTGCACCGAGGAAACCTTCCTGATCAAGGCGAATGCGGTCCGCTTCGCCGCGGAATACGGGATCGCGCTGGTGGCGACGGATACCTCGCCCCGGGGTGCGGACGCCCCCGGCGAGGATGACAGCTACGATTTCGGCAGCGGCGCCGGCTTTTATCTGGACGCGACTCAGGCCCCCTGGGCCGCTCATTACCGCATGGGCACCTATGTCGCCGAGGAACTGCCCGCCCTGACCGAGGCCAATTTCCCCCTTGATGGCGCGCGGCGTGGCATCATGGGCCATTCGATGGGCGGCCATGGCGCGTTGGTGCATGCGTTGCGCGCGCCCGATCGCTGGAAATCGGTCTCGGCCTTCGCGCCGATCGTCCATCCGTCGGCGGTACCATGGGGCGAGAAGGCCTTTACCGGCTACCTGGGGCCGGACCGTGCAGCCTGGGCCGCCCATGACGCGACCCTTCTGCTGCGCGCCGACCACACCCATCCGACGACCATCCTGGTGGATCAGGGTGACGCCGACCAGTTCCTGGACGCCCAGCTTCAGCCGTGGCATCTGGAGGACGCCGCCAGGGCGGCCGGCCAGGAGTTGATCCTGCGCCGTCATCCCGGCTACGACCATTCCTACTGGTTCATCCAGTCCTTCATCCAGGATCACCTGACCCACCACGCGGCGATCCTGCGCCGCTAACGCGGAAGAACAGAATGACGTTGGCCCATCGTGCGGCAAGCCGCGCGCGTCTTGCGTTCGGCGCCCTGATTCTTGCCGCCGGGATGGCCGCCTGCGCGCCCACCGCCGTATCGCCGCCCGCGCCGATGGCGGGCAGTGTGGTCAATCCGCCGGCGCACGGGGATTTCGGTCATTACACTCTGGCGCTTACCTGGCAGCCGGGCTTTTGCGCCAGCGGCCCCGGGTGCCGCCCCGACCAGCCGAAAACGCCGCTGATCGGACTGCATGGTCTGTGGGCCTCACGGCCCCAGCCGTTGATTGCGCAGGGCGTGCCGCCGCAGCGCTGGTGGGGGGCCGGATGCGACATCTATCCCGGCCAGGACGACAAGGCGCCCGTCACCGTTACCAGCGAGACGAAGCAGGGGCTGGACCAGAGCGTGGCGCATTTGTCGCATAGTCTGGTCGACCATGAATATCACAAGCATGTTCAATGTTTCGGTATTCCGGCCGAGACCTTCTTCCATACCGCGCTGGATCTGCGGGCTCGGGTCGCGGGGTCCGATTTCGGCACGACCTTGCGGGCATGGCAGGGAAGAGTGGTCTCCAAGGATGCCGTGATGCGGGCGTTCAGGGCCACGTTCCATAGCGAAACGGAGCGGGCGCTTCAGCTTCGCTGCGAGCACGACCATGCGGGCCATGACGTGCTGACCCAGCTCTGGTTTACCATCAAGCGCGAGCATGTGGGCGATTTCCCGCGTGCCAGCGCCTTTATCCGCGCGCCCGAGGACCAGGATGACTGCCCCGCGACGTTCCTCGTCCCGGCGTGGTGACGTTCAGTCGCCGATCAGGTGGAGGATAAGCTGCCGTCGGTGGGGCTGCCGGCGATGCTCGAACAGATAGAGTCCCTGCCAGGTTCCCAGCACCGGTTGCCCGTCGGCGACCGGGATCGAAAGCTGGGTCTGGGTCAGCATGCTCCGCAGGTGGGCGGGCATGTCGTCGGACCCTTCGTCATCATGGATGTAGCGGCCCGGCGCCTCGGGGACCAGCGCCTCGAAGAAGCGCTTGATATCCTCGCGCACAGTCGGGTCGGCGTTTTCCTGAACGGTCAGCGATGCCGAGGTGTGACGACACCAGATCGTCAGCAGTCCCGTCTCGATCCCGGTCTCGGCCACCCATCGCCGGACCGCATCGGTAAACATCACCAGTCCCTTGCCATGGGTTGGAATGTCGAGACGATGCAGGGCCTGGCGCATGATGTTGCCTTTCCTATTTCAGAAAGCCCACGAGGCGTTCTGCCTCGCAGACGATCGGCTCGGCGATCGCGGCCGCGCGTGTGGCGCCGTCGCGCAGCACCGCGCGCAGATGGTCCGGCGCGTCCATCAGGCGCCTGGTTTCGTCGGCGATCGGGACGATCGCCTGGACCAGCACATCGGTCAATGCCGCCTTGAACGGGCCGAAACCCTCGCCGCCATGGCGCGCCAGCACCTCGGCGACCGGAATACCGGCCAGGACCGCGTAGATATCCACCAGATTGCGGGCCTCGGGCCGGTCTTGCAAGCCGGCCGGGTCGGAGGGCAGAGGCTCGGGGTCGGTCTTGGCGCGGCGGATCTTCAGCGCGATCGTATCGGCGTCGTCGGTCATCTCGATCCGACTCTGTGCCGACGGATCGGATTTGGACATCTTCTTCGTGCCATCGCGCAGGCTCATGATGCGGGCGGCGGCGGGCGGGACCAGCGGCTCGATCGGCGGGAAGAAGTCGACGCCGTAATCATGGTTGAATTTCTGGGCGATGTCGTTGGCCAGCTCCAGATGCTGGCGCTGGTCGTCGCCGACCGGCACCCGCGTCGCCTTGTAGGCCAGGATATCGGCGGCCATCAGGTTGGGATAGACATACAGGCCGGCCGAATGGTTCTCCCGGTCCTTGCCCGCCTTGTCCTTGAACTGGGTCATGCGGTTCAGCCAGCCGAGGCGCGACACGCAATTGAAGATCCAACCCAGCCGCGCATGCGCGCTGACGGCGGATTGGTTGAACAGGATATGGGCATTCGGGTCGATGCCGGCCGCCAGCAGGACGGCGGTCTGCCTCAGCGTCTGCTGGCGCAGGGCCTCTGGCTCCTGCCACACCGTAAGGGCATGCATGTCGACGAGGCAGAAGATGCACTCGTGATCGGCCTGCAACGCGACCCAGTTGCGGATCGCGCCCAGATAATTGCCCAATTGCGGAATACCGGTCGGCTGGATGCCGGAGAATATGCGTTGCATGACGGTTCTTTTCAGGTGTCGGACCCGATCCGGTCAAGCGGATCGGCGATCACGACATCCGGGTTTCAGGGCATGGGATGCAGACGGTCCACTGTTTGTCGCTCGTCCGCCACACGGGAGGGGCCGAGCGTCGCGCCGCGCTGCGCCGCGACATCGCCGGCCTGGAAGGTCGGCGGATCGGCCCGGCCGCCGCTGGCGGAGAGATAAGTCAGGATCGCCGCGATTTCGGTGTCGGACAGGCGACGGAAAGACGGCATGGAGAAATTATAGCGCCCGCCATTGGCGACCAGCGGGCCGTTCAGCCCGTTCAGCAGCACGTCGATCAGATAATGCCGTCCCTCCGGGGTGCGGGCGATCTGGTCGATCCGCCCGGTCAGAGGCGGGATTTCCCCCAGCATGCCCTCGCCGCCATGGTGGCAGATCCCGCAATTGGTCCGGTAACGAGCCTGGCCCAGGGGCGTGTGTCGCGAACAGCCCGCGGTCGCGAGCAGGCCGAGAAGACCCGCCGCGAGCGGGGCAAGATGCCGCGGACGCATCGCGCGAGGATTCCCGCGCTTACTGCTTTGAGACGCCCAGGAGCTGGATCTTGAAGATCAGCGGGCTGTCGGCGGGGATGATGCCCATCGAACGGTGGCCGTAGCCCAGTTCAGGGGGCACGTACAGCATCCAGGTATCGCCGACGTGCATCTTCGGCAGGGCTTCCATCCAGCCCTTGATGACGCCGTCCAACTGCATCTGCATATAGGCACCCTTGCCGTGCTGGTCGGAACTGTCGAAGATGCCGCCCTCGGGTAGCCGCCCCTCGTAGATCACCATCATCATGTCGCCCGGGGCAGGGCTCTGCCCGTCTTTCGGGCCGCTCTCCAGCACCTTGTAGGCCAGTCCGTCCGGCAGGCTCTGCACGCCAGGCTCGGCCCGGACCTTGGCCATGAACTGCGCGGGCGTCATCTCCGGTTTGGATTCCTCGGGACGTGCGCCGCACGCCGCCAGCGACAGCGCTGTCGCGGATGCCAGGATGAGGGAAGTGACGCGGGACAGACGTTTCATGACACCTCGGCTCGGCGGAAAGGGAAGAGGAGAAAGGGACGCAGCGCTTACAGCGCGCCGCCCCGGCGTCCGATCTGGGCCCCCAGGCGGAGGCGCAACGCGTTCAGCTTGATGAAGCCCTGGGCATCGGCCTGATTATACGCGCCCTCGTCATCCTCGAAGGTCACGACGCGGGTATCGTACAGGCTGTTGGGGCTTTCGCGGCCGACGCAGATCACATTGCCCTTGTAGAGCTTCAGCCGCACGCGGCCGGTCACCGAATGCTGGCTCTCGTCGATCAGGGCCTGGAGCATCCGGCGCTCGGGCGAGAACCAGAAGCCGTTATAGATGATCTCGGCATAGCGCGGCATCAGGCTGTCCTTCAGGTGCCCGGCCTCGCGGTCCAGCGTGATGGATTCCATGCTGCGATGCGCCGTCAACAGGATGGTGCCGCCCGGCGTTTCGTAGATACCGCGCGACTTCATGCCGACGAAGCGGTTCTCCACCAGGTCCAGGCGACCGATGCCGTTGGCCTTGCCCAGTTCGTTCAGCCGCGTCAGCAGCGTGGCCGGGGACAGGGTAACGCCGTTCAGCGCCACCGGATCGCCCGAGACGAAATCGATCGCGATCTCGGTCGCGACATCCGGCGCGGCTTCGGGCGAGATGGTGCGCTGGAACACGATCTCGTCGGGCGCTTCGGCCGGATCTTCCAGCAGCTTGCCTTCCGATGATGAGTGCAGCAGGTTGGCATCGACCGAGAAGGGCGCTTCGCCGCGCTTGTCCCTGGCGATGGGGATCTGATGTTCCTCGGCGAAGGCCAGCAGGCGGGTGCGCGAGGTCAGGTCCCATTCCCGCCACGGCGCGATGACCGTCACGTCTGGCTTCAGCGCGTAATAGGCCAGTTCGAAGCGCACCTGGTCGTTGCCCTTGCCGGTCGCGCCATGGGCGACGGCGTCGGCGCCTACGGCCTCGGCGATCTCGATCTGGCGCTGGGCGATCAGCGGACGGGCGATCGAGGTGCCCAGCAGATACTGGCCCTCATACAGCGTGTTGGCGCGGAACATCGGAAAGACGAAGTCCTTCACGAAGGTCTCGCGCAGATCCTCGACGAAGATCTCCTTCACGCCGAACATCTCGGCCTTCTTGCGCGCTGGCTCCAGTTCCTCGCCCTGGCCCAGATCGGCGGTGAAGGTCACGACCTCGCAGCCATAAGTGGTCTGCAACCAGCGCAGAATCACGGACGTATCGAGACCGCCGGAATAGGCGAGCACGACCTTCTTGACGTCCTTTGCGGCCATGGAACGGGAACTCCTGTCGTCGAAACTGAAAGGCGGGGAAACTGAAAGGCTGGGAAACCGCCAGGTGGCGGCCCGCCTGATTCCCGCCTCCTAGCATTGGATGGGCAATGGTGCCAGCGGGGAGAGCCCGAAATGCGGGCTGTCCCGTCATGCGGTCAGGCCGGCAGGCCGCGGCGTTCGCGCTGGCTTTCGGTACGCAACTGCCCGCATGCGGCCAGGATGTCGCGGCCGCGCGGCATGCGGATGGGCGAGGCGAAGCCGGCATCCATCACGATCTGGGCGAATTTGGCCAATTGTTCGCGCGTCGAAGGCTGGTAGGCGCTGCCGGGCCAGGGATTGAACGGGATCAGGTTGACCTTGGCCGGAATGCCGGCGATCAGGCGCACCAGTTCGCGGGCGTCGGCCTCGCTGTCGTTCACGCCGCGTAGCATGATGTATTCAAACGTGATGCGTCGCGCATTGCTGGCGGCGGGGTAGCGGCGGCAGGCGGCGATCAGTTCCTCGATCGGATATTTGCGGTTCAGCGGCACGATTTCGTCGCGCAGGTCGTTGCGCACGGCGTGCAGCGAGATCGCGAGATTGATCCCCAGTTCCGACCCGCATTGGTCCATCATCGGCACTACGCCGGATGTAGAGAGCGTGATACGGCGGCGCGACAGGCCGATGCCCTCGCCATCCATGACGATCTTCATCGCCTTGGCGACGTTTTCGTAATTGTACAGCGGCTCGCCCATGCCCATCAGCACGATGGTCGAGAGCAGGCGCGGGGTTTCGCCCCTTGGGCTGGGCCATTCGCCATAGCTGTCCCGCGCCGCCATGAACTGGCCGACGATTTCGGCCGCGCCCAGATTGCGCACCAGCTTCTGCGTGCCGGTGTGGCAGAAGGTGCAGGAGAGCGTGCAGCCGACCTGCGACGAGATGCAGACCGCGCCGCGATCCTCACGCCGGTCGGGGATATAGACGGTTTCGGCCTCCTGCCCGTCGCGGAAGCGGAAGAGGAATTTACGGGTTTCGTCGGTCGAGGTCTGGACCGTCGCGGCTTCGGGGCGGCCGATCACGAATTGTTCGGCCAGCTTCGCCTGCAACGGTTTGGCGATCGAACTCATGCGCGCGAAATCGGTCACGCCCTGATGATAGAGCCAATGCCAGACCTGCTTGGTGCGGAACGGCTTCTCGCCGATCGCGACCAGCGCCTCGGTCAGTTCCTCGCGCGACAGGCCGATCAGGTCGCGCCGCCCGTCCGGCAGCATGCCGGTGGGCGGGGCGAACAGGGCTGATTTCGCCAGGATGCGCTGGCGCTCGACCGCGGTGAGCGAGGCGGCCAGACCGGTCTCGGCGGGGGGCTGGGGCGCGTGAGCGGAAACGGCGGTCATGAACGGCTACTCATCGGGCAGGCGGCGCGTGGTGTCGCGGCGCGAATGGGCTGAATCCGCGCTGCCTACCACATTCGAAGGGAAAAGGGGGAATTACTCTGCGTCGCGTCGCGCGGCGATCAGGAATTCGCGGTTGCCCTCGGGCCCGGTGATCGGGCTGGGTTCCACCCCCAGCACCGTCCAGCCGGGCAGGGCGGACCACCATTCCTGGATCATGGCGCAGACGGCGTCATGCACCGCCGGATCGCGCACCACGCCCTTGGCGCCCACGGCCTCGCGGCCGGCCTCGAATTGCGGCTTGATCAGGGCCACCGCCCACGCACCGGGCTTGCAGAGCGCCAGTCCGGCGGGCAGGACGGTCCTTAGGCCGATGAAGCTGGCATCGCAGACCAGCACATCGATTGGATCGGGGATGGTGGCCGCGTCCAGGGTGCGGGCGTTGCATTTCTCCAGCACCACCACGCGTGGGTCGCTGCGTAGCTTCCACGCCAGTTGGCCATGCCCGACATCGACGGCGAAGACCCGCGTGGCCCCGTGCGTCAGCAGCACGTCGGTAAATCCGCCGGTCGAGGCCCCGACATCCAGCGCCACGGCGCCCGCCGGGTCGAGGCCGAAATGGGCCAGCGCGTGGGCCAGCTTGACGCCGCCGCGCGAAACCCAGGGGTGATCCTGCCCCTTCAGCAGCAGGGGTGCATCCTCGGGCAATTGCTCGCCGGCCTTGGCTACGCGCCGATCGCCGGAATAGACCACGCCAGCCAGGATCAGGGCCTGGGCGCGGGCTCGGCTTTCCACCATGCCCCGGTCGACCAGCATCTGGTCCGCACGCTGCTTGGCCATGTCCGGTATCGCCGGATCAGGCCGTCTGCTGCGATGACGCCACACCCAGGGCGTGCAGGGCGGTGGCGGCGATGGCGGCGGCGTCGAGTCCGGCCTCGTGGTATTGGGCGTCCTGGGTGTTGTGGTCGATGAAGCGGTCGGGCAGCGTCATGGGG
>NZ_JABEQJ010000025.1 GCF_014174255.1 Gluconacetobacter sacchari
ATCACCATCCGCGGCGACAGCTACCGCCTGCGGGAGAAACGACGCTCCGGCCTTCTGCAGAAGGCCGGAGCGTCCATCAGGGAAGTCGAGACAACCACATCATGAGGGGGGGGGCAGTTCCTCGTTTCGCCAAAGGGGTCAGTTCTTCAATTCGTTTGACAGCCTGGATGGGCGAGACGCGGCAACTTATTCTCGTCAATGTCAGACACGATATAGGGTAGGAAAGTCGTACGGCATGACAGGACGACAGCCACATGCTGGAACCGGTCTGCGGTTGCTAGGAATGCAGCCAAGCGACTGGTCCAGATGGCGATCCCACCACGCTCATTGATCGCGTCGACCATGATCAATGCACGGGTGCCCGCAGCTTCGCCCGCGGCATCGAGAGCGCCAAGCAGATCGTCAGGGGTGACATTGGTGAGGCCGAGCTGATCACCGACCTGACGCCAGATTTCGCCATCAACGAAGCTCCCCCCCAGCACCAGCACCGCCGGGAAATTCCGAGCGATATGGCGCTGCGCCACATCCGCGAGCAGGTGCGATTTACCTACGCCAGCATCGCCGGTCACGAGTAAGCGGTGCTCATTCGCCAGCCGCACCTCATGCCGATCTATCGATTCAGAGACTGCATGAAGCGCCTCGTAGAGGCGGCTCACGTTATGATGCCCACGCTGAATGGATTCGCGATCACCAGCCTTCTGGCTCCGCAAGTTCCAGACCTCGGCGGCGCACCTATCCAAGATCGTTCTTGCCTGATCGACCGTCTGTAACCAGGCGTCAAACGGCATAATCTCGGCTGGCCCCAGCACGCTTGTCCGGATGCCTAGGCTAATTGCGCGGAACGAGACATCGAGCACGGCGGCGGGTGCGGCGGCGGGACTACTTTCCAGCAATTGCGCAATGTCGCTGGTCGCACGGTGTCTGGCCGCATCGATATCGTCGGCCAACTCACGCAGACTTTCAATGAAGATGGGATCGCGTGCGATCGCAAGCAGCCCGCGACGAACGGGGAGTTCGATATTGAGTTCGGGTGTATAACGCTTACCAAGCGCCGCACGGGTGATTTCGAAGCGCGTTCGAAACCAGTCCGGCGTAAAATGCAGAATATCAAACCAATAGCGGCGGCGGCCGGCGTGGCGCGGATCGGTACGCGTCAGGCGCTCGATCAGCTGGGTCTCATCCCACAACTCGATCGTAACGATCCTTGGCAGGATCGCTTTGGTGCGGGCCGCTACCCAATCGTCCCAGCGAGCCTTCTGCGACTTCTGGTTCGCCACACGTCCGTCTGACAGGTTGAACGGAACGTTGACGATGAATCGCTTGAGATCGGGGTGATGGTTGATAGCGTGATCAAAGGATTCTTTCAGCTGTGAGGCCTGGCCGCTGCCAAATTCGAAGAAATATTTTGCCTGCCAGCCGGTCTCCGAGCCATCGGCTTCGACCCGGTAACATTCCAGTCCCGCATCGGCGCCCGCGCCCTTACGGTGGAAGGCCAAACTACGCGGCGTATCGATCGCCGCCAGCTGGCAAACCAGCTCCTCGAACCCGCTATGCTGGCTCCCATGATGCGTTCGGATGGCACGAAAGTCGATTGCAGGTGATGGCATCTTGTCTGTTTTCAAATAGCGCTAACACGGCCCGATCTCTGACGCCCCGCGAACGGCAGGTATATTCGAAACCCGACATTCAAGGTCTTTATCAGAAACGACGGTTTTATCCCAAACTCGTTCGATTGACGTGTGCCTAGCGAATGGCGAATTTCTGGAGACTGTCCCAACCGCCTGAATGCCCAAGATGAGGGCAAGGCGACATTTGCGCCCACGGAATCCGACCCTAACTACCAACCAAACGCCTTTTACGGCTCCCCTACCCCGCCTGCGTGTTCGCCCGTGTAGAGCCGAACCAGCTTTATACCAAAGCCAGCCTCACGGTACATATCGCAGCGGGTTGCGGTTCAGGCCGTCCCGATTTGAACCTGCGAAACTACATTGTTGATTTTGTTATAGTTTATTTTCGGCCCGACTCACACCCAAAGAAAAACCCCACGAACCTGCTGATTTCGTGGGGTTTTTGTTGTGGTTCATGGTTGAGGGGGAAGACAACCAACGATACTTGTGATTGATGGGCTGCGAAATACCGCACTTCACTGCATGACACCGCACCAGCGTCCGTATATCCTTCAATACAGTCTCATAAGTGTGATCAGTTAAGTGAATTCCGCTATATCTGAGATCACATTTCTTTCTAATATCTCCGATCCACCTACACTGATCACAAAAAAACGATTTATTTCATTTTATAAACAAAAATAAAAATAATAAATTGCAATATATTATAAAACAAATAAGATAAAAATTTAGAGAGTTTTTTCTTCTTCATGCGAAGAAATAAAAATATTTTGCAATTCGTCTCAAGGATGGGAATGCACATGCGAAAAAAAGGCACGCATATTATAACCACGCATACAGTAAAGGACGTCATGCCGTGACGTCCTGGCATCTGCTGGCGACATGTCCCACTGTGTTTCAATATTCGGATATGTCAGTTGCAGGGCATGGTGGGCGACGTCCCCCGCGAAGATCGTGCGGTCTCCGTATCGCCAACCACTATGGCCGGGCGTGTGTCCGGGGAGAGGAAGACATGTCATCGGGCCCGCGCTTTCCCCCGGTTCGAGCAGCGTGATTCGGCCCGCCCATACTCGAAGAATACGTCGTGCATCGCGAGCGATGGCCGCGTGGCTGCCCGCATCGGCATATGAGGTCCAGAATTCGTATTCCATGCGGGACAAGTGCAGGCGCGCTCGGGGAAAGGCCGCCGCGTCATCGGGACCGATCAGGCCACCTATGTGATCGCCGTGCAGATGGGTCAGATAGATGCTTTCGATCGCGCAGGGCCGTATATGCCGCTGGGCAAGTCGCTCCGCCATTGCCCCGAATCCCGCCCCCATAAGAGATCCACCGCCGGCATCGACAAGCAGGAACCCGGCCTCTTCGCGCACCAGATGGCATTGAACAGGGACCGTGATCGCCCGACCGATCTTTTCCGCGAGGCTGGCTATCGCCGGATGTGGCGAGAAAAGCGCGAGCGGCATCTGAAAACTGCCGTCGCATAGCGTCAGGACGGAGCCGTTCATGCGGCGCCTGATGGTTCCAGCCCGGCGGCCGCGGCATGCTGCGCGATGGCAATCCAGTCCATGTCCCGCATCGCCCCCTTCTGCATCTGCTGTGCAAGCTCCCGGCACGCCCGCTCCATGTCTATTCCGGCCACTTTTCCGTCACGCACGATCTCACGACCGCGAACCGTAACACTCGTGACGGCCTCGCGCCGCCAACGGCCAACGGCCAGTCGGGCGACATGCATCATCGAACCGGGCGGAAGCGGACTGAGCGCCTCCATGGACAACTCAACGAAACTGGCAGGCGCGCCGGGCTCCAGACCGGGTGCCGGCGCGCCACATATCAGTCGTGCGCCCTCGGAAAAGGCGGATTGCAGTGCAGCCTCTTCGCACGCCTTTACGTCCAGTTGGCCCGCGGCGGCGAACAATCTTGCCGCCAGCCGGACTTCCCGCAGCATGTCGCTATCGTCATCGAGTGCCATGCCATCCATGCCCAAACCCATCTTCAGCCCGTCCCGCGCCAGCGTGCCGAACTCCGCGATTCCCGAGCCGAGGCGAAGATTCGAACTGGCATTCAGCGCCAGGGCGACGCCGGCGGCCGCCAAGGCAGCGCGTTCGCATGCGTTCAGCCACACCCCATGGGCGATGGCGAGGCGCGGTCCCAGCAGGCCGGCATCTTCAAAATAGGCATGGATGCCCTCTGGATGATGGTTTTCCATCCAACGGCGCTGCGCCCAGGTCTCGAGCACATGAACATGCACGCGCCTGCCGGTGCGCTCCGCCGCACGACCGACCAGGGCGGCGCCGTGCGGCGACAGCCATTGCGGGCCGGGCGGACCATATTGCACGGTCGTTCCCTCTCCTTCGATCTGTTCGGCGATCGCTTCGACCATCGCGATCTGCTCTTCGACCGGCGGCAGGCGGGTCAGCGCGCGCAGTCTTTGCGCGCTGCTCTCGTCCAGCGCGTCCAGCACCGCGCGACCACCGTCATAACCGATCAGGTTACGATCGATCACCGGGCATACGAACGCCAGATCGATGCCGATATCCCGTGCAGCCCGTGCAACCTGCCGGGCCTCGGCGATCATGTCGGGCCCCTGCGGGAGGTGGTTATGCACCACCGCGCCGACACCCGAGGCCGCCATGTTCGCGAAGGCCAACAGGTGGGTCAGGTAGACATCGGTGCGGGGGGTCTTCCACAGATCCCACAACCATGTTTCCAGTCTGCTGTCGGCCGCGCCGAAATCGAGCGGGCGGCTCCCCCTGCCATGATCATGCGCGTTGACCAATATCGGCATGATCAGCCGTTCTTTCCCAGCATACGGGGCCGTGTCTATCGCGACGATCCTGCCGTCCGCGAATGTCAGGCATCCGTCCGGTCGCGGGAGGTCCCGTCCGGGGTGCGCCCAGAGCAATCCGTGGCGCCTCTGCTCCATGCCACCCGTCATCAGGCCAGGCCGAGCAGTCGCTGCAGATTTTCTCCCTCGATCATGGCGCGGTGCGCCGGGTTGGGTACTGCCTTTGCGATCTTCCTGCGCTCGAGATCGAAATCGCTACCGGGCCAATCAGTGCCCATGATGATCTTTTCCGGGCCGACATCGCGATAGGCCATGCGGACTTCGATCAATTGGGTCGACGAAGTTTCGAGATAGATGTTCGGCGTGCGCTTCGCGACCAGTATCGCCTCGTTCACGTTCCAGACCGTGCCCATGTGGGCGATGATCGTGGGAACGGAAGGATAATGTTTCGCAATCTCCTCGATTCCCAGAGGATGGATAAAGGCGTCGTCCAGTGCGTTGAACAATACCATGATGCCGCGTTCGGCACATGCGTCGAAAATTGGGTCCAGCAGCCCATGATCAACCACATGGTAGCCGTGCAGTACGGGGTGCAGCTTAAGCCCCCTGAAACCGTGCCGGTCATGATCCCGGCGGACCTGGTCGGCGGCATCGGCGGCACGTGCGTTCACCTGCCCAAAAGGAATGATGCGGTCGCTGTATGTCCAACCGACCAATGCCGTATAGTCATTGTCGATCATCTGGCCGAGCGAGCAGCCAACAGCCATGTCCACCCCGGCATCGTCCATGTCGCGCAGCATCATCTCGACCGAATAGGTCTCAGACGTCAGGTAGTCGGATTTCTGCTGTGCAGTCCAAATGTTATTGTAAGCATCGATAATCATGTCGGGCTCCAGTCAGGCACGTTCGTATAACGGGAAATGGCACAGGACGTTGTCACCATCGGGTAGGTTCCGGTTCGGCGGCGCGACGGTCGCGCAGGGATCGCGCGCATAAGGGCAACGCGCAGCGAAAGCGCACAGGCGATCAGAGGCAGGACTGGACGGCACGACGTCCTCGTCGGCCGACTGGCCACGGAACAGCCGGCGTGTCTTCTCCACGTCGGGCACTGCGATATTGCGGAAAAGCATTGCGGAATAGGGATGCGCCGGCGCGCGCGCAATCCGCGAGGCCCGCCCGATTTCCACCAACCGACCCAGATACAGCACTGCCACACGGTCCGAGATGTCCGAGACGATCCGCAGATCATGCGAGATGAAGAGCATGCTCAGGCCGTTTTCCCGCCGGAGATCGATCAGGAGGTTCAGGATCTGCGCCTGGACCGAGACATCCAGGGCGGAAATCGGTTCATCGGCGATTATCAGGTCGGGCGTTGCCCCCAGTGCACGGGCAATAGCGATACGCTGTCGCTGTCCGCCGGAAAAATCGGATGGAAATCGGCCCAGTGCCTCGGCCGGCAGTCCGACCTTGCGCATCAGTTCCGCGGCGCGGCGGGCTCTTTGCCCGCGCTGCACCCTCGCCACGCCCAGGACATCGCCAATAGCCGACGCAATTTTTCGCGCAGGATTCAGCGAGGAATACGGGTCCTGAAACACCATCTGGATGGTGTGGCCATGACGGGCGCTCGTGTTGCGGAGAGCATGCGACACGTCGCGTCCACGATACAGCACGCGGCCACCAGAAGGTGGAGTCAATCCGATGATTGCTCGTCCTAGCGTTGATTTTCCAGATCCGCTCTCTCCGACTAGACCAAGTGTCTCGCCGGGTGCGATCGTCAGCGAAAGCGGATGCAGGGCAAGATGATGCTGTCCTCCGGCCGTCCGGTATGTCACCGACAGGTCCTCGACCTTTAAAATCGGTTCAACCATCGATCTTTGATCCGACAAGAGGAAAGTGGCAGGCGACGCGTCCGGTATCACTACATTCGGCCAATTCGGGCTGATGCGTGAAACATGCCGGCCTGGCCCGGCGGCATCGCGGCGCAAACGCGCAGCCCTGCGTGGCACGCAATGCGAACGCCGTTTCCGCCGTGCCAGGAATAGTCGCGTAATGCCCCGACGCGTCACGTACATGTCTGGCGCAGTCGAGCAGGGCCCGCGTGTAAGGATGGCGCGGAAGCGCAAACAACGTCTCGACCGGCGCGCTTTCCACGATCCGGCCGCCATACATGACCATGACGCGATCCGCCATGCCCGCGACCACGCCCATGTCGTGCGTTATGATCAGAACCGACATGCCGCGTTTCTGAACCGCCCGGTACAGGGTGGCCAGAACCTGCGTCTGCACCGTCACGTCCAGCGCCGTCGTCGGTTCGTCCGCGATCAGCAGTTCCGGATCGCACGCCAGGGCGAGAGCGATCATGACCCGCTGGCGCTGGCCACCGGAAATCTGGTGCGGATATGCGCGCGTGACGCGGTCGGGATCGTGGATGCCGACCTCGCCGAGCAGCCGCGTGATGCGGTCGTCCGCGTCTGGACCGGCCATGCCGTGGGCGCGCATCCCTTCGGCGATCTGCTGCGCGATGGTTTCCGACGGATTCAGCGCGCTCAGCGGGTCCTGAAAGATCGTCGCGATGGCCCGTCCACGAAGCCGCCGGAGATCGGGGTGATCGAGGGCCAGAATATTCCGCCCGGAAAGGCGGATCTCGCCGGAATATCCGCAGCGCGGGCCTTCGTTGAGGCGTGAGAGCGCAAGCGCGGTAGCCGATTTTCCCGATCCGCTTTCACCGACAAGTGCGACGATCTCACCGCGTCCGATCGAGAAATCGATGCGATCGACGATGGTCCGCCGCGCGCCGCCTGGCCCGAACGACACGCTGAGCGCGCGGACGTCGAGCAGCGCGGTCATGACCATACCCCGTCGCGCAGGCGCGGATTGGCGTACAAGCAGGCCAGGTCGGTCATGAAATTGACGAGGATATATAGCGCCGCGATGGCGATGCCCGCACCTTGTACAGTCAGGTAATCGCGACTTTCGATCGCCCGGACGAGCATGCGTCCGATACCGGGGTAGCCGAACACCACTTCGGCCACGACCGATCCGCCCAGCATCGCGCCGAATTGCGCTCCCAGCACCGTCATGATCCCGACCGCCGCATTGCGCAGGATATGCCGCAGGAAAATCCTGTTCGCACCAATGCCCTTCATCCGCGCGGTCAGAACGAACTCCTTTTTCATCGTCGCTAGGATTTCCGACCGCACCAGCCGCATCACCACGCCCGAGGAGGTCAGCCCGACCGTCAGGGATGGCAGGACAAGGTGGGATATCCACGGGCCGATCAGATCGGGCCGTCCAAGAATCACCGCGTCGATCATCACGAAATTGGTCACGGGCCGATAGTCGATCGATGGTGGAAGGCGCCCGAAGGAGGGAAGCCAGCCGAGCCAGAGCGAAAAGATCATGATCAGGACTAGTCCCAGCCAGAACCAAGGCAATGTAGACAGGATGATCGACAGAAGGCGTATCGCCACATCGGCCGGACCGTCGGCCGCATGCACCGCGATCAGGGCCGCCCCGAGGCCACAGACCGTCATGACCACGAAGGACGCCCCAGCCATTTCCATCGTGACCGGCAATGTCTCGCCGATCATCGTTGCCACGGATTTGCCGGTCTGGGCGGAAATGCCGAAATCGAAATGCGCGAGACTGTTGAGATAGACCAGATATTGCCGCCACAAGGGCTGGTCCAGGCCCAGGCCGGCCATCAGCCGGACGCGCTGCGCGTCCGATACGAATTGCGCGGACAAGCTCTCGATCATAGAGCCCGGCAAGGCGTGCATGATCGCGAAAATCAGGCTTGCCACGGCAAGCAGCATGAAAGGCAAAGTCGCGACCCGGCGCAGGAGACCGCTGGTCATCGGCGACGCTCCTGTCCGATCGTCTCGCCGCAGAGCGCGGCGGTCAATGCGAAGACGCCCAGCACGAGTCCGGGCAACAGGGTCTGTCCCGGAGCGATGAAGATCAGTTCCTGCCCTTCCTTGACCATGTAGCCGATATCGGGCGCCGGCGGTCGCACGCCGAGGCCGAGATAGGAAAGCGCGGCCGCGGTCAGTCCGGCAGTCGCGACGACCGAACCGGCCTGCACCAGCAGCGGACGCACGATATTAGGCAGGATTTCGCGCACCAGAACATGGAACCGCGAGAGGCCGACGGCACGCGCTGCCAGGACGTATTCCTTCCTGGCTTCGACCGAGGCAAGAGCGCGGGCCAGGCGCGCGAAGACCGGAATCTGCGAGATACCGACGGAAATGATCAGATTGATGACCGAGCCGCCGAGCGCAGCCATCACCAGAATGGCGGCGAGAATGAGGGGGATGGACATCATCACGTCCACGACGCTCATCATCAGCCAGTCGGTTCTGCCACCAATCCCCCCGGCGACCAGCCCGTAGGCGCCCCCGGCAAGCGTGGCGAGAAAGACCGCGCCAAACGAAACGGCCAACATGGGACGGAGGCCCCATATCAGCCGGGAAGCAACATCGCGCCCGAATCCGTCCGTGCCCAGAATGCCGCTGGAACCGAAGAGAGGAGACAGCGGCGCACCCGTCGCGGCCAGCGGATCGGCAGGCGCGATATACGGTGCCAGAATTGCGACCGCTAGGTACAGGCCCAGGATCGTCCATGGCAGAACGACCGGCATCGCGAACGGGGTCAGCCTATGCATCGACCACGACATCCTCGAGAAATGTACGAAAGGTTCCAAGCGCGTTCACGGGAATGCCGCGCAGCCCGGCGGAGGCGACAACGGGCATGAACGTATTGACCATAGCGGCCACCGGCAGCATCCGTTCGGCCATGAACCTGTTCATGGCGACGTAGCGTGCTGCACGCCGTGTGGGATCGTGCTCGGCATTGGCCGCCGCGATCGCCTGATCGAGCGCTGGCTGATCAGGCAAGCCCGTCTGTGCCGTCATATGCTCGGCGACCGTACAGCCGGTCGCGAACAGGGGCGAGAACCGCCCATCCGGGTCGGGGAAGAAGGCGGAACGCTGAAGAAAGCAGGCATCGTGCCCGGTCCTGCTGAAGGCCCGGGCATTGAAGGTCCCGGTATCCAGATAGTCCACCGTCGCACGGATCCCGATCGTCCGCAGCGAACGTTCCACGACCTGTCCCAGCCGCATCCAGAAACCGTTATTTTCGGACAGGATCGTCAGTTCCATGCCCATCATGCCCGCGTCACGCAGAAGAGCACTGGCCTTTTCCGGGTCGAAGGCCGAAAGATCCATATGGCTCGGATCATAGCCTGGTTCGGATTTCGGCGTGATGTATCCGGGCAGTTCCGCCTTGCCGAAGAAGGCGTCGGCAATGATGGCCTCACGGTCGATTCCGTGATTGATCGCCTGGCGCACCCGCAGATCGGCCAGCTTCCTCGCCGAACAGTTCATGGCGAGCGCCGTGGTGATGAAGGCTGCCGGACGGGTGAAACGAAGGCCCTCCATGCGCCCCAGGCGGTCGATATTGGAATAGGGAACGGAGTTCGTGATGTTAAGCTGATCGCTCGCCAGTGCGGAAATCTGGGCCAGCGGATCCGGAATCACTTCCATGACGACGCGCCGGGTCGCGGGGCGGCCGGCATAGAAACCGTCGAACGCTTCCAGTACCACCCGTTCGTTCGAAGTGACGGAGGTGATCCTGTACGGCCCGCAGGCGCTGAGGTCCGGTCCGATATGCCGCCCTTTTTCCGACAGCGTCCGGGGGGAAATGATGACCATGTCGGGCCGGGAGAGACGGCCGGGGAGCGCGGCATCGGGCTTTTTCAATATGATGCGAAACGTGTTCGGCCACGGTACGGAAAAGCCCGCGATATTGGCGCCGCCCAGATTTTCCAGGGCGAATGACATATCCGGACGTGTCGGGTCCGTGGAATCGATCATGCGGTTAAACGTACGCAGCACGGCCTGGGCATCCACCGGAGTGCCGTCGTGGAATGTCAGCCCCCGGCGAATGCTGAAATCGTATGTCAGACCGTCAGGCGAGAGGCTCCAGCTTTCCGCGACGGCCGGTTGCGGTACTGGATCGGAAAAATCCATGTGGGTCAGGCCCCGGGCGACCATATCGACCACATGGACACTATCACCGAAGCCGATCCATGTCTGCGGTTCGAAATTGCCGACAAGATCGGGCAACGCGAAGACGATCGTCTTGTCCCGGTCGCGCGCGGCACTGCCCCGCGGCGGGCCGACCATGGCCGTGCCGCCCGCGATCGCCAGGAATTTCGCAAGCGCACGACGCGACAGTGGTGCAGCATGTCGGAAACAGACCATGTCGTTACCCGGCCCCTACCCTGTCGCGCCCTATACCGTCTCGCCCAAAAGGCTCACATGGGCCGAGACGACCCGCCATCCGTCCGACGTACGCAGCAGCGTCTTCGTCTCGCGCCCGCTCCGGTCGTGATCAGCGCGCTGGTACTCCGTGTTCGCGGTGGCGAAATCGCGCCCGTATGTCGTGATGATCGTCTTCATAAGATCGCGTTGAAAGGCTCCCGTACGACGGGCGCGCCGGAATAGGCTGATATCCTGCCACCCATACAGGTTCTCCCCCACACCATAACGCGTCGTCTCGGCCCTGTTCCAGAAAAGCTCTTCCAACACCGGCACGTCGTTCGCCAGAAGCGCTGCTTCGTAACGGTCGAAGACGGCGCGTACTTCCGCCACCACCTCGGGCAAGTTGATCGGATAATCAGTCATGATGTCACCTCGTAATGCGAAATCCGGCGGTGTCGAGCGTGGCCAGCGCAGCAAGCAGTCGGTCCTCGCGACCACGCGCGGCAACGATTTGCACGCCGACCGGCAGGCCCGTTTCCGGCCCCGTTACGGCGGCCACGGCGACCGGAACATGGGTCAGGGTCAGACATTGCGTGAATTTTCCGATGCCCAGCCGGATTGGCAGCACCTCGCCCGCGACCGTCAATTCGGCCGAGCCCAGCGGAAAGGCGGGACACGGTGCGGC
Source organism: Gluconacetobacter sacchari (assembly GCF_014174255.1). Lineage (GTDB taxonomy): Bacteria > Pseudomonadota > Alphaproteobacteria > Acetobacterales > Acetobacteraceae > Gluconacetobacter > Gluconacetobacter sacchari. Next base: position 11,362 of record NZ_JABEQJ010000025.1, read on the forward strand.
GGGCGCCAGCAAGATGTCCACATCGGACAGCAGGGCATCGATCTGGTCGCGGGCAAGCGCTTGCATCCGATAGGCGGCGGCAAGCCAGTCGTCGGGCAGCAGCGCGCCCGCGCGCAGGCGATTGCGGCAGGGGGCTCCGAAGTTCTGGGCGCCCGCGTTCAGCCCGGCAAGATGCCGGCGGCCGCTTTGCCCCATGGTCATGAGGAACGCAGCCGCCCGTGCGGCTTCGGCCAATGGGAAGGATGCCGTGCGTTCAGCCTTCAGGATGGCACCGGCCCGCGTCACCGCCGTGACGACGTCGGGGTGCAGGGGCGTCTCGAAATACCCGTCCAGCCGCGCACAGGACAGGTGTCCCTCCGCAGCATGTTCGCCCGTCATGGCCTGCCAGACCGTGGTGGCTGTCGGGCAGTCGGCGGCCAGGATGCCGACGTGGTCAAGAGCGTCGACGAACGGATAGACCCCCGCGCGTGACAGTTTGCCGAACGTGGGCTTGAACCCCACCACACCGCTCAATGCCGCCGGCACGCGTGACGACCCGTTGGTATCCGTGCCGAGCGCAAAGGGCACGGCACCTGCTGCGACCAGCGCGGCGGAGCCCGAAGACGATCCGCCGGCGCTCAATCCCCCGCCGTACGGATTAACGGTATCGCCGTCATGCACGTTCTCGCCCGTGAAGCCGTAGGCAAGTTCGTCCATGTTCGTCAGCGCGACAAGAATCGCGCCGGCGTCTTCCAGCCGGCGGATAACGGCGGCGTCCTCCGTTGCCGGAGGATCGTTCTCCGTCGCCCGACTTCCAGCCCGGGTAGTCAGTCCGGCCACGTCGAAAATATTCTTCGCTGCAAAGGGCATGCCGGCAAGCACCCCCGCTTGCTGGCCGGCGTGATGCAACGCGTCGATGCGGTCGGCCCGGTCGAGCGCGCGCGCCGCCAGTATGGCGGTAACCGCATTGAGCGGGCGCAATGCCTCGATCCGCGTGAGGGTGGCACTGACGCGTTGCCGCGCGGTCGCACGGGCGGTATCATCGGGCATCGCTACGTCACTCATGTCTGCTCGCTTTCCCGCAAGACGCTCCGGACAAGTGCGTGGAAACCCGCTGCGCGTTCCAGGTTGAGAATGATGTCGGCCGTTTCGTCGTCGTGCCATTTCAGGCCGGTTTCTCGTGCACGCATGTGCATGAGCGCCGTCAGGTCCAGATCCGGGTCAGGGGGGAGATAGGTCGTCACGTCAGCGTCCCGCCGCATAGGTAATGCGTCGGGGATCGGCCGCCGCCACCAGAACGGGCACTCCCGTCGGATCGAGCTTGCGATACCCGGCGATGGAAATGCCGCCGGCGTCGAATTCGAACGCGGGCCAGACATAGATGTCGTGGCCGCGACGGGACAGTTCTTCGCGTATCTGCGGATCGACCCGCTCCTCGACAGCCAGGCGAAGCGGGAATGCCGGATGCGGGTAGAACGAACCAGGATGCGAAAAGGTGGCGATGCGGGGACTTTCGACGGCCTGTTGCGGCGTGATGCCGAACGCGATCATGTCGACCGTGCTCTCCACCATCGCCTGAACGATCATGTCGCCACCAGGGCTGCCGAGCGCCAGGATCTCACCTGTCTCGGGCCTGTGCAGGATCGCCGGCGCGGGGGTGAGACGCGGACGCTTGTTGGGTGCGATCGCGCAAGGATGCGCGGGATCGATCCGGCTCTGTACTCCGCGCGGCGAGACGAAATAGCCCAGCGCCGGGCAGATTGGGGCGCCGTCGATCGTATCCGACGGCATCGACGAAAACACGTTCCCTGCGGCATCCGTGACGGCGATGTAAGTGGTATCGCAGCGGCCACGCCCGGCAGCCGACGATAACGCCGCGCCGGGCAGGACACTATCGAGGCCGATTTCCATGCGAAGCGCATCGAGATGGTCGGAGGACAGCAGCGTCTCGACCGTGATGGAGGCGAAATCCGGATCGACATAATATTTTTCGCGTTCGGCGAAGCCCTGCTTCATTGCCTCGGCCATCATGTGCAGATGATCGGGCGACCCGCGTCCGAAATCCTCTAGAGGCGTGCGTTCAAGAATGCCGAGCGCCTGAAGCATGACGGGACCCTGGCCGACGATACCAGGCGTGTAGACGTTCCAGCCTCGAAACGTGACCGAAGGTGCGCGCGATACGCGGGACTGGAACGCCGCCATGTCCGCCTCGGTCAGCCAGCCTCCCGTCTCGCGGTGAAAGGCGATCAGCTCGCGCGCCATGTCCCCTTTGTAAAACAGGTCGTGGGCAGCGCGGATCCCCTCCTCCCGCGTGCCGGTATCTGCGGCTGCCAGGCGTTCCAGGCTGTCGGCCAGCGCCTCCTGCACCAGGATTTCACCCGGATGCGGCGGCCGGCCGTGCGGCCAGTAGATGGCGCGCGACCCCTCGTAGAACTTGAAGCCGCTGCCCAGCAGTTCGAACGCCTTGGCGGAGCGGAGATCGAGCGGGAACCCCCGGCGGGCATAATCGATGGCAGGAGCAATGACATCGCGCAGTCGCCAGGTTCCAAATCGTTCCAGCGCGGTACACCACGCGGCGAAGGCGGCCGGAACCACGCCGACCGACGAGCCGATGGGCATCGCGCCGTCATGACGGCGCAGATACGCGTCGAGCGTGACGTCCGCGCCCCAGCTGCCGACACCGTCGATGCACCAGATCGCATCCTCGTCCGCACGCCTGATCAGGGTCGGCGCGACGCCGCCGAGATTGCACATATCCACCTGGACTACGTTGGACAGCAGGCCGCCGGCCACACCAGCATCGACCGCCGTACCGCCATTGGCCAGGATTTCAGACATGACCTGTGCGACAATCGGATGACCGGCCGAAACGACGAAATCGCGTCCTACCAGCGTCGGCCGCATGGATTCTGGCGAGGGAAACACGGCGGGCGTCGGCGATCCCGCATTGCGCATGCCCCCCGTGCGCTCTGGCCCTGCATCCTGGTCCCGCGCGGCCCGATCCAACTGTGCCGGCTTGGTCATGCAATATCCTTTCAGGCAAGCATGTAACCGGCATCGACCCCGATGGTCGCACCGGTTACAGCAGAAAATTCCGACGCGCAGAGAGCGGCGCACACGCCGCCGACCTCTGCCGGATCGATCAGGCGCTGCGCCGCCCCTGCGTGGGCAAGCGCGTTCCAGACGGTCTCGAACGCCACGCCACGGGTCTGGGCAATTCCCGCCGCGACCTCGCGCAGCATGGGAGTATCCACATTGCCGGGTGCCACCGCGTTGACGCGGATGCCATGCGGGGTCAGTTCCGCCGCGACGGCCTGCACCATTCCAATCAACCCGGCCTTGGACGCGCTGTAGGCCGAGGCATGGGCCTCTCCACGCACCCCGGCAGCGGAGGAGACGAAGACCATTGCCCCACCCTCCTGACGTTCGACCATCTGGCGGGCCATCGCCGAGGCCACGATGGCGGCGCCGTCGAGATTGATGGCCATGATCCTACGCCACAAGGAAAAGTCCGTATGGATGATCGCCATCGTCGCGACGATGCCGGCCGTATAGACCATGGCGGCGAAAGGACGTGATGCCACAACATGGTCGACCATATCGGCATTGCAGACATTGCATTCGGCAGCCGTATGTCCCGCGCCCAGGGTCTCTATCGCCGACTGGGCGGATGCGAGCGACCGATCCGCCGCTGTCACCAAGAAGCCGCGGGCGGCGAGGGCAGCCACGCAGGCGCGGCCAATCCCGCCGCCCGCGCCGATCACAAGGGCATCGGGCATATCAGGCCCCCTTTGCCATTGTGCGCACGCGGTCGATGATCATGTCGACTCCAGGCACCACCTTGCGTTCAAGCGCCAGCGCGGCGGGCACGGGTACATCGGGCACCGCCAGGCGCTCGACCTGACGCAGCGCGCCGGGTCCGATCTGCTCGATCACCCGCATGCAGAGTTCAGCGCTAAGGCCGAAGCTGAGATAATCCTCGTCCACCACCAGCAGCCGGCCGGTCCGGGCGGCCGAGCGCGCGACCGTATCATGGTCGAGTGGCACGACGGTCCGAAGGTCGACAACCTCCACGGAAATCCCCTCCTGCTCCAGAACGAGCGCGGCCTCCAGTGCGTGTTCGACCATGGAGGACAGCGTGGCGAGCGTCACGTCCCGCCCCTTGGTCAGCACGACCGCGCGCCCGAACGGCACGGTATAGGCACGGTCGGGGATAGGGGTGTTATTGCGGAAATCGGACAGCTTCTTCAGCAACTGTCCCTTGTGCTCGATGTAGATCACAGGATCGTCCGAGCGGATCGCAGAAGTCAGAAGGCCGCGATAATCGAACGGATTGGACGGAGCGACAACCTTCAGCCCCGGCAGATGCGCAAACAATCCCCACAGGCATTGCGAATGCTGGGCCGCCGAGCCGATACATCCGCCCGCGGTCTTGAACACGATCGGCATCTTCTGCCTGCCACCGGACATATACGGGATCTTGGCCGCCGCATTGAAGATCTGTTCCAGGCAGACGCCGAGGAAATCGACGAACATCAGTTCGACAAGCGGGCGCATGCCGGCCTGTGCCAGCCCCACGCCCATGCCGGCGAACGCCATTTCGGCGATCGGTGCATCCATGATCCGTCCGGCGCCGAATTCGTCGAGCAGCCCCCGCGTCGCGCCGAATACACCGCCAGCCCGGCCGATATCCTCGCCGATGCACAAAACGGACGGATCGCGCCGCATTTCCCAGGCGATCGTCTCGGCGATAAGCGCCGAAAGCTGCCACCCCGAACGATCCGTAACGGCCTCGGTGGCAAGCGTGCTGGCATTCATCTTTCAGACCTCCTCGGAAAAACGATAAAGCAATGCACCTTCGGGATCCGGCTGCGGCAGTGCCATGATTTCGGCCAGCAGGTCGCGTGCCGCGGCCTTTTCCGCCGCCTCGACGGCATCGAGTTCGGAAGACGTCAGGCCAAAAGCCTCCAGGCGGTCGCGATAGAGGCGCAGGGGATCGAATTGCGCGCGAAGGTGCTGGCGTTCCTCGCGGCTGCGATATCCTTCCGGATCGCCCTCGAAATGGCCACGGAAGCGCGCGCATGTCGCCTCCAGGATAACCGGCCCCCCTCCCGCACGGATATGGCGGCTGGCCTCGGCGAACGCATCGGTCATCGCATCGACGTCGGTTCCATCCACATGCATGCCACGCACGCCATATGCCGAGGCACGTTCCGCAACCGTACGCGTGGGCGAGATCTGATCGAAGCGAATCGATATCGCGAGCGAATTGTTTTCGACCAGGACCAGAAGCGGTAGTTTCTGCGCACCGGCGATGACCATGGTTTCATGAAAAGCGCCGGTATGGCTGGAACCGTCGCCCGCTATGCCGACGGCGATCGCATCCGACTGACGCAAATGGAAGGCATAGGCGTACCCCAGAGCGACCGGCAGCGACGCGCCGACGATTCCAGTGGCGGAAAAATTATTTTCCACGTCGAAAGGATGCATATGCCCGCCACGGCCGCGACACAGACCTTCCGCCTTCTCGCAGATTTCCGCCAACAGGGCGCGACGATCCACGCCCTTTGCCAGCGCGTGGAAATGGTTGCGATGTGTGGAAACCACGGCGTCATCTCGACGCAGCGACTCCGCCATACCGACAGCGATCGCTTCCTGTCCGATGCCGACATGAAGTTCGCCATGAATGACATTTCGCCTCAATGCCTCAAGGCAGGCGTCGTCGAAACTGCGAAACCGCCAGAGGCGACGATAGCGCTCCAACCGCAGCGTCTGATCCTGCTCAGTCATACAAGTTCCTCCAGTTCGATCGTCATCCCGCCGGGGATCGAAAGATAAACCGAGCGCCCTTCATCGAATTGCGTGATCACGCCGCGCGCACGGGCCCCCAGGCGGAACGCGCGCGCCATGGCGTCATCGAGCTGGGGAACCGAGAAAGAAAAGTGAGCGTGCGGAAATGAAGCGCGCGGCAGCCTTCCTGCCTCGATCAGTTCGAGTGCAACCGGAATTTCCGGCCCGGCAAGCTGGGAAAGCAGGCAGCGATCCACCGCGTGTCCAGTCATCCGCGTGAAGGCGTCGGTAATGTCAATGCGGTCGAGAAGCGGCGTGAGACCGAACATCGCGCACAGAAAAGTCTGTGCCGCCTCGATATCATCAACCGCAATGGATGCATGAAGCAGGGCCACGCACAAATCCCTCCCCGGTCAGATTGGATACAATCATTCATCGCATTCAAAATGCTCTTGTCAACAATTCATTTTCGCGCATATGCTCCACTTGCCCGACCCAAACAGTGGTCTTCTGCAACGAAGAGTGCTGCTATTACAAAACGTTGATGCAAAAGGGCGAAAGGACGGATGGTTTTGGCCGCAACCGATGGTCACAGTGCGCAGACGTTGGTCTATCTCCATTTGCTGGAGAAGATCCGCTCCGGTCAGTTGCCGGGGGGAACCCATATCGTCTCTGCAACCGTTGCGGACGAGTTGGGGGTCAGTCGCATTCCCGTAAGGGAAGCGATCCGGCAACTGGCGACCGAAGGCTTTCTGCAACTCCGATCGAACCGGGGGGCTATCGTCACGAGCCTGAGCCGTGAACAAATTGTCGAATTATGTGAGATCCGTTCCGTTCTGGAGGGGCTTGCCATGGTGCATGCCTCGACCCAAATGAAGCAGAGAGAATTTGCCGAAGCGGAACTCGCCCTTCAACGACTGGCAGCCGCAGGCAGCGACATAGACTGGTTTGTGCGGGCGCATGAGCAGTTTCATGACGTGTTCCTGACCAATTGCGGGCGCCCGCAATTGGTAAACGAAATCAAGCGACAATATACGGTATTCGAACCGTATTTAAGAATAAACCTACGCAGATCGCCGACTGCTCTAAAAAACACGGTGGCAGAACATGCCGATCTTCTCGAAGTTGTAAAAAAAGGCGGCCAATCTGTAGTTGAAACTTCAACAAGGCAGCATATCATGCGTATGGATCTTCAGGAAATACTGAACGGATTCACCTAATGGTAAAAATATTGTTCTTTTTACCTCCATAATGTTTCTACATCAAAACAAAACTCCAGAAACCAGAGGCGGCCATGTACGCCTGCTGAGATAATACTTTCGTCCGGATCCAGATGTTCAACACATCGAGAATGTGTTTTCCCATCTTCTATTCTTCATGAAATACAAAATACGACAGAAGGAGTTAAGCGCAATGCTGTTTCGTCATTGTATGAACAGGCTGCTGTCGAAGAATAACCTTCTTCTCTGCACATTCCTGTTCGGAGATCTGGCCGTCTTAGTACCCTCCATCCATGCCGAGGAGAGGAAACCGGTCCCGTATTACGATGCGCGTAAGCCCCAACGTATCGCGAAACAGGCAAATATGGCAGGTAACATTGCGAAACCGCCTGCCGGCGAGAGCATAACGGTCGAGGACTCCCAGAATAAACGCGGCCGCGGCGGCGGCATGATGCGCGTCGAAACCGAGCCATATGCAATTCAGACAGTAACCAGGGACTATATCGAAACTCGCAATCCGACCAGTACCGCCCTCGACCTGATCAAGAATCTACCCAGCGTCAGTGTCTCCACGCCCGATACGTCCGGCATGCAGGGGGGGCGCATTCAGAGTCGCAGTCTCACTGATGACGACATGGCCCTGCTGGTCGACGGTGCCTCGGCCACGACCGCCGCCTACCTGGCTGAAAATATCGATTCGGAGAATCTCGACAGCGTGAGCATGATGCCAGGCTCATCCGCGATCGATCTGCCGACAACGACGGCCGCGGCTGGCGTACTGAACGAAACTACGCATACGCCATCGCACAAATTCGCCGTCCTGACTGATTTTTCCTACGGCACGAATAATCTTTCGCGAGAGTTTCTGCGTCTCGAAAGCGGCGATATCGGAAATTCCGGTGTGCGGGGTTATCTGTCATTTTCCAACACGCACGCACGTTCCTGGATGGGGGCCGGCATCAACCAGCGCCATCACCTCGATTTCGGCGTACGCAAGGATTGGACGAACGGATCGCTCGCCAAATTGTTCATGTCCTGGAACAATGAAGATTTCGTCGTGGATAATTATCCGACGGTCGGCCAGTTCCTACAATACAAGCATACCGGGAACGGCTACGGCCGGATGCCTGGGATCGACTCCGCCGGCAATGATTCCTGGAAAAATAATGTCAATCACTGGAACAATATCTTCATCAACGCGCCGATTCACATTGCCCTGACACGAAAAATAGCGTTCGATCTCCACCCCTATTACAATTACGGACTGGGCTGGAGCAGCTGGTCAGACGGCTTCGCGGGTCTCGACAATGGATATACCTACCGTTCCGGCGCACCAGTTGCCGCTGGCACCCCGTTGTCGGGCCAATATATCGGCAATGGCGACCGGCGCGTCGGCGCCACTGCCAAGATCGGTTACGATATCGATCGACACAATCATTTCGAGTTCGGGTATTGGTATGAAAACCATGACTATACAGAACATGTGGCCGAAAGTGCGACCTTGTCCAACGGGGCGAGCCCGAATCCGGCAAATCAGGAATATCAGATCTATTCCAATGGTTCGCGCATCTATAGCGGGGACAGAACAGGATATGAAATACAATCCCTGTTCGTCCAGCATACGGCGAAATATTTCGAAAATCGTCTTCTGGTGAATGCTGGATTCAAATATATCATGGACAATCAGTGGTACGTCACCTATCCCGGTCGCAGCAGGCTCGGCCAGAACCTGACCGCACCGCTGCCGCACCTTTCCATTAGCTATCAGATCAATAGCCACCACCAGCTTTACATCAATGCGGAAGGCGATTTCCGCCAGCCGTCACCTTCTGCCGTTGCAAACAGCGCTCTGACGGGACAGCTTCCTAAAAATCAGTATTCCATAAAGGAAGAGCTCGGATACCGGTATCACGATGATTATATCGTAGCCGATCTCGACCTGTTCAACTACAACATTACCAATCGACTTCTGAGCACCTATATCGGCTACAATCAAACCGGCGTTGTCAATGCGGGCAATCAGACGGCTCGTGGTTTCGATATCATGCTCGCGACCCAGCCGATTCATGGTTTCAGCCCGTACGTGTCGTTCGAATATCTGAATGCTCGCATGGATACGGATATCGCGGCCGAGGATAGTCTTGGAAATCTCACAGCTTTTCATACCAAGGGTAGGCAGGCCCCGCTTTCTCCACATGCGATGGCGAATTTTGGCCTTACCTATTCATATAAAGGTTTTTTCGCAAACGGCACTGTCCATTATACGGGACCGCAGTCCGTGACCATTGCCGGCGACCAGCGTATTCCCGGCTATGTGACAGATACGCTGTCGCTGGGGTATCATTTCAAGCCGTTCTGGCGCGCCCAGGCTCCAACGATCCGCCTGAACTTCACCAATCTGACGGGTTCCATTGTACGGACGGGGGTAGTCGGTGTCGGAACGAATCTGAATGCGGTGCGCCTGGTGAACGGCAATTATTCCGCCACCGGATCTGGTGCCCAATTCTATGTCGAGCCGCGATTCAGTATGACAGGCACGATCTCCACGTCATTCTGACAGGCTAACCTTGAAATATACCGAATTTCATGGATATTTCCAATTCCGGCGCACGGGAGGTCATGTTCCAGCACCGATCAACATTCACACCATCCAGATCCTGGCTGAGGCGAGGTGAACGAAGCCGAGGAAATGGATGGTGCGTCGATCATATCGGGTAGCGAAGCGTCGGAAGTGCTTGAGGCGGTTGAAGCACCGCTCGATACGATTGCGTAGCCTGTAGGCGATGGCATCGTGCGAGATGATAATCTTGCGGGTCGGGTTGCAAGGAATGACGGCTTCTGCACCCATCTGAGCGATGAGGGCACGTAACGCATTGCTGTCATAGGCTTTGTCGGCAATGACGGCCGCCCCTTCCTGACCCGCGAGCAGGGCCGGCGCCTGGGTGACGTCGCCAACCTGACCAGCCGTGACAACGAAGCACAGCGGGCGGCCCAGCGCATCGGCCAGCATATGGATCTTGGTCGTCAGACCACCTCGAGAACGCCCCAGCGCCTGATCTTTGGCCCCCCTTTTCCGCTCGCGGCCTGCTGATGGGTGCGAACGATGGTTGAATCGAGCATCAGATACTGATTGTTCCGATCGGCCGTCAGCGCCGCGAAGATCTTTTCCCACACCCCGGCATCGCACCAACGGCTGAAGCGGCGATGCACTGTCTTCCACTTGCCATACCGCGCGGGCAGATCCTTCCAATGCCCACCAGAGCGCAGAACCCAAAGGCAGCCGTTCACGAACATGCGGTTATCCGTTCCGCTGCACCCCGCATCTCCAACTTTGCCAGGGAGCAAAGGCTACACTCCGCTGCCATTGCCCCTTGTTCAACTCGTAACGCTTGATCCCCATCCCACGTTCAGTGTTCCAACACCGTACCCTATGAATCACTCTTTCCAAAAGAGGGGAATCCTGAATGTCGATCGGTCCTAGAAGGTGTTATGTATTTTTGTGCGTGATTGGTTCAGTAATGCTGGATGACGCAAGTTCGGAAGCCGTATCCCTCTGACGTATCAGCCGAAGAATGGTCGTTGGTTGTTCCGTATTTGCTTCTGATGCGAGAGAACGCGGAACGGCGGCGGCATGATTTGCGCGAACTGTTCAACGAGTTGCGCTACGTGATCCGCTACGGGATTGCCTGACGCGCCATGCCGAACGATCTGACGCCCTGGTCGGCGGTCTATCAGCAATCCCGCCGCTGGCTGGAGGCTGGCTGCTTCGAAGCACTGGCATCTGACCTGCGGGCTGTGCTGCGCATGGCCTCCGGCCGCAAGGCCGATCCCACGGCGGCCATCCACAACAGCCGAACCTTGCGTTCGACAAAGGGCTCAAAACTGCATATGGGGCCGTGGACACGTTCGGCCATCTGCTGGCCCTTCACGTCACACCAGCCAATCGGGACGATCGCGTCGAGGTCGGACGCCTCGCCGCCACCATTCAGGAGGTGACAGACGAAAGCGTCGAACTGGCCTATGTCGACCAGGGATGTACGGGTCCAAAACCAGACGAGGCGGCCCGCACGCACCGTATCGCGCTTGAAGTCGTCAAGTTGCCCCAAGCCAAGCGCGGCTTTGTCCTACTGCCGCGCCGATGGGTCGTAGAACGGTCTTTCGCATGGGCGGAACTGGCCAAGGTTCCGTCGGCAAAGCCGATGGAATGCCAGTGGAGGGCACACGATGCCGCAGACTCGTCAAGGATTACGAGCGCTACGCTTCCACGCTCGCAAGTCTCCATGTCATCGCTTTCGCATGCTTCATGCTCAGAAACGCCGCTACACTCGCTCACGGTGCATAACCCGCTAGAAAACTGGGGGGCTACTCACAGAGCTGCTTGAGCGGCCCTTGACCACGACATGAACTTGCGGAGGAACGGTGTTGAAAATGGTTCACCGGCCGGCTAAGCCGATCAAGGCAGGGAAGCGCGATTCAATCCCGCTTCATCAAGGCTAGCGATCGTATCCAGCGGGCCGTGGCAATGCTTCCTATCAGCAACGCGGACAATGCCAAAAAGACCCCACTGACCGGATGACGTATCAGAATCGATAGATCACCATGCGATAGGAGCATGGCCCGGCGGAAATTTTCCTCCAGCATCGGCCCCAAGACAAAGCCAAGCAAAACCGGTGCGACGGGGATATCCAGCACCAGAAGCACGGAACCGATAATGCCGAAGGCCAGGACTTCCCAGACATGGAACAGGTTGTTCTGCGTCGTGTAAGTCCCGATGGCGATGAAGAAGATGGCACTGGGGAAAAGATAGCGGTACGGAACGCGCAATACCCTGATCCAGATCCCGATCAGCGGCATGTTAAGAACCATCAGCAGAACATTACCGATCCAGAAACTCGCGATCAGCCCCCAGAAGACTTCGGGGTGGTCGGTGATCAGTTGCGGACCAGGTTCGATACCCTGAATCAGCAATGCGCCCAGGATCAGCGCCATCATCGCATCGCCTGGAATACCCAGGCTCATGGTCGGGATAAAATCCACCTGTGTCTTGGCATGCGACGCGGCCTCAGGGGCGGCAATGCCTTGGGCCATGCCGGTTCCGAAACGCTCGGGATGACGGGAAAGGCGCCGTTCCAGGGCATAAGCGACGAAGGTCGTGATCGTCGGTCCGGTACCGGGCATGGCGCCAAACAGCGTCCCGATCAATGTCCCGCGCAAGGCCGCCGGCAGGGCTTGCCTGATCTCCGTGCGCGACGGCCACATGTCACGAAACGCCAGCGACAGCGGTGCGAGCGGTGGACGTGGCTTGTTGGCATGTAATATGAAATCGGCGATCCCGAACAGTCCCATCGCCAGTGCCACCAGTTCCAGCCCATCGGCCAAGTTGAACGTGCCGAAGGTATAACGCATGGTGCCACTTTCCGCATCCATGCCGACCATACTGAACATCAGGCCCAGCAAGGTCGCGGCAATACCTTTCAATGCCGGCCCGCGCGACATGGTCGCACCGATCAGCAGGCCCAGCAGCATGATCGAAAACATCTCCGGCGCGCCAAATGTATCGGCGAGGCGAACCAGAACTGGCGACGCGACGATCATGACAAGAATGCCGACGGACGCTGCCAAGAACGACGACAGCATGGCAATGCCCAGTGCGGTGCCCGCCTTGCCGCGCAGCGTCATGGGATAACCGTCAAGGCACGTCACCGCATGCGGTGGATGCGACGGAAGGTTCAGCAGGATCGCACTGATGGCCCCACCATACTGCGATCCGTAGAATATCCCGGCCAGCATCAGGACTGCGGCGACCGGATGCATAGTATAGGTCAGCGGCAGCAGGATCGACATGGTGGATAGCACCCCCATGCCAGGTAGCACCCCGATCAGGTTCCCGATGACAACGCCGAACAGGGACCATGCCAGGTTGTGCCACTGGAAGGCAATCGTGAAGCCATAGCCAAGATCATGGAGGGAATGGGCGATCATGCATTGGCTCCAACAGCATTATGCGTAGAACAAGGGAACCTGGACACGCAGTGCCCACCAGAAGACGACCCAGGCCACCACGGACATGATTGCCGCCAGGCCCAGTATCCTGACAGGGGTATTGGTACGGTCGCCCAGGGCCGCGATCGATACCGTCGCGACCGTCGCGGGGATCAGGCCCGCCTGTTCAATCATGAGATGGAAGACGATCAGGCTGGCAATGACGCAGGCGGCTCCGCGCCCGTCGGGTGCGACCGCGGCACCGACATTACCGTGCGAGTCACCGGGCGTTTCGACGGCCCCGACGCGCCGGGTATTCCGCCAGGCCCCCAGAATGATCAGGATCCCCGTCGCGGCCAGCAGACCCCCTATCCAGACGGGAAAAAAGCCGGGCCCCATGTCATCCAGATGTCCGACACGGTAGGCGTTTCCGATCCAGGCCGCCGTCGCGCCCGTCATCGCGACCAGTCCGCCCGCCCAGTAATCCCGCTGCGTTATCGTCACGGTACGGAACCGGCCGGCCGTGTCCCGGCGGACAGGACGGCGATCGCTTCCATCTCGATCCGGACAGGAGCAACCAATTGGGCGATGACGGTCGAGCGCGCGGGCGGATCCGCTACGAAACGCGTGGCATATGCCGTGTTGAAGGCCGAATAATCTGCGGGATCGGTCAGCCAGACCATGGTTTTCGCAATATCGTCCAACCCACAGCCATGCTGCTGGAGGATCGCGGCGATCATGTCGATGACGGCATGCGTCTGCGTGGCAATATCCTCGCCGACTGGCTTCCCCTCCGACATGGGCACCTGGCCGGATATGAACAGCAGATTCCTGCAGGTTTCGACCACAGTACTGATCGGCTGTCGCTTGCCGGCCCGTATAACAGGAGTATGTGTAATCTTCATCCGATATGGATCCCGGTTTTCTTGACGACGTCGGACCATTTCGTAATCTCGGTATTCACGAACGCCGTGCTGTCGGTAACGGAACGCCCCTCGACGGTCATACCGCGCAAGGCGAAGAACTGTGATAGATCGGGGGCCTTCACCGCCGCAACGATCTGTTGATTCAGCATGTCGACGACGGGTGCGGGTGTGGCGGCGGGCGCGAAAATCCCTTGCCAGGACAGGGACTCGAAGCCGGGGAAACCCGATTCCGCGATCGTCGGGACATCGGGATACGCCGGATGGCGCTTCTGCGACGTCACGGCCAGGGCGCGCAACGTACCGGCGCGGATTTGCGGCGCCATGACCGCGATATCGCCGAAGAGCGACTGGATCTGTCCGCTCAGCAGTGCCTGCATCGCCGGCGCGCTGCCATGAAAGGGAACATGCACCAACCGCAAATCCGCAGCCTGCGCGAACATGGCCCCGGTCAGGTGCATCGACGTACCATTCCCAGGCGATCCGAACGTCATACTGTTTTGGTTCTTCCTGCTGGAATCGATATAATCTTCCAGATTCTGGATCGGCTCATGCGCGTTGACGACCAGGATCAACGGCGCGCTGACGATCACGCTGATCGGTATGAAATCGTGCCGCGGATCGAAGGGCAAACTCGTATAGAGCGAGGCGCTGATGGCGTTGGTGCCGGTGACGCCGAACAGCAAGGTATAGCCGTCGGGTCGGGCATGGGCGACGTAGTTGCTGCCGATGATTCCGCCTGCGCCGCCGCGATTCTGAACGATGACGGACGCACTCAGCGAAGACGAAAGCTTTTCCCCGATACGCCGCGCCAACAGGTCGGTCGATCCGCCGGGGGGGAAGGGTACGATGATCGTGATCGGCTGCTGCGGAAAATCGGCAGCCAGCACGCCGGCCGCTCGTAGCATCCCCGTGGCCATGGTCGCGCTGGCCAGGAACAGGCAGCGTCGCCGCATCAGTATGGGGTGTCTGGTCATGTTCCGATAGCCTTCCCATTACACGGCCGCACCGCGTTGCGCCGTACGTCACCAGACGCGATGGGCGGGGTCAATCCGCTCATGGCTGGCCACCGCGTTTCATGATATGCCAGCGTGCGGGCGAAAACGGAGCCAGGTCGATGGTCGGTGCGCGTCCGGCGATCAGATTCGCGATCTCGCGTCCTGTGGGGGCACCACCGCACATGCCGACGTGTCCATGGCCGAAGGCCAGCCAGGCATTGTCCTGGCCCGGGGCACGACCGATGACCGGCAGGCTGTCCGGCAGGCAGGGGCGGTGACCCATCCATTCCGTCGTGCGGCTGGTGTCCAGATGCGGGAACATGTCCAGCCCCCGCGTCAGCAATGCCTGAGCACGGGTATAGTTGGGCGCGGCCTTCAGTCCCGCGAGTTCGACCGATCCCGCCAGACGCAGGCCCATCGACATCGGATTGACCATCAGATTGTGCTCGACCGCCATCACTGTGTGCCGCAGCGCGAGGTTGGAACTGTTGACCGTCACATGATAGCCGCGCTGCGTCTCCAGCGGGATGCGCGTACCAAGAGCACGGGCCAGCCGTGCCGACCAGGCGCCTGCGGCAACCACGACGCCGTCGACCTCCAACAACTCGCCGTCGTCCAGGCGTACGCCCCGCACCCTGCGCCCGCTTGTCTCAAAACCGGTGACCTGACGGTGCAGATGGACGGCCCCGTCGCGCAGGCATTGCGCATGAATGGCCTTGACCAGGCGCGATGGATCGGTCGTCGCTCCGTTCTGGGGCGCCAAGATGCCGAAGCGGAAGCGTCCCTTAAGGTCGGGCTCCAGCGCTTCCAGTTCCTCCCGGCCGACATCACGCATCTCCACGCCCAGCTTGCGGCGCAGGTCCATGCCCCATTGCCATTGACTGGCTGTCTCGCGCGACGAATAGACATACAGGCACCCGTCATGACGAACCAGGTCGCGGGCGTTCGCGTGATCCAGCAACGGGTCATAGGCGTCGAAGATCGGCGTCAGCAGCGCGCGCAGCGCCGTTGCAATGCGTTCGACCTCGGCACGAGTAGAGTGACGCAGGAAACGAACGAGCCAGGGGGCCACGCACGGCAGGTACGACCAGCGCACGGTCAGCGGGCCCATCGGGTCCAACAGCCAGCGCGGAACCTTGCGCCATATGCCCGGCATACCGACAGGCAGGCATGCGCTCGGCGATAGCGATCCCGCATTGCCGAATGAACAGGCATCGCCAGCATCGCGCGGATCGACAAATGTGATGCGATGACCGTCCCTCTGAAGATAGGCGGCGGTACATGTACCCAGCACACCGGTGCCGATGACGCAAATATGCATGAAATGTGGCCTTGTCACGCCGGCCGCGCGGCGCGTCTGTCTGTCGTTAGCTGGACGGCCGCGACCGGTTGGACGGTCACTGCACGGCACGTTCTGTAATGATTGTCGTTACGATACAAACATCAGACAAACGAATTATTTTGATGAATACATAAGGCAATTTGATGCCATACCGTCTGCCGTGGCAACGTGCATTTCCAAACAGGCTCTTATTCCTCCACTGGGCGGTGAAGTTGCTCACGCATGAGCGCCAAGAATGTTTCAGCTGCCGGCATCAGGCTTCGCTCTGCCAGGCTGTAGACGAAAAATCTTCGAGAAATGGAAGGATTGATGAGTTCGACCGTGGTCGCACCCAGCGGCGCGGCAAAGGGCATGACGTAATCGGGGGCCACCGTGATGCCCACGCCGCGTCCGGCGAGCGCGATCGCCGTGGTCAGGTGACGAACATCCAGCGTGCGCGAACCGTCTTCCGCCGACGTGTCGCGCCGCAGCATGCTCATGAGATCGTGTGTGAATTCAGTCGAATAGGTGATCCAGCGCATATTCGTGATTTCATCCCATGCAACCTGCTTGCGTGCGGCCATCGGGTGGCCCTGCGCGCAAATCAGGCGCAGCGGAACCTCGAACAGAAAATCGCGCCGCACGTCGTCGTCCGTCCTGCGTTCGGGACCGATACCGATATCGACCTCTCCGCGCTTGACCATCGCGACCAGGTCATCGACCGTCGTGTCGGTGATCCGGCCGGAAATATGGGGATATCGGGTCTCGAAAGTTTGCATTACTTCGGGAATGTAGGTGCAGGCCAGCATCTGCGTCGCCCCCAGCCGAAGCGCGCCGCGTTGCAGCGTGCGGATGTCCCTGGCACCGCTGGTAATCCGTTCCAGATCCTCTTGTATCCGTCTCGCCAGCGGCAGAAATTCCATCGCCGCGGCCGTTGGCGTGACGCCGCGTCCGTGCCGGTCGAACAACGGCAACGCCATCTCCTCCTCAAGCTGGCGTACGACCATGCTGACGGCCGACTGCGTCAGGTGCATGCGTCGCGCTGCCTCGGTAAAGCTGCCGGTGTTGGCGACGGCGATGAAGGCGCGGATCTGCCTTAGACTGATATTCATCAGACTTCCTGATTGCTGCATCAGAACAACTTGTTTGCCTGATATCTCCGCGATGTCCATAACAAAGTCGAAACAGTGTGTCGGCGGATCGCGGTCCCGGGTTACGGCACCGGGGTGCCTCGCGAGGCAGGAGGATGAAATGACGCACGAAGACAAGGCCGCGACCGCCCGGCCGGTCGTGACGCGGGCCTCGCGTCGCTGGACGATCGGCTTCGATATGGGCGGAACCTATGTCGATCTGGCCGCGCGCGCATCCGATGGTACGGTGCTCGACGTCAAACGCCCCTATGATGGCGCTCCGGCGGCGTCTGTTCTGCGGGCACTGGCCTGGTTGATGGAGCATCACGGCATCGCGGCGGACCAGGTGGACAGGCTGGCGCATGGCTCGACCGTCGTCACCAACCTGCTGCTGGAACGGACGGCGCCGCCGGTCGGCGTCCTGACCACCGAGGGTTTCGCGGACGTCCTGACGCTAGGGCGGCAGAATCGCGGCGATCTGTACGCGATGGCGGTTCCCCCCCCGGTTCCGCAATCCCTGTTTCCCCGCGCGCTGCGCAAGGAAGTCGCGGGACGCATTCTGGCGGATGGCTCCGAAGCCATTTCCCTGGACGAGGCGGCGGTTTGCGCCGCCGCAAGCTTCTGGCACGAACACGGTGTCGAGGCCGTGGCCGTAGGGTTCCTCCATGCCTGCCGCAATCCGGCACACGAACAGCGTGTGCGTGCGATCTTGGCCGATTGTGCCCCGGATCTGCGCGTGTCGCTGTCGCACGAGGTAGATCCCGAACCCCGGGAGTTCGAGCGCTTCCTGGCGACCGCCCTGGATGCCTATGCCCGCATCGCGGTCGAGCATTATCTAGGCGAACTGGCGCGCGGGTGCCGCGCCCTGGGCCTGCCTGACATCCTGGTCATGCGCTCCGACGGGTTCCTGAGCCCTGCCGAAACGATCGCACAATGCCCTCTTTCGCTGGCGATGTCGGGGCCATCCGCAACCCTGGTCGGCATCGCGGCCCAGATCGAAAACGAGCCGGGGGGCAACGTTCCCCTCATCGTGATGGATATCGGCGGAACCACCACGGATATCGGCCTGATCGAGGACGGGCGTCCGCTGATCTCTTCAACGCTGACTCTTGGGCCGTTCACGCTGCGGATGCGCAGCGCGGATGTCTTCTCCGTTCCGGTGGGCGGCGGCAGCGTCGCCAGGGTGAACGCGGCGGGCGCGGTGCGCCTGGGACCGGAATCCCAGGGCGCCCGCCCGGGCCCCGCCGCATACGGGCAAGGCGGAAAGCAGGCGACGCTGACCGATGCGTTGACGGTTCTGGACCGGTTGCCCGATCGGCTGGCAGGGGAACTGGTGCTGCGTCGTGATCTCGCCGAGGCCGCGCTGGCGCCTCTTGCGGCCGTGCGGGGATGCAGCCTGACCGACATGGCCGAGGCCATTGTGGCCGCCGGCAATGCCGCGATCGCGGAAGGGATCAAGACCCATGCCTACGCTCATGGCCTGGATCCGTCGGACTGCGTCCTCGTGGCGGCAGGCGGCGGAGGCGCGCAACATGCGGCGGAAGTCGCCGACCTTGCCGGCGTGCGTCTTGTCCGCATTCCGGCACATGCGGGAATCGCGGCGGCACTCGGGCTGCTGGACGCCGGAACCGCCAGCCTTGCCGAATGCAAGCTGGATACGAGTCTGGACGATTTCATCGTGGCCGAAGAATGTGGCCGCCTGACGGACGATTCCCTGACCGGCACCGACGCATCGGTCCATTGGACAATTGCCCTGTGCTATCAGGGACAGGATGCGCCGATCGAACTGGCATTCGATCCCGCGCACGATACGCGGGAAGCGCTGGCCGCGCGCTTTGATATGCAACATGCGCGCCTGCGTGGGCATCTCCTGCCGGGACATGACCGACGGGTGCTGGGCCTGCGGCGGGTGACGGTCCCGGTCCGCCCCGCCCTCGGCACCGCGATCCCGAAGCAGGAGCGCGCGGCATCGGGACATCCCTCTCATGGACCCTGCCGGCTGGCCGAGACCACCACCACAATCTGGGTCCCGCAAGGATGGCGCGCGATACGGACGAACGGCGCATGGCACATGATGCCGGCCCCGCGCCCGGAAACCAGGAACCCCACATCGGATAAGGGACGGAGCGATGCCTGACATGTTCGATACGCGCTGGCTGGAACCGCTACGCCTGACCCTCCAGGGAATCGCCGATCGCATGCAGCACTGCCTGATTTCCGGTGCGCATTCGACCGTCGCGCGCGAAGGCGGCGATTGCGCAGCGGCGCTCTTCCTCCCCGACGGCCGCCTGCTGGCCCAGGCGCGTTCATTGCCCTTGCTGCTGGGCTCGCTGATCCCGGCGGTCGCGGCCGTGATCGAGCACTTTCCCGTCGACACGATGCGACAAGGCGATGGCTTCCTTCTCAACGATCCATGGCACGGGGGCTCCCACCTGCCGGATCTGGTCGTCGTGCGCCCGATCGTCGTCGACGGCAGAGTGGTGGCCCTGGCTGCGGCCAACCTGCATCATCAGGATGTCGGCGGCATGACCCCCGGTTCCCTGCCGCCCGACGCGCGCGAGATCTTTCATGAGGGGATGCGGATCCCGCCCGTTCAGGCGTGGCGGGATGATACCGCAGACGCTGCGGTACGGACGATCCTGCGGGCCAATTCACGCACGCCGGACCTGCTGGACGGCGATCTGGGCGCCCAATGGGCGGCCGCATGCCTGGGAGACCGTGAAATCGGCCGGCTGGTCGGCCGCCATGGCCGCAATGCCTTTCTCGAAGGGAGCGCGCGCCTGTTCGCGGAAGCCGAGAGGATGATGCGCCTGACCCTGCAATGCCTGCCCGACGGGCAGGCGCAGTGGGACGACGCCCTGGATGGCGACGGTATTGGCCAGGATCCGGTGCGGCTGCACGTCACCGTGCGAAAACATGGCGACGAGCTGGATATCGATTTTACCGGTTCGCAGGCCCAGACGGCGGGACCGGTAAATGCATCGCCGGCTGCCATGCTGTCGGCTGCGCTGTTCTTCATGCGCACCCTGGTGCCGGATGCACCGAACAATGCCGGCTGCCTGGCGCCATTACGCTTCGTCCTGCCCCCGGGGAGCGTGGTCAATCCCGATTTCCCGGCGGCGCTGAATGCGCGGACAGCAACGGTCAAACTGGCGGTCAATGCCGTGCTGGGAGCATGGTCCCGCTACCTGGCCTCCGTCGCGGGGCAGAGGGGCGATGCGCCGATGGCGAGCGCCGCCGCCAATGCCGGGGTCGCCACCGTCATTTCCGTCGGCGGCCGGCGAGAAAATGGGCGGCGTTATTTCTTTACCGAAATCATTGCCAGCGGCACGGGCGGCAACAGTATGGACAGCGGTGTCGCGGGTATTTCCAGCGATGTCAGCAATGCCCGCAATACGCCGGTCGAGATCCTGGAAGCCCGCGCGCCCGTGCGTGTCCGCGATTACGCGGTCAATGCCGGGTCGGGCGGGGCCGGCCTGCATCGCGGTGGCGACGGCGTGGTGCGGTCATGGACGTTGCTGGATGGGACCGCGACCGTATCCTATCGTGGCGAGCGCCATCTTCATCGCGCGCAAGGCCTGGATGGCGGCCGCCCCGGAGCGTGTTCCGCAGCTTGGGTGGTGCGGCGTGACGGTACGCGGCAGGATCTGCCGGCCCGCGCACGCGTGGACCTTGTGGCAGGCGACACGCTGACGGTCCGCACGGCCGGCGGTGGCGGCTGGGGCTCCCCTTCGGCCTGAGCAGGGCCATCATCGGTCCCTGCTCGGCCTCCTGTTCCTATAAGGGCTTTGAAAGAAGCCCGCGCAGATCGTGACCGGGATCGGCAATTTGGTCCGCTGGCGGCGACACGCCCGCGGCCAGAAGCTTCCGGGCCAGCATATGCTCGGCGGGCATGTTGACCGTTTCCACCGCTTTCAGACATCCGTCCGGACCAAAATGATAGAATGCGCCACGGCCGCCCTCCGGCGCACCACGCGGCACACTGCGAACACTCCCTTCGACCAGCCCGGCAGTTTGCAGTTTCATCCCGAACTGATCGGACCAGAACCAGGGCACGGTGTCGTACGACGCCTCTTGTCCCATCAACACGGCGGCTGCCGTGCGTGCCTGGTCGTGGGCGTTCTGTACGCATTCCAGCCGGATCATGCCACCAGCGAAGCGGTTCGGATGCAATGTGCAATCTCCGGCAGCGAAGATTGCCGGATCCAGGGTCTGGCATTGCCGATCGACGATGATGCCGTTTTCGCATGGAAGCCCGGCCTCCATGGCCAGTTCCTGATTAGGAACGACGCCGATCCCCAGGACCACCAGCGCGGCTGGCAGCACGCTGCCGTCATTCAGACGAACGGCTACCACCTTTCCGTCCCGCGCGTCGATTTCCGTGACACCCACGTCCGTCCGCAGTCGAACGCCCGCTTCGGCATGGCGCCGGGCGACCAGCGCGGACAGGTCGGACGACGCCGCACGGGCCAGCAGGCGCGGTGCAGCCTCGACGACCGTGACGTCATGGCCGCCCTTGCCGCGCAGGGTCGCCGCCAGTTCCAGCCCGATATAGCCGCCCCCCACGATGACCACCGGCCCGGACGCATGTTCCGCCGCCGTACGCAGACATGCGGCATCGCCCAACGATCGCAAGGCAAACACACCTTCGGGCATCGGACCACCCGGCCACGGGCGCGGCCGCGTGCCGGTCGCCAACAGCAGGGCATCATAATCCACCGTCTCACCGTCGCTCAGAACAACCTGCTGCCGTGCACGGTCTATGGCGCGTACCGCGATGCCCAGCCGGGTTACGATGCCCGACATGTCGAAGAAATCCGGCCCGCGCAATGCCATGTTGTCAGGCGCGGTACTTCCGGCCATGAACGCCTTCGACAACGGCGGACGCTGATAGGGCCAAGCAACTTCCTCACCGATCAGCGTGATCGGCCCGTCATGCCCGAGTTCCCGCAATGCCGCGACGAACTGCACCCCGGCGTGGGAAGCTCCGATCGCGACGACATGTCCGCCCATCAGAATTGCCGGTCCGGAATCTGGACCGTGAGGCCATCCATCTCCTCATTCATCGTGATCTGGCAGGCAAGGCGGCTGTTGGAACGACGTTCCGCGGCAACCCCCTCGAGCATGTCACGCTCGTCCGGCTCTGGCGGAGGCACCAGTCCGGCGAACGCCTCATCGACATAGACATGGCAGGTGGCGCAAGCACAGGCGCCCCCACATTCGGCTTCGATCCCGCGGATATTCCCCTGGATCGCCGCCTGCATGACGCTGGTGCCATTCGTGGCCTCGACGGCACGGGTGCTGCCATCCGGTAGACGAAAAATCAATCGTGTCATTATGAAATTCCATGAATTGGAAAGGGTCTGTGACAGGGACCCTCCGGAGAGGGACGAATTTTTTCTGTCTCGTTACTAAAACGATGTTGCGTCACTTTCCGGTTTCTTGCAAGCATGATGTTCGAAACGGTAAAATATGTTCGCTAATCGAACAAATGCCGATCTATATCTGAAATGGAGGGCTTGGTCGCCATGATGAGCGCCGCTCAAAACGATCTGATCACCAGGATTGGCCCGGGTGCCCCCGCCGGCACGCTGCTGCGCCACTATTGGCAGCCGGCGGCATTGGCGGTGGAACTGGAAGGCGATCGTCCCATCCGTCCAGTAAAGTTGCTGGGACAGGATTTCGTCCTGTTCCGTGACGAAAACGGCAAGCTCGGCATGCTGGATCGTGATTGCCCGCATCGTGGGGCCGACCTGGCCTTCGGCCGGCTCGAAGATGGCGGGCTGCGCTGCCCGTTTCATGGCTGGCTGTTCGATGTCGCCGGCACCTGCCTGGAAACGCCGGCGGAACCTGCGGGCAGCCGCCTGTGCGAGCGGATACGCCAAGCTTCATATCCGGTTGTCGAACGCAGCGGGATCATCTTTGCCTATCTGGGAAAAGGCGAACCGCCGGCATTTCCGGAGCTGGATTGCTTCATCGCCCCGGACTCGCATGTCTTCGCCTTCAAGGGGCTGATCGACTGCAACTGGCTTCAGGCGCTGGAGGTCGGGATTGACCCGGCACATGCCAGCTTTCTACATCGTTTTTTTGAAGACGGCGAACAGGACGAAGCCTATGGGCGGCAGTTTCGCGCCACGTCGGCCGATAGCGATATGCCGATGACGCGCGTGCTGCGCGAATTTCCGTGCCCCGAAATTCGGGTGGAAACTACCGATTACGGCCTGCAGCTGATCGCGTTGCGACAGATCGACGATGCAAGCACGCATGTAAGGGTCACCAACGTACTGTTTCCCCAAGCATTCGTAATTCCCCTGTCAGGTGAAATGACGATTACGCAATGGCATGTGCCGATCGACGATACCAGTTGCTACTGGTACGCGATCTTCACCAGCTTTACGGGCCCCATGAACAAGGAGCAGATGCGCGCGCAGCGGCTGGAACTCTACACGCTCCCCGACTATCGTCCGCGTGTCGGACGGTTCAATGATTACGGGTTCGATCCCTATGAACAACATAACCGGACCTATACCGGCATGGGTGAGGACATCAATGTCCATGACCAGTGGGCAATCGAATCGCAGGGACCGATCCAGGATCGCACGCGCGAACATCTGGGCCAGACCGACAAAGGCATCGTCGCCTATCGTCGTCTGCTGGTCGCGGCCATCGAGCAGGCTACGAACGGCCTGACCCCCAAGATGGTTCTGGACCCGGCACAGGCGGCACAGATCCAGGGCCCCTCCACGATGGACGGCGTCGGTCCGTCCGGCGAGTGGGAGCCGTACTGGCGTGCGGTCGATCAAGAACGCCGCACATCCGCGCCATGGGCGCCAAAACGCAAGACGGCGTAAGGGGTAACGGCAATGGGCTTCATTCAGAAACATGATCTGTGGAACGATGCCCTGACCCGTCAGGCCGCCGAAATCGGCCGGAGGGTCGAGGCGGACCGGGTCGAGGTGATCCGCTTTTCGTTTCCGGACCAGCATGGCATCCTGCGGGGCAAAACCCTGGTTGCCTCGGAACTGGCAAGTGCCTTTTCATCGGGTATTTCCCTCGCATCCTCCCTGCTGATGAAGGACACGTCCCATCGGACGGTGATCCCGATCTTCAATGGCAGCAATGCGATTCCCGGAATGGAGGGTGCCGCCGACATCATCATGGTTCCCGATCCGTCCACGTTCAAGATCCTGCCCTGGACGCCAGGTACCGGCTGGATGCTGTGCGATCTCTATTTCCGCGACGGGCGCAAGGTACCGCTTGCGACCCGCCATCTGTGCCGCAACGTACTGACGCAGCTGGGTGACGCGGGATATGATTTCATGACCGGCCTGGAGGTCGAATTCCACGTTACGCGACTGATCGATGCGAAACTGGCGCCGGAGGATGCCGGCCAGCCCGGAACACCGCCGCAGGTCGGCCTACTGCACAAGGGCTATAACTATCTGACCGAGCTGAACTACGATCAGCTCGACCCGATATTCGACATCCTACGGCGTAACCTGCAGGCACTTGGGCTCGGCCTGAGTTCGCTGGAAATCGAATTCGGTCCCAGTCAGGCGGAACTGGTTTTCCGCGCGGATCGCGGCCTGCAGCCCGCCGACGACATGGTTCTGTTCCGCAGCGCCACCAAGCAGATCTGCCGGCGCCATGGCTACCATGCCAGTTTCATGTGCCGCCCGCGACTGCCCAACGTGATGTCCAGCGGCTGGCACCTGCATCAGTCCCTTTGCGCGAAGGAAGGCGGGGATAATCTTTTCATGGCCGCGCCGGGCGGCGCCCCCCTGTCGCCGATCGGCATGCATTGGCTGGGCGGCCTGCTGGACAACGCCGCCGCCGCCACGGTGTTCACGACACCGACCATCAATGGCTACAAGCGTTACCGGCCATTTTCCCTGGCACCGGATCGCGCGATCTGGGGGTGCGACAATCGCGGCGTCATGCTGCGTGTAATGGGCGGCCCCAGCGATCCGGCCTCACGGATTGAAAATCGCGTGGGCGAACCCGCCGCCAATCCGTATCTCTATCTCGCATCCCAGATTGTCTCCGGCCTCGACGGCCTGGCGCGCCGCGCCGATCCAGGTGCGTCGGCCGACGCACCCTATGCCACGCCCGCCCCGCATCTTCCCCGTACACTGGACGAGGCTGTGTCGGCTCTGGAGGCAAGCAAGGTGTTTCGGGAGGGACTCGGCGACTCCTTCGTGGATTATCTGGTTCGGATCAAAAGAGCGGAAATCGACCGCTATAACCTTGAAGTCTCGGAGTGGGAGCAGCGGGAATATTTCGACCTGTTCTGAAATCAGCGAACCAAATCGGACGAGCGTCGAATGGAGACGACTCGTCTGGCTTTTAAAGGGAATCAAAAAAACTCTTCTGAACTGGAATGATATTTCGGTTCATTTGTAAACCTTCCGACAGGATTTTTCTTGCGCTTCCAGAAAGAGCAGGAGGGATTATCTTCATTTCCCCCCTCCATCCTCTGCGAATAAAAATAGACGCCAAGGCATAAGCTTTTCTTCAGGAATCATAAAAAAAACTCTCGGATATGATCCGATATCGTAATTATTTATTGTTGACAGAATATTTCTGTCAAATCAGTATCATTACAACAATTATATAGAATTTCTAAAATATCCCGTTCGTTTGACTTCCAGATGCCCTCAAGAGACGATGGTGGTGCCATGACGCGACTGAAGGATTCCTCTTACAGGACGACATTGCTCATTACATCATGTCTGGTCGCGATCGCGGTCAGCGGGACGGCGCGGGCGGAAGATCCCGACGAACAGGTCATTGTGACCGGGACGCGCGATCCGCATCAGACCGCCCGCCAGAGCGTCAGTCCGATCCAGGTCGTGACGGGAGCCCAGTTGGCGGCGACCGGCCAAGCCGATATCCGTGATGCCCTTATCCAGTTGGCACCGTCGATGACCCGCTCGGACATGAATTTCGGCAATGCGAACATGACCGACGCGATCAGCCTGCGCGGCCTGACACCAAACCAGACCCTGGTCCTGGTGAACGGCAAGCGGCGTCATACCACGGCGGATCTGTCGACATTCCATGGCCCGCAGCAAGGCACGACACCTGTCGATATAGACATGATTCCCGTATCGGCCGTCGATCACGTCGAAATCCTACAAGACGGCGCGGCGGCGCAGTACGGCTCGGACGCCATAGCCGGCGTCGTGAATATCATTCTGAAGAAGGTCGATCATGGTGTGAGCGTTCAGGCCATCAATGGCGGCTATTACGCGGGCGACGGTTTCACCACCGGAGAATCGGCCAATTGGGGAACGAAGCTCGGTGAGAGAGGCTATTTCAATCTCAGTGGCGAAATCAAATATAACGACTACACGAACCGCAGCGGTGTCGATACGCAGACCGGGAAATACGACAACGCCATCCTCGGCATGCCCGAGCAGATTCGTGAAACGCTCGCCTATAACATGGCTTATCATATCACCAAGGATATCGAGCTCTATTCGTTCGGAACGTATGGACACCGCAACGGTTCCAGCATGCAGAACTTCCGCACCCGCGCAGTCATACCTTCAATGTATCCGAACGGATTCGAGCCGCGCATCACGCTCGATGAAGATGATTTCGGCGTGACCGCGGGGTTCCGGGGCAGCATCGCGGACTGGGACTGGGATATCAGCACGACCTATGGTGCCGATTACGATCGCAGCGGCACAAATCATACTGGCAACCCGTCGCTTGTATCGGATTTCGGTTCATCGCCGACCCACTTCGACAATATGGAGACGATCAGCGATACCGAATGGACGACAGATGCGGGCGTGCGCCGAGCCTTCCATGTTCCTGTCCTGGCCGCGCCCCTGAATTTCGCCTTGGGTGCGCAATACCGCTATGACACCTATCATATCGGCGCAGGGCAGTTCGGGTCGTGGTACGGTTCCGGTCCGGCGGGTATGCACGGCCTCAATAGCCTGAACGCATCCGATAGCGGCCGTGACGTTACAGCGGGCTATATCGATCTGTCGACACAGCTTCTTCCAAAATGGCAGATCGACTTGGCCGGTCGTTTCGAACATTATACCGACGCCGGCGACACGGAAACCGGGAAGGTTTCCTCTCGTTACGATTTCAATCAGTATTTCGGCCTACGCGGAACAATCAGCAACGGCTTCCGTGCCCCGACCTTGGCAGAAGAGAACTGGTCCAGCGTGTCGGCTTCCCCAACGGGGGCCAGCGGCATCCTGCCGGTCAACTCGGTCGCGGCAAAAGCCCTCGGCTCGCGCCCGCTCAAGCCCGAGCGCTCCACCAGTTTCAGCGCCGGCTTCGTGCTGAATCCGATTCGGAACCTACACATCACTCTGGATGCGTACCAGATCGATCTGCGTGACCGGATAATGCTGGGCGGCTCCTTCAACGGTCAGACGGCGATCGATGCGCTCATGATGCAGGGCGTAGGGATTCAGGCCGACGCCAATCCGAAGGCTGTCAGCGCCAGCTATTTTTCCAACGCGGCTAGCACCCGCACGCGGGGAATGGACATTACCGCATCGTATCGGACCAATCTCGGAAGATACGGCCATATCCTTTGGGACGTGGAGGCGAACTTCAACAACACACAGGTGCGCCGGAACGACCTGGACGCCCTCGGTCGTCCGCTGCTGAACGCGCAGCAGATCGGCTACATTTCCACCTACACACCACGCAACAAGGTCATTTTCGGCGGGGACTGGCATTTTGGGAAATGGGATTTCATCGTGCATGAGATCCGCTACGGCCACGCGACATCGGAGCTGACCTATTACACCGGGCCCTATGCAAATTCGGTTACCAATTTTCAGCGCTTCGTCAACAAACCTCGCTTCGCCACCAATCTTCTCATCGCCTATCAGATCGATCCCCGGTGGCGTGTCGCGCTGGGCGGCAACAATATCGGCAACGCCAAGCAGAGCCTTCTGCCGCCTGGCTTCCGCTATCTTGGGGCAGAGCGTTACGATTATGATGTTCAGCAGATCGGATTCAACGGCGGTTATTACTATTTCCAGGTAAACCTGACCCTCTGACGATGCAGCCAGGACGGCGTGGTGGACGAGCGGCGGCCCCGACATATCGGGACGCGCCCTTGTTCATGTCCAGGAACTTGTTACACGCATAATGAAGGACAGACGATGGAACGTGAAAAGACAATTGGTTTCGTAGGTTTTGGCGCGATGGCCAGCCGTATGGCGCGCAATTTGCGTGTGGCGGGATATGGCGCCGTGGTGTATACGCCTTCCGGTCGGGGCGGCTCGGATGGTGACTGCATTGTCGGTTCCGCGCGTCAGGTCGGCGAACAAGCGGATATCGTTATTGTCTGTGTTCCGGACGACCGCGCGCTAAACGCCGCGCTGTACGGGCAGGATGGACTTCTAGGGGGCATGAGGTCCGGCGGGTTGCTTATCAACGCCAGTTCCAATTCGCCGGAAGCCTCCGTGGCGTTGGACCAGGCGGCGTCGGCTCTAGATCTGACCGCGCTGGACGCGCCAATATCGGGCAGCACACCGGAAGCCGATGCAGGCGAACTCGTCATCCTCGTGGGCGGCCCGGAGGAAGGTGTCCGCAGGGCGCAGCCGATTTTCGATATCATCGGGCGCTTGACGATCCATGCCGGACCGTCGGGATCAGGATCGAAGCTGAAATTGGTTATCAATGGCATCATGGCGGCCGGCATGGTCGCCCTGGCCGAGTCTGTGACCTACGGTCTGGCATCGGGACTTGATCACGCGACGCTGCTCGAAGCCCTGTCAGCGGTCCCGGTGGTTTCACCCCATCATAAGCGCAAGTTGAAGAACGTCTTTGCCGGCGATATTTCCTCCCAGTTTCCAACGCGGTTGATGCATAAGGATATCGGGCTGCTCCTGACTGCTGCCGCTGGGCACGCGTTGTCAGTTCCCCTTATGGCAGCGGCCGCACAACTCCTGTCCTTGACGCGGCGAGATCACGCAGACGACGACTATTCCGCCAGTCTGAAGGTTGCTGAAAACCTGGCGCAGACGCACCTGTAAACGGCGCAGCCGCTCGCCGGGACCCGGACGTGTCTCCCCCCTTTGACGGAAACCGTACCTGTCGTGCAGATGACGGAACAATGGGAATGTGTGATCACAGCGCGTTCCGTAAGCAACGCGGGGTAAAGGGACATGCCAAAAATACGCGAGCGTGATGCCGGACTGCGGAGCGACAATCCGGTAGGGCGTGATTTTTCCGAGGCCTTGGCCCGAGGATTGGCCATCATGACCATTTTCGGCCCGGACTCCCGGGCGATGACGCTCAGCGCCATCGCCCGGGAGGTCGATCTGCCCAAGGCCACCGTGCGCCGTACACTTCTGACTTTGGTTCATCTGGGCTACATGGAGGAAGAGGGGCGACTTTTTTCCTTACGACCGACCATCCTACGACTGGCGTCCTCCTATCTGGGGGCAGATCCGGTATCGACGATCTTTCAGCCGGTTTGTGAACGGCTGGCCCGCGAACTCGGGGTGACGTGCTCGGTCGCTGTATTGGACGCCGAGGAAGCGGTCATGATTGCCTATGCCTCGCCACGGCGCGTTCACGCGCACGGTACGATGGAAGGGATCGGCTTGCGGCTTCCTGCCTTCTGCACCGCCGTTGGCCGGATCCTGCTCGCAGGCCGGAGTTCAGCAGAGCGCGAAGCCTTCCTGGCCGCTTTGGATGCCCGGGCAATCACACCGTACACGGTTACGGATAAGGACAAGCTGCGGCAACTCTGGGGTCAGGCCGAATCCGACGGCTACGCCCTGGTCGACCAGGAAGCCGAAATCGGCTTCCGGTCGATCGCGGTGCCCGTCCGAAGACGAGATGATAGGTTGATCGCCGCCCTCAATGTCGGATTACGTGTCGAGCATGCGAGCTGCCAGGAAATGAGGGACACCTCCCTGCCACGTTTACTGGCAGAAGTCGCGGACCTGCAAGAGCAATTGCTATAGTGGATCATACGGAATCCACTCGGTGCGTATCGCAATTGGTTGCGGGTTAGACCGACCCGCTTTGAACCTGCGAAATTACGCCGTTGATTTCGTTTGAGTTTATTTTCACCCCCCATTTGCCCAAAGAAAAACCCCACGAACCTATTGGTTTCGTAGGGTTTTCTTTATGTCGGCTGGTTGCGGGGACACGCAAGCGCCGATTTCCACATTCGTTAAATGTCGCGATATAGCAATGCAAATCCAAGTGCTAGTCGAAGTTCCGCAACTCACCAAGGCCCGAGCGTTCATTGTCGCCGATCATGTCCGCCAGCGTGTAGCGGTCCAGCACCCCCATGAAAGACCCCAGCGCCTCGCCCAGGACGCCGCGCAGCCGGCAAGCCCTGGCCAGGATGCAGTCCTGGCCACCCGGCTGGTCCGACTGCATGCAGGCCACCAGCCCCATATCCTCTTCCGTGTAGCGGACGACGTCGCCGATCCGGATCTCGGCCGCCGGGCGCGCCAGCCGCAATCCGCCGTTTCGTCCCCGCTGCGTGCTGATGAAGCCGCCGAGGCCCAGGCGATGGATGATCTTGACCAGGTGGTTCTCCGAAATCCCGTACGCCTGCGCAATCTCGCGGATCGAGACGAGGCGATCGGTGCGGATACCCAGATAGATCAGGGTCCTCAGGGCATAGTCGGTGTGCAGGGTCAGACGCATTGCAAATAGATATATATGATTGACATCTTTTTCCAGCGCGATAAAAGGTATCTACAATATACACCTTATGAGGCATTGTCATGGCTGCTCCCCTGGACGACGCGACCCGCGCAATCGTCAAAGCCTGCGTTCCGGCGCTGGAAGCGCACGGACTCACCATCACGCAGGAGATGTACAAGCGTCTTCTGGCAACGCCCGAGATTCGCGACCTGTTCAACATGTCGCACCAGAAGGACGGCGAGCAGCCGAAGGCCCTGGCGTTGGCCGTACTGGCCTATGCCCGCAATATCGACAATCTGGGCGCCCTAGGCGGCATGGTCGAGCGGATTGCCGAAAAGCATGTCGGGCTGAATATCTTGCCGGAGCATTATCCCTTCGTCGCGGACGCCCTCCTGGGTGCCATCGCGCATGTCCTCGGCGACGCCGCCACCCCCGAGATCCTCGACGCCTGGGGCAAGGCGTACTGGTTCCTGGCCGATATCCTGATCGGGCGCGAGGGGCAGATCTACCAGGCGCACGAGGCCGCCCCCGGCGGCTGGACCGGCTGGCGCGCCTTTGCCGTGCGCGAATGCGTGCGCGAGAGCGAAACTGTGACCTCGTTCGAGCTGGTGCCCGTCGACGGCAAGCCGGTCATGCGCCACCAGCCCGGCCAGTATCTCAGCTTCCGGCTGGACATTCCGGGCCACGGCACGCAACGCCGCAACTACAGCATTTCCTCGGCCCCCGGTGGCGACGGCTATCGCATCAGCGTCCGGCGCATGCCCGGCGGGGCTGTGTCGGAATGGCTGCATGACAGCGTGCAGCCCGGCACGGTGCTGCAGGTTTCCGCGCCCACGGGCGATTTCACGCTGGCCGATCCGGCGCCGGAATCGGTGGTGCTGCTGAGCGCGGGGGTCGGACTGACGCCCATGATCTCGCTGCTGGGCGCGCTGACGGACGCGCAGGCGTCGACCGATGTCCGCTATATCCATGCCACCCATTCGGCCGCGACCGAAGCCTTCGGCGATTATGTCTGCGGCCTGGCGCAGGCCGGACGGATCCAGGGCGAAGTGTTCTACAGCCGGCAGGCGCCGGCCGACGCCGACGGGTCCCTGACGCGGCATGCGGGGCGGATCACGCCGGACTGGCTGAAGGATCGGGTCGATGCGGGCGCCACCTATTACATCTGCGGTCCCGACGGCTTCATGCGCGACATGGTGGGTGTGCTGAAGGAATCCGGCCTGCCGAAGGCGCAGATCCGCTACGAATTCTTCGGTTCGGCCAGCGATGCGGACTTGGTGACGTGACGCGGGCGGCCCCCATCCAGTTCAGGCGGGTCTATGACCCGCCTGAACCCGACGACGGCGCGCGGGTGCTGGTCGATCGCCTGTGGCCGCGCGGCGTCAGCAAGGAACGCGCGCACCTGACGCTGTGGCTGAAGGAAATCGCACCGTCCGCCGCGCTGCGCGAATGGTTCGGCCACGACCCGGAAAAATGGGCCGGGTTCCAGGAACGCTATCAGGCGGAACTGTCCGCCAACCAGGCCGCCGTCGTCCGGATCGTGGCGCTGGTCGAACAGGGGCCGGTCACCCTGCTCTACGGCGCGCGGGACACGCGGCATAACGAGGCCGTGGTGCTGGCGGCCTGGCTGGACGATCACCACCGACGCTGAACGCCCCGCGAGGACACGCCATGATCAGGCAATTCGGCACCCTGACCGGACGCCTGTCCATACCGGCCGGGCGCGCGACCCGGATGGAACTGCTGGCCGCCGCCGGAGCGTTCGTCGGCATCGTCCTGGCCGCGCTGCTGAGCGGCCTGGTGGCGCGATCCACCTTTCCGCTGATCGTCGCCCCCGTCGGGGCGTCGGCGGTGCTGCTGTTCGCCGTGCCCGCCAGTCCCTTGGCCCAACCCTGGTCGATCGTGGGCGGCAACACGCTCTCCGCCCTGGTCGGCGTGGCGGTGTCGGTCCTGGTGCCGGACGTGGCGATCGCGGCCGCCGTGTCCGTCGCGCTGGCCATCGTCGTCATGATCACCACCCGTTCGCTGCACCCGCCCGGCGGGGCCGTGGCCCTGACGGCCGTTCTGGCCCATCCCTCATCCGCCGGCCTGTCGGCCGCGCTGCTGTTTCCCTTCCTGCCCGTCGCGCTGAATTCCGTGATCCTGGTCGCGACCGGGCTGCTGTTCCACAGGATGACCGGACGGGCCTATCCGCACATGGCACCCGCCCGGCCGGCCGCGTCGCCGCCGGGCGGCGTAGAGATGGACGATATCGATGCCGCGCTGGCAACCGTGGGCGACGCCTTCGACATCGCCCCGGATGATCTTCAACGGTTGCTGACCCTTGCTGAACAAAATGCCATGAGCAGATCGACGAACTACTGATAAGCCCCCGGATCGAGTATCATGCAGCCGTTAACATGCATTGCGACGCGTGGCCATTAAGAAACCCGCACCACGACACGACCACGTATCTTTCCATCCAGAAGCGAAGTCGCCGCGTTCACGGCATCGTCCAACGCAATCTCGGACGTCATTGCCTCCAATTTCGACGGGTCGATCAGCTCCGCCAGGCGGGTCCACGCGGCAAGCCGCTTGTCCTTCGGACACATGACGCTATCGATCCCGACCAGCGTCACACCTCGCAAAATGAACGGCGCGACGGTCGAAGGAAACGACATATCCGCGGCAAGACCGCAGGCCGTCACGACACCACCATACGCCATGGACGCACAGACATTGGCTAAAACCACGCCTCCGGCCACGTCAACCGCCCCGGCCCATCTTGCCTTGTCCAGAGGCTTCCCAGGAGCGGAAAATGCCTGCCGTGGAAGCACTTCCTTCGCACCGAGACCGATCAGATAGGCATCCTCCTCGGGACGACCGGTAACAGCCACGACATGGTAACCGAGCCTACCCAACAGCATGATCGCGACACTGCCTACCCCACCGGCAGCCCCGGTGACCAAAATGGGCCCCTTATCGGGCATCACTTCCTGACGTTGCAGGGCCTGCACGCACAACATCGCCGTGTAGCCCGCCGTGCCGATCTCCATGGCCTGCCTGGTCGTCAACCGATCGGGAAGCGGGACCAGCCAGTCGCCGGACACCCTCGCCTTTTCGGCCAGACCGCCCCAATGCTTTTCGCCAACACCCCACCCGTTGAGAATGACCCGAGTGCCCGGCTTGATGTCTTCCCGTTGCGATGATTCCACGACACCCGCGAAATCTATCCCGGGGACCATCGGGAAGGAGCGTACGATCGGACCGCGTCCAGTAATGGCCAGCGCATCCTTGTAATTCAAAGTCGACCATTCCACCCGAACCGTTACATCGCCTTCGGGAAGCTGATTATCAGCAACATCCCCGACGGAAACAGACTGGGCACCGTCTGTCGTTTTTTCAATCATGACCGCCTTGAACATGGCATTTTCTCCCCACAATATAGACCGATTGTCTACAAAATAACGAAGGCACTCATGGACCGTCCTCCGGCATGCCAGCGTTTACGCTCTTTCCAGCAGTGCCAGAAAACCGTCCCCGAAGATGTCCAGAGGCTGGGCGCTACCTTCCAGACGTGCCCGCAGGACAGCGCCCTCCCATCCGATCCAGAAAAAGACGGCAAGCTTTTGCGCCGTGTCCGCGTCGTAATCGTCCGTCAAGCACGATGCCATGCGAGCCTCCCATTGTCGCATGACCTCATTGAGTGCCCCCCGGAAAGGCCCCGGTAGCGCGTTCAACTCCTGCCCAAGATTGCCGATCAGACAGCCGCGCCGGAAATCGTACCGGATCATCCCCGATTTGGCATCCTCCATGAAGTTCCTTATTCGGTCCCTCGACGAAAGATTCCGATCATTCAGGCAACGATCCAGCTTTGCGTTAAAATATCGGGCGTATGCCTCGATTATTTTCAGTCCGAAATCTTCCTTACTGTCGAAATAATAGTAAAAGGACCCTTTTGGAACGCAAGCAGCCTTCAACAAGCTGTCCAGGCCAGTGGCGACAAAGCCTCTCTCGGTCAGGAATTGGACCCCGGTCCGGATAAGCATGTCGCGGACCTGTGCCATGCCATCCGGATTGCCTGGGGGCCGCCCCCGGCGGGGCGATAAGATCGAGTTGTTCATCGCAGTCAATAGACCGACCGTCTATAAAAAGGTCAAGCCGTCATGAACCGATCTCACCGTCTCGTGACACATGCTTGAGGGGCCACGCCTTTTCAGCGCGGCAGCCAGGTCGCCGTGTCCGATCCCAATTGCGGAGTCACACGAGACCATCGACATGGGGTTTCGGACATTTGCAGCACGGGTCCAAGGCAGCGCAGATCGCCATAGCATGTCCCGTTCTCGTCGACTTGATATTCACGGACTTCCGCGTCGGACATCCCGCCCGGCGCTTTATCGTATGATGTGACGAAACCCTGCCTCTGAAAGAGCATGGCGGACTGACACAAGGATACCTGAACGCGATAACTTCCACCCTCACGAGCCCGTCGGGCCAACGCCAGCATGGCGCCAAAACTTCCAAGGCGACCCGCCGCGTAATCGCACATATAGACCGGCGTCAATTGCGGTTGTCCCGCCCCGGTCGCCAAACCTTGCGTATGACACATCCCCGTGACCGCCTGCGCGACCTGATCCCAGCCGGCACGGCCCCCAAACGGACCGCCCGATCCGAAACAATTGACCGAAACATGGATGAGACCCGGCCGCATCCGCTTGAGATCTTCCCAGCCAAACCCGTGGGCGGCAAGGCGTGCAGGCCTGTAGCCATCAATAAGGATATCTGCCTCCCTGACCAGTTCAACGAGACGCGCCGCGTCGTTATGATTGGTGAAATCCAGAAAACAACTTCTTTTGCCGTGGCTGGTATCTCTGACAAATTCCGGAACTTGCGGAAGATGTGGGGCCGTCACCATCAAATCGTCAGCCCCGAATTCAGTCAGGCTCAGACCGCATGTCGGGCCTGCAAGAATACGGGTCAGATCGAGAACCCGAACGCCCGACAAGGGCATATCGCCCGGCCTGAGTGCTTGTGGCACGTTTTCGCCAACCTTCGTGAGTTCGACGACCGGTCGTTCGGCGAGATAGGCGCCCTGAGGATGGGCAAGCCACTCTTCGGCGGTACGCACCATACCCCCGCAAGCCTTCGCCTCCGCGATCGCATCCTCCAGTTCCAAAGCATTCCACTTCCTGATTGCCGAACTGATTGATTCCGGCGTACTTTCACATTTCAGAAGATCAAGTATGCGGCGTTCGAGATGCGGCAGGTTCGTGTGCGGCAGGAACCATTTTCCGTCAGCCGTCGGCCATGGTTGCGTCAGCGAGACCATATGCTTCATGGCGTCGGAACCCGGGATGACGGTATAAGCCCCGTCGTCTTCACGGCGAGAAGTACACCCGCCGCTTTTCACCGTCGAAGCCGCAGCACTCACTGAAATGTCGATCGATTGACGACGACCAGTCTTCATCTTCCACAGATCGTTTGCCGCTACACCGCAGGCGGCGAAAATCTGCGCCATTGTCTCTCCGACCCGATAAGGCGTCTCGAAAATCGGATCCTGTCCATGAATTGCCACCTCACCTGGTGCGGGGGCCACCCCACCACGAATGGCCATCAATTCGGTGAGTGCCTCATAAACTGTCGTCTGCATCGTTATTTCCTGCTTACCCTTTGGAATATGTCGAGAAATTTTCATTCATACGCGCTTTTTATCCAATTCAGTTTCGGATCCGGTGCAAAGCAGGAAGATCGAAAGCTGGCGCGAGTTGCATGAAAAGCGACAGCCCGGTCTGTAATGCGAACCCTACGTGAGACGGAAGGGTTGTGTATCCAAGAAGATCTGGATGCCAGATATATTCAAAATACGGTGCGACCATGATGCCGGGAGCAACGTTGAAACCATAGTCCACTTCCAGCATTGTCTCGTAATTCGTCCATTTCTGGTGACTGCCCTGCTTGCGATAGGTGTCATTCATGGCCTGAGTCAACCGATCGTTCCACTGGAACGCCTGCACGGCAACGCCCAGATAATCGCGAGGACGGGGCGAGAAAGGCCCCCAGTCGACCACACCTCCAACAAACCCCCGCTTTACCGGCGGATCTCCCGACAGTTGAAAATTAGCCGCGCCAAAGAGAATGGTACCACGCGTGCCTTTTTTCTCAGGTTTCCACAGCATCTGTTGAGCCTGAATATAGAGCTGCGTCCGTCCACGCCTGGGTTGAGCCGTGCCCCCATAAACCGCACGGGGAAGACCCCGCGTATTGTAAAGTGGGTCATTATAAACGGACGTATCGTACGTGAAACCGATATCGTAGGCCCGTGGATACAGATCATTTGAAAAATTCGTTCTGTATCCTACCTCAACCGGAAAATATTCACCTTTTGCCCTGTCGAATCCCCAATCCGGTCCGGGCCATGAATTATGATTTGTCGCCTTGAGCGACGGCTCGATTTCCCAAATCCCTCCCTTGATGTATGTATGCGCCGTAGGTTTCACCAGAATCCGGAATTCCCAGGTTGAAATCGTGGTACTCGGCAGCGCGCCATTGACCGTCAAAGCCGCAGGTGCCGAACAGAGAACCGCGGAAAACAGGCAATAGAGTTCCGACCCTTCGAATTCCCCGCCCTTCGGATTCCCGCGACCAGCCAGAATATAGACCTTATTATGAAGAAGCGCTTGGTCCCACGAAAATTCTCGGACCTGAAAGCCATCATGCGCCCCCAACCACGACAGATAGGCCCACGTCGAGCCAGTAAATTCTCCCGCATGGGCTTCGCCGGCTGTATCAACCGCGAAGAAGTGGAACTGTGCGCCCTGAATTCCCAGAATTTTCTGCAAATCGAGATCGGTGCCGATACCGGCGTTGTTGTTAAAAAAGGAGCCGGCATTAGTCCCCCCCGAGGGAGCGACATCGACCTGGGACACATTCCAGCCGGTCAGATAGACCCCATACTGCTCCATCCATCGACCGGCGGTGGCCACAGCCCGGCTATGAAGTGAAAACAGGTATGGTTGCTGCCCCAGGGATTGAGACGATGATGGAGTGGATGGAGCACCGCCGACACCATTGATCGAAGGCACCAGCATTGGAACAGACGGCTCCGTTGGAACATGTCTGGCATCGTGCGCCACTCTCTGCTTTTCCTCGACCTTACCATGGACGACGATATCTGTGACGTGGGGAAGAAGTCTTCTATAACCGCCTGCCGTGTCTCCGTCATTCGCCCAGCCGTATTGAACCGGAGTCAATAAAAGGCACATCAAGGCCGTTCCCGCACGCAGAGCGTGCTGGCGCTTCCAAAGGCTGCTCAGCATTTCCACTTTCCGCCTTTATTGCATGAGAAAAAATACCAATACTTATGAATATTATTAGATATCTATGGGACTTGGGAAATTATCTTGATCGTTTCTTTCCCGGTTGTTCGAGATGTCGAGGACAGGGAACAAACAACGGACACCAAGAAGGCCAGAGTCATGGAGAGCAACGTGGGAGGATCCAATGCGATAAGAGGTTCTTTATGTCCAAGAACCGCGACCCAGATCGATGGTCCCATAATGGTCATTGCAACAGCCGACGCCAGCCCGGCCGTGCCGCCCCACACCGCACCTGCGATGCTCAGGCGCTTCCAGTAGATGGAAAGAAAGAGGATCGGAAACGTGGAAGAGCACGCAATCGAAAATGCAAGACTGATCATGTACGCGACGTTCTGGGTTCTGAACATGAATGCCAGACACATCGCGATCAGGCCGATAAGGACCGTCGCAATACGCGAGACCAGAAATTCGGAAGGTCCGTCATTGCGTTCGCTTCGAACAGCTCCATACAGATCATGGCTGACGGCGGCTGCACCCGATAATGTCAGACCGGAAACCACGGCAAGAATTGTCGCGAAGGCGATAGCCGACATGAAACCCAACAGAAGATCGCCGCCCAACGCGTGGGCCAGGTGGAGCGCAACCATGTTCCCTCCTCCCTTTACTGCACCATGCTCATCAAGATATCGCGTGTCGTGCGACAGAAGCGCCATGGCTCCGAAACCGAGTACGCCGGTAATGACGTAAAAATAGTTCATCAACCCCGTTGCCCAAAAGACCGACCACCTCGCCTTTCTGACGTCGGACACGGTGAAAAACTTCATCAGCACGTGCGGTAACCCCGCCGTTCCCAGCATGAGGGTTAGACCCAGCGAGACGGAGGAGGCAGCAGCATGCGGCAATGTCACCGGCGCAAGAAGGGCGGTCCCCGCGCTTCTTTGCGCAACTGCGGCATGTAGGAGAGCCGACATGTTGAAATCGAATGCATCGAGGACAAGAAAGGTCATGACCGATCCGCCAAACAGCATGACGGCCGCCTTGATGATCTGGACCCATGTCGTCGCCTGCATTCCGCCAAAATTGACATAGGCAACCATCAGGAGCGCAACAAGTATTACGCCATCGCAATACTTCATCCCAAAAAGCAAACCCACGAGTTGTCCGGCACCGACCAGTTGGGCCGTCAAGTAGAACAGAACGATGACAAGCGTGGCGATGCCTCCAAATATGCGAACCGCTGATCCACCGAGCCTCGCATGCACGACATCCGTAAATGTGTATTTACCCAGACGCCTTATTTTTTCGGCAAACAAAAAGAGAACCAAAGGCATTCCGGTTGTATAGCCAATTGCGTATACGAAACCGTCATATCCCTTGTTATAGACAAGGCTCGTCAATCCCAGAAAAGCCCCCGCTGACAAGGCATCGCCGGCAATGGCCATTCCATTTTGGAAAGACGTAATCCGCTTCGCCCCCGTATAAAACGAATGACTATCTTTTGTCTTCTGGGCAGCCAGAAACGTAATAACACCCGTAATACAAACGAATATAGCCACAAAAGATAAACTCATAGCGTTCATTACCGGCCCCTTCTCACAAGGAACATCGACGCACTTCCCGCCTCGATGCCGTTGAGCTGCAATATTTACATAGCTACGCGTTGAAACGGCCTGTTCAGCGTGAATGATCCTCGCAATCCATTCTGTCGGCCAACACAACGTAACTTCCGGTCAGAACAATGCCGATGACGGGAATGATCACCCCCATCAGGAGCGCTCCATTGAAAAGAGACCCTTTCATGAACGAAGCAGTCAGAATTTCGGGACAAAAAGAAAACGCTCCGACATAAAATGAATAAATATACAAAAAAACAATCGAGAATACTGCACTGATATTCTGCACATTCCAAATCATCGTTGAACCGCGTGGTGAGATATCGCTTCTCTTCATCTGAACTCCCTTCTCCTTTCCGTATGACAAAGCCGATGCAATGATTCGAATGAGGCACCTCTTCCATTCGCTTATCGGAACGATCCTTATTCGGAATGTTTGATCCAAGGGAGGCTCTAACTGCTTCCTCTTTAGCGTCACCATATGAGATCGCTTGACACGCAAACAGCCTAATGTTCAGATGTTAGACATCTTCAGGAGAGATGGCGTGAATAGCGGCGATTTGCAGTTCTTTATGGCTGTTTTTGAGGCGGGCGGAATTGGGAAGGCCGCCGAACGCCTCAATACCGTGCAATCAAACGTCACATCGCGCATTCAGCGCCTGGAAGCCCAACTGGGCGTCCAACTATTCAAGCGGCACACGCGAGGGGTGGAGCTTACATCGGCAGGGAGCAAGCTGGTTCCTGTCGTCGAGCAGATTAACAATCTCCTGGGGAGCTTACCAACGATCGTACGCGACGACAGCACCCCTCAAGGCAAGCTGACCATCGGCGCGATGGAGACCACCACCGCGATCCATCTTCCAAGCCTGCTCAGCGGGTATGCAAAAGCCTTCCCTCAAGTGGATCTGGCACTCCGCACAGGCACGACGATGGAATTAACACGACAAGTTCTTGAACAGGAACTTGACGGTGCATTCGTCTGCGGCCCGATCGCCCATCCCCGCCTACGCACCGAACGGGTCTATGATGAAGAACTCGTACTTCTGGCCGACCCAGATCTCGACGACCTAGCGCAAATCGTCGCCTTGGGAGAAGTGTCCATCTTCGTGCTGCGCCTGGGGTGCTCTTATCGTCGAAAACTGGAGGAGATTTTGACGAACAAAGGCGTTTCTATCGCAAGAATCAGCGAGTTCGGAACATTCGAAGCGATCTTTAGCTGTGTGGCCGCCGGATTGGGTGTAACGGTCGTGCCCCGATCGATGCTGTCCATGATCGCCGCACGATGGACACTCTCAACGCACACTCTTCCTCCCAGCGAGGCGTCGGTGGAAACAGTTTTCATTCGACGCGCCAGCGCTTACGTGCCGAATGCCCTCTCCAAGTTTATCGATCACGTTCAGGAAGCAAGCCAGATGCTGTCGAACGGCCGGGATTTTTGCCAGGTCGCCTGATTCTATCGTCATCCTGTGACGGTCGGTGCCTCTGCGTCACCACGCCGTGGTGACGGCGGCGTTCTCAACCGGCTGCCAGTTCAAGTTCCTTGGCGAGAACACGTACTAAATCACCCGCCGGCATGCGGCGGGCCAATGGTGCCCCCTGCCCTGCCCATTGGGCGCCATAATCTGCCCGACCGTTCACTTTTGCCGCAGCATTCAGGGCCTTCGCAAGATCGTACGCAACAGGATACGCCGGCACCTCATCAACGAGAATGTCGCGACTCAACTCGGTATATCGGTTCGCCAGACAGCGCGCGGGGCGACCGGAAATGATCGATGTCATCACCGTGTGATATCCTGCACTGCCGGTGAGCGCGGCGCGGTAGGCGTCGTCGGCAAGGGATTCATCACAGGCGACAAAGGCCGTCCCCAATTGAGCGGCTGCGGCGCCCAGTTTCATGGCCGCCACGATTCCAGCCCCATCCATGATTCCTCCCGCCGCGATGACCGGAACCTTGACGTGCCTGACGAGCATCTGTGTCAGCGCGGCCGTACTCAGCAGGTCATCAGGTTCTGACGGATCAAATATCCCTCGATGACCGCCGGCTTCGTATCCCTGCGCGATCACAGCGTGCACACCAGCCGCCACGGCAGTTTGCGCCTCCGAGAGATTCGTCACCGAGCACAGCAATAGGACCCCGGCAGTACGCAGAGCCTGAATGGTATCCGCACCGGGCAAGCCGAAATGAAAGCTGACGACCCTGGGCCGGGCAGCAAGCAAAAGCCCTGAGATCTCCTCATCGACGACGAAGCTTCGATAAATCTCTCGCAGTGCGGAGGGCGGCACACCGCCCTCCGCTGTAAAATGCTCCCGGAAGCGTTCGATCCACTTTACTTCAATCTCTGGAGAGAGCGCCGATGACTTGTGACAGAAGACGTTCAGATTAAAAGGATATTTCGTTCGCTCCTTCAACTCGGCGATCATGCGTGCTGCCGCGTCAACATTCGATGCCCCCAATCCCAGGGCCCCCAATCCCCCGGCCTCCGACACGGCAGCCGCCAGTGCCGGCGAGGAAACACCAGCCATCGGCGCCTGGAAAATGGGCAACCGAATGCCGACCGCCGTCAGGAACGCCCTCCCCTGTGTTTCCGCCATGACATACTCCCGGATCGTCGAAATTCACCTTTGCAATCAGAATAAGCTATTATCAGCGGACAACCCCATCATTTTTTGAGATGTTGAACATCTGTAGATCAGACTTCAGATCCGGAGCTGCAATCGCATATACTGTCAAAACATGCTGAATGGGTGGAAGATATTACCCCCTGCCGATGTTCCCGCAGCCTTCGGATACGTGAAGGCGTGTTTCGATCCCTCGGGGGGGTCTCGGGCACTGCAGCACACGTATGAAGCCGAGCGGTCATGCCGCATATGTCCCGCCAAAAATGAGGCTGTATCGCCATGTCCGTGACTATGAACAAGAACTCCATCGTCATCATTGGCAACGGCATGGTCGGCCATTACTGCGCCGAGCAGCTTGTCAGCCACGGACTGCATGACAGCCACCAGATCCACATCTTCGGCGCGGAACGGCATCCCGCCTATGACCGCGTGCATCTGTCGGAATACATGACCGGACAGGACGCGCTGGCGCTGCGCCTGCACAAGGAAGGTTTCCACGACGCGCACGGCCTGGAGTTGCATCTGGACACATCCGTGCTGGCGATCGACCGCACGGCGCGCACCATCGAGACGTCGAAGGGCATTTTCGCGTACCAAACGCTGATCCTGGCCACTGGGTCCTATCCGTTCGTGCCGCCGATCCCAGGCAATGACGGCACGGCAGGCTTGGTTTATCGCACGCTGGACGATCTGGACGCCATCCGCGCGGCATCGGATGGCGCTGCGCACGGCGTGGTCATCGGCGGCGGCCTGCTGGGGCTGGAGGCGGCGAACGCGCTGCGATCGCTGGGCCTGCAGACCGCCGTGGTGGAATTCGCCCCTCGCCTGATGCCGGTGCAACTGGACCAGGACGGCGGAGCCGCCCTGCGCCGACGCATCGAATCCCTGGGCATCAGCGTGCTGACCGGCCATGCGACACGCGAGATCCTGCCGGGCGAAACCCGTCGCCATCGCCTGAACTTCGCCGACGGCACCCATCTGGAAACCGACCTGGTGGTGTTCTCCGCCGGCATCCGCCCCAATGACCGGATCGGCCGCGCTGCCGGGCTGGCGGTGGGCACGCGCGGCGGCATCGCGGTCGACGATCATTGCCGCACGTCGGACCGCGACATTTTCGCGATCGGCGAGTGCGCCGCATGGAACGATGCGATCTTTGGCCTGGTCGCCCCGGGCTACACCATGGCGCGGACGGCCGCCGCCGTCATCGCGGGCGAGGACGCGGCCTTCACCGGGGCCGACATGTCCACCAAGCTGAAGCTGCTGGGCGTCGATGTCGGCTCGATCGGCGACGCGCACGGCGCCGAGCCGGGCAGTACCAGCTACCGTTTCATCGGCGAGGCCGAGGGGTCCTACCGCCGCCTGGTGCTGTCGGCCGACGGCAGCCGCGTCACCGGCGCGGTGCTGGTCGGCGACAATGCCTATTACGACACCATCCTTCAGTATGTGCAGAACGCGATCAAGCCGCCCGCCGACCCGGCGGCGCTGATCCTGCCGCGTGGCGAGGAGGCGGACCTGCTGGGCGCGGACGCCCTGCCCGACACCGCCACGATCTGCTCCTGCCACAACGTTACCAAGGGCGCGGTCTGCGCCGCGATCGAGGGCGGCTGCACCGACCTGGGCGCGCTGAAGGCCGAAACCAGGGCCAGCACCGGCTGCGGCGGCTGTACCGCGCTGCTGAAAAGCGTGTTCGAAACCGAACTGGCCGCGCGCGGCA
This sequence comes from Gluconacetobacter sacchari, assembly GCF_014174255.1. Taxonomy (GTDB): domain Bacteria; phylum Pseudomonadota; class Alphaproteobacteria; order Acetobacterales; family Acetobacteraceae; genus Gluconacetobacter; species Gluconacetobacter sacchari. Next base: position 55,602 of record NZ_JABEQJ010000025.1, read on the forward strand.
TCGCGGTTGACAAAAGCCTGTGCGAGCATTTTTCGCACACACGGCAGGAATTGTATGCGCTGGTGCGCGTGCAGGACATCCGCACCTTCGAGGACCTGATGGCCCGCCATGGCAATGGCGGCCTGGGCTGCGACATCTGCAAGCCGACGGTCGCGTCAGTCCTGGCCTCGGCCTGGAACAAGCCGATCACCGACCCGCGCTATATCCCGCTGCAGGACACGAACGACATGTTCATGGCCAACATGCAGAAGAACGGCACCTATTCGGTGGTGCCCCGCGTGGCGGGCGGCGAGATCGTGCCCGACAAGCTGATCGCGCTGGGCCAGGTCGCGAAGAAATATGCGCTGTATACCAAGATCACCGGTGGCCAACGGATCGACCTGTTCGGCGCGCAGTTGCACCAGTTGCCCGATATCTGGTCCGAATTGATCGCGGCAGGGTTCGAAACCGGACAGGCCTACGGCAAATCGACCCGCACCGTGAAATCCTGCGTCGGCTCCACATGGTGTCGCTACGGCGTGCAGGACAGCGTGGCGCAGGCGCTGGACCTAGAGAACCGCTACAAGGGCCTGCGCGCACCGCACAAGCTGAAATTCGCCGTGTCGGGCTGCACCCGCGAATGCGCCGAGGCGCAGAGCAAGGATGTCGGCGTCATCGCCACCGAGAATGGCTGGAACCTGTATGTCTGCGGCAATGGTGGCATGCGCCCGCGCCACGCCGAACTGTTCGCCACCGACATCGATTCCGAAACCCTTCTGAAATATATCGACCGGTTCCTGATGTTCTACATCCGCACCGCCGACCGTTTGCAGCGCACCTCGGTCTGGCGCGAGAACCTGGAAGGCGGCCTGGAATACCTGCGCGATGTCATCATCAATGACAGCTTAGGCATCGGCGCTGAACTGGAGGCGCAGATGCAGACGGTGGTCGACAGCTATCACTGCGAATGGCGCGACGCGCTGACCGACCAGGAGAAGCTGAAGCGCTTCCGCACCTTCGTCAACGATGCCCGCCCCGATCCCGGCATCGCCACGGTGCCGGAACGCGAGCAGACCCGCCCGGCCGACAACCGGCCGACACCGACGCCGGCGGCAGGTCCGGCGGACTGGCAGGCGCTGTGCGACCAGGGCGACCTGGTCGCGCGCTCGGGCGTCGTCGCCTGGCATGACGGCGCGCAGGTGGCACTGTTCTACCTGCCGGCCGAAGGCGACGCGGGGGCACGGGTTTTCGCCCTCGACAACCATGATCCGTTTTCGAACGCCAATGTCATCGGGCGCGGCATCATGGGTGACCTGAAGGGCCGTCTCGTCGTCGCCTCACCGCTGTACAAACAGCATTTCCGGCTGGAAGACGGCGTGTGCCTGGAGGACCCAAGCAAGGTGCTGCGCGTATGGGACGCGCGGCTGAAGGACGGCAAGGTAGAAATTCGAACCCGCGCATGTCAGGCATCCCAGAACCTGATCCCGGCCTGAGCATGGCGCCGCACGAGAGCCGCACGATCAACGCTTGTCCCGGCGCCCCGCCAAACGTCGTACCGACAGAGTGCCGATCATGGACGTTAATCGACATGAGCGACCTTCTCGTCTTTTTCCTCTAAAACATCCATGGATTCCTAGATTATGCCGTTTCTCAACATCCACGTCGTCAAAGGCCGGAGCGAAGAACAGACGACGATTCTTCTCCAGACGATCCATGATGCAATGGTCGATGCTTTCAAGGTACCCGTGCGAGATCGTTATCAAATCTTGAATGAGCACGAATCGCGGCTTCTAATCATGGAAGACACCGGTTTGGGATTCGTTCGTTCGGATAAGCGGGTGCTCATTCATGTGACCACTCGCCCACGGCCCCAAGAGATGAAAGAACGCTTCTATGTGCTTCTGGTCGAAGGTCTTGGACGACACTGCGGGATCAAGCCAGAAGACATCATGGTATCCTGCATCGAAAATAACGATTCCGACTGGAGCTTCGGATTAGGACGAGCACAATTTCTCGTCGGTGATTTATAAAAAGAATTACGGAAGCGCTTCTTTTGAAGAAGCCCAACAAAAAAATAAATATTCTACATAAAATATTAGGGATGGCGGAACATGCCGAAGGGACCGATTCCGAGCCGCCAACTTCGGATCACGTATACACCGTGGATGCAGATAATTCGTGAAATCCTATCCTACCGTATTTCCTTGGAGAGAAAAATTCCTGTAATTTTGCGACCTCAATTATGTGATATTAATTCACGAAAATAGAATAAGCATGAACCATCAGTCTATACTATACAAATATCTTGCAAGTGGCCGTCTATCGCTCGTTTCACTGACGCAGGCCCTGGTCGTTTCCGAGCAGCTCAGCTTTCACAAGGCAGGCGATATACTCGGTATCGCCCAGTCTGCCATCAGCAGCCGGGTCGCTTCGCTTGAGGACGCGATCGGCTTCCCCCTCTTTGAGCGGCAGCAAAGCGTCCGGCTGACGCCGCACGGGAGGATCTTTCTCGAATTCATCTCTGATGCCATCGATCTGCTTGGGAAATCTCTCGAAATCTCCGGCGCTCCGATCGAGATTCATCGCCCGGCAGTGCGTGTTGGTCTTCAATCCGCCGCCGCTGCTGGCCCGTTGGCGGCCATTCTGCGGCGGTTTGACGCCGCCCAGCCGGATATCGGCCTTACCCTCATGGAGACTGACGATAGCGACGTGCTGAAATGCGTGCGACGTCGAAAGCTGGATATTGCCTTCTTACCATGCCGGGCAATGACGGAGCGCCTCTCTCACGACGTTCTGGATGCTCTACCGCTTTGGGACGAGCAGGTGGTCGTGGCTCTGAACCAAGACGATCCCCTCGCGGCCAAATCGCGCCTGCATTGGAAGGATCTTGTCGATCGCGAGTTCCTGGTGCGATCTCATGGTATCGGGCCCCACCTGATGGATCTGGCTTTGCCATTGGTGAGACAGGCCGGCGAGCCCAGGCATATCGAGTACCTGCGCCTTGGACGGGATACGCTGCTGACCGAGGTGGTGCGCAGACGCGCGGTCGCGCTGACCACCGAGGCAACTCTCGGGATCACCCTTCCGGGCCTGACCTTTCGACCAATCGGCGAGATACCAGCCCTGGTTACCTTCTGCGCACTCTGGTCACGGCAAAACATCAACCCCTCTCTGAAGGGCCTGCTGAAAATCATCCGCGAGATGTCGGAAGCATATCGGAACAATAAAGCTGATGGCACCATTTGATCGATCAGTGACCTGCTTAACAATCGGGCTTCCGCTGACGTTCTCGCTGGAAGACGCGATCTTCCAGCATGAAATGCTGAATCATGCGGACGGCCAGATGGGCCTCGTCCACCCGCGCACCACCCGATCCTGATGCCGCTATGATATCGGCATACGCCTTCAAATCCCGAAAGACCTGGGCCGGCAAATCAACAGTTAACTTCACCGGCTTCTCATCGGGCACGCTGGTAATCTTCAAGGTCACCATTGTCATCTCTCCGTCTCATGCCGGGGTCTGAGCGCCAGGTCCCGATTCAGAACCACGGTGAACGGCAGCCCAGGCCGGTCGGTCAGGGTTGGCTGGACGTTCAGGCTGCGGTCGATCAGCCGGTTGCCGACCATGGAAAACCCGTTCGACACCCCGCTACGGATCGCCTGCATCAGATTGTTCTCGCCGAAGGACGTCCCGGCCTCAGAGCCCACGCTGAGCATGGTTGTGACCAAAGCCGCCTTGAACAGTTCGCCCCAGTGCCGGTCGATCTGATCGGACAGCCCGGCATGACCGATGGCATCGGCGCCCGGCAGGTTCTCCAGCACGATCGACTTCCCGTCCGGGAAGATCAGCCGGGTCCAGATCACCAGCGTGCGATCCTGCCCAAAGGCGATCGCACTGCTGTATTGACCGACCAGCGTGCTGCCCTGGGGAATCAGCAGATAGCGCCCGGTCGGGCTGTCATAGACGTTCTGCGTCACATGGCCGGTAAGTTGTCCCGGCAGGCCGGAATTGACCGCCGTATTGAGCGCGCCGGCGATGATCGTGCCCGCCTGGAGGATATAGGGCGAGGCCGGCCCCACGATCCGTTCCAAACTGACCATCCGGTGATCGACCGCATGCGCCAGAAAAGCGCGGTTGCCGGCCTGCGGGTCGGTGTCGCTCGGACGCAACGCATTTCCCGGTCCAGCCTCTGCCCCGACCATCGGAGCGGCAGTGCCACCGCCCCGATCCCCCTGCCCGACCTGGACGAACAGCTTGCTGCCGATCGCAGCAATGATTTCCTGTTGGGCACGGCGCGCGTCGTCATTGCCGATGGCATCGAGCGGGATCGACTTGCCCTGCTGCTGCGCGTTGAGGATCGGCCGACCAAGATCGCCGGGCAGCGCCGGTCCCAGTTTCGGTACGCCGGCATAATCCTTCGGCAAGGCCTCCAGCCCTGCCGCGGCGAGCCGCGACGCATTGTCCTGATTTGCGGATGCCGAGGGTGCATGATGGCTGGCCTGCAGGGCGTAAACCAGCGCGAAGGCCACCGCGATCGCCCCTACCCCGCCCAGCGACCAGACGACGCGGCGGGAAAGCCGCACCACGCGCGGCCGATCGCCACGCAGGCGTAGGTCAGGCGGCGGCACGACCGGCTCCGGTCGTCCGTCGCTCGCCGGCTCGTCGCTCATGACGGCCTCCCTTCGGTGCGAACAATGCGCACCCGCTGCTCGCCGGTCTTGTCGCCCAGCCGCAGTTCGGCGGCGGCAAACAGCCGGTCGACGATCATCCAGTTCTGCCGGACGCGATAGTTGACCAGCGCCGGATTGCCGTCCGGGCCCAGCACGAACAGCGGCGGCAGTTCGCCCTGTCCGATCCCTGACGGAAAGGCGATATAGACCTTGTCCCCGTCGTCGAAGGCGCGGAGCGGCTGCCAGGGTGGCACGCCGCCTTTGACGTCCTGGATCGCGTAGCGAAAATTGAGGTCGTTCAGGTTCAGTCCGGTATCGACCGGCGTTTCGTCGTCCGCCATGCTGTCCTGCCGATGCAAGGCGATCAAATCGTCCTCTGGATAGTCCCACGACACTGACGCCATATACGTTGCCGGCGTGGAGCGCAGTTCGGCGAGATAGGTTCGCCGGTCGGTGTTGACGATCAGATTGGTGACCAGATCCGGCCGCGTCGGCTTGACCAGGATATGGGCCCGCTTCGTCCCCCCTGTCCCGCTCTCGGTATCGCCGATGATCCAGCGCACCGTGTCGCCGGCGGCCACCGGCCCGCTGCCGACCAGCTTCTCGCCGGGCTGGAGCATGATGTCGGTGATCTCGCCGGGCGCGGCATAGACCTGATAGAGCGCGCCAGGAGAATAGGGATACACCTGCACGGCGTTGATGAATCCCGCCCGCGTCGGCTGGATACGGGCGGCCAGATTCGCCTGGGTCACCCGCGCGGCCGGATCGGCTGCCTCGGATGGCAGGGTGTACCGGAAAGACCGGTGCGACGGCAGCGGCTTCAACTGGCCGGGCAGCGGCAGCGGCTGCGGCACCGCGACCACCTGCACCGGCTTCGGCGGATCCGGCAGGCGCGTCGCGCGCACGGCGTCGTCATAGCGGATGGCGGGCGGGTGGTACTGTCCCGCACAGGCCGACAGGGCGAGCAGCATCAGCGGCAGGGCGCGCATGACCGTGCGGATCATTGTCCGAGTTCCTTCGACCAGTTGATGGCGGAGACGTAGATGCCGAGCGGATTGCGGCGCAGCCGGTCGGCGTCATGCGGCGCGGCGATCAGCACCGAGAGGATGGCGGTCCAGCGTTCGGTGCCCGTGTAGGCGCCATCGCGGTAATGCCGCTCGGTCCAGGCGACGCGGAAGCTGCTGGGCGAGGCCCGAATAACCGAGGACACGTCCACCTCGACCTGCTCACGCCCGATGCGGGAAAACGGACCGTTAAGCCGGGCCTCGTCATTCAACGCGGCCGCGCCGGAAGTGGTGGTGAAGTCGTAAGCGCGCAGCCAGTCCTGCCGGACCACCACCGGGTCGGAGGACAGGCCACGTAAGTCTTCGATGAAGCGCGCCAGATACCAGGCGATCTGCGGATCGGTGGGCGTATAGCCGGCCAGGGCCGGGGCCACGATTTGCGCTTCGCCCAATTTATCCACCTGCACCACCCAGGGGACGATGGTGCCCCGCGCAGATTGCCAGACCAGCGCGGACCCGAGTCCGACAGACAGGAGCAGCGAACCAAAGGCCATCAGTCGCCAGCTGCGGGCCTGGACGCGGGCGGAGCCAATGCGCTCGTCCCAGAGTTGCGCTGCCTTCTGATACGGCGTGACGGGCTCGGGCGTGGTCCCGTAGCGTGTTGTGGAGCGACGGAACATCATTCTTTCTCCGACAGATCAATGCTGGAACTTCCGCCACCACCATCGGCAGAGCGGATGACATTCGCGGCTTCGGCGGCATGGGCTGCGGCATTGCGGCGTTTCATTTTCTGTGCCCAGCGGGGCGGCTTGCCGTCGGAAGTCGGGCCCGAGCCGCCGCCATCAGGGCCGCCACCAAGGTTACCGCTACCGGCCGGCCCGGCACCGGGATCACCGCCACCGGACGGTCCTGAAGACCCACCCTCACCCGATGGACTATCGCTTTCTCCGCCACCGCCCATCGCACCGGCGGCCCAGCGTCCGCCGGCCGCGTAGCTTTCCTTCAATGACGACGCCGCCGCGCTGGCCTTGCTCTTCGCCGCGTTCATGGCAGCGCCACCAACAGTCCGGCCCATTCCGCCGATGCCGGCCGCCACACTGCCGGCACCGCCCGCTCCCGCCGCTCCGGCGCTGTAGGCCGTCGTGGCGGCCCCCGCGATCGCGGCCCCGCCCCGTGCGGCAGCAGCGGTGGCGCCAAGGGCGGCAGCGCCCCCGGACGCCAGAGCGGCAGGGGCAGCCACCGCAGCGGCTCCCATAGCACCCACCGCCATTCCAGTCCCGGCCGCGGCTCCCGCGCCAAGCTGGGGTGCTCCGGAAACGAGCCCATTGGCGACGCTGCCGCCGTAGATGGCGAGCCCGATCATCGCAAGGGCTGCGAGCACCGCGGAGAGCGCCTGGCCGATCGTCGGCAGGCTGTCGTCATAGGACGTGGTGAACTGAGAGAACAGCGTGGAGGCGATGGCGCTGATCACGGCGAAGACCATGATCTTCACGCCAGACGACACCACATTGCCCAGCACCTTCTCGGCGAGAAACGCCGTGCGGTTGAATAGCGCGAAGGGGATCAGGATGAACCCCGCAAGGGTGGTGAGCTTGAACTCGACGATCGCCACGAAAAGCTGGACGGCCAGCACGAAGAACGCCGCCATGACGATGAACCAGGAAATCAGGAACACCGCGATCTGGGCGAAGCCGGTAAAGAAATGGATCGGGTCGAGAAACTGGTGCATCGCATCCAGCAGCGGCTGGGCCGCGTCAAACCCGGTGGCCGCCAGCCTTCCGGGATGTACGAAATCACCCAGCGCCAGTTTCCCGCCGCCCACCTTCAGGCCGAGCCCGGCGAAACTGTCGAAGACCTTCTTCGAGAGACTGTCGAAATTGTTGATGATGAAGGCGAAGAAACCGATATAGAGCGTCTTCTTCACCAGCCGCTGGATGATGTCCTCGTCCGCCGCCCAGGCCCAGAACAGCCCGGCGAGCGCGATGTCGAGGACGGAGAGTGATCCGGCGAGCGAGACCACATTGCCCTTCACCAGACCGAAACCGGTATCGATCGTGGTGGTGAAAATATTCAGGAAATTGTCGATGACGCCTGCATTCGTCATGCCCGTTCCCGCCATGACCGTCAGTTCCCGTCATTGAACACAGAGACGGCGCCGGGCACGTAGGCGTCGTGCTGCGCGAAATGTTCGTATTGCGCCTGGCCTTCTGCTTCGGCTGCCGCCTCGCGCGCCTGCTGAAGATCAGCGGCCCGTCCGTTAGCGGACAGGACCGCGATGACATCGGAAAGCTGGCGCGATTGCAGGGCCAGAAGCTGATTGCCTGCTTGCGCGGCCTGAAGCGCGCCGCTCGAACTCTGGCTGGCCGAAACCAATTGCGTCATGGCGCTGCTGTCACTTGGAATGTTGCCCACCACCTGGGCCTGGGTCTTCAGCGCGTCCTCAAACCCGCCGACCGCGTTCCGCCAACGGGTCTGCGCCTGACTGAACAGGGCGCTATCCGACATCCCCGACGAAATCGAGATGTAGGCCTGTTGGTATTGCTGCTCGACCGACTGAACGCTGTAGGCAATGTTCTGCGCCTGCGTGATCAGGGCCGTAGTCTCGGAAATCGTTGATTGCAGCGTCGACAATGTTGAGAGCGGCAAGGAAGCGAGATTCTTCGCCTGATTGACCAGCATCTGTGCCTGGTTGGCCAGCGACGCGATCTGGTTGTCGATCTGCTGCAACGCGCGAGCGGCCTGAAGCACGTTCTGGCCAAAATTGGCACCGTCGAAGACCGCCCATTGCGCACGGGCCGGAATGGCGGAAAGAGATAAAACGCTGACGATGCCGTAAAGGAGCACGAGACGCTTCATGGCATACCTCCGTCGTGGAGAAGGTCTGCCACCCAGGTGACACCGCGCGCCGCGAACCAGGCCGGGAGAAAGCCGTCCCGCCCATGCTCGGCCAGCACCGCGTCGATCAGCCTGTGATCGTCGTTGCCCGACGCCGCGCAGAGCGACAGCGCGACGGGACCGAGCCCCAGTTCGAACAGCCGGTTGCCGCGCTGGGTCTGGCAGTAATAGTCCCGCTTCGCCGCGGCACGGGCGATGATCCCGATCTGGCGATCATTGAGCCCGAAGCTGCGATAGAGGGCCATGATCTGCGGTTCGATCGCGCGTTCGTTGGGCAAGAAGATCCGCGTCGGGCAGCTTTCCACCACCGCCGGGGCGATCCGGCTGTCAGCGATGTCGGACAGGGACTGGGTGGCGAAAACCACCGAGGCGTTCTTCTTGCGCAGGGTCTTGAGCCATTCGCGGAGTTGGCCGGCGAAATCGCCATCGTCCAGCACCAGCCAGCCCTCATCGATGACCAGCAGGGTCGGCCGCCCGTCGAGACGCCCTCCGATGCGGTGGAACAGACAGGACAGCACCGGCGACGCCGCACCGGAGCCGATCAGCCCCTCGGTCTCGAACACGACGATTTCCGCGTCGCCCAGCCGCTCGGCATCAGCGTCCAGCAGCCGGCCGTAGGGGCCGCCGAGGCAATAGGGCGCCAGCGCCTGCTTCAGCGCGTTGGATTGCAGCAGCGCGACCAGCCCCGACAGGGTGCGCTCAGGGGAGGGCGATGACGCGAGCGAGTTCAACGCCGACCAAAGATGGGCTTTGACGTCGGGCGTCAGCGCGACGCCCTCGCCCACGAGAATCTGGCCGAGCCATTCCGTGGCCCATTTGCGCTCGTCCGGGTCATCAATCCGTGCCAGCGGTTGGAGGGAGACGGCAGAATGTCCATCGCCCTCGTCTGTCAGACCGCCGCCAAGATCGTGCCAGTCCCCGCCCATGGCCAGCGTCGCCGCCCGCAGCGAGCCACCGAAATCGAAGGCAAAGACCTGCGATCCCGCATAACGGCGGAATTGCAGCACCATCAGCGCCAGCAGCACGGATTTACCCGCTCCCGTCGGTCCCGCGATCAGCGTGTGGCCAACGTCACCGACATGCAGCGAGAAGCGGAACGGCGTGGCCCCCGCCGTCTTGCCGTAGAATAGCGGCGGCGCGTTGAAATGTCCGTCTCTCTCCGGCCCGGCCCACACGGCGGAGAGCGGGACCATATGCGCCAAATTCAGGGTCGAGACCGGCGGCTGACGCACATTGGCATAGACATGACCGGGTAATGACCCCAGCCAGGCTTCTACCGCGTTCAGGCTTTCCGCCATGCAGGTGAAATCTCGGCCCTGGATGATCTTCTCGACCAGGCGGAGTTTCTCGGCGACAATGCTGGCGCTACCATCCCACACCGTAACGGTCGCGGTGATGTACGCCTGCCCAACGTCGTCGGCACCGAGGGACTGTAGCGCCAGATCGGCGTCGGCCGCCTTATTGGCGGCGTCGTTGTCGACCAGCGCCGACGCCTCGTTGGTCATCACCTCGCGCACGATGGCGGCGATCGACTTCCGCTTGGCGAACCACTGGCGCCGGATCTTCGTCAGCACCTTGGTGGCATCGGTCTTGTCGAGCAGGATCGCCCGCGTCGACCAGCGATAGGGCATCGCCAGCCGGTTCAGGTCATCAAGAACCCCCGGAAAGGTCCGGCTCGGAAACCCGGTGATGGTCAGGGTCTTGAGGTAGGCCGCGCCCAGTTTCGGTTCCAGCCCACCCACCAACGGCTGGTCCACCAGCAGCGCATCCAAATGCATGGGGATTTCCGGCACGCGGACACGCTGGTTCCGGGTCGAAATGGTACTGTGCAGATAGGTCAGCGTCCCGACGTCATCGAGCCAGCCCGCCTCGGGCATGAAGCCTTCCAGCAGCGCCAGTAGCCGGTCGCTGCCGTCGATGAAATTGCGCAGCAGCCCGTGCGGATCGGGGCCGTCGCGCTCCATGCCCTCATAAAGCAGGCGCTCTGCCCGGCCGGAGGTTTCCGCCGGCGGCAACCACACCAGGGTGAGGAAATACCGACTCTCGAAATGCGCGCCCTCATCCTCGAACGCCTCACGCCGTTCCAGATCGACCATCTGGCTGGCGGCATCGGGAAAATCGCTCTCCGGGTACAGCGTGGCCGGGACGCGCTGCGCCTCGACGAACACCGCCCAGCCGGAGCCGAGCCGGCGCAGGGCATTGTTCAGCCGGCCGGTGACACCGACCAGTTCGGCCGGGGTGGCGCTGTCGAGATCTGGACCACGGATATGTGCTGTGCGCTGGAAGCTGCCGTCCTTGTTCAGGACGACACCCAGCGCCACCAACGCCGCCCAAGGCAGGAAATCGGACAGGAAGGCAGCACGATTGCGATATTCGGAAAGAGACATCATCGCCGTGCCCCCTTCACGCCCGCAGCCAGGCGGGGTAGCGGAGATGCCGCCGGCCCACCTCGACGAACAGCGGATCGCGCTTCGCCCCCCACACCGCCAGGCTGTGCCCGACGATCCAGAATGCGGCACCGATCAGCCACAGCCGCAGGCCCAGCGCGATCGCGGCGGCCAGCGTGCCGTTGGCGATCGCCACCGTGCGCGGCGCGCCACCGAGCAGGATCGGCTCGGTCAGCGAACGATGCACCGGGACATGGAATCCCGGCACGGCATCATCGTCATATCCGGCGGCCATCAGATCAGCGCCCCGCCGGCAAAGGAGAAGAAGGACAGGAAGAAGCTCGACGCCGCGAAGGCGATGGACAGGCCGAACACGATCTGGATCAGTTTGCGAAACCCACCGGACGTCTCACCAAAGGCCAGGGTCAGGCCGGTGACGGTGATGATGATCACCGACACGATCTTGGCCACCGGCCCCTGCACCGAGTCCAGGATCTGGGTCAGCGGCTGCTCCCACGGCATGCCAGAGCCCGACGCCCAGGCACTGGAACCGAACACCGCCGTCAGCAGGGCGGCGGACGCGATCGTGGCAACGTGCTGCCGCACACGGGGACTGTACTGGATCATCGGGATTCTCCGTCGGTCTGGATTGGATGGAGGCGATAATCGCCGGTCGCGGGATCGCGCCCGTCGACCGTGACGAGTTCGGACAGGCGGCGCTGTGGTCCTCGGCCGGACAGCACCGCGATCACATCGATGGTCTCGGCGATCAGGGCGCGCGGCACGGTGACAATAATCTCCTGGATCAGCTGCTCCAGCCGGCGCAGCGCGCCCAGCGCCGTGCCGGCGTGCAGGGTGCCGATGCCGCCGGGGTGGCCAGTGCCCCACGCCTTGAGCAGATCGAGCGCCTCAGGGCCGCGCACCTCGCCGATCGGAATCCGGTCGGGCCGCAGGCGCAACGCAGAGCGCACCAGATCGGACAGGGACACCACGCCGTCGCGGGTGCGCAGCGCCATCAGGTTGGGCGCCGCGCATTGCAATTCGCGGGTGTCCTCGATCAGCACTACCCGATCGTCGGTTTTGGCGACCTCAGCGAGCAGGGCGTTGACCAGGGTGGTCTTGCCAGTCGACGTGCCGCCCGCGACCAGGATGTTCTGCCGCTCCGCGACCGCCCGGCGCAGGAACTTCGCCTGGCCATCCGTCATGATCCGGGCCACGACGTAATCATCGAGGGTGAACACCGCGACGGCGGGCTTGCGGATCGCAAAGCTCGGCGCAGCCACAACCGGAGGTAGCAGACCCTCGAACCGCTCACCAGTCGGCAGTTCCGCAGACACGCGCGGCGCGGCGTCATGGACCTCGGCGCCGACATGGTGCGCCACCAGGCGCACGATGCGCTCGGCATCGGCTGGGGTGACATGGTCTCCGGTGTCCGCCATCCCCTCGGACAGACGGTCGATCCACAGCCGCCCGTCCGGGTTCAGCATCACCTCGACCACGGCCGGATCGGCGAGATACCCCGCGATGGCCGGCCCCATCGCCGTGCGCAGCATGGACATGCCGCGCGCTCTGACGCTGGTTTCGATTGCTGTGACCGGCATGCGCGTCCCCGTCCGTTCGGATCGTCCGGCGGTTCCGGACGACGACGGGGATGATTAGAAAGGGGCAGATTTATTGGCCCGCAACAACGAATTCGGTGGATGCGGCGTTCGGGTAGGATATGGACAGCTATTCGGTCGGGTCGCTGTCCGCTGCCCCCTGCCGCGCGGCAATGTCACGCGAGCGCTCGCGCAGGAATCGGTCGCCGGTCGCCAAGCGCCGCTCCAGCGCGGTCAGGAACCCCTCGAACCGCTCCAGCCCCATCGCCCGCGCCGAGGCCCGCGCGCTCTCCGGCAGCGGCGGGGTGCTGGTCAGCCAGAAGCGGATGAACAGGGTCAGGGTCTCCGCCAGGATGGAGAGGTCTTCCTCCAGCCCGGCGATCTGACGCGACATGCGGTCCAGCCGCCGCGACGTCGCGGCTTCTTGCCGTTCGGCGGCATCGTCCGTCAGGAAGGACAGCACCGCAGTCTCGACCAGCGCCGATTTCGAGAGATTCCGCCGCGCGGCGCGCGCTTCCATCTGCTTGAGGATGTCCGGATCGAAATAGATGTTCAGGCGTCGACTGCGCTTCTGCATGACGGCCCCTACAAGCCCAACCCGTCGGCCGGATCCATGCCGGCTCGGCGCGCGATCCCCCTCTGCCTCCGGAGCCATTCCGCCGTCCGGCGCGCCTCTTCGTCCTGGTCGTCGTTAGGGAGATCGAATTCCCAGGCAGGGTCAGGCCGCTCCGGCGCGATATCCTCGTGCTCCGGCAGGTCCGGCTCACGCCGGATGCCGCCGTCGGTGTCGGCGCCCTCGGTCGTTCCCTGTGTGGAAGCGGGTTCCTCGTTTGACGCGCCCACCGGATCGGGTGCCACGCTGACCCCCGCCCAGGCATCGGCGACACAAGTGGCCTCCCCTTCCCCGCGGATGGCGGGATCGGGCGGCGGCAGGATGCGCTCCCGGAAACGCGGATCGTCGTAATAGCGGGCCTTGAGCGCGCGGATCGGCGGGCAGCCGGCGAGCATCACCAGTTCCTCATGGTCGGGAAGCTGCTGCACCTCGCCCGGCGTCAGCAGCGGCCGTGCCGTCTCCTGGCGCGAGACCATGAGGTGTCCCAGCCAGGGCGAGAGGCGATGGCCGGCGTAATTGGTGGCATCCCGCTGCTCGGTCGCCGTGCCGAGCGCATCGGAAACCCGTTTCGCAGTCCGCTCGTCATTGGTCGCGAAGCTGACCCGGACATGGCAGTTGTCGAGGATCGCATTGTTGGGGCCATAGGCCTTCTCGATCTGGTTCAGCGACTGGGCGATCAGGAAGGCCCGGATGCGGTAACCCGCCATGAAGGCCAGCGCGCTCTCGAAGAAATCCAGCCGCCCCAGGGCGGGGAACTCGTCGAGCATCAGCAGCAGGCGCCTGCGCTTCCCCGCCGCGTCGAGATCCTCGGTCAGCCGGCGGCCGATCTGGTTCAGCACCAGCCGGATCAGCGGCTTGGTCCGGCTGATGTCCGAGGGCGGCACGACGAGGTAGAGTGAGGCAGGCCGGTCGCCCTGAACCAGGTCCGCGATCCGCCAGTCGCAGCGGCTTGTGACGTGAGCGACCACGGGGTCGCGATAGAGGCCGAGGAACGACATGGCGGTGGACAGCACGCCGGAGCGCTCATTGTCCGACTTGTTCAGCAGTTCCCGCGCCGCCGAGGCCACGACCGGATGTGGTCCCCTCTTTCCGAGATGGTTCGTGCGCATCATCGCCGCCAGGGTAGCTTCGATCGAGCGCTGCGGTTCGGACAGGACATTGGCCACTCCGGCCAGCGTCTTGTCCGCCTCGGCGTAGAGAACATGCAGGATCGCGCCGACCAGCAGGGAATGGGAAGTCTTCTCCCAATGGTTGCGCCGCTCCAGCGCCCCCTCGGGATCGACTAGGATGTCGGCGATGTTCTGGACGTCGCGCACCTCGTATTCCCCCGGTCGGACCTCCAGCAGCGGGTTGTAGGCGGCGGACGCACGATTGGTCGGATCGAACAGCAGCACGCGCCCGAAGGTGGCGCGGAAACCCGCAGTCAGTTCCCAGTTCTCTCCCTTGATGTCATGGATGATCGCCGAGCCAGGCCAGGTCAGCAGGGTCGGGATCACCAGCCCCACCCCTTTGCCGGATCGGGTCGGCGCGAAGCACAGCACGTGGTCGGGGCCGTCATGGCGCAGGTAGGCGTGGCGATACCGCCCCAGCACCAGTCCGTCGGGGCCGAGCAGCCCGGCCCCCGCGACTTCCTGCCGGCTGGCCCAGCGGGCGGAACCGTAGGTTTCCACCTGCCGCCGTTCCCGCGCCCGCCAGATCGACAGCGCGAACGCGACGATCACCGCCAGGACGACGCCGGCGACGCCGATCCGCGCGCCGCGCACGAACACCGAGGGCGCATAGGCGTCGAATTCGTACCACCACCAGAATAACAGCGGCGGGGCATAGACCGGCCAGCGCTGGTCCAGCAGGAACCAGGGCTGCCCCAGCGCGGGCTGGAAGCCCAGCCGCCAGGCGGTCCATTCCGTCGCCGCCCACCAGAACAGGATGACGATCGTCAGGACCAGGATCACCTGGCCCCAGAGCACGCGGGTGGCGGACATGCTTTCCTCCCTGACAGGACACCTGTCCGTCAGCGAAGGAACAGCGGGGATTTCCGCAAGCGGATTCCGCGCCTGTGCGGCAACCGGCGGCGAAAGGATAGGTAATAGGACAGTGCGCTCAGTGCGCCGTTCGGCCGCCCGGTATGGTCAGCAGTTGGCGGTAACCGACATCGCGCATCCAGCGTGCCCGCGCCATGTGCGAGTCCCAGCAGCGGCGCGCGCCGGGCTCGTCCGCCGTCGCGTCGCGGCCGAGCACGATCCGCGCGACCTCGCGCCAGTCCGCGCCGTCCGCCTCCGCGTCGAGTAGGCGCAGGTAGGTCACGTGATGGAGATGGTCGTAGGCGGTCAGCGCCGGGCCGCCGGGGGCCTCGGCGGCGATCGCGGGATCAGGCCTGTCCTGGGTCGGCGTGATATCCTGCACGAGGGGCACCCCATGATCGACTGGTCGCTCTACGCATCGTGCGGTCAAAGTTCCCGCGGCGCAAGACGAATAGGAATGATCGTTCCTAGAATGATCGTTCCCCTACCCGCACCCATGGGGCATGGACCTCAAGGACGTCATGGCGGCCAATCTGCGGCGCATCCGCCATGACCGCGATCTGACGCAGGAAGAGCTTGCCGAGATGGCCGGTCTCAGCGCCCGCTATATCGGCTCGATCGAGCGCGCGCGTGTTTCGGCCAGCGTCACCATTCTCGGCAGGATCGCCGACGCCCTGGCGGTCGCCCCTGGAGATTTGCTCCGGTAGCGACCTATCGACGACCGGTTCGATCCTGGGCCGCATGCCACACGCGCAGGATCCGCACCGTCTCCGAAGCCTCATCGACTTCGTAGACCAGCACATAGGGCGGGACGGTCACCAGTTCCCGCGTGCCATCCTCACCGACACGAGCCAGCAGCGGGAAATCCGCCAGCGCGTCGGCCGCCTCGATCAGGCGCAGCAACAGCGCTTCGGCGACATAGGGATTACGGACGATCAGGTAGTCGATGATGGCCGTGCGATCGTCGAGCGCGGTCCGGTTCCATTCAACCCGCATGCCGGACGCGGCGTGCCTCCGTCTCGACGGCGGCGATCCGTTCGCGCACGCGTGCGAGATCGGCTTCCAGGATACGGCGCGCCTCCGCCTGCGGAACTGCCGGACGCTTATCCGCCCGGGCCGCCGCGATGGCCTGTCTCAGCAGGTCGCGCTCGCCGTCGTCGCGTTCGCTCATGATGTGGCCTCCCGTATGATGGTCACCTCTGGGTTCTATATAGGGCATCCGGCCTGATTCGTCATCCAAAGTGATATCTGGCACGCGAAGGAAGGATGTTGCCCTATAACAACCGGGCGAGAACAAGACCTAGCAGTACGCCCAGCCCGAGCAGTTTCAAGGTCGTATGCTCCTTGAGCCAATCGGGAAGCGCCAGTCCGGCTGATCCCGACGAACCGGACCCACTGGACGCCATGCTATCCATGCGCCGTTGTTCCGCCTCCCTCTGCTCGCGGAAGCGGGCCGCACGGATCTTCATGATGTAGTCGCCTACATACTGACCTGCCGCGGATGGCGTTATGGCGGCATGATCGACGACGAGTTCCGCCAGCGTCGTGTCCGCGCTATGCCCCAGGCCCAGCACCCGGTGCCCGCGGCAATGCGCCAGTGCCTCCAGCACATCGGGATGATCGAACACGAGAAAATCCGACGCCGCTCCGCCACCTCGCACGACGGCCACGATCGCCGTGCCGGCCTCCCGAATGGCCGAGGCGATCCGCGCCGGATCATTCATGGCCACCGGCACCATGACACGCCGGGCGGCCGACACCCTGTCCTGAAGGGCGGTCAAGAAATCGTCCGCGACACGGGCTTCCGAGGCGGCCGAATGAATCAGGGTGAGTGTCGGATCTGGTTGCTCCGGAAAGGCATGACGATTCCGGGGCAATCGGCGCAGCAGATCCAGAACAGGCCGCTCCTGGCGTCGCCGGTCAACGGACAGGTCACCGTCGAACGCGATCGCCAGCGCATTGACCCGGAGGGAAATTTCTCCGCGGAAAAGATTGGCGCCGATCCGGCCGACCACCCGCACCTGATCGCCGGACTCGATACCACTGCCGTCCATGACCGCCTTGTCGATATCCATCTGGATGGTGGAACCATCCGCGATGTCCTCGATCGGGACCTGATAATAACGGGGCGACTTCGGGGCGCGATCTGAATAGCGGCCGAGGACTCCGACGATGGTGACGGGAAATGCCCAGCCGCAAATCCGAGCGGTGATTTCGTTCAGACCATCCGCGAACAGTCGCTCCACCTGCGCCGGACGAAGAATGGGTGCGTGTTCACCGGACTTCATGTCTGCGGATGCTGGAATCTGCGTATCCATGGCCACCATTATGGCCAGCTTTCTGTTACAGGCCCAGGCCTCTCTGCCTCCCCAACTGCCAGTCCATCGTTCCGGCCCGCATGACGCCGGAAATTTCCTGCCCGATGCGGCGGTTGATCACCGGCTTCCATGGCACCAGCACGAATTCCTGCGCGTTCTCGACCAGCGCATAGGTGCCGCTCGCCAGCCGCACCTTCTCGCGCAATGTGCCACGCATGGTCTCGCCGTCCGCCAGCGCCCGGAACGACGTGCTACGCGCCACCGCAATCTCGCCGCCGACCCGCTCCAACTCCCGCCGCTCCAGGGTGGCGAGCAGTCCCTTGCGGTAGCGGATGTCTCCGTCCGGACCGTGCCAGGCATCGCCGCGTTCGAGCAGCCGCTCCTGCCGCCGCTGTCGCGCCGCGATCACCTCATGCCCGAAGCCGGAATCGACCACGTCCGATGTCCCGCGGGATACCAGCCCGCGATCCAGCCAGGTCGCGCCATCGGCGGTGACCTGGGCGTCGAGATCGAGGTTGGAGAGAACCCGGACGGAAAGCTGGCGCGCGCCGGCCGTATCGTAGGCCACCGCACGATCGAGATAGTCGCCCGGGACTTGCCACACACCATCCTCGATGCGCTCCGCAATGCCGGCGCGGCGCAGGGCTTCTAGGCGGCGCACATGGGAGGCGACATAGGCGTCCGCATCGCCACCCGGAATGCGCGGCATGGCCTGCGCACGGGCGAGATGGACGTCAGCACGATAGACGCCGCCCTGCCCCGCGACCGCCACGATCTCGCGGTCGGCCGGACGCGGGCCGGCAGCCTCCGGGCCGACCGCGACGATGCCGCCGGTGCGCACGCCCTCCAGCGCGGCCGGGTCGATCCCGGTCACATGGTGCGTGCGCCCATCTACGCCGTCGATAACCAGGCCGATCATTTCGCCCAGTTCGTCGGCCAGATGGCGGTCAATCAGGTGCCCCTCCACCGTCACGCGCGACGCCGCGTCATGGAAGACGAACAGGCCAGGATCGGGGGCACGGCCCTGCTCGCGCATCGCCCGGTTCATGGCCCGGATGATGTCGCCGCGCTCACCCAGTTCGCGGAGCGTTTTCTCCGTTTCCGGCGAGAGCGTCCAGACGCCAGGTTCAGCCTGGCCCGCGAGACCCATGTGCTCCAGTTTCGCGAGCCGCCGCAGACGCAGGACATGATCGCCGCCCTGGTCGCCGCGCATATCGATTGGTCCCTCATCCGCCAGCGCCAGCAATTGCCGGTCGATCTGGGTGAAGCGATCCTGCCCGACCATATTTTCCAGCTTCCGGCGCTGTTCCAGAGCGGTCTCAGGACCGAGTTCCAGCGTCACTAGCTCGGTCGCCCGCTCGCGCAGCCCGTGGGTAATGTAGTCACCGTTGATGACCAGATCCTCGCCCTGATCATCACGACCGTTGATGACGATATGAGCGTGGGGACGCCCGGTGTTGAAATGGTTCACGGCGACCCAATCCAGCTTCGTACCGAGATCGGTTTCCATCTGCTCCATCAGATCGCGAGTGAACGCGGTCAGGTCCTGCATCTGATCGGCGTCTTCCGGAGAGACGATAAAGCGGAACTGATGCCGATCTTCCCGCCCCCGATCGAGGAAGGCGTCACCGTCGGCACGATCGCTCTCCGGACCGTAAAGCTGCCCGCGCTCGCCGTCGCGGGACGTGCCGTCACGCTGGATGTACCTCAGATGCGCACGCGCCCGTCCATCACGACCTGGTGCCCGGATCATGCGCGACTTCACGATGACGCGTCGGCTGCCGGCGCGCTGATGCACCCACCCAGCGACCTGACGCCCCCGAACGAAGGCCGCGCCACGGCCTTGCCGGACGCCGCGACAGCCCTGGCGGCGCGGCGCGCCCTGCCCCGGCCTGCCCGGCTTTTGCGACGGAGAGCCGCCCGCTGCATGGTAGGATCGTGCGGCTCCGGAGCGACGGAGCGAAGCCCGCATCTGCGAGAGGAAACTTCGGGCCTTGCCGCCGCCCTTGGCGCGGATCTTGCCGGGCCGGACCCGGAACCGGGTTTCGTCGTCAGACGGCATGATCGCCCCCGCCATTTACCGCCGATTGCCGCACAGTGCCGTGACAACACCCGCTCTTCCCCCGTCTCGGAGAAAAGTGCGGCACTGTGGCCAAAAATTCCATGGTGCTGCGCGCCCACCCCATAACCATATGTGCAGACCCGATAAAGCGCTTGCGCGACCCCGGCATGGTGCCGTGGCCTTTAATCTTGCCGTTGCCCCACTCAATTCTCCCCTGTCCTGTTCTCATGGTTTCATGGCTCCTGTCCGCACGTCGCCATCCTGCTCCGGCGCGCCGCGGGAGACGAAGAAATCGGGGCTCTGGAAACCATCACGGGCCGGGAAAAATTCGGCCGGAAAGGGATGAGGAGATACGGCATTTTTCGACACGGAAACCGCGACCGGTATGAACGATTCTGAGGTCGCTTTCGCACCGACAAAGAGCGATCCCGCCCGCCAATCCACGACGATTTTCGCGGCCAATCCCGAAGGAAAAGACGCTGGGTTTTCGATCAGGGTCCGAACGTGCGCGACATAGGAAACCGTCTCGCCGGGCAACGGACGACCAGTCGCCAGATGTTCGTCATAGCGGGCGGGACCGGCATTGTAGGCGGCGAGGAAACCCGCATCGCCATAGCGGTCGTGCAGCCATCGCAGATAGGCTGTCCCGGCCACGATATTATCATGCGGATCGA
>NZ_JABEQJ010000026.1 GCF_014174255.1 Gluconacetobacter sacchari
CAAAAGCCATCCGGCCTGCGCTACACTCTGTCTGCATCGGGTCTCTGGCCTCGCTCGCGGATTTTGCTTTTCCAACAAGAACTTTCGCCGATTTCAGAGCCCGATGCACCTACTCGTGTGAGATTTCCGGGTTCAGGGCAGAGTGACTTCTCTGCTGACCACTCGACCAACAGATGTGGAGATAACGGACATATTCGCCGCGTCTCATGCGGATATGGCATTGCAGCTTGCGGTGATTACGCGCCATATTCTCCGCATGGAGTGCAGAAAATATGGCGCGATACATTCATCAGCATGAAGACTGGCCGAATTTCCGGTGGGACAATGATGCCATCTCCCAAGAATTGGCCGCCGTGCGTCATCGGCAGGGACGCCTCCTGGGCCGTATGGAAAGTCTCGGCTTCGATTTCAGGTCAGAAGCCGTGCTTCAGACCCTGACGGACGATGTCATCAAGTCGAGCGAGATCGAGGGTGAAAACCTTGATCGTGAGCAGGTAAGGTCTTCCATTGCCCGGAGACTGGGTATGGATATTGGCGCGCTGGCATCGGTGGATCGGGATGTCGAAGGCGTCGTAGAGATGATGTTGGACGCAACCCGGTATTACGCTGAGCCTTTGACCGAAGAAAGGCTGTTCGCCTGGCATGCGGCTTTGTTTCCTACCGGGCGAAACGGCATGGCACGCATTCTGGTCGGAGAGTGGCGTGATGACAGAACGGGCCCCATGCAGGTCGTGTCAGGTTCCGTCGGACGGGAGAAGGTTCATTATGAGGCGCCGATAGCCAGCAGGTTGCCCGCGGAGATGCAGGCCTTTCTCGACTGGTGCAATAGAACGCAGACGCTGGACCCCGTGCTGAAGGCAGCCATTGCTCATCTGTGGTTTGTCACCATTCATCCGTTCGAGGACGGAAACGGGCGCATGGCCCGGGCCATCGGCGACCTTATGCTGGCGCGTTCGGAACAGACAGAGCAGCGTTTCTACAGCCTGTCGGCCCAGATCCGTCAGGAACGGAAGGATTACTACGCCATCCTTGAGGTCACCCAGAAGGGAGATATAGACATTACGCCTTGGCTGCACTGGTTTCTGGGCGCTCTGGATCGCGCTTTTGACCGTGCTGAACTGGTCTTAGGAAAAGTCATCCAGAAGGCTAGGTTTTGGGACAATCTGGCCGGTCAATCGATCAATGATCGGCAGCGTCTCATGCTTAACCGTCTGCTCGACGGGTTTGAAGGTAAGCTGACCTCATCCAAATGGGCAAAGCTTGCAAAGACGTCCCCGGATACCGCCCTGCGAGATATTAATGATCTCGTATCACGCGATATTCTGGTTCGGGAGGCTGCGGGAGGAAGAAGCACCAGCTACAGGCTGGTTTTCCCTGAGGTGTGAACCGAAGATCCGCACTGGTGCCTTCCTGATCGCGGGAAAGGACATCCATCGTCTCTGTCACAATAAGAGACCGGCCGTGTGGCAGGGGCCGTCCGGGTCTTTCGGAGTAAGGGCGGTCAAGGACCAAACGAAAGTGAAGAAAAAAGCTTCAAATGTTTCAGTCGCTTAACTATGCTGCCAATCGTTCAACGAACCCGCTGACAAGCAGCAGTTTTCTTTGGTTGCGTGCCCCCGCAACCAACGACGCTTGCGAATGACCATTCGCCACATTTCGCCGGGATCGTAGTGTGCGGTTCCCCGCAACCACTGATACCGACACTCCCGTGAGCACTGCTCCGGGAGTGTTTCTTTTTTCAGCCTTTCCAATGGCTTGTCGCTCGATCCAGGTCAGGATCGTCCCCAGTTCTCCATACAGCATCGCGTCGATCTCGCCCCGGTTTGGACCAGGAGTGAGCACGACCTTCTCGATCAGAGCCCGCAGCGCTTCTGCGGCTTCCAGTCGTTCCTCGGGGCGGTTGAGAGCGTCGGTCAGGCGGCCGACCTTGCAGGCGTAGATCGCTGAGGCACTCGGCAGCAGGTCCGGCACTTCATCGGGAACGTCGGAGAGTAGGGATGCCAGTTCGGCTTTGCGGGCTTCGAGCGCGTCCATCTCCGCCTTCATGCTGGGATGGAACATGCCTTCCTTGATGGCCTCGATGATGCCCCGGATCTGCTTCTCGACCTTCACCTGTTCGATCTGCCAGACATCGGCATTGGAGCGGCGCTCGCGATTGAGGCGGTTGGTCTCCTCGGCATAGGCGCGCATGGCCTCGGCGGCGATCTCCGGTGCCATCATCCGGTCCTTGAGACCGGAGAGCACGCGGCGCTCCAGGTCGGGACGGGGGATCGTCCGACTGTTGGTGCAGGAGCCGTTGGTGACGTGGGACGAGCAGGCGAAACGGTCGGAGCCGCGCAGCGTGTAAGGGCCACCGCACAGGCCGCAGAACAGTAGGCCAGATAGCAGGGATTTCGGGCGACGGGTGCCGTTGAGACGGTTGCGCTTGTGGTGCGCTCGCACGGCCTCGGTGACATTGACGTATTTCTCAGCGATGACGCTCTGGCGGGCCTTTGTCGCCTGCCAGAGTGCGTCATCGACGATCCGCAGGTCGGGCACGTCTGTCACCACCCATTCGGATTCCGGGTTCAGGCGTGAGACGCGCTTGCCGGTGGACGGGTCTTTGACATAGCGCTGACGGTTCCAGACCAGCCGGCCAATGTATAATTCGTTGTTGATGATGCCGGTGCCGCGCTTCACATGGCCCCGGATGGTGGTGTCGCTCCACAGCTTGCCCTCGGGACCGCCGATGCCCTGATCGTTCAAAGTTTTGGCGATGGCGCGTGGCCCAACGCCGGCGGCGAAGTCGCGGAAAATGCGGCGGATGATCTCCGCCTGGTGCGCGTCGATCTCGCGGTCACCCCGGATATGTTCGCCTTGGGCGTCGAACTGTCGGACGACGCGATAGCCGTAGCACAGTCCGCCACCGGATTTGCCGTCCTCAACCCGGCCGCGCAGGCCGCGATGGGTCTTGGCGGCGAGGTCTTTCAGGAACAGGGCGTTCATGGTGCCCTTGAGGCCGACATGCAGTTCGCTGATCTCGCCTTCGGCCAGAGTGACGATCGGCACGCCGGCGAATTTGAGATGCTTGAACAGGGTGGCGACGTCAGCCTGGTCGCGCGAGACGCGATCCAGCGCCTCGGCCAGCACAATGTCGAACCGTCCGGCCTGGGCATCCTGCAACAGGGTCTGGATACCGGGACGCAGGATCATGCTGGCGCCCGAGATGCCCGCGTCCTTGTAGGCGCCGACCACCTTCCATTTTTCCCGCTTTGCGTGTTCGCGGCAGATGCGGAACTGGTCCTCGATCGAGGCGTCGCGCTGGTTGTCGGACGAGTAGCGGGCATACAGGGCGACGCGGGTCATGGGGATGGTCCTTATCAGGCGACCTTGTCCATCCGGCTGGGCCGGATCAGCACCTCGGCCGAGATGCCGAGGCCGTCATGCAACTGGCGGATCATGTCGATCGACAGGCCGCGTTTGCGGTTCAGCACATCGGCCACCCGGTTACGCGGGCCGATCATCGGCTCCAGATCCTTGCGGGTGAGGCCCTGCTGTTCCATGCGGAAGCGGATCGCCTCGACCGGATCAGGTGGGTCGATCGGATGGTGCTTGGCCTCATAGACGTCGATCAGGGTTGCCAGCACGTCGAGGCGGTCGCCATCCGGCGTGCCGGTCTTCGCACCCCACAGGCGCCCGACCTCTTCCAGCGCTGCGTCATAATCCGCCTCGTTGCGGATGGGCTTTAGATCAGCCGTCATGTTCCACCTCCGTCACGTCGATCCTGTCATACGCCTTATGCGTGCCGATCCATTTGATCCAGACGATGCTTTTCTCGAAATCGACCGCCACGACCAGGCGATAGGCGTTGCCCTTGATGTTGAAGACGATCCGCTCGGCGCTGACGATGCTGGCCGTGGCGTATAGCCGCTTCACATCGGCGGTGCTCGTCCAGCCAGCCCTGCCGACTTCGGCGAACCACGCGTCCAGCGCCGCCTTGACGGCCGGCTGGTCCTTCTGACCCGCCAGACTGTCGACGAACTCTCTCAGCGTGCGTCGGGCGATGATCCTCATTGACTGGCCTTATATCACGGGACCATAATGGTCACAAGAAAAATGCACGTCACCCTGGCGAGGGATCTCTCACCGGGGGAATACAGCCGGGCAGGGAAGGTTATCGCATGTGACCGGATCGGTTCTGCCGGGCCTGTTTCCTTTCCAAGGCACGTGCGCGCTCGAACTGTTCGCGTGCCATCTGACGGCCGATCAGGCGGGCGATGGACAGAATGGCTTCGTTGGACGGGCGGAACGCCTCTTCGGCTGTTTCCGCCTCACTGGCGGGGCCGAACACCTCGATCCTGATCCTGTCGGGTTTGCGTGCCATTCTGTCCATCTTCCCGGTCATGGGGCGACAGGAACGATGAAGGACAGGACAAGGGGATTTGAGAAGACCATGCGCCGGTCCATGCGGTAATCGGCGGTGATCGCGCAGAAAAGGGAGGCTTATCGGCTGTGGAAAAAATGATCATTCTCCTGGCGATCGGATATGCCATTGGATTCTATATTCGAGATCGTCGTGCGAAAGAGGCTCTTGTGCAGTCCGAACGCCAGGCTGCGGGTCAGATCGAGACGCTTCGTCGACAGATCGCCACGCTCAACAAACAGGCTGCCGATAAGCAGCAGGAAGACGAGCGGCGCCGGCAATATCGGCAGGAGAATGACCTGTCCGATCCGCAGAACCAGTTACGCTTTGTTGGTGAATGCAGCCTGAAGGCGGTTCCACCCGTCAATCGGGAAGCCGTGCGCGTGCTCTATGCGATCGACGAGTGGATCAAAAATATGCAGCCCGACTGGCGTTTCGCCTTCGAGGTTGCGATGGGTGGCTTCATTAAAACGCCTTATGCCTCGGATGATCCGCGTCAGAAGCGGGCCTTTAATTCTTACAGCGGCAAGCGCGTTGATTTCCTTCTGATCAATCGCCGTGGGCAACCAGTATTGGTGGTCGAGTATAATGGTTCGGGCCACGACCTGTCCGGCGATGCAGACGCTCGTATGGAGGTCAAGCGTCTGGCTTTGCAGAAGGCGGCTATCCCGCTGCTCGAGATTCCCGAGAGAATGGACAAGCTCGATATCTTCGCTGCACTTTCGGAGAAAGTTGGAGTGCTGGAAACAGAAAAAAGAACAGGCTAATGGCTCCGCCCTCGCGCCGGCAAGGGTTCGCGTCAGCGCGCTGACGCCGCCCGAGGGGGTGTCCCCGATCTTCCTGCGCTGCGCTCCGTGCAGATCTGGCGATACCTTGCTCCTTCGCCGGGAAACTGATAAAAGATAATAAGAATCACTTGCATTTCGTAGGGCTGTAAAAAGCTGTCTCCATGGCATCAGACTGCGCGCGAGAGGTGGAACCATT
This sequence comes from Gluconacetobacter sacchari, assembly GCF_014174255.1. Classification (GTDB taxonomy): domain Bacteria; phylum Pseudomonadota; class Alphaproteobacteria; order Acetobacterales; family Acetobacteraceae; genus Gluconacetobacter; species Gluconacetobacter sacchari. Next base: position 5,387 of record NZ_JABEQJ010000026.1, read on the forward strand.
GGAAAAGGCAGGCTCGGTCGCGTCTCTTTACGCTGCCCATCAGCGCGCATTGCTCCACTACGCGGGACGGCTGGTCAGGGACCGTTCGACGGCCGAAGACATTGTGCAGGAGGCCTGGTTACGCTTTGCCCATGCGGCCGTTGACGCGCGACCGATCGATCCGATGCGTTATCTCTATCGCATCATCCGGAACCTATCGATCGATAATGGCCGCCACGCGGCGCGTGAACAGGAGCTGTTCGAACCGGAATCGTACGGGGAATGGTCTGCTGCCGCGACAGACGGCGCGGTCGCCACCGAACGGCTTGTCGGCGACCGTGCGGCGCTCGACATCGTGAAAACGGTGATGGACGCCATGCCCGAGCGCATGAGGATCGCCTTCGAGATGCATCGTCTCGGCGGCTGCAAACTGCGCGAGATCGCCACAACCCTCGGTATTTCATTGCCAATGGCGCATGTGCTGGTGTCCGAGGCTGTCGCGCGTTGCCGCGAGCAGGTCGAGTGGCCATAACAAAACATGCCACATCGTTAGAAAAAGCAGGACGTTTTCTGTCTAAGATCATAGAGCGGATGCGGATAGCCATCTTATGCCACGCATTCCATACCGATTTTCTGAAGGATTATAATGGCGACGCCACCTGACCCAGGCAGTCAGCGTTCTTGCAGGGAGGCGACGGACTGGCTGATCCTGCTTCAGGAAGAGCCTGACGATCCGGAGATCGCCGCCCGGTTCGCGGCATGGCGTGCCGCGTCGCCTGCCAATGAAGACGCCTGGCAACATACCCGGAAGGCTATGGACATCGTGGCGCGACTTCCCGCCAGCAACGCCGGCGACTGGAAGGCGGGGGTCCGGTCGGACGGGACGCCTGCTGCCGTGCCCCCCGGCCACAGTCCGCGACGACACGTCATGTCACGCCGCCGGGCAGTGCTGGCCGTGCCGGCGCTTGCCGCGTGCGTGGCGCTTCTTCCATTTCTCCCTGAGCTGTCTCTGCGTATGCGTGCCGATGCCCGGACCGGCACGGCCGAACGGGTGACACTGGCGCTCCCGGACGGTGGTTCCGTCACTCTGGCCCCGGCAAGCGCCATTGCATTCGGGCACGGCAGCGACAGGCATCACGTCACGCTTCTGGCCGGCGAAGCGTTATTCTCCGTTACGCACGATGAGCGTCATCCCTTCACGGTAACTGCCGGTTCTTTCGAGGTCAGGGATATCGGAACCCTGTTTGATGTCCGTCGCGCCGGTGAAGGCGTCGCCGTTTCCGTCAAAACCGGCCTTGTCCGCGTGCGCGGCGGCGCATTGCCGGATGGCGGGCAGGAACTCGGAGCAGGCCAGATGCTCGCCGCCGACAGAACCGCGTTTCACGCCGACACCCGCGCGCCCGACCAGATCGCCGCCTGGGCTGATGGTCTGCTGATGGCGAACGACCAGCCGCTTGGCGAGGTGGTGGACAGGTTGCGGCCCTGGCTTCCCGGCAAAGTCGTCGTCTCTCCCCGGCTCGCGGACCAGCGTATTTCGGGGGTCTACAGTCTTGCTGACCCACAGGCCGCACTCGACGCCATCGCCCACGCCCGGCAGGCGCGTGTCCGTCGGGTAGGCTCCTGGGTTGCGGCAGTCTGGTAAGCCAGGCGCCTCGCGGCTTACCCGGAAGCGGGGAGGGAGGGCCGGACAGTCATCGGCAACCGCAGGCGGTAAAGCCTTTCCCCACGTCCTGATGCCCGCGTTCCTCACCGCCCTCGGCATGACGCGAAACACGCGTTACCGCCGGTTCCCGAAATCTCGCTGCCCCTTTGTCTTCAAAGCAAAAAATTTCGGTCAGAGTTTGTCGCATAAACCTGCGGCGTCTCACAGCGTCCCGTCGTCTCGCAAAAAAAATCAGCCGCTGACCGGTTTTTATTAGAAAAAATTTCCCGCCGCCGTCTTCCCAGATGAGAGACTTGCAAATGTAAGGCAATCTTAACTGACGCCCGGACCACTCCCCGGTTCGCGCCGCGCATGACGGAGAGAAAGACAAGGCGATGCCACCCACGACTGACCAGAAACAGCCCGGCCGGAAATGGTGCGTAATGGCAGCCGGCGACGCCGCCTCCCGAATGTTGCATGTCCGACCGCGAACCTTGCACCTGGGCCTCGCGCATCTTGCACATCCCAGCTCGTCGAATCCGGCATGGGATGGCCCCCCGGATCTTGCATCCTCGAGGCCTCCTGAATCTGGTATGGCCACACAACGTAACCCATTCAATCTGCAAGGAAAAAATGCCACCAGTTCGTCCTCGTTCCTTCTGCCGGTTTCCGTCTCCCGCAACGCGGCCCTTCTGGTCGCCTCCACGGCGCTTGTGGCGTTTACGCTGCTCGTTCCTGCCTGTGCCCAGGCGGCTGGGGCGGTTTCTTCCGCAACTGTCCTCTCTACTCGCACCTACAACATCAGCGCTCAGCCGCTCGGATCGGCTCTCCTGAGTTTCGGCAAGCAGTCGAGCCTTCAGCTCACCGCACCGGGCGAGCTTCTGCGCGGGGTCAAAACCTCTGGTGTCCATGGTCAACTGACATCACAGCAGGCGTTGGGACAACTGCTTGCGGGGACTGGACTAAGTTACGCCCCGTCGGGAAGCGGGACCGTCGTTCTGACAAAAGCGGCGGCCAACATTACGCTCGGTCCCGTGCGCGTCGGCGGTACGGCGAGGTCATCTGGCGGGGACGCGCAATCCGCCTACGGTCCCGGCGTGGGTTTCGTCGCCACCCGGAGCGCGTCGGCCACCCGGACCGATACGCCGTTGATCGAAACGCCGAAATCGGTTTATGTCGTGACACGTCAGCAGATGGACGATCTGCAACCGCTCACGATCGGCGCCGCGCTGCGCTATACGCCCGGTATCGTCAGTCTGGCCGCCAATGACAGCACACCATCCGCAAGCCTGTTCCAGCCCGTGCATCAGCGTGGTTTCGAATCCTATACATTCGTGGATGGCCTGCTGAACGGAACGTCCATCAGCGATCCGTTCTTTCTGGACCGGATCGAAGCCTTGAGCGGCCCGTCGTCCGTGATGTATGGGCAGGCCAATCCCGGCGGGCTTATCAACATGACGCTCAAACACCCGACCGAAAAGGCGCAAGGTCAGGCGAATGTGGGTTTTGGCAATTACGGGCGTTACGAGGGGCAGGTCGATTTCAGCGGTCCGCTCAATAAAAGCAGAACCTTGCTTTATCGGCTGATCGGTGTCGGCATCACTCAAGGATCTCAGATTAATTACAATCATTACAAGAGACTGGCCGCTCAGGGTGATATCGAATGGAAGATTGATAACAAGACCGATCTCACCATTATCGGGCAATTTGCCTACGATCCGGAAAGCTTGAGTCCCTGGATCGGTATTCCTGCTTATGGAAGCCTTATCGAAAGTCCGACCGGACGTATTCCCGTATCGACATTCTATGGCGATCCAGCCTTCAATGAGAACTGGAATCGGGAATATATGCTGGAAGCCATTTTCCATCATGAGTTCACGAAGAATCTCCAATTCAATATGACGGCGCGGTTTGACGCACAAAGTCACGGAAGTTGCAGCTTGATGGCTGGAGCCGTGAATATTGCCAAGAATACGATCGCCCGATCAGCATTTTGTGACAGCCAGATCGGGGGACGCTCATCACAGTTAACGGCCAATCTCAGTTACAAATTGCACACGGGACCGGTGTCCCATTCGTTTCTCGCCGGCGTCGATTATCGTGGGCAATGGTCCAAGGGGTATTGGGGATTTGCCACCGCGCCCGCGGCGATTATTATCAATCTCATCTATAATCAATATACATATTCCGATTATCTTCAGGCGACCAATGGTCAATCCAAATGGAAAAAATATGCGTATTGGCAGGATGGTATCTACTTTCAGGATCAGCTCAACTGGCGTCGTTTCTATGTAACGCTCGCCGGCCGTCAGGACTGGAACGGATATGGCGATATCTTCAATCGGCCGTTCACATGGAATGCGGGGATCAACTATGTTTCCAGTATCGGTCTCGCGCCCTATTTCAGTTACGCGAAATCCTTCATGCCGCAGACGGGGCAGGTTTATAGTGCGGGCAATCTCATACAGCCTGATCCGTTGAATGGACATCAGTGGGAAGTTGGTTTGAAATACCAGATTCCGCATACCCAGTCTATGTTGACCGCTGCCTATTACGATCTGGCCGAAAACAATGTTCTTGTGAGCAATCCGGACTTTCCGAAATATAGCAGTGAAATCGGGCAGGTGAAGTCGCGGGGCGTCGAACTTTCTGCTCATGCCAATCTGGCGCAGGGTCTGGACCTGATCCTGAATTATACTTGGAACCGGGTCTATAACGCCCGCACCACGCTGACAGGGCAGACGATCAGTGGTCTGGCGGTCTCTCTGGTGGGCAAGCGTCTGGTCCAGCAGCCGACGAATGCCGCGTCGGGCTTCCTCGATTATACGCTGCCGAAAAATCTCGTGCCGGGCCTGTCGGTGAATTTCGGGGTCCGGTATCAGGGGAAAAGCTGGGCCGACCAGGCTAATTCATTCCGAAATCCGCCCTTCATCCTGTTCGATACGGGGTTTAGTTGGGACGCGGGGAAGGTGTTCAAATCGGCCAAGGGTCTCAATGTCAGGCTGAACATGACCAATTTCGCCAATGACACGTATGTCCAGTGCGGCAGCGCCAGGTTCTGTCATTATGGCGATCAGCGCGTCGCATACGGGACGATCGGCTATCGTTTTTGAGGTGCAGCGGTTTGGCCCTGAAAAATTTCCGTTAGAAAATCCGGCCCCACAATCGTCTTAGATAGAGTGAGGACCGAAAGCGGGCGCGACGCATCGACGCGCCTGCCGATACGAAGGGCGAGACAGGGGGGCGATGAGGCTTTATATCTCCACGAAATGCGACTTAGTATCATCATCATCATCATCATCATCATCATCATCATCATCATCATCATCATCATCATCATCTTCTTCTTCTTCTTCTTCAGGCGGTGAGCGAACACCATGACCACCACGACGCTGCGCCGCTGGTTCGTTGTCCACAAATGGACCAGCCTGATCTGCACACTGTTCCTGCTGGTGGTATGCGTCACCGGCCTGCCGATGCTGTTTTCCGAGCAGATCTGGGATGCCTTCGTGGGCGATGACGATCCGCCCTATGAAGTGCTTCCGCCCGGCACGCCCAACACCAGCCTTGACGTCATGGTCTCGAAGGCGCGGGCGATGTTTCCCGGTCAGATCGTCACACAGGTCAACCCCGACGACGACGAGCCGGCGGTGCTGGTGTCGATGGCCCCGAGTTGGCAGGCGCTGAAGGACGACGACAAATACCCCGATCGCCATTCGGGTCACTGGATCAAGTTCGACGCCCGCACCGCGAAGATCCTGAAGCAGTCACGTCCGGCGAATGCGCCAAAGTCGCCCCGTACCTGGACCGGAATCATTCTTGATACCGCGACGCGGCTGCATATGAACCTGTTCGCTGGCCTGCCCGGTGCCCTCTTCATGGGAGGGATGGGGATGCTCTTCGTGGCGTCCCTGGTATCGGGAACGGTGCTTTACGGCCGCTACATGAAGCGTCTGCCTTTCGGCACGGTGCGGCGGGATCGGGCGGCGCGCCTGGCATGGCTGGATTTGCATAATCTGCTTGGCGCGGCCACCCTGGCCTGGGCGCTCGTGGTTGGCTTCACCGGCTTCGTCAATGAATTGCAGACTCCGTTGTTCGGACTGTGGCGAATCACCGATGTCCGGCAGATCCTGAAACCCTACGCCCATCTGCCAGTCGTGTCGCAGGATCATCTGTCTTCCGTTCAGGCGGCGTTCGACACGGCGGCGAAAGCCGCTCCCGGCAACGAGGTGACGGGACTGTCGTTTCCCGGTGCCCCCTTCGGCAGCCCGGTGCATTACGTGCTTTGGACCCATGGTGCGACACCATTGCGCGCCCGCCTGTTCACGCCGGTCCTGGTCGATGCTCGCTCCGGTGAACTGACCGGCGCCTACCCGATGCCGTGGTATCTGCGCTTCCTCGAAATTTCCCGCCCGCTGCATTTCGGCGATTATGGCGGCATGCCGCTCAAGGTGCTCTGGGCGCTGCTCGATCTGGTGGTGATCGCGGTGCTGGTCAGCGGCGTCGTGCTCTGGGCCGGCAAGCGCAAGCTCTCGACCGATATGCGCCTGCGCGCGCTCGACTTCGACCTGGAGGATGCCGGCACCGTTCCGGCTCGCGCGGAGCATGCCCGATGAACGCCACGCCACCGCTGCTGCCGCGCGCGCAGTCCTCGCTCCGGTCCCCGGTCGTCGTCTGGCCCTGGCCGATCGCGCTTGGTCTGCTGACGTCCTTCGGGCTGGCGTCCGCCCTGCTGGGTCAACATGGCGTTTGGCTGGTGCTGTCCTGGATTGCCCTTTCCATTCCCCTCGTCGTGACGCTCGCCTGCCTTGTCCAGGCGGGACGTCGCGCGCCCCTTTCCAAAGGAGGTCTGTCATGACCCCGATCTCGTTTTCTCCGTGGGACATGTTCCTCAATGCCGGCAGCGTCGTGCGCGGCGTCATGGTCCTGCTGGCCGTGGCCAGTCTGGTGAGCTGGACGATCCTGATCGCCAAGTCGGTGGAACTGCTGCGTGTCCGCCTGGCGCTCGAACGCGCGGAGCGCGTGCTGGGCGAGGCCAACACCCTCAACCTGGGTGAGGAGTGGACGCGCGATCGCGGCGGCATCGCCCATCGCCTGGTCATGGCCGCCGAGGCCGAGCGGAAGCAGTCGCGGGACATTCCCGAAGACCGTGACGGGCTCAAGGAGCGGATCGTACTGCATCTGGAGCGGCTGGAAGCGGCAGAGGGACGTCGCCTGATGCGTGGCACCGGTCTGCTGGCCACCATTGGCGCCACCTCGCCCTTCATCGGGCTGTTCGGCACCGTGTGGGGCATCATGACCTCGTTCACGGGGATCGCCGCAAGCAAGGCGACCAGTCTGGCCGTCGTCGCCCCCGGCATCGCCGAGGCCCTGCTGGCCACGGCACTGGGGCTGGTCGCCGCCATCCCGGCGGTGGTGATCTACAACCATCTCGCCCGTCAGTCCGCTTCCTGCCGGGCACAGGTGGCGGACCTGACGTCACTGGTCATGAGGCTGGTCTCGCGCGATCTGGGGCGGATGCAGATGCTGACGGCCAGCGGTCAGGTCGTGCGGCTCGGTGCGGCACGCGACGCCCACATGGTGGCGGGGGAGTGAGCGGCGATGATCCGGATCCGCCATGCCGACGAAACACCGCACGAGGCGCATGAGATCAACGTCACGCCGTTCATCGACGTGATGCTGGTGCTGCTGGTGATCTTCATGGTCACGGCCCCGCTGACCACGGTCAATGTGCCGGTGGACCTGCCATCCTCGACCGGGAAACCCACGCCGCGTCCGGACGATCCGGTGTTCCTGACCATCAAGCCGGATCACTCGCTGGCGCTGGGCGAGGATGACATCGTCGCCGATGCCCTGGCCGGGGCCATGGCATCGGCGACCAAGGGCAACAAGGATGAACGGATCTTCCTGCGCGCCGACAGGAGTGTCGATTACGGTACCCTGATGGGCGTGATGGACAAGCTGCGAGCCGCCGGATACCTCAAGGTCGCGCTGGTCAACCTTCAGGGACAGGAGGAAGACAGCGAAGCGGGCGCAACGGCGGGGCCCGCTGGCGATGCCGCTCCCGCTGCGTCGGGAGGGCAGCCATGAACGACCCGGCGGTCGTCTCGATCAACTCCACCGCTTCGGATATTCCGTTCGCCGACTGGTACAAGGGCCAGCTTCGCCGGGACCGGCGTGCCGAGGCGATCCGCTGGGGCGCTTCCTTTCTGATCGTGGCGGCGGTGACGGGCGGTGCGATCGGGTGGATCATGCATCTGCCGCCTCCGGTGATGCCGACACCCGAGCCGCCTCCGGCCGCCATCGCGATCGACATGGCCCCGGAGCCGGTCTCGACACCGACGCCGCCGACCGACCTGCCGCCGGGACCGCAGCAGACCCAGTCCATTCCCGATCCCGCCCCGGTCGAGCCACCGAAGATCACGGCGCCGCCATCGCCCGCGCCCAACCCGCCGGCTCCGGTGCCCAAGCCCGAAAAGCCGAAGCCGCTGAAGAAGAAGGCGAAGCCGGTCCCGAGCCGGAAGGTGAAGGTGCCGGACAAGCTGCCGCCCGCGGCTGAAACCACGGCGCCGCCATCCTCGGATGCACCACCGGCGCCAATGCAGGCCGTTCCGGCGCCCGGCTCGTCCTCGGCCCATGCCTCGCATGACCCGGTGACCTGGCAGGGGGCGTTGCTGGCGCGGCTGGAGCAGTTCAAGCGCTACCCGTCCGACGCCATGGAAGACCACCAGGAAGGTGTGCCGACCGTGACCTTTTCCATGGACCGCAAGGGCCATGTGCTCTCGGTGCATCTGGAGGGCAGCTCGGGGCACAACCTGCTGGACCAGGAAGCCGTGGCGCTGCCGAAGCGCGCCGATCCCCTGCCGCCGCCGCCCGCTGACGTGACAGGCGATCCGGTCACGCTGACAGTCCCGATACAGTTCTATATCAATCAGGGACGCAACTGATCTTTCCCGCATTTCCCGCAGATCGTGACAGGATCAATGCCATGCTTGCCTTCCCCGAACACCGCCGTTCGCCGCCTGACGTGCGGCAGATCCGCCCCGGCATGGGAGCCAGTGCCCGGTTGGTCCGACAGCTCGAACGGCGCTGCTTTTCAGCCGGCCTGAAGATGACCGACCTGCGTCGGGTTCTTCTGCATGGCATCCTCGAAGCCGGCGACGGCGCCACCGCGCTCGAAATCTGGAAGAATCTGACGGGCATGGTGGATGGCTATGTCCCCAGTCACGGTTCCCTCCAGCGCAATTTGAACCTGATGGTCGAGTTAGGCGTGCTCCGCCGCGATGTCGGCGCGGACCGGGTCTGGCGGTACGGGCTGCCGCCCGATGCCCTCCGCACGACGGGCGACATGCCGATCGTCCGCATTCTCGAAGCGGGAACGGGCCGCCGGAGCCCCTGTGACCTGCCCGAGGTCGCGACCTTTCTCCGCCGTCTTGCCGTGGAGCGGGGGCTGGACATCCGCAGCGCCGCGATCACCGTCCGGCCCGTGCCCAAGGCGCCCGTCTGAAACCCGTGGGCGTATCCCCCGGAAAAAAAAGAGCGGTGGGGCCGGTATAAAGACCGCCCCCACGAGCGTCTTTATAAGCAAGGACCCCTGATGACGGCGGACGTTCGGCCTGTCACGTGAGTTTCATCGCCTTCTTTGTCAGACGGCCGGTCGCGACGACGCTCCTTCTGGTCGCCGCAATCCTCTCCGGGCTGCTGGCCCTGCCGTCGTTGCCGGTGTCCGACCTGCCCGATATCAGCGTTCCGGTCTTTTCGGTGTCCGCCAGCAATGCGGGCGGCACGCCCGAGGTCATGGCGCGCACGGTCGCGGCCCCTCTGGAACGCCATCTCGGGACCATCGCGGGCGTCACGCAGATGCAGTCGGTCTCGACACGCGGCGAGACCGTGATCTCGCTTGGCTTCGAGGCGGGACGCGATCTCAACGGCGCCGCGCGCGACGTCGAGGCGGCGATCCGCGCGGCCCGGGCCGATCTGCCGAAAACGCCGGGTTCCGACCCCAGCTATCATCGCGCCAATCCGAACGCGACGCCGGTGCTGATCCTGGCGGTCACGCCCGGGATGATGACGATGCCTCGCCTGTATGACCTGGTGAACGTGACGCTGCGCCCCATGCTGCTCCAGGCGCCGGGAGTGGGCGACGTGACGCTGATGGGCAGTTCGGCGCCGGCCGTGCGCGTGGCGATGAACCCGCTGGCTTTCTTCAAATACGGCATGGGCTTCGAGAACCTGCGCGCGGCGCTGGCCTCCGCCAACGCCCATACGCCGAAAGGCGTCATCGATACGCATGGCCAGCGTTTCCAGCTCGCGGTCAACGATCAGGCCGAACATGCCGATGATTACCGAAACCTGATCATCGCCTACAAGAATGGCCGTCCGGTCCGGCTCAGCGATGTCGCGACCGTGACCGATGGCATGCAGGACATCAATGCCGCCGCCTTCTTCGACGGCAGGCCGGCCCTGACGCTCATGGTGCGCGCCCAGCCGGGGGCCAATCTGGTGGGCATCGTCGATGCGGTGACGGCGCGCCTGCCACGCCTGCGCGCCCTGATGCCGCCGGGTGCGGATATCGCCATCGCCCGGGACGGCTCCGTCGTGATCCGCTCCTCCCTGCATCATACCACGGTCACCCTGCTGCTCGCCTGCATGCTGGCGCTGGCCGTGGTATGGGCGTTCCTGCGCTCCGCCACCGCGTCGGTGGCGGCGGCCATCGTCGTGCCGTGCTGCCTGATCGCCAGTCTCGGCCCGATGCATCTGGCGGGGTTCGGGCTGGACAATCTTTCGCTCATGGCCCTGACCGTGGTGACCGGGCTGGTGGCGGATGACGCGATCGTGGTGATCGAGAACATCATGCGCCACCGTGCGCTCGGTCTATCGATCGAGGACGCGGCGATCGCGGGCGGCAGCGAGGTGGTTTTCACCCTGTTGTCCATCACGATCTCGGTGCTGGCGGTATTCGCGCCGATCGGCCTGGCGCCGGGTCTGACCGGACGGCTGTTCGGGGAATTCGCGGGCACGGTCGGGATCGCGGTCACGGTGTCGCTGGTGCTGTCCTGCGTGGTGACGCCCTGCCTGACGGCGGCGCTGTTGCGGCTCGCGCAGGCGCGACATCCCGGGGACAGAAAAACCAGGACAGAGCCTCCGAAAAGTCTGGTCGCCGGTCTCTATCCCCGAATCCTGGATGTGTGCCTCCGGCATCCGGGCAAAACGGTCCTGTTGCTGCCGCTGAGCCTGTTCGCCGGTCTGCTCCTGTTCGCCCGCATGCCGAAGATCGTGTTTCCGAAACAGGATATCGGCATCGTCTCCGGCGGATCGCGCGCCGACGGCGCCACGCTGGCGGACACCAAGGCGCGTATCGCACATTTCAGTCAGGTCATGCTGTCCGATCCCGGCGTCTCGCATGTCGTGGCCTATCTCGACACGTCTGAGGGGTCGAGCCACGGCATGGTCTTCGCGACCCTGCGTGACATCGCTGACCGCCGGGACAGCGCCACCATGATCGCCCGGCGCGCCGCGGCGGCCATGCGGCACGAGCAGCACGGCGAATATCACGCCCAGGCCCCCGGCAATCTGATGATGCGCGTGGGATCGAACAGCTCCGGCCTCAGCTACATCCTGCGCAGCGACGACGAGCGCCTGCCTGGGCCAGCGGCCCGACGTCTGGCGCAGGCGCTCAAACAGCCCCCTGAATTCACGGATGTCGACGAGGACAGCGATCCGCCGGGCGAGAGCCTGTCCTTTGCCATCAACCGTGACGTCGCCGCCCGGCTGGGTGTCACGCCGCAGGTGATCGGCTCGGCCCTCTCCGATGCGTTCGGGCAGATCACCGCCTCGGTCGTCTATAGCTGGCGGGGGCAGTATAATGTCGTCATGACCCTACAGGACCAGTTCCTGCGTGATCCGGCGCTGCTGCGGAATTTCTGGGTCAGTCCATCCGGTGGTTCGGCGTCCGGCAGTGCGGCGTCGAACACGATCCGTGTGACCACACAGGGATCGGCCGGCGGGTCGTCCACGCTCGCGGCGGCCTCCTTCCGCAACCAGATCGCCAATGCGCTGGCAGGCGGGGCCACGGCCTCAACGGGGGCCGCGGTCGCGACAGGGGCCGAGACGCTGGTCCCGCTGTCGATGGTGGCGACACTGACTCCGACCCGCGATCCCGCCAGCGTCACGCATCTGGGCTATGACAGTTCGGCGTCGATCGCGCTGGAACTGGCTCCCGGCGTCAGCCTGGAGCGGGCGCACGCCATCATCGACGCGGAAAGTCGTGCGCTCTCCCTGCCGCGAACCATCAGCGGCGTTCTGCAAAGCGACGACGGCGACGCGGGCAGGAGCACGTGGGATAGCGAGATGCTGGTGCTGGGCGCCATCGTCGCGGTCTATCTCACGCTGGGCATCCTCTATGAAAACTCCTTTCACCCTCTGACCATCCTCTCCACCGTGCCCTCGGCTGGCATCGGCGCGGTGCTGGCGCTCGATCTGTTCGGGCTGCCCTTCTCGGGCATGGCGGTCGTGGCGATGCTGCTGCTCACCGGCATCTCGCTGAAGAATGCCATCATGCTGGTCGATTTCGCGGTGTTGGCGCAGCGCAGGCGGGCTCTCACGCCACACGCGGCGATCCGCGAGGCGGCCCTGTTGCGGCAGAGGCCGATCCTGATGACGACCGGCGCCGCCGCTCTTGGCGCGCTGCCGCTTGCTCTCATGGGCGGTTACGGCATGGAACTGCGCCAGCCGCTCGGCATTGCCCTGATCGGCGGCCTCGTGGTCAGCCAGATCCAGACCATGCTCACCACGCCCGCGCTTTACGTGCTGATCGCGCGTCTGCCTACCCTTCGTCCGCCGTGCGACCGCTGCTCCGCATGTGGATCGGAAAAGGTGACATTGAGCAGCTACGCCCGTCTCGCCGCACTCAGCCGCTGGCGGGACGCTTTTCCGGAGGGTGTTGAACTCGCCGTCGCCGAATCGGCGAGCGATCGATAACGCTTCTCCCGTACGCGCTGGCCCCCGGCGCGGGTGTCGCAACCCTGTGTGGCGGCTTCCTCGCACGGCGACTGGATCGCCGGGTCCCCGTGCTGTTCGGCCTTACCTTCGGCATGAGCGCCGTAACCGGAATGATGGTGGCCGGCTTCGGTCTCTATCTGCTTCTGTACCGCTGCATGGTTGGAGCCTTATCTCCGGATCACGCATGCGGGTCAGCAGCCAGACGAAAGCCGGGGCGCCGATTACGGCCGTCACGATCCCGACCGGCACTTCGGCAGGTGCCGCGATCACGCGCGCCAGACTGTCGGACAGCGTCAGGAGCGTCACCCCCAGCAGCGCGCTCGCAGGCAGGACCAGCCGGTGATCGGGACCTGTCGCCAGCCGCACGAGATGCGGCACCACGACCCCGATGAAACCGATGCCACCCACGATCGAGACCGTCGCCCCGACCATGGCCGCGACGGCGAGCATGGCAGACGTTTGGTCCGCTCCACAGGATAGCCCATCAGCCGCGCGTCTTCCTCGCCGAGAAGCAGCGCATTCAGCGGCGCTACAAGGCCGAGCGTCGCGAGCAGGCCGAACGAAGCAGAGGTGATCTTCTATACAATCCTGGACGATGATAAAAAAGCAGCCTGACTATCGAACTAAAAACTCTCCGGTAAACCCGGGGCGGTTCAATGCCGATCCGCATCCTGTCTGTCGTCTTGTCGGGCGAAGCGGCTGGGGCGGAAGTCGGCCAGCCAGTCGATGGGGACGCCGTTCAGGACTTCCATGGCGACGCATTGCCCCATGATCGGTGCTTGGGTCATGCCGCTGTGCATGACGGCGACGTGGACGTTGGGGTCGCTGGCGGAGGCGCCGACGATGGGGTGGCCGTCGATCGGCAGAACCCTGTGGCCGAGCGTCATGAATTCGAGCGGCAGCGGGGGGAGGTGGGGAAAGAAGTTCCGGACTTTCGCCAGGAAGGTCTCGCCCGTGGCGGCGTCGGCCGGGGTATCGCCGCTGTCGCCGAAATTGGAACCGGTGACCAGGCGCCCGTCGGGATTCTGCTTGATGTCGCAGCCAGGCGGCATCACGACCTGTCCGAACAGGGGGCGCAGGGGGGCGGTATGGGCCAGGATGCCCCGCGATTCCCTGAGCGGGGTCTTGAGCCCCGCCGTGGCCGCCATCGCGGGCGTGTCGTTGCCCATGCAGAGGACCACGTTGTCGGCGCGGATCGGGCCCTTGTCGGTCTGCACGCCGGTGACGCGTCCGCCCGTGCGGTCCAGGGCCAGCACGTTGGTGCCCATGGCGAGGCGCGCGCCCTTCCTGGCCGCCGCCGCGACCAGGGCCTCCGCCGCGGCGACCGGGTCCACCGTACCGTCGATGTCGGATTTCCACGCGATCGCGCAGGGGCCGGTCCGCACGCCCGGCAGCCGGGCCTCGACGTCCGACCTGCCGATCGTGCGGATGGGATAGCCCCAGCCTTCGAGCCGGCGAATGATGTCCCGCGTTTCCGCCACCGCGTTTTTCTCGTCGGTGTGCCAGGAGATGCCGCCGCCCCACTGGATGGCGAGATCCTGGCCGATCTCCTGCTGGAGGCGATGCCAGCCCAGGATGCCGAGCATGTTCAGCGTATAGTAGGAATAAGGTTTCTTGTTGAACGCATTGAGCCAGGCGAAGGATTTGGCCGTGGTTTCCTGCCCTGGGCCGGCGCGGTTGACGATCGTGACGTCGGCGCCGTAGGTGGCGAGGTGATAGCCGACCGATGCGCCGATGATGCCCGCCCCGACGACGACGACGGATTTGCGGGGCGTCGCCGCGAAGGCGGAGGGGGCGGCCGTGCTGGCGAGGCCCATCAGGAGGTGGCGTCTTTTCAAAAGCATGGGATGGCTCCTGCTCTGTTCGGATGCGTGCGTGGGGTCAGCATCTGGCGGCCGGCACGACATGGCCGAGCGGATGCATGAGCCGGTTGGCCCAGCCGAAGATCGCGACCGCGTGGATGAGGTCGATGATGTCCGCCCCGGAAAGGCCCGCGTCGCGTAGCGCGCGGACGTGATCGGGCGTGGCGGCTGAGGGCGTGGCCGAAAGCGCACGCGCGAACGACCAGATGGCCTGGCCGCGTGGGGAAAGCCGGTCCGGGCGATCGTGCCACAGGGCGGTGACCGCATCGTCGCTGCCGGTCAGGTCGGCAAGGCGGCGGGCATGGACCATGGTGCAATAGGGGCAACCATTGACGACCGACGCGCCGAGGGCGCCCAACTCGCGGTCCGCGCGCGGCAGGCCGCCGGGGGCGTACATGATCGCGTTGAACAGGATCGTGCGGGCCAGACAGCTTTCCGGATCGTGGGCGAGGGTGCGGACATAAAGCGAGATGCCGAGGGATGACGGGGTGACCTGCATCGCCTCGCGTTGCCTGGCATTGGCCCGCGCGATATCGACCGGCTCTATATAGGGGGCCCAGTCCAGGAGCTTGACGCGGATTCTGCCGGGCATCGTTCAGTCTTTCAGCAGGCGCAGGCCGGCGGTGACGCGGCACTGGTAATTGACGAACGCGATCAGTTCGGACAGCGCCACGATCTGGGGGTTGGACAGGCCGGCCTTGACCAGGGCCGCGATATCCGCCCGCGCGGCCGTCTGATTGCGTGTGGTCACCAGGTCCGCCTGTCGCGCGATGGCGCGGAGCGGGGCGGGAAGGGCGGATGCTCCGTCGGCCAGGGCCGCGAGGTCGGCGCCGGCATCGGCCTCGGCGAGGGCCGTCCGGTAGGCCGTGGCCAATGCGGTGTCCGCATTGAGGGTGGCAATGCGGCAGGCCAGCGCGAGGCGCAGCGCCGGGGCGAGGCCGTGATCGTCCTCCGGGGCCAGTACAGCGTGGCGGCAGGCTTCCGAGCCGGTGACGAATGCGGCCCTTGCCCGGCGATGGGCGAAGAGAGGGGCATCCTCGGCGAGCCCGACCGCTGCATCTATGGCGTCCGTCATGTCGGAGATCCTTCTGGTTTCAGGGCGCAGGGAGCGGAGTATCGGTCCATTCGTCCCCCGTCAGTTCCGGATCGTCGAAGGCCACGAGGCCTGCATAGTGAAGGGCGCGATCCGCGACGAACAGGGATTCGGCGATGTGGCGGACCAGGCGTTCCGCGCCGTCGCTGATGGCCGGGATATCGCCGCTGACCTTTCCGTGCGACAGGGTCGCCGGATAGCAGAAACAATGGACGAAGCGGAGGAACGGGCAGGCGCCTGGAATTTTCTCGATAAATTCGAAGCCTTTCCCGAGGTCGGGGGAATGGTCCAGTTCCGCGTAGCGTATGCCGGAGGGCATGTCTTCCGCCGCCGGTGCGAAACGGTCTTTCCACAGGCGGATGTGCGGCGCGATGACGGCCAGTTCCGGCCGTTGCGAAAGATCCGCCGAAAAGCCCGTGGCGGCGATGACATGATGCGTGTCCAGACGGCCGCGCGATGTTTCGAGGCGGACGCCATCGCCCAGGAAGGTTGCGGATTCCACGCCGCATCCCAGATGGAAGAAGGCGTTGGGCCAGCGCGAGACCCGCAGGACGCTGGCGCGTGGTGGCGGGGTCTGCGCATCGAGCACGCAATCCATGAAGCGCCACTTCCAGCCGTCGGGCAGGCCCCGGAAACCCAGCACGACGCCCATGCTGCCGATGCCGGTGAATTTGTTGACGCGCGGCATGGCCCGGCGCCGGAGCAGGATATCGACGCGGCGCGCGCCGGACTCCAGCGCGGTCGCGGCATTGTCCATGGCCGAGGCGCCGGCACCGATGACGGCGACATTCCGGCCCCGGAGTGCCGCGAAATCGATCCGGTCGGCGGAATGGGCCCAGGCATGGCGGGGCAGGGCGGCGACGACCGGCGGCACGAACGGCCCGCCCAGCCCGTCGCGCCCCGTCGCCAGGACGAGGCGCCGGCACAGGACCGTCTCGGGCCGCCCGCCCGACAGGAGGCGCAGGGCCAGCAGGCCGTCTTCGCGGAAGGCGATGCCGTCCAGCGCGGTTTCGTTGCGGACCGGGATGGCGAGGACGGTACGCAGCCAGACCAGGTACTCCATCCAGAGTCCGGTCGGAATCCTGTCCAGTGCCTCCCATCTTTCCGGCCCGAAGCGATGTTCGTACCAGGCGCGGAATGTCAGGCTGGCGAGGCCCATGCAGGGACCGGACAGGGATTTCGGCGAGCGCAGCGTCTCCATCCGCGCGTAGGTGGTCCACGGGCCTTCGTGTCCGGCCGGGGCGCGGTCGAGGACGATATGGTTGTCGATGCCGCAGCGGCGCAGCGAGGCGGAGACCGTCAGGCCCGCCATCCCCGCGCCGACGACCGCGACGTCGACGACCCGCCGCCCGTCCGCCATGCGCGGCGGCACCCACGGGCGGGTCGGGATTTCGAGCCATTGCAGATCCTGCCTGACCCGTTCGTTCAGCCGGTCCAGCCCGCCGGGGATCTCTTGGGGGTGCGACATTTCATGTCCTCTCGCGGAGACAGACCGATATCACATTATAACGGGATCGGAACGCCTCGCGGTAGGGCCTGAATCCTTCCAATGGGTAATCGTATGATGAAATTTTCTACTTCGAAACAAAACGGATCCGATACGATTATGCTGGAAAATGGGGGAGGTTCGGCGGGAGAATGGATCGTGACGCCGGACGCGGCGCGGCGGCGACGTCGATCGGGGTCGGGTTCGGGAATTCTTTTCATGGTAGCCGTACAAACTATATCGGCCGGGCGGCCATATACGTTTTGTTGCCCAATCGAACTGAGGTAGGATTTTTCCCGTATCGGGTTCGGTTCCGTGCGGAATGAGCCGATCGTTCCCCACAGGGTGCGATCAGGTGGCTGGCGGATGTCGCGTCGTGCGGCGCAAGAGGCGAAAGAGACAGAGCAGAATGAAACGTCAGGCACTTTTCTCAACGGCTCTTGCCGTCGTACTTCCGGCGGTGATGGCGTCCGAAAGCCTTGCCGCGACCGGCGCGGACCGCAAGGCCGCGCATGCCGCCAGGAGCCGCGCCGCGCCGGCCCCGAAGCCGGTGGCGGCCATGGCCCCGGCATCGGCGCCCGCGCCCGCGCGTGTCGTGGTGCCCGTGGCGATGCCCGCGCGGAGCGACGGGGGCGACGCTGACGAGCAGGTGATCGTGACCGGCACGCGCGATCCGCACGCGAAGGCGCGCGACAGTATCAGCCCCGTGGTCGTGATTTCGGCGGCGCAGCTCAAATCCACCGGGCAGGCCGACCTGCGCGACGCGCTGACCACGCTGATCCCGTCCCTGACCCGCCAGACCGTGGGCACCGGCACCGCCAACACCATCGATTCGATCAACATGCGTGGCCTGACATCGAACCAGACGCTGATCCTGGTCGACGGCAAGCGCCGGCATACGACATCGACCGTCTATTACGCGCCCGGCCCGCAGCAGGGGACCACGCCGGTCGATATCGACATGATTCCCGTTTCGGAAATCGACCATATCGAGGTTCTGGAAGACGGAGCGGCCGCGCAGTACGGGTCGGACGCCATTGCCGGCGTCATCAACGTCATTCTGTCGCACCGCAGGCACGGCATCCAGATGTCGGCCAACAATGGCGGCTATTACAAGGGAGACGGCTTCACGTCGAAGGACTATGTCGGCGGTGCCTTCGAACTGCCGAATGGGGGCTTCTTCAACCTGGGCGCGGATTTCAAGTTCCAGGACCATGCGATCCGGGGTGGCTGGGACAAGCGCACGAACAGGTACGACAACCCGATCACGAGCATCCCGCGCGCGGTCCAGGTCGTGCTCGGCTACAACATGGAATACAATATCAACAGGGATCTGACGCTGTATTCCTTCTCGACCTTCGGCCACAAGGTGGCCGATGCGTTGCAGAATTTCCGCACCGGCGTGGACGTGCCGGGCGCGACCTTCCCGACGCTCTTCCCCAACGGCTACGTTCCGATCATCCAGACCGACGAGACCGATTATGGCGTGACGGTCGGCTTCAGGGGCAAGGCGTTCCTGGGCTTCGATTTCGATTTCTCGACGACCTATGGCGGCAATCATAACGATGTGAATATCGCCAATACGGGCAGCCAGAGCTATCTGGAAACCTACGGCTACACGCCGACGGAGTTCCATCAGACCGCCTATACGACGACCCAGTGGACGAACAACCTGGATTTCCGGCGCAGCTTCGACACGGGCGTGCTGGCGGGGCCGCTCAATTTCTCGATCGGCGCCGAATATCGCTATGAAACCTACAAGATCGGTGCCGGCGACTACAATGCCTACTATATTTCCGGCGCCCAGGGGCAGCATGCGATTCCGCCGGGCCTGGCCAGCACGTCGAACCGCGACGTGACGGCGGGTTATATCGATGTCGGGACGGAACTGCTCAAGGGGTGGAAACTCGACCTGGCCGGCCGGTTCGAGCATTATACCGATGTGGGAGATACCGAGATCGGCAAGGTATCGACCCGCTATGACGTGAACAAATATTTCGCCTTTCGCGGCACCGTCAGCAGCGGCTTCCGCGCGCCGACGCTGGCGGAACAATATTTCTCCAGCCTGACGGAATCGCCGACCTCGGCCTCCGGCGTCCTGGGCGTCAATTCGCCCGGTGCCAAGCTGCTGGGCGCCCGGCCGCTGAAGCCCGAGCGTTCGACCAGCTACAGCGCCGGCATCATCCTCAATCCCATCAGGAATATGCATATCTCGCTGGATGCCTACCAGATCGATATCCGCGACCGTATCGTGATCGGCGGTGTCTATGGCGGTGCCTTGGCGATACAGGCCATGAACCTGTCGGGCCTGTATTTTCCCTCCACCTCCGCGACCGCGACCGCGCAATACGAGACGAACGGGGCATCGACCCGCACGCGCGGCATGGATATCACCGCCACCTATCTGACCAATCTGGGCCGGTACGGCCGGATCAACTGGGATGCGGCGGTCAATTTCAACCAGACCAACATCACGCATGTCGGGGTGGACCTGAACGGGAACACGCTGCTGAATGCCCAGCAGCGCTCGTTCCTGACATCCTACATGCCGCGCAACAAGCTGATCTTCGGTGGCCGCTGGACCTGGGGCAATCTGGACTTCACCGTGCATGAGACGCGCTATGGCCGCACGACGTCGAACAATACCTACTGGAACGACGTGCCGAGTTCGCTGGTCAATTCGGTTTCGCACTTCCTGCGCTGGGTCCAGACGCCGCGCTTCCAGACCGATCTTGCGATCGGCTACCAGGTGACGCCGCGCCTGCATGCCACGCTGGGCGCCAACAATGTCGGCAATGCCTATCCGCGCAAGGTGCCCTACCAGGTGCAATATCTGGGATCGGAGGTGTATAACATGGACGTCCAGCAGATGTGGCTGTTCGGCGGCTACTACTACATGCAACTTGATCTTACGCTTTGATGGGGCGGGAAAGATCCTGAACGGCCGGGAGATGCCGCGTTGCTGAATGCGCCGAAGAAGACCATGTCCATGGGTCTTTCGATCCGGTACCTGGGGTATCACGCGGCCGGGTGGCGACACCCGGACGCCGACCCCGGGGGCAGTACGAGCTTCCGCCATTTCGCGACGGTCGCGCGGATGGCCGAGCAAAGCTGTTTCGACATGCTGTTCCTTGCCGACGGGATCGGCGTGCGGGTGACCGACACGCCGCCCGGCGCGCTCGCCCAGTCCTCGCAGGTCGCGGATTTCGAGCCGCTGACGCTGCTGTCGGCCCTGTCGGCGGTGACCGGGAGGATCGGCCTGGTGGCCACCGCCTCCACCACCTATAACGAGCCGTTCCATATCGCGCGGAAATATGCCTCGCTGGACCGGATCAGCGGCGGCCGCGCCGGGTGGAACATCGTGACCTCCTGGTCGGATGCGGAAGCGCGCAATTTCGGGCGGGACCGGCATCTCGACCATGACACCCGCTATGACCGGGCGCTGGAATTCGCCGAGGTGGTCAAGGGGCTGTGGGATTCATGGAGCGCGGACGCGCTGGTGGGCGACAAGGCGCGGGCGCGCTTCCTCGATCCGGCGGGTTTGCATGTGCTGGACCATGACGGCCCGCATTTTCGCGTGCGCGGGCCGCTCGACGTGCCGCGCAGCCCGCAGGGGCGGCCGATCCTGGTGCAGGCCGGCGCCAGCGACGCCGGCATCGAACTGGCCGGGCGCAACGCGGAGGTGATCTATTCCCTGCCGCGCTCGCTGGCCGAGGCGCGGGCCCATTCGGAAAAACTGCGCGTGGCGCTGGAGCGGCACGGCCGTCGCCGCGAGGATCTGCGGATCCTGGCCGGCGTCACCCTGTTCGTCGGCCGGACCGAGGCCGAGGCGCGGGCGCGCTACGAGGCGATGCGCGCGCTGATCCCGCCGGAACTCGGCCTGTCCTATCTCTACGCGCAACTGGGCGACCTGTCGGGCTATCCGCTCGACGGGCCGGTGCCGGAGCCGCGGGACCCGATGGTCAGGAGTATCGCCCGCGCGCTGGTCGACCAGGCGCATCGCGAGAACATGACCATTCGCGACCTGTATTCCCTCATCGCCTCCGGGTTCGGCGCGCATGTGCTGATCGGCACGCCGGAGCGCATCGTGGACATGATGGAGGAATGGTTCTCCTGCGGGGCGGTCGATGGCTTCAATCTCTGCCCGGCGCTGCTGCCGCTCAGCCTGGAGGAATTTACCGAACTGATCCTGCCGGAACTGCGCCGCCGGGGGCTGTTCCGCACGCGCTATGAGGGCATGACGCTGAGGGAGCATCTGTGCCTGCCGCTGCCGGCCAGCCGCTATGGCGATCCGGTCGCGCCCGCCCTTGAGGAGCGGCGGGCATGACGTGCGTGATCGCGGGCGATCCGGAGGGGATCGCGCCGTTCCGGGCCTGTTTTCCGCAGGCGCGGTATCTGGCCGCCACCGGGCAGCCGATATGGCATGGCGAGCCGGGGCGGCTCTGGGTGCAGTCGGCGGGGCAGGTCCGGGCGGTGCCGTTCGCGCAACTCGTTCTGGTGGGCGAGGCCAGGTTGCTGTGTGCGGCGCTGGGCTGCCGGATGGAGGAGGCCGGCCCGGCTACCGATGCGAACCACCAGACCAGCCGGCAGGGGATT
Organism: Gluconacetobacter sacchari; assembly: GCF_014174255.1. Classification (GTDB taxonomy): domain Bacteria; phylum Pseudomonadota; class Alphaproteobacteria; order Acetobacterales; family Acetobacteraceae; genus Gluconacetobacter; species Gluconacetobacter sacchari. The sequence continues at coordinate 27,046 of NZ_JABEQJ010000026.1, forward strand.
TTCTTCCTGCGGGCCCGGCCGGACGCGGCGGCCGTCGCGCTTGTCGCGGCCGCGATCGCGCGGGGGCTGCCGCCGGTCGCGGTGCGGGAACGGCCCGGGCCGAACGGAAGCATGATGCGCCTGGAGCCGGTGGCGGTGGCCATGCTGCTGGAGCAGCCGGAGACGGGGGCGCGCGACGGGGAATTGCTGGGGCAGGTCGCGCTGACCGGCCCGGTCGCATTCTGCAAGCCGGTGAAGCTTGCCGCGTTGGCCGCAATCGGGGCGGAACGGCCGGCCCCATATCCGATCCAGATGGACCCGGAGGGCGCATGAGCCAGGAGACGGACCTGATCGTCATCGGCGGCGGGCTTCAGGGGCTCTCGACCGCATTCTGGGCCGCGCGCGGCGGATTGCGGGTGACGGTGGTGGAAAGAAGCGCTCCGGGGCGCCACGCCTCGGGATTTTCGGCCGGGGGCGTGCGGACCCTGGGGCGGGCGCTGCCCGAGATTCCGCTGGCGCTGGCGGCGCTGGACCTCTGGTACGACCTTCCGGCGCTGCTGGACGACGATGGCGGCTTCGTCCCCTCGGCGCAGGTGCGGGTCGCGGAAAACGACGCCGACACGCGCAGTCTGCGGGAACGGGTGGCGACGATCGCCGCGCGGGGCTGGACCCATGAGGTGCTGCTGGACGAGGCGGAGGTGAAGGCGCTTCTGCCGGCCGTGGCGCCGCATGTCGTCGGCGGCCTGGTGTGCCGCAGGGACGGGTTCGCGGACCCGATGCGGACGATTCGGGCGTTCCTGCGGGCGGGCATCCGTGCCGGCGTCTCGGTCTGCGTGGGTGCCGGCGTTGCCGGGCTGGATCGCGTGCAGGGGGGGTGGAACGTGACGCTGGAGGGCGGCAGCCGCCTGCGCGCGCCCCGCATCGTCAATGCGGCGGGGGCATGGAGCGGGCGGATCGCCCGCATGGTGGGGGATGATTTCCCGCTCGGGTTCAACGCGCTGATGATGATGTTCACCGCGCCGCTGCCGCCCTTCATCACCCAGGTGGCGCTGGCGACGGGGCGGCCGCTGTCGTTCAAGCAGGTGGCGTCGGGCCATGTCATGATCGGCGGCGGTCCCAAGGGGGTCGCGGATCTCGATACCGGGCTGGCGACGCTGGACGTCACGCGGCTGGCGGCGTCGGCGCGGACGGCGCTGGAACTGTTCCCGGTCCTGAAGGATGTGGACATCCTGCATGCCTGGGCGGGGATCGAGGCGATCATGCCGGACGAAATCCCGGTGATCGGGCGGTCGTCGCGGGCGGAGGGGGTCGTGCATCTGTGCGGCTTCTCCGGCCACGGATTCGCGCTCTCGCCCCTGACCGGGCGGATCGTGGCCGACCTGGCGCTGGGCCGCGAGGCGGCGTGCCCGATCGCGGCGTTCTCGCCCGATCGCTTCGTGCCGGACGGGGGCGGATCGCGGCCGGCCGGCACGCTGCTCCAGCCCGCCGGCTAGGGGGAGCGATGCCATGACGAGCAGGCGAGGCCGGGCCGTGATCGGCTCCATCGCGGGCAATGCCCTCGAATGGTACGATTTCATGGTCTTTTCCTATCTCGTGCCGGTCATCAGCGCCGTTTTCTTCGGCGGCGCGGGGCAGCGGGCCGTGCTGTTCACGACCCTCCTGTTCGGCCTGGGCTTCGTGACCAGGCCGCTGGGCGGCGTGGTGCTCGGCCTGTTCGCCGACCGGCACGGCCCCGGCAGCGCGATGGTGCTGGGCATGAGCGTCATGGCCGTGTCGATGCTGCTGATCGCCTGCGCGCCGGGATGGCACTCGGCCGGGCTGGCGGGGGCCGGGATCGTCGTCGTCGCCCGCCTGTTGCAGGGATTTTCCGCAGGCGCCGAATTCGCGACCTCGACCTCGTTCCTGATCGAGGAGGCACCGCCGGGCCGGCGGGGTTTCTATGGATCGTGGCAGATGGTCGGGCAGGCTGCCGCCCAGATCCTCGGCGGCGGGGTGGGGTTCCTGCTGGCGGCCGCGCTGAGCCCGGAGAGGCTGGTTGCCTGGGGGTGGCGGCTGCCGTTCGCGTTCGGCCTCGTCATCCTGCCGGCGATCCTCGTGCTGCGCCGGAGCGGGCGGGAGACCGCGCCGCGCCCGGCCCGGGACACGCTGCGCGGCAGCACGGCGCGTTTCCTGCGCGACCTGGGGCGGCAGAAGGGGCGGGCGCTGTCGGTGGCCGGGCTGGTCGGCGGCACGTCGGCCACGCTCTATATCCTTTATGGCTACAACATCACCTTTGCCACGCACACCCTGCACCTGCCGATCCGCATGGTCTTTTTCATCACCATGGCCGCCGCGATCGTGATGGTGCCCTTCATCCTGCTGGCGGGGGGCCTGGGCGACCGGTTCGGCGGGCGGCGGGTGCTGCTGGCGTCCCTGGTCGGGCTGCTTGTGGCCATCGTCCCGCTCTCGGCCTTTCTGGTCGCCGGGCCGTCGGTGGCGCGGCTGCTGATCGTGCAGGGCGGACTGGCGGTGTTCTCGGGCCTGTTCCTGGGGTCGTACAGCACCGTCGTCGCCGAAGTGTTCGAGCCGGGATCGCGGACCACGGTGCTGGCGACGGTGCATAACATGACCGTCATGCTGGTGGGCGGGACGTCGCAGCCGATCGTGACGTGGCTGCTCGCGGCGACCGGGTCCGCGATGGCCAGCGGGCTGTATGTCGCCATGGCGGTGCTGGGGGCGACGCTGGGCGCCGGCTGGCTGGCGGCGGAGCGCAGGCCGGCCCGGCGCATGGCCCTTGCGCGCGCGGAGCCGGTGCCGATGCATGTCTGACCCCATGTTGCCGCGCTGGCTGGTGCTGCTGGCGGGGTCGATGCTCCTGGCCGAACTGCTGCGCCGGATCGGCCTGCCCGCATCGGCGCTGCTCGGGCCCATGATCTGCGGCATCGTCGCCGGCGTGACCGGGCAGGGGCTGCGGCTGCCCGGTCCGGTCTTTCCGCTGGCGCTCGGGGTGGTGGGGTGCCTGATCGCCACCAGCCTGCCGCTGTCGGTCCTGGCCAGCATCGTCGACAAGGGTCCGGTCTTTTTCGCCGGGGTCGTTTCCATCGTGCTGGTGAGTGCCGCCGCCGGATTCGTGCTGGCGCGGACCGGGGTGCTGCCGGGAACGACGGCGTTGTGGGGATCGTCGCCCGGAGCGGCGACGCCGATGACGATCATGTCCGCCAGCTACGGCGCCGACATGCGGCTTGTCGCCTTCATGCAATATCTGCGCGTGATCTTCGTCTCGGGGAGTGCGGCGGCCGTCACGCGGTTTTTCGCGACGGCCCCAGCGGCGCATGGCACGCTGGCGCCGGCGGAGGGCAGTGCCGGGGCGATCGCGGGCACGCTGCTGACCATCGTGGTGTCGACCGCCCTGGCCCAGAGAGTCCGTATCCCCGCCGGGGTGCTGATGGTGCCGCTCGTCGTCGGCGCGGTGTTGCAGGATACGGGGCTGCTGACCATCGCCCTGCCCGGCTGGGTGCGCGTGCCGGCCTATACCGCGTTGGGGTGGGGGATCGGCCTGCGCTTCACGCCCGCGATCGTGCGGCATGCGCTGCGGGCCTCGCCCTGGGTCGTGCTGTCCACGCTGCTGGTGATCGGCGCGTCGGGCGCGGTGGCGTGGCTGCTGGTGCTGTGCGGCGAGACCGACCCGCTTTCCGCCTGGCTGTCGTGCAGTCCGGGGGGAGAGGACACGATCGCCATCATCGCTTCCACCACGCCGGGGGTGGATATGTCGTTCGTGATGGCGATGCAGACGGTGCGTTTCGTGCTGGTCCTGTTTACCGGCCCGGGGCTGGCCCGCTGGCTCGGCCGCTGGCTTCCCTCCGCCGCCGATCCCGGCCTCCTTGCGTCGCCTTCGAAGGCCGATGCTTCATGACCCGCCGGCCGGGTCCGCCGCGGTCTCGGCCAGCGCGGTGACGATCATCTCGACGCGGATGTCGCTCAATTTCGTGTTCCTTCGTAGCCGTTGAAATGCGGTGTGCCCGGTGTCGGGGTGCCCAGGCCGCCATAGGCGGCGCTTTCCGCGCAGATCCAGCGGATGAAGGCCGAGATGGCCGGGTCGTGCGCCTTCTCGACCGGCGTGACGACGTAGTAGGCGCCGCGCGAGCGGATCGTTTCCTGCGAGACCACGCACAGCGTGCCCTCGGCGAGTTCGCGCTCCACGAAGATCGTGGGGACGAGCGCCACGCCGATCCCGGCCATCGCCGCCTCGATCGTCGCGTTGAACTGGTCGAAGACGTGCCCCTTGAAGGACGCGGCGCCGGAGACGTCGACCTGCGCGAACCAGAAATCCCACAGGGCCGGGCGCGTGGTGAGCTGGATGAGGCTGGCGCGGGCCAGGTCGGCCGACGTGCGGAGTTCCGCCGCGTCGCGATAGGCGGGGCTGCACACCGGCACGATCGTCTCGTCGAACAGGTGATGAAGCTGGCCGTCCGGCCAGACGGGCGCGCCGTAATGCACGGCGATGTCGCAGTCCGATCCATCGAAGCTGAACGGTTCGAACACCGTGGTGATGTTGACCTTGATCTGCGGATATTGCGCCATCAGCCTGGGCAGGCGGGGGATGAGCCACCGGGACGAGAAGGTGGAGAACATGTGCAGGCTGAGCGTGTTCTCGCCATCGCCCGAGGACAGAACGCGATAGGTGGTGCCGGCGATCTGTTCGAGGATCGAGATGACGGACGGCAGGATCGACTTGGCCTGGCGCGTCATGATCAGGCGCTTGCGGCGCCGGTCGAACAGCGAAACGCCCAGCGTCATTTCCATGTTGCGGATCTGCTTGCTGATCGCGCCCTGGGTCAGGCTGAGTTCCTCGGCGGCGGCGCTGAAATTCTGGTGCCTGGCCGCGGCCTCGAACGCGACGAGTTCCGGCACCGACGGCATCAGGCGGCGGGGAAGGAGCATGGCGGCCTCCTTGTGATCTTGCGGCTGAGGCTGAGCAGGGCCGCCGTCCAGGCGACGGCGACCGCGTAATCCAGGCAGAGCAGCGTCGGCCGTGCCGCCACCCGGGCCATGATCATGGCGACCAGCGTGGCGCCGCAGGTCTGGCCCATGATGCGCGAGAGCGCGATCATGCCGCTGGCGCTGGCGCTGCGGTCGTGGGGGGCGGCGAGGACGATCGCCCGGTTGTTGGGCGAGACGAACATGGCGAACCCCAGCCCAGCCAGGGCGAAGCGCCACATGATGTCGAAGCCGCCGGCATCCAGCGGCGTGAGGCGGATCATCAGGAAGCCGAGACCGTTGATCGCCAGCCCGATCGACGACAGCGTTCCGGCGGGAACCCGGTCGGAGAGGCGGCCGACGAGCGGGCCCATGGCCACCATGGAGGCGGGCCACGCGGTGATCAGCAGCCCGGTCGCGACCGGCGAGCGGCCGAACAGGCCGGTCAGGGAAAACGGAATCGAGATCATGAAGAAATTCGCGGCCGTATAGCCCAGGAAACAGGTCGCGACCCCGATGGAAAAGGCGGGGCGGGCCAGCAGGTCCACCGGCATCAGCGGCGCGGCATGGTCTTTCTGGCGGGCCAGCAGCAGCCCCCCGGCCGTGGCGCCGAGCAGGACGAGCACGGCGCCGCCCGATGCCAATGCGTTGCGGGCCAGGACGTCGCTGCCGGTGAGGACCAGGCAGAAGGCCGCCATGTTCAGCAGGATCGACAGCGGGTCGATCAGCCTGCGGACCGGCGGCGTCGCGGGCAGGCGCGCCTTGCACAGGGCGAACACGAGCGCGCCGGCCGGCAGGTTGAACAGGAACAGCCAGCGCCACGAACCGGTGCAGTAGAGGATCGCCGCCGCGACGGAGGGGCCGAGGGCCACGCCGAGCGCCGTCGTCAGCGAATTGAGCGCGAGGCAGTGGCCGAGGCGGGCAGGGGGGCAGACCATGCGGACGAGCGCGGTGTTGACCGCCATGATCGCGGCGCCGCCCGCGCCCTGCACGCCCCGCGCGAAGGCGAGGGTGACGATATGGTGCGAGAGGGCGCACAGCAGCGAGCCCCCCATCAGCACCGCCAGCCCGGCCAGGCAGACCTTCTTGGCGCCGATCCGTTCCGCGACCGCCGCGAGCGGCAGCAGCAGCATGCAGTTGACGAGCTGGTAGGCGTTGACGACCCAGATCGAGACGGACGCGGAGGCGCGCAGGTCGGCCCCGATCGTCGGCAGGGCGATATTGGCGACCGCGTAGTCGAGCACCGCCAGCAGGACGGCCAGCAGAACCGCCAGGAGCGCCCCCCGGTCGATGGCGGGAGAACTTTGGTGAACCGGCATGGCCGTCGTGATCGCGTTCATGGAGCGTTCAGAGGCGAAAACGGAGGAACCGGGCGGGGTCGTAGGGGGCGGCTTCGGGGACGGGGGCGCCGATGACCAGCCGCCCGATCAGATCCGCCGTCCAGGGGGCGCTGACCAGCCCCAGATGGCCGTGGCCCGTGGCGTAGAACACGCCGCGCGTCGTGGGCGACGGCCCGATGACCGGCAGGCAGTCCGGGGTCGAGGGCCGGTTGCCCATCCAGTGCCGGACGGTGCCGAAACCGCCGATCTTCATCATCGGCAGGCCCTCGCGCAGGCAGTCGAGAAGGATACGGGCCCGGTTCCAGTCGGGGGGCGCGCCATCGGGGGCGAATTCGACCTGTCCGGCGGCGCGCAGGCCGCCCGTCATCGGGGTGATGCCGAATTTGAGGTCGGACATCATCACGGGGATGGCCGGCTCGTCCGTCACGCCGGGAAGCTGGACGTGATAGCCGCGCTCGCCGACCAGCGGAATGGTATCGCCGAGCGTCGCGCCCAGTGCCCGCGCGCCCATGCCGGCGGCGATGACGACGCCGCCGCACGCCACCACGCCGCCGGCCGTCCGGACGCCGCGTACCTGCCCGGCCTCGACCACGAAACCGTCGACATGGCCGGCGGCGAAGCGGACGCCCCGCTCGCGCGCAAGGGCGGCCAGGGCGGCGACATAGCCCCCCGGATCGGCGCAATGGGCGCCGTCGGGCAACAGGGCGCCGAAACCATATTGCGGCCCCAGGCCGGGGCAGGCGGCTTCGAGCGCCGCGCGGTCGAGCGTCCGCCAGCGCACGCCGTTCTCGCGCCGGAGCTGCCAGCCGAAGGCGTCGGCTTCGTATGCCGCCGCGTCGGGATAGACGATCACCAGCCCCGTGCGTTGGATCAGGTCGGGCACGCCCGCCTCGGCGGCCAGCCTGGCATGCCGCTCCGGCGCATCGGCCAGGAACGGCCGCAGGGCGGAGGCGATGGCCCGGGCCCGGGCGGGGGTGGCGCCGCAGGCGACGAAGCGCAGCAGCCACAGCCAGATATGCGGCAGGGATGCCGGGCGCAGGCGCAGCGGGCCGCGGGCGTTCAGCAGGTAGCCGGGCACCTTCTTCCACATGCCGGGCATCGAGATCGGCACCACCGATCCAGGGCTGAGCCATCCGGCATTGCCGTAGCTGGTGGCGTTTTCCGACCCCGGCGCGTCGGTGGACAGGAGGGTGACGTCATGCCCCAGGCGGCGCAGGTGCAGCGCCGTGGTCACGCCCACGGCCCCCGCCCCGATGACGGCCAGCGGCATGCCTTGCGCGGCGGGGGTGGACGTGTTGTCTGTCATCACGCCTTTCCCATGTGGAAATGTCTGAGGAATGTCCGGGTCCGTTCCTCGCGCGGGTCTTCGATGACCTGCCGCGCCGGGCCGGATTCCACGATATGGCCGTCCGCCATGAAGACGACGGTGTCCGCCACGTCGCGCGCGTAGGACATTTCGTGCGTGACCACGATCTGGGTCATGCCGGCCTGGGCGAGGTCGCGCATCACGCTCAGGATTTCCGCCACGCGCTGCGGGTCGAGCGCGGATGTCGCTTCGTCGAACAGCATGACCTTCGGTTCCATCGCCAGCGAGCGGGCGATCGCCACCCGCTGTTTCTGGCCGCCGGACAGACGGTCGGGCAGGGCGTCGGCGAAGCTGTCCATGCCCATGCGTTCCAGGAGCGGCCGGGCGATCCGCTCGGCGTCGTCGTGCGACCGGCCACGGACGAAGCGGGGGCCGGACATCACGTTTTCCAGCACCGTCATGTGCGGAAACAGGTTGAAGGACTGGAAGACCATCCCGGCCTCGGCACGAAACGCGGCCATCGCCTTCGCGCGGTGGCGCGAGGCGGTGGCGCCGAAGCGCATCGTGCTGCCGTCGATCGTGATCGAGCCGGAATCGGGGGTTTCCAGAAGATTGACGCAGCGCAGCAGGGTGGATTTTCCCGATCCGCTGGGGCCGATGAGGGCGAGTACCCGGCCCCTGGGCACGCCCAGCGAAATGTCGTGGAGCACGTCGCGCCGGCCGAAACGCTTCGAGAGGTTCACGATGTCGATCATCAGCGGTTCCCTAGCCATGGCGGCGGCGCTCCAGCAGGCGCGCGCCCTGCGTCAGCGGAAACAGGATCAGGAAATAGATGACGGCGATCGTGGTATAGACCTCCAGCGGCTTGTAGGTGGCCGAGGCGACCATCTGCCCCTGATAGACCAGGTCGGGCACGGTCACGACCGAGATCAGCGACGTGTTCTTCAGTTGCAGCACCACCTGGCTGACCAGCGGGGCGGTCATGCGCCGCAGGGCCTGCGGGGCGATGACCCGGCGCATCATCGTGACGGGGGTCATGCCCAGCGCGGCGGCGGCATCCCACTGGCCGCGATCGATCGAATCCAGTCCCGCGCGGAAGATTTCGCTGTAGAATGCCGCGCCGTAGAGCGACAGGGCCAGCAGCGCCGCCGTGGCGGGCGCCAGGCTGAGCCCCAGCACGACCGGCAGCGCGTAATAGCACCAGACCAGTTGCACCAGCGCCGGCGTACAGCGGAAGATTTCGACGACCGCCCCGGCGGGGATGGAGAGGATCTTCCAGCCGCTGCGCCGCGCCAGCGTCAGCAGCAGCCCCACCGCCATGCCGACGACCGCGCTGGCGACGGTGAAGCCCAGCGTATATTCAAGGCCGATCCGGAAAATCGACCAGTATTGCAGGATCGGACCGAAATCCCATTTATAGGTCATGAGGAGCGCCGCATCGGATCAGAATTCCAGGCCGGGCGGCAGCGAGGCCGGATCGACATTGCTGGCCCGCAGCGCCTTGTACATCCACTCCTGCACGATGCCCCCCGAGCGGTTGTAGAGCAGCCAGTTATTGACGAAGGTGAGGAAACGCGGGTCGGGCGAGACGGGCACGCCGACGCAGGTCGGCTGATGCACCACGGGCTGCGGCAGGACCAGAGTCCCCACCGCCGGGTTGCGCGCGTGCATCACGGCGGCGATCACCACCACCTGCACCACGCAGTCCGCGCGGCCGGCCTGGAGCGCCATGATCGCGTCGGTCGGCGACTGCACCGCGACGGGCGTGCAGTGGGGCAGGCTGCGCCGGACGAAGATGTCGTGCGACGAGCCGGTGTCGAATGCGACGCGGATCTCGGGCTTGTCGAGGTCTGCCCATTTCGTGACGGACAGGCCCGGCTTCGCGATCGCGGTGAAGGCGTTGTTGATGGCGATGTCGCTGAACTGGATCTGGAGCGCCCGCGCCGGCGTGGGGCTGAGGGCGAACATGACGTCGATCTTGCCGGTCTGGAGGTCCATGACCGAGGTGCCCCACTGGGCTTCCACGATTTCCGGGGTGACGCCCAGGGCCGAGGCCATGTCCCTGACCATGTCGATGCAGGCGCCGGTCCAGCCGCCGGCCAGGAGATCCTTGTGGAAAAAGGGCTCGGCCCCCGGAATGGCCGCGGTGCGGAGCTTGCCCGAGGCCCTGATGCGCTCGATCGCCCCGCCCGCCTCCTGCGCGCGCGCCGGGCGCAGGCCCGGAAGGGACGTCGCGGCCGCGAAGCCGCCCAGTGCCAGGACCGATGCAAAGGCTCGACGTGTCGTCACTTCAGGATCTCCCCGCCATCAGGCGAACCGTTTACGATGCAGATCGACTTTAGGGGGGTGGGCGGTACCGTAAAGCCGAAATCGTCCAGCCCCTCCCGGCCGTCAGACGATCTGGTTCTTCAGCGGTGTTCCGGCTTCGAGCGCCGCGATGTTCGTCATCAGGATATCGACGACGTTGCGCTCGTAGAACTGCGTCTCGCCCGCCGCATGGGGCGTGACGACCACATTGTCCATCGACCACAGGGGCGAGGTGGCGGGCAGGGGCTCCTCGACGAACGTATCGAGCGCCGCGCCGGCGATCCGTCCGGATCGCAGCGCCGCGATCATGGCGTCCTCGTCGACGACCCTGCCGCGGGCGACATTGATCAGCACCGCGTCCGGGCGCATGGCGGCGAAGGCATCCGCGCCCATCAGGCCGACCGTCTCGGGCGTGAGCGGGCATGTCAGGATCACCACGTCGGCCTGCGGCAGGGTGGCCAGGAAATCCCGGTTCGAGATGACCCGCACGCCCACGGGCTGCGTTGCGGGGACCGAGCGGCGCATCGCGATGACGTTCATGCCGAACGCCGCGCACAGCCGGGCAACGCGGGCGCCGATCCCGCCGAAACCGACGATCAGCACGGTCTTGCTGTCCAGTTCCTGCAACCGGTCCTTCGGGTTGCTGCTGGTCGGGCGCCAATAGGCGTTCTTCTGGTCGTCGCGGGCTTCGTACAACCGGCGTGACAGGGTCAGGAGCAGGCCCAGCGCGTGATCCGAAACGGCGTTCGCGTTCACGCCCTGGGCGCTGCACAGATGGACGCCGCGCGCGCGGAACAGGGCATGGTCGTAATGATCGACGCCGGCGCTGACCGACTGCACAAGCTTGAGTTTCGGCGCCCAGTCGAGAACATGGTTTTTCCAGAGCATGGACACGACCAGGATGTCGGCCTCGCCGATCACCGCCTCAAGATCCTGGAGATTGGTGACCTGGGTGCAGGGCGGCGGATCGGGGTGGCGTTCCATCTCGCCCTTGAGGTCGTAATGCGCGTGCGCGACACAGACGTTGGGCCGTGCGCCGATCCATGGTTTTATCATGTTTCATTTCCATCCGTTGCAGGAGAAAAGGAGGGGAGGAAACCGGCCTCCCGCGATCGTCTCTGTCCTGCGATGGAACATATTATTCCTATTCCGGAATGAGAAGGCAAAATGCCTCCCGCATATATTCCATTCTGGAATGTTTCAGGCCTGTCTAGAACAGGCCGCGATAGTCGCCGCCATCGACCAGCAGGCTCTGGGCCGTGATGAAGCCGGCCTTGTGCGAACAGAAGAACGCGACGGTCGCCGCGATCTCTTCGACGTCGCCGAAGCGTTTCGCGGGGTTGCCGGCGGCGCGTTCCGCCCAGATGCTGTCGTAGCTGCGCCCGGTCATGTGCGCGAGGTCGCGGACATGGGCATGTTGCGCCGCCGAATCGATGATGCCGGGCAGGACATTGTTGATCGTGACGTTCCGCGCCACCAGTTGCCGGGCCAGGCCGGACGAGAAGGCGACCAGGCCCGACCGCGCGGCGTTCGAAAGCGCCATTTCCGCCTGTGGGTTCTTCACGCTGCGGGACACGATGTTGACGATGCGGCCAAAGCCGCGCGCGCCCATGCCGTCGACCGCCAGCCGGATCATCTCGATCGGGGCCAGCATCATCATGTCGACGCCGGCGATCCAGCGGGCGCGGTCCCAGTCGCGGAAATCGCCCGGCGGCATGCCGCCACCGTTATTGACCAGGATATCGGGCGCGGGGCAGGCATCGAAGATGCGCCGGCGGTCTTCGTCGCGCGTCAGGTCCGCCGCGACGGGCACGGCCTCCCGGCCGGTCCGGGCGCGCGCCAGCGCGGCGGTTTCCTCCAGCGCGCCCAGGTCGCGCGCCACCAGCGTGACGGCCGCGCCCTCGGCCGCCAGGGTCAGGGCGATGGCCCGGCCCATGCCCCGGCTGGCGCCGCATACGATCGCCCGACGGCCCTCAAGTCCCAGGTCCATGCCCCTGCCTCCAACAGTTACAGGCGCGAATGCGCGCGGGAGAAGGTTCGTGGCCGGATGCCGGCCACGAACCATGTCACCATCGAATAGATATCATACACCGGCAGGCCGGTCGCGGCGGCGACGGCCGCCGCATAGGGGGGCATGTTGGTGCATTCCAGGACGATCGCACCGATATCGGGGGTGTCGCGCACCAGCGCGCGCGCGGCCTCCACGACATCGCGCTCCGCCAGGCCGATATCCATCCTGTCGCTCTCGGCCTTGATGAGAACGCGAAAGAATTCGGCGCCGTTCTCGGTGCCGGCGACCGGCGTATCCGCCGGCGCCCCGACGGCCGCGAGATGGGCGGGGGTCAATGCCGCCGCGCAGACCGTGACGACGCCCGCGCGCCGGCCGGGCGGCAGGGTCGCATTGACCCACGGAATTTGCATGAGCGCGGACGTCGCGACCGGAACGGCGAGGGCGCTGGCCAGTCGCGGCTGGAGCAGGGCGAGAAAGCCGCAATTGGTGGTGATGGCCGACACGCCCAGGTCGATCAGCCGCCTGCCGGCCCTGATGAAATGGTCGAGCCGGTCGCGCGGATCGCCAAGGACGATGCGTTCGGGCGTGGCGCCCTCCACGACGCAGAACTGGACCGGAAACGGCCAGGTCTCGGCATTGCCCATGTCGCCCGGAATGCGCGGGAAGCGGGCTTCCAGCATCAGGATGCCGAGCGGCACGCCATAGATGGCCCGCCCGCCCCGTGCGATCATGTCCGCCATCGTCCGCCGTGTCCTATCCTGCCAGTAGTCGGTTGACGCCTGTCTTCAGGCGGTCGAGCGCGTCGTCGATCATCCTGTCGGATGCCGCATAGGACAGCCGCAGATATCCCGGCCCGCCGAAGCAGAAGCCGGGGACGATCGCGACATGGCATTCATGCAGGAAATACCGGCACAACGCGGCATCGTCGGCGATATCCCTGCGTTTCAATTCCGGCCTGGCAAGCAGGGCGCGCATGTCCGCGAAGGCATAGAACGCCCCGTCGGGCAGCAGGCAATGGACATGCGGGATCGCGTTGAGGCCGGCGACGATCCTGTCCCGGCGGCCGCGAAAGGCGTCGCGCCGGCTGGCGATGACGTCCTGCGGCCCGTCGAGGGCCTCGATCGCGGCGACCTGGCTGATCGAGCAGGGGTTGGACGAACTCTGGCTCTGCACCACCGCCATGGCGGCGATGATCTCCGGCGCGGCGGCGGCGTAGCCCACCCGCCAGCCGGTCATCGAATAGGCTTTCGACACGCCGTTGACGGTGACGACGCGGGGTTTCAGGTCCGGGCATGTCGCCGCCATCGTCGCGAACGGCGCGGTGTCATAGAGAACATGTTCATAGATATCGTCCGAGATGACGCCGACATGCGGCGCCGCGCGCAGCACCTCGCCCAGGGCCGCGAGATGCGCCGCCCGGTAGACCGCGCCCGTGGGGTTGGAGGGGGAGTTGAGCAGCAGCCAGCGCGTCCGGGGCGTCAGGGCGGCGGCAAGCTGCTCCGGCGACAGGCGGAAGCCGGTTTCCTCCGAACACGCGACCACGCGCGCCATGCCGCCGGCGAGGCGGATCATGTCGAGATAGGTTGTCCAGCACGGTGACGGAACGATCACTTCGTCGCCCGGATTCAGCGTGGCCATCAGGATATTGAAGAGGACCTGCTTTGCGCCGGCGCCGATGCTGATTTCGTTCTCGGCATAATCCATGCCGTTTTCGCGCCGGAACTTGCGGCGGATCGCCGCCTTGAGTTCGGCGGTGCCGTCGAGGGCCGTGTAACGGGTCTGGTTGGTCGATATGGCGTTGATTCCGGCCAGCTTGACATTGTCGGGGGTGGGAAAGTCGGGTTCCCCCGCACTGAGGGAGATCACGTCGTCATGCGAGGCCGCCAGGTTTCGGGCTTCCGCGCCGATGCGGATGATCTCTGAAACGCCGATACCGTTCAGCTTTGCGGATCGTGAGAATTCTGGCCAGCGCCCCATGATTGCTTTTTTCCCATCACTCTGGCTGATCATGCGTTCCTAGCAGGTCGGGCGCGGGCGAGCCTGTGCGTTCGGCATACTTTTTGTACGGAAATCATTCCATTATCAGGATGATGGGGGCGGGGAAAGGGCCTGCTACTGGCCGGCGGCGCGCAGCGGCGGCTCCGCCGGCACGTCCTTGAGGTCCATGCCCTGGAATTTTCCCGTCAGGGTCTGGAGGAAGGCCGCGATATCGGCCACGTCCCGATCCGCGATATGACGATCCGGTGTCTGGTAGCGCGCCATGACCCGGATCGCCTGCTCCAGGGTCTTGGCGCTGCCATCATGGAAATAGGGCGCGGTCAGTGCGACATTCCGCAGGTTCGGAACCTTGAAGCGCTGTAGATCGGCCTTCGATTGGGTGACCGCGAAGCGGCCCATGTCGACCGATGTCAGCGGCTTGTCGCGGTCCTGGAAATAGGGGCCTTCAAGCCCGAGGATTTCGAACGCGTCGCCGCCGACGGCGACGCCGCTGTGACAGCCCGAGCAGCCGATCTGCTTGAAACGTTCATAGCCGCGCAGCTCCTGCGCGGTCAGCGCCTTTGCGTCGCCCTTCAGGTACAGGTCGAAGCGGCTATCCGGTGTGATCAGGGTCTTTTCATATTCCGCGATCGCGTTGGTCACGGTCTGCTCGGTCACCGCGTTGGGCCCGTACAGGCTTTCGAAAGCTGTCGCGTATTCCGGCACCGCGGCAATGGCGGCAGCCACGCCCGCCCAGTCATGCGACCCCATTTCGACGGGGTTGGTCACGGGGCCGGCGGCCTGGGCGGCCAGGTCGGCGGCGCGGCCATTCCAGAACTGCGCCAGGTTGAACACCGCATTATAGACCGTCGGGGTATTGATCGGCCCCTTCTGGCCATTGATTCCGGTGGCGGTCACCATGTGGTCGACCCCGCCTTCGTTCAGGCCATGGCAACTGGCGCAGTTCAACTGGCCGTTGCCCGACAGGCGCGTGTCGAAGAACAGCGTGCGCCCCAACTCGGCCTTCCGCCAGTCGACCGGCACGCTTTCGGGAATGGGCTGGATGACTTCGCCGGCGAAGTGCGGGGCAACCCCCGGCGTGGCGTAGTATCGGCGCCGCTGGTCCTGGATCCAGGCCAGGATGTCCCGCCGCTGGCGCGCGTCCAGATAGGCGTGCCAGTGAAGGGCCAGATAGGCCCATGGCGGCATCCGATTCTGCGCGATCACTTCCTCGATCCGCGAGAGCTGCTCGACCGAGGGCGGCTTGCCGGCCTGGAACGCCGCGATGACGGGCTGGAACTGGAAGTGACGCTGGCCCTGGGTCAGGTCGCGGGCCATGATCTGGTTGGCGAGCGGCAGGCTGAAGTAGAAGGGCAGGTCGGTGCCGGCCACATGGCAGTAGTCGCAGCGCGCCTCCTGAAAGGCCGCGAAGGCCTTCATGGACACGGGGTCGTGCAATGACGGACTCCCGGCGGGGATCTGCGGCGCGCCCGCATGGTCGAAATGCACGAGATAGGCGACCGCCCCGCCGTAGGCGACGACACCCAACGCCACGATGCCGGCAAGTGTCTTTTTGACTGGACTCAGCGACAAGGCACGGTCTCCTTTCCCTGAAGGAAAAACACGACGATATGACTCAATCCATTGGTTAACGCACACAGAAAAAATCGGTTTCTGGGCCGGCGCGCGCCAAGGCCGGCGGGAATGGCGGGCGGTCCGTTCAGGCGCCACGCAATGCGATCGTGACCGAAAGGCCGCCGAGCGTCGATCGTTCCAGCATCACCGAGCCGCCATGCAGGGCACAGAGTTCACGGGTAATCGCCAGCCCGAACCCCGTGCCGGCCGATTGCTCGTCCAACCGTCGCCCCTCATGCGTCACCAGATCGATTTCGGCGTCGCTCAGCCCGCGTCCGTCGTCCTCGATCGTGATGCGCACCCGTTTCCCGTCGGCCCGGGCCGTGACGCGCACCCGTCCCGCCGCGTGCCGCCAGGCATTGTCGAGTACATTGCCCAGGAGTTCGTCGAGATCCTGCGGATCGCACCGCACATGCAGGTCGGATGGCACGTCGAGGTCCGCATGGCATGGGGACTCGGCATGAATGCGCGCCAGCGCCTCGGCCAGGTCCTGGAGACGGGGCAGCAGAATGACGGCGGGCGAGGCGACGCCGCCGCCGGCACGCGCCCGGCCCAGATGATGGCGGATATGGCGTTCCATCGTCTCGACCAGCAGGCGCAGCCGCGCGCCCTCCGCCCCCGGCGCGTCCGCCAGGTCCAGTTTCAGGGATGCCAGCGGTGTCTTGAGGCCATGGGCCAGGTTCGACACATGGGTTCGCGCCTGCGCGACCGCGTTCTCGTTGGCAACGATCAGCCCGTCCAGTTCCTCCACCAGCGGCACCAGTTCGGTGGGCTCCGAGACGGCGATCCGGCGCAGGCGCCCGGCCTTCACCTCGGCCACCATGCGGCGTAGCCGGACGACCGGCCGCAACCCGACGCGGATCTGCACCGCCAGCGCCGCCAGCATGATCCCGCCCATGGCGAGGACGCTTTCGGCCAGAGGCGTCGCCGCGGCGCGCAGGGGCTGCTCCACGATCTCGCGCGGCGCCGCGGTCACGATCGTGACCTGTCCGGCGCCCTGGCCGAAGGCGGCCACCCGGTAATGCACGGCGTGGCCCTGCGCGTCCCGCCCGTCCATGGGGCGCAGATCCGGCGGCATGCCATGAAGCCGCAGCGCATCCGCGATGCCGAAAGGCGCGCCCGGACGCGGCATATCCGGCGGGGCCGGCGGCGGGTCCCGCAGCCGGTCCGACAGCGGATCGGGCGGCAGCGACAGCGCCTGGCCGCCCAGCGAGACCGACCGGACGATACCGAACGGCCCCCTGGCCTCCCACACCCAGCCGGAGCCCGGCTGGTCGAAGGGCGGCAGGTCCCCCGCATGCAGGGCGGCGGCGGGATGATCGGGATTGCGATCCAGCGTGCGCGCGATCAGCGCGATCTCCGTGTCGAGGCGCAGATCGAGCGTCTGGAGCACGAAATGCCCGAACACCCCGGCGATGACCGACGCCGAGACGGTAATGCCCAGCAACAGCGCGCCGCCCGCCGTCACGAGCAGGCGGCCGGTCAGCGAGCGCGGCAGCAGCCTCATGAGGAGGCGTCGCCCGCCGTCAGGCGATAGCCGCGCCCCCGGATCGTCTCGATCATCCCGGCACCGATCTTGCGGCGCAGGCGGCCGATGATGACCTCGATCGAATTGGATTCGACCTCCGCGCCCCCTTCATAGACCCGCTCGAACAGGTCCAGCCGCTCGATGACCGCTTCCCGCCGCATCATCAGGCAGGACAGGACGCGCCATTCGAGCGCGGTCAGCCGCAGCGGCATCCCGTCGCGTTCGAACTGCCCCGTCTGGGCGTCCATCATCAGCGCGCCGCACACGATCCGGCTGCCGGCATGTCCGGCGGCCCGACGGACGAGGGCGCGCAGGCGCATCACCAGCTCTTCCATGCGGAACGGCTTGACGAGATAATCGTCGGCGCCGGCCTTGAACCCCCGTACCTTTTCCGACCAGCCATCCCGCGCCGTCAGGATCAGCACCGGCAGGGGCCGCTGCGCCTTGCGCCAGGCATGCAGCACGCCGATGCCGTCCAGGGTGGGCAGTCCAAGGTCCAGCACCGCGACGTCATAGGCCTCGGTACACCCCAGATGCGCCGCGTCCTCGCCATCGGCGGCGCTGTCCACGGCGAAATATTCCGCGCGCAGGGCCGTGGCGATCCGGTCCGACAGGGCCGCGTCGTCTTCCACCAGCAGGATCCGCATACCGTCCACCCTCCCTGTCCAGGTGGCGTTGCTAGCGCCGGAAAGCTGAACACAGCCTGAACGGGCGGGTTCAGCGTCCGTCAGGCCGGCCCTGATAGGTATCGATCCGTTCCAGAGCAGAGGATGCATCATCATGACGGACATTGCCAAAGCCCCGCGGGCACGGCGCCCGGTCGCCCTCGACGCGGCGATCGCGACGGGCTTCGCCCTCGCGGGCGCGGTCGCCGGAGGCGCTTTCGTGGCATGGACACGGCCCGCGATCGAGATCGCGCCGCTTGCCCCCGTGCCGATCGCGCAACTCGCGGCGGCGACCGGCCCGGTCACGATCCGCGCCCGTGTCGCGGAAATTTTCGGTCACGATGCCATCGTCGCGGATGCGACCGGACGGGCCCTGGTCGATTTCGGCCCCGGCGGCGATACGGCACCGTTGGTGACGGTGGGCGCGACCCCGCTGATCCAGGGCGTGTTCGACCAGGGAATCCTTCACGCCACCTTCCTGCAGGACGAAGCGGGGCATGTGACCGCACTCGGGCCGCCGCCGCCGCCGCCGCCACCACCACCGCCACCACCGCCACCACCACCTCCTCCTCCCGGCGGATGACACCCTCCGCCACCGCCGGCATCCGGCCGAATGCCGGCGAATCCCAGCACCGCGCCGAGACCGAGCAGGACGACCGTCACCAGCAACGCCTCATGCATGCCCCGGATGAACGGCCCCGTGCCGTCATGGCGGACGAGATACCCGAACAGCGCCACCCCGATCATGCCGCCCACCTGCCGCGCCGAATTCAACAGCCCCGAGGCGATCCCGGCCCGGGCATGTGGAACGGATGTCAGGGTCGCGTTGGTGATCGTGGGAATGGCCAGCGCGATGCCGCTGCCCGCCAGCCGCATCGGGCCGGCGAGCGACCAGTAGGAACCCGCCGTCGACACCGGCAGCAGCAGGCTATAGCCGAGCGCCGACAGGCCCATCCCCATCGCCGTCAGGCGATGGGGGCCGACGCGACCGACGATCCGCCCGGCCAGGACATTCATGATCGCCAGCATGGCCATCATCGGCAGAAAGGCCAGTCCGGTCGCCTGCGGCGAATAGTGCCGGACCGTCTGGAAATAGAGACTCAGCATGAAGACGCCGCCATAGAACGCCAGATTGGCGATCAGCCCGATCGCCGTGGCACTCCGCAGCGTCGCGTCCCGAAACAGGTCCAGCGGGCAGCATGGCGGACGGATTGCCCGCTTCAAGCCGGAGGAACAGCGCCCCGAGCAGCCCGGCCGCGACAAGGCCCGCGCCGACGACCGGGTCGGTCCAGCCACGGCCGCTCGCCTCCGTCAGCGCCATCGTCAGCCCCGACAGCGCAAGGGCGGCGGCGATCTGGCCGGCGAGGTCGAGCCCGCGACGGGGGTGTTTCGGCGAGGCCGGCGCATGGCGCGCGGTCAGCCAGAGACCGAGCACGCCGATCGGCAGATTGACGAGGAAGATGGCGCGCCAGCCCGCGACGGCGATCAGGAGCCCGCCGACGACCGGCCCCGCGGCAAGCGCGATTCCACCGCCGGCACCCCACCACCCCACCGCCCGATTGCGTTCCTCGGGGTCGTGAAAGGCCTGACGCAGCAACGAGAGCGAATTCGGGACCAGGAGCGCGGCCCCGATCCCCTGCACGAACCTGGCCCCGTTCAACAGGTCCAGGCCGGGGGCAAGGCCGCATCCCAGCGATGCGAGCGTGAACAGCGCAAACCCGGCCATGAAGACCGGCCGCGCGCCGACCCGGTCGCCGAGCGCCCCGGCCGTCAGCAACAGCGCCGCGAAGGCCAGCGTATAGGCGTTGACGACCCATTGCAGGCCGCTCATGCCAGCCCGGAACGCGGCGTGCAGCGCCTCCAGCGCCACGTTGACGACGCTGACATCCATCAGGACGACGACAAAGCCAAGGCATGACGCCACCTGCACGAGCCTGGACGGACCGATCGATACGCGAGACATGCAGACCCTTTCCCTGCCCGGTGTGCGGGCACCATCAGGGATCGACGGTCGGTGCGTAAATTCCATATAATCTCGTCCCAGACCGGGAAAAACGCACAGATGTTCGATTGGGAAGACCTCCGCCACTTTCTCGCCGTCGCCCAGGCGGGAACGTTGTCGGGCGCGGCACGCCGTTTGAAGGTCGATCATGCAACGGTCAGCCGTCGGCTGGCGGCGCTCGAGACGTCGTTGCGGATGAGACTCGTCGACCGCCTGCCGCGATCGTGCCGCTTGACGCCGACGGGAGACCAGATCGTCCGGCTCGCCTCACAGATGGAGGCCAGTGCCTTCGCGATAGAGAGAACCGTTCACGCCGCGCGATCGCCTTTCGTCGGCAAGGTCACCGTCAGCGCGCCGCCGGTCCTCGCGACCAATGTCTTCGCCGGGCAGGTTCTCGCCTTTCACAGGCGGCATCCCGACATCCAGCTTTCCATTGCCAGCCAGGCGCAGCAGGTTTCGCTCAGCCGGCGCGAGGCCGATATCGCGGTGCGCCTGTCGCGCCCCACCGAGGCCAGCAGCGTCACGCGCCGGCTCGGCAGCATGGCGTTCGCGCTCTTCGCGCGCCGCGACTACGCCCGGCGCGACCAGCCCGCGGCATGGGAATTCATCGCCTATGACGCGCAATATGCCGATATGCCGCACCAGCACTGGCTTCTGGCCGTCGCGGGCTCCCGTCCCGTCGTCTGCGAAGTCAGCGACATCACCAGCCAGCACGTCGCGGCGCGCACGGGCATCGGCGTCGCGGGCCTGCCCTGCTTTCTCGGCGATGCCGACCCGGCCCTGGAACGCCTGCCCTGCGATGGCGCGGATTTTTCCAGGGAAATCTGGCTCGTCGTCCACGCGGATCTGAAGCACGCGCCGCAGATTCGCGCCGTGACGGATTTTATCGTCGCGACCATGACAGAATCCGGTCTTGGACCGGACCCGCGTCGCCAGGGCCGCCCGTCAGAACCTGGCGATCAGCGTGACCCCCGCGATCATCAGCCCCGCTCCGGCGATCCGATAGGGATTGAGCGCATGGGGCGCCATATGCAGGAGGCCGAAATGGTCGATCAGCAGGCTGGCGATGATATTCGCCGTGATCGTGGCGCCATTCACCGGCCCCGCGCCCAGCTTCCGGATCAGGAGCAGGCCGGCGAAGACCGCGACGGCGCCGGTCACGCCTCCCAGCGGCGCCCACCACGGCATCCGCGCGACATCGCCCACGGTCGGCAGCGGCCTGGGCATGCAGGCAAAAAGACCGATCGCCAGGAACAGCACGAGCAGGAACGAGATGGAGGTCGCCAGCCACGGATTGACCATGGACCGGTTGAGCGCGCCGTTCATCACGGCCCCCACCGCTTGCAGCATGCCGGCGACGAAGATGAAGGGAAAAGCCCATGATGCGTTCATGACAGGGTCCTCCGACAGGGTAGGTCAGCCGATCAGCAGGCGCGCCCCCAATGCGCCGGCCAGCGCGGCCGGCATGGCGATCGCCCCGACTTTCAGGAATTGCAGGAAACCGACATCCTCGCCCTCGCGGCGGATCACCTGAAGCCACAGGATCGTCGCCAGGGACCCGGTGATGGAAAGATTGGGCCCCAGATCGACGCCGATCAGCAGGTTGTCGACCATCAGACGCGGCACGTCCGACTGGCCGATCGCCTCGCTCGCGATCAGGCCCGCCGGCAGGTTGTTCATGATATTCGACACGAATGCCAGAATGGCCCCCGGCCACAGCGACGCGGCGGGGCCGCCGCTGGCCGCCGCCCCGTGCAACGCGTCGGCGATCAGGCGAACGAGGCCGGTGCGCTCCAGCGCGCCCACCAGTACGAACAGCCCGGCCACCAGCGGCAGCACGCCCCACGAAATCCGTCGCGCCAGGGCAAGGGGCGGGCGGCGCGCCAGGGCCGAAACGCCCAAGGCCGTCGCCATGCCGGCCACCGCCGTCGGCAGGCCGAGCGGCCGATCGAAGGCGGAAACCGTCACCAGCAGGACCGCCGTCAGCGCGATTCCGGCGAACGCCGCCTTGCCCCCCGCGTCGAGCCGCGTCGCCGCCACCTGGCGCGCGCAGCCCTGGCGCAGATGGCCGCGTTCGAGGACGCGCAGCACGAAATAGGTGATCGCGATCGCCAGGGCCGACGGCAGGGCGAAGGACGCCAGCCACGTGCCGAGGGGCGGCAGGTGGCCGTCATACAGCACGAGATTGGCCGGATTGGACAGCGGCAGCACGAAGCTGGCGGCATTGGCGATCAGCGCGCAGGCGAACAGCATCGGCAACGGGTCGGCCTCCGCCCTTTTCGCCGCGGCGAACACCGCGGGCGTCAGGACGACGGCCGTGGCATCGTTGGACATGAAGGTGGTGACGGCGACGCCCGTCAGATAGACCAGCGTGAACAATCGCGTGGTCGAGCCCGCCGCGTGATTGACGGCGAGCGTCGCCAGCCAGTCGAACAGGCCATGAACGCGCGCCGTTTCGCTCAGCAGCATCATGCCGGTGAGGAAGAGATAGACGTCCGCCCCCCTGAAAAGGGAGTCCGTCGCGGTGGAAACCGGAATCAGCCCGGCGACCACGAGCAGGAGCGCGCCCGATACCGCCCAGATCCATTCCGGCAGGCGAAAGGGCCGGATGATCACGCCCGCGGTGGCAAGGGCGGCGATCGTCCAGATCGCCTCACGGTCGAAGGTCATGTCGCGTTGCCATACTCCACGGAACTCACGCCGCCCGGTCGCTCGCGGGTCTGATGATGGGGGCGAAGCCGATCCAGAGAAGCAGCGACAGGACGGCGAGGCAACCGAGCGTGTAGAACGCGGCGGGGTATCCGAGTTCCTCCGCCATCCACCCGCCGAGGGCAGGGGACAGGCTGGCGCCCACGCCCTGGGCGGTCATGACCATGCCCTGTCCGACATTGACACGGCCTGTCCCGTCCAGGAGGCGGGCGACCAGACCGGGCACGGCGACGCTTTGCAGCCCCGCGCCGATGCCGTCCAGCGTCTGCACCGGCCAGACGCCCCAGTGCTGGATGAAGGTGCCGGCAAGCAGGCCACGCAAGGGCAGGGCGGCAAAGGACACCAGCAAGACCACCCAGTAGCCGCGGCGCGCGACGAAGCGCGCGGCCAGCAGGCTGGTGACGATCATGACGGCCTGCGCGACGACGACGGTCGCGGCCGTGAACATGGCGGGGTCGCCCAGCCCGGCACCCACCACGGCCATGCCGTAGAGGGGCAGCATGGCCGCATTGCCGAGATGGAAGAAGCACAGGCACGCCGCCAGGACGATCAGGGGCTTGTGGCGGAAAAACGATCCCGGGCCCTCGGCCCGGTCATGCAGGGGCCGGCCGGCGACGCGTTCCAGCCCGCGCGCGGCCTGGTGATCGATGGCCCGTTCCGGAATCGCGAGCACCGAGGCGACGGCCAGCACGCCGAAGGCGGCGGACAGGAAGAAGATGGCCGGCAAACCGAAACGCCAGCCCAGCCAGCCCGACAGGCCCGCGCCGACCATGTTGCCGGCGTGGTTCCACGCCTGATTGCGCCCCATCTGCGCGGCGAAGCCCTGCTGGCGGACGATCCCCAGCGTCATGCCGGCCATGGCGGGGCCGATGGCGGCGCCCGCGATGGCCGTCGCCAGTTGGCTGAGCGTCACGACCATGGCCGATTGCGACACCAGGAGCAGAAACGAGCCCAGGATGGTGCAGAGCCCGGTGACGACGACGACCAGGCGTTTCCTGCGCGTGTAATCGATGAAGGCGCCGGTGGGAATCGTCGCCACCATGCCCGCGATGCCGCCGATGGTCATCACCGACCCGATCGGACCGGTGCGCCAGCCATGATGTTGCAGGAAGATGCCGAGAAACGGCCCGATGCCGGCCTGCACGTCGGCCATGAAGAAATTGAGCGCACACAGGCCGAAGAGCGTGCGGTGCCAGGGATTGCCGTGCATCCGCGTGCCTGCGGCAATCGTAGGCATCATGAAACCTAATTCCGTACGCGGGTCATGCCTCTTAATCATGCGGCATAAGGTACGATCAGTCAAGCGTTTCCTGTCGAAAAACCACGTGCCCGCCGTCAAAACCTGTCATAGGCGATGATATCGGCATCCGCGATCCGTCCGCCATGCGGCGGCAGGTCGCCCATGCCCTTTCCGATCGCGACGAACATGACCAGCGCATGGTCCCTGGGCAGGCGGACGATCTCCGCGACCTGCTCGAAATCGAACCCGTCCATCGGGCAGGTATCGTAGCCGAACGCCGCCGCCGCCATCATCAGGGCATAGGCCGCCATGCCGGCGGAACGGAAGGCCTCGTCGCGCTGCATGGCCGGGTTGTTTTCATAATACTGGGTAATCATCGAGACATATTTCTCGCGCATCGCCTCCGGCGCGTCCTTCCAGTAGCGCCCCGGGTCCTTCGCATAGGCATGCATGTCCGCGCACAGGACGATCAGCGCCGAACATTCCTCGATCTGCGGCTGGTTCCACGCCACCGCCTTGATCGCGGCCCGCACGGCGGGGTCGCGCACCACCAGGAAGCGCCAGTTCTGGATATTGAACGCGGTCGGCGCGGTGCGGGCGGCATGCAGGATGGCGGCCAGGGTCTCGCCCGGCATCTCATGGCCCGCGTCGAAATGTTTCACCGCGCGCCGCGCATGCATCGTATCCAGGATCTCGTTCATCTCGTCCTCTCCTTCTCTCTGGCCCGTGGCGCGGTCCCGCCCGGCTTCACGGCATCGTCCGCGTCAGTCCGAATCGCAGATGACGAGCGTCGAGGGGTCGCGCGCCCGCACGACGATCGTCTCGCATCCCGTAATCGCGACGCCGCACCCTGCGTCGGCCTCCTGGCCGGCGATGTCCACATGCCCCGCGACGACCAGCGCATAGACGCAGCGATCGGCATAGGTCGGGATGGCGGCCTGTTCGCCGGCCGCCAGCGCGACACGCAGCACCCGGGCGCGCGCCTTCAGCGGCAGCGGGTCGCCCGACCGGCCCTGGTCCGCCTCCTCCGGATCGTCGGCGGGAAAGCCGCTGGCGAGCAGGGCATGCGCCTGCCCCATGCGGTCGCCGCCCCGGCGCAGGCCGATCGTCGGCTCTCCGCCTTCCTCCTCGGGCATCAGCCAGAGATGCAGGAACGACGCCGGCGCCCCACCGGTCTTCCATGTCGCCTGGGCCACGCCGGCACCGGCGCTGACGACATGGCAGTCGCCCGGCTTCAGCAGGCTGTCGCCAAGCCCGTCCACCAGCACCGCGACCATGCCGTCCAGCGCGATGGTCACGATTTCGACCGCGCTTTCATGCGCCAGCCTGAACGCGGCATCGGCGTCCAGCGCGACCCGGTTCAGCACCCGCAGCCGTCCCCAATGCAGCGGGGCCGGATGGCCATAGTCGCGGAACGCGAAATGACAGTCGAGCGTGACGCCATCCTGGGCCAGATGGCCCAGTTCGGCGGGGGGGCGTACCTTGATCATCCCCGCAGTCATCTCGGGCGTCATCCCTGGCGTCCTCCCTGTCCGGCCCGCTGGGCCGTCGCCAGCGGAAGGTCCGCCTGCCAGCCGCCGCCGAGCGCGCGGTACAGCCGGGCCACCGAGACCGAAACCGCCGTCGTCGACTGCACGAGCTGGTTCTGGCTGGCCAGGAGCGCGTTCTGCAAGGTCAGCACGTTCAGGAAGTCCGACGCGCCCTGCACATATTGCTGCTGGGCCAGCCGCACGGCCGTCTCGTTCTGCGCCACCGTGTCTTTCAGCCGGTCGCGCTGCTGCTGCGCGGCGGAGAAATCGGCCATGGCATCGTCGATTTCCTGCCACGCCTTGAGGATGGTGCGCTGGAGGTTGATCGCCGCCTCCTTCTGCTGCGCGCGGCGCAGGCGCAATTGCCCGGTCAGCCGGCCGCCCTCGAACAGCGGCAGCGTCATGGTCGGGCCGAACCCGTACTGCCGCGATGCCCAGGACCCGAGCCCGCTGAATTGCAGCGCCTGCACGTCGAGGCTGCCGGACAGCGTCACGCGCGGAAAGAAGTCCGCCACGGCCACGCCGATGCTGGCGGTGGCGACGTGCAACTGCTCCTCGGCCATGCGGATGTCCGGCCGGCGCTCCGCCAGTTCCGACGGCAGGCCGACGGGCACCGCGTCGGGCACCGGCGGAATCGGCGCCGGCGTGCCGAGTTGCGCGCGCAGCGCGCCCGGCTCGCGCGCCACCAGGAAGCTCAGCGCGTTGATCAGATGCACCTCCTGGCTGCGCAGGATCGGCAGGCGCGACTGGAATTCGCTGAGCTGCCCGCGCGAATCCGCCACGTCCAACTGGGTGGAGGCGCCCTGCGCGAAACGCAGGCTGGTCAGCGAGACGCTGTGCCGGGCGATGTCGATATTGCGGTCGACGATGGCGATCTGCGCCTGCACGCCGCGCAGGTCGAGATAATCCTGCGCGGTCTCGGCCATCAGCGACACCAGCACGTCGCGCTGCATGTCCTGCGTCGCCCTGACCGCCGCGGTCGCGGCCTCGACCTGGCGCCGGACATGGCCCCACAGATCGACCTCCCACGACGCGCTCATGCCGTATTGCGGCAGGTTGAAGGACGGGTTGCCGACCGTGCCCGGCACCGCCACGGGGCCGAAGCCCTGCGCGCCGCTGGCGACGTCGCCCGCGCCGGCGCGCTCCAGCGTGCCCAGCAGGCCCAGGATGCCGTTGGTGCTGGCCCGTTCGCGCGCGTAGGAGGCATTGCCCTCGACATGCGGAAACTGCGCGGCGCTCGCGATCCGCCGTTCGGCCAGGCTCTCCGCCAGGCGATAGGCGCTGGCGCGCAGGTCCAGGTTGGCGGACGCGACCTGCTGCTCCAGCGCGGTCAGCACCGGATCGCGATAGATCGTCCACCAGCGCGGATCGGCGGGGTTTTCCACCGGGTGGCTCCCGGCATCGGCCAGGCCGCGATGCCAGTGCGGCGCGCTGGCGACATCGGGCCTGTGATAGTCCGGCCCGACGGTGCAGGCGCCCAGCAGAAGAAGGGTCGTCAGGCTCGCGAGCCGACGGTATGCAGCCTTCGCCATCACCCGACCCTCACTGCCACACATAGCGGGGGTCGTCCGCCTTCGGGCCTTCGGGGTGCGAGGCCGTGTCGATCCTGACTTCCACCGACATGCCGACCCGGACCCGCGCCGCCAGGGGCTGCCCCGGGTCGAAGGTGACGCGCACCGGCAGGCGCTGCACCACCTTGGTGAAATTGCCCGTCGCGTTGTCCGGCTGGATCGGCGCGAACGCGACGCCCGTCGCCGGCGGAATGCTGTCGACGTGGGCGCGCAGCGCCTGGCCCGGGAAGGCATCGACCCACACCGTCGCCTTCTGCCCCGGCAGGACGTGCGTCAGTTGCGTCTCCTGGAAATGCGCGACCACGAACGCATCCTGGACCGGGGTGACCGCCATCAGCGCGCTGCCGGGGTTGACGTAGTTGCCGACACGCACCCCGCGCGCGCCCACCACGCCGTCCACCGGGGCCGGAATGGTGCAGTAGGACAGGTCCAGTTCCGCCCGCTGCTCCTCGCCTTCGGCGCGGGTCAGGTTGCCTTCGGCGCGCGCGATCTGGGCGGCGAGCACGTCCTTTTCCTGGATCGCGGCCTGCACGCTGGCCTCGTCGCGGGCTTTCGCGGCGGTCGCTTCGCGCGTCTGCGCCGCAGTCCGTTGGCGCTGCTCCATCGTGCCGGCGCCGCCGGCCGCCAGGTTGCGGTACCGGGCCTCGTCCTGCTGCGCGAAGGCAAGCTGCGCGTCGTCCGCCAGCACGGCGGCCCGGGCGGCGGCGATCAGCGAGTCCTGGCGCACCAGCGTCGCGTGCAGGTTGGCGATGTCGGCGCGCGCGGCGACGACGACGCCCTGGGTCACCTTCAGCGCCGCGCGGTAATCGTCGTCCTCGATATGGGCCAGCACGTCGCCCTTGCGGACGCGCTCGTTGTCCTGCGCCATCACGGCGTCGATGCGTCCGCCCACCTTGGGCGCGACGACCGAGGAATAGGCCGACACATAGGCGTCGTTCGTCTCGACCCGCACGCCGTCTCCCAGCACGAGCCTGTCTCCGCCCCATGCCGCGACGCCCAGCACGACCACGCCGGCCGCCAGCAGCAGCGTCTTCGATGTTCCGTTCATGAATACTCCCTCTGGCGGCCCCGGCGGCCGCGTTGTCTGTCGCGGAATGCGCGGGACCGTCAGGTCAGCTTCAGGTAGATCGTCACGACGAGGGCGACGAAATAGCCCTCGATCCGGTCGCGCAGCCGCGCTTTCGGCGCGCGGACCGCGCGATCGGGTGGCGGGATGTCCGGATGCCACCGATGGCGCCAGTCCCGAGATAAGCTGGTCTTCATGTCATTCTCGCATCATTCTCGCACGAAATGCGGTCCGGCCCGCGTCAGCGCGCCGGGGCGGTCATCGACGGCGCGCGGGGCGGATAGACCCGCTGCGGCAGGACCATGTTGAGGGCGAACAGGGCGGCGCAGACGCCGATCATGATCGTGTAGATATCCGCGCAGGCCAGGATCAGCGCCTGCTCCGACGCCGCGCCATGCATCAGGACCGTCAGGTTCCATTCCAGCCGGGCCGGATCGGCGATATGCGGCGCCAGCAGGCCCTGCGCCGGGTCGCCCCAGGGCTGCAACGCGTTATGGTTGGTGCCGTAGGTATCGAGCAGCATGGTGGAATGGAACTGCTCGCGGCGGCGCAGCAGGGCCGAGATGATGCCGGCCGCGATGGCGTTGGCCAGCCCCTTGGTCATGTTGAACATGCCGGAGATGAACGGCCCGTCAGCCGGGCCCAGGCCCATCGTCGCCAGCATGAGGATGGCGATGACCATCATCGGCTCGCTGGCCACCTGCAGGAGCTGCATGGCGTAGAAATTCTCGCGCACCCAGTCGGCATCGATCCAGGTGCCCAGGAAATAGGACAGGCCCTGGATCGCCAGCCCGGCCATCAGCACATGGCGGCAATCCACCCGGCGGATGTTGCACAGGGCCGAGACCAGCGGCAGCGCCAGCAATTGCGGCACCGCGAGGATCAGCATGACCGGCGCGATCTGGATCGGGCGATAGCCGCGCACCTCCTCCAGGTAGATCGTCGGGATTTCCGCCGTGACCGCGCCCAGCATCAGCACCGCCGCCAGCGTCAGCAGCGCGTCGGTCACGTTGCGCTGCTTGAGCAGCTGGATGCGGAAGAACGGCACCGGATGGAACCATTCGTTGATGATGAACAGCACGAACAGGAACCCGCCGGCGAAGAACAGGTGCGTGATCAGCGGCGAGCGGAACCAGTCCAGCCGGTCCCCCTGTTCCAGCGCGATCACCAGCATGCAGATCGCGGGCAGCCCGGTCAGCAGGCCGCGCCAGTCGAACTGGCGGAAACGCTCAAGCCGGATCGGGTCCTGCGGCAGGCCCCAGGCCACGCAGGCCATGGAGATCAGGCACAGCGGCACGATCTGCCAGAACAGGAACGGCCAGCCGAGATATTCGAACCAGAACCCCGCCAGCGGCGCGCCGCCGAGATTCGGCCCGAACGTCGCGGTGAGGGCATAGATGCCAAGGCCGTAGATCTTGATGTTGGGCGGCAGGAAGCGCAGCGCCACCGTCATCAGCATCGGCGGCAGGCTGCCGCAGGCCAGCCCCTGCACGCAGCGCAGCAGCAGCAGGGACGACAGATTGGGCATGAAGGGCGCCATGATCCCCAGCACGCCCACCAGCCCGGTCATCGTGATCGTCAGGCGGCGGATGGAGAACGTCACCGAGCACCACGGCGCGAACGCCATCGCGGCGATGTTGAACGCCTCGAACAGCGCGATGATCCAGGTCCCGTCATCGTGGCCCAGATGGAACGCGCCCTGGATATCGGCCAGCCCGGCCTGGGTCGTGTGCTCGTTGAACCCCGCCAGCAGCACGGCCAGCAGCACGCCCCCCAGCCCCGTCGCCAGGCGCGCGCCGAATACCGGCGCCTTCGGCGGCGCGGGCGGCGGTTCGGGTTGCACGGGGGCGGGCAGCACGTCGGGGTGCGGCAACGTCAGCGTCTCGGCGTGGTCCATGGGACACCTCGCAACAGCGTCGTTTGAGCGTGTGGCCGCAGTCTTGCATTAAACATCCCATGTTTGGGAACGCTCAATTATGAAATCGTGGGAAAGCAGATGTGGAACGGTCGGATATCAGATTCCGGTTGCGACGCGTCGGCATCTCTGCCAGCGTTGGCCGAGGTGGAGGCTGGCCGCGGCATATTCATCCTATGATTGGGCGTTTGTCCGCCCTATGGTGGCCACGCCGGCATGGTATCCGGCATGACATGAGGAAGACCTGATGGCACACGTGGCGCGCGGCTACGATCTCAATCTTCTGCAAGCGATGAATGTTCTGGTCGAGGAATCGAGCGTCACCGGCGCGGCCGAGCGGTTGCAGGTCAGCGCCGCGACCATGAGCCGCACGCTCTCCCGCCTGCGCGAGACGTTTCACGACGCCATCCTGGTGCAGTCGGGCCGCCACATGGTGCCGACGCCGCGCGCCTTGCAGATGCAGCCGCGTGTCAGCCAGATCCTCTCGGCGATCAGCGACCTGTACCGTCCGCGCCACACCCTGGATTTCACCGGCCTGACGCCGACCTTCCGCATCCGCGCCGCCGACGTGGTGATCGGCCCGTACGCCGAGGCGCTGCTGCGCGCCCTGCGCGCCGACTGCCCGGACACCACGCTGATCTTCACGGCGGAATCGAACAGCGACGACAGCGATTTCCTGCGCCAGGGCGGGATCGACCTGTATATCGGTGCCACGACGTTCCTGCGTCCCGAAATCATGCGCCAGACCCTGTTCGAAAGCCGCTTTCGCGGCGTCGTGCGGGCCGGCCATCCGATCCTGCTGGGCGAAATCACCCCCCAGGCCCTGGTGGCGTACGATCACATCGCCGTTTCGCGCCGGGGGCGCCGCCGGGGGCCGATCGACGAGGTGCTCGCCGATCAATATGGGCTCGAACGGACGGTCGCGCTGCTGCTGACATCGTTCTACGCCGCGCTGCAAGGCCTGTCGCAGACCGATCTGATCCTTCCGGTGCCCGACATCCTGACCGACGCGGCGATGCTCGGCCGGCTGGGTCTCTACGGCTTTCCCCTGCCGCTGGACCTGGAGCCGGTGACGATCTTCCAGGCCTGGCATCCACGGCACGACACCGACCAGCTCCATCGATGGCTGCGGCAGAAGGTGGTCCAGATCATGGGGCCGAAGCGGCCGCCGTCGTTCGAGGCGCCGTCGATCCCCGACGATCTCAGGCTTTCGCTCCAGGCCTGAGATCAGGCCGGCCGCGCGTGCCGTTCGTAGACGTTCAGGTTGAGGTTGGTCAGGTCGAGGATCGGCGTCGCGATCTGGTGCGCGCGGCCCCGCTGCACCATGTCGCCGATGATCTGCGCCGCCTCGACGGGCGCGCCCTGCGACAGGTCGCGGAACATGGACGATGTCAGGGGCGTCTCGCGTGAGGTCAGCAGCCGGACGATGCCCTCCAGCGTCCCCTCGGCGAGCGGATGGCCGGACGCCGCCGCGATCGACGCGCATTCGGCGATGGCCGCCCGCGCGAATTCGTCACCCCCGGGCGCGGCCGCCACCTCGGCCACGGTGGCGCGCATCAGGCAGCATACGGCGCCCAGCGACGCCAGGAGAACCCACTTGTTCCACATGTCCTGAATGATGCGGCCCGACGACACGGTCTCGAATCCCGGGCTGGAAAGCGCCTCCTTGAGGTCCCGGATCGCGGACGCGTCGCCGCCGCGCCGTTCGCCGAAGGTCAGCTTGGGCAGCGCGCCCATGTGGACGACCTGCCCGGCGGCATCCAGCTTGCTGACGATCAGGCACGTTCCGCCCAGGATTTTCGGATCTCCGAAGCGCTCGGCCAGCACGTCGAGATGCCGCATGCCGTTGAGCAGCGGGATGATGCGCGTGTCCGGGCCGACGGCGGCGGCGAAATCGTCCATCGCGGCGGCGAGGGAATAGGCCTTCACGCTCAGCAGGATGACGTCATGGGGGCCGTCGATCTCGTCGGCGGTGATCGCCCGGGGCGCGAGGGCGGCATCGCCCAGCGGACTGACCAGCCGCAGCCCGTCCGCGCGCAACTGCGCCAGCCGGCCCGGACGCACCAGAAAGGTCACGTCGTGCCCCGCCAACGCCATCCGGCCGCCGAAATATCCCCCGACAGCCCCCGCGCCGACGATCAGGATTCTCGGGCCCATGGTATCGTTCCTCGTTCCGGGACGGCCGCCCGGCCGTGCCGGCGACGGAAATCCCGCCCTTGATACCATCGATCGATGCCGTCCGTGAACAGCGACATGTCACCCCGCGCGCACGAAGGCGCGCGCCCGGGGCGTCCGTCCTGCCCGCGGCGCGGCGTCAGTCGCGCTCGGGGGCGAGATGCACCTCGAAGCCGCGCGCGCCCGGGGGCGTCAGTCCCGGCAGCAGTTCCATGGTCGGGATCTGGTAGTCGCCGAAATTCTGCTTGCGGTAGGGAATGGGCGTGGTCGTCTCCAGGGTCTTCATGCGCTCCCGCAACTGCTCCGCGACCGGCGCGAATTTCGCCTCGTCCATCCGGTCGACGCGATAGGCGACGAAGGGCGGCAGCACGGTGAAGCCGGGATAGAAGAGGATGCCATGGTTGATCGGAAACAGCAGGTCGTCCATCGGGCCGTTGATCCCGCGGTCTGAATAATGCTCGGGCCAGCCGCCGGCCGTGACCATGAGCATCGCGCGCTTGCCGGCCATGACGCCTTCGCCGTACCGGTCGCCCCAGCGCTGGTCGCTATGCTCGCCCACGCCATAGGCGAAGCCCGAGGCATAGACCCGGTCCACCCAGCCCTTGAGAATGGCCGGCATGGCGAACCACCAGAGCGGAAACTGCAGGATGACCGTGTCGGCCCACAGCAGCTTCTCCTGCTCGGCCTTCACGTCGGGCGTCAGCGCGTCGGCCGCGAACCCGTCATTGGACGCCTTCCAGACCTTCAGCGGCCCGTCATCGGCCAGGGTGGGAAAATCGTCGCGGTCGATCGCGGACTTCCAGTGCATGGCATAGAGGTCCGACACCTTCACCTCATGGCCCTGGGCCGTGAGTTCGGCGACGGCGACATCGAGCAGCGCGCCGTTGAGCGAGTGTCTTTCCGGATGGGCGAAGACGATCAGCACATTCATGGTATTTCCTCGTGCGGATGGAAAAATTGGCAACTTTCCGAAGATAGGGGATCGGCTATTCTCTTCCCATATCGTCTGGGTGGAAGGGACAATGCCGAAAAATGGAGCAATCAGATGTCTCGCTCGACCGGATGCGGACATTCGTCCGCATTGCCGAACGCGGCAGTCTCGCGGCGGTCGCGCGTGAGACCGGGGCGGGCCAGTCCACGATCACCCGCCACCTGCGCGCGCTCGAGGAGGCGCTGGGCGCTTCGCTGCTGACCCGCACGACCCGCCGCATGGCATTGACCGAGGAAGGCACGCGCTACTACGCGCATTGCCTGCAAATCCTGTGCCTGGTCGAGCAGGCCAGCCAGGAAATGCGCCAGACGCGCCAGGCGACGGCGGGCACGGTGCGTATCTCCTGCACCGCCGCCCTCGGCGTGCTGCGTGTCAGCCGCATGATCTTCGCCTTCCAGGACCGGAATCCCGGGATCCGGGTGGAGTTCAGCCTGACCGACGAACGTGTCGACCTGGTGCGAGAAGGGGTCGACATCGCCATCCGTCTCGGTCCGTTGACGGACAGTTCGATGAAACTGCGCGCGCTGGGGGACAGCGAGCGTGTGCTGGTGGCGTCGCCGGACTGGCTGCGCCGCAACGGCCCCCCCAGCCGGCCCGAGGACCTGCGGGACCTGGAGGGCGTGCGTCTCTCGCGGGTCCAGGGCTCCGACCGGCTGGTCTTGGAGTCCCCGCGCGGCAAGCATCACATCGTCCCCTTCAACGGCCGCCTGAATGTCGATCACGGGCTGGCGGCGCGCGAGGCGTTCCTGGCGGGGCGCGGCTTCGGGCCGGCGCATCGCTGGCTGGTGGAAGACGGCCTCCGCGACGGCAGGCTGGAGCGCGTGCTGCCGTCCTACCGGCTCTCCCCCTCGCCCCTGAGCATGCTGATCGCGCCCGAGCGGGCGGGCCTGACGCGGGTGCGCCTCTGCGCCGGCTTCCTCGGCGACGCGATCGCGACCATACCCGGAATCGGGCGATGACGGCGCGCGGCCGCCGTCACGGCCGCGCCGCCGCGCGCGCTCGGGCACTGATGATGCCAAGCAGGCGCCTGCGCAGCAGCCCGCTGACCGGCCGGATCAGATACCAGTAGGGCGCGAAGCGCCGCCGCGCGTCGGGCGAGGGGCAGCAGACCAGCGTCTCGGTGGTCAGGTCGCACAGGCCGTCCGGAAGCGGCGTGACCGTGAAGGTCAGCAGCAGCTTGCAGACATAAGGGTCGCGGTTGTTCCTGAACTCGGCCGTCGAGGCGCATGCCACCAATCCGTAATCGGCCGCCCAGAACGCGCCGATCAGCCCGTAGGCGATCGTCAGGGGGTCGGGCTGCTCCAGGCGGGTGAAATCGTCCAGATCGAACGTCTTGCGCCGGGCCCTGCGCAGCAGGCGCCCGGGCCATTCCCGCAGCCAGAGGGCGCGCCGGGCCAGCGGGTCGTCCCGGATCCGGAATTTCGCCACCGCCGCCAGGACGGCGCCGGGTGGCGCGTGGATCCGAATCCGGTGTCTTTCCCGGAAATCCGCATGGGGGATCAGGAAGGCGGCTGCATCGCCGGCATGGTCGGGATGAATCTGTGTCATGGATCCCGTGTCATGGATGGTGTGATACAGTCTTGGCCGCGGATATAATCGTGTTCAAGAACATCCTCTCATCGGATGACAAGACAGTTGAGTGACCATTCGCCCATGACCCGTCCGGCGCCTCTCGTTCGCCTGCCCAGGCCATCCCTCGTCACCTCGGCGCTCGACGCCATGCGCGGGCAGATCGCCACGGGCGCGTGGCCGGTAGGCCAGCGGATCCCGCGCGAGGCGCAGCTTGCCGACATGTTCCAGATCGGCCGCAATACGGTGCGCGAGGCCGTCCGCGTTCTCTCGCACGCGGGGATTCTCGAAGTGCGCCAGGGTGACGGCACCTATGTCCGCCAGGTGCAGGACCCCGCCGGCATCATGCGGGCCATCAGCCGGTCGAGCCTGCGCGATCATTTCGAACTGCGCGCCGCGCTGGAGGTCGAGGCCGCGCGCCGCGCCGCCGAACGCCGGTCGGAGCACGACCTTCGCGCGATGGAAAAGGCGCTGGAGGCCCGGGGCGAGTGGAGCGGGACGGGCGATATCGACGCGTTCCTCGAACGCGACGCGGCCTTCCACCTGGCCGTTGCCGAGGCGGGGCAGAACGGCGCGCTGACCGAGCTTTACCGCTATTTCCTGACCGCCGCGCGGCAGGCCGCGCGCGCCGCGCTGATCGAGCACAACGTCACCGAGCCCGGGCTGGTGCCGCACCAGCGCCTGTTCCAGGCGATCGCGGCGCGGGACGGCGCCCGGGCGGCCCGCGCGGCCAGGGCGGTGCTGCGTCCCCTGATCAGGACCCTGTCCTGAGCGCCAGGCCGATTCGACCGTCGCGCCGCAAGGGTCTATCATGCCCGCCGCCATGATCGAGTGGGACGGAGCCCCGGATGCCGATAAAACGCTCTTTCGCGACGGCCTGCGCGGCCCTGGCCCTGTCCGCCGGCCTGGCGGCCCCGCCCGCCGCCGACGCCTGCACGCGCTTCGTCTATCAGGGTGCCGAGGGTGAAGTGATCACGGCGCGCTCCATGGACTGGAAGACCGATGTCGGAACCAATCTCTGGGTCTTTCCGCGCGGCATGAAGCGGTCGGGCGAGGCGGGGCCGCATTCGATCCGCTGGACATCGCGATATGGCAGCGTGATCGCGTCGGGCTACGACGTCGCCACCACCGACGGCATGAACGAGGCAGGCCTCGTCGCGAACGTGCTCTGGCTGGTGGAATCCTCCTATCCCGCCTATGACGGCAAGACCCCCGGCCTGGCGCTCTCGGCCTGGGCGCAATACGTGCTGGACAATTTCGCCACCGTGCAGCAGGCGGTCGACATGCTGGCACGGCAGCCCTTCACGATCGTCACCGCCAACGTGCCGGGCGAAAGCAGGCTCGCCACCCTGCACCTCTCGCTCTCGGACGCATCCGGCGACAGCGCGATCATCGAATATATCGATCACAGGCAGGTCATCCACCACAGCCGCGCCTACCAGGTGATGACCAACTCCCCGACCTTCGAACAGCAACTCGCCCTGAACGCATACTGGACGCAGATCGGCGGCACCGTGATGCTGCCGGGCACCAACCGCGCCTCCGACCGTTTCGCGCGGGCCGCCTTCTACGTGAATGCGATCCCGAAATCCGAGAACCCGGTCGAGGCCATCGCCAGCGTCTTCAGCGTGATCCGGAACGTCTCCGTGCCCTTCGGCATCACGACGCCCGACCAGCCCAACATCTCCTCGACGCGCTGGCGCACGGTCGCCGACCAGAAGCGCAAGCTCTATTTCTTCGAATCCGCCCTGACCCCCAACATCTTCTGGGTCGATCTGAAGACGCTGGATTTCTCGGAGAAGACCGGGAAGGTGATGAAGCTCGACCTCGGCCCCAACCAGACGCACATCTATTCCGGCGTGGCCAACGACCGGTTCAGGGTGGCCGCGCCTTTCAGGTTCCTCGGGCTCTGAACATTTCGGCCGTCCCTCCTAGGGTTTTCGCAGAACGCTCGCGGTCACGACCTGGTGGGCGGCAAATCCCAGCGACCGATAGAGCGCGATCGCCGAGATATTGTCCGTGTAGGTATGCAGGAACGGCGTCTCGCCACGCTCCAGGATACGCCGGGCGACCGCGCGCATCAGGAATCCGGCATATCCGCGTCCCCGATGGTCAGGATGCGTGCATACGCCGCTGATCTCGGTGAAATGGCCCGGCTTCATGCGTTCTCCGGCCATGGCGACCAGGCGCCCCGCCGCGCGCAGGCCGACAAAGCCGCCCAGTCGCCAGCTTTCCGCCAGAAAGGGGCCGGGTCTGGCGAGCGCGGCAAGGGCCCGCATCTCGGCGGCGTCGTCCTCCCCCAGAACGGAGAAGGAAAAGTCACAATCGCCGCCGGTCATATGCGTCGCCACCATTTGCAGGCATTCGGCGGTGCTGACGTATTCCAGGCCGGGCGGGGCGGGGTAACCTGCTTTCTCCACGAGCCAGACCTCCTCGCCGGGAGCGAGCAGGTCCGCCAGCGCCCGCAGGTCGCCGTCCCCGGTCCCGGCGCACGCACCGAACGGTGTCACCGTCGTCCGATAGCGCAATGCCTGGCGGTTTCCCACGGCGAGCGCGCCCTGCCGTCCGGTCAGCGCATGCCATACGGGGCGGTCCAGACACGCGGGCGAAGACAAGTCCGGAGGGCGGGTCAGCAGATGCCGGGCGGTGGCCAGGGCGTCCGCGAGCGTCCGCCGCTTCATTTATGACATTCCCCAGTTCGTCGATGCCATCGTCACCCGGATGGGCTAGGCAGCGGCAGCGTTCAAGAAATCTGCCAAACAGCGTCACAAATAAAAAGAAGAATCAGGAGGCGACATGTTGGACCTGGCGACAACCGAAGGGCGTGCGCGCACGCGGACGAACGCGCTTTTCAACGACAACAAGCTGAAGCTGGGCCTGTTCGGCCTGAACTGCGACAGCGGCTGCGCGATGACCCTGGTCGAAGAGCGGCACAAGCTGACCTGGGCGCTGACGAAGGAAATCGCCCAGGTCGCCGATCGGGCGGGAATCGAGGCGCTGGTGCCGGTGGCGCGCTGGGCGGGGCTGGGCGGGCCGACCAATTTCAACGGGCGGAACTTCGAGACCTACACCTGGGCCGCTGGGCTCGCGGCGGTCACCGACCATATCACGCTGACGCAGGCCGGCCGATCTCTCGCGCGACGGCGAGGATTATGTCGGTATCCTGTTGCAGCGTTCCGGCTCGACGATCTGCGACGACGGCCACGGCGAGAAACTGATCCGGCCCGGCGAGGTCTGCGTCTGGCTCAGTGGCCACCCCGCGTGGCCCGGCATATCGGCTTCCCGACCGATACATCTACGATTTTACGGACGCGCTCCGTGCCGAACGCACCCGTGGCGCCGCTTCCTTCCTCTCCAGACCGTGAAGCCAGGAATCGACGCCCCGCCTGAAGCGCGCGTCGAAATCGCTGGCCAGGATGGTATCGACGCAGCGGCTCAAGGACGGAAAGCGGCGGGACGCGGGTTCGGCGAGCAGGCGGCGCATGCCCGCGACCGTCCCGTCGTCCGCCGATACCCATCGCTCCTGAAATCCCTGCTCCTCGATCGCGTGTCCGAGAATATAATAAACGATATTGAACATCTCGTCGGCTGCGCCACGCTCGTCCAGCCCCTTTTGCATCAGGGCGCCAAGCGCGATATCGGCGACCGCGAGAACATTCTCCCCCATGACATAGGTTCCCGCATAAACCCGCGCGCCGTCGCGCCGCGAAAGCAGCGCCCTCCGCATGGCGTCAGCCAGCGACCGCAGGACGGTATCAGGCGGCTCCCCCGGCGGAATCGCCGCCGGGACCGGGGCGATGATGGCATCCGCCATCTGGTCGAGCAGCGCCTGCTTGGACGGAAAATGCCAGTAGAGCGTCGGCGCCTGAACCGCCAGGCGCTTGGCCAGCGCACGCATCGTCAGCCCGTCGAGCCCGACCTCGTCCAGCAAGATCAGGGAAGCCGCGACCACCTTGTCCCTTTCCAGCGCCATGCTTGACTCCCTAACACCGTTAGGCACATTAATCTAACACCGTTAGAGTGCCGTCAAGACGCATCCCGGAGTCTCTCCCGGCACGCGGACGGACCGCCCACGGCAGGCATGCAGGAGAAGACGATGCTGATCGACGAGTCGCGCGCGCCCTTCATCTTCGCGCGCAGAGAAGCAACCTCAGATATCCCTCTCGACGAACAGTTCCGCAGGCTCCTCGAGAAAGGAGCATCGTTCGTCCTGCTCACGCACCACGCGTCGGACGACCACCGCGACGAGACGCACGAACAACGCAAGCAACGCGCCCTGTTCCTCAAAGTGATAAAGGGCCGGATGCGCGCGCTATGCAGAGGCATGATCGTGATAGACGGCGCGGATCCCGTTCCGGCACCCATGCGCCTATCGATGGCGATCGCGGGCAAGGCGTTCGGCTTCCCGATCGCGTTCGTGCCCGATGAGGCGACGGCGATCGAGCGGGGGGAAAAGTTGCTGGCGCAGAAACAGGAATAGAAGATCGGACGAGAGGATGCCGGCCTCCCCCCTTCCGGGCATCGACGTCGATCAGGTGCGCCGCCCCGTGTTCAGTGTCCTCGGCACGCAGGGCGTCATCGACGAAACGGCGCCTCATCGGCATATCAAGGCGCAGATGCTGTGCGTCCTGAAAGGCTCGATCACGATCAGGACCGAGGACGCGCTCTGGCTGGTCCCGTCTCATTGCGCGCTCTGGCTTCCCGCGGGAACCGTTCATTCCGGCAAGGCCAGCGGCCCGACCGAGCTATGCAATCTTTTCATCCGTGAAGACCTGGCCGCGTCCCTGAACGAGACATGCGGGGTTCTGCTCGTGCCACCGCTTCTGCGCGAACTCATCCTGCGGCTGGACTGCCGCCGGCCGCCGGATCCGCGGGGGACCGAGCGCGAGGCCCGGCTGGTGCCGGTCCTGCTCGACGAGATCCGCGCCGCGCCGATGGCACCCGTCCGCTTGCCGATGCCCCACGATCGGCGCCTGCGTCGCCTCGCCACGATCCTGTCCCGGAATCCGGCCTCGCGCCGGACTCTTTCGGAATGGAGCGAGCAGGTCGGCATGAGCGACCGCACGCTCACCCGGCTGTTTCAACGCGAGACAGGCATGTCGTTCGCGCGGTGGCGCCAGCAGGCTCATGTCGCCGCCGCGCTTCAGCGCCTGGCGGCGGGCGACCTCGTGATGAACGTGGCGACGGACCTCGGTTATGAAAGCACCAGCGCGTTTATCGCCATGTTCCGGCGGATACTCGGCACCACCCCCGCCCGCTATTTCAGCACGCGCGATCCCGGCGCGGCACCGGCGGCGGATCGGGCGGGCTGGCGCGATCGCGCTATAGATTGACCGGCTCGCGTTATCCGATGATTTGCAATTGCGACATAGTCGCGTTTACAATTTTTCGGGAATGTCCCTATGCCGCGCCGCCGCCGTTTCTCCCCAACCCCGTCCGCCCGTCACCCGTTATCGGCGCTGCTGGTTCTTGCCGTCTTCGCGCGGCAATCCGATCCTGCGCTGGCCGACACATCCACCGCGCAAGGGCCTGCCGTGCCGATCCAGACGCGACCCGAGGAGCAAGCCGGTCGTCCGGCAAGGCTGGAGACCATCGTCGTAACGGCGCGCAAGACGCGCGAGGCGCTTCAGAACGTCCCGGAAAGCATCACGGTCGTCAGGCCGGCGGCGATCGAGGCTCTGCGGCTCGAACCCGTGGAGGCGATTGCCCGGAATGCGCCGAACACGCTGTGGACCAACTGGGGCTCGGCCGCGAGCTTCCTCTCCATTCGTGGCGTCAGTTCCCTCGGAACGCCGCTGAACAATAATGACGGTACCGTTTCATTCAATATCGACGGCGTTCCGGGCAGCATGCTGTCGCTGAACAATCCGTTGCTCGACGTCAAGCAGGCGGAAGTATTGCGCGGGCCGCAGGGAACGCTCTGGGGCGCCAACTCCCTCGGTGGAACGATCAACGTCACGACCAACCAGCCGGATGGAACGCGGGATATCCACGTCACCGCCGAAGGCGGGTCGAACGGCTACGGCATGGGAGAAGCCGTGGCAGGCGGCAGGATCGTGCCGGGAGAACTCGACGGTCGTCTCGCGATCCGCTTCAGCGGCTACGGGGGCGATGTCGCGAGCCTCCATACCCCGCAACTCAATGCCCGCAACATCCAGGCCTTCCGCGGAGGCTTCCGCTTTATCGCGCGGGACGGCACCACGGCGACACTCACAGCCAATTACTCCCACGACGGCGATGACGCCCCATTCTTTCTCCTCAGATCGGCCAGGAATTTCCCGATCAGCGGCAGCCTGACGAAACCGAACGCGGAAATCCAGCAGGGCGGCGCGACGCTCACCGTCCAGCACAGATCCGATCGATTCAACCTGACCTCTCTGACGGCGTTCCAGCACAATGTCAGCAACGTGTACGTGGACAGGACGGACCAGATCGTCGATGAAAAACTCGGGCTTCCATCCTTCCTCATCACCAGTTCTCCCGGCTTCACGGACGATACGGAGAATATCTACAGCCAGGAACTGCGTCTGAATTCTCTTGAAGGCGCTCCCTTGCGATGGGTGCTCGGCACCTCGGCGATCTATACGGATGCCGATCGCGATTTCTCATCGGCGGCGAACGTCGTGCCAATGACGGCGATCAGCCATCTGAGAACGCTGAATTACGGTCTGTTCGGCGACACGACCGTCAATCTGTCCGAAAGATGGGCGATCTCTCTCGGCGGGCGTTTCAGCTACGACAAGATCTGGGCAACCGATTCCAATAGCGCCCACCTCGCGTCCCTGGCTGGTCGGAGTACGACAGACCAGCCTTACCCGACCGGCCGCGTCGCACTCGCCTATAAATGGAGCAGCGACGTGACGAGCTATGTATCGGCCGCGCGCGGCCATTCAAGCCGGATCTATCCACTTTACGCCATGCCGGTCAACGGAGCGCTCTCGTCGCCATATCCGGCCGGTACGGGCTGGACCTACGAAGCCGGCACGAAAATGAACCTTCTTTCAGGCCGGGCGGATATGGAGGTGAGCGCCTTCTACAACAGCATACATGATGGCGTTCTGACGTACCTCAACCCATCGACGGTACAATTCATGACATCGTATCAGAATTATCATACGGAAGGTTTCGAGGCGCAGGGGCGGGTCATGCTCGTCACGGATCTCATTCTCGATGGCGGCGTCGGATACACGCGCGCAACCCTGGGGCGCGGCAGTTCCGGCGCCTCCTTCAAAGGCAATGATGTGCCCAACGTGCCGGACTGGACCGCGAATATCGGCCTTCACTATACGGCACAGGCAACGAGGCTCGGGCTTTCCGGCACGATTCCGGTCGGGATCACCTATCAATATGTGGGCGCACGCACCGCCGACGTCGAGAATTCCTTCGGCCTGCATCCCTACGGGCTGGTCAACGTGAATATCGGCTGGCAAAACAGGGGAGGCGACCTGAAAATATACGCCTTTGCCAGAAATCTTCTCGACACGCGCTACGAGGTCTATGGCGCCAGCCTCGATAACCAGGCCACCGTCATGGTCGGGACCGGCCGGATCGCGGGCGGAGGAATCAGCAAGTCATTCTAGGAGCCCGTCCAGGATCATGGGAAAGAGTCATGAGTCTCCGCCGACACAAGGAAAGCGCCGGACGCCCTCCCTCCCTCCCGCCATGCGCGACAATATCCGCCGTGCGGCGCAAATCGCCGAAGTTCAGATAAGACAGAGAATGGAAAATAGGATCGAGAACACAGTCGGATAAAAAGTCAGTCCAAAACCGCAGGCTCTATGGGAAGCCCCTTTTGAATAACCAACCCAGAACAAGACGCGCCCGACGACGAAAAGAAAGACAAGAGCCGGTATGATGTCCAGGTTCTCTTTCCTGGTAGCAATGAGGGAAAAATAAGAACCGACCGCGAGAATCACTTGCTCAAGCGTATTCTGAAGAACGGCCCGGTCAATGGACACTTCTCTTGTCGGCGCGGTAAGGCCGCTTCCGTCAATGTCCTGGGGAGAAAAAAACCGGGCCGTTGCCACCCGGGCAATGGCAGCCAACAGGCACAGAAAGCAGAAACTATCCCACTTGCAGACAAACATAACCGCATCGACATATGAAAAATCAGTCGGTATGAAGAACTTAAAATACCATTGCATGGCAATGACGACGATCGAGATCGCCCCTCCGGCAGCCATGCCCTTTGCGGTTCCATCCTGTTTTATCGATAGCGGCATCGTTTTTATCCATCCCGTAAAAAAATCGAGCTTCCGGAAGCCCCACGGCCCTCGTCCCATCTGACGTAACCGATGGCGCTGTGCGGACGTGTATTGTTGTACCAGTCGACCCATTTCAGGGTTTCCCATTCCACCTGTCCGACGGACGTCCATGGGCCGAGGTACTTGATTGGACTTGCCCCGCAAAAGTGGAGAGCTATCGGGATCAGGTCGCCTGCCTTTCGTATGCAGCCGGGCTGATGAAGTCCAGTGACGAATGGCGCCGGACAGGATTGTAGAAACTGTCGATGTAACGGCCGATAGCATTCTCGGCATCCTGTCGGGTCAGGAAGAT